>NZ_JBPIYZ010000004.1:0-313644 GCF_051172415.1 Serratia sp. H402Y
GAGGCCGGTTGCGACAGGCGTCCCTGCCTGTCTCACCTGAAACCGCCGTCCATGGCGGTTTCGCCTAATGCGCTATGCCTGCGTTCGGCGTCTTCAAGGGCGTCCAATACCGTGCTCATCTCCGATTCCTCTTCTCTGCGATAACCTCATAAAGTACGGGTTGCCCGGTAGCTGCCAGCTCGGGTGTTGACCTTTGGCGCGCATCACCGGCTGCCGAGCAAGACAGCGTTGTCAGGGGCAACCGGCCAGGGAAGGCCGGTTGAGGCGAGACTAACAGGGACGTTTGTCGCAGCCGACCCGCCCGACAACGCAGACGCGGCGAGGATATCCGCATAGCGGACAGACGGTGTTAAGCAAAGGCGCGGGTGGAGGGGCCGCGCCATCGGCCCCTCCAATTGCCGTTCATATTGGCCACAGAGAAATGCGGGACATTTACGGCAATTCCCCTGCACAGAACGCCCAGAGGCTGGATAAAAAATGCCACTCAGGCTTAACTGAGCCGCCTTGCTCATCATGACCGGCTTTTTTTATTCCATCACCCGATGAATCTGCAAATACTGCAGTAGCATGATGGTTTTGCCGTCTTTAATCCGGCCATCGGCGATCATCGCCACCGCTTCGCTGAACGGCAGTTCGATCACTTCGATATCTTCATCTTCAATGCCACCGCCGGCCGCGCGCCGCTCATCGTCCTGGTATTCGGCGATAAAGAAGTGCACGATCTCGGTCACGCCGCCCGGCGACATGTAGGCTTCGAAGATTTTCTTCACCTCGCTGACCTGAAAACCGGTCTCCTCCACCGCTTCGCGGCGCGCGCACTGCTCCGGAGAGTCGGCGTCCAGCAAGCCGGCGCAGGCCTCGAGCAGCATGCCGCTCTCGTTGCCGTTGACATAGGTCGGCATGCGGAACTGGTTGGTCAGCACCACCGTGCCCTTGGCGCGGTTATACAGCAAAATGGTGGCGCCGTTGCCGCGATCGTAGACCTCGCGCACCTGTTGCACCGAACCGCCGTTTTTGCGTTTCAGATCGAACGTGTACTTGTGCAGCACATACCAGTTGTCCGACAGCAGCTCTTTCTTCACATTCTCAATTTTCGACGACATAACCCTTTCCCTTGCGTGACAACGTGAAGATCATACCGCGATTAGGCCGCGCCGCGGCAGACGATTTGCAACAAAAATCACACCGCGCCCCGCCGGACAAGCCGGGACTTAACATTGCTTAAAATAATGAAAAATAAGTCGCGCTCAGGCGCATGAGATTGCATAAAACCCAGTGCGATTCGCCCCCCAAAGACAAATCGTCAGAGGAAACCGGCCCGCCGCTGAAAATCGACGGGTGTTTCGCTATTCATTTGATTACACAACCACAATTGTTCCCGTTTTGTTGACAACTTGATACAAATCGCGGTGCATTTTAGTTGCAAAAGTTATAGTTTTGCTTTCGAATGAAACTGGCGACGCGCCCTACCTGAGAGAAGGATCCTTGATTGCTTGTTAAACGTTCCGTGACCGGCAGCCTGGCCAAAGCGCTGTTCGGCATCGTGATACTGTCGGTGCTCGCCACCGGGTTGGCGTTGACCACCGTCGCCGGCAGCCAGAGCGATGCCGAAGCGATCAATATCGCCGGTTCGCTGCGCATGCAAAGCTACCGGTTGGCCTTCGATCTCGACCAGCAGAGCCCAGAGCTGGAGCTGCACCTGCAGCAATACCGGCAGTCATTGCAGGCGCCGGCGCTGCAAAAACTGGCGCGCTTCTACGTACCGGCCGAGGTGCGCAACCATTACCTGGCGCTGCAACAGGCGTGGCAAACGATGGAGCGGCAGATCCGCAACGGGCAGGCGATCGCCTATCGGGCGGAGGTCGCCGGCCATGTCAATCGCGTTGACCATTTCGTGTCCGCCCTGCAGCGCTATTCCGAACTGAAACTGACCCTGGTGGCCGCCGTCAGCGTGCTGGGTTACGCCGCCATCATCGGTCTGGTGCTGTTTTGCATTCGTTTCATGCGCCGCCAGGTGGTCACCCCGCTGCAGCATCTGGTCGACGCCAGCCAGCGCGTGCAACAAGGGGATTTTCGCCACCCGCAGTTGGACGTGACGTTGCCGAACGAGCTCGGCGTGCTGTCGCAAACCTTCAGCGCCATGTCGGACGAACTGGCCCGGCTCTATCAGTCGCTGGAGCTGAAGGTACAGGAAAAAACCCAACGTCTGCAGCAGGCCAATGAAACGCTTGAGGTGCTGTATCGCTGCTCGCAGGCGCTGAGCGTGCGCCAGCTCGATCAGCAGGCGTTCGAAAATGTGCTGCGCATCGTGCGCCAAAGCGAACGGCTGCGCTGCATCCAGCTGAACGTAGCGGACGGCCAGGGCCAGTGGCGGCTGAGCGAAGGGGAAGCGGCGCCGACGCAGGCCTGGAACGCGCTGCCGATCACCCAGGGCGACAAGCCGCTGGGCGAGTTGCGCTGGCAGCCCGAGGCGCACCCGCCGCATCCTCACCTGATGCAGAGCCTGGCCAATATGTTGGGCCGCGGCGTTTACTTCAACCGGGCGCAAAAGCAGCACCAATATCTGCTGTTGATGGAAGAACGTGCGACCATCGCCCGCGAGCTGCACGATTCGCTGGCGCAGACGCTGTCGTTCCTGCGCATCCAGCTGACGCTGCTGCGGCGCAGCGCCGCCGATCCGGCGGCGCAGACCATTATCGACGATTTCGATCGCACGCTGGCCGATGCCTATCGCCAGTTGAGAGAGCTGCTGGCCACCTTCCGCCTCAACATTCAGGAGGCGGATCTGAACGCCGCGCTGGAGCAGCTGTTGCAGCCATTAAAAGCGCTAACCCCCGCGCGGATTCAGTTACACTGTCGGCTGTCTTCGCAGGCGCTCAACGCCCAGCAGCAGGTGCACGCGCTGCAGATCGTGCGCGAGGCGGTGCTCAATGCCGTCAAGCACGCCGGGGCGAACGAGATTACGGTGTGTTGCGAGGTCAACGCCGCAGGCGACAACGTTTTCAGCATTACCGACGACGGTTGCGGCATCGCCAGTCTGGAGGAACCGGAAGGGCATTATGGTTTGACCATCATGAGCGAACGCGCGGCGCGATTGGGAGGAACGCTGCACATTCAGCGCAGAAGCGGCGGCGGCACGGCGGTTTGCCTGACATTCTCGCCCTGACCTTGCGGCTGTTCATTCTGCGTTACGGTTGCCGCCGGGCGGAAGGCCGTCCGGGGAGGTTTACGGCGCTGATTGCCGCTATTTTTGAAGAGACAGTCCCACTGTGAAGCACGCCGCAGGGCGCGTTTGAGTGGCTTTACTTGCTACAGGGAGCATATTTCATGGTGATGAAGCAATACCGAGTCATGATCGTTGACGATCATCCGTTGATGCGGCGCGGCATCAAACAACTGCTGGGACTGGATGCGCGATTTAGCGTGGTGGCGGAGGCCGGCAACGGCAGCGAGGCGGTTGCGCTGGCGCTGCAGCACGCCCCGGACGTGATCTTGTTGGATCTGAACATGAAGGGCATGTCCGGGCTGGACACGCTGCGGGCCCTGCGCGATGAAGGCGTGGACGCGCGCATCATCGTGCTGACGGTCTCCGACGCGCGCAGCGATCTGTATGCGCTGATCGACGCCGGCGCCGACGGCTACCTGCTGAAAGACAGCGAGCCGGAACTGCTGCTGGAGCACATCGGCGCCGCCGCCGAGGGGCAGAACGTGATCAGTGACGCCATGGCCGACTATTTGCTGGCGCGCAGCGAGCAGCGCGATCCCTTTGCCGCCTTGACTGAACGTGAGCTGGATGTCTTGCAAGAGGTGGCGCGCGGCCTGTCCAACAAACAGGTAGCGGCGCAGCTGCATATCTCTGAAGAAACCGTGAAGGTGCACATCCGCAACATACTCCGCAAATTGGACGTGCGTTCTCGCGTGGCGGCGACGGTGATGTACCTGGAGCATAAAAGCCAATGAACGTCAGCCCCGGCCGCTGCGCCGGGGCAGCTTACTCGATGGCGCTGAGCAGCGCCTGATGGTGCTGGTGCACCCAGCTCTTGTTGAACGGCCCCCAGCTTTCCAGCTGATAAAAACCGTCGTTGTTGCGCACGCCCTGCTGCACGAACTGCAGCTCGACGCCCATGCCGGGCAGCGCCTTCAGCACATCCTGCAACGTGCGGCGCGGCCAACCGGTCAGCGCCATCAACCGCGGCACATTGGGCCGCTCACTGTGGCTGATCAGCCAGCACAAATAAAGCCGACGGGCAAATACCGGGTTAATTCCCATGCCAAGCTCCTGCTGTAAGGTGAGTCCTGTTTATTTCCGGTTCCCTGTGCGCGAAAAAGGCGCGCAAGGCCTTCGACAGTCATAAAAATGTCTTAATCGCGTCTCGTTGTCGGCAAACAAGCGCCAACGCCGTTTTACGCTACCGTTATTTACACTATCTCCTTTTTTTCTCCACGCTTTCCTCGGCTTTCCCGAGTACAGTGCAATAGCGCCGGGATCCCTCCCTGCCGCTGAAATGCATAATTCTGATGCGTTTTAAAGATAGAACAAGTCATAACGAGGTTCGCGCTGCATGGCCAATTTTTTTATTGATCGCCCGATTTTCGCCTGGGTGCTGGCAATAATTCTTTGCCTGACCGGAGCGTTGGCGATTTTTTCTTTACCGGTAGAACAATACCCGAATTTGGCGCCGCCGAACGTGCGCATCAGCGCAACTTATCCAGGCGCTTCGGCGCAAACGCTGGAAAACACCGTCACGCAGATCATTGAACAGAATATGACCGGCCTCGACAACATGATGTATATGTCGTCGCAGAGCACCAATACCGGCCAGGCGACCGTCACGCTGACGTTCGAAGCCGGCACCGACCCCAACGAAGCGATGCAGCAGGTGCAAAACCAGCTGCAGGCGGCGATCAAACGTCTGCCGCAGGCGGTGCAGAATCAGGGGGTCACGGTCTCGAAATCCGGCGATACCACGCTGATGATGGTGGCGTTCGTCTCCACCGACAACAGCATGGACAAGCAGGACATCGCCGATTACATCGTCTCCAACCTGCAGGATCCGCTCAGCCGCATCAACGGCGTCGGCAGCATGGACGTCTACGGCTCGCAGTACGCCATGCGCATCTGGCTCGATCCCAACAAGCTCAACAGCTATCAGCTCACGACCCAGGACGTGGTCAAAGCCATTCAGTCGCAGAACGCCCAGGTGGCGGTCGGCCAGTTGGGCGGCACGCCGTCGGTCGATAAACAGGCGCTGAACGCCACCATCAACGCCCAGTCGCAGCTCCAGACGCCGGAGCAGTTCCGCCAGATCACCCTGCGGGTCAATCAGGACGGTTCGCTGGTGACGCTGGGCAACGTCGCCACCGTTGAGTTGGGCGGCGAGAACTACAACTACCTCAGCCGCTACAACGGCATGCAGGCCGCCGGCATGAACATCAAGCTGGCTTCCGGCGCCAACGAACTGCAGACCGACCAGTTGGTGAAGGACAAAATCGCCGAGCTGTCGCAATACTTCCCGCACGGGCTGGAAGCCAAAGTGGCCTATGAAACCACCCCGTTCGTCAAAGCCTCGATCAAGGACGTGGTGAAAACGCTGCTGGAGGCCATCCTGCTGGTGTTCCTGGTCATGTACCTGTTCCTGCAGAACTTCCGCGCTACCCTGATCCCCACCATCGCCGTGCCGGTGGTGCTGATGGGCACTTTCGCCATCCTCTCCGCCTGCGGCTTCAGCATCAACACCCTCACCATGTTCGCCATGGTGCTGGCGATCGGCCTGCTGGTGGACGACGCTATCGTGGTGGTGGAGAACGTCGAGCGCGTGATGAGCGAGGAAGGCTTGCCGCCGCGAGAGGCCACGCGCAAATCCATGGGGCAGATCCAGAGCGCGCTGGTCGGCATCGCTCTTGTGCTGTCGGCGGTGTTCGTGCCGATGGCGTTCTTCGGCGGCACCACCGGGGCCATCTATCGCCAGTTCTCCATCACCATCGTCTCCGCCATGGTGCTGTCGGTGCTGGTGGCGATGATCCTGACCCCGGCCCTGTGCGCGACGCTGCTTAAACCGATCACCAAGGGGCATCATCACGGCAAGCGCGGCTTCTTCGGCTGGTTCAACCGCATGTTCAACCGCAATGCCGATCGCTATGAGCGCGGCGTGGGGCGCATCCTGCACGCCAGCGGCCGCTATATGGTGATTTATCTGCTGCTGCTCGGCGGCATGGCGCTGCTGTTCATCAAGCTGCCGACCTCGTTCCTGCCGCAGGAAGACCGCGGCATCTTCACCGTACAGGTGCAGCTGCCGGCGGGATCGACCCTGCAGCAAACGTCCAAAGTGGTGGAGAAGGTCGAGCAATACTTCCTCACCGAAGAGAAACAGGACGTGTTGTCGGTGTTCGCCATCATCGGCTCCGGGCCGGGGGGCAACGGCCAAAACGTGGCGCGCCTGTTTGTCCGGCTGAAAGACTGGGACCTGCGCGCCTCGGGCGCCAACAGCTCATTCGACATCATCGATCGCGCGACTCAGGCATTCAGCAAGATTAACGAAGCCCGGGTGATCGCCAGCAGTCCGCCGGCGATCACCGGCCTCGGCAACTCCTCCGGCTTCGATATGGAGTTGGAAGACCACGCCGGCCTCGGCCACGCCAAGCTGATGGCGGCGCGCGATCAATTGCTGCAGCTCGCCGGGCAAAATCCGCTGCTGTCGCGCGTGCGCCACAACGGCCTGGACGACAGCCCGCAGTTGCAAATCGATATCGATCAACGCAAGGCTCAGGCGCTGGGCGTGTCGATCGACGACATCAACAGCACGCTCTCTACCGCCTGGGGCTCGACCTACGTCAATGACTTCGTCGATCGCGGCCGGGTGAAAAAAGTCTACGTGCAGGCTGCGGCGCCGTTCCGCATGCTGCCGGATGACATCAACAAATGGTATGTGCGCAACAGCACGGGCGGCATGGTGCCGTTCTCGGCCTTCGCCAGCTCGCACTGGGAGTATGGTTCGCCACGGCTGGAACGCTATAACGGCAGCTCGGCGCTGGAGATCGTCGGCGAAGCGGCCAACGGCGTCAGCACCGGCACCGCCATGGCGGAAATGGAGAAACTGGTCAGCCAGCTGCCGGCCGGCTTCGGTCTGGAATGGACGGCGATGTCCTATCAGGAACGGCTGTCCGGCTCGCAGGCGCCGGCGCTGTACGCCATCTCGCTGCTGGTGGTGTTCCTGTGTCTGGCGGCGTTGTACGAGAGCTGGTCAATTCCGTTCTCGGTGATGCTGGTGGTGCCGCTGGGGGTGATCGGCGCGGTCGCCGCCACCTGGCTGCGCGGCCTGGAGAACGACGTTTATTTCCAGGTCGGCCTGCTGACCATCATTGGGCTGTCGGCGAAAAACGCCATTCTGATCGTCGAGTTCGCCAATGAGCTGAACCAGAAAGGGCAGGATCTGATGTCGGCGACGCTCGACGCGTCGCGCATGCGCCTGCGGCCGATCCTGATGACCTCGCTGGCGTTCATCTTCGGCGTGCTGCCGATGGCCACCAGCAGCGGCGCCGGTTCCGGCAGCCAGCATGCGGTCGGCACCGGGGTGATGGGCGGCATGATCTCCGCCACCCTGCTGGCAATTTTCTTCGTGCCGCTGTTCTTCGTGCTGGTTCGCCGCCGCTTCCCCGGTAAAGCGCATCCTGCCGCCACACCGCCCGCCGAAGAGTGATCGGCGGCGCATAAAAAAAGCAGCGTCGGATGACCGATGCTGCTTTTTCGAACGAATATCTCGTTCCCACGGTGTTTCAGTAATTTTCCAATGACTCAACCTTGCCATCGGCTTCATCGCTGTGTCAGTTGCCCAACATCTCATCAATGAAGTCTTTCCAGTTTCCTAATTCACGATCAACCATAATACTTTACAACCTCAATTATTTGACGAAGCGGATTCTACGCCTGTTTTTTGACCATGTGAAGGGAAACGGGAACGATGCCGGGCCAGGAAACCGGGGTTAGCGCACATTTTCGTATTTATCTGATCAATGTTCAGTGCGGCTATTCCCTTGTGATATCAATTTCTCCACGATAGCGTGTAAAAGGTATAACAATACGCCAATGGAGCGCCGATCATGTCCACCTCTTTGTCTGTCTCACAGTTGAAAGCGCAAGGTCATTATCAGGAAGCCACTGCGCTGGCGTTGCGGCAACTGGCGGCAGAACCGGAAGCGGCGATGCTGCATTTTCAGCTGGCCTGCCTGTACGACGTTCAGGGTTTGGAGCGACAGGCGATTCCCTGCTATCTCGCGGCGTTGGGTCGCGATTTGCCGCCCGTCCAGCGCCGTGAAGCCTGGCTGGGCCTCGGCAGCACTTACCAGCCCTGGGGAAGTACCCGGCTTCGCTGCGCGCTTTCGACGATGGCCTGGCTGAGTTCCCGCAGGCCAACGAGCTGATGCTGTTTCGCGCCATGACGCTGTACAACCTGGGTGAAGGTAAACGGGCCGTGGCCGATCTGTTGTTGTTGCTGGCGGAAACCTCGTCAGACCCCGACATCCGCGGCTATCAGCGCGCCATTCGGCACTATGCCGCCGATCTCAATCATATTGATTAGAGGAAAACGATGGAAATCATCACCGATATGAACCGCCGCGCCATCGACTGGCGGCGGCTGTGTGAATTGCTGCAGGCCGCCGGGCTGGGCGAACGCGATCCGCATACGCTGCAACGCGTTTACCAACACAGCCAGTTTTGCTATTGGGGGTTTATCGGCGATGAGCTGATCGCCACCGCGCATGCCATCAGCGATTTGACTTCGGTCGCTTACCTGGCCGACGTGGCGATCGATCCGCGCTTTCAGGGGCAGGGATTGGGGCGCCGGTTGATGGACCGGGTAATGCAAGATCTGGCGCCGCTCGGCAAGGTTTTCATCTATTCGGTGCCGGAAAAACTGGCTTTCTATGAAAAGTACGGTTTTCACGATTTGACCACCGGCATGGTGTTCGCAGAGGGGGATGCTCTGCGGCGTTTGCAACTGGGGGGCTACGTGCGTTAATCGCGCATTACAACGTTCGGCTGATAAAAATAGGGCGGCAGATGCCCCGCAGAATTGCTGCCGCTGTCAGGATCTTTCACCACGGCCGACGATTGTCGTAGCCGATATATTCATCGTTAACGCGATCCAATCCGTCCGCAAGACAAGACGCTATTTCCGACGTGATCTTATCGGAAATTTCGATCCGGCATTCTTTCATGCCGTTCCCCCGTATAAATCCTCCCCACTTGCACAACGCACGCAGCTTAAAACATCGCATTTTTTTGATTAAAATTTATCTTTGCCATTAATTTGGCGCGCGTCATGAGATTGTCCCAGCACACTCTTTGAACTGCGTTAAAAATAAGCGACACCCCTCGCTAAAAAGCAAGAAATATCTTAATTATTAATTCATTAACATTCCCTTCCTCACAAAAACGATCGATATTAACGATCGAATATTTTATTTTGATAGCCACTTTCTATGTTAATTCCTTTTAATAACCGGAGTATTAATAGAGGGTTTCTATTCTATCCCTCTTTCTTCACTGGGCAGCTCGATTAAAAACCAAATTTACTCTTTATAAATCATGCTAGTATATGAGGCTTTCCTGATTGTCCACCGCAGGATAGCGTTCTTTCCCTGCGGCGCCCAATAAGTTCAATGTGAAATTATTTAGATTGTTTCTTTTTTTATGTTTTAAGATATCAATCCTCACCGGGAAATAGAAATTAAGGGATTATAATAAAATGAAAATTGATATTTTCAGCGCGTGTGCCTATACCGCTATCGGCATCCGGCAGCTCATCAATCAAACCTGGGCGGAGAAACGCGCGCCGGCCGGTTTTAGCCACAAAAGGGTCTGCTTTATCGATGTCACCATCGCCAATTTTGAAGCGCGCTACCGCGATGAATATGCCAACCCCAATACCTACAAAATAGTCATTATCACCGACTGCCTGCATGACATGGTGATTGTCGACAGCAAGACCATTATATTATCAAACCTTATATCATTGAGCCGCTTCAGCCACCTGATCGGCGACTTATATAAGCGCTACAGCCACTATACCGAGCCGCCGCAACTCTCTCAGCGCGAATCGCATTTTCTCTCGGAATGGTCGACGGGAAAATCGCTGGCCGACATCAGCAATGCCATGAATATCAGAAATAAAACCGCCAATCATTACAAGTCGCGAATAATGAAAAAACTCGGCGCCAGCCGGATAAAACCGCTCTTGCATATTACCCGCGTACGGTGTTTGACCGATCGTTTAAACATAAGGATCAATAAAGAGTAGCTCTCTCTCCGCCTGCTCTGCATTGGCGGCAGAACGCTTTCGCCGGCGCCTTTTCACCAGCACGGTCGGCGAAGGCAGCCGTTCAACCACGTTGCCGACCTCTTATCCCTGGCGCGCAATCGCACCTCGCACGCATCGTTGTCTGGATCTCGCCGCCGCTTTACTGGCATTATCTCTGCTATCGCCGGGCGGCTAGCGGGCCAAAGATCGCCCACGCCGCTCAGTATCGACTCGACGAGACAGGTAGCTTTACGCCATGGCAAACAAACCGCAACAGACAACGCTGACGATGTACGGCATCAAAAACTGCGACACCATCAAAAAAGCCCGCCGCTGGCTGGAAGATCAGGGCGTGGCCTATCATTTTCACGACTATCGCGCCGACGGCCTGGACGAGCAGCGGCTGCGCGGTTTCGTCGCGCAACTGGGGTGGGAGCCGCTGCTCAATACCCGCGGCACCACCTGGCGCAAGCTGGATGAAGCGCAGCGCAACGCCTGCGATAACGCCGACGCCGCCATCGCGCTGATGCTGTCGCAGCCGGCGATCATCAAACGCCCATTGCTGGACGCCGGCAACGGGCGTGCCCTGCTCGGTTTCAACGCCGACGCTTACCAGCAATTTATCGCCGAGGTCGCCGCATGACTTGCCCGGTTATCGAACTGGCTCAGCAGCTGATCAAACGCCCTTCCCTCAGCCCAAATGATGAAGGCTGCCAGCAGCTGATGATCGATCGCCTGCAGGCGATCGGTTTCACCGTCGAAGCAATGGACTTCGAAGACACTCAAAACTTCTGGGCCTGGCGCGGCGAAGGGCAAACCCTGGCGTTTGCCGGGCACACCGACGTGGTGCCGACCGGCGATGAAAAGCGCTGGGACAACCCGCCGTTTGAACCGGCGATCCGCGACGGCATGCTATACGGCCGCGGCGCGGCGGACATGAAAGGGTCATTGGCCGCGATGGTGGTGGCGGCGGAACGCTTTGTCGCCGCCAACCCGAATCACCGGGGCCGCCTCGCTTTTCTGATCACTTCGGATGAAGAGGCCAGCGCCACTCACGGCACGGTTAAAGTGGTTGAAGCGCTGATGGCGCGCAACGAACGGCTGGATTACTGCCTGGTCGGCGAGCCGTCCAGCACCGAGCGCGTCGGCGACGTGGTGAAAAATGGCCGTCGCGGCTCGATCACCGCCAACCTGCATATCCACGGCGTACAAGGGCACGTCGCCTATCCGCATCTGGCGGACAATCCGGTGCACCGCGCCATGCCGGCGCTGAATGAACTGGTGGCGATCGAATGGGATCGCGGCAACGAGTTCTTCCCGCCGACCAGCATGCAGATCGCCAACGTGCAGGCCGGCACCGGCAGCAATAACGTGATCCCAGGCGATTTCTACGTACAGTTCAACTTCCGTTTCAGCACCGAACTGACCGACGCGATGATCAAGCAGCGCGTGGAAGAGCTGCTGGAACGCCATCAGTTGAATTACAGCATCGAGTGGCGTCTGTCCGGCCAGCCGTTCCTCACCTCGCGCGGCGCGTTGGTGGATGCGGTGGTCAACGCCGTCGAGCACTATTCTGAATTGACGCCGCAGCTGTTGACCACCGGCGGCACCTCCGACGGCCGCTTCATCGCGCAGATGGGTGCGCAGGTGGTGGAGCTGGGGCCGGTCAACGCCACCATCCACAAGGTCAACGAATGCGTCAACGCCGCGGATCTGCAGCTGCTGAGCCGCATGTATCAACGCATCATGGAGCAATTGATCGCATGATCAACGCAGAAATGCTCACCGGCCGCTCGACCGAGCACCTGGCGCCGCTGAGCGGCAACCATCGGCTGCAGCCGGAAGCCGTCAACGCGTTCCTGGCGATGCAGCAGGCGGCGCGTGCGGCGGGATTCGATCTCCAGCCCGCCAGCACCTTCCGCGATTTTGACCGGCAGTTGGCCATCTGGAATGGCAAATTCTGCGGCCAGCGGCCAGTATTAGATAAGGACAGTCAACCGATCGACGTCGCGCCGCTGTCCGCCGCCGAGCGCTGTGAGGCGATCCTGCGCTGGTCGGCTCTGCCGGGCGCCAGCCGCCACCACTGGGGCAGCGATCTGGACGTGTACGATCCGTCGCTGTTGCCGGAAGGGCAAAAGCTGCAGCTGGAACCGTGGGAATATGAGGAAGGCGGCTACTTTGCTCCCCTTAACCAGTGGCTGACGGCGCATATGGCCGAATTCGGTTTCTACCGCCCCTTCACCGAAGACTGCGGCGGCGTGGCGGTGGAGCCGTGGCATCTGAGCTACCGGCCGCTGGCGCAAGAGGCCGAACACTTGCTGACGCCGGCGCTGTTGCTGGCGGCCTGGCAAGACAAGGAGGTCGCCGGTGCCGAATGGCTCGAACGCCATCTGCCATCGATTTTTTCGCGTTTTATACGCAGTAAAGGAAAGGAGTAGCTATGCAATGGTTAGCTGATTACTGGTGGATTATCCTGCTGGTTCTGGTGGGGATGGTCGTCAGCGGCATCAAGGAACTGCGCCGCGTTGACGTCAAAAGCTATCTGGCCAACAAGCCGGAGATACCGCCGCACCGCGACAACAACGCCCAGTGGGATGACGAAGACGACTGGCCGAAGAAGAAGTGATATCAGGGCGCTCAGGCGCCCTGAATTTTTAGCGGGAGGCGATCAGCTCGCCGCGCTTGCCGGACAAGGCTTCGTCCCAGTAGCGCTGCGGCACATAGTAATGCAACCTTTCCAGCGCGGCGTTCATCATGCCCTGGTTGATCGCATGCCCAACGTCCTGTTCCACGTCCAGCGTGAAATCGGCGCCGTTGGTCCGCAACGCCTCCGCCGCCGCGTGAGCGTGCTGCACCGCGATCACCGCGTCCTCTTCACCGTGGATCAAATGTACCACGCTGTCGCCGAACGCCTGCTCAGGCAACTGGGCGAAACGCCCGCTGAACGCGACCACTCGCCCGGCGAGGCGGGTTTCCGCCTTCAACGCCTCCAGCGCCATGATCGCTCCCTGCGAGAACCCCACCAGGGCAGTGCCGGCATAGCCAACGCCGCTCAGCTGCTGCCAATGGCGCACCACGGCCACAAACTGCGGCATTACGTCTGCGATGCGGGCCACGCGGTTCTCTTCGGTCACGTCCTGCACCGAAAACCACTGGCGGCCGGCGCCGTTGCCAAACGCTGCGGGGCCACCGATGCTTACCACCTGCGCCTGGGGAAACTCTTTGGCGAAGTAACTGCCGATCTCCCCCATCGCCACCGGGTTGTCGCCGACACCGTGAAACAGCAAGATCAGCTGCGCCGCCGGGGTCGCCGGGCTTTGGACAACGAAATGCTCATGTTTCATCGATGACTCCTTAATAGTAACCAAACCTGACGCAGCGACTGTCGTCGCCGCACCGCTGACAGCCACTATACGCCGCTGAGAAATCGGGAAAATCGGGTTTTATTGAGCAAGTTCTTCAATTTATTGCAATGACTGCGCCCAGTCGCGCCAGTAGCGGCAGTGCTGCGCATTCAGCTGTTCCAGCGCCTGCGCCGTTTCATGCCGCCAATGGCGCAGCAAGGCTTTCTGGCCGCTGACGCCCGCCCGCTCTGCGCACTCCGCGGGAGAGTGCCGCCGCTGCAGATGGCCGCGCAGTGCGGGCAGCGGCAGACTGCTGGCCAACAGTAACCGCTGCAACGCCCCCAGGCTGGCCTCCAGCGGCCGATGGGCAAAAGCGAACCCGGCCAGCTCGCGCCAGTCCTCTTCGCCGAGCGACGTATCGCCGTCGTCGCCCGGGATCGCCAGCGTAAGCGCGATACGCTGCCGCAGCCAGGGCCAGTCGCGCGCCAGATGCTTGTGTGCCGCGTGCCGCAGCGCCTCTCCTTGCTCGCTCAGGGGCAAGATCGCCATCGCGGTATAGCAGCCGCTGCTGGCCTCCGGCTTGCTGCCGATGCGCACCAGCTCGAAACCGCAGGATTGCCAAAAGCGCCACAGCGGCTCGGTATAGCCGAAGCTGACCGACAGGAAGTCCAGCCCCTGCGCCTGGCGGCGTTGCCGCTCGATCAATTGGCGCGCGATACCCCGCCGCCGCAATGCCGGCAGCGTCGCGATGCGGGTAATGCGCCGAGACCGCAGCGTCGGCGCCCACCACTGGCCGCCATGCGCCGCCAACGATTGCGCCACCAGATTGCCGCGCGGCCGACGGCGGCCGGCCCACACGTCGTGCGCCAACTCGGCGCTCAATCCGCCTTCTTCCACCAGCCACACGGCGCCCACCACCTCCAAACCGGCCTGCGCCAGCCCGAAATGCATGCCGGGCGCATCCATCAGCCGGCGTAAATCCAGCGGTGAGGTGCGGTAATGCGCGCTGCTCAGCAGGGCGTAGAAACGCGCCAGCCGCTGCGGATCGGCGCACAGCTCGCCTTGTTCCGCCTGGCTGTAATCGATCGCCTGGCCATCCGCCGGCCAGGCGGGCAGCTCGTTGAACAACAGCGCATTGTCCGTTATCCGTTCCAGCGCATCCCCCTGCGCCCAACGCATCGGCTGCTGCAGGCTCAGCGCCTGATAGGCCGGCAGCCCGGCGCAAAACTTCAGCAGAAAACCGCGGCCGGTGCCTTCATAGCCCTGCACCGTGGTGGTCAGCAACACGCGCGGGAAATAGCCGATCAACTGCTGCAACAGCGGCGCGGGGATCGCCGCCGCCTCATCCACCAGCAGCCACCCCACGGCGCTGACGTCGCCTTCCCGGCACTGTGCCAACAAGGCATCGGGCGCCCAAAACTGCGCGCGCCCCTGCGCCCATTCTCCGGCCACCGCCGTGGCGGCGCGGCTCGGCCCGGTGATCCAGCAGATCAGCGGCGACTGCGCCACCAGCATGCCCGCCAGCGTCGATTTGCCGCGGCCGCGAGCGGCGGTCAGCACCCACACGCCGGACTCGGCCTGCAGCAGCGCCGTCAAGATCGCCTGTTGTTCCTCGGTCGGCCGGCCATCCGGCGGCTGCCACCCTTCACGCGCCGGCAGCGCGGCCAGCGTCAGGGGCTCATCCTGCCGCCAGATCGTCACTTCGCTGTCGTCGGTCAGATGCTGCTGCAGATGGCGGATGAAATGCGGGGTGGTGATCGGCTGCGGGCAATCGCTCCAGCGCAGGCTGTCGCCGTCCGGCAACTGAGCCCATTGCCGCCAGGGCGGCGTCAACAACAGCAGCCAGCTGCCGGCGCGCAGGGCGCCGCACAGCGCCGCCAACGCCTCTACGTCCAGCGAATGACCGGCATCGAACACTGCATGCAGCCGCTCCTGCCCCAGCAATTGACGCACCGCGCCGCTCGCCAACGCCGCCTGACCGGGCGGCGGATTCTCCCCGACCCAAGGCCAGTCGCCGGGCAACGTCGCCGCCAGCCGCTGCGCCTGTTCGCGGCACCACTCGGGTTCGCCGCTGAGCACCAGCAGGCGCCGGATGCCCTGCCGCCGCATGAGTTGTTGCGCTGCCTGTAGCATAAGGCTGTATCTCAATTCGAAAAAAATGCCGGAGTCAGGCTCCGGCACGTGAGGTGTTAACGGGATGCGAAGGTGTTGCAGGTATTGGGATCGCCGCTGTCGAAGCCCTGTTTAAACCAGGTGTAGCGCTGCTGCGAAGTGCCGTGGGTAAAGCTGTCCGGCACGACGCGGCCCTGGCTCTGTTGCTGCAACCGATCGTCGCCAATCGCCTGTGCGGCATTCAGCGCCGCCTGCAGGTCGCCCTCTTCCAGCATCTGCTGCTTCTCGGCGTATTTGCCCCATACGCCGGCAAAGCAGTCCGCCTGCAGCTCCATTTTCACCGACAGGCGGTTCACTTCCGCCTGGCTGGCGCCCTGCTGCATCTGGCGTACTTTCGGCTCGATGCCCAGCAGGTTCTGCACATGGTGGCCGACTTCGTGCGCCACCACATAGGCCTGAGCGAAATCACCGCCGGCGCCCAGCTTGGTCTTCATGTCCTGATAGAAAGACAGATCGATATACACCGTTCTGTCGCCCGGGCAGTAGAACGGCCCCATCGCCGCCTGACCGGTGCCGCAGCTGGTGCGCGTCACGCCGCGATACATCACCAGCTTCGGCGGTTGGTAGGTTTTGCCCATGCGCTGGAAAATCTCTTTCCAGTTATCTTCGGTCGAGGCCAGCACCACCGAAGTGAATTTGGCCAGCTCATCGTCTTTCGGACTGATGCTGGCGCTCTGTTGTTGACCCTGAGGAGCGACATTACCGCCGTTCAACAGCGGCGACAGATCGATGCCGTAATAGCCGGCCACCAGCACCACCACCAGAATGACGATGCCGCCCTTGCCGCGCACCGGCACGCGGAAACCGCCGCCACCGCCGCCCAAACCTGAAGACTGCCCGCGACGATCCTCAACATTGTCACTTTCCCGACGCCCTTGCCAACGCATAAATACACTCCAGATATTTCCCCTGCTCGTTGAAGATGCCGCGCGTTGGTAAGCGCAAAGGCAGCTTCAAGCCTGAGTGGGATAGGTTTTAGTCATCTCACATCCATCATTATAAATGGTCTGCTGCGGAGGAAATGTAGAAATTTTCTGGAAAAATGCAGAACAGCGGGACGATCCGGCCGGATCGTCCCGAATGGCGGTGCCAACGCTTAGTCGAGCTTCACGCCGATGCGGCGCGCCACTTCTTCGTAGGCTTCGATCAGGCCGCCCAGGCTTTGACGGAAGCGGTCTTTGTCCATCTTGTCCAGGGTGTTTTTGTCCCACAGACGGCTGCCGTCCGGCGAGAATTCATCGCCCAGCACCACTTCGCCGTTGAACAGGCCGAATTCCAGCTTGAAATCGACCAGGATCAGGCCGGCGTCGTCGAACAGCTTGGTCAATACTTCGTTGGCGCGGTAGCTCAGCTCACGCATGCGCGCCAGATGCTCTTTGCTCACCCAGCCGAAGGTTTCGCAGTAGGATTCGTTGACCATCGGATCGTGCATGGCGTCGTTTTTCAGGAACAGATCGAACAGCGGCGGGTTCAACACCAGACCTTCTTCGATGCCCAGACGCTTCACCAGCGAACCGGCGGCGCGGTTGCGGATCACGCATTCCACCGGCACCATGTCCAGCTTCTTCACCAGCACTTCGTTGTCGGACAGCAGACGCTCCATCTGGGTCGGGATGCCGGCTTCTTCCAGTTTGCTCATGATGAAATGGTTGAACTTGTTGTTCACCATGCCTTTGCGATCGAACTGCTCAATGCGCTGACCATCCAGTGCTGACGTATCGTTGCGGAACTCCAACACCAACAGATCGGGATTCTCGGTGGTGTAAACGGTTTTTGCCTTTCCGCGATACAGCTCAGCTAGCTTTTGCATCTTACTTACTCCAGTGATGTATCCCCGTTGTCTCCCGAGCGCGGCCCGAAATTAGGGGGTATAGAATTGACCTAATGAATTCTTTGGCGTGCCGGGCACTATTGTGCCAAACCTGCGACGCAAACGATACCGTATAGACAAAACAAAAAGGGGCCGAAGCCCCTTTTTGTTTATTTAACGCTGGTTTTACTGAAGGCAGACTGGAATGCCGCCACCAGTGCGTCGTTTTTCGACTGGGTGAGCGGTTTGCCTTTCGGATCGATGAATTGCAGGCTGGTGCGGTTGTTGAGATCGCCGACCTGCAGCTTGTAATCCCCTTCCGCCAGCTCAGGATCCTTGACGCCCAACGCATCCCAATCGCTGCTGCTCAGGGACTTGTAGGTCACGGCGACGGTGCCCTGCGGACGGCTGCGGTCACCCACTTTCATCCCCAGTTTTTCGAGCGCCGGCGGCAGGCGATCCCACACCACGGTGTACGGGCCACGCACGACCAACATCGGCAGGCCGGTATCATCGGCGCCGCTCTGCACGTCCAGCGCGCCGAAGCGGCTGGCGGTCTGGCTGCTCGCCAGGTTGTCCTGCTTGTCCAGACCTTCGATCAGGGTGTTGATCATCATTCCGTTGTAACGCTGGATCTCAGATTGATCGGTGACCTGTTCGGTCTTGCCCTGCTGCTGCAGGCCAACGCTTTTCACCACCAGCGCCTGCTGGTAGCCTTGTTGCTGCACGCTGATCTGATAACGGCCTTCGTACTGGTTGTCTTCGTCCAGACGGTTCCACTTCACCCAGTCGGTGGTCAGGGTCTGACCGGCGTCCTGGCGGGAAGCGATCGCGATGTTCTTCGCCTGCAGCAGGCTGACGACGCGCGACCACAGGTTTTGGTTCTGCGGGCTGTTTTCCAGCAGCAGCGTGCCGCTGTCGCCGGCGTATTGCGCGCGAGAACCGCTCAGCAGCGCCAACGGCTGCACCGGCGGACGAATGTCCAGTTGCTTGCCGACGTTACCTTGCAGCGTCGTGGCGGGCACGTCATAGTTGCCGCTCTGCACCGGCAGGATCATGCCGGACGGCGCGTTCAGCGCCTTGAGCGGAGCCGCGTCGAGGTAAGCCTCGTCGCCGCTGACCTGGCGCTTGTAGCGCTGATCGCTGCTGCAGGCCGCCAGCATCATCACCAAAGAGATGCCCACTACTTTTGCTACCGTCGACTTTTGCAATGAATAAGCCATCAAATTTCCCTTAGAGTTACAGCAAACCGACGCTTTTCAGCGCGCGCTCCACCACCGGGCGGGCGGTTTCGCTCAACGGCGTCATCGGCAGACGCAGCGTATCGGTTGCCATCAATCCCAACGCCTTACAGGCCCACTTCACCGGAATTGGGTTTGCTTCTACAAATAGATCCTGATGCAACGGCATCAAGCGCTGATTTAAGCGGCGCGCTTCGGCGAATTTGCCCTGCGCCGCCAGCGCACAAAGTTCCGCCATCTCGCGCGCAGCCACGTTGGCCGTCACGGAAATCACCCCTTTGCCGCCCAGTTGCATGAAGTCCAGCCCGCTGGCGTCGTCGCCGCTCAGCAAAATGAAGTCTTCATCGTCAACCAGCACTTGGATCTGACTAACGCGACTTAAGTTCCCCGTCGCTTCTTTTACAGCAACAATATTCTTGATTTTCGCCAGCCGAGCGATGGTCGGCGGCAGCATGTCGCAGCCGGTGCGCGAAGGCACGTTATACAGGATCTGCGGCAGCTCGGTGCTCTCGGCGATCGCCTTGAAGTGCTGATACAGCCCTTCCTGCGTCGGCTTATTGTAGTACGGCGTCACCGTCAAACAACCTACCACGCCGGTGTTGGCGAAGCGGGTGGTGAGCGCGATGGCTTCGGCGGTAGCGTTGGCGCCGGTGCCGGCGATCACCGGAATGCGGCCGTCGGCCAGCTCCAACGTCTGCAGCACCACGTCAACGTGCTCGTCATGGGCAAGCGTTGCGGACTCGCCGGTGGTCCCTACGGAAACGATCGCCGCGGTGCCACTGGCTACATGATAATCGATCAATTTTTTCAGGCTCGCGCGATCGACAGCACCTTTGTCGTCCATCGGCGTAACCAGTGCAACAATACTTCCCGTAAACATTGGCCGTCCCCTCCACAAACAAGTCACTCATGGTACTTTTGCTGCCTATCCAAAAGCAAGCGCACAACCGCGTTGTAAGCGCTTGGCAGGCGGTTTTTTTTATGTTTACCATGGTAACCCCATTAAGCACGACAGGAAGCGCCATTTTGCCTCAGTCAGACGAACACTATCTCGTGATTACCGCGCTCGGCGCCGACCGCCCCGGAATCGTCAATACCATCACCCGCCACGTCAGCAGTTGCGGATGCAATATCGAAGATAGCCGTCTGGCCATGCTGGGAGAGGAGTTCACGTTCATCATGCTGCTGTCCGGCAGCTGGAACGCCATCACCCTGATCGAATCCACCCTGCCGCAAAAAGGCGCGGAGCTGGAGCTGCTGATCGTGATGAAGCGCACAAACTCGCATGAAAGGCCGCCGATGCCGGCCACCGTGTGGGTTCAGGTCGAGGTGAAGGACTCGCCGCACATCATCGAACGTTTTACCGATCTGTTCGACTCCAGCCAGATGAATATCGCCGAGCTGGTCTCACGCACGCAGCCGGCGGACGGCGACCTGCCGCCGCAGCTGTATATTCAAATCACCGCCCACAGTTCCGGCGATCGAGACGCCTCAAATATTGAGCAAGCCTTCCATCGCCTATGTACAGAATTGAACGCGCAAGGCAGTATTAGCGTGGTGAACTATCCACAGCATGATGAGAAAGATGGAGAGTAGTGATGAGCCCATTGAAAGCCGGTGACACAGCGCCGAAATTTAGTTTGCCTGACCAGGACGGTGAGGAAATTAATTTGGCCGACTTCCAGGGACAGCGAGTATTGGTTTATTTCTATCCGAAGGCGATGACGCCGGGCTGCACCGTGCAAGCCTGCGGCCTGCGGGACAACATGGACGAATTGAAAAAGGCCGGCGTCGAAGTGCTGGGCATCAGCACCGACAAACCGGAAAAACTGTCGCGCTTCGCCGAAAAGGAGCTGCTCAACTTCACGCTGTTGTCTGATGAAGACCATCAGGTATCGCAACAGTTTGGCGTGTGGGGCGAGAAAACCTTCATGGGCAAGACCTATGACGGCATTCATCGCATCAGCTTCCTGATCGACGCCAAAGGCAAGATTGAAAAAGTGTTTGATGATTTCAAAACCACCAATCACCACGACATCGTTCTGAACTACCTGCAGCAGTAATTCTCACGAAGCGCAGCGGCCAGCTGCGCTTCGTCTCCCTCCGTCAGCCGGCCTTGTCTTCCACCTCGACCCGCAGTTCATCCGGCCAGGCGTGAATCACCGCCTTCACCAGCGTCGCCAGCGGTATGGCGAAAAACACGCCCCAGAAGCCCCACATTCCGCCGAACACGATCACCGACAGGATAATCACCAGCGGATGCAGGTTGACCGCCTCGGAGAACAGGATCGGCACCAGCAGGTTGCCGTCCAGCCCCTGCACCACCAGATAGGCGACGATCAGCGTCCAGAAATCGGCGCCGACGCCCCACTGGAACAGCGCTACCACCACCACCGGTATGGTGACCAGCACCGCGCCGATATAGGGGATCAGCACCGAAAAACCCACCAGCACCGCCAGCAGCAGCGAGTAGCGCATGTCCAGCACGGCGAACACCAGGTAGGTCGCCACGCCGACAATCACCATCTCCAGCACCTTGCCGCGAATATAGTTGGTGATCTGCTGATTCATCTCGTTCCAGACCTGCCCCGCCAGACCGCGATTGCGCGGCAACACGCGGCGCACCGCGTTCAGCAGCTGCTCTTTGTCTTTCAACAGGAAGAACATCATCATCGGCACCAGGATCAGGTAGATAGCCAGCGTCAACAGGCCGACCAGCGACGCCAGCGAGAATTTCACCACCGACTCGCCCATGCCGGACAGCCGGCTGCGCAGATTTTCCGCCATCATGTCGATGATGCCGGCATCCACCAGCGCCGGATAACGCTTCGGCAGCGTCGCGGCAAAGTTATAGAACTGGTTGAGCATGCCCGGCAGATCGCTCATCAGATTGATGCCCTGCTGCCAGGCAGTCGGCGCGACGACGAACACCAGCAGCATGGCGACGCCCGCAAACACCAGCAGCATGATGCTCGCCGCCCAGGTGCGCGAACAGCCGATGCGCTGCAGGCGCGCGGTCGGCCACTCCAGCAGATACGCCAGCACGATGGCGACCAGCAGCGGGGTCAGAATGCCGTGCAAAAAATAGAGAATGAGGAAGCCGGCGACCAGGATCACCAGCAACGCGATAGCCTGTGGATCGGTGAAACGGCGGCGGTACCACTGTAATAGCATCTCCAGCATCAGAGCGGGCTCCTCGAGATTTGACGGGCGGGCATGGCGATTCCTGTGATGGGCCTGATTAAAGCATAGATAGAACGGCGCACGTGGGGGTGTGCAAAGCACTCAGAGTACTCAAAGTTCGCCATACATCAACAGCGATTTGGCTGAATTTATCGCGCCGGTGGGCGATCGGCGCAAAAATCCGCAGACGCCGCGTCAGAGTCGGTGAACGGCCCCGGGCGGGGCCGCAGAAGATTACAGCGAGGCACTGATGGAGAGCGGCGAACCGACCGCCAATGCGAACAACAACACACAGCCGATGGCGATCGCCGCCGCCAGATCATTTTTCATTGTCCTGTCCCTTGATGATGCGTAAACCGATTATCGCCACGAACTCTGTCGGTTCTTTACGTTGAAGGACTCTGCCGATGCACACCATTAAAAACCCCCGCCTAAGCGGGGGGAGAAAACGTTCTGGTGCATCAAGTATTACAAGGAGGTCATGAGGGATTGCTAACCCTAAATGACTATTTCAAGCTAGGATTATTCCCAGAGCATGGCAAGCGATCGTGTCGAGGTTCTCCGCACTTTGAGAAAAACCTCATAAAAAAATCCCGCACGGCAGCGGGATGAAGGGATGAAGGGATGATAACGTCATAAATTTTTTATGCGGACAATGAGGCGGTATTGTCGTCATTTGGCGACAATACCGCGCCGCTCAGGCGGTCTCAAGGGAAATCTGACCGCCGTAAGGAAATCAGAATTTCGCCAACGCAGGCGATCGTGAGCCATTGTGCAGCAACGAAAAGAAATGGGATTTTCGTCAGACCGCCGCCGTGTAAAAACCGGTAACATGGTCGTCATAATCCCAAATGCCGTCGGGGGAGAGATGAACAACAAGCCATTTGAATTTGATGAGGCAATCTGCCAGGCAATTGGGCGCGGCGTATGCGAAGTCGTGAAAATAGGGGATGAAATCAGCGTCTTCTCTCTGCTGGAAGCTATCGAGAGCTTCATCGAGCGGCAGGCGCTCAGCGAAAGTGAAGTGGCGGCGGCGGACGACGCGCTGGATTTGATCAGCGGATTGGTCCACCGCCAGTAGCGATGCGTTAACGAAAAGAAAAGGAATAGCATGACCATACCTTCCCCACTTGTCTGGCAGCGTGCGGACTATCTCGTCAGCACCGATCCCGCCCTGCTGGATCTCGATGCCATTCACGCTTTTCTGACCCGTTCCTCATGGGCGGAGGGAATCGATAAAGAAACCGTCCGCCAGTCCCTCACCCACAGCCTGTGCTTCGGTTTATATCACGAGGCCAGGCAGATCGGTTTCGCCCGGCTGGTCACCGATTACGCCACTTTCGGCTATCTGTGCGACGTGTACGTGCTGGAGACGCATCAAAAAAGCGGGCTGGGTCTGTGGCTGGCGGAATGCTGCCAGGCCCATCCGCTGATGGCGAAGCTGAGGCGAATCATGCTGGTCACCAGCACCGCCCCCTGGCTCTATGAGAAAGTGGGCTATTCGGCCATCAACCACCCCGACTTTGTCTGGCAGATCGCCCGACCGGACATCTACCGACGGTAATGCTATTTCAACGCCTGCTCGGCCAGCAGCCCGAGCGCGATGACGATCATCGCCGCGCCGGAGAGGCGCCCCACCCCCTTCGCTGCCTGCGGGCGCGTGCGCAGCACGGACTGTGAACCGAATCCCACCAGCAGATACACCAGGCCGCAGCTGATCAAATGCACGGCGCCCAACGCCAGCATCTGCATCGGCACCGACCACTCGGCCCGGGCGTCGGTAAACTGCGGCAACAGCGCCAGAAACAGCAGAAACACCTTGGGGTTCAGGCCGCTGACGCACACGCCCTTGCCGGCCCAGCGCAGCCAGGAATCGGAACGCTGATCCTCACCGGCGCCCGGCACCGGCGGATGCAGCAGCATATTGAAACCGATCCACAGCAGGTAAGCCGCCCCCAGCAAGGTGAGCGCCGTCAGCGCCAGCGGATTGCCGACCAGCAACGCGCCGACGCCCGCCACCACGATCGCAATCATCAGCAGGTGGCCGAACAACAAACCGGCGACGGCGGGCACCACCACCCGGCCGCGAATGCCCGCCGAGATCACATAAGCCCAATCCATACCCGGCGTGATCACCAACAGAATCGACACCGCCCAAAAAGCGGCGAACAGAGCGAGCGTCATGCCGGCGCCCTCTCAAACGCACAGCGTCGCACCGAACAGAGAACCATCGCGTTTTCCTCGTAGAATAAGCACGGCCGCCGCCTGGCGGCGGCCGTCAAAACCGTTCAACAGATGGCAAGAATATCCTCAAGGCGTTAAAATGTGCTTTCAATTACTTGCCTGAAATCGGCATAAGCGGGGAAATTTTTCCAAATGGATAAGATTGATCGCAAAATTCTTGCGGAACTGCAAACCGACGGGCGTTTGTCGGTGACCGAGCTGGCCGAGCGGATCGGATTGAGCGTATCCCCCTGCCACCGCCGGGTGCGCGCATTAGAAGAATCCGGGGTGATCAGGGGCTACCGCGCCCAGCTCGATCCCGGCAGCCTGGGCTACAACTTCTCCGCTCTGGTGTTCGTCACCATGCGCGAAGGCGATCGCCGCGCCGTTGAAACCTTCGAAAACGCCATGGTGGACATTCCGCAGGTGGTGCAGGCACAGCGTTTGTTTGGCGATCCCGATTATCTGCTGCACGTTATCGCCCGCGATCTGCCCGCCTTCCAGCAGCTTTACGACGAGAAGCTCTCCGCCCTGCCGGGCGTGCAGCGCCTGAGCTCCACGCTGGTGATGAAAACCGTGGTGCCGGAACGCTCTTTCCTGCCGCTGGGGAAATGACGACGGGAGCGTTGCCGCTCCCGTTTTTATCTTTTTAAGGCACAATCACGAAATCCGCATTGGCGACGGCGAACAACGCCTCGCGGTCCGCCGCCGGTGGGTAAATCCACTGCGTGTTAATCTCCTGTTTAATCTTTTTGCCTTCCTGACGGGTAAAGCGCACCTGGCGCTGCCAGCCTTCGGTATACAGCGCGCCCCAGGGACCCAGATCCAGACAGGTCACATACTTCGGCTGGCTATACGGGTGCGTCGGCAACCCGACTAACTCCGCCGCCGCATTGTGACCGGCAACGCGGCCGAGGCTCATCGCATGCTGGCAGGTCATCAGATTGTGGTTACCGAGATCGTCGGTCGCCGCTTTCACCGTATCGCCGGTCACGAAAATGCCCGCCGCCGCCGGCGCGCGCAGGAAGGCGTCGCCGATCACTCGGCCATTAGCGTCACGTTCGCCGGGGATTTGCTCGGTCAGCGGATGCGCACGCACGCCTGCCGCCAGGATCACCGTGTTGGCGGCGATGCGCTCACCGTTCGACAGCATCACCCCCTCGGCATCGATAGCCGAAACGCGCAGGCCGGCTCGCGCTTCCACGCCGCACTCCGCCAGCGCCTGGCGAATCACCGCCCCCGGCTCCGCGCCCATTCCTGCGCCCACTTCCGGGGCGCTATCGACGATCACCACGCGCACATTCTCGTTTTGCCCCAGCGCATCGCGCAGCCGCTGCGGCATCTCCGCGGCGCTCTCCAGCCCGGTCAGCCCCGCTCCCACCACCACGGCGGTGTTGCGCGCCGGCGTTGACGGTTTGGCCGCCAGCGCTTTGATATGAGCGCCCAAGCGCTGTGCGCTTTCCAGCGTATCGACGTTGAAACCGTATTCGGCAAAGCCCGGCACCGCAGGCACGGAAAGCCGACTGCCGGTGGCCCACACCAAACGATCGTAGGCCAACTCAAGGGGTTCCCCCACCGCCGGCGCCACCCTGAGCGTTTTGGCGGCGGCGTCGATACGTTCCACCGTCCCGGCCAGGTGCCGTGCACCGACGGCGGTGAGCTGCGCGGAAATGTCGGGGTTCATGTTTTCCAGCACCGCTTCATACAGGCGTGGCCGGATGGTGACCGTTGGCGTCGGCGAAACCATCAGCACCTCGATGTCGTCATGCTTACCGGCAAGGGTAATGGCGCGCATGGCGGACACGGCGGCCCAAAAACCGGCAAAACCGGAACCGGCAATCACTATTTTCTGCGTCATGGGATGACTCCTTCATACAGGGTTGACCGGGCGACGAGGCTGCCCGCAGTTTTTTCGGATGAACGGCGCCGTTCCGCTCCCGTCGCAGGGTGCAGAAGGACCGCCCGCCCCTTCCGAAGAGGCGGGAAAAATGTGTTTTGTTTTAAGGAAAGGCGGAGTTTAGGTCTTGGCGCGAGCCGTTTTGCCGCTGCGCGCGGTGCGTTCCGTCATGCGCTCGTCGAGCCAGATGTTGACCTCGCCGAAGAAGCCCTGTGGCGCCTTGCGGCCAAAACGGGCAGCGACGTCGCCGAGGGTCTGCGCCGCCAGCGCATCGCGCATCGCCTTCTCCGCCTGCAGCATCACCGCATGGATAGCGCATTTGCCGGAGACCGCCCATTCCGGCGGGGAATCATCGAACACCGCACAGCGCCCGCGCACCTCCTGGCAATCGAACAGCGGCTTGTGCCCCTCGATGGCGTCGATAATCTCCAGAAAGCTGATCTCTTTCGCCGGACGGGCCAGCCGGTAACCGCCTCGCACCCCTTCACTGGCGGCGACGATGCCCGCCTTTTCCAGCTTGGGGAAAATCTTGGCCAGAAAGCTGGGGGAGATCCCTTGCAGTTCGGCGAGTTCGCGGCTGCTGAGCGCGCGCTGGTTATCGCCGACCAGCCACAGCAGGCAGTGGATGCCATATTCAACGCTGGTTGTGATGTACGCCATGTGTCCGTTTTTGACCGTCAGTAAACCTTCAATAACGCAGACTATATGAGTCTGCGTTTATCTTGTCAATAAAACACAGACTAACTTTATCCGCGTTTTATTGAAGTTCCGTCTCGCTCCCGACGGAGAAAACGCCCTTCGAAATGAAAAATAAAACTTTTTTGCCCTATTCGCCCCCGGCTAACGTTTCCTTGTCGCCTGCCGCTGACTATGATGTGATGATTGCCATCGCGGCGGTTTGTGATCCGCCGCACTTTCACGCGGATCGCGCCGTGGGAATAAAGAACTCTTGTCTGCTGCTGACGTCTTAGAAATGATTATTTAAGGGAAACGCCTGACTATGACCAACCGGTTGACCAAAACCGCGTTAGCGGTGCTGTTGCTCGGCACGTTGAACGCCACCGCCCTGGCGCCAGCACAGGCGGAAAGCCAGGACCAGTTGCCGGATATGGGCACCTCCGCCGGCGGCACCCTGAGCATCGGACAAGAGCTGGCGATGGGCGACTTCTACGTGCGCCAACTACGCGCCAGCGCCCCGCTGATCAACGATCCGCTACTGAGTCAATACATCAACCAACTGGGCAACCGGCTGGTGGCCAGCGCCTATTCGGTGCGCACGCCGTTCCATTTCTATCTGGTGCGCAACGACGAAATCAACGCCTTCGCCTTCTTCGGCGGCAACGTGGTGCTGCATTCCGCCCTGTTCCGCGTCAGCGACAACGAAAGCCAGCTGGCCTCGGTGCTGGCGCACGAAATCTCGCACGTCACCCAGCGCCACCTGGCGCGCGCAATGGAAGATCAGCAACGCAACGCCCCGTTGACCTGGGTGGGCGCGCTTGGTTCCATCCTGCTGGCGATGGCCAACCCGACCATGGGCATGGCGGCGCTGAGCGGCACCATGGCCGGCACCCAGCAGGGCATGATCAGCTTTACCCAATCGAACGAACAGGAAGCCGATCGCATCGGCATTCAGGTGCTGCAGCGCGCCGGTTTCGATCCGGAAGCGATGCCCGACTTCCTGCAGAAACTCTCGGATCAGTCGCGTTACGCCTCCAAGCCGCCGGAAATGCTGCTGACGCACCCGCTGCCGGACAGCCGTCTCTCCGACGCGCGCAACCGCGCCAACCAGATGCAAAAACACATCGTGCAGTCTTCGCAGGATTACCTGATGGCCAAGGTGCGCGCACTGGGCATGTACAGCTCGGAAGGCTATGGCCTGAACGAAGAGCTGCTCGGCTCGCTCAGCAAGGGGAACGTGCGCGAACAGGCGGCCGCCAAATACGGCCGCGCCATCCTGTTCTATGAAGCGAAAAAATACGACGACGCGCGCAACATCATTCAACCGATGCTGGCGCAGGATGCGAAAAACGTCTGGCTGATTGACCTGATGACCGATATCGATCTCGGCCAGAAACGCGCGCCGCAGGCCATCGCCCGCCTGCAGGCGGCCAACGCCGCCCAGAACAACAACCCGGTGCTGCAGCTCAACCTGGCCAACGCCTATGTCGAAGGCAACCAGCCGGCGCAGGCGTCGAAGATCCTGAACCGCTATACCTTTGCCCATCCGGACGATCCGAACGGCTGGGATCTGCTGGCGCAGGCCAGCGCCGCTCAGGGGCTGCGCGATGAAGAGCTGTCGGCCCGCGCCGAAAGCCTGGCGCTGAACGGCCGGCTCGATCAGGCTATCGGCCTGCTCAGCAATGCCAGCTCGCTGCAGAAACTCGGCAGCCTGAAACAGGCGCGCTACGATGCGCGCATCGACCAGCTGCGCCAACTGCAACAGCGCTTCCGCCAATACCAGCGCAGCTGATTCAACAAGGAATGAACGCCATGAAAAACGTCACGATTTACCACAACCCGCGCTGCTCCAAGAGCCGTGAAACCCTGGCGCTGCTGGAACAGCACGGCGTCGATCCCAAGGTGGTGCTGTACCTCGAAACGCCCCCTACGGTCGATGAGCTGAAAAAGCTGTTGAAGGAACTGGGCTTCACATCGGCGCGCGATCTGATGCGCAAAAAAGAAGATCTGTACAAGGAATTGAAGCTGGCGGACGACAGCCTGAGCGAAGAGCAACTGTTGGCGGCGATGACGGCGAACCCGAAACTGATCGAACGCCCCATCGTGGTGAAAGGCAGCAAGGCGCGCATCGGCCGGCCGCCGGAGCAGGTGCTGGAGATTTTGTAATCGTCCGGCAAATCTCTTATTGAACCGCAAAATACCAATAGCCCTGAACAGGGCTATTTTTAATTAATTGTTATATAAATACTTTTCATCATCACGGTCTTCTTCCGCTGCTATGCTGCGCAAACGCCAAATCTCTCGGTGAAACAGCCGTTGACAATCGTCAACACCCCACCTACCCTGATCGCATCACTGGACGAGCGATGAAAAAACACCCAGACAAGCACATTCAGGCGGCATTAGCTTACGCCCTTTCTCAGGGTTGGCATTTTCGGCCCAGCAAGGGGCACGCATTTGGCCGACTACATTGCGCCTTTGCCGGGCATCAAGAACATATGATGAGCATCTGGAGCACGCCAAAAAACCCAGAGGTACATGCCAAACAGATTCGGCGCAAAGTCGATCACTGCCTGGCGCTGTCGCAGAAAAAATAACCGGAGAATCACCATGACGCTCTATCATTTCTCATTGACGCTGGATGGGGTCACCGCCGATACCGCCGGGCTGGAAGATGCGCTGTATGCGGCGGGATGCGATGACGCGCTGATCTGTTTCTACGGTAAAGCCGTTTACCTGGAGTTCGATCGAGAAAGCGATAACTTTGCGCACGCGATTTGCAGCGCCATCAGCGATATTGAATCCGCAAATATCGGCGCCAAGGTGATATCGGTGGACTCCAGTCTGGTGGGATTAAGCGATATTGCCGAGCTCACCGAACTGTCGCGTCAGGCGATCGCCATGCTAAAAGACGGAACTCGCGGCCCCGGCGGCTTCCCTTCCCCCATTCAACGGCTCGGCGGCGCCTCACCGCTGTGGCGCTGGGCTGACGTGGCGGCCTGGTTGGCACAGCAGGGGAAAATCGACCCACGGCTTGCAGACAATGCGCAGTGTCTGGAACATATCAATCTCGCTTTGCAACTGCGAAGCGATCGGCAACGCCAGCAGGTTGAGCACTACTGCTCCCTGCTGGAACACGCGGAAAAATAGGCAGATTAGCCCGTTACAGCCCCAGGATCTCTTTAACGAACGGGATGGTGAGCTTGCGTTGGGCGGTGATCGAGGCGCGATCGAGTTGATCGAGGGTCATAAACAGCGTGCGCATCTCGCGATCCAGCCGTTTCAACAGGAAGCGGCCCACGTCTTCCGGCAGCTCGAAGCCGCGCAGTTTGCCGCGCAGCTGCAGCGCCAGCAGTTTCTCTTCGTCCGACAGCGGCTGCAGCTTGTAGATCTGCCCCCAGTCCAGGCGCGAAGCCAGATCCGGTAAACGCAGGTTCAGCTGACGCGGCGGACGATCCCCGGTGATGAACAAACGGGTGCGGCCGGTTTCCAGGATGCGGTTGTAGAGGTTGAAGATCGCCATCTCCCACTCTTCGTCGCCGGCGATGCATTCGATATTGTCGATGCAGACCAGCGCCAACTGCTCCATGCCGTCCAACACTTCAGGCACGAAGTAGGCGCGCTTGTCGAGCGGCACATAGCCCACCGCTTCGCCTTTCTGCGAAAGCTCGGCGCAGGCCGCATGCAGCAGATGGCTGCGCCCGCCGCCTTCACGCGACCAGAAATAGATATAGCTGCCATGTTCCTGACGGACGGCGGATTGGATCGCGGCTAATAGGGATGGGTTCTCGCCCGGATAAAAACTGGCGAAAGTTTCATCATCGGGAAGATAAAGTGGCAGTGAAAGCTGTGCCGGCGTATTCAGAGAAGCACCTCAACCAAAACTGGCAGAAAAACGTGGGCAGTTTAACACAGAAAACGGGCGCTGTTGAACCGGCAGGATCTTATGCCGCAATAGTGAACAATGCCTAAGCGCCGCTTGATCGGCGGCGGCGCCCGCCGAGGCAAGAATTATCCGATATCATTCCCTAACTCCATGCCTGCGCAGGTTAAATTTGTAATTTAAGTAAAATCTGACCTAGTATAGGTAGGCTAAATGCAATCACCATCAACAAGGTTTCTGCAAGGATATAGACGATGAAAGTATGGAATAAAGTGCTGTTGGCCTCCTTTATCGGGTTGTTGGTTGCCGGCTGTGATGACTCCTCCAAGGTTGACGCCAACCTGGATAAAGCCAAAGACAGCGCCGAGCAGATGAAAGACGCCGCCCAGAAAAAAGCGGACGATCTGACGGACAAAGCGAAAGCGACGGCGGATGAAATCAAAAAAGAGGCCGCCACTCAGGCGGATCAGCTGAAAGACAAAGCTTCGGCGATTAAAGAAGACGCCGCCAAGCAGGCTGACGCCATCACCAACGACGCCAAGGCCAAAGCCGCCGCGATCAAAGACGACGCAGGCAAACAGAGCCAGCAGTTGGTGGATCAGGCCAAGGCCATCAAAAACGACGCCATCAACGGCGCCAACGATCTGACCGAACAGGCCAAGGCGAAGACCGAAGCCATCAAGAACAGCGCCGAAAACAAAGCGCAAGAGTTGAAACAAGAGACCGATGCGGCGGTGAACGGCAATACTCAGCCGGCCACCCAGCAGTAAGCTATTCTCAGCCACAAAAGAAAGGAGCAGTAAATGGGGATTATTTCCTGGATTATCTTCGGCCTGATCGCCGGTATTTTGGCTAAGTGGATCATGCCCGGCAAAGACGGCGGCGGCTTTATTCTGACCGTCGTGCTGGGGATCATCGGCGCCGTGGTCGGCGGCTATATCAGCACCTTCTTCGGCTACGGCAAGGTTGACGGCTTCAACTTCGGCAGCTTCGTGGTGGCGGTTATCGGCGCCATCGTGGTGCTGTTCGTGTACCGCAAAATTCGCAGCTAAGGCGAATGCCATAAGTCAAAAGGGCAGCCCCTGGGCTGCCCTTTTCGTTACTTCTGCTCCGCCGATTCGTCCGGCGCGTCAAGCACCTCTTCTTCCTTGCGGAACAGGCTGATGGCCTTGAACAGCAGGCTCAGGCCGATCCCCACGATGGTCGCCAGCGCCATGCCTTTCAGCTCCGCCGCGCCGATGTGCACCTTGGCGCCGCTCACGCCGATGATCAGGATCACCGAGGTCAAAATCAGGTTCTGCGCTTTGTTGTAATCCACTTTGGATTCGATCAGCACGCGAATGCCCGAAGCGCCGATCACACCGTACAGCAGCAGCGAAACGCCGCCCATCACCGGCACCGGCACCGCCTGGATCGCCGCCGCCAGCTTACCGATGCAGGACAACAGGATCGCCAGCACCGCCGCGCCGCCGATCACCCAGGTGCTGTAGACCTTGGTGATGGCCATCACGCCGATGTTCTCGCCGTAGGTGGTGTTCGGCGTGGAGCCGAAGAAGCCGGAGAATACCGTCGAGATGCCGTTGGCGAACATCGAGCGGTGCAGGCCCGGATCGCGGATCAGGTCTTTTTTTACGATGTTGGCGGTCACCACCAGGTGGCCGACGTGCTCGGCGATCACCACCAGCGCCGCCGGCAGAATGGTGAAGATGGCGAACCACTCAAAGCGCGGGGTGTAGAAGGTCGGCAGCGCGAACCAGTGCGCCTCGCGGATCGGCGTCAAATCCACCACGCCCATGAAGAACGACAGCGCATAGCCCACCAGCACGCCGATCAGGATCGGGATAATCGCCAGGAAGCCGCGGAACAGTACTGAACCGAGCACCGTGACCGCCAGCGTCACCAGCGAAATGGTGATGGTGGTCGAGTCGGCGCTGGCGCCTTCCGCCGGCAGCAGCCCCGCCATATTGGCCGCCACGCCCGCCAACTCCAGGCCGATGACGGCGACGATCGCCCCCATCGCCGCCGGCGGGAACATCACGTCCAGCCAGCCGGTGCCGGCCTTTTTCACGATCAGCGCCACCAGGCAGAACAGCACGCCGCACATGATGAAACCGCCCAACGCCACTTCGTAACCGAGCGGCAACAGCAGCAACACCGGCGAGATAAACGCGAAGCTGGAACCGAGGTAGGCCGGGATCTTGCCTTTACAGATGAACAGATACAGCAGCGTGCCGATGCCGTTGAACAACAGCACGGTCGCCGGGTTGATCTTGAACAGGATAGGCACCAGCACGGTGGCGCCAAACATGGCGAACAGGTGCTGGAAGCTGAGCGGAATGGTCTGGAGCAGCGGCGGGCGCTCGCTGACGCCGATGGCGCGACGGGTCATGTGTGCTTTTCCTCGGTTTATTGGTTTTATAGGTTTTAGTCAAAAAAAAGCCGACTCGTTAAGTCGGCTCAAATGTTTACTTAGTACCAAATATCTTGTCGCCCGCATCGCCCAGGCCAGGCACGATATAGCCCTTGTCGTTCAGACACTGATCGATGGAGGCAGTGTACAGCTCAACGTCCGGATGCGCTTTCTCCAGCGCGGCGATGCCTTCCGGCGCCGCGACCAGGACCAGCACCTTGATGCTGTGGCAGCCGGCTTTCTTCAGCAGATCGATAGTGGCGATCATCGAACCGCCGGTGGCCAGCATCGGGTCGACGACCAGCGCCATGCGCTCTTCGATGTTGGAAACCAGCTTCTGGAAGTACGGCACCGGCTCCAGGGTTTCTTCGTCGCGGTATACGCCCACTACACTGATGCGCGCGCTCGGCACGTGCTCCAGCACCCCTTCCATCATGCCCAGGCCTGCGCGCAGGATTGGCACTACGGTAATCTTTTTCCCTTTGATCTGATCCACTTCAACTGGCCCGCACCAGCCTTCGATGGTGACTTTTTCCGTCTCCAGATCGGCGGTCGCTTCATAGGTCAGTAAACTACCCACTTCTGAGGCCAGCTCACGGAAGCGTTTGGTGCTGATGTCATTTTCGCGCATCAGGCCAAGCTTGTGTTTTACCAGCGGGTGTTTCACCTCAACGATCTTCATCATTTTTCTCCTATTAAGGTGGTTGCGGCCAAAAAAATCGCGGGATTATACCTCCTTTTTTTCGCCGCGCCACCCACAATAGCCCGATCGGGATCAACAAAAGTTTGAATATCAGTATAGATGACGAAAAAGCGGAGCCGGTTCACAAGCCGCTCGCAAACGTTTGCCTGCGCTGTTAGAATTGCCGCGCCTTATTCCGGAATCAACATCGGAAGCACAGTTTTCAAACCGCAAATCGTCGTGGGGAATCGCGCAGTGACCGACAAAACCTCTCTCAGCTATAAAGACGCAGGTGTCGATATCGATGCAGGCAACGCATTGGTAGATCGCATCAAAGGTGTAGTTAAACAGACCCGTCGCCCGGAAGTGATGGGCGGTCTGGGCGGGTTTGGCGCCCTGTGTGCGTTGCCGCAGAAATACCGCGAGCCGGTGCTGGTTTCCGGTACCGACGGCGTGGGCACCAAGCTGCGTCTGGCGATGGATCTGAAACGCCACGACACCATCGGCATCGATCTGGTGGCGATGTGCGTCAACGATCTGGTGGTTCAGGGCGCCGAGCCGCTGTTCTTCCTCGACTACTACGCGACCGGCAAGCTGGATGTGGACACCGCGGCCAGCGTGATCACCGGCATCGCCGAGGGCTGCAAACAGTCCGGCTGTGCGCTGGTGGGCGGCGAAACCGCTGAAATGCCGGGCATGTACCACGGCGAAGACTACGACGTGGCCGGTTTCTGCGTCGGCGTGGTCGAAAAATCCGAGATCATCGACGGCAGCAAAGTGCAGTCCGGCGATGCGCTGATCGCCCTGGGCGCTTCCGGCCCGCACTCCAACGGCTACTCGCTGGTGCGCAAAATCCTGGAAGTGAGCAACACCGATCCGACCGCCACTCAGTTGGAAGGCAAACCGCTGGCCGACCACCTGCTGGCACCGACCAAGATTTACGTGAAGTCCGTGCTGGAGCTGATCGAGAAGGCTGACGTACACGCCATCGCTCACCTCACCGGCGGCGGCTTCTGGGAAAATATTCCACGCGTGCTGCCGGAAGGCATGCAGGCGGTGATCGACGAAGCCAGCTGGCAGTGGCCGGCGGTGTTCACCTGGCTGCAGCAGGCCGGTAACGTCAGCCGTCATGAAATGTATCGCACCTTCAACTGCGGCGTAGGCATGGTCATCGCCCTGCCGGAAGCCGAAGTGGAAGCGGCCATCGCGCTGCTGACCGCGGCAGGTGAAAAAGCGTGGAAAATCGGTAAACTGACCGCCTCTTCCGACGAACAACAAGTGGTCATCAACTGATGAAAAAGATCGTGGTGTTGGTCTCCGGCCAGGGGAGCAATCTCCAGGCGCTGATTGACGCCTGCCAGCAGGGCCGCATCGCCGCCGAAATCGTGGCGGTGTTCAGCAACAAGGCGCAGGCATATGGCCTGCAACGCGCCGAAGCGGCGGGCATCGCCGCCCAGGCGCTGGATGCCAAGGCCTACGCCGATCGCACGGCGTTCGACGCCGCATTGGCGGACGCCATCGACCAGTACCAGCCCGATCTGGTGGTGCTGGCCGGCTACATGCGTATCCTCAGCCCGCAGTTCGTGCAGCGCTATGCCGGCCGCATGCTGAACATTCACCCTTCCCTGCTGCCAAAATACCCGGGGCTGCATACTCACCGTCAGGCCATCGACAACGGCGACAGCGAACACGGTACCTCGGTGCACTTCGTGACCGAACAGCTCGACGGCGGCCCGGTGATTTTGCAGGCCAAGGTGCCGATTTTCACTGACGACGAGGAGGATGACGTGGTTGAACGGGTGCAAACCCAGGAACACACGATCTATCCACTGGTGGTGAGCTGGTTCGTCGACGGCCGCCTGGCGATGCGCGACGGCGCCGCCTGGCTGGACGGCGAACGCCTGCCGCCGCAGGGCCACGCTGCCGACTGATGCGCGCAGCCTGAACCTTGCCTAAACGGCGCCCACGCGGCGCCGTTTTTTTTCGCTGCCCGCCGCGATGGTTCCAAAAGGCTCGCTGCGCCGTGGCCAAACTGCCCGCTTTAGGGCCAACCCCGTCGTGAGCGCGTCCCAGTATGTCGCATCAATGCCCCGCCCGGAACGGAACGCATCACGGACGCCAAGCCAACTGTGGTTCCGCGCGCAATAATCCTTGTCAAAAAATAAAACCATTATAATACTTTCCACCCTAAACAATATTGGGTGAAATTTTTCAAAAAAGAATATATTTATCCCTTATACATAGTTTTAAATTAAATAAATTAACGTCAACCCCATGATTATTGTGAGCTTCGTTGCAATAACAGAAAACACCCCTGTCAATTGTAATGATGTGTTGCCGTTCTATTACAAGTATGTAAGAGTGTGTCTAACACGATAACTTAACATTACGTACATAGGATTCCTTTCATATTCGCAAGCGCCAGTCATATATGACGCCTTCAAATGCAAATAATTCAATATGAAAGAATTCAGTATCGTCGCTGCTTATTTTTATATAATTAGCGCGATATTAAAATTGATTTTTATTTTTCAGATAAATATTTAATGGGGAATATCCCATTGAGATGAATTCGTTTGAATATATTTCAACGATATGCAGCAGCTCGAATCATGTTATAGCTAACTCATCAATAAACTGATTAATAAGGATATTTATGCTTAATCATACCTCTCTGACTCGTCAATCCCACCGTTTCGATATTGTTCTCGACTCGCCTTCCATGCCCTCTGACGGCATTGATTTATTAGTCGAAGAACTGCCTGAAACGCTGCACTTTGCCAGCGATTGCGCCTCAACCGGCAGCAGCGTCAGCACCGCCTCTACAGCGGGCTGCGGCTGCATTGCAACGGCGAGCTGCATCGGCACAATGGGCAGCGTTACCAGTAGCGGCAGCTAAATCATTACCCACAACCGGTACAAGATACTGTGCCAGTTAGTTATCTGAAACTCTACTCACTGGCTTTAAACAATGAGCACGTACACTGACGCCACTTTAGATTTCGACAGCAGTCATAAGCCAACCCTGGATATATCCTGGGATCGCCAACGGCCGCTATTAGAGGTCGAGTCACTGAATAAGTTTTATGGTGACACGCAAGTTCTTCATGACATCTCGCTGCAAATCAAGCCGGGAGAAATCATTGGATTGGTCGGACCTAACGGTGCCGGAAAAACGACGCTCATGGAAACCTTGTACGGAGGACAGCCCTTTGAAGCCGGCTTGGTGCGTTTATTTGGCGAAGACGTTCGACAAGGGCTTAATCACGTCATCAAGCAACAGTTAGGCGTCGTTCCGCAATCCTTTAGTTTGCCTTCGCTGCTGCGCGTTGAAGAGATCATTTCGCTCTATCAGGTACTTTATACGGATGCGTTGTCGGTTAAGCAGTTATTGGACATTGTGGCGCTAAAAGCGCAGCGTAAAATGCGTTTCTCGCGGCTTTCAGGGGGGCAAAAAAGACGTTTGGTGTTGGCGCTGGCATTGGCCGGCAAACCCAAGCTTCTTTTGCTGGATGAACCCACCAGCGATCTTGACCCGCAAAGCCGACGCTATATTTGGCGGCACATTATTGCGAATTCTCGTCAATCTGGCACGGGCGTATTGATCGCCACTCACCAAATGGATGAGGCGGAGAATTTATGCGACCGGGTGATGATCATCAACCACGGCCGGTTGCTGGAGAATGCCAGCCCACAACAGCTTATTGAGCGTTATTGTCCTGGGCATCATATCCGATTCTCAGTGCCGTTGACGTCGGTTGACGAGTTCCTCGCGCTCTTCCCTGAGGCGACGCAGGAAAGCGATGAACATGATCAAACCTTCCGCCGCCTACATATTCCCACCCAAGAATTGGCACAGGTGTTACCGCAAGTGATTGCGTTATCACAACGATTGGGTTGTGAACCCGAACAAATGCAGGTAAGCAAAAACACCCTCGAGGATGTGTTCATTCATCTGACAGGCGAAGCATTAAGGGATTAACATGAGCCATAGCTGGCAGATTTATCGGCGCTTCTTCGGCGCCAACACCAAAGAATATTTACGCGATCCGCTATCAACCTTATTTTCTCTTGTATTGCCGTTATTTTTCATCTTTACCTTTGGCATAACGGCAAAAATTATTAATGGCAATCATCAACCGTTCTCCATGCAGGTGAGCGTTGTCGGAGACTCGCCGGAAACAGAGGCTCTCTGGCTTAAATTGAACAATTATCCTGGCCTGGCCGTCCAGCGCCAGCTTCGAAGCGATCCGGAAGCGCTGGTGCGCGCGAATGAAGTGAACGCGGCGGTGAGTTGGGATGCAGTACAACAACGCCCTGCGATCACCACGACGGAATCCATGAGCTCCGTCGCTCAACTGGTTTCCGCCGCACTCAATCAGCAACCGGCCGACGCCCAGCAGCCGATACGCTTCATTACGCTGAAAACTGAGCGTTTCAACTATTTTAGTTTTATCTTCCCGTCCTTGCTGACGCTGGCCCTGTTGCAAGTCGCCTTATTTGGCACGGCGACGCCGCTGATCGCCGCGCGAGAAAAAGGCACTTACCGCTATTACGGCGTCATTCCGTTGCCGCGCTGGATTCTGCTCGCATCACAGGTCAGCGTCCGCCTGGTGATATCACTGGTTCAGATCGCCCTGTTAATGCTCATTAGCAGTCTGGTCTTTGGCTTTACCCTTGAGCATCCCCTGCTGTTTATCGTGCTGCTCGTCGCCGGCGCACTGTTGCTGGTGAGCTTTGGGTATGCGCTGGCCGGCTTATTCCGCACGAATACCGTCGCGACAATCGCCCTGACCTTACTCAACTTTTGGTGCATGTGTTTCGGGCAATTGTTCCTCGATCTGAGCGCATTCCCGCCACTCAAATGGTTAATTTTGACGACGCCGGTCGGTTTTGTCGCCGATGCACTGCGATACGCCATGAATGGCAGCGAAGGCGTATTCCCCTTCTTCATTAACTGTATCGGCATGGCGATATGGGGTGTGATCACGCTGTTTGTCGGCGTTAAGTGGTTCCTTTTCCAGCCAAAACAATCTTAAAAAAAACAGGTACGCAAAGATGAAAAACAGATCGGCATCTTGGCATTTTTACAAGCTGTATATCGGTAGCCATCATGATGGAATGGACTTTCTGATCACCCAGGGATTGACCCAAGCACTGGCGTACGCTCCTGATTCTCCTTGGTTCTTCTTACGTTATATCGATGAAAAAGGATTACATTTACGCGTTCGTTTTCTGCTGCAGGAAAAGGACAGCCAGCGCCTGGAAACCGCCATTTACGCTGCGCTGCATGATGCGCTGAATAGCCTGCCGCTGCGCCCGGCCAACCTGTGGACGCCATTGGTCAGCTTCCGCGGCAACACGCCGTTTCCCACGCATGAACTCCCGGTCCATTGCGAACGCGCGGAATATGAGCCGGAAACGGACGTCTACGGGGGCGAAACGGGCATTGGCATCGCCGAAGCGCTGTTTCACCAATCCAGTGACATTGCCCGTGCCATATTGCTGGCCGAGGCAGGCGGCGGCATGACGCGCAAAGAGTTTGCGTTGCCTCTGATGCTGGCCATGTTGGAAACGTTCATTCCTGTTGCCCGGCGTTCCGCCTTCCTTGAAAGCTTCTCGACTTTCTGGCTGGCGGGCTCTGCGGATATCGGAATGATCAAAAACAGCTTTACCGATCGCGCATGGGAACTGATTGATGAAAACTCGGTTCTTCTGTCGCCGCAGATACGGCAAGACGCGCAAAGCGCCGAACTGGTGGATCGCTGGCAGTCTGCGCTAGACCAGACCCGGCGTAACTATGAACGCCATTGCGAACGATACAGTGACGGCCTCGCGAAAAATCTGGCATTCCAATTCATGCACCTAATGAACAATCGCCTTGGCTTAAGCACGCTGGATGAAGCCTGGCTGGCCGTGTTGCTAAGTAAAAGCCTGGAAAGCGGAGTTATTCATGCATCATCATAACTTTGCCGTTTCCGCGTCCATGCGCCAGAAATATCCGTTCATGTCGCTGCTCTCGCCGCTGACGGGCGTTGTCGGCAGCGTCTACCCGTTGGAACCGCAGGAGATGCATATCCCCCGCTTTTCGTCGGTTCTGGCCAGCCTGGGCAATCTGTCAATGCCATATCCCCATATCATTGACAATAAAGGCAACGACCTGCAAAAAATCGCGCTTGCCGGCTGCGGCGCCGATGAACACGTCGATATGGCGATCGTCCGCGCTGTCGCCGAAGCGGCAGAGCGATACGCCACCTGCGTCTACCATCCTCGCGATGTTTCGGTCGCCAGCTTCCGCGAACTCGGGGCTGACGGTTTGGCGGCCGACAGCCTGCCCCGTTGCAGCGAGGAGGAGCTCGCCGATCCGCTCTGCCCGGTCAAACCCATTGATGACGCCCAGCCGTTGCGCTGGGTGGAAGGTTACTCGTTGACGGACTCCCGCCCGCGCAAGATCCCGTTGATCATGTCGCATCTGTATGTGCGGCCCTGGGAAAGCGAGCGTTTCTGGTTGCCGATATCGACAGGCGTCGCGGCGCACACCGACCTCACCACCGCCACGGTAACCGCGATCAATGAAGTCATCGAACGCGATGCGATTGCCCTTACCTGGCTATTGCAAATGCCTTTAGCGCGCATCCGCTTCGATGAACCGGTACCGGATAGATTACAAGACAAGTTTTCACGCCTGGCGGCCAGTGGGCTGGAACAGCTGTTCTTCGATGCCACTACCGACATCGGCTGCCCGACAATCTACGGATTGCAGCTGCGCGACGGGCATCCGACCTCGGCCCAGTTCGTCAACTGCTCTACGGGGTTCGATCCCTGGGGCAGCTGCGGCAAGATTATCCGAGAAAGCGCCATGGGGCGTTCGGTACTCGAACATCAACTGCCGGTGCCGGACGATATACGCGATTTTATCGCTCTCGAACATGGCGCCATCTTCATGGGGCGAGCCGAACAGCGCTCCGCATTCGATTTTCTCACCGCCAGCGAGCGGCAGATGCCGATTAGCCGCCTGCAGGCCGGGCAACCGCAAACGCCGGCAGCACAGCTGAAAAAATTGGTGGCGCGTTTTCGTCAACTCAAGATGGACGTCGTGATAGCGGACATGACGACGGATGAACTGCGCGATGCCGGTTTACATGTGGTGCGCGCTGTCATCCCCGCCCTTTTGCCCATGACGGCATGCTATCGCGCCCGCTATCTCGGGCATCCGCGCCTACGGGAACAGCAGCAACGGTTGAGTGAACAATTAGGCAAAGCCGCCACGATAAATCCGTGGCCGCAACCTTTTGCCTGAAGGAGAGTGGTAATGATTATCGTCAGTGACACCGCGTTCGGCAATGACGTGGCCGATTATATGCACTGCCAGGAAGGGATCTCTCAACTGACATTGGCAACCGCACTGAACTATTCCTGGGCCGACAGCAAGGCTTCGTTCGTCGGGATCGCGCTATCCGGCGGCGCGCCGCTTAAGCTTGAACAGCTCACCACGCAGCTGTTTCGCGCCGGGATCCCTCACGCTTGCACCGTGTTGAACGACCATATGCTGTTTTGCGGCCCCCTAGTCATCCCAGGCCGAACCGCCTGTTATGCCTGTGCGGCGAAGCGCCTGCTCAGCCTCGCCGAAACGCCGCGTACGGCAATGATGGATTTGAACCTGCAGCGATATCATGAACAGCAGCCGCAGAACGCATTGCGCGGATATACGCCGGCGCTGGTGCTGATGGCTGGATTACGGTTAAAGCAGTATGCGCAGCTCCCCGAAGACCAATTCGGCAAACTGACCGCCGTGAGCTTTGGCAGCAATCGCACCGCGAGCAGTTCCGTGGTGGCGTTACACGGCTGCAGCTGCCGTGAAAACCGGCATATTTCGCAGGCTCAGGGCACGGCCTTGTTGGCCGAACACCTGGAAGGAGCCTTACGCTAATGAAAGCCACTCATATGTCGACCGTCTTGTCGGGCGCACAGTTTAGCCACCATAACGATCTTTACGCTTTGCTGCCCAAGCGCCCCAAATTAATTCCGGAACTGATTTTCATTCCTGAAAGCGATACCCGCGTAGCCGTGTATGGCGCCTATCAGCCGCGCATCCTGACCTGCGTTCAGGGGATAAACACGCTGGCGGTCTTCCTCGAGCGCCTCGATGGCGTCAACGTGCTGGAAAGCGTGCTGACCGACGACGCGACCATGAGCCGCGAGAATGCCCTGGGCATGCTGTCCTTACTGTTTCGCTATGGCTTCCTTGAAGAAGGTGAAGGCCTGGATGACGGCGCCCCAAGCCATTTGGCAAGCTATTGCGGCCGCTTTGTCGACAATACCCGCCTGCACGCCAACCGCACTGCGGCGCTGCAGTCCGCCCGCCGCCGCAGGCTCGCCCTGGTTTGCCCGGAAGATGTGTCATCGCTGCTGCAACACGCGTTGGCGCCTATGGCCGCCAGCATTGACGTTCTGACCGAGCGCCCAACGTCCAGCGCCCTCCCCTGGGATGATGCACTGATCATTTTTGACGGCAGCGAGTCCGACGTTTTCCGCCAGGCATGCGCCGATGGGTTGCACCAGGCCGGCGTGCGTTATCTGAGCTGCATTATTGGCGCGGATCGCACGCTGGTGGGCCCTTATACCCTCCCGAACATCAGCGCCAGTTATCAATGCGCACGCACGCAATGTGAGCAGCCATCGCCCGCCAACGATCGGCAAGAGGTGGCGTTCCGCGCCGTCTATGCCGCCCATGAGCTGGGGCAAATTCTGCTCGGGCTGTCCTCTGAAAGCTACCTCAACAAGGTCGTTTCCCATAGCCATCGGGGCGAGGGGGAGTACACCTTAGCCTATAAGGTCGCCCGCATTCCCGGTACCGCGCTAAGCGGTTTAGGCCATGCCGCCTATCTGCCGCCGGGGGAAGAGGCATTTACTGCCTGGCAGCACCATATCGGCACACGCTTGCCGCCGCAGGGCTTGTTGCCACCGCGTTCGCATCAGATGCACTTCACGCTGGATAACCTCAACCGCCACGCCTCAAGGCCGGTCAGGCTGCATGGGCAGCAGCATATCAACCTGCCCGACAGCGCATTGGCGGAGCGCTGTCCGCCGCCCTGGCGAATGTCGGCAATGCCGTCACAACCGTTGACACTGGCCAATCTGGGCTGGTTGCTGCGCCACGCCACGGGTTATCAAAAAGGTGAAGACGGCACATTACGCCGCATCGCGCCCAGCGGTGGGCAACTGCTCTCGTGCGATATGTTTGTGGTCGTCCGCCGGCCGCTGCCGGAGATACCTTGCGGGGCCTGGTTCTATCTCGGTGAAAAGCACCAGCTCGTCAGGATTGACGGCATTGACTGCCAGCAATTGGAACACTTGCTCCAGCATCCCGAAGAGCCGATTTCACTCATTATCAGCGGCAACCTGAACCGCGTGCGCGGCAAATATAACGACTTCAGCTATAACATCGTTAACCTTGACGCTGGAGTGGTTAATCAATATTGCGCGCTTTCCGCGCGCGCGGCGGGCTGGACGCTGAGAGAAGATCATGGCGTCGACCTGCAATGGTTGGCGTCATTGCTCTTCTTCACGCAACAGGATAACCCCCATATCCTCTGCCAGGTCTTGCATGTGCAAGCGCCCCCGTCACAGGGTGAGCCGTGCCCTGCTCCACTTTATGAAACGGCGAGCAGCCTGGTCGCCGTTAGCCACCGCCCACGGCCGGCCGCCGCGCCAGCGTCGCCCACGCCCGCTGCTCTTTCATCACTGGCGACTGTGCACCGCGATGAGCCGCTCTCCGCGTTGCTGGAGCGCCGCAGGGCGACGTATGACTATGCCGATAGCCCGTTCCCGGAAACCTGGCTGAATACCCTGATCGCCGTCGCGCATGCCGGTCTTGAACAAAGCCGCCTGCGCGGGATGCCGGCGTTGCCAATGGAACCCTGGATATTGCTGCCGGAAGCCAGCGGCGAACTTGCCGCGGGCATTTATCAGTGCAGTCAGGCAGATCGCCGTTACTGGCGGAAACGGGATAGCGGGTTTGGCCGCGCACATTTGGCTGATTGCATCAATCAATTAGCGTTCCATAAAGCCGGCGCGTTGCTGATGTGGGTTGCCGATCTTGAAAAGACCCTGCATGACCATGGCGCGGCGGGATACCGCATGCAGCTGCAAAACGCCGCGGCAAGCGCGATGCAGTGCTGGTTGGCGGCGCTGGACTGCGGCTTGACCGGAACGCTGGCGGGAGGCGTGATCGAAGAAGGGCTCATTCGCCACGCGGGCGCCGACGGCTATCGCGAGGCGCCGCTGTTCTGTCTAGTGCTGGCGTCCCCTCCGCCGGCAGAGGGTGTTTAACATGCCGCCTGCATCCCCCCTGTTGCGTTTAAACGAGGATGTGAAACTGATCTCTCCGCAGGCGAATGTGGCGCTGTTGCTGCAAGAAAACAGTAATGCGCCGTTAAAGCTGAGTGGGTTTTCTGCCCGGCTTGCCCAACAGCTGCAAGGGGGCAGCTCCATGGCGGCCCTCCTGGCGGAGCTGGCAGAACACCACCCGAACGCAACGCCCGAACAGTGCCAACAGGCGCTGTCCGCGTTTCTGCTGCGGTTGAAACAGGCGAATATGATCGTTGATGGCGCGCAAAAGCCGCCTGCGGCGGCGAAAGTGGCCGGGCGATATCAGCTGCCTAACCCCGATCGCGCCGCACATAAAATCGCCACCGTGCTGCGGGTTGTCCCGCGCGGGTTAGGTTACGGCCTGCTGAGCCTCGCGATTGCCGCTGCCTTGTGGCGTTTCATCGCGTGTTTGCCAGGGCTAAACGCCTGGCTGCTGCAGGGCGAATGGGCCAGCGTCCAGCTGATGGTGATGCTTGTCGGCATACCGTTATGGCTGTTTTTGCATGAAATGGCGCATGCCGTCGTTTGCCGTCTTTACGGCTGCCCGGTTCTGGGGGCAGGTCTGCAATTTCGCGGCTGGTGGCTGCCCTCCGTGTTTGTCAACACCAGCGCCATCGCGCTATTCCCACTGCGCGGCATGAAGGCCTGGGTGGCGATGGCAGGGCCATTGATGGATCTCTTGTGTCTGGGAGCGCTCGCGGCGCTGAGTGAAAGCGCCGTCGCCACCGCGATACGGCCGTTACTGCTGTTGATACTGTTCGGCCTGCTTTTCAATCTCACCCCTTTTCGGCTTTCGGATGCCACGCGGGCATTTCGCGCTTTTGCCCAACCCGGCGCCAATAAGAAAACCCGCGAGTGGTCTGCCCGAGGCCGCCGCCTATTCCGCAGTTATTGCCTGCTTTACAGCCTCTGCATGGCGGCGGCGATGGGTTGGTTAAGCTTCGTGAGTTGGCAGAAGGTGAATAACTGGTTGGCATCTGGAGTATTATCATGACGTTACCCGCGCAGCCTTTGTTGCTCGTCGCCCCTTTTATCATGCTGCGCACCGCAGGCCTGCCGGCGCACTATGTCAGCCAACTTCCGGATGATTTATCCGCGATTATCCGGCAACACCACTTGCAGGAGCCGGCCTGGCGGCAACTCGGGCAGGCGCTTATCGCCAGGCTGCATGCGAATATCGCATTACCCTCGGCGGACAGCGTTCGCCAGGATATGATTCGCTGTCGCCGCCATATCTTCAACGATCGCTATTTCAACCTGTCTGCCGAAGTGCGCGCCTGGTTGGCGCATTACGACTCAGCCGCTCTGGAGCAACTGACCGAATGGTTGGCGATAGCGAATGAGCGCCGGCAGTTGGCGGCAACCTTTAACCAACGCTGGCAGCGTGTCAACGAACAGACGCAGGCCTTGTTGCTCAAAGCCGCCAACGAACCGGCTCTGCGCCGGGCGCTCTGCCTTGCCTCCCCGCAGTTGCTTTGCGATCTGGAACAAAATTGGCAGAGTTGGCCGGCCAAACGGCGCCGGCGCGTAGAGCGCTCCTTGTTTGCCTACATGATTCGAGCGGCGGGCAAAGTCAGCCCATTCAGCACCTTTTCCTCTTTTAGCCTGGTCCCGTTTGAAAGCTCGGCCGGCGAAGCCACTCTGCAAACCGGTGAAGGCAAGGTGACCTCGACCGTACACCTCAACCGCTCCATCGCATTAGCCTTGCGCGACGCGCTGTATACGCAGCTCTGGTTGGCGAAACATGACCTGCCGCTGTGCCGTAACCCCTCCTTGCAACGCATTTCCGCCAGCCAGATGCGCGGCCATTTCTATCGCTATGAGAAACGCCACGGTTTGTTATGGAACGAAGAGCAGCAATTTGTCCTGGGCCTGGAGGCGGCGGAAATCGACGCCGTTCTGAGCGCCAGCCACCAGCAAAGCTGGAGCGCGTGGCGAACGCATTTCGAACTGGCTGGGATGGCCCCGTCCGAAGCGGAAAGACTGCTGAGAAAGCTGGTGCGCAAGGACGTCTTGCGCCCGACATTACAGTGGGGAACGCATCATCCTGCCCCTCTGGCCGATGTTTTGGCGCTGATGCCGGCGGAGCTCTCCAGCGACGCTCTGCGCAACCTGCCCGAACTGCCCGAACGCTTTGGTGCGGCAGAAAACGCGGAGCGCGTTGCGCTGCTTGAGCAGGCTCAACAGACGATTCAACAGAGCTGGGAGCGGCTGACCCGCCATCAGATGCCCGAAATTCGCAATATTTTATATGAAGACGCCTGGCGGGAAGGGATCAGGATGACATTGCCTGACGCTTTCATTCCCAATGTACTTGCCCGCGTAGCGAAAGCGGTGGCCAAACGCGCCACGTTGTCGCAGGAGTACCTCTGGCTGCTGCAGAACTTTATCGACAAATACGGCGCAGGTGGCCACTGCACCGATGTCTCATTGTTTTTGCAGCAGAGCTGGCAGGGATTTATTCAATTCACCCAACAACGTATCTCGCAGTCCGCCGCCACAACGGCCCGCTGGCGGCAGCACAATATCAATCCCGCCGCCCTGAAGCTGCCGGTAACGCTCTTCCTGCAATTGGATGCCCGTCATGTGGGGCAGCTAGCGCATCCCCGGGGCAAAGTGGTCATCAACAATGCGTATTCGCGTATCGGCTGGCAGTTGGCGCGCACCACGTTGACCAACGACAGCCAGGCCGACGACAGGCGCCATCAGTTGCAAAACTGGCTGCGCCAGTTCGCCGCGCCGGCGCTGCCATTAACCTTCAGCGTCAGCGGCGAGTCCAGCAATCTCCAGGCTCAGGCCCGCCTGGCGGCTCATCATCTGTGCCTGGATGAGCCGCCTCAGGTTGCCGGCGACCTGACGCTCGACCGGCTCCAACTGCATCATGATACGCAGAGCGGCCTGCTGAAGCTGACGGACAACCAGGGACAAGCGTTCCAATTATGTTACCTCGGCGCGGCGACGCCGATGGTGGCCTGGGGAACCAAATACCTGCTTACCGTACTGGCCGAACCGGTGCAGATTGGCCGCCCCGCCTACAAGCGATTGATGGCCAATGAGCTGGATCATGACTTCCGCCATGCCCCGCGCATGGAGGAGGAAGACTGTGTCCTGATCCGTGAAACCTGGTGGGTCCGCTCTTCCCGCATTTTCCATGAGCTGTCCGGGCATCAGGCGGCGGAGCATCCGGCGCGCCTGTTGGCATTGTTACTGAAGAACGGCATTCCGACAGACAGCTATGTGAACGGGCAATTCAACGATCATCTTAGCTGGCAGTCATTTAACAACGACAAGATTCGCAAGCCGATGTGGTGCAGGCTGGGCAATTCACATTGCCTTGACCAATTGCTGCTACTGGCGCGAAAAGTTGACTGGTTAGTCTTCCGAGAGGCTCTCCCGTCACCGGAAAACAGTTGGATGGAAGTGAAGAATGAAACCTATCTCACTGAAATTCACACTGAGATGGTCATCCCTGGCGATTACCTCGACGCCTCTCTTATGTCCCCTCTGAAGGAGAAATCCCATGCATAAAGTATCAGGCTTGCTGCTTATTATCGGCCTCGTCATGTTCGCTGTCGCCCTGGCCCTCAATATCTACAGTAGCTACACGGCGAGCAACGCCAACGGTGCGTCATTGTTCTCCACCAACTGGTGGGCGCGCTGGTTCCCACTTTACGCTTCGGGAGCCGCTCTGCTCTTCATTGGTGTGATCTTGCGTCTGACAGTAGGGGATCGTTAAGCACCTATGCGTTCCCCATCTTCAGAGGCACCGCGCAACGCCGTCCGCCAGCAGGCGTTGCACCTGCTGAACTCGCCTCATACTCCGCCGCGCGGGCGGCCATGGCGCAAAGCGGCGCTCGTCGGAGCGATTGCGCTGGCGTTAGCCTTAGGTCTCGTTGCCGGCAGGGCATGGTTTACCCAGCCAGCAGCGGCCGAGCGCGCCAGCGCCGCCGAGCCTCAGGCCAACACCGCAGCACCTGTCGAGCCAGCGCCCCCTGCGGCGGCCGCATCTGCAGTCACGGCCGCAGGATTCATCAAGGCCTCGCGCCTCTCCACCGTTTCGGCAGAGATTACGGGAACGGTGCAAGAGATTTATGTGCAACGCGGGGACAAGGTAAAAAAAGGCGAGCGATTGGCATCACTCGACGGGCGTTCGCTAAGAGCGCAGCTTGCGTCGCTCCAGGCCAGCCAGCAAATCGCGGCGGGCAAACTCGCGCAGACAGAGTCCCGCCTGCCGCGCGCGCGCAATCAGCTGCAGCGATTGAACCGTTTGTTGCCGCTCAACTATGTGAGCCAGGATGATGTCGATAGCGCCAAAGCGGAGTTGGATTCGTTCGAGGCGCAGCGCCGCCAATATCAGGCAGAATTACAACAAGTGGGCTGGCAGATAAAAGCCAGTGAAATCGACCTGTTGCGTACGATTATCCGCGCGCCCTTCGACGGCCAGGTGGTGTCGTTAGACGCCTCCCCGGGGGAAACGGTCTCGCCCATTTCCGCCGGCGGCGGTTTCACCCGCACGGGGATCGCCACCATTGTCGGTTTGGATGATTTTGATGCCGAAGTTTGGCTGCCCGAAAGCCAGCTGGCGAAAGTCGCGCCCCAACAACGAGTGACAATCAAGCCGGATGGCCTCCCCGATCGACAGATCTCAGGCACCGTCAGCCTTATCTCTTCGGTGGTGGATGAGCAACGCGCGGCGGTTTTAGTCATTATCAAGCTCGCTCAGCAACAGCCCTGGCTGAAACATAATATGTCAATTCAGGTAGATTTTTATGAATAAAACGGCAACCGCGCCGAGCGATCCGGTCGTACAACTGCAACAGGCCGGCAAAGACTATAAAAAAGGGCGCGAGCACATCACGGTATTGCACGATCTTGATTTTAGCCTGCACGGCGGCGAGATGGTCAGCATCATGGGGCCATCCGGCTCAGGGAAATCGACGCTGCTCAATCTGATCTCCGGCGTTAATGTCTGCGATCGGGGCGAGGTATTTTTGCAAGGGCATTCGCTGCATCGGCTGCGACCTGAAGAACGCACCTCGCTGCGAGCCCGCCATATTGGCTTCGTCTTTCAGTTTTATAACCTGTTGCCCGTGCTCAGCGCCGAAGAGAATGTCGCCCTCCCCCTGCACCTTTGGCATATGGACGCCAAACAGCGCCGGCAACGCGTCGACGCCGCGCTGGAGCTGGTTCAGATGGAACACCGGCGCCGCCACTTGCCGGATGAACTCTCCGGAGGAGAGCGCCAACGCGTGGCCATTGCGCGTGCGATAGTCACTAATCCGGATCTGCTGCTGTGCGATGAGCCTACCGGCGATCTCAGCCAGGAGGCGGGGGAGGAAATTATGGATATTATGACGCTACTGAGCCGGGAGCAGGGCAAGGCTATCATCGTCGTGACGCATGATATTCAGGTCGCCGCGCGGGCACAGCGCCAATTCCAACTCAGGGACGGCAAGCTGATCCGTAGGGATATGCCATGAGAGCCGTGTTTTACCTCTGGTTGTGGCGCTCCGCCACTGAGCAGTCGAGAAGATTTATCATGATCTTGCTGTTTATCGCCAGCGGCGTCATGTTGCTGCTGCTCATGCTGACCTTTGATCGCGCCTTCAGCTTAAAGGCAAGCGATCCGCCCGGCGCAGACAACCGGCTACTGGTGCTGAATGCACTCAGTTCCCAAATGCTGCTGCCGCAGTTTTATCATCAGAAAATGAGTCAACTGCCGGCGTTGGATCGGCTGAGCTGGGGAGTTTGGGTCGGTGCTTACTATCGCCACCCCGGATGGTTCGTGCCCGCTATCGCGGTAGAAGACCAACACTACTTCGCCATGATCCCCTCTTTAAAAATAGCGCCGGGCTTACTGGAGCGTTGGCAGAATGACCGGCAAGGCGTGCTGGTCGACAGCCGTTTTGCGGCGCAATATCGCTTAAAAGCGGGCGATCGGCTGCCGCTTTCATCCGCGATTTGGAAGCTCGCGCCTAACCCCATTCTCGATCTTTACATTACTGGCATCGTTGAAGAAACCCAAACCGACACCCCTCCCGCGGTCTGGATGCATTATGACTACCTCGACAGCGTGAGACAAAATGGCAAGCGGCTGGTGAGTTTTTTCATGGCGACCCCTAAACCCGGCATGTCTGCCGAGAACCTATCCCGGCAGATTGATGCCCTGTTTGGCGCGGAGCGGTTGCGCGGCACCACGCAGACAGCCCCCGTACGCCTGCATATAAAATTGTTTATGAGTAAATTGTTCGATTTCCATCGCGTGATTTTTTGGGTCAATCTGGCGCTGTGCCTGTTATTGGCGCTGCTGCTCAGCACCAACTTCTATGTCATGACGCATAAAGCCTTGAGCGACTACCGCACCCTTAATTATCTGGGTTTTCGCAAATCACAGTTGATTAAAGCGGTTGCCGTGCAACTCGGCGCCATCACCTTGGCGGGTGCCATCGTGGGCATAGTGTTGTCGGTTATTTTTATTCTGCTGTTGCCGACGCTGTTCCCCGCCGTATTAAACGCCGTTGAGCCGCATTTCCAGGATTATGCCATCGGCCTCCTGCTGGTCTTTATTTTATCCCTGGTCTGCGCATTACCCTCCCTCTTGCAAATCGCTCGCCTGCAGGAGGAGAGAAAATGAACCCGCGTTCATCCTCGAAAATCCACCAGCTCGGGATATTGCTGGGCATTGGATTACGCAACCTGTGGCGGCGGCCGCTTTATTTCACCGCGATTCTATCCAGCTTCATTTTTCTCGCGGTCATTGTGACATCGTTATTTTCACTGCGCGCAGGGCTGATCGGCGCGCTGGAGTCGAGTGCGGAACCCGGCCTGTATTTTGCGCAAAGCAAAGACTCCTCTTCCGAACTGACCAGCACGATAACGCGAACGCAGGCGGCGCAACTTTCGCGCTTGCCCGGCCTTGTTGCGGCTTCGCCGGAGTGGGTTGTCCTGGTGCGGCTCCGCCCAGACAACGTGGAGAAAGAGTATCTGGTGCGCGGCGTAACGCCGGCGGCATTCACGCTGATGAACGCGAACAACGGGCAACCGCTGGTCACCCTCACCCGCGGCAGAGCATTTCAGCCGGGGCAAAATGAGCTCGTCGTCGGCGCGTCATTGGCGCGGCATTATCCGGCGTTCCACGTGGGCGAGACCATACGCCTGCACGACCGCGATTGGAAAATCGTCGGTGAATTTACCACCGGCGGTTCGCCGCGGCAGTCCGAGTTCATGGCCGATCTGGAACATATCCGCACCAGCTGGGGCGCGGGACTCGATTACAACCTGGTGGCATTGACCAGCAATGTCACCTCTGTCGAGCAACTGCAACAAGCCATCCAGGGGACGCTCAATGACCGAGTCGCCATTAGCGACAGCCGAACCTACTATGCCGGCAGCAGCGAAGGGTTGGGCCAGGTGCTGCTGTGGTTCGGCCTGTTATTTTCATTGCTGGCGGGGGTGTCGGTGACTGCGGGCATCATCGCGCTGTGTGAATCGCTCATTGCCAACCAACAAGACCAGCTGGCAATAACGCTGTTGCTGGGATTCGGCAGGGTTATTGATGTGTCTTATCTCTGCCAAACCCTCTTGCTGGGCCTGGCAGGCTCTTCCATTGGCGCCTTGTTGAGCATGTTGCTGTTCAACGACATCACGTTCACCACGTTTGGCCACGCGCATGAGCTGGTGTTCCCCATGATGGTCAGCGGAAAAATGCAGATGATCAGTATCGCTTATGGCGTATTCATCAGCTTTATCGCCTCACTGTTTGTGCTGCCGGCCATTCGCGCAGCGACAAAGGGAAAATAATGCCGGGCGCAACAGAGAGCCGGCGAAAAGCAAGCCGCGCGTCGCCGCCGGGGTGCGGCCCAATAGCGATTAAAAAATGATAGCTACTTAATTTATTGCGGTATGCCCGGCGAAACGCGGCAGAAGATTTTGCGATGACCTTGGCGATAAGGGCAAGGCAATTTCCCCCGCCGGTCATTGTCGCCAACGAAGAGCGCAGGGCATTCATTGAATGAAATCGCGCTAGGTGAAAAACCCAAAGCACTGAATATCAATTACACAGAGATATTGATTTGATTTTGCAGGCCAAAAGAAAATGGAAAGCCTGGTGACAAGGCACTTGAGTACCACTCCAGAACAGGAGCCAGAGAAAAAATGAATGATTCATCCCTTAATAATACCCCCCTGGCGGACACCCAGCAGGGCGTATGGTACGCATCGCAAGCGAGCCACTCTTCCAAACTCTATGCGACGGCGCAAGCCCTGCGCCTGCACGGTGAAATTAATCGGACATTATTGCTCAACGCCATCGAACTGGCTCTGCAGGATATTGAGGTGCTCAACCACCGTTTCCTCGATATCGATGGCACTCCGTCTTTCGGCATCCGCCAGCCTGCTGGCCGCGTGACCGTCTGCGATCTCAGCCATCACGCAGACCCGGAGGCGCTCGCCTGGCGCGCGATGGAACAGATAACGCAACGGGAACAGGGACCGGAGAATTTACATCTTCATGAACATCAGCTGTATGTTTTGAATGAACGCGAAGCGATATGGTTTTCCCGAATACACCATATCGCTTTCGACGCCTACGCCTATTCCCTGCTCCACCGCCGTGCGGGGGAGCATTACCGAGCGCTGTTGCAAGGAACGCCGCCTCTCCCCAGCCGCTTTGTCAAACTGACCACGCTCTGCCAGGACGACGTCTTCTACAGGCAGAGCGCGCAATATGCGGACGATCACCGCTACTGGATGCAGCGCTGCGCGCAGTTGCCTGCGCCGACCTTTCTGGGTGCGCCAGCGCAAGCCATGGCCGAGCACACGTTGGAAGTCGAGACCGTTATCGATACCGAGCTGGCGCTAGCCCTGGGCTGCTTCTACCAAAGCAGCGGGATCGCGTTATCCGACATCTTGCTCAGCGCGTTCGCCAGCTATTTCTCCCGCTGTCAGTCGGGCGAGCGGCAACTGTTGTTCGGCCTGCCCTGCATGGGGCGGCTTGATACTTATGGCGCCCAGGCGGCGGTCACACGCAGCAATATCCTGCCGCTTCTGCTGGATTTGCCGCAACACGCGCACTTTCGCGACGTTTGCGCCACCGTCGCCCGCAGCCGGCGCGAGCTGCTCGCGCACCAGCGCTACCGCGGAGAATGGATCGGCCGAGCCATCGGCAGGGTAGGCGATACTCTGCCCCTTTACGGCATCGAACTGAACATCTTGCCTCCGCCTGCGACGCTCGATTTTGCGGAGCTAAGCGCCACGGTCAAACATATCGCCACCGGCCCCGTACGCGATCTTAACCTCCACCTGGAACTGGGTACGGACCTGCAACCGCGCCGCCTGCGTCTTATCGCCAATGCCGCGCGCCATCATCACGCAGAGCTGCAATTGCATGTGCGGCGGCTGTTGCATTGGATCATGCAGTTGGTTGCGGCGCCGACCCTTCCGCTGCAACAACTGACGCTGCCAGCACCGGCGGAACTGGCGTTAATCGCGCAATGGAACGACACCGCCCAGCCGTTACCCGCCAACACGATCCTCGGCCTGTTCCTCAAACAGGCTCAAGCCACTCCGCATCAGCTAGCCGTGCTCGACGAAAACGAACGGCTGAGCTATTCGGCGCTGGAACTGCGCTCACGGCGGTGCGCGCATGCCCTTGAACGCCATCTGCAAGGCGCTCGCGGCCAGGTGATCGCCGTCACACTTGAACGCAGCGTAGCCTTAGAAGTGGTTCTGCTGGCCATTATGCGTGCCGGCGCCACGCTATTGCCGCTGTCGCCCGAACTGCCGACGCGGCGACAGCAAAAGATGCTCGAGCAGGCCAATGCGGCATTGCTGATAGCCGATCGCGCCGATGACGACAGGTTGCCGGACAGCGTTCCCCGGCTCGATCTCGCCGCGCTGTACTCACTAGCCGCCCATCAGGGCGACGCGGCATTGCCGCTCGTCACGCGGCAAAGCGGCGCAGATCCGGCTTATATTCTGTTCACCTCCGGTTCCAGCGGCGCCCCAAAAGGGGTGATCGTGAGCCATCTTGCCTTGGCCAATCGCCTGCAATGGATGCAGGCCGAATATCCTCTCGGAACGCAGGATCGCGTGCTGCAGAAAACGCCGGCCACCTTTGATGTGTCGATTTGGGAGTTTTTCTGGCCGCTGATCGGGGGCGCAACCTTGGTGATGGCGCGGCCCGGCGGCCATACCGATCCGGCGTACCTGCTGAATTGCATCGTGCAGCATCGCATCACAACGCTGCACTTTGTTCCATCGATGCTGGCGCTGTTTCTCGACGCAGTCGAACGCAGGCCCGAACCGCTGCCGCTGCTCAGGGTATTCGCCAGCGGGGAAGCCTTGTCGCCGGAGCTGGCCCAACGGCAGCGGACATTGCTGACGGCGCCTTTGCATAATCTTTACGGCCCGACGGAGGCCGCCATTGATGTCACTTACCACGCGCTGAGCTGCAGCGACGAGAAGCGCAGCGTGCCTATCGGCCGCCCCATTTGGAATACGCGCATCCACGTGCTGGATCCCTTCGGCAACACCACCCCCATTGGCATCGAAGGGGAATTGCACATTGAGGGCATTTGTCTCGCTGACGGCTATGCGGGCCAACCCGAGCTGACGGCAGAACGGTTTTTCGCCACGGCGGACGGCAAGCGCCTTTACCGCACGGGAGACCTGGCGCGCTGGCGCCCGAATGGCGAAATAGACTATTTGGGGCGGCTGGATCACCAGATAAAAATACACGGGCAGCGTATTGAGCTGGAGGAAATTGACGCGGTTCTCAATCGACATCCGCAGGTGCTCCAGTCCTGCGCCAACATGCATGACGGGCGCATTGTCGCCTATGTCGTGGCCAGCGGCGCCGAGGCCGATGAAAAAGCCTTACTAGCGCTCTGCCGGGAATATCTCCCTGCCTACATGCTGCCGCAGTGCCTGGTGTTTCTCTCCGAACTGCCGCTCAGCCGCAATGGCAAACTGGATAGAAAAGCGCTGCCCGCTCCGCAAAGCCCGCAATCACAGGGCGGTGGCATTCCCTCCTCCCTGACGGAGCAACGGCTGTGCGAATATTTTGCCGATGCGCTGCGCCTGCCTGCCGTGGCGCCTGAAGCCAACTTCTTCGAACTGGGAGGCAACTCGCTGAGCGCCGTTGATGTCGCCGCCCGCATTAACGCCGGCCTGGGTTGGCAAATCACCATCGCCAGTATCTTTGCTCATCCTTCAGCCCGGGCGCTGGCCGAACAAGGCCAGCACTCAGCGCCGGATATGCTCGATGCCACACTGCTGCTGCGCCCTGGCGCCGGCGCTTCGCAAAACGCGCTGCCGACGCTGTTTTGCATCCATCCGGCCGGTGGCATCGCCTGGTGTTACAGCGGCCTGGCGCGTTTTCTCAAAACGCCGTGTGAAATCGTCGGCTTGCAAGCTCAAGGCCTGACGCCGGGCAGCAATATCACCCGAACGATGGATGAAATGGCCGCAGAATATGCCAGGCGCATACGCGCCCATCAGCCCGAGGGGCCTTACTGGATCATCGGGTGGTCGGTTGGCGGCATGATCGCCCACAATGTCGCCATCCACCTAGAGCAACAAGATCAGCAGGTCGAATTGCTGGCGATGATGGATGCCTATCCCAGCGATCTGTGGCGACGCTTCGCTTTTGAAACGCTCAATGGCGAAGAGGAGGAGAGCCTGGCGCTGGCCGCCCTGTTGTTCATTGCGGGCATCGCCTTGCCCTTCGATCAAGAATTGCCTTCGCTGGTCGTGCCGAAAGGCGAGATCCTGCAACGCGCGGAAACAATCGCCCTGTTGCGAAAACACGGCAGCGCCCTGGCCAGTCTGGATGACGGCACGCTCGACCGCTTGATTGACGTGGTGATTAATAGCCGCCGCCTGGTCGGCCAGTCGGAACACGGCCACTTCTACGGTAATTTGCTGTTCTTCACGGCAGCAGCGCCGCGCGCAGAAGACTGGTTGGATTTGGAGGCCTGGCGCCCCTATGTACATGGACGAATACAAAATATCGACATCGACTGCGATCACCCCGCGATGGCCAGGGCGGAAGCATTGCGCGATATCGCCGGGCATCTGGACGCCGCTTTTGCTCGTTTCGCGCAGCGCACGTCCGTATCAGAACTGAACTACACCATAGAGTACATCACCCAATGAGCGATTCTTTTTTACTTAAGGACCTGGCGGAAAATTTAGTGCCTTTCACGGCACACCGGGTTACGTCCTCTCTCATTTGGTCCGCCGAAGAAAAGGCAGACGGCGAAGCGCTGCACGCCGCGTGCAGCTATCTGGTCACTCCCGATACGCCAGGCGCCGTCAAAGTTTTCCACGCGGAACGTTACGGCGGAGGCGGTATTCAACGTAACGGCGGCGGCGCCCGCTGCGGTTTTGATGGCCGTTACCAGGTGAAAGGAATCGGTGCTAATCCGCTGGTCGGGCAAGGTTCGGATTGGTATCACTCCAATGGCGAACTGCGCGCCGAACAGGCGATCTATGAAGCCCTATGGAGCGAAATGCTGGCGCAGACGTTGCCTTATGGCGCCGCGCGCACCCACGCGATTTTGCTCACCGACAGCTATACCCATGGGGATTTCACCCGCACAAAGGGCCGCTCTCGCCGCGCCCTTCTGGTTCGCGAGCCCCTGGTCCGCCCGGCACATTTTGAACGAACGCCCTACTTCCGGCCCAAAGCGGAATATGCAGGGCAGCTCATGCATGACGTTCAACGGGTTAAATCCGTGCTTCGCCGCCTGCCGGACTATTTGCCGGTCCCCACCGCGGGCTTCAGCGAACAGGCCGCTCGCGATCCGCGGCGCCGCTGCCTTGAGGGGATGTATGAGCTCACCAAACGTCTGGCTCGGCAAATGGCGTTTTGCCGCACCCGCTTCCTGATGTTGACCACCTCATCCTCCAACATCACCATGGACGGTAGGGTATTGGATTTTAACGGGCTAACCTGTTTATTCCCCAGCGATCATCGTTACGATTTCGAATACCAGCTCAAGTTTGCACAATTGATGAGAGAACCGGCAATCATTCAGAACAGCCTATCCGAGCTGTGCTTCTACCTTGGGAAGTACCTGTTTGATCGGCCTTTCATTGCCATCGCCCAGCAACAGGTAAAAACCTATTTCTGGCATTTTTTTCAGCAGGCCTGTTGCCGCGGCTATTTGACGCTACTGGGCATTCCCATCGACCTGCTCTCACCGGCGGAGACGCCAAAACCCTTAGAGAGGCTGGCAAACAGTTTCCTGCAGCTGCTTATCCACCGTTGCCGAAAGCTCTATGTCTCAGCGGAAATGGCGGGAGACGAATCGCCGCTGGAACGTTTGGTCGTGACCTTGATTCGCTGCAGCCAAGGGCACCCCGTCCCCACGCATGACGATTTCTCACGGGATGCGCGTTTTATGGGCACCCTGCGCGCTTTCTCGCAGGTCAATCATTGGTTGGTCGAAACCTGCCGCGCCCAGGGAATCGATGCCACCGTTATTCAGAAAGGCATGGCGCAACAGGCTCGCCTCAGGCTGCGGCCCCGCCCCCAGTGCGGGAAAATACAGATGCTCAACGAAATCACGGCTCTGGTGGAGGCCAATGGTGATGACGACCAACGCTTGCGGCAACTGTTAACCGACATGCGGATAAAGGCGGTGGCCTTCGCCAAAGAAACCTTTGGCGGGCAGCCGCTTGTCATCCCCTCCAGGAGAAATGAACCAGCATGACGCTCTATATTCGAGAAACCGCCGGCGGCCAAGATCAATGGTCAGACTATGAGCAGCTTGGTTTTGCCGTGAGCTGCATGTTACATCACCGAAATTACAGCCTTCATCCGATAAAAAGCGTTCAAGAGCGCTTGATATTTGCCATACAGCACGGGCAGATCAAGTTTCTTTTCGACACCAATGACCAACCGCTGGCCTATGTTCTCTGGGCCTGTCTGACGGAGGACACCGAAACGCAATTGCAACGCGATCCGGGGTTCCCACTTCACCCTTCCGAATGGAATGAGGGAGACAGGATATGGCTGCTCGATTTTTGTTGCAGGCCCGGTTTCGCACCTCAGGCAATCAAGCGCTTCAACAAGCTCAAACCCTGGGGAGAGGGCCAGGTGCGCTGGCAGAACAGAAAGAGAAAGGTAATGACGCTGGCCTGATCCGCACGGCCCGCTCCTTAAATAAAACGAATGGAGAGCCCCTCGATGGACGGATTTGTACTCATGGCGATCAAACGAATCGCGGTAGAAACGGCATTTTTCTGTGAAGGCCCCTATGACAGCGATAACGGATTTGAGCGTCTGATGGCCTGTAAAACCCGCAGCGACTTGAACAATAGCGCGTTTGGCGATGTCTTCCTGCATTCGTTTCTTCGCGGCAAAAGCGTGGAAGAAATAAAAAGCGTTGTCCTAAATTCGGCAATTCAATTGATTGTTGCGATTAAAAAAGTATCGGCGGAAATCGCCGAACAAATTTTATTGCAGACTCCATTGCCACCAGAGGCCATAAGTGTCGCCAGGCCAGCTAATACCTGCACCGTCTGAAGTCTGAACCTTGCCTAAACGGCGCCCACGCGGCGCCGTTTTTTTTCGCCTTCATCCATTCTGTGAAGTTATACTTTGCACAATTTCACGGCACAGAGGAGCCCACATGTCCAGCACTGCCAGCGTCAGGTTACGCCCATTGGAACGGGACGATCTGTCGTTCGTCCACCAGATGGACAACAACGCCAGCGTTATGCGCTATTGGTTTGAAGAACCCTACGAAGCCTTTGTCGAACTTTCCGATCTCTACGACAAACACATCCACGATCAGAGCGAGCGCCGCTTTATCATCGAGCACGAAGGCGCCAAGGTCGGCCTGGTGGAACTGGTGGAGATCGATCACATCCACCGCCGCGCAGAATTCCAGATCATCATCGATCCCGCCCACCAGGGCAAAGGCTACGCCAGCACCGCCGCCCGCCTGGCGATGGACTACGGCTTCTCGGTGCTGAACCTGTACAAGCTGTACCTGATCGTCGACAAGGAGAACCCGAAGGCGATCCACATCTACAGCAAGCTGGGCTTTAACGTGGAAGGCGAGCTGATCGACGAGTTCTTCGTCAACGGCGAATACCGCACCGTGCTGCGCATGTGCATCTTCCAGCCGCAATATCTGGCGAAGTTCAAAACGCCGGGCGATAAGCCGCTGGTGAAGTGACGGTCTGCGAGAAAAAAGAGAAAACCCGCGCTGGCGGGTTTTTTATTGGCGAATAACCGGCTAGTATTCGGTGATGCCATTTTTACCGGAAAATGAGCTGATAAAAAAGCCAAGAGCGTATTTAACCGGAATAGTGGATGAAACAGTAACGCACCGCAATAACAAGAACCTTTCCTCTGAATTTCTACGAAGGAGTAACGTAAATGGCTAAAGTTTCAAACCTGCTGCTTTTTATCGGCCTGGCGATGCTCGCCATCGCCGCCGGTCTAAATACCTATAGCGGCTACGCGCCTGCAGATCCCAACAGCACCCCGCTGTTTTCCCCGCTCTGGTGGACGCGCTGGTTCCCGCTCTATGCCTCGGGCGCTGCGTTGTTGTTGGTGGGGTTGGTATTGCGGGTTACGGCTAAAGGCCGCGCGCATTAAGGATTACCATTTCAGCACCGCCGAGCCCGCCACAGCCATTATCGACATGAAAAATTATATTGATCATCACCGACAACATAATTGTGGTTGATAATAAATTGCAGAGAATGGATTGAATTCCACATGATGAAAGATGAATAAAACAAACTCGCCGGCAATCAGACTTATGCCATGCCTTAATTCATGCCGGCTTAATGCGCGGGTAAAATAAAACAACAGACGCAGGCCGACTGCAACGGCCATTGCCGGCGACGGAGCGAAAACCTCCGTCGCTCTCCCCTCACCCATACCGCCCGGTAATATAATCCTCGGTGCGGCGCTGACGCGGCGACGTGAAAATAGCGTCGGTGTCGTTGTATTCCACCAGCCGCCCCTGATGAATAAAGGCGGTGTAGTCGGAGACGCGCGCCGCTTGCTGCATGTTGTGCGTCACCAGCACCACACTGTAACGCTGCTTCAGCGCCGAAATCAGCTCTTCGATGGTCAGCGTGGAGATCGGATCCAACGCCGAGGTCGGCTCGTCGAGCAGCAATACTTCCGGCTCGATGGCGATGGCGCGCGCGATCACCAGGCGCTGCTGCTGGCCGCTGGACAAGCGGAAGGCGTTTTCGCGCAGCCGGTCCTTCACCTCATGCCACAGCGCGGCGGCGCGCAGCGAACGCTCCACCGCTTCATCCAGCAAGCGCCGGTCGCGCACGCCCTGCAAGCGCAGGCCGTACACCACGTTTTCATAGATCGATTTCGGGAACGGGTTCGGCCGCTGGAACACCATGCCCACCCGCCGCCGCAGCGCCGCCACGTCGATCTGCGCGCCGGAGATCGCCGCGCCGTTCAGCTGCAGTTCGCCCTCGATGCGGCAGTTGTCCACCAGATCGTTCATGCGGTTGAAACAGCGCAGCAGCGTCGATTTGCCGCAGCCCGAAGGGCCGATCAAGGCCGTTACCCGGTGTTTCGGGATACGCAGCGAGATATCGTGCAGCACCTGTTTGTCACCATAAAACAGGTTCAGGCCGTTGACCGCCAGCGCGGTCTGTTCATCGTCGAGATGCTGGACATCCAGCCGGGGCAAACTGCCTGGCGTCATCAAACCCATTACGCACTCCCCAAAAATAGCGTCATTGTTACTGCGACCATGCTCGGTACCGCTCCCTCAGCGAATGGCGGATGCCCATCGCCGCCAGATTCAAACTCACCACGATCGTCACCAGCAAGAAGGCGGTGGCGAACACCAACGGCCGCGCCGCCTCCACGCTCGGGCTCTGGAATGCCATATCGTAGATCTGGAAGCTCAAATGCATGAACTTCCGCTCAAGGTGCAGATACGGGAAAATCTCGTCCACCGGCAGCACCGGCACCGATTTCACGACCCCCACCAGCATCAGCGGCGCGGTCTCCCCGGCGGCGCGCGCCACCGCCAGGATCAGACCGGTCATCATCGCCGGCGCCGCCATTGGCAGCACGATGCGCCACAGCGTCTCGGCCCGGCTGGCCCCCAGCGCCATCGAGCCCTGCCGCAGCGAGGTGGGTATGCGCGACAGCCCTTCCTCGGTGGCGACGATCACCACCGGCAGCGTCAGCAGCGCCAGCGTCAGCGCCGCCCACAGCACGCCGGGCGTGCCGAAGGTCGGGTTGGGCAGGGATTCAGGATAGAACAGCTGATCGAGCGTGCCGCCTATCATATAGACGAAGAAGCCGAGGCCAAATACGCCATAGACGATCGAGGGCACGCCGGCCAGATTGACCACCGCGATGCGGATCACCCGCGTCAGCAGATTGTTGCCGGCATATTCGTGCAGATACACCGCCGCGATCACGCCAAACGGCATCACCACGATCGACATCAGGATCACCATCAACACCGTGCCGAAAATGGCCGGGAACACCCCGCCCTCGGTATTCGCCTCACGCGGGCTGTCGATGAGAAACTTCTTCACCTGCTCGCCCCAGTGCGCCAGCTTCTCGGAGGTGCTCATGGCGTTCGGGTACCAGGCATCGCGCACCTGGCTGAGCGGAATGGTCAACGTCTGCCCGTGCATGTCGCGCAGCAGCAACGCGTCGCGCTGGCGATCGCGGTTCAGCCCCGCCAGACGTTCGGACAACAGCTGATACTGCCGCTGCAGCTCCAGCCGTTCGGCCTTGATGGCGTCCTGTGCGCGGGCGTCCAGCTTATCGTCGCGCTGCAGGCGCTTTTCCCGCAGCCGCAGCGCGTCAAACTGCTGATTGATGCGCGCCATGTCGCGGAATTGAATGTCGTGCGCCTGGCGTGAGAGCGCGGCGATTTGCGGCAGGCGCTGCTGCAACGCCTGCCCCAGATTGCGGCCGGTCAGCGGTTGCCCGTCTTCCAGCAGCCCCGCCAGATAGCCGTAAGCGGTGCCGTGGCTGTCGCGTTCCAGCACCAGCAGGCTGCGCGGCGTGCTTTGGCTGCGGATATCGCTGGCCAGCAAGGTGCGGAAATCCTGCCCCTCGCGCTCGCGGTTGCCGACCTTAATCAGATAACGTTCGACGTTCTGCGCCTCGCCCGGCGGCGTGACGCCCGCCTCAGCCAGCTGGCGCCGGGAAATGCTTTGTTGCTGGTACAACTCGCCGATCACCGTCACCGGCCCGGCACCGTTCTGATTCAGTTCGAACTGATAAACCGGGCTCGGCCAGAAATAGCGCATCCCCTGCCCGGCCAGCAGCAACAGAATGCCGATCAGCGCCAGCAGGCTGACGGCGACCGAACCGGCGGTCAGCCACACCCACGGTGACCCGCTCTTCACCCAGTTTTTCATGGCGCCTCCTGATTCGGCGTGTAGCGCTTGCGCAGCCGCAGGCGCACCGCCTCCGCCAGCGTGTTGAACACGAAGGTGAAGACAAACAGCACCAGCGCAGTCAGGAACAGCACGCGGTAATGGCTGCTGCCGGAAACCGCCTCCGGCATTTCGATGGCGATATTGGCCGCCAGCGCTCGCAGCCCCTGGAACAGGCTGCCGTCGATAATCGGCGTGTTGCCGGTGGCCATCAGCACGATCATGGTTTCTCCCACCGCGCGGCCAAAGCCGATCATCAGCGCGGAGAAAATGCCGGCGCTGGCGGAAGGCAGCACCACCTTGATCACCGTCTGCCATTGGGTGGCGCCCAGCGCCAAAGAGCCCTGGCTCAGGGTGGCCGGCACGCTGAACAGCGCGTCCTCCGCCAGCGAGAAGATGATCGGCACCAGCGCGAACCCCATCGCCACGCCCACCACCAGGGCATTGCGCTGGTCATAATTATCCCCCAGCCAGAAATGCAGCGGCTCACCGAACAGCGCCACCTCCAGCCACGGCCCCAGGCTGAACGCCAGCCACACCGTCAACGCCAGCAGCGGCAACAGCAACAGCAGATCGATGCCCGGCCGGCAGCGCGGCATAAAGCGATGGGTCAACGCGCCGCACAGCAGCACCGCCGCCGCCAGCAGCAGCGGCAACGCCAGCACCGCCAACAGATACTGCTCGATGATCGGCGCCAGCCAGATGCCGGCCACCAGCCCGATCACCACCGTCGGCAGCGCGCCCATCACTTCGATAGCCGGTTTGATCACTCGCCGCAGCCCCGGCGTCATAAAGTAAGCGGTATAGATGGCGCCGGCCAAGGCCAGCGGGATGGCGAACAGCATCGCGTAAGCCGCCGCCTTGAAGGTGCCGAAGATCACCGGCATCAGGCTGAATTTCGGTTGGTAGCTGTCTTCGCCGGAGGTAGACTGCCAGACATAGGCCGGCTGCGGGTAGTTCTCATACCACACCTTGCCCCACAGCGAACGCCAGGTGACGTCCGGATACGGGTTGTCGAGCGCATAGCGCTGCCAGCCCTGCGCGCTCTCCAGCAGCAGGCCATCGCCGCGCGGCGCGAACGCCATTTGCCGCACCTCGGCGCCCAAACGGGTATTCAGCAGCGGCTGGGATTGGATCGTGGAGAATAACGAGAAGCCGCCATCGGGCCGCAGGGTGGCGAACACCCGGCGATAAGGTTCAGCCACCGTCAGCTCCTGCCCGTCGGCGCCGTGGTCGAAATGCTGCACCGGCGTCAGTCGCCAGCGCTGCTCTTTTTCCACCTCGAACCACTCGCGCAGGTTGCCGTCGGCGCCCTTGATCAGCAGCGCGCTGCCGCCGGGCAGCGCCGTCATCTGGTACGGGGCGTGTTCGCCCAAGGTGCGCGTTTCACGCAGCTGCAGCTGCGTGCCGTCGATCTGGTAACGCGCCAGCCGGTTGCCCGCCAGCAGGTAAAGCTGGCGGCCATCCGGCGTCAGCACCAACTGCTCTGCGTCGTGTTCCAGCGGACGTTCGCTGAACTGCGGCGGCCGATCCGGGCTGAAACGGCCGAACACCAGCCGCCGATCGTCGGTCACCCCGGCCAGCAGATACTGCCCGCGATGCGCGTCCGCCAGCGACAACAGCTTCAGCGGCTTGCGCTGAGGATCCAGCGCCAGCGGCGGTTGCCCGAGTGGGAACAGCCACTGCGGCCGGCCGTTTTCCGCCGTGGCGAAATCCGCGCGCGCCACCACCAACCGGCCGTCGGCCTGCGCCAGTGCAAACAGATCGCGCTCTCCGGCGGCCTGCGCGAGCAGCACCGGTTTGGCCAGCAGCGTTTGCTGCGCCAGCGGTGTCTGGGCCTGGCCGCTCGGCGCCGGCGACAGACGATAAAATTGCCCCGTGCCCTGCGCATCGATGCGATAACCGACGCGCTGCTGCACGTCCATGCCCAGCGCCAGCGCCGGGGAAGACGCCGCAATCGGCAGCGGCTGAGCCTGCCCAAGCGAGGCCGGTTTGAACAGCGGCAGCACCGCAAACAGCAGATAAACGAAGATCAGCATCAACGTCATCAGCACCATCAGCCCGCAGGCGGTCACTGCCGCCTGCACGCCGCGGTCGATGCGCCCGCGCAGGCGATCTCGGGGATGTTGATTTGCCGTCGTCTGTGTCATGTGTCTCGCTGTCGCTGATGTAATCGGGCTTACGCCGTAAGATAACCGGGCATCTTATGTCAGTTTTATGACGTTTGCATGACAAAGTTACCCGAATCAACCCAGGTTTTTTACACTGCCAACAGACAATATGAATTTGATATATTGCTGAAAAATGACCATAAACACGCTTTATAACGCCAAGAATAAGCCTGCTAACCGTCATTTCATGCTGATCGTTTCACTGCCGGGCATCCCGCCGCGGGGAGAATTTATTGTCGGCGAAAAACGCCGCGCGCCAACGCAATGGATATGTTGGACTTTCCTGTCAATCTCTCGCAATAATGATGAAGGACACTAGAGCGGCATCCGGGCGCTGCGTCCCGGATCCTATTCTAAAATTGAACTGGAGTGGCAATGGGTCAGGAAAAGCTCTACATCGAAAAAGAACTAAGCTGGTTATCCTTTAATGAGCGCGTGTTGCAGGAAGCCGCAGATAAGAGCAATCCCCTGATTGAACGAATGCGTTTTCTGGGCATTTACTCCAACAACCTCGACGAGTTCTATAAAGTCCGCTTTGCCGATCTCAAACGCCGCATCCTGATCAGCGAAGAGCAGGGCTCCGCCGGCGCCTCGCGCCACCTGCTGAAAAAGATCCAGGCCAAGGTGCTGAAAACCGATCAGGAATTCGACGGGCTGTACAACGATCTGCTGCTGGAAATGGCGCGCAACCAGATCTTCCTGATCAACGAACGCCAGGTGTCCGAAAACCAGCAAATCTGGCTGCGCCAGTATTTCAAACAGCATCTGCGCCAGCACATCACGCCGATCCTGATCAACCACGACACCAATCTGGTGCAGTTCCTGAAAGACGATTACACCTATCTGGCGGTGGAAATTATCCGCGGCGCGCGCACCGACTATGCGCTGCTGGAAATCCCGTCGGACAAAGTGCCGCGCTTCGTCAATCTGCCGCCGGAAGCGCCGCGCCGCCGCAAGCCGATGATCCTGCTGGACAACATTCTGCGTTACTGCCTGGATGAGATTTTCAAAGGCTTCTTCGACTACGACGCGCTCAACGCCTATTCGATGAAGATGACCCGCGACGCCGAGTACGATCTGGTGACCGAAATGGAATCCAGCCTGCTGGAACTGATGTCCTCCAGCCTGAAACAGCGCCTCACCGCCGAACCGGTGCGCTTCGTTTATCAGCGCGACATGCCGAACGAGATGGTGGAACTGCTGCGCGGCAAGCTGGGCATCTCCAACTACGATTCGGTGATCGCCGGCGGCCGCTATCACAATTTTAAAGACTTCATCAGCTTCCCGAACGTCGGCAAGGCCAATCTGGTCAACAAGCCGCTGCCGCGCCTGCGCCACATCTGGTTCGACGGTTTCCGCAACGGCTTCGACGCCATTCGCGAAAAAGACGTGCTGCTCTACTACCCGTACCACACCTTTGAGCACGTGCTGGAGCTGCTGCGCCAGGCGTCGTTCGATCCGAGCGTGCTGGCGATCAAAATCAACATCTACCGCGTGGCGAAAGACTCGCGCATCATCGAATCGATGATCCACGCCGCGCACAACGGCAAAAAGGTCACGGTGGTGGTCGAGCTGCAGGCGCGCTTCGACGAAGAGGCCAACATTCACTGGGCGAAGCGCCTGACCGAAGCCGGCGTACACGTGATCTTCTCGGCGCCGGGGCTGAAAATCCACGCCAAACTGTTCCTGATTTCGCGCCGTGAAGGCGATGAAATTGTGCGCTATGCTCATATCGGCACCGGCAACTTTAACGAAAAAACCGCGCGCATCTATACCGACTATTCGCTGCTGACCGCCGACTCGCGCATCACCAACGAAGTGCGCCGGGTGTTCAACTTTATCGAGAACCCCTACCGGCCGGTCACCTTCGACAACCTGATGGTGTCGCCGCAGAACTCGCGCCTGAAGCTGTATGAGCTGATCGACAACGAAATCGCCAACGCCCAGGCCGGGGAACAGGCCGGCATTATGTTGAAAATAAATAATCTGGTGGATAAAGGGCTGGTAGATCGGTTATATACCGCGTCCGGCGCCGGCGTGAAGATCCGCCTGCTGGTGCGGGGCATGTGTTCCCTGATTCCCAACCTGCCGGGGATCAGCGACAATATTCAGGTGATCAGCATCGTCGATCGCTTTTTGGAACACGATCGGGTTTACGTTTTCGACAACAAAGGTGACAAACGGGTGTATCTGTCCTCCGCCGACTGGATGACCCGCAACATAGATTACCGTATCGAAGTGGCGGTATCGCTGCTGGATCCGGCGCTGAAACAGCGCGTTCTGGACATTCTGGAGATCCTGTTCAGCGATACGGTCAAGGCCCGTTATGTGGATAAAGAACTGAGCAACCAGTACGTGCCGCGCGGCAACCGCCGCAAAGTGCGCGCCCAGGTGGCTATTTACGAGTATTTAAAAGCTCTGGAACAACCAGGACAGTAGGCCAGCAACTATGCCGCTAAAAAACACTGCAACGAACAAACCGCAGGAAATCGCCGCCATCGACCTCGGGTCGAACAGTTTCCACATGGTGATCGCCCGCGTCGTCAACGGCGCCTTACAGGTATTGGGCCGTTTAAAACAGCGGGTGCACCTCGCCGACGGATTGGACAGCAACAACGTACTCAGTGAAGAGGCGATAGAACGCGGCCTGGCCTGCCTGGCGCTGTTTGCCGAACGGCTGCAGGGCTTCCCGGCGGATAACGTCACCATCGTCGGGACCCACACCCTGCGCCAGGCGGTGAACGCCGAAGTGTTCCTCAAGCGCGCCGCCAAAGTGATCCCCTACCCGATCGAAATCATCGCCGGCCAGGAAGAAGCGCGCCTGATCTTCATGGGCGTGGAGCACACTCAACCGGAGAAAGGCCGCAAGCTGGTGATCGACATCGGCGGCGGCTCGACCGAGCTGGTGATCGGCGAAGACTTCGAGCCGCTGCTGGCGGAAAGCCGCCGCATGGGCTGCGTCAGCTTCGCCCAGCTGTTCTTCCCCGGCGGCGAGATCAGCAAAAACAACTTCCGCCGCGCGCGGCTGGCGGCGGCGCAGAAGCTGGAAACGCTGGCCTGGCAGTACCGCATTCAGGGCTGGCAGTACGCGCTGGGCGCCTCGGGCACCATCAAGGCCGCCCACGAAGTGCTGGTGGCGATGGGCGAAAAAGACGGTCTGATCACCCTCGAACGCCTGGAAATGCTCGCCGAACAGGTGCTGCAGTTCAAAAGCTTCAGCTCACTGAGCCTGCCGGGGCTGTCGGAAGATCGCCAATCGGTGTTCGTGCCGGGGCTGGCTATTCTGTGCGGCGTGTTCGATGCGCTGGCGATCCGCGATCTGCGCCTGTCTGACGGTGCGCTGCGCGAAGGCGTGCTGTATGAAATGGAAGGCCGCTTCCGCCACCAGGACATCCGCAGCCGCACCGCCAAAAGCCTGGCCGATCACTACAACATCGACCGCGAACAGGCCAAGCGGGTGCTGGAAACCACCGAACTGCTCTATTCGCAGTGGATGGCGCAAAACACCAAGCTGGTGCATCCGCAATTGGAAGCCCTGCTGAAATGGGCCGCCATGCTGCACGAAGTGGGGCTGAGCATCAACCACAGCGGCATGCATCGCCATTCGGCCTACATTCTGCAAAACTCCAATCTGCCTGGCTTTAACCAGGAACAGCAGCTGCTGTTGGCGGCGTTGGTGCGTTTCCACCGCAAGGCGATCAAGCTGGAAGAGCTGCCGCGCCTCAACCTGTTCAAAAAGAAACACTACCTGCCGCTGATCCAGCTGCTGCGTCTGAGCACCCTGCTCAACAACCAGCGCCAGTCGACCACCACGCCGGAAACGCTGCGCCTGACCACCGACGACAACCACTGGACGCTGCGCTTCCCGGCCGGCTACCTGGCGCAAAACAACCTGGTGCAGTTGGACTTCGAGCGCGAGCAGGCCTACTGGAACGACGTCGTCGGCTGGAAGCTGCTGATCGACGAAGAAGGTTCGCAAGACGAACAACGCTCCGCCTGATCCCCCGCCCCCTGCCAGCCAGGGGGTTTTTCTTTCCGCCCCCGCTCCGCCAACCTAAACGAAACCCTAATACGGCGCGCCGCTCGCCGGAAAAAAATGGACAACTTTTGTCATCAGCGCCTAAAATCCGGTTACAAATTCTCGAGCGAATAACACAGGACACCGGCATACCGGGTGATATATGCGCAAGAAAACCACCGGACAGATGACGAAGATAGTGTTGTTTATCAGCTTTATCATTTTAGTCGGCCGACTTCTGTACGCCGCCGTGGTGGCGGTGCCTCATCATCAGGAAAAAAAGCAGGCCGCTGCGCAAAACGCCGCCGAAGTCAGCACGCCGCAACAGGACGCCTCCTCTGAATAACCGCCGCGCCCCGTCCGTTTCATAAAAATGACTCCGGCACTCGCTATGCTCTATCTTTTAATGAGCCTGCGTCAGGAACGCCGAGCGCCCGTTAAGGAACACCATGTCAGCCGCAACCCATAACGTCAAAAAAGTCGCTGAACACCGCCAGCGCATTCTCACTCTGTTGTTGAACAATAAGGAATTGGTCGACGGCATTCTCGGCCGGCCAGGGGATGAACACGCCCTCAGCCAAAGCGAACTGCTGAACCAAACGGCGGAAATTACCGGCCTGCTTGACGACATGCACGCCGCCGACCTGGCGGACCTGCTGGAAGCGCTGCCACAGGACGAACGCATGGCGCTGTGGCGGCTGGTGGGCAACAGCAAGCGCGGCCAGACGCTGGTGGAAGTCGCCGAACCGGTCTGGGACAGCCTGATCGAAGAAATGAGCGATAAAGACCTGCTCAAAGCGATCAAAACGCTGGACGTGGACGAACAGGCCTATCTGGCGCAATACCTGCCGCGTAACCTGATGGGCCGGTTGCTGACCTCGCTGGAGCCGGAGCAGCGCGCTCAGGTGCGCGAGATGAGCCAGTACGCCAAAGACAGCGTCGGCTGGATGATGGATTTCGAACTGGTGACGGTGCGGCCGGACGTCACGCTCGGCGCGGTGCACCGTTTTTTGCGCATGCGCAAAACCATTCCCGACGCCACCGATAAACTGTTCGTCACCGATCGCAAAAATACCCTGCTGGGCGAACTGCCGCTCACCGCGGTGCTGCTGAACGACCCGGAAATCCCGGTACGCGAAGTGATGGACAGCGACCCCGCCACCTTTCAGCCTGAGGACAAGGCCGATGAAGCGGCGGGCGCGTTCGAACGTTATGACCTGATCAGCGCCCCGGTGGTTGACGCCAAAGGCAAACTGATGGGCCGCCTGACCATCGAAGAGATCGTCGACGCCGTCAACGAAGAGAGCGACACCAACCTGCGCCGCATGGGCGGTTTAAGCCCGGAAGAAGACGTGTTCGCCCCGGTCAGCAAAGCGGTCAAAACCCGCTGGGCCTGGCTGGCGATCAACCTCTGCACCGCATTCATCGCCTCGCGAGTGATCGGCCTGTTCGAGCACACCATTTCCCAGCTGGTAGCGCTGGCGGCGCTGATGCCGATCGTCGCCGGCATCGGCGGCAACACCGGCAACCAGACCATCACCATGATCGTGCGCGCGCTGGCGCTGCACCAGATTGAAGTCGGCAACATCTCGCGCCTGATGCTCAGAGAGCTGGGCGTCGCCATCATCAACGGCGTGGTGTGGGGCGGCATCATGGGCGTGATCACCTGGCTGCTGTACGGCGACGCGGCGATGGGCGGCGTGATGACGTTGGCGATGCTGCTCAACCTGCTGCTGGCGGCGCTGATGGGCGTGGTGATCCCGATGACCATGCTCAAACTGGGCCGCGACCCGGCGGTCGGCTCGAGCGTGCTCATCACCGCGCTGACCGATACCGGCGGCTTCTTCATCTTCCTCGGCCTCGCCACCCTGTTCCTGCTGTAAGACGCTCAAAGCCGGCCCCGCGCCGGCTTTTTCGTCATTCTGTCGCCGGGTTTGCGCTAACGCAGTAAAGTCGGCCCTCCCGGTAGGTTTTCCTCCCGCGCTGTACTACCCTTTTTCAATAAGTCATCTTGATTCATCCACGTCATGAATCCAATCACAGGCAGAGGTCATCGGTAAGGATGTCTATGGATATCAGCGCGCCGAACGCGTTCGGCACACACAAAGGCGTTATGCTGACACATTCTCTGTTCGTGGCGCTGGCGACATTTTTGCTCGCCTTGCTGAGCCTGTCGTTATCCAGTGAGGCTCATCACTTCACGCCGCTGTGGTTCCCGACCGCCGCCGCGATCGCCGTGCTGTATCGCCATCCCCCGCGTCATTGGGGTTTACCGCTGCTGGCCAGCGGCACAGGCATCGTGCTCGCCAGCTTCCTGCTGTTCGGCCTCAGCGCCATTCCCGTCAAGCTGGCCGCCATCAACCTGCTGGAAGCGGCAGTGTGCGCTCTTCTGCTGCGCCGCACGCTGCCGGCGATCGATCCGCTGAGCGATCTGGGCTGTTGGCTGCGCTTCGTGGTCTGCGCGGTGATATTTACCCCATTGTTCAGCGCGCTGCTGGCCGCCGGACTGACCCCCACGCCGGACCAAACGTTTTGGCAATCGTTCGGCACCTGGTTCATCTCTGAGGCGATAGGGGTGCTGTCGCTGGCGCCGCTCGGGCTCACCTATCACCGCCGCCTGTTGGCCGGGCTGAATCCGTATCCGCTGCTATTGACCCTGATGGGCTCGCTGGCCTTCAGCTATCTGGCGCTGACACATCTGCCCTTCCCCTTTACCTTCGTCATCCTGCCGCTGCTGTGGGCGGCTATCGCGCTGTCGCGCTTCGAAACCTTCACCGTCTGTTTCTGCACTCTCTTGCTGATCACCGTCCTGCTGTCGCTGGGCCTGCTGCGCCTTCAGTCTTCCCAGCACACTTTCCTGGGCGAACTCGGCCTCTATCTGCCGATGTTGCTGATCCTGATCCCGGCGCACGCCATGGCGATGGTGATGCACACCTTCCGGGTGGAAAAGCAACATATCGTCGAGAGCGAAAGCCGCTTTCGCAGCGCGCTGGAGTATTCCGCCATCGGCATGGCGCTGGTGTCGCCGGAGGGCAAATGGCTGCAGGTTAACCAGGCGCTGTGCAAGCTGCTCGGCTATCCGCCCGAAAGACTTTATCGCCTGACCTTTCAAGAGATCACCCACCCGGACGATCTGAACGCCGACCTGACCCAACTGCACGAACTGCTCGACGGCCATATCAGCAGCTACACCATGGAGAAACGCTATATCCGCAGCGACGGCCAGACGGTCTGGGCGCTGCTGGCGGTCTCGCTGGTGCGCGACGGCGAAGGCCGGCCGTTGTACTTCATCTCTCAGGTGGAGGACATCAGCGACCTTAAGCGCAGCGAGGCGGAGAACAACCGGTTGGTGGAGCGCATCACGCTGGCCAACCAGGTGGGCGGCGTCGGCATCTGGGAATGGGTGATGAGCCAGGAAAACTTCACCTGGGATCAGCGCATGTTCGAACTCTACGATCTCACCCCCGACCAAACGCCGACGCTGGCGTTGTGGCGCACCCTGCTGGTGCCGGAAGATCGCGAGCGCACCGATCGCGAGCTGGCCGAGATCCTGGCGCAGCCGCGGCCATTCATCATGGAGTTTCGCATCACTACGCGCAGCGGCAAAGTGCGCCATATCCGCGGCCAGGGCAACGTGATCCTCGACGATCGGGGCCGGCCGCTGCGCCTGATCGGCACCAATATCGACATGACCGAGCTCAAGAGCCTCGCCGAGGCGCTGCACGAAGAGAAAGAGCGCCTGCACATCACCCTCGACGCCATCGGCGAAGGGGTGATCTCCACCGACAGCCACCTGCGCATCACCTTTATGAATCCGGTGGCGGAACAGATGTGCGGCTGGCCGCTCGAATTGGCGATCGGTATGCCCGTCGCCGGCGTGGTGCGCCTGACCAACGGCAAAGACGGCCCGGAAATCGAAAACCTCACGCAATACCCACGGCAATGGCCGGCGGATTATGCGCTGGTGCTGCACAGCCGCGACGGGCGTTATTTCGACGTACAGCAGTCGGTCTCACCGCTGAAAACCCTCGACGGGGAAACCATGGGTGCGGTGATGGTGCTGCAGGACGTCACCGCCTCGCGCGAACTGATGAAAAAACTCAGCTACAGCGCCTCGCACGATGCGCTGACCGGATTGCCGAACCGCACCCGCTTCGAGAAACAGCTGAAAGCGGCGATCGTCGCCGGCGGGGAACCGTCGTCGCCGCATTCGCTGGTGTTCCTCGATCTGGATCGGTTCAAGGCGGTGAACGACACCGCCGGCCATGCGGCGGGCGATGCCCTGCTACGGGACATCGCCCAGTTGATGCGGCATCAGCTGCGCCATAGCGATTGCCTGGCCCGGCTGGGCGGCGACGAGTTCGGTCTGATCCTGTACGACTGCCGGCTGGAACAGGCCAAATCGCTGGTGCAGCAAGTGGTTAATCAAATCAGCCAGCACCCGTTCTACTGGGAAGGGAAGATTTACCGCGTCGGCGCCAGCGCCGGCATCACGCGCATCAGCGCCGACGCCAAAAGCAGCGAACTGCTGGCGCAGGCCGATATCGCCTGCTACACCGCCAAGCACCAGGGGCGCAGCCAGGTTTATCTGTACGAAACGCGGCAGAAACAGCTGCTGGAGCGGCAACACGAGGTGCTGAGCCTGCAGGAAGTGCAGACGATCATCAGCGAGGGGCAACTGCGGCTGCTGACTCACGCGGTCGCGCCGCCGGCGACGCCGCTGTCGGCCGCGTTTCACCAGGTGAAGCTGCAGGTGATGGCGCCGGACGACCGCCCGCTGTCGCACGAGGCGTTCATCGCCGCCGCGCAGCTGTACGGCCTGATGCCGGACATCGACCGCTGGACGGCGGCGCAACTGCTGGTGAAATATGCCGACGACATCAAACGCAAAGGGCTGTCGCTCGCGCTGCCGCTGGCCATCGACAGCCTGCTGAGCGCCGACTTCCAGCGCTACCTGACGGAAACGGTGCGCGCTTCCTCGCTGCCGCCGCAGGCGCTGCTGTTCAGCGTCGATGAGGCCGCAATACTGGAGCACGCCGCGCAGTGTCGGGCATTTCTCCGCGAACTGCAGCAGCAGGGCTGCCGGCTGATCGTCAACGGCTTCGGGCATAACATCAATGCGTTCGATGAGCTCAGCGACCAGAGGATCGACATCATTCGCATCGATGAACGCTTTATCACCAACGTGCACTGCAACCAGATGGACGAGCTGATGGTCTCGATGCTCAACGGCGCGGCGCATCGCATTAAAGCGCAGACCTTCGCCGGACCGGCTCACCAGCCGGTGACGCTGCAGGCGCTGCGCGACATTGGCGTCGATCTGGCGGACGGCGACCAGGTGGCGCTGGAGCAGCCGCTGGCGGTGTTGCTCAGCGACGGCTATTTCGGCATCCGTTAACCCTCTCCCCCTCTCAGGCGCCGTCTCCCGGGCGGCGCCTCGCATCTCGTTGGTTACATGATATTAACCAAGACAAGATTAGTGATATAAATAACACCTGAAGCTTAAACGATTAAGTAAGATGAAATCCCCATGCGAACATCGACGTATCCGTTGATTTTCCTCGACAGGTGATGGCTCAGAGACAAGGGACTATGGAAAAGAAATGGTTTTCCGCCAGGGAACTGATGGGTAAGGCGGGGTTGCCCTCAACCCCGCAAGGGGTCAATTTGATGGCCCGGCGCGAAGGCTGGGTCAGTCGCCGCCGCAGCGGCGTACAGGGCAAAGCGCTGGAATACCATATCGACAGCCTGCCGTTCGGCGCGCGCAGCCTGTCGGCGTTGCGCGAAACCGACCATCCGGATTACGACGTCAAACGTCAGGATCCGGTACGGGTCTGGATCGAGTATTACTATCACCTCACGCCGGCCGAACGGGAAAAGCTGCTGGCGTTCCTGATGCGTGAAGGCATGAGCCGCCTGCTGCAGCTGATCGAGTCTCCCCGCTAGCCGCGTTCAACTCTCCGCTTCCGGCGCCCAGCCGCCGTTGTGCCATAGATGCAGCGTGGCGTAAGAGCGCCACGGGCGCCAGCGCTCGGCGTAGCGTTCAATCTGGCGCGGCGTCATGCCGGGGAAACGCTGTTTGATCAGGTAGTCGCCGGCCAGGAACACGTCCGGCCACGACCAGGCGCGCATCGCGATATAGCTGGCGGTCCAGTTGCCGATGCCCGGCAGCGCGGTCAGCGCCTTGATGCCCTGTTCGATATCCAGCACGTTGTCGAGCTGCAGCCGCCCTTCCCCCAGCGCGCGGGCGATCTCGATCAGCGCCGCCGCGCGCTTCACTTGCACCCCGAGCGGGCGCAGTTCTTCAGGCTGCAGCTGCGCCACCCGTTCTGCCGTGGGGAAAACGTGGGTGATGCCCTCATGCGGCGTCGCCAGCGCTTCGCCCCAGCGTTCAGCCATCCGCCCGGCGAAGGTCGCCGCCATTTTCACGCTGACCAACTGCCCCAGCACCGCACGCGCCGCCTGCTCGAAACTGTTCACGCAGCCCGGCAGGCGCAGCCCCGGCGCATCGGCCGCCAGCGAGCCCAGCGCCGCATTGATGCGATCCGGCGCGGCGTCCAGATCAAACAGCAGGCGCACCCGGCGCAACACCTCCGTCGTCACCAGACTGAGCGTCGGCGCAATCTCGACCCGAACCCGATTGCGCGCCTCTTCCGGCTGCACGCTGAGCCAGCCGCGGTGTTCCGTGCCGCCCTGGCTGACGGCGATCGAGCGCAGGTAGCGGCGCCCCTCGACCCGCTCCACGCCCTGCACGGCGCGCGCCTGCAAGAAATTCAGCATGCGCGCCCAGTCATAGGGCGGCCGATAGCCCAGGTGAAACACCAACCCGCTGGCGGCGGCCCGTTCACCGCGCGCGCCGCCGCTGCGCAGCGCCGACGGGATCAGGCGGTAACGCGCCTTGAACAGCTCGTTGAAACGCCGCAGGCTGCCGAAACCGGCGGCGAACGCCACCTCGCTGAGCGGCAGATCGGTGTCCGCCAGCAAGCGCTTGGCCTGCAGCAACCGGTGCGACTGCGCGTAATCGATCGGCGAGGCGCCAAACTGTTCGGCGAAGATGCGCCGCAGATGGCGATCGGAAATGCCCAGCCGCGCCGCCAGCGCTTCGCAGCTGTGTTCGGACAGATACCCCTGCTCGATGAGCTGCACCGCCACCTGGGCATAGCGGTTGCCCAGGTCGATCAGCGCCAGGCCGGGCGCCAGTTCCGGTCGGCATTTGAGGCAGGGGCGAAACCCCGCCAGTTCAGCCGCCGCCGCGCTCGGATAAAAGGTGCAGTTTTCCAGCTTCGGCGTGCGGGCGCTGCACACCGGGCGACAATAGATGCCGGTGGAAGAGACGCCGACGAAAAAACGGCCGTCGAATTTGCGGTCACGCGCGCGCAGCGCGTCGTACAACGCTTGCTGTTGAGTATTCATGGCAACGCTCGGGTTCGGTTTTTTCTGCATTATGGGACTCGGCTAGCGCGCTGACGTGCGGAATTCGGACATTAAGTTACGCACCTTCCCACCGTCCAGATTAGCGATTGTCTTTAATGATTATGCGTCTGAACAGCGTTCAGACGCACCATTTTCACCGCCACCGACATAAAGCCCCGCTGCCCGACGACTTATTGCCCCTGGCGCGGTACCCCCAATGCCCGGCGCATCAGCCCATCGAAGGCGCGATCGGACAACAAGCGCCGCAGAAAAATCAGCGGTTTCGCGCCAAACCCCACGGCATAGCGCGTTTTCGGACGATGGGCGGCGACGGCTTTGGCGATCGTATCGGCAATCACGCTCGGCGGCGATTGCCGTTTCTTGCTGGCGTCGCTGACCATGGCGTGGGCGACAGCGTGAGCCTGAGCGGCGTACTCGCTCTGGCCGGAAACGCCGATCAGTTTTTCCGCGGCGATATCCGCCCATTCACTCTGGATGCCGCCGGGTTCGATCACCACGACGTCGATGCCGAAAGGTTGCACCTCCATGCGCAAACAGTCGCTGATGGCCTCCAAGGCGAATTTGGTGCCGTGATACCATCCGCCCAGCGGCGTATGTATTTTCCCGCCCATCGACGTAATATTGATGACGGTGCCGGAGCGCTGCGCTCGCATGTGCGGCAAAATCAGCTGCGTCAGCCGAACCGCACCGAACACATTCACATCAAATTGAGCGCGAGCCTCATCCGCAGAAACGTCTTCAATAGCGCCATAGGAGCCGTAACCGGCGTTATTGACCAACACATCGATACGCCCCGTTTCGGCGATGATGGTCTTTACCGCCTGCGCCATGGAAGCATCGTCGGTGACGTCCAACGGCAAAACGCGAATGCCGGCGGCAGCCAGAGCCTGCATGCGTTCAACCCGGCGGGCGGCCGCATAAACGGTATGCCCGCGCTGCTTTAACGTGACGGCGGTGGCTTCGCCAATACCGGACGAGGCGCCGGTCACCAGGATCACTTTGGACTTCATACTGACTGCTCCTTATTAGGATGATTGCGTTGGCGACTGCCTGCGCAGTCTGTATGTTGTCCACTTTAAGCGACGGGCCCTGCCGCAACCATGTCGAACCGCGCCAATCAACTCGCAGAATGCGCCAACGTGAACAGCGCCTCTCGGCTAATTCAGCCGCATCGCCTGGCGAGCCGCTTCCGGCGTTTGCCCTGTCCATTCGTGAAAGGCGCGGAAGAAAGAGTTCGGCTCTTCAAAACCGAGCAAAAAGGCAATCTCTCCGCTGGTAAGGGTCGAATGCTTAAGATAGTGGCGCGCCAATTTTTCCCGGGTGCCGTTGCTCAGCGAACGAAAACTCTCGCCCTCATCTTCCAGACGCCGCTGCAGCGTCCGGCGGCTCATGCCCAATCTTGCCGCCACCGCGTCGATGCCGGCGGTATTGCTGGGAATCAACTCCAGCAGCACCGCACAAACGCGCTCTCCGGTGGTTGCCGTGGCGTCCAGTTCACTGAGGCGACGACGCAGCTCGGGTTCGAAAACGCGCCACATGCCCTCATTCACAGTCAAAAAGGGACGCAAGGCATCTGCGGAGGAGAAAGTAATGCCCGGCCCTGCCCCAGGCGTTACCGCGCAGCCGAAGAAGGCTGCCAAGGGGCGTGAAAGGGCTGCAGGCGGCAGTTCAGGCAAGGTGATACGGCGCGCTTTTACCTGTTCGCGCGTGGCAAGCTGCGCCAGCCGAACATAAAATGCCAGCTCAGCCACCAGCAAAGACGCCGGTACTGCCTCCTCCGCCAACAGCCAGCGGGGTAAAATCGTCATTTCGCCTTCAGGGCCGATGGCGAGCTCCAGGCTCATCGGCGCCGTAAGTTGCTTGTATTTCGCTAACCGCTGGACAGCTTGCGCCAGATTGGCGCTGCACAGGGCGGCGAATATCGGAGGGTCAAACGATTCCGTTGACATCAGCGCAACGATTTTCAACGGAAACAACGGGTCGCCCGTTCCTTCCTCCATCGCGCGCCAGAAGCGGAAATATTCTTCCGTAGTGATCCCTTCAGCGGTGCGTGACAACAGATCTTCAGGCAATGCAGCCCGGCGTAAAACATCTGTCGGCTGGAGCCCCAGATCTTTCAGCAGGGTTCGCCAGCCGATATTCATGAGAAAGGTCGAGTTGCGCGTCATGAAATCCTCATCACAGAGTCATAGGGAAAGGCATTCCCCGCTCGGAATACCTGTTGAGTATAAAGAAATGGCGTGCGTCTTGATGGGCGAAGCACGCCATTTTCATAGCCGACTGTGCCATTGCTGCGGCTTGAGCGTTATCCGCACTGAGAAAGTTCGCGCACGCCGCCGCGCCCGCTAAATTTTTCGACACTCGCGCATTGGCGCATTGCCCGCCGGCCCCGTCTCGGGTAAAGTCGCCCCCCTTCATTGGCATGGGGACAAAAAAGAGATGTTTATTGGATTCGATTACGGGACAGCCAACTGTTCCGTTGCAGTGATGCGCGACCACGGCCCCGAGCTGTTGACGCTGGAAAACAACGCGCCCTATCTGCCTTCGATGCTGTGCGCGCCGACCCGCGAAGCGGTGAGCGAATGCCTGCACCGCCATTGGCAGATCCCGACCGGCAGCGAAGAAAACCAGCAACTGCTGCGCCGCGCCATCAGTTACAACCGCGAAGAAGACATTCCGGTCAACGGCGACAGCGTGCTGTTCGGCCTGCAGGCGCTGGCGCACTATATGGAAGATCCGGAAGAGGTGTATTTCGTGCGCTCGCCGAAGTCCTTCCTCGGCGCCAACGGCCTGAAACCACAGCAGATCGCGCTGTTCGAAGACCTGGTGTGCGCCATGATGTTCCACATCAAACGCCAGGCGGAAAATGTGCTGCAAACCGGCATCGATCAGGCGGTGATCGGCCGGCCGATCAACTTCCAGGGCATCGGCGGCGACGAAGCCAACCGGCAGGCGCAGGGCATTCTGCAACGCGCTGCCGAACGCGCCGGTTTCAAGGACATTGAATTCCAGTTCGAGCCGGTGGCGGCGGGGCTGGACTTCGAAGCGACGCTTAGCGAAGAGCAAACCGTGCTGGTGGTGGACATCGGCGGCGGCACCACCGACTGCTCGGTGCTGCTGATGGGGCCGCAGTGGCGCAACCGCGCCGATCGCCAGCAGAGCCTGCTGGGCCACAGCGGCTGCCGGGTCGGCGGTAACGATCTGGACATCATGCTGGCCTTCAAGCAGCTGATGCCGCTGTTCGGCCTGGGCGGCGAAACCGCCAAAGGCATCGCCCTGCCGGCGCTGCCTTACTGGAACGCGGTGGCGACCAACGACGTGCCGGCGCAAAACGATTTCTACAGCGCCGCCAACGGCCGCGTGCTGCGCGATCTGATCCTCGACGCGGCGGAGCCGGAAAAGATCAAGCGCCTGCTGAAAGTGTACCAGCAGCGCCTGAGCTACCGATTGGTGCGGGCGGCCGAAGAGAGTAAGATCGCCCTGTCCGGCCAAACGGCCATCAGCGCGCCGCTCAATTTCGTGCAGGCCGATCTGGCGGAGAACATCAGCCAGGATCAGCTCGCCGACGCCATCTCGCAGCCGTTGATGCGCATTCAGGAGCAGGTCAGCGCCGCGCTGGCCAGCAGCCAGACCGCGCCGCAGGTGATCTACCTGACCGGCGGCAGCGCGCGTTCGCCGCTGCTGCGCGCCGCGCTGCAACAACAGCTGCCGGGCATTCCGATCGTCGGCGGCAACGACTTCGGCTCGGTCACCGCCGGGCTGGCGCGCTGGGCGCAAACGCTGTTCCGTTGACAGCCCGCGGGCGCGGCTCGCCGCGCCCTTGTTCATTGGAGGCTATGCATCATGTCGACCATCCTTACCCTCGACAGCGCCAGGCTGCGGCTGCGCCCCTGGCGCGACGACGACCTGCCGGCCTTCGCCGCGCTCAACGCCGATCCGCAGGTCATGCGCTATTTCCCGGCGACGATGACGACCGAGGAAAGCCGCGCGCAGGCCGAACGCATCCGCGCCTTCCTGCAACAGCACGGCTGGGGGCTGTGGGCGGTGGAAGTGAAAAGCGGCGCGCCTTTTATCGGTTTTGTCGGGCTGGCGCGGCCGGGCGACGATCTGCCTTGCTCCCCCTGCGTGGAGATCGGCTGGCGGTTGGCGGCGGCCCACTGGGGCAACGGCTACGCCGCTGAGGCGGCGCGCGCCGCGCTGGCGTGCGCCTTCGACACGCTGCATTTGCCGGAAGTGGTGTCCTTCACCGCCGAAGATAACCAGCCGTCGCGCCGGGTGATGACGCGCATCGGTATGCGCTTCGACGGCGAAACCTTCCTGCACCCGCGTCTGCCGGCGGGCCATCCGCTGCAAAAGCACGTCCTGTACCGGCTGAATCGACAAACGTGGCGCGAACGCCACGGCGATTAATACAGCGTATCCTTCAGCCGCTGCGGCAGCGCGCTGTCGTACTCCTCACCGTCGAAGCGCGTTTGGCTCACCGCAGCCAAAATATGGCCGGGGCTGGGCAGCGCCGAACGCTCGAGGCGGCTGGCCTCTTCCCATAACCCCGAACGCAAGATCGCCCGGCTGCACTGGAAGAACACCGCCTCCACCCGAATGCGCAGCACCGAACGCGGCAGCTGGTTGCGGTGGGCGAAGCGCTGCAACACCGCCGGCGCCACCACGATCTCCGCCCGCCCGTTAATCCGCAGCGTTTCGCCGATGCCGGGGATCAGCAGCAGCAGCGCCACCCGGTTGTCGTGCAGGATATTGCGCAGGCTGTCGATGCGGTTATTGCCGCGCCGATCCGGCAACAGCAGGGTTTTCTCGTCTTCGATATGAATGAAACCGGCCGGATCGCCGCGCGGCGAGACGTCCATGCCGTCCGGCCCCACCGTCGAGAGGGCGGCGAACGGCGCCGCCTCGATAAACGGACGGTACGCCGGGTGGATGTAGCTGACTTCTTTAAAAACCGAGGGCGCGGCGGGCTTGCCGTACAGCTGTTCCAGCGCCGCGAGGTCGTTGATGATATCGCCAGACATTGCAGTTTCCTGAATGAGTCATATTGACCCCTTCAGCATAGAGCAAAATCGCCGGCGGCTCTTACTCGGCGCTGGCGTGGTTCAGCGTCTGAATGTCGTCCGCATCCAGCGTCAGACGCGTGGCGCTGACCAACTCATCCAGCTGCGACAACGAGGTGGCGCTAACGATCGGCGCGGTGATGCTCGGACGCGCGATCAGCCAGGCCAGCGAGACCTGCGCCGCAGAGACGCCGTGTTTGCCCGCCACCTGATCCAGCGCCGCCAGGATGCGGAAACCGCGCGGGTTCAGGTAGCGTTCGACGATGCGATCGCCGCGCTGACTTTTGCCCTCATCCGCTTTGCTGCGGTATTTGCCGGTCAGAAAGCCGCTGGCCAGCGCGAAGAAGTTGATCACCCCGAGGCCATGGCGCTGCGCCACCCCCTCCAGCTCGGCTTCATACCCTTCGCGCGCATACAGATTGTATTCCGGCTGCAGGGTTTCGTAGCGCGCCAATCCGTTGCTCTCGCTCACCCGCAGCGCTTCTTCCAGGCGATCCGCCTGATAGTTGGAGGCGCCGATCGCCCGCACCTTGCCGGCCTTAATCAACGTATCGAACGCCGCCAGCGTCTCTTCCAGCGGCGTATCGCGGTCATCGTCATGCGACTGATAAAGATCGATATAATCGGTTTGCAGGCGCCGCAGCGAATCTTCCACCGCCTGCTGAATATAGCGCGGCGACAGACCCTGTTTGCCTTCGCCCATCGGTTTACCCACCTTGGTGGCGATGATCATCTGGTCGCGCTTGCCGCTCTTCTTCAGCCATTCGCCGATGACGGTTTCCGATTCGCCGCCCCGGTTGCCCGGCGCCCAGCTGGAATAAACGTCGGCGGTATCGATAAAGTTGAGCTGATTGTCCACCAGCGCATCCAGCAGGCTGAACGAGATCGCTTGATCCGCCGTCCAACCGAACACATTGCCGCCAAAGGTCAACGCCGGCACCTGAATGCCTGAGCGGCCCAATTCTCTGTTGCTCATCACCTGCTCCTGTGGGAAAAGATTCGCGGGTTAATTATTAGCGCCAACCAGGATAGAACGCTAAAACGGATTGGCTATAAGCTGAAACAAATCACTTATAAACATAGCACGCTCAAATCACCCACTTATTAGGACAATGCTGACGGTTCCTCCATATTTCCTTCATTTTTATGCCGTCCCCGCTGGCTAAACTAGTATCCTGTAAGGAGTGTCATTTTTGTGGCAATGAGTGCCCGCACCCCTGCCTTTTGGAGAGAATTTTCGCCGCCATGAATGCAAAACCCCAACGCCGTTCCCTGATGCCGCGCCTGCTGGTTGCGGCCATCCTGGTCATCGCCGCCGTCTTCGCCTGGCGTTATTTTAACGCCGCTCAACCGCCGGCCGGCACGGCCCCGGGCGCGCAGCAGGCCGGCGGCAAAGCGGGGGCCGGTCGCGCGGCGGGCGGGCGGCGCGGCGCGCCGATGTCGCCGGTGCAGGCCGCGACGGCCACGCAACAGACGGTGCCGCGCTATCTTTCCGGCTTGGGCACCGCCACCGCCGCCAATACCGTCACCGTCACCAGCCGGGTCGACGGCCAACTGATGGCGATCCACTTTACCGAAGGCCAGCAGGTCAAAGCCGGCGATCTGCTGGCGGAGATCGATCCCCGGCCGTTCCAGGTGCAGCTGACCCAGGCGCAGGGGCAGTTAGCGAAAGATCAGGCCACGCTGGCCAACGCCCGGCGCGATCTGGCGCGCTACCAGCAATTGGTGAAAACCAATCTGGTTTCCCGTCAAGAGCTGGATACGCAGGCCTCGCTGGTGCAGCAAACCGAAGGCGCCATCAAAGCCGATCAGGGCGCGGTCGACAGCGCCAAACTGCAGATCACCTACAGCCGCATCACTGCGCCAATCGACGGCCGCGTCGGGTTGAAACTGGTCGACGTCGGCAACTACGTCACCAGCGGCAGCACCACCGGTTTGGTGGTGATCACGCAGACGCACCCGATCGACGTGGTGTTCACGCTGCCCGAAGGCAACATCGCCGATCTGCTCAAGGCGCAAAAAGCCGGGCCGGTGAGCGTCGAAGCCTGGGATCGCACCAACCAGAACAAGCTGACGACCGGTTCGCTGCTGAGCCTGGACAACCAAATTGATACCGCCACCGGCACCATCAAGCTGAAAGCGCGCTTCGCCAACGAAGACGACGCGCTGTTCCCCAACCAGTTCGTCAACGCGCGGCTGCAGGTGGATACCCTGCACGATGCGGTGGTGATCCCGACCGCCGCGCTGCAGATGGGCAACGAAGGCAACTTCGTCTGGACGCTCAGCGAAGACAACAAGGTCAGCAAACACCGGGTCACCGCCGGCGTGCAGGACAGCCGGCAGGTGGTGATCAGCGCCGGCCTCAACGCCGGCGATCGGGTGGTGACCGACGGCATCGATCGCCTGACCGAAGGCATGCAGGTGGAAGTGCTGGCGCCGAACGACGCGCCTGCGGCGTCAAAAGCCAAGCGCGAACCTGACGTTCAGAGGAAGTCCTGATGCAGGTGATGCCACCGACCCGCGGCGGCGGCCCTTCCCGCCTGTTTATCCTGCGCCCGGTCGCCACCACCCTGCTGATGGTGGCGATACTGCTGGCGGGGATCATCGGCTATCGCGCGCTGCCGGTTTCCGCGTTGCCGGAAGTGGACTACCCGACCATCCAGGTGGTGACGCTGTACCCCGGCGCCAGCCCGGACGTGGTCACCTCCGCCATTACCGCGCCGCTGGAACGCCAGTTCGGCCAGATGTCCGGCCTGAAGCAAATGGCGTCGCAAAGCTCCGGCGGCGCCTCGGTGGTGACGCTGCAATTCCAGCTGGCGCTGCCGCTCGACGTCGCGGAGCAGGAAGTGCAGGCGGCGATCAACGCCGCCACCAACCTATTGCCGAACGATCTGCCCTACCCGCCGATTTACAGCAAGGTTAACCCGGCCGATCCGCCGATCCTGACGCTGGCCGTCACCTCCACCGCCATGCCGATGACGCAGGTGGAAGACATGGTGGAGACGCGCGTAGCGCAGAAAATCTCTCAGGTGACCGGCGTCGGCCTGGTGACCCTGGCCGGCGGCCAACGCCCGGCGGTGCGTGTAAAACTGAACGCCGCGGCGGTCGCCGCCTATGGCCTGAACAGCGAAACCATCCGCACCGCCATCAGCAACGCCAACGTCAACTCGGCAAAAGGCAGCCTGGACGGCCCGACCCGCTCGGTCACCCTGTCCGCCAACGACCAAATGAAATCCGCCGACGACTATCGCCAGCTGATCGTCGCCTATCAGAACGGCGCGGCGATCCGCCTGCAGGATATCGCCACCATCGAACAAGGGGCGGAAAATACCCGACTGGCGGCCTGGGCCAACCAGCAACAGGCGATCGTGCTGAACATTCAGCGCCAGCCCGGCGTCAACGTCATCACCACCGCCGACAGCATCCGCGAAATGCTGCCGACGCTGATTAAAAGCCTGCCCAAGTCGGTCGACGTCAAGGTGTTGACCGATCGCACCACCACCATCCGCGCCTCGGTCAGCGACGTGCAGTTCGAGCTGCTGCTGGCGATCGCGCTGGTGGTAATGGTGATCTACGTGTTCCTGCGCAACGTGCCGGCGACCATTATCCCCAGCGTGGCGGTGCCGCTGTCGCTGGTCGGCACCTTCGCCGCCATGTATTTCCTCGGCTTCTCCATCAATAACCTGACGCTGATGGCATTAACCATCGCCACCGGTTTCGTGGTGGATGACGCCATCGTGGTGATCGAGAACATCTCGCGCTACATCGAGAAAGGGGAAAAGCCGCTCGACGCCGCGCTGAAAGGGGCCGGCGAGATCGGCTTCACCATCATCTCGCTGACCTTCTCGCTGGTGGCGGTGCTGATCCCGCTGCTGTTCATGGGCGACATCGTCGGCCGCCTGTTCCGCGAGTTCGCCGTGACGCTGGCGGTGGCGATTTTGATCTCCGCCGTGGTATCGCTGACGCTGACGCCGATGATGTGCGCCCGCATGCTCAGCCACGAATCGCTGCGCAAGCAGAACCGCTTCTCCGCCGCCTCTGAGCGCTTTTTCGAGCGCGTGATCGCGCGATACGGCCAGTGGCTGAAAACGGTGCTTAACCACCCCTGGCTGACGCTCGGCGTGGCCGTGGGCACCCTGGCGCTGACGGTGTTGCTGTACCTGCTGATCCCGAAAGGCTTCTTCCCGGTGCAGGACAACGGCATCATTCAGGGCACGCTGGAGGCGCCGCAGAGCGTTTCGTTCAGCAATATGGCCGAGCGCCAGCAGCAGGTCGCGGCGCAGATCCTCAAAGATCCGGCGGTGGAGAGCCTGACCTCGTTCGTCGGCGTCGACGGCAGCAACGCCACGCTCAACAGCGGCCGGCTGCAGATCAACCTGAAGCCGCTGAGCGAACGCAGCGACCGCATTCCGGCGATCATCAGCCGGTTGCAGCAGCAAACGGCGCAGTTCCCCGGCGTGAAGCTGTACCTGCAGCCGGTGCAGGATCTGACCATCGATACCCAGGTCAGCCGCACCCAGTACCAGTTCACCCTGCAGGCGATGTCGCTGGACGATCTCAGCCTGTGGGTGCCGCAGCTGATGGATGAGCTGAAGCGCACCCCGCAGCTGGCGGACGTCACCAGCGATTGGCAGGATCAGGGGCTGGTCGCCTACGTCAACGTCGATCGCGATTCGGCCTCGCGCCTCGGCGTCACCATGAGCGACGTGGACAATGCGTTGTACAACGCCTTCGGCCAACGCCTGATCTCCACCATCTACACCCAGGCCAATCAATACCGGGTGGTGCTGGAGCACGACGTCAGCGCGACGCCGGGGTTGGCGGCGCTCAATGAGATCCGTCTGAGCGGCAAGGACGGCGCCGTGGTGCCGTTGAGCGCCATCGCCAAAATCGAAGAACGTTTCGGCCCGCTGTCGGTCAACCACCTCGACCAATTCCCGTCGGCCACCGTCTCGTTCAACGTCGCCGCCGGCTACTCGCTCGGCGAAGCGGTAGACGCGGTCACCCAGGCGGAAAAAAATCTCGCCATGCCGAAAGACATCACCACCCAATTCCAGGGCGCGACGCTGGCCTTCCAGGCGGCGCTCGGCAGCACGCTGTGGCTGATTTTGGCGGCGGTGGTGGCGATGTATATCGTGCTGGGCGTGCTGTATGAAAGCTTCATTCATCCGGTGACCATCCTCTCCACCCTGCCGACCGCCGGGGTCGGCGCGCTGCTGGCGCTGATGCTGGCCGGCAGCGAACTGGACGTGATCGCCATCATCGGCATCATCCTGCTGATCGGCATCGTGAAGAAGAACGCCATCATGATGATCGACTTCGCGCTGGCGGCGGAACGCGAACAGGGCTTATCGCCGCGCGACGCCATTTATCAGGCCTGCCTGCTGCGTTTCCGGCCGATCCTGATGACCACGCTGGCGGCCTTGCTCGGCGCGCTGCCGCTGATGCTGAGCACCGGCGTCGGCGCGGAGCTGCGGCATCCGCTCGGCGTCTGTATGGTCGGCGGCCTGATCATGAGCCAGATCCTGACGCTGTTCACCACGCCGGTGATCTACCTGCTGTTTGACAAACTGGCGCGCAACACGCATCGCCAGCCGGATACGCAGGAGCTGCCGTGAAATTCTTCGCCCTGTTCATTCACCGGCCGGTGGCCACCACCCTGCTGACGCTGGCCATCGCCATCAGCGGCGCGATCGGTTTTCGCCTGCTGCCGGTGTCGCCGCTGCCGCAGGTGGATTTTCCGGTGATTTCGATCAGCGCGTCGCTGCCGGGCGCCTCGCCGGAAACCATGGCCTCCTCGGTGGCGACGCCGCTGGAACGCGCGCTGGGCCGCATCGCCGGGGTCAATGAAATGACCTCGATGAGCTCGCTCGGCAGCACCCGGGTGATTTTGCAGTTCGATCTCAGCCGCGACATCAACGGCGCCGCGCGCGACGTGCAGGCGGCGATTAACGCCGCGCAAAGCCTGTTGCCGACCGGCATGCCGAGCCGCCCCAGCTATCGCAAGGTCAACCCTTCCGACGCGCCGATCATGATCCTGACGCTGACGTCGGACACCTACAGCCAGGGGCAGCTTTACGACTTCGCGTCCACCCAGCTGGCGCAGAAGATCAGCCAGACCGAAGGCGTCGGCGACGTTTCCGTGGGCGGCAGCTCGCTGCCGGCGGTGCGGGTGGAGTTGAACCCTTCGGCGCTGTTCAATCAGGGCGTTTCGCTGGATGCCGTGCGGCAGGCCATCAGCAACGCCAACGTGCGCCGCCCGCAGGGCGCCGTCGAAAACCCGCAGCAACGTTGGCAAATCCAGGCCAACGACGCGCTGAAAACCGCCGACGCCTACCGCCCGCTGATCGTTCATTACAACAACGGTTCGGCGGTGCGGCTCGGCGACGTGGCCGAGGTCAAAGATTCGGTGCAGGACGTGCGCAACGCCGGGATGACCGACGCCAAGCCGGCGATCGTTCTGGCCATCAGCCGCGCGCCGGACGCCAACATCATCGAAACCGTCGATCGCATTCGCGCCGAGCTGCCCGCGCTGCAGGAAAACATTCCGGCCGCAATCTCGCTCAACGTCGCGCAGGATCGCTCGCCGACCATTCGCGCGTCGCTGGCCGAGGTCGAACAGTCGCTGGCGATCGCCATCGGGCTGGTGATCCTGGTGGTGTTCATCTTCCTGCGTTCCGGCCGCGCCACGCTGATCCCGGCGGTCGCCGTGCCGGTGTCGCTGATCGGCTCGTTCGCCGCCATGTACCTGTGCGGCTTCAGCCTCAACAACCTGTCGCTGATGGCGCTGACCATCGCCACCGGCTTTGTGGTGGACGACGCCATCGTGGTGCTGGAAAACATTTCCCGCCACGTCGAGGCCGGCATGAAACCGATCAACGCCGCGCTGCTGGGCGCGCGGGAGGTCGGTTTCACCGTGCTGTCGATGAGCGTTTCGCTGGTGGCGGTGTTTATCCCGCTGCTGCTGATGGCGGGCCTGCCCGGCCGGCTGTTCCGCGAATTCGCCGTCACCCTGTCGGTGTCGATCGGGCTGTCGCTGATCGTCTCGCTGACGCTCACGCCGATGATGTGCGCCTATCTGCTGCGCCACCAGCCGGCGCGTTCGCAGCGGCGCGCGCGCGGCTTCGGCAAAATGCTGCTGGCGCTGCAGCAGGGTTACGGACGCTCGCTGAACTGGGTGCTTGGCCACTCGCGCTGGGTGCTGGCGGTGTTCCTCGCCACCATTGCGCTCAACGTCTGGCTGTATATCAGCATCCCGAAAACCTTCTTCCCCGAACAGGATACCGGCCGCCTGATGGGCTTTATCCAGGCCGATCAGAGCATCTCGTTCCAGGCGATGCGCGGCAAACTGGAAGATTTCATGAAAATCGTGCGCGAAGATCCGGACGTGGAAAACGTCACCGGCTTTACCGGCGGCTCGCGCACCAACAGCGGCTCGATGTTCATCTCACTGAAACCGCTGTCGGTGCGCAGCGACGACGCGCAGAAAGTGATCGCCCGCCTGCGCGCTCGCCTGGCCAAAGAACCGGGCGCCAGCCTGTTCTTGATGGCGGTGCAGGATATCCGCGTCGGCGGCCGCCAGGCCAACGCCAGCTACCAATATACGCTGCTGGCGGATGACCTCGCCGCGCTGCGCGACTGGGAACCGAAGATCCGCGCCGCGCTGGCGGCATTGCCCGAGCTGGCGGACGTCAACTCGGATCAGCAGGATAAAGGCTCGGAGATGGATCTGGTCTACGATCGCGAGACCATGGCGCGCCTCGGCATTTCGGTGTCCGACGCCAACAACCTGTTGAACAACGCCTTCGGCCAGCGACAGATTTCGACCATCTATCAACCGCTCAACCAATACAAGGTGGTGATGGAAGTGGCGCCGCCTTACACTCAGGACGTCAGCTCGCTGGACAAAATGTTCATCATCAACAACGAAGGCAAGGCGATACCGCTCTCCTACTTCGCCAGTTGGCGACCGGCCAACGCGCCGCTGTCGGTCAACCATCAGGGGCTGTCCGCCGCCTCAACCATCTCCTTTAACCTGCCGGACGGCGGCAGCCTGTCGGACGCCACCGCCGCTGTCGAGCGCACCATGACTCAGCTCGGCGTGCCGTCCACGGTGCGCGGCGCCTTCGCCGGCACCGCCCAGGTGTTCCAGGACACCCTGAAGTCGCAGCTGCTCCTGATCCTGGCGGCGATCGCCACGGTGTATATCGTGCTCGGCGTGCTGTACGAGAGCTATATCCATCCGCTGACCATCCTCTCCACCCTGCCTTCCGCGGGCGTGGGGGCGCTGTTGGCGCTCGAGCTGTTCGGCGCGCCGTTCAGCCTGATCGCGCTGATCGGCATCATGCTGTTGATCGGCATCGTGAAGAAAAACGCCATCATGATGGTCGACTTCGCGCTCGAGGCGCAGCGCAACGGCGGCATCAGCGCCCGCGAGGCGATTTTCCAGGCCAGCCTGCTGCGCTTCCGGCCGATCCTGATGACCACGCTGGCGGCGCTGTTCGGCGCGCTGCCGCTGGTGTTGACCAGCGGCGACGGTGCGGAGCTGCGCCAGCCGCTCGGCATCACCATCGCCGGCGGTCTGGTGATGAGCCAGCTGCTGACGCTGTACACCACGCCGGTGGTCTATCTTTACTTCGACCGGCTGCAGGCGAAGTTCCGCCGCAACAAGCAGCTGGCCCCGCTGCCGCACTAATGGCCGACCGATGCTGATGAAACACACCGCCACGGTACGTTGGCAACTCTGGATAGTGGCGTTCGGCTTCTTTATGCAGACGCTGGATACCACTATCGTCAATACCGCCCTGCCCTCGATGGCCGCCAGCCTGGGGGAGAACCCGCTGCGCATGCAGTCGGTGATCGTCGCCTATGTGCTGACGGTGGCGGTGACGCTGCCGGCCAGCGGCTGGCTGGCGGACAAGGTCGGCGTACAGCGGGTGTTTTTCAGCGCCATTGTGCTGTTTACCCTCGGCTCCCTCCTCTGCGCCCGCTCGGCAACCCTGAACGAGCTGATCGCCTCGCGCGTGCTTCAGGGCATCGGCGGCGCGATGATGGTGCCGGTCGGCCGCCTGACGGTGATGAAGATCGTGCCGCGCGAGCAGTACATGGCGGCGATGACCTTCGTGACGCTGCCGGGCCAGATCGGCCCGCTGATGGGGCCGGCGCTGGGCGGACTTCTGGTGCAATACGCCAGCTGGCACTGGATTTTCCTGATCAATATTCCGGTGGGCATCGTGGGCGCCATCGCCACGCTGCTGCTGATGCCCAACTACCAAATGCAGACCCGCCGCTTCGATCTCAGCGGCTTTTTCCTGCTGGCGATCGGCATGGCGTCGCTGACGCTGGCGCTCGACGGCCACAAAGGCATGGGCCTGACCGGCGGCGCCATCGCCGGCCTGGTGGCGCTGGGCGCGGCGGCGTTGTTGGGGTATGTTTGGCATGCCTACGGCAATAGCCGCGCCCTGTTCTCGCTGCGGCTGCTGCGCACCCCGACCTACAAGATCGGGCTGCTGGCCAGTCTGCTGGGGCGCATCGGCAGCGGCATGCTGCCGTTCATGACACCGCTGTTTCTGCAGGTGGGCATGGGCTTCACGCCGTTCCACGCCGGGCTGATGATGATCCCGATGATCATCGGCAGCATGGGCATGAAGCGCATCGTGGTGCAGGTGGTCAACCGCTTCGGCTACCGCAACGTGCTGGTGGCCGCCACGCTGCTGCTGGCGCTGGTCAGCCTGAGTTTCCTGCTGGCGGCGATGCTCGGCTGGCTGTGGCTGCTGCCGGTGATACTGTTCTTCCAGGGGATGGTCAACGCATTGCGCTTCTCGGCGATGAATACCCTGACGCTGAAAGACCTGCCGGACCGCCTGGCCAGCAGCGGCAACAGCCTGTTGTCGATGGTCATGCAGCTGTCGATGAGCCTCGGCGTCAGCGTCGCCGGCATCTTGATCGGCAGCTTCGCCCATCACCAGGCGGTGGCCGACAGCCCGGCCATCCACAGCGCATTTATTTACAGCTACTGCTGTATGGCGTTGATTATCGCCCTGCCCGCGCTGGCCTTCGCGCGCGTGCCGGCGGATAGCGCGCCTAACCGCACGCTGGCCAAAGAGCCGGGCACCGGCTCAACGAGGTTGCAATGAAGATAGGCATTACCGGGAAGCTGTTCCTGGCCATTTTCGCCACCTGCATGCTGGTGTTGATCACCATGCACTGGGGGGTGCGCGTCAGCTTTGAGCGCGGTTTTATCGACTACATCAAGAGCAGTAACGAGCAGCGCATCAACATGCTGAGCGAAGCGCTGGAGGAGCAGTACAGCCATCATGGCAACTGGATATTCCTGCGCAACAACGATCAGGTGGTCTACCAAATCATGCGTTCGTTCGAGCAGAACAGCGACAGCAGCCACAACCTGCCGCCCAAAGGCTGGCGCACCCAGTTTTGGGTGGTGGACAGCCAGTTCAATCGGCTGGTCGGGCATTCCGGCCCGTTGCCGAAAGAGGGGCCGCGCCACCCGATCCGCTACAACAACGAGATCGTCGGTTGGGTGCTCACTACCCCGGTCGAACGCCTGACGCGCAATACCGACATCAACTTCGATCGCCAGCAGCGCCGCACCAGCTGGATCATCGTCGCGCTCTCCACCCTGCTGGCGGCGGCGGTGACCTGGCTACTGTCGCGCGGCATGCTGGCCCCGGTTAAACGCCTGGTGGCGGGCACCCATCGATTGGCGGCGGGCGACTTCACCGCCCGCGTGGCGGTCAGCAGCCAGGATGAGCTGGGCAGGCTGGCGCACGACTTCAACCAGTTGGCCACCTCGCTGGAGAAAAATGAACAGATGCGCCGCGCCTTTATGGCCGACGTGTCGCACGAACTGCGCACGCCGTTGGCGGTGCTGCGCGGCGAGCTGGAGGCGCTGCAGGACGGCGTGCGCCAGCCGACGCCCGCGTCGCTCAGCTCGCTGCAGGCCGAGGTGTCCACCCTGACCAAACTGGTCGACGACCTGCACCAGCTTTCGCTCTCCGATCTCGGCGCGCTGGCCTATCGCAAATCGTCGGTGGACTGCGTGCATCTGCTGCAGATCGCCGTCGCCGCCTTCCGCGAGCGCTTTCGCGCCAAAGGGCTGGAGATCGTCACCCATCTGCCGCCCCAGGCGCCGCTGTTCGGCGATCCCGATCGCCTGAATCAACTGTTCAATAACCTGTTGGAAAACAGCCTGCGCTACACCGATGCCGGCGGCCGGCTGGAAATCAGTGCCGAGCTGCAGCCGGGGCGGCTATCCCTCTGCTGGCAGGACAGCGCGCCAGGCATCAGCGATCAGCAACTGACGCGCATTTTCGAACGTTTCTACCGGGCGGAAGGCTCGCGCAACCGCGCCAGCGGCGGTTCCGGTTTGGGGCTGGCGATCTGCCACAACATCGTGGAAGCGCACGACGGAAAAATCCGCGCCGAGCATTCGCCTTTAGGCGGCGTGCGCATTACAGTAGAATTTGCTACCCCGATAAAAAATAAGGCGCCCTGATGGACATTCAGAATCAACCCGTGCAGATCATGATTGTTGAAGATGAGCCCAAGCTGGGCCAGCTGCTGGTGGATTATCTGCAGGCGGCGGGCTACGCCACCCGTTGGCTGACCAACGGCAACGAAGTGGTGCCGACCGTGCACCAGCATCCGCCGGCGCTGATCTTGCTCGATCTGATGCTGCCGGGCGCCGATGGGCTGACGGTGTGCCGCGAGCTGCGCCGCTTCAGCGACGTGCCGATCGTGATGGTGACGGCGAAAATCGAAGAGATTGACCGCCTGCTGGGGCTGGAGATCGGCGCCGACGATTACATCTGCAAACCCTACAGCCCGCGCGAAGTGGTGGCGCGGGTGAAAACCATTCTGCGCCGCAGCTATCGGCCGCAGGAGAATGCGCGGGAAGATGACCTGCTGCACATCGATGAACCGCGTTTCCAGGCCAGCTATCAGGGGCAGTTGCTGGATCTGACGCCGGCGGAGTTCCGCCTGCTGAAAACGTTGGCCAGCCAGCCGGGCAACGTATTTTCGCGCGAGCAGCTGCTGAACAACCTGTATGACGACTATCGGGTGGTCACCGACCGCACCATCGACAGCCACATCAAAAACCTGCGCCGCAAGCTGGAGCTGATCGACGGGCAAAAATCCTTTATCCGCTCGGTATACGGCGTCGGTTACCGCTGGGAAGCCGAGCCCTGCCGGCTGGTGAATGGGGTTTAGGGGAGAGAATCGACCGCGTTCCACCAAGGCGCGCGGTCAGCCACACCCTGTTGTCGCTCATCCGACAGCAGGAAGTCGTGTGGTAGGGCTGTGTTAGCGATCATTCTCAACAGAGGCTCCCAATCTTTATCGCTGCCCTCGCTTTTATCATTTCCTACTGACCGTTCGATTTTTTCCATCCTTGGCGCTCCTGTGCAAAATTTACCCTATTTTATCTCTGCGAGGTGAACCCGCCAAGATGAAATCGCGAGTGTTACACGGCTTAGACGTCCCAAATACTGCACTGCGCAATCACCGCCCCTCTCTTAGCTTCCCGTGCGGCGCCGGGCTTCTCGGGCGAAAACTCCGCGCCGGCGCAAAAAAATTGCGCATTTTTTCGACTAAGCTGCTGTGAGGTTTAGCCACCGATTTTCAAGCGATTGGCTACACTTACATCACGAATCGGAACCTACAGGAGAAGAACCATGGCAATCGGTCATTACGAGCTGAAAAAAGCAAAGAACGGACAGTACCACTTCAACCTGAAAGCCAGTAACGGCGAGATCATTCTGGCCAGCGAGATGTACGCCAGCAAAGCGTCGGCGGAGAACGGCATCGCCTCGGTGCAGACCAATTCGCCGCATGAAGCGCAGTTTGAGCTGAAGCACAGCACCAGCAACCAGCCCTACTTTGTGCTGAAGGCCAAGAACCATCAGGTGATCGGCGTCAGCGAAATGTACAGCTCCGAAAGCGCAGCCAAAAACGGTATCCAGTCGGTGATTAAAAACGGCCCGACCACCGACATTCGCGATTTGAGCGCCTGATCCCCCGTTTCGCCCGCGCGGTGGCCGCCATCGCGCGTTTTCCGTTTGACCGGGATCAATCTCCCTTGAATAAATCCGGTTAACTGCTGATTTTTTGCCGCGCCGCGGCTACAATCCCCCGCTTTTACTGCGCCATCAGGTGGCGTGGTGCTGACCTGAAATCAGACCGAGACACACTATGTTTACACCGGAACTTCTCTCCCCGGCCGGCACGCTGAAAAACATGCGTTACGCCTTCGCCTACGGCGCCGATGCGGTTTACGCCGGCCAGCCGCGCTACAGCCTGCGGGTGCGCAACAACGAGTTCAACCACGAGAATCTGGCGCAGGGCATCAACGAAGCGCACGCGCTGGGCAAAAAATTCTACGTGGTGGTCAACATCGCCCCGCACAACGCCAAGCTGAAAACCTTCCTGCGCGATCTGAAACCGGTAGTCGATATGGGCCCGGATGCGCTGATCATGTCCGATCCTGGCCTGATCATGATGGTGCGCGAAGCCTTCCCGCAGATGGACATCCACCTGTCGGTGCAGGCCAACGCCGTTAACTGGGCGACGGTGAAGTTCTGGAAACAAATGGGCCTGACCCGCGTGATCCTGTCGCGCGAGCTGTCGCTGGAAGAGATCGCCGAGATCCGCGCCGAAGTGCCGGACATGGAGCTGGAGATCTTCGTCCACGGCGCGCTGTGCATGGCCTACTCCGGCCGCTGCCTGCTGTCCGGCTACATCAACAAGCGCGATCCCAACCAGGGCACCTGCACCAACGCCTGCCGTTGGCAGTACAAGGCGGAAGAAGGCAAAGAGGACGACACCGGCAATATCGTGCACCTGCACGAGCCGATCCCGGTGCAGACCGTCGAGCCGACGCTGGGCATCGGCGCGCCGACCGACAAGGTATTCATGCTGTCTGAGACGCAAAAACCAGGCGAATATATGAGCGCCTTCGAGGACGAACACGGCACCTACATCATGAACTCCAAGGATCTGCGCGCCATCCAGCACGTAGAGCGTCTGACGCAGCTCGGCGTGCATTCGTTGAAGATCGAAGGGCGCACCAAGTCCTTTTACTACTGCGCGCGCACCGCCCAGGTCTACCGCCGCGCCATCGACGACGCCGTTGCCGGCAAACCGTTCGATCCGACCCTGCTCACCACGCTGGAAGGCCTGGCGCACCGCGGCTATACCGAAGGCTTCCTGCGCCGCCACGTGCACGAAGCGCAGCAGAACTACGACTACGGCTCTTCGCTCTCCGAGCGCCAGCAGTTCGTCGGCGAGTTCACCGGCGTGCGCCGCGAAGGCTGGGCGGAAGTCGACGTGAAGAATAAATTCTCACTCGGCGACAGCGTCGAGATGATGACGCCGGGCGGCAACGTGCTGTTCACCCTCGAAAGCATGCAAAATAAGAAAGGCGAGCCGATTGAGGTCGCGCCGGGCAACGGCCATATCGTTTATTTGCCGATCCCGCAGGATATCGATCTCAATTATGCTTTGCTGATCCGCAATTTGGCGGAAGAAAATAGCGCCGGAGCCTAACAATGAATCGCCGTCATTCGGCGGCGATTTTTAGCAAATATTAGAATTGGATCACATCAATGTGCCCGCAGCTTGGTTACTATCACGCTGCTTAAAACGAACAACGAAAATATTTGCATAGCAATACTAGGAACCACCTCCTTAGCCGGCCCAATCTCCCTTGGGCTGGCTTTTTCTTTATGGGCCCGCCATTGCCGCCGGCGCGCCTATTTCTCATTACGTTTTCCCGTTATCCATTTTAATAAAAATAATAACGCCACATCGATATATAAATAACGCTATAGCGATTAATCCTGCCGCCATTAAAATTGCGCTTATTGTCAGGTTAAATTCAGATAAATTCGCATCGTCTTCATATTCACGGCGCAATGGGAAATAACCGGAATTAGCTGAATATTCTGATGGCTTGGCGGCCTGGGCTGGTTTATCTTGAGGCATTATTGGTTTTCCGCCGGAGGAGCTCGGCAATGCCTCAACACTCACATGCACCAGCACTGCTTATCATCAACGGCAAGGGCGCCGGCAACGAAGAGCTGCGCCAGGCCGTCAACCGGCTGCGCGAAGAGCAGATAACGCTGCACGTGCGCGTCACCTGGGAACACGGCGACGCCGCGCGCTACGTCGCGGAAGCCGCTCGGCTCGGCGTCGGCACCGTCGTCGCCGGCGGCGGTGACGGCACCATCAACGAAGTGGCCGCCGCGCTGGCGCAACTGCCGGCGCAAGGTCGGCCGGCGCTGGGCATTTTGCCGCTCGGCACCGCCAACGACTTCGCCATGGCCTGCAACATTCCCCTCTCGCCCGAGCAGGCGCTGCAGCTGGCGATCAAGGGCCGCTCGGTGCCTATCGATCTGGCCAAGGTCAACGGCGAGCGCTACTTCATCAACATGGCCACCGGCGGCTTCGGCACCCGTATCACCACTGAAACGCCGGAGAAGCTGAAGGCGGCGTTGGGCGGCGTGTCCTACTTCGTTCACGGCTTATTGCGCATGGATACGCTGCAGGCCGACCGCTGTGAAATCCGCGGGCCGGACTTCCGCTGGGCCGGCGAAGCGCTGGTGATCGGCATCGGCAACGGCAAACAGGCCGGCGGCGGCCAGGAACTGTGCCCCAACGCGCTGATTAACGACGGGCAGTTGCAGCTGCGCCTGTTAATCGCCGATGAACTGCTGCCGGCGCTGGTGGCCGCCCTGTTCAACGACGAAGAGAGCAACAGCATCCTCAGCGCCGCGCTGCCGTGGCTGGAGATCGACGCGCCGCATGAGATGACCTTCAACCTCGACGGCGAGCCGCTCAAAGGCCGCCATTTCCGCATCGAAGTGGTGCCGCAGGCCATCGAATGCCGCCTGCCGCCGAACTGCGCCCTGCTGGGCTAATCCGGCTCTGCGCCCGCTCGCCGCTCGGAACGCCAAGGCAGGCGAGATCGAACAATCAAGCACTTAACGCGCCGGGGGCGATTGCCCCCGCGTATTTGGCTACGCCAATGGCATTTCCTCTCAATCGCATCTATTGTTTGTCCTTGCCGGATCAAGTTCGGTAGCATCGCTTTACAGCTTCAATCACCGCTTTTTTACTACGCCGGTGGTCAAAAACCCTTGCATTGCCGGTGTATGAAGAAGCTTAATCGGGAGTGAATCATGACTGATATTGTGCAGTTGCTAGGAAAGGAAGCGGAAGATCTGCTGCAACACCGCTGTACCACTATCCCCGCCGAGAATCTCTACCTGCCGGGCGCCGACTTCGTCGACCGCGTAATGATCGATAACAACCGCCCCAACAGCGTGCTGCGTTCGATGCAAACCCTGTTCAACCACGGCCGCCTGGGCGGCACCGGTTACCTGTCGATCCTGCCGGTCGATCAGGGCATCGAGCACTCCGCCGCCGCCTCGTTCGCCGCCAACCCGCTGTATTTCGATCCGAAGAACATCGTCGAGCTGGCGATTGAAGCCGGCTGTAACTGCGTCGCCTCCACCTACGGCGTGCTGGCGTCGGTATCGCGCCGCTACGCGCATAAAATTCCGTTCCTGGTCAAACTCAACCACAACGAAACGCTGAGCTACCCGACCCAGTACGACCAGACCCTGTACGCCAGCGTCGAGCAGGCGTTCAACATGGGCGCAGTGGCGGTCGGCGCCACCATTTACTTCGGCTCCGAGCAGTCGCGCCGCCAGATCGAAGAGATCTCGATCGCCTTCGAGCGCGCGCATGAGCTGGGCATGGTCACGGTGCTGTGGGCCTATCTGCGCAACCCGGCGTTCAACAAGGACGGCGTGGACTACCACTCCAGCGCCGATCTGACCGGCCAGGCCAACCACATCGCCGCCACCATCGGCGCCGACATCGTCAAACAGAAAATGGCCGAAAACAACGGCGGTTACCGCGCGGTGAAATTCGGCTATACCGACGATCGCGTCTACACCAAGCTGACCACCGATCACCCGATCGATCTGGTGCGCTACCAGCTGGCCAACTGCTACATGGGCCGCGCCGGGCTGATCAACTCCGGCGGCGCCGCCGGTGAGAACGATCTGCAGGAATCGGTGCGCACCGCAGTGATCAACAAACGCGCCGGCGGCATGGGCCTGATCCTGGGGCGTAAAGCGTTTAAGAAATCGATGAAAGACGGCGTGGCGCTGATCAACGCCGTACAAGACGCCTACCTGGACAAGAAGGTCACCATCGCCTGATGTGACAGACCGCCTGTCCCAAAGCCCGGTTCGCCGGGCTTTTTTGTGCCCGTTATCCCGCCTCTCGCGCCGTTCACCTTCTCTTTCTTTCACTTTAAACTTTCAAAATAAAATATTTATCTTTCAAATTGTGATCTATTTAAAACAAATAGCCCAACAAAGTGACTACTGTAAGGCCCATGGCGACAGAGCCGCCGTTCGCTCCAGGCCATAACAGTCCATTACAGGAGAACATAATGATTGAGCTAATCACCCACGGCGCCGAGTGGTTTATCGGCCTGTTTCAGAAAGGCGGTGAAGTGTTTGTCGGCATGGTGACCGGCATTTTGCCTTTGTTGATCAGCCTGTTGGTTATCATGAACGCGCTGATCAAATTTGTTGGCCAGGAACGTATCGAACGATTGGCGCAGCGCTGTGCGGGCAACCCCGTTTCGCGTTATCTGCTGCTGCCGCTGATCGGCACCTTTGTCTTCTGCAACCCGATGACCCTCAGCCTGGGGCGCTTCATGCCGGAGAAATACAAGCCGAGCTACTACGCGGCGGCCTCCTACAGCTGCCACTCGATGAACGGCCTGTTTCCGCACATCAACCCCGGCGAACTGTTCGTTTACCTCGGCATCGCCAGCGGCCTGACCACCCTCGGCCTGCCGCTCGGCCCGTTGGCGGTGAGCTATTTCCTGGTGGGGCTGTTCACCAACTTCTTCCGCGGCTGGGTCACCGATCTCACCACCAGTCTGTTCGAACGCAAGATGGGCATCCGTCTGGATCGCCAGGTGCAACTTTAATTCGTGGAGTGCAGCATGAGTGCTTATATCCGTATTGAAAAAGGCGCCAGCGGCTGGGGCGGCCCCCTGGAACTGCCGATAGAACCCGGCAAAAAAGTGGTGTACATCACCGCCGGCACCCGGCCTTCCATCGTCGATCGCCTCAGCGAATTGACCGGTTGGCCCGCCGTCGACGGTTTCAAAGAGGGCGAGCCGCCGGCGGAAGAGATCGGCGTGGCGGTGATCGACTGCGGCGGCACCCTGCGCTGCGGCCTGTACCCGAAACGCCGCATTCCGACGGTCAACATCCACGCCACCGGCCAGTCCGGCCCGCTGGCGCAGTTTATCCTCGAAGACATCTATGTCTCCGGCGTGCGCGACCACAACATCAGCCGAATCGACGCGACGGAGAACCCACCCGCCGCCGCCGCCGTTGCCGCGCCGCCCAAGGCGCGCGACTACGACACCAGCAAGAAGATCACCGAACAAAGCGACGGGCTGCTGGCGAAGGTCGGCATGGGCATGGGATCGGTGGTGGCGGTGTTCTTCCAGGCTGGACGCGACACTATCGACACCGTGCTGAAGACCATTCTGCCGTTTATGGCGTTCGTCTCGGCCTTGATCGGCATCATCATGGCCTCCGGCCTCGGGGACTTTATCGCTCACGGCCTGACGCCGCTGGCCAACAGCCCGATCGGCCTGGTGACGCTGGCGCTGATCTGCTCATTCCCGCTGCTGTCGCCGTTCCTCGGCCCCGGCGCGGTCATCGCCCAGGTGATCGGCGTGCTGGTCGGGGTGCAGATCGGCCTCGGCCATATCCCGCCGCAGCTGGCGCTGCCCGCGCTGTTCGCCATCAACGCGCAGGCCGCCTGCGATTTCATTCCGGTCGGCCTGTCGCTGGCGGAAGCCAAACAGGACACCGTACGGGTCGGCGTGCCTTCAGTGCTGGTTGGCCGCTTTCTGACCGGCGCGCCGACGGTCCTGATCGCCTGGGCCGCCTCGGCCTTTATTTATCAATAGCATGATTTCCAGGGAGACGTTTATGCACACCATTTTTCATACCACCATCACGCAGATCGGCGGCTGCGCCCGCGACGCGTTGCTGGACAACATGCTGATCACTTTCCGTGAAGGCGCGCCGGCGGATATCGAAGAGTTCTGCTTCATCCACCGCCACGGCGCGACCGCCGGCGAGCTGCAGGTGGGCGGCGTGATGGAGCTGGCGCAGCAGCGCTACGCCATCACCGCCGTCGGCAGCGTCGCCACGCAGAATCTGCGCGAGCTCGGCCACATCACCGTACGCTTCGACGGCGAAGCCGAAGCCGAATTCCCCGGCTCGATCCACGTTTCCGGCCCGACGCCGACCGATATCCCGTTGGGCAGCACGCTGTCATTTATCGCATAAGGAGTAGACCATGTCTGAAGTAGCTGTAGTGATCGGCGGCGGCCAAACGTTAGGCGCCTTTTTGTCCCACGGGCTGGCGCAGGCCGGCTATCGGGTGGCGGTGGCCGATCTGAACGCCGACAACGCCAATCGGGTGGCGCGGCAGATCAACGAAGAGTACGGCACAGGCAGCGCCTGCGGTTTTCAGGCCGACGCCACCGACGAGCAGAGCGTGCTCGCACTGGCGGCGGCGGTTGACCGGGAATTTGGCCAAACCAACCTGCTGGTCTACAGCGCCGGCATCGCCAAGGCGGCGCCGATCACCGACTTCCCGCTGGGCGACTTCGACCGCTCGCTGCAGGTGAACCTGGTGGGCTATTTCCTCTGCGCCCGCGAGTTCTCGCGCCTGATGATCCGCGACGGCATCGCCGGGCGCATCATTCAGATCAACTCCAAGTCCGGCAAGGTCGGCAGCAAGCACAACTCCGGCTACAGCGCCGCCAAGTTCGGCGGCGTGGGGCTGACGCAGTCGCTGGCGCTCGATCTGGCGGAATACGGCATTACCGTGCATTCGCTGATGCTCGGCAACCTGCTGAAATCGCCGATGTTTCAATCGCTGCTGCCGCAGTACGCGCAAAAATTGGGCATCGCGCCGGACCAGGTGGAGCAGTACTACATCGACAAAGTGCCGCTGAAGCGCGGCTGCGACTACCAGGACGTGCTGAACACCCTGCTGTTCTACGCCAGCGATAAGGCCTCTTACTGCACCGGCCAATCGATCAACATCACCGGCGGCCAGGTGATGTTCTGACGCCACCGACGCCCCCTTCCGCGGAAGGGGGCATAAGGAGAACCCCATGACACAAGCTTTGATCGCCTTCGCGCTGCTGGCCTGGCTGCTGCAAATCGCCTTCGGCTGGTGGCACCTGCAACGTTTCAACCGCGCCTTCGACGGCTTATGCCGACTGGGCGCCGTCGGCGTCGGCCGCTCCGGCGGCCGTTTTCGCCCGCGGGTGGTGCTGGCGCTGGCCTTCGACGCCGATCGGCGGGTGTGCGGCAGCCTGTTGCTGCGCGGCCTGACCGTCTTCGCCCGGCCCCGCCCGCTGCCTCATTTGCACGGTTTGCATCAGCGGGATTTGCGCCCGGATGTGATCTTCCCCGAGGATCGCGCATGCCAGTCTGCACTATCGTTAGCGATTGAACCCAAATCGTGATATTTTCACATTAAAAGGCATTACCTTTCATAGTGAATTATTCAGCGAGGGGAAATGCCCCACTCTTGTGAACGGGAATCGCGATGAAACCAAAGCAGCGGCAGGCCGCTATCCTTGAATATCTGCAGCAGCATGGCAAAACGGCAGTGGACGCCCTGGCCGAGCATTTCTCCACTACCGGCACCACCATCCGCAAAGATCTCACCCTGCTGGAAGAAGAAGGCGAGGTGATCCGCACCTACGGCGGCGTAGTACTCAGCCGCGACGACGGCGATCAGCCAATCGACCGTAAAACCCATATCAACACCGAGAAAAAACGCCGCATCGCCAGCGCCGCCGTGGCGCTGATCGCCGACGGCGACTCGCTGATCTTCGACGCCGGCAGCACGGTGCTGCAGATGGTGCCGCACCTGGCGCAGTTCAATAACATCACGGTGATGACCAACAGCCTGACCATCGTCAACGCGCTGGTGGAACTGGACAACGATCAGACCATCCTGATGCCCGGCGGCACCTACCGCAAAAAATCGGCCTCGTTCCACGGCAGCCTGGCCGAATCGGCGTTTCAGCAATTCAGCTTCGACAAGCTGTTTATCGGCGCGGACGGCGTCGATCTCAACGCCGGCGTCACCACCTTCAACGAAGTGCACAACGTCAGCAAAGCGATGTGCGAAGCCGCCGGCCGCATTATTTTGTTGGTGGACTCCTCGAAATTCGGCCGCAAGAGCCCGAACGTGGTGTGCGAACTCAGCGCCGTCGATACGCTGATCACCGACCGAGACATCAACCCCGATTACCTCGCCGCCCTGCAGGCGAAAGGCATCAATATCATTCTGGTAGGAGACCCCGATGAGTAACGCCAACGCCCTGCTCGCCTTCGCCCGCGAAACGCTGGAGATCGAGTTGACCGAAGCGCAGCGCCTGCTGGCGCGCCTGGATGACAATTTCGTCTGCGCCTGCGAGCTGCTGCTGAACTGCCGCGGCAAAGCGGTGATTTCCGGCATCGGCAAGTCCGGCCATATCGGCAAAAAAATCGCCGCGTCGCTGGCCAGCACCGGCACGCCGTCGTTCTTCGTTCATCCGGCGGAGGCGCTGCACGGCGATCTCGGCATGATCGGCGCCGACGACGTGGTGGTGTTCATCTCCTACTCCGGCCGCGCCAAAGAGCTGGATCTGATCCTGCCGCTGCTGGCGGAGAACGGCATTCCGGTGATCGCCATCACCGGCGGCAAAGAATCGCCCCTGGCGCAGGGCGCGGCCTGCGTACTGGATATCGGCGTCGAGCGCGAAGCCTGCCCGATGGGGCTGGCGCCCACCTCCAGCGCGGTCAACACCCTGATGATGGGCGACGCTCTGGCGATGGCGCTGATGCGCCAGCGCGGTTTCAATGCGGAAGACTTCGCCCGCTCGCACCCGGGCGGCAGCCTGGGGGCGCGCCTGCTGAACCGCGTGCATCACCTGATGCGCACCGGCGATCGCCTGCCGCGCGTGAGCGAAAGCGCCAACGTGATGGAAGCGATGCTGGAACTGAGCCGCACCGGGCTCGGGTTGGTGGCGGTGTGCGACGCGCAGCAGCGGGTAGTGGGCGTGTTTACCGACGGCGACCTGCGCCGCTGGCTGGTGAAGGGCAACAGCCTGCAGGATCCGCTCAGCCCGGCGATCACCCGCCCCGGCTATCGGCTGCCGGAGCAGTGGCGCGCCGGCGAAGCGCTGGAAGCGCTGCACGAACAGCACATCAGCGCAGCCCCGGTGGTCGATATGGACGGTGTACTGGTGGGGGCGCTCAACCTGCACGATCTGCATCAGGCCGGCATCGGCTGATCGACGCCGGGGGCGGCATCGTCAGCGCCCCCGGTCAGATCATTTCCAGTCGGGATTGTTCTCGAACTGCTGCTTAAGCAGCGCTTTCATGTCGTCATCCGGCTTGCCGAGCCACTGGTACTTGGCGTATTTCTTCGGATGATCGACGGCTTCCGGCCGATCTTCCACTTCCACCCGCACGCCCCAGGCCTGGGATTTGTCCGCGCTGAACGCCACGATCAAAAAGTTGTTGCCGCAGTCGTGCGGCTTGCACAGGTTGCCGACCAGATACTCTTTGCCCTTCCAGCTCAAGTTTTGCGCCGGCGTAGAGGTGCCGACGCCCTTGCGCGCCCAGCCCGGCATCCGCGCCTGGCCTTTGACCATGTTTTGCCAGCTGGCCTGATACCCCGGCTGCTGAATCAAATCCGATGTGGTGACGATCTGCTGAGCGAAGCTGCCCGCGCTGAAGCTGAGCAGTGCGCCGAAGAGGGCGCAACGCAGCGCCTGGTGTCCCGTCATAGTCCTTCTCCCTAGGTTAAATCAGGTTTCGCCCGTAAACCGGGCCTGAACTAGTCAGACCACGGTTGCGGCAAAAAGTTGACTCACCACCAGGCGTGAAAATGATGCACCGGCCCGATGCCGTGCCCCACTTCCAGCGTGTCCGCCTGTTGCAGCGCGTGTTGCAGGTAGTCCTTGGCGGCGGCCACCGTGGCCGCCCAGTCGGCATGGCGCGGGCGCAGCGCCGCCAGCGCGGCCGAAAGCGTGCAACCGGTGCCGTGGGTGTGGCGGGTGGCGACGCGCGGCGCGGTAAAGCGCTGCTCGCCTTCGGCGGTAAACAGCCAGTCCGGGCTCTCGCTTTCGCTCAGGTGGCCGCCCTTCATCAGCACCGCCCGGCAGCCCATCGCCAGCAGCGCCCGCCCCTGCTCGCGCATCTGCGCTTCATCTTCCGCCGGCGCGCACGCCAGCAGCGCCGCCGCTTCCGGCAGGTTCGGCGTAATGATCGACACCAGCGGCAACAGCTCGCGCCGGATAGACTCTACCGCCTCCGGCGCCAACAGCGGATCGCCGCTTTTCGCCAGCATCACGGTATCCAGCACCACGAATTCCGGCCGGTAATGGCGCAGCCGTTCGGCCACCGCCTGCACGATGTCGGCGTTGGCCAGCATGCCGATCTTGACGCTGTCGATGCGCACGTCGCTGAACACCGAGTCCAGCTGCGCGGCGACGAACGCCGGATCGATGTAATACACCGACTGCACGCCGCGGGTATTTTGCGCCACCAGCGCGGTAATCACCGAGGTGCCGTAGGCGCCAAGCGCCGAGAAGGCCTTCAAATCGGCCTGAATGCCGGCGCCGCCGCTGGGATCGGTGCCGGCGATGGTCAGGGCGTTAATGCGTTTCATCACAGATCCTCCCCGCGCAGTTGATACAGCGCATCGAGGAACGCCGGCGTAAAGCTGCCCGGCCCGGCGGCCTGCCTGGCCGCCAGGCCGCCGCAGTGGGACATCACCCGGCAGGCGGTCGCCACGTTGTCCAGGCGATCGCCCGGCAGGGCGCAAAACGCCGCCACCACCGCCGACAGCGCGCAGCCGGTGCCCACCACCCGCGTCATCAGCGGAGAGCCGCCTTCGATCGCCCAATCGCGTTGGCCGTCGGTGACGTAATCCACCGCGCCGGTGACCGCCACCACCGCGCCGCTGCGCTGCGCCAGCTCACGCGCGGCGGGCAATGCCGCCAGCGAGTCGTCGCCGCTATCCACGCCGCGGCCGCTGGCCAGCAACCCGCTGAGCGCCATGATTTCCGAGGCGTTGCCGCGTATCGCCGCCGGTTTCTCGTCCAGCAGCTGTTTGGCGAAGGCGGTGCGGTAGGAGAGCGCGCCGACCGCCACCGGATCCAGCGTCCAGGGCTTGCCGGCCCGATTGGCGGCGGCCACCGCCGCCCGCATCGATTCGGCGCGCAGCGCGTTGAGGGTGCCGACGTTGATCAGCAGGCCGTCGGCCAGCGCGCTGAACTGCGCCGCCTCTTGCGGCTCCACCACCATCGCAGGGGAAGCGCCGAGCGCCAATAGCACGTTGGCGGTCAGCGACTGCACCACTTCGTTGGTCAGGCAGTGGATCAGCGGAGGCCGCTGTTGGAATTGGGTCAGGCAGGCCGCGGCGCGGGCGCCGGGTAGTGCATCAGGTCGAGCGATCATATTCCTCCCAACCGGCGTTCAAGAAGGCGGCGCCGGTTGAGCGGCCGTGACTTCCCTACGCTGGCATTATCCAGATCAGGTAATACGGGTATTTCTCAGCCTTCACGCGGAAGGGCACCCCGAGTCATGAAAATCAATAGGTTGTGATCAACGTTGCGTTAATCCCTGCAGGGGATCATGCCAGCGGCGGCGCGGACAAACAAGCGATTAAATTGGCCCAGCGGGCATACGCCGCGCAATGCGCTATAGTGAGCACAAACCACCGGGAGATGCCATGCAGATAAGACCCTACCAAGAGACCGATCGCCCCTTCCTGCGCACGCTGTACCTGGCGTCGCGCAAGGCGGCGTTCGGCTGGCGCGATACCTCAAACTATCAGTTGGAAGATTTCGACGGCGCGACGCTGGGCGAAGCGATTTGGGTGGCGGAAGACGGCGGCGCGCTGCTGGGATTCGTCTCCGTCTACCGCGAAGATAACTTCATTCATAACCTGTATGTCGATCCCCATCAGCCGCCGCGCGGCGTCGGCAGTGCGCTGCTGCATGCGGCGCAAGCCACCTTCACCGCCACCGGTTCGCTGAAATGCCTGGTTAAAAATGAAAAAGCGCTGGCGTTCTACCGCAAGCACGGCTGGCGCATCATCTCCACCGGCAACGACGGCGAAGAAGATTATTACCTGATGCACTCACCGGCCCACTAGCCCTTACCCGCCGCATCCGGCATCCCGCGCAGCGTCAGCCGCCAAAACAGCAATGCGCTCAGGCTGACGCCCGCCCCCAGCCAGCAAACGCCGCTCCAGCCCGCCCAGGCGTACACATGGGTGCCGGCAAAGGCGCCCAGCCCGCTGCCGACGGCGTAAAACAGCATGTAGCAGGCCACCAGCCGGCTGTGCGACTGCGGGTGTGCGCTGAAAATCATGCTCTGGTTCAGCACATGGATAGCCTGGCCCGCCAGATCCAGCAGCACGATGCCCGCCACCAGCCAAACCAGGCCGCTGCCGAGCAAACCGAGCGGCAGCCAGGCCAGCGTCAACAGCAGCAGACATGCGCCGCTGGCCGCCTGCCCCAACCCGCGATCCGCCAGATGCCCGGCGCGCACCGCCGCCAGCGCGCCCACCGCGCCGACCAGGCCGAACGCTCCCACCGCGGCATGGGTGAAGTTGAACGGCGGCCGGCTCAGCGGCAACACCAGCGAACTCCAAAAGAGGCTGAAAGCGCCGAACATCAGCAGCGCCAGCATGCCGCGAATTTGCAGCGTGCGGTCATGCAGCAACAGGCTCAACATTGAACCCAGCAGCGCGGGATAACTCAGCGTGCTGGAAACGGTGCGTGCCGCTGGCAGCAGGCGCGACAGGATCGGCAGCAATACCAACGTCACTCCGGCGGAGAAGAAGTACACCGTGCGCCAGCCGCCAACGTCCGCCAGCGCGCCGGAGAGAGTGCGCGCCAGCAGCAACCCCAGCACCACCCCGCCCTGCGCCGCGCCGACTACCCGCCCGCGCTCCTGCGGCGGCGCCAGGGCGGCGGCGAACGCGATCAGGCCCTGCGTCATGGCGGTGCCCAGTAGCCCCACCAGCATCATCCCCACCAGCAGCCAGGCCGCGCTGGGCGCCCAGCCCACCAGCAGCAGCGCAGCGATCAGCCCCAGCTGTTGCCCCGCCAGCAATCGATGCCGGTTCAACCGATCCCCCAGCGGCACCACCAACAGCAACGCCAGCGCGCAGCCCAACTGAGTCACGGCGATCACCATGCCGACCGCCGCCAGGCTGATGGAAAAATCGCGGGCGATGGCGTCTAACAGCGGCTGCGCATAGTAAACGTTGGCCACGCTAAAGGCGCTGGCGGCGGCCAACAGCAGCACCAGGGCGGCCGGCAGGCGCCCCAATGCCGCACAGGGAGGTTCCAGCAGTTTGTCGCTCATCGTACACCTCAATGTGGTTTCATTATTAAACCCAATGAACTTTAGGTGCAGAGGTTTTATAATGCAACCAGAATATGCAGCAGGAGATAATCGTCGTGAAACGTAAGAGCCTGGAAGACGCGCCGTGCCCGGTGGCGCGCACGCTGGATGTGATTGGCGACTGGTGGTCGCTGCTGATCGTGCGCGACGCCTTCGACGGCGTCACCCGTTTCAGCGAATTTCAAAAAGGGCTGGGGATGGCGAAGAACATTCTTGCCACCCGGCTGCGCGCCCTGGTGACGCACGGCGTGCTGGAGATCGTGCCCGCCGCAGACGGCAGTGCCTATCAGGAGTATGTGCTGACCGAGAAAGGCCGCGCGCTGTTTCCGGTGATCGTTGGCCTGCGCCAGTGGGGGGAAGATCATCTGTTCGCCGAAGGAGAGGCGCATTCAACGCTGGTGGAAAGCGACAGCGGCCGCCCCGTGCCGCGCCTGACGCCGATCGGCAACGCCGGGCAGACGCTCACCCCGCTTAACACCCGGGTGGTGAAGGTGGGGGAACGGTGATGAGAGTTAATGACGGTGTCCTCAGCTCACCCGTTGAAAGATTAGGCGGATAAAGAACCATTCCAGACATCCAGCCAACAGATAAACCGCGCCAAAAACGAGCGCGCCAAACCATTCCGTATCGTTAAAATGAAAAAACTCACTGGCGTCAATCAGCCAAGCGGTTTGATTCTGGTTTAGCCTGGGTACAGGAAAAAGCTTTATTGTCAGCACAGCCAGCCCAACAACAGCCAATACGTTAGCGAGCAACAGGGCAAATTTTTTCATAGCCTTTCATTCTACAACCTAACGCAGCCCAACAAACTGAACCTAAGAACATACGTTAATCGTTAACCCTCAGGTTGCCCCGTTCGTCGGAGACAACCATGAATGCGGCGGTAATCAAATGCGAACCTTCGGGTGTCTGTACATCGTAGGCGACGGAATAGCGCCTCCCTGGCCGAAAAGCATAGTCGAATACCGGCATGCACCTCCCCGGTTCAACAAAAAAAGCGTCATTATCGATATCTTTAATGAGCTTATCGCCTGATTCGCTATAAATCTGAACGAAGCGGATATTATCCCCCGCCTTCATAGAAGAAAGAATGCAGACATGGTTATCTTTGGCAGTGACGACGGCGGGGAAACGCGGAGTAAACTTATCGCCAGGCCCCGGACAGCCGACCAAGAAGCAGGCCGTGAATAGAACCACATATTTTTTCATGCTCCCTCTCATCCCCTAATAATTTTTTGATAAAGTGCATGAATGTCACGCAAACTATCGGTTCCCCTGTACCTACCCACTCGTCCAGGACGTTGATAATAACGCCACGTTTCAATACCATAAACCAACAGCAGCCAGTAATCAGCAAAAATCGAAGCTTGTTGTTCCAGCGAGTAATCAGTAATTTTATTTCTATCAAGACGATAGTTGTACTCAGCCGCCCAACTAAACAACCCACGCATTCTTACCCATTGTCCATGCTGATGTTGCCATACATGCCCCAATTCATGGATGAAAAGATGTTTATCTTCTATCAGAACCCTATTATCAGAAAAATCGTCTTTATAGAGCTCCCTCCGTAACCATAACTCACCATTAGGTGCCATGGCATAACTTCTGTTTTGTAAGCCAAACGAGAAATAGCTATCACAGTGTATCCATACACGACCATATATAATTGAGCTTCCATATATATGGCGAGCCAATTTTATTTCCCCTATGGTCATACGTCGTAATGTCCCTTCTTCGGCCAATGCGTTCATTTATCCCTCCTTGAATTTATCAATATCCTAATACTTTTTTAAAATGAATCTATACATGAACTCTTAAAGAATTGCATTTGGCATAATCCATTTATAACTTGAATGACTTTCAGGGAAATCCCCATCGATTTTCTATAATTAATTAAACGAAAAAAAATATTGCAAATACCTTTGTAGCAACCGTGGTCAGGATACGCTTATCCAGCCCCCCCTGCATGATTCGCTTCGCAGCGCCATCCGGGTAATGTATAGTCCGCGTTTTACGGAGATCCCATGCTGACTAACTCATCCATTCGTCTGAACAAATACATTAGCGAGAGCGGTATCTGCTCACGCCGCGACGCCGATCGATACATCGAACAGGGCAACGTTTTCATCAACGGTAAACGCGCCACCGTTGGCGCCCAGGTATTTGCCGGCGATGTGGTGAAGGTTAACGGTCAGCTGATCGAACCGCGCAATGAAGAAGACCTGGTGCTGATCGCGCTGAACAAACCGGTCGGCATCGTCACCACCACCGAGGACGGCGAGCGCGACAACATCACCGACTTCGTCAACCACAGCAAGCGCATCTTCCCGATCGGCCGCTTGGACAAGGATTCGCAGGGGCTGATCTTTCTGACCAACCACGGTGACCTGGTCAACAAGATCCTGCGCGCCGGCAACAATCACGAGAAAGAGTATCTGGTGACGGTCAACAAGCCAGTGACCGACGAGTTTATTCGCGGCATGGGCGCCGGCGTGCCGATGCTTGGCACGGTGACAAAAAAATGCAAGGTGAAGAAAGAAGCGCCGTTCGTGTTCCGCATCACGCTGGTGCAGGGGCTGAACCGCCAGATCCGCCGCATGTGCGAACACTTCGGCTATGAGGTCACCAAGCTGGAACGCACGCGCATCATGAACGTCAGCCTGAAGGGCTTGCCGCTGGGCGAATGGCGCGATCTGACCGATGACGAGCTGATTGAGCTGTTCAAGCTGATTGAAGGCTCTTCGTCCGAGGCTAAACCGACGAAGAAAGCCCCGGCCAAATCTGCCCCGGCGAAAAAACCGAGCGCCGGCGGACCGAAAAGCGCCGATAAAACCGCTGCGCCGGCCGGCCGCAAGCGCTTTACCCAGCCAGGACGCAAGAAAAAAGGGCGTTAAACGTCCTTCCCTGCTCAGCCCGCCGTTGCGCGGGCTTTTTTATCATAAAAGTCAGTCGCAGGCCGCCACTGAGTTCTCACCATAAAAAAGGCCCGCATCAAGCGGGCCTGCAAGTACCAGAGAAGTCTAGAGGAAAAATCAGAACGACCAGCGCAGGTTGGCGTTGACCGAATTGACGCGGGTATCGGCGCCGAATTGCCCCTGATAGCCAACATCCAGCGTCGCAGCGCGCGACAGCTTCACGCTCACGCCGATATCGCCCACCATCACGTTGTCATCCACGGCCTGGCCCTGCGTGACGAACGCGTCGCTGCCGGCAAACGCCATGCGCGATGAGGTGTTCTTATCGCCGTAGGCATGTTGCCAGCCGAGCGAGCCGTAAAGGCTGACGTTCTTCGGCAGTTCGGTCACGCCGCGCACCCCGAGCGTGGAGTAGAAGGTGTCCATCGTTTCATTGCGCACGCTCAGCGCCGCCGCGCCACCCGACTCCTGGAAGCTGTCGGTATGCAGGCGGATGTAGCTCAGGTTGATGAACGGTTCGACGTTCATCTCCGGCTGGCCGAAACGGTAACCCGCTTCGGTGAATGCCAGCAGCGAGTTCGCGTCATAATCCGACTTCAGCCGATCCGAGAAGCCGCTGAAATCGACGTTGCGCTTGCCTTCAATCTTGTGCCAGGTGTAACCCAGCGCGCCGCGCAGCGAAAACGCATCCTGTTGCCCGGCCGCATACAGGCCGAGGTGGTAGTTGTCGGTATCGGCCTTGGAGCGGCGGCTGTCGACGTCATAATCGCCGCGGCTGTAACCGAAGTAACCGCCGATGCGCACGTTATGGTCCGCCAGCTTGCGATCCGCCCCCAACAGGAAGCCGGTGGTGTTGCCATCCAGCTTGCCCACGTTGCCGTTGCCGCTGTTCCTGCCCCAGGAACTGAAGGTCTGGCCCCAGACGCCGCTGTTTTGCGCCTGCGCCGGTTGCACCAGCGACATCGCCAACGGCGGTACCGGCAGACTGTCATTGTCGAACAGGCGCAGCATGCGCTGGTTCAGCACGTTGAACAGCTGGGTGCTGCCGGCGATCAGGTTAGACTGCATCGACGGATAGACTTCGCCGGACAGCTGATTGAACGCCTCGCGCGCTTCCGGCGCGCTCAGCAGCAGCAGCGAGTTGTATAGCGCCAGTGAAGGACCGCGCTGCGCCAGCGTGGAGAGCGCGCCGGCGGTATTCCACTGGTTGCCGCTCTCGGCCACCGTTTGGAAAATGCCCGGCTTGCCGCTGCCTGGATTCTCGCCCCCCGGATTTTCCCCGCCTGGGTTTTCTCCGCCCGGATTCTCGCCCCCTGGATTCTCACCGCCAGGGTTTTCTCCGCCCGGATTCTCACCACCTGGATTTTCCCCACCCGGATTCTCACCGCCCGGGTTTTCACCGCCCGGGTTTTCACCGCCGGTGTCTTTCTGCGCGATGGTCAGATCCACGGCGTTGGCGCTGTGTTTTAACGCCACATCGAGGAAGGCGGACTTGGAGACCGCCGACGCGAACTGGCCGTCAATGCCGCCGTCCGAGGTCAGAATGCGGTAGCTTTGGCCGGTTTTATAGCTGGTTTGCGGATCCAGCGCCGTAACCTGCACCTTGGCCCGATCGCTGATGGTGGTTTTGCCCGCCACCAGCAGTTGATCGCTGCGGCCGTCGCCGGCGATATCGACGTCATAGAAGGATTCGCCGATAAAGTTCAGGTAGCGTTTCAGCGTCAGCGTGCCGATATTGCCGTCGCCGGGCGAGATATGGCCGCCGGACTGGATCTCGGTCTGGCCCAGCGTGCCGTTGCCGCCCAGCGTGCCGCCGGCCTTGATCGACGCGGCGCTGCTGTAGCCCAGCCCGTTATTGACGTCGGTGCCCGCCGTCGCGTTAAGGATCAGCGTGCCGCCGTTCTCGGCGCCGAGGGTTTGGATCTCGAAGATGTCGTCTTCTTTCTGGGTATTGATGTCGCTGGCGATGATGAGCTTGCCGCCGCGCGCGGTGACGTTCGCCTGCAGCTCAGAGAGATCGCCGTTCAGCGTCGTGTGCCCGGCGCTGTTGATCACCTCGCCTTCGCCGCTCATCTTGTTGCTGAAAACGTAATTGCCGTCGGTATGGTTAAAGTACACATAGCTGCGGAACAATCCGCCCCGCAGGGCGATCGCCGTCTGGGCATCGATGGCGCCAGCGGCGCCCGCCGCGCCGAGCGTCGGTTCGGTCAACCCGGTGCCGGTGTCCATATTGCCGCGGCTGCCGATAATCAGCGCGCCGCGGTTCGAGCCGGAACCGGTCTTGCCCAGCACCACTTCGTTGCCGCCGGCGGAGAATGTTCCGCCGTCCATGACCGCCAACACGCCATTGCCGTAATCGCCGACGTTGACGCTGCTGCCGCTGGTAAACCGTGAGCCGTTGCCAGCGATCGTCAGCTCGGCGGTTTTACGCGCGCCCGAGACGCCCGCCACCTGAATATTACCGACGTTGACCGCAGCGCCGTTCAGCACGTCCAGATCGCCGTAGAGCGTGAGCGCACGACCGACGTTCCACTGGGAATTGGCCCCCTTGACCGTGGCTTTCGGGCTCAGCGTATCGGTCTCACCCGGCCCGCTGCCATTGCCGATGCGTGCGTCAAAGGCGGTGTTCAGCACCGCGCCGTCTTCAATCGCCAGCGTGGAACGTGCCCCCAGATCGGTGCCGACGCTGAGAAAATTGCTGGTAACGCGAGAACCGGCGCCGGTGGCGATAAGGTGGCTGTCATAGCCACGGGTGGTGCCGACCACGATCTCTTTCGCGCTGGCCTGCGCACCGTCTTCAACCCGCAAAGTGCCCCGCCCCAGATTGAGGCCGCCGCGCAGCACGAACTGATCGTTCACCGCATTCAGCTCGGCGTTCGGCCCGCGGACCGTGACTACGCTGTCATGAATTTGGCCGTTGAACATCCGGCCGATATTGATGTTATAGGCGCTGATCTTGCCATTCTCGATCAGCAGGTTGCCGCTTTGGTTACGGCCGACGTAAACGTCCCCGGTGTAGGCCAATGATTCGGTAATTTTTGAGTCGCCGTCAAAAATGGCATCGTCTGCGCGAGCGATATCGGCGGGCGCCAGCATCAACAGCGGCGCGGAAAATAGAGCGAGGTAAAGTTTGGAAAGCGGTGTTTTAACCGCTAAAGAATGCGATGTCGTGTCATTCACGGGCTATCTCCGTACTCGTTAGCGTGATGTCGCGGAATGTATTGTTATAAGAAAACTCAATGCGCTAGAGGAGGTATGAGGCGTTATTCCGCGCACGCAGGTTTATTGATCGTCGAAGCAAAAGCTTATTGCCCCCCGGCGCTGGCGCTCCGACGATGGAAAACCAGGAAGCGGCAATACCGCCTCCAAAGCGAATTATTTATGGGTGACTACCGGTGTACAGGTCGGCGCGCTCAGCGACGGCGAGGAGCCTAAAATTCCCGGCATCATCAGCGATGAACAATCGAAAATTCGGCCTTTTTCTGTGGTGGCGCGATAAGAAAGTTTTTGGCCGCCCAGCGCATCCGGCTGCGCGCCATTGACATTGGTCACGGTAATTTCGTCCGATGAACCCAGGCCCAGCATTTTAGCGGTTTCCGCCTGCAGCAGCGGAATGGCCTGATCGGTTTTCAGGGTGGAACAACCGGCTATCATCATCGTAACGGTTAAAGCGATAAGTGGTTTCTTCATAAATTATCCTTTATAACCAATCAGTTAAAATTACCGATTGGCTTTATGTTTTCTCTTATCCAAATCCTCGAATAATATATTTCCCTTTCCTAAACGAAAAAACCCTCCTAAAGTAGGGAGGGTTGATAATAACTCATCAGACCTATCTGATATTTGAAGGCGAAAGGAGAATCCTTTGGGGCAGGATTATGCGTTGGTCGTTGATGACCATCCATTGGTAGCAAGCGGCATCGCTAATTTTCTCAGCACGCATTGCCGATTCAAACAGGCGCATGTGGTGACCACAGAAGAGAATTGCTACCGTCATATTAGGGAAAACGGCCCGCCGCGTTTACTGGTGATCGATTTTTGGCTCTCTTCCGGTACGGCGTTGAAATTACTCAAAGAAGTAAAGCAACTTTATCCTCAGGTGCGGATCTTGGTGGTTAGCGGCGACGAGAATAACGATATCTGGCAGAAAGTGCACACTGCCGGCGGGCATGGATTTGTATTAAAAAACGAACCTCCTGAATTATTCGCCAAGGCGGTCTTTGCGCTGAACGATAATCAGGAATGGTTTCCTGACGGGAATGAATTCGCCGTTAAAAGCAACAACGAGCATTTAAAAAAATTTAATTTAACCCCACGACAAATTGACGTATTAAATATGATGATGCGCGGCCTGCCCAATAAAAGGATCGCCGCGCAGCTGTCTATTTCCGAACCCACCGTCAAAGAACACATCAGCAATATTTTGAAAAAGATCGGCGTCAACAGCCGGGTCGAAGCCATTACGCTGTTGCACGGCAAACGGGAGCCGTCGCAATGAGGTTTTTCCAGAATTTACAAAATGATGGCATCTCACCACGCGCGCAGATCCGCCTGCTGGACAACACCTTCATGCGATTGGTGTTCAGCTTTACCGCCGTACCTTTCGTCGGTATCCCTTTTGCCATCTGGATTTATTTGCTGGGGGATGAACTTGGCCCAACCATTGCCTGGATCATGGTTTACCTGCTATGCGCCGTGGCGATCAGAATATGGCATCGGCGCTACCTGCGCGAGGCCAAAGAAAATGATGAAGACACCGTGCTGCGCCGCTGGCTGCCGCGCATTAATAAGGTGGCCTTTATTCACGGGCTGGGGATCTCCTCACTCTATTTAATTACCCCGCAGACCCATAACTTTGACTTTTTCCTGCTGCTCAATATCAGCATCGCCGCGATCGTCGCCGCCAACGCAACGCATCTGACGCCCGTCATCAGCACCTTTACGCGTTTTTTCTTCGCCTCCTGGGGGCTGCTGAACCTCGGTATCATCTGGCGGCTGGAAGACGTGATGTTCATCGTGCTGATGCTGAACTTGCTGTACGGTTTCGCCATTTATCGCCACGCGTTAACCTCACATGCGTTCTTTATTCAGCAAGCGCTGCTCGAAGAGCAAAGTTCGCGCCTGGCGGAACAGTTCCGCCAGGCCAAAGAAGAGGCGGAACAGGCGCTGTTGGACAAGAACCAGTTCCTGACCACCGCCAGCCACGATCTGCGCCAACCGGTGCACGCCATGGGTTTTCTGATCGAAGCCATCATCCACAAAAACCGGGACGACAGCCTGACGCCGCAGCTGCTGGATCTGCAGCAGAGCGTGCGCTCTGTGCATCTGATGTTCAATTCGCTGCTTGATCTCAGCAAGATCGAATCCGGCAACGTGCGCACCGCCGCCACCCATGTGGATATCGGCACCCTGCTCGACTCAGTGATCACCCTGTTCCGCGAAGAGGCCAACAGCCGCTCGCTGGCGCTGCGCACCTGGCGGCCCAGGCGGCGCATCAGCGTGATGGGCGATCCGCTGCTGGTGCGGCAATCGCTGATCAATCTGATCCAAAATGCCCTGCGCTACACGCAACGGGGCGGCGTACTGATCGCCATCCGCCCGCGCGGCGCCGAGTGCCTGGTGGAAGTGTGGGATACCGGCGTAGGCATCGCCGACGAAGAGAAAAGCAAAATCTTCTCCCCTTATTACCGCCCCGAGCTGGCGTGGAAGATAGACAGCGCCGGGCACGGGCTGGGGTTGGCGGTGGTAGCGCGCTGCGCCAAGCTGATGAAGGTGGAGTACGGCATGCACTCCGTCGAGGGCAAAGGCTCGCGCTTCTGGATGCGCTTTGCGCAATACCTCGGCGAAGACAAAGCGCCGGAGATCGCGGCGACGTACGACAACACCGCCACGCCCACCCGCTACGCGCCGCTGCGGGGATCCTGCCTGGTGGTGGACGACGATCCTTTGGTGACCTCCGCCTGGGAAAGCCTGATGAGCACCTGGGGCATCACCGTGCGCTGCGCGGCCTCCGCCGAGGAAGCCTTCGCCATCGTCGACGACGGCTTTACGCCGTTCGCCGTGCTGTGCGATCAACGCCTGCGCTCCGGCGAGAGCGGTTTCGACATCCTCAAAGCGTTGTTCGAACGCCTGCCGGACGTGAGCGGCGCCATGGTCAGCGGCGAGTTCAATTCGCAAGTTCTGCAAGAGGCCGAGCAGAAAGGCTATCTGGTGCTGCGCAAGCCGCTGGAACCGGCCAGGCTGCATGCGCTGTTGACGCAGTGGGGGGCAAGTTAACTACACAGATGGCGCAGGTTATCCGCCAGCAATAAGGCAGGCTCAATGAATAAAACATTAAGCCTGCCGCATTTTACGCTGCGTTATCTAAATACGATTAATCGCATTTAGGCGGTTCTGGTTTGCAGACCGGCGGCTCAGGTTTACATACCGGCGGTTTTGGCGTGCAACCGCCCCAGGCATTATTCCACGCGTTTCCCCAGCTGTTAACAACCTTGCCGATAATAGCCAGACCCAGGCCAATCGTTGCGCCGTTCACCTGCTGAACTTCTGTTGAGTTTAATTCTCTCATTTTTCATCTCCATTCACTAAAAAGAATCAATTAAAAAATACTGCTTTTTATGAACCGTCGGTTCACGCTTTAGGTATAAGGCGCTCGATAAAATAACTCAATAACGAAAATCTTAATTAAAGATGAAATAAATATAAAATTTTATATCTCATCAAACAATTACGCCATTGCATTTACAGGTTGCAATGTAATTACCCGATCTGCCGATGCAATCGTCGATGGCCGATGAGCAATGATAACGCGGGTCATTTTCAACGAGGATATGGCTTCGTTCACCCTTTTTTCATTGTCCAGATCCAAATGACTGGTGGCTTCGTCCATAAACAGAATACTGGGCCTTCGATATAACGCGCGGGCGATAAGCACCCGCTGTTTTTGCCCGCCGGAAAGACTGCCCCCCAATTCGCCCACCAACGTTTCATATCCCATCGGCATTTTCATAATATCGTCGTGAATATTGCAATGCTTGGCGCATTCAACGATAAATTCCGTATCGGGATGAGCATCAAAACTGCATATGTTCTCGGCAATTGAACCGGCAAGCAGTTTATCTTCTTGCAATACACATGCGATGCACTCCCGATAATTATTAATGCCGATATCATGAATGTTAATGCCGTTGATAAACAAACGCCCTTCCGTCGGTTCCAACAGCCCGCACATCAGCTTCATCAACGTGGTTTTGCCGACGCCTGAAGGCCCGACGATCGCCACGCTTTCTCCCGCCGCGATCTGCAGGCTGAGCCCGGGGATCACTGGGCGCGAAAGGCTATCATATTGATAAAGCAGATCGCGCACTTCAAAAGTCACCGCCTCGTTGGGATTGCATATCTTGCGATAGGGCTTTTCTTCCTCTGTCGTAGAAAGCACGATGTCCGCCAGCCTTTCATTATGCAAATTCAGCATTCTCAGCCGAATGACCATATCGATAAGATTTGACGCGCGATCGGAGAATTGCCCCCGATAGGCATTAAAGGCGACAAACATGCCTAATGTCATTTGACTGTCGATCACTAAAGACGCGCCCAACCACAAGATAACGATTTGATCGCAGGCCGCAAGAAACGCATTCACGCCGCCAAAGAACATATCGAGCTTCGTCACCCGAATATTGGCGTTTGCCGTATCGATATTTAAATTTAACCAGAACTGCGAACGCGTTCCCGCCAACCCCAACGACTTCAGCGTCGCGATGCTGTACAGCGTCTCCATAAAATGTGAGCTGGCTTTCGCCGACTTCACTAATTGCTCCTCGGACGCTTGCCGATAATAGCGATAGGTCGAAAGGCGCAGCAGAACATATAAGACCGTAAAGCCGGAGGCTACCCACACCAGCCAGCCGCCATACATGAACATCATGATAAATACGCCGACCGACATGATGCCATCAATGATGCTGGAAACGATACTGGTGGTAAACGTGGTGCGAATGGCGTCCAACGAGCCAAAGCGCGATTGAATATCACCCAGCTTGCGCTTTTCAAAATAGGCAAGCGGGAGCTTCATCAGATGATCAAACAGCCCTGATTTCCACTGTATATCGATCAGCGCGCCCATCACGATGGAGATCCACGAACGAAACATCGAAACGCAGGTGCGGAACAAGATAAAAAACAGTAAACCGACGCAAATAATGACCAATAAATTATGGTCGCCGGCCTGGATGACGTGGTCCATCACCAACTGAGTCCCGACGGGCATCAGCAGATTGACGGCCTCAATGACCAGCGACAGCGCGAAAATTTTTACCAGCGCGCTTTTAAGACCGGTGACATTGCTGAGCAGTTTTCTAAAGTGCAGGCGATTTTTCTGCACCACAGGCGTGAATTCACTGCTTGGCCATACCTCTAAAGCGATTCCGGTAAAATGCAGGGAAAACTCCTGCAGGCCGATAACCCGGCGGCCAAATGCCGGATCGTGCAGGGTTATCCGCCCACCGCGAATGTTGACCAGGACCACAAAGTGATTCATATCCCAGTGCAATATGCAGGGCCTTTTCACCTGGTGAATCTCATCCAGGCTCAAGGATAAAGCCCGCGTTTTCAAATTGAGATTCTCGGCGATCGCGATCAGCGAGCTCAGGGTGGCGCCGCGGGCCGAGATATCAAACTTCTGACGCATCGACAGCATATCGATGTGCATGCCGTAATAGCCGCACACCATCGCTAAACTGGCCAGCCCGCATTCGGCGGCCTCCGTTTGCAAGACCTGCGGCACTTTTCTTCTGAGCGACAGGTTCAGCTTGCCAACGATATTCTCATAAACTTTATTCACGAAGTGGCCCCGACACACTGTTTTTCATGTCATAAAATGGCGCGAACATCCATTGGTAGATGGGTCTTTTCTCCAGGAAAAGCGTGGCTTGCGCCTTCATGCCGCTTGAAAGGTTCAGCTTCTTTCCCTGATAGCCGAACTGCGTGTTATCGATAGCCACCAGCACTTTGTAGTACGACTCAACCAGTTCAGCCGATTGTCGAGTTGGCGAACTGCTGTAAGTGGACATTTCCTGAATTGATGCGGGAACATAAGCGATGCTTTCGATCACGCCGGGAAACTGACCAAATTTTTCATACGGGAAGGCGTCATAGCGAACGTTGATGTGATCGCCTCGGCTCACGTAAGGCACGCTGCTGTTGGGCAACCATAAAACCAAATAATAGATGGCATGATTACTGGGGATTAATTGCGCCAGGCTGTCTCCCGTATTGACCATTTGCCCAGGCGTCACGCTGAGTGATTCAACGCGCCCGTCCGCCGGCGCATTGACAATCAACGAGCCGCTGGCGTCCGCTTCGGCCAGCTGCCGCAGGAGATCATTGCGCTGAAATTGATATTGTGAGATTTGATTATCGAAATCGGACGCTCTTGTCGCGAGATCGCTATTCAGGTTAGTTATCTGCAAAGACTCTTGAATGCTTTGGTTATAGAGACTGTGGAACGTACTCTGCTGCTGATAGTAGAGGTAAACCTGGTTATTCAGCTGATCCCGATTAATGAGCCCCTTACTGCGATACTCATCGTAATTTTTCATGGTTTCGCGCATGAAGTTAACACCGTTGCGTGAATTCTCGACCATCTGTTTGGACTGGCTGTGCGCCAGTTTATATTGGTCAATCTGCGCTTGCAGATTGACCAGGGTCGTTTTCTTGTTCGCCTCCAATTTGGCGATGATGCTATCGACCTGCGCCAGTTGATTTTCTATCGCCTGCCGCGTGCTTGCGCTGACGGTGCCGGAATCCGTCACCCTGCTGACGTCTATCTGATAAAGATGCTGCCCTTTTTTTACCTGATCGCCCACATTGACAAAGCGTTGTGCAATGAATCCCTGCTGAGTAGCAAATATGTTGACCGATCTTGGCAGCGTCGTGACCTCTCCGCCCACGCTGATACGCCGGGTATAACCGCCATAGGTCACGAAAATGATCAGCACAGAAACGAATGAAAGTGAAATGCCCGCGATGACCCAGGCCGGCAACCCTGCAATTAACAATGCTTTTCCTGCCCATTTAGAACGACTGTGCGATAAGGCCTCTTCCCTAAACAAATTATGACCTCTCCATATATAGCGACACCGTTTATTTTTATCTTTTCCATGGCCCAACACGGCGCTTATTTAGATTTAGTCTTTGTTGGCAAAACCCACAAGTAATAATAATCTTAAAAAACCACAAAACTGCTGAAACGTCACAAAAAGTGCGACCCTAATATTAGCGACGGCGTTATGAGTTGCATATTTCAACGCCGGCCTCTTTAATCTAAGCGTATTCTCATCAAGCCGTCATTCACAGAGGCTGCGAGAATTAATCGGCGAAACGCTTTACGTTTCGTTCCTGAGGCATAGGGATAAAGTTGAAAGGATTTACTATGAAAGAGCTAAATACTGCAGAGATCGAAATCGTTTCTGGTGCGGGGATTATTTCCGATACGGCAAGCTTTGTATCAGGATTTGCCGGCGATGTTATCATTGATACCGTAAAATTGGCCAATGATGCGCTTAATACCCGATTGATCTCTTCCGTAGGCCAAGGGTTCAACGCGATCGGTTTTGGCTTGGGCGCCGTTCATAATGTCGCGGACTCGCTTGGCTATGCGGCATTTAAAAGCGTTGCAGCCGTAGGCTCCCTGCTGGGTGGGGATGCAAGCCGTATCGAATATCATTACGAGAAAGAATGGGGTGCTTGAAAACAAGCGGCTCCCTCTGAAAGGTTAATGATGCTAACCACCTGCCCAATCAGGTGGTTATTTCAATTACGCACTCACTAACTCTTCTGTTTGAAAACCGCTTTGGTCAATGGAGAGGAGAACACGTTGTGCGGATCGTACTTATTCAGCACGTTGCAGGCATGATTCCAACTGTCATTGTTCCCTGCCCCGGCATTAAAGCTGCGCGGAATGTTTTCTTCGAGTACGGTTTTATCCTGCCACGCGGCCTGTGACGTATAACCCCAGCCTTTACTCCACTCTACGCGAACCGTCGCATAGTCGCCCGCATAGTGGCTAAAAATCCATTTTTCCATTTCACTGTAGAATTTATTGGCATCCGGCGTATCGGGCATGGTCAGAATATCCAACCAGATCGCGACATCCCATTCCGGATGGGATTCAACGGGACGAATAGCCGAAAGATCGGGAGCAATGGCATTGGCCACCGCGCTCTCTTTTGCACTGTCCAATCCGGTGACGCGAATTTCAATCGGGCCATTCATCGGAAATGAATTCTTGCGCTGGTAATCGACCACCATGTCTTCATATTTTTTTGTGAAATCGTGCAATACGTTTTGAATATTGCTCCGCTTCGTGATTATCGCGTAACCATTGGCCGTCACGCGCAGCGTTGTCGGCTTCACATACAACAGCAGATCCTTGCTCCACCCCCACAGATCCGCCGACACGGTGGCCCCTAAACCAATGCTGACCAACTCCATCTGCGCCTTGCCGAGTGTCGGGGTCAGCTCCGGGTGGCCATTATTGATTTTTTTAATGATATCGGAAATTTTAACCGGCAAATTATCCGAGAACGGATAGTTAAATGGACCATTAACCGGTTTTGACACTTTTGGGAAGCTGTCTTCTTGCTTCCACACTTTCAGCCATGGTTTTTCCGTGAACGGGAACCAGATGACTTCAACGCGCCCGCACAGATCCAAGAAATGGCTGAAGGTATTTTTTGTCGTGCTCGCAGTGGAAAAAAGATCCGCCGCAGTGACATTAACATAACTTTGACAGCGTAAACGCCGGTTGCGCGGCACCTGCAGCGTCACTTCGCTGATAAAAGCCCGGCCGACATGCACCAGGAATGCCGAGCTCTCCGCATTATCACGCGTAAACTCCTTTAATTCATACTTCGACCGCGCCTGATCCCAGACGACAGCTTTTAGCGACACCACGCTATTGCTCACGGAACCAAAGCTGGCAAACTCAGCCAGAGGCTCATCTTTTGCCGGGATGCAGGTTCCATGGCCGCCGATGGCGAGCACGCCGCCCAGGGTCAGATCGCCAGGCGCCGGCGTCGCGTAAAAGCCGAGTTTCTTTTTTTCTAATTCAGTGAGCAAAGCCTGCATTGTCACCCCCGTTTGCGCGGTGACGTATCCATGCTCTCCCACTTTATTGATTGAGATGTTTTTGAATTTCCTGGTGAGGTCGATCAGCACGACATTGCTGTTATCCTCCCCGTTTGCAATAACGAGCGGGGACCAGTTGTGCTTGATGCCAACCGGACGCACGCAATATTTACTCTCATGCGCCCAGTTAATTACGGCCAAGAGCTCATCCGTATTTTGTGGATAGCAGGTCAGAATATGATTGCCGGAGATTTCTTTTGACCAATTAACAAAATTGACATACTCATAGCCCACAGGGAACGTGTTCAAACTAGAACCAGTCATAACTGACTTCCTTTTAAAATTAAAATAGATAGAGATAAAAACGGCAACAGCCCGAGCGCTAATTAATCACCCTGATAAGCACCTCCTTTTCCTTGGGATAATCCCTCTGTTTTACTGCCCGAAGAGCGTCAAGACTTGCCAATATAAATCAACACCTTGACGTTAATTTCCGCGTATTGAAAATTCTTTTCTTTATGCAACTCAATTAAAAAGCCGTTTCTTATTCGCACGCCAAGCAAAGGAAGATAGGCGTCATAGATGCTGTCAAAAAAAACCAGATATTCGTTCAACCTGCCGTTAAACTCGAACAATAAATACTGCCCTCTTATCAACGTCAGATTGCGTGTCTCGTAGTACCCTTTGCTGAGCGTTACTTCCCAACCGGATGAAGCCAACTTTACCGTGCGCATTGACGTATCGGTATTTTTCCCTGTGCGGCTGCCGTATTTCTGTCGTTCCTCTCCTCCAGAGCTGGAAGCATTCATTGAATGATAGAGAAAAAACTTATATCCCTTAAGCAGGTATATGTTCTTGGGCATTTCGATAAAATGATATGCTGACGGATTTTGTATTAAAAAGGGAGGGAGATGTTTGGAAAAGTCCCATTCCTGGCTCGTTCTAAAGTCCTTTGGGCTTTCACCGAAAAAGCGTTGAAAGGCGCGGCTAAAAGCCTGCTGGGAGCTAAAGCCGATAGCAGTAGCCACTTCCAATACTTTTAAATCAGACTGTTTGAGCATGACGGCAGACTTGCTCAGACGCCTATTTCTGATATACGTCGCTATTTTCATTCCCGTATAACGCTGAAACATTCTTTGCAAGTGCCATTTCGAATAACCAGACAAATCCGATAACTTTTCTATCGAGAGATCATGCTGTATATTCATCTCGATCAAATTAACTAGCTCGACCACGATACTATGCTGGTAACTCATAATGACATCCATGCCCTAACAAAACCCACCCTCAGACAACCTGCTCATTGGGCTTTTATCCATTAAAATGAAAAACAAAGCGCTGCCGCAATCATGCAATTAGGATTAGAATGTGAAAAACAATGAACCTTTTATAGTTGATTGACAAAGAGATACTTCTTTTTGGGTAGACATCCTCCTTGTGACGTTATTGGTATAATTCTTATAAAGCTTTTCCCTGGTGAAGGCTTTTCCTGTCTCTTTCATCTTGACCAATATCCATCCTGACGTTGTGCAACTAAGCAGTCAAAAGAAAGCATATCCTGGCATCCGTTGATAAATCGTTTGCCTCCCTCTCGGCGGTGCATTTTAATACCCTTACATTTAGAGTAGCCTATGTAGATAGCTTAGAAAATATCAAATGCCAGATAATTACACAGTTCGCACTTTATGTTACGACAATAATTAAAAGATAAGAAAAATCATATAATTAGAATTTCAATTCCAAGCAATGAATGCCGATAAAACGTAGATCTCGTCCTTGAGAAGGGTTATTAAAAACAATGAAACCGCTGATTTCCCCAATAAAAACAGAAAGAAAGATTTATAAAATAAGAAATAGACTAATTCACCGCATCCTTCTGATATATTTATTCGTCAGACCAAGTCTTTCAGAAAAATCCCATAAAAGGGCGCACGGAGTCCTTTAATTTTCGCAGAGGATTAATTAGCTACGCCATCGCCCGATGCCGATGAGTCGACGCGCCTCAATACGGCAATTCATTTTAATGCCGCGGCCCGGCGGATACGGTGAATAAAGCCCCGTTATCCGACGACATCATCGCACCGGCGAAGTGCGCGTGGTTGCAGAATACCGTTCTGCGGATAGGCGCAAAGCCGAGATGGAAAACGCCGCGCCTCAGAAAATGAGCCGTAAGCAAAGCGCAGGCGGCTCCGCGCGGGCTGTCCTCTCCGTTCGCCCCTCTCTCAACCCAGCCCTCCTTTCGGATCGGAGGCCGTCTACGGCACAGGGCGCCAAACATCGGGCATAAAAAAACCCGCCGTTAAGCGGGTTTGGTTCTCATGTGCGGTTCACTGACGCCAGCCTACGCCGGACGCGGGATTACTCCCACTCGATCGTCGCCGGCGGCTTGCCGCTGATGTCGTACACCACGCGGGAGATGCCGTCCACTTCGTTGATGATGCGGTTGGACACGCGGCCGAGGAAGTCATACGGCAGATGCGCCCAGTGCGCGGTCATGAAGTCGATGGTTTCCACCGCACGCAGGGAGACCACCCAGTCGTATTTGCGGCCGTCGCCCATCACGCCGACCGAGCGCACCGGCAGGAACACGGTGAACGCCTGGCTGACTTTGTTGTACAGATCGGCTTTGTGCAGCTCTTCGATGAAGATGGCGTCGGCGCGGCGCAGCAGATCGCAGTACTCTTTCTTCACTTCGCCCAGCACGCGCACGCCCAGACCCGGGCCCGGGAACGGGTGACGGTACAGCATGTCGTACGGCAGGCCCAGTTCCAGGCCAATTTTGCGCACTTCGTCTTTGAACAGCTCTTTCAGCGGCTCGACCAGGCCCAGCTTCATCTCTTTCGGCAGGCCGCCCACGTTGTGGTGCGACTTGATCACGTGCGCTTTGCCGGTGGCGGAAGCGGCGGATTCAATTACGTCCGGATAGATGGTGCCCTGCGCCAGCCATTTCACCTGCTCTTGCTTGCAGGCTTCTTCGTCGAACACTTCAACGAACACGCGGCCGATGATTTTACGCTTGGCTTCCGGCTCGTCGACGCCCGCCAGCGCGGTCAGGAAGCGGTTTTCCGCCTCGACGTGCACGATGTTCAGGCCGAAGTGGTCGCCGAACATTTCCATCACCTGCTTGGCTTCGTTCAAGCGCAGCAGACCGTTGTCGACGAACACGCAGGTCAGACGCTTGCCGATGGCGCGGTGCAGCAGCATCGCGGTCACGGAGGAGTCAACGCCGCCGGACAGGCCGAGGATCACGTGGTCCTCACCCACCTGCTCGCGGATGCGCTCAACCGCATCTTCGATGATGGTCGCCGGCGTCCACAGGGCCTCACACTGGCAGATGTCCAGTACGAAGCGCTCCAGCATGCGCTGGCCCTGACGGGTGTGGGTCACTTCCGGGTGGAACTGCACGCCGTAGAAGCGTTTTTCTTCGTTGGCCATAATGGCGAACGGGCAGGTATCGGTGCTGGCGACGGTCACGAAGTCGGACGGGATCGCGGTCACTTTGTCGCCGTGGCTCATCCACACGTCCAGCAGCGGTTTGCCGGCCGGGCTGATGGCGTCTTCGATGTCGCGCAGCAGCGCGCTCTCGTTGACGATTTCCACCTGCGCGTAGCCGAACTCGCGTTCGTTGGAGCCCTGCACATGGCCACCCAGCTGCATCGCCATGGTCTGCATGCCGTAGCACACGCCCAGCACCGGCACGCCGGCGTTGAACACGTAGTCAGGGGCGCGCGGGCTGCCGGCTTCGGTGGTGCTTTCCGGGCCGCCGGACAGGATGATGCCGCTTGGATTGAATTCGCGGATCTGCTCTTCGCTAACGTCCCAGGCCCACAGTTCGCAGTAAACGCCGATTTCGCGCACGCGGCGGGCGACCAGTTGGGTGTATTGCGAACCGAAGTCCAGTATGAGGATGCGATGCTTATGGATATTTTGTGTCATGTGAGGCGAATTCCAGCAACAAGAGAAAAAGAGCGAAAATGTATGTTTTCGGGATGGGGCTTAGCGCCCCACCCCGGCCTCTCACTCAGGAGAGGTTAAGGCATCAGCCCATGCGGTAGTTCGGCGACTCTTTGGTGATGGTCACGTCGTGCACGTGGCTTTCCTGAATGCCGGCGCCGCTGATGCGCACGAACTCCGCCTTGGTGCGCAGATCGTCGATGGTGGCGCAGCCGGTCAGGCCCATGCAGGAGCGCAGGCCGCCCATCTGCTGGTGCACGATGGCTTTCAGCATGCCTTTATAGGCCACGCGGCCTTCGATACCTTCCGGCACCAGTTTGTCGGCGGCGTTATCGGTCTGGAAGTAACGGTCGGAAGAGCCTTTGGACATCGCGCCCAGCGAGCCCATGCCGCGGTAAGATTTGAACGAGCGGCCCTGATACAGCTCGATTTCGCCCGGAGATTCTTCGGTGCCCGCCAGCATGGAGCCGACCATCACGCAAGAGGCGCCCGCGGCGATCGCTTTGGCGATATCGCCGGAGAAGCGGATGCCGCCGTCGGCGATAACCGGAATACCGGTGCCTTCCAGCGCTTCCACCGCGTCGGCGATGGCGGTGATCTGCGGCACGCCTACGCCGGTCACGATGCGGGTGGTACAGATGGAGCCAGGGCCGATACCCACTTTCACCGCGCTCACGCCGGCTTCAGCCAGCGCTTTGGCGCCCGCCGCGGTCGCGACGTTGCCGCCGACGATCTGCAGATCCGGGTATTTGGCGCGGGTTTCGCGGATGCGCTGCAACACGCCTTCGGAGTGGCCGTGCGAGGAGTCGATCAGCAGGACGTCAACGCCTGCCGCCACCAGCGCATCAACGCGCTCTTCGTTGCCGGCGCCGGCGCCGACCGCCGCGCCCACGCGCAGACGGCCGTGTTCGTCTTTACAGGCGTTCGGCTTACGTTCCGCTTTTTGGAAGTCTTTAACGGTGATCATGCCCAGCAGGTGGAAGCTGTCGTCCACCACCAGCGCTTTTTCTACGCGCTTTTCGTGCATCTTCTGCAGCACCACGTCGCGCGCTTCACCTTCTTTCACGGTGACCAGGCGATCTTTCGGCGTCATCACCGCAGTCACCGGCTGAGTCAGATCGGTCACGAAGCGCACGTCGCGGCCGGTGATGATGCCGACCAGCTCGTTGTCTTCGGTGACGACCGGATAACCGGCGAAGCCGTTGCGCGCGGTCAGCTCTTTCACTTCCTGCAGCGTGGTGGCCGGGGTAACGGTCTGCGGGTCGGTGACTACGCCGCTTTCATGTTTTTTCACGCGGCTGACTTCTTCAGCCTGGCGCTCAATGGACATGTTTTTGTGGATGAAGCCCAGGCCGCCTTCCTGCGCCAGCGCGATGGCCAGGCCGGATTCGGTAACGGTATCCATGGCTGCGGACAGCATAGGGATGTTCAGGCGGATGGTTTTGGTCAGTTGAGTGCCGAGCTCTGCGGTGTTAGGCAGAACCGTGGAGTGGGCTGGAACCAGGAGGACGTCGTCAAACGTCAGAGCTTCTTTAGCGATACGTAGCATGGGCAATATCTCACCAGGGTGGGCTGTGAAAAAGATAAAATATTGCCGCGGCATTATACAGAGCGGAATCGGTTGCCTCCAGCACTTTCTTACAAAAAGTCTTGATTACCTTTTTCAGCCATGTAGTATCGACCAATTAAGTGATTGTTTTGAAATTTGATCTGGGTCACATGTCGCTACCTGTTTCGCCTTCCATTTTTACCGTAAGCCGCCTGAATCAGACGGTTCGCCAACTGCTGGAAATGGAAATGGGGCAGATTTGGCTCTCCGCCGAGATCTCCAACCTCTCCCAGCCCGCCTCCGGCCACTGGTATTTCACGCTGAAAGACGACCGCGCCCAGGTGCGCTGCGCGATGTTCCGCAACAGCAACCGCCGCGTCACCTTCCGGCCGCAAAACGGCCAGCAGGTCTTGGTGCGCGCCAGCATCACGCTGTATGAACCGCGCGGCGACTACCAGCTGATCGCCGAGAGCATGCAGCCCGCCGGCGACGGCCTGCTGCAGCAACAGTTCGAGCAGTTAAAACAGCGCCTGAGCGCCGAAGGGCTGTTCGATCAGCAGTTCAAGCAGCCGCTGCCCGCACCGGCCAAACGCGTCGGGGTGATCACCTCCGCCAGCGGCGCGGCGCTGCACGATATCCTGCAGGTATTGCAGCGGCGCGATCCGTCGCTGCCGATCGTCATCTACCCCACCTCGGTGCAGGGCGCGGAAGCGCCGATGCAGATCGTGCGCGCCATTGAGACCGCCAACCGCCGCGATGAATGCGACGTGCTGATCGTCGGCCGCGGCGGCGGTTCGCTGGAGGATCTGTGGAGCTTCAACGACGAACGCGTGGCGCGGGCGATCTTCGCCAGCCGCATTCCGATCGTCAGCGCCGTCGGCCATGAAACCGACGTCACCATCGCCGACTTCGTCGCCGACCTGCGGGCGCCGACCCCTTCCGCCGCCGCCGAACTGGTGAGCCGCAATCAGCTCGAGCTGTTGCGCCAACTGCAGTCGCAGCAGCAGCGGCTGGAGATGGCGATGGATTACTACCTGGCGCAGCGTCAGCAGCAGTTCACCCGCATTCATCACCGTTTACAGCAGCAGCATCCGCATCTGCGCCTGGCGCGCCAGCAGACGCTGCTGTTCAAGCTGCAGCGCCGAATGGAAGACGGCATGCAGCAGCAGCTGCGCCTGGCCACCCGCCGCAGCGAACGCATCCAGCAGCGGCTGGCGCAGGTGCAGCCGCAGGGCCGCATTCACCGCTACCAACAGCGCGTGCAGCAGCAGGAATACCGTCTGCAGCAGGCGATGGAGCGCCAGCTCAACGCCTACCGCCAGCGTTTCGGCGTGGCGTGCAGCCAGCTGGAGACCGTCAGCCCGCTGGCGACGCTGGCGCGCGGCTACAGCGTGACGCAAACTCCGCGCGGCGAGCTGCTGAAAACCACCAAGCAGGCGCAGGTCGGCGAACTGCTGAAAACCCGCCTGCAGGATGGCTGGGTGGAAAGCGAGGTGAAAACCATCACCGTCGCCAAAAAGCCGCGCAAGAAGCGCGCGGCCGAGTAAGCCCTACTCCAGCGTAAAACGCTCGCCGGGTTCACCGTTCACCCACAGCGCGCGCGTTTCGCCTTCCGGCAGGCTGAGCGTCAGCGTGCGCCAGGCCGGGCGGAAATGCCCTTCCGTCGTGATATCCACCATGATGCGCTGATGGTCGCAGCGCATTTCCCAGCGCAGCCACAGCGCATCGCCCTGCCGCCAGCCGTCGCTTTCGCCGTCGTCCTCAAACAGCAGCCCGCCGCTCGCCCCGCCGCCCTTGAGCGGAAACAGCCGCAGCTCGCGCCGATCGTCGGCGGCCACGTCCACATGCGCCAACCGCTGCGACAGCGGCAGCGCCGCCCCGGCGCGCACCAGCAGCGGCAGACGCTCCAACGGCGCCGCCAGCGTCACCGTCTGGCCGCCGCCGAACCACTGGCCGCTGTAGAAGCAGTACCAGCCTTCGCCATTATCCGGCAGATACACCGAACGGCGACGTTGCCCCGGCTCCACCACGCTGGCCACCAGCAGATCGCGGCCAATCAGAAAATCGTCGTTTTCGCCAAAGGTGCGCGCATCCTGTTCGTGATCGAGAAAAGTCGGGCGCAGCATCGGCTCGTCGTCGGCGCAGGCCTGCCACAGCAGCGTGTAGAAATACGGCAGCAGCCGGTAACGCAGGTTGATCGCCTCGCGCACCGCCGGGGTGGCGGCCGGGTACATCCAGGGTTCGTTGACCGTGGCGTCGTCATTCCAGGAGTGGATGGTGAAACGCGGGTGCATCACGCCGTTTTGTACCCAGCGCACCAGCAGCTCCGCGTCCGGTTTGTCACCGGAGAAGCCGCCGACGTCGTGGCCGAGGTTATACAACCCGGACAGGCTCATGCCCAACCCCATGCGAATGTTGTAGCGCAGCGTCTGCCAGCTGGTGCGATTATCGCCGCTCCAGGTCTGCACGTAGCGCTGCATGCCGGCGCAGCCGGAGCGCGAGATCAGGTACGGCCGCCGCTGCGGCGCAAAGCGCAACTGGGCCTCCATCGAGGCGCGCATCATCAGCAGCGGCATCACCGGGCGGAGATGTTTGATGGCGATCGGCCGTCCAAAGCCGTGGCAGCGCGCTTCGCCGTCCCACACTTCGTACTCGTTGTTGTCGTTCCAGGTCGAATCGATGCCCATCTCCAGCAGCTGCTGTGTGACGCCCTGCTGCCACCAACGCACCGTCGCCGGATTGGTGAAGTCGAGGTGCGATCCTTCGTCGTCCCAGAAGCTGGAGCGTTCCGGCGCGTCGCTTTGCGAATCGCGGATAAACAGCCCCTGCGCCGCCACCTCTTGATACTGCGGATGATCCTGCAGCAGGCACGGCTTGATGTTGGCCGCCAGCTTGAGGCCGGCGTCGTGAAACGCCTGGCTGAGCAGCCTGGGCTGCGGCACCTTGTCATAGTTCCAGTTAAACACGTAGCGTTTGTTGTTGATCGAGGTGTAGCCCGACGACAGCTGGAAAGAGTCGCAAGGGATGGCATGTTGACGGCACAGCGCAATGAACTGTTGCAGCTGCTGCTGGGCGTCCGGCGCGTCGGTGTAGTGCATGGTCGAACCGCTGTAGCCCAGGCTCCACTTCGGCCCGAAGTGGGTGCGGCCGGTCAGGCGCACGAACGCCTTGGTGACATCCAAAACCTTCGGCCCGAGGAACAGGTAGTAATCCAGATCGCCCGCTTCGGCCTGATAGCGGCGGTAGGCCGTATGGTAGTTGTCGATCTCGTTGCCCAGATCCAGCCAGCAGCTGCTCAGGTTGTCGTAGAACAGGCCGAAGCTCGCCTCCGGCCCGCGGGTGATGGTAAACGGAATGTGCTTGTACAGCGGATCGGTGCTGGCGGCGTTGTAGCCCATCGCGTCCAGGTTGCGCATCTCGAAGCGGCGGCCGGTGCGTTCCAGATCGCCGGCCTTCTCCCCCAGGCCGTAATAGCGCTCATCGGCGAAACGCCGCTGGTAATGCGCCACGCCGTCGCCGTGCGCGTTGAGCAGGTAGGCGCTGGTCGGCCGATCCGCCGCCAGCGGCCGCCACTCGCCGTCGGCATTGCAATACTCCCACGCCAGCCACAGCGGCTGATGCACCGTCACGCGCAGCAGCGGCGTGCTGACCACCAGCCGATCGCCCTCCCGGCGCAGCTGATAGCCCGGCAGGCTGAAACCGGCGACGCTGAGCCGATCGCGCCCCTCCCAGGGCACATCCTCCTGCGGCGCAATGCTCCAGGTGCGATCCAGCGCCAGCTCGCCCTCACGTTTGATCAACACGCGGAACAGACCGTCTTCCAGCACGTACAGGCAGAAACGGTGGCGTTCATCGACCAGCAGCTCGACGTGGTCGGCATGCTGCGCCGCCAGCGTCCAATTTTTCAACGTTTTCATACATATTCCACTTAGCTGTGTGAAGGGGTTTTCTTACCGCCGCGCTCGGCGATCAGGGCAATCAGGAACAGGGCGCCGATCAAATCGAAGAAGCCCATCGCGATGAACAGCGGGTTGAAGCCGAGGGTGTCGGATACCGCGCCGATCAGGAGCGTGAACAGGAAGCTGGCGATCCAGGCGCTGGAGCCGCGCATGCCGTTGACCGTCGCCATTTGGTTCTTATCGAACGATTCCACCACCAGGGCGCTGAGCATGCAGGAGATCACCTGATGGCCGAACCCGCCGATCGAGATCAGCGCGATCGCCACATAGGGATCTTGGGTGATCGCCACGAACGCCAGCGACACCATCAGGAAAGCGCCGGTCACCGAGCTGGCGACCACCGAGTTGACGCGGCTGCAGCCGAACCATTTGCGGTATAGCGTGGTGAGATAGCCGCTGGCGACGCTGCCGATATCCGCCGCCAGGAACGGCAGCCAGGCGAACATCGCGATCTGCTTCAGATCCATGCCACGTTCGGTGGCCAGGTACAGCGGCACCCAGAAACTGAAGACCGCCCAGGCCGGCTCGGCGAGAAAGGCCGGGATGGCGATGCCATAGAATTTCTTGTTCTTGCACAGGCTGGCCAGCGAAGTGAAGAACGGCAGCTTCGGCAGTACCGGCTCGTTGTCTTCACGGATCAGGTCCAGCTCTTGTTGGCTGAGGTTCGGGTGCTGCTGGGGCGAGTGGTAGAACAGCCACCACAGCACTACCCAGATCAGCGCCAGCCCGCCGGAGAACAGGAACGCGCCCTGCCAGCCGAAGGAGACGTGGGCGATGACGATGATCGGCGGCGCCAACATGGCGCCGATGGAGAAACCGACGCCCGCCCAGCCGGCGGCGATCGGACGCTCCTTCTTCGGGAACCAGTCGGAGATCGCCTTGGCGTTGGCCGGGGTGGCCGCCGCCTCCGCGCCCCCCATGAAGAAGCGCAAAATGGCCAGTTGCAACCAGCTGCCGGCGCCGGCGTGCAGCATGCACACCACCGCCCAAATGCCCGCGCAGATCAGAAAGCCCATCTTCAGGCCGATGACGTCGATCAGCCAGCCGCAGATCGGCTGAAATACCGTATAGGCCAACTGGAACGACGCTACCACCCAGGCATATTGCTCAGTGCTCATGTTCAGGCTGGTTTTCAGTTCCGGCGCCAGAATGCCCAGCGAGTTGCGGGTAATGTAGTTGACCGTGACGCCCAACAAGAACAGCGCCAGCATCCACCAGCGTAGCGATTTGAACTTGCGCCGGCCGCTCTGCGCGACCGTCTGATTGATCTCCACACTCATCGGTTCTCTCCCCGCGGCCGCCCATGACAGCGACGCGCGCATTGGTAGGGTACGTTGCGCTATCAAAAGGGGACGGTGAACACAGGCCAACGCCCGCATAACAGACCGGTAGTCCATCACAACCCCATGATTTATTTTTTGTTTTCTTCTTTGCACACCGTTAAAATTGGACTGACAAGTCGTTAAAATTGGTGTACCAATGCAGACTACTCAGCGATCACGCACAGCGAAACGGGGTTTTTTGCAAAGATTTTCACAGGCGGGTGAAAAAATAGTCATAATGGCCGCAGGATCCAGTCAAAGTGCTGAAAAGCCGCAGTGAAAATATTCTCATGGACGAATTTGAAGGAGATCACAAAATGAACGGAAAGCTGAAAATCCAGGAGATCGCCCGCCAAACCGGGCTGTCGATCAGCACCGTTTCCCGCGTGCTGGCGGGCAAGGCCAACACCAGCGCCGAAGCGCGCCGCAAGGTGCTGGAATGCGCGCAGCAAAACGGCATTCTACAGGGCATTTCCAGCGGCCGACTGATGTTGAACAATGTGATGGTGTTCGCGCCGCAGCGCGCGTTCGACGTGCGCACCGATATCTTCTACTACAAGGTCATTCAGGGCATCGCCGCCGCACTGATGCAGCACGAGGTGCGCATCCGTTACTGCGGCCTGGAAGAACAGCACAGCGACGGCGCGCTGTTTCTGGAAAAAATGAGCGATCCGCACACCGAAGCGGCGCTGATCATCGGCATCGACGACGAACACATCCATACCCTGGCGGCCGATCTGCCCAAACCCTGCGTGCTGATCAACTGCACCGATCGGCAGATGCGGCTGGACAGCGTCTCGCCGGATCATCAGCTGATTGGCGACTATTCCGCCAGCTATCTGTTCCAGCAGGGGCACAGCCATATCCTCAACCTGCAGTGTCTGCGCCGCCACACCATGGAGCTGCGGCTGGCGGGCATCCGGCAGGCCTACGCGCGGCATCATCTGCCGTTCGACGACGGCCGCCATCTGGTGACCACTTCCGGCTTCGGCAGCGAAGAGGCCGAACAGGCGCTGAGCACCTACCTGAACCGCGCCCCGCTGCCGACGGCGATCCTGGCCGGCGGCGACTACATGGCGGTCGGGGCGGTCAAGGCGCTCAGCAAGCTGGGGCTGAGCGTACCGGGCGACGTATCGGTGATGAGCACCGATGGCTTCAACCTGGCGGAAATACACGACGTGCCGCTGACCTCGGTACAGGTGCCGCGCGATGAGCTGGGCTACGAGGCGATCCAGCTGCTGCAGCGGCGCATGCTGCGCGCCGACGCGCCGCCGTGCAACCTGCTGCTGCATGGCCGGTTGGCGGTACGCGCCTCGGTGCGGCGCATAAGTCCCCACAAGACCACCCCGGCGGTGAGCACGCATAACCACAGGCTTTATGACGAGTAGACTACACTTAGGCTCAGTGCATTCATTCGATGAGGTAAATTTTTTGCCTAAGGAGAGCCACTATGCCAGCCCAGCGCATGCGTTCCGTCATTCCTCCCTACATGCTGCGCCGCATTATTGAACACGGTAACGCCCCGCAGCGCGACTGCGCGCTGCACACCCTGAACCACGTGCAAAGCCTGCTCGGCAACAAGCCGCTGCGTTCACCGACCGAGAAAAACGCCCGAGCCGGCGAAGCGCTCCGCGATATCTACGACGCCCAGAACGGCACCCAACTGCCCGGCAAACAGGTGCGCAAGGAGGGCCAGCCCAGCAACCACGACGTGGCGGTGGACGAGGCCTACGACTATCTCGGCGTCACCTACGATTTCTTCTGGCAGGCCTACCGGCGCAATTCGCTGGATAATAAAGGGCTGCCGCTGGTCGGCAGCGTGCACTACGGCAAGGAGTACCAGAACGCTTTCTGGAACGGCCAGCAGATGGTGTTCGGCGACGGCGACGGCGAGATCTTCAACCGTTTCACCATCGCCATCGACGTGGTCGGCCACGAGCTGGCGCACGGCGTGACCGAGAGCGAGGCTGGGCTGATCTACTACCAGCAGTCCGGCGCGCTCAACGAATCGCTGTCTGACGTGTTCGGTTCGTTGGTCAAGCAATTCCACCTGCAGCAAACCGCCGATAAAGCAGACTGGCTGATCGGCGCCGGTCTGCTCGCCAAGGGCATCAAAGGCAAAGGGCTGCGCTCGATGTCAGCGCCCGGCACCGCCTACGACGACCCGCTGCTGGGCAAAGACCCGCAGCCTGCCAGCATGAAGGATTACATCCAGACCAAGGAAGACAACGGCGGCGTGCACCTCAACTCCGGCATTCCCAACCGCGCGTTCTACCTGGCGGCAACCGCGCTGGGCGGCTTCGCCTGGGAAAAAGCCGGCTACGTCTGGTATGACACAGTGTGCGACAAAGCGCTGCCGCAAAACGCCGACTTCGCCACCTTCGCCCGCGCCACGGTGAAACACGCGCAGGCGCGTTTCGATCAAAGCGTGGCGGACAAGGTGCAACAGGCCTGGCATCAGGTGGGGGTGGAGTAATGAAACCGCTGCCGACGCTCAATCAGGATACGGTCATTGAGCTGGCGCGCGAGGGAGGCTTCGCCTACATTCCCAAACTGGCGGGCCAGCGCCGCATTGCGCTGGCCGATATCACGCCGGAGCAACGGCAGCGCCTGAATCAGTTGCTGAATCAGACGCTGCCGTACGCCCAGGAAGAGGGCCAACCCAACTCCCCCGGCTGCGGCGACCAGCGCTACTACCGCGTACAGATCAACTACACCAGCCCCACCCTGAGCACCGAGATCGTGCTGTTAATCCCGGAAAGCAGCGCGCCGCAGGCGCTGGTGGATCTGTGGAAAACCGGCCAGGTGGATGAGTGAGGGCTTACAGCGGCTGATAGCTGAAATTCACCCGTTTTTTGGAGATCAGCCCGTGCCCGTTCTGGCACAGGTAATCCACCGCCCCGCAGGCCTTCAACTCTTGCAGCGGCTGCCCGCACTCCGGGCAGCTCGCCAGCTGCCGATAATCGCGCTGACAGGCGGCACAATGGTAGTGACCCGCTACCCAATTCATGGTCTGACGACAGTGCGGACAATGCGCATCCATAACGGCTCCCAGGTTAAATCGCGCCCCATGAGCGCAAGAAATAGATCCCCAACGCGGTGGTGAAGAACGACCCGACGGTGGTGATAGCGATAATGTTGGCCGCCAGCGTGGCGTTGCCGCCCATAGCGCGCGTCATCACATAGCTGCCCGAAGCGGTCGGCGTGGCGGAAAACAGGAAGATAATGCCCAGCGCCGCCCCCTGAAACCCGCACAGCCAGCCGGCCAGCGTCATCAGGAACGGCACCAGAAACAGCTTGGCCGCCGACGACAGCGCCGCCACGTTGGACGAGCGGAACATGGCGCGAAAATCCAGGCTGGCGCCGGTGCACAGCAGCGCCAACGGCAGCGACAGCGCGGAGATATAGCTGCCGGTCTGGCGGATCACGGTCGGGATGCCCAGCCCGGTTTGCGCATACAGCAGCCCGCACACCAGGCCGATGATCAGCGGATTGGTGACAATGCTGCGCAGCAGCGACAGGTGGCTGATTTTCTTGCCCTGCCCGCCCTGCAGGCTGCGCGTGAGGGTGATGACCGACAGTATGTTGAACAGGATCACGGTCACCGTCAGGTACAGCGAGGCGAGCGCAATGCCTTCGCTGCCGTAGGCGGTCATGGCGTAGGCCAGACCGACGATGGCGGTGTTGGCGCGAAACCCGCCCTGCACGAACACCCCGCGCTCACGCGGTTCTTTCACCACCCACCTGGCCGCCAGCTCCAGCAGCAGGAAGGTCGCCAGCGTGCCGACCGCGCCGAACAGCACCAGCGGCAGATTGCCGAGCAGCTGCGGATGGTTGGTGGCGATGCTGAAAAACAGCAGGCACGGCAGCGCCAGATTGAACACCAGGCGGGTCGCGCCATCGACGAAGCGGTCATCCATCAGGCGCCAATGGCGCAACAGGATCCCCAGCAGCATCATCAGCAGATTCGGCACGGTGACGTCGAACGCAAAACTCCAGGTTTCCCAGGACATGGTGTTCCTTCAGACAGGCGAGGTAATCTTCAGATAATAAAACGATTTCGGGCCAATAAAAAAGGGGCGCGGCATCACTGCCGCGCCCCTCATGAGCGATTACTTGCTCTTTTTCAGGTGGCTCATCAGGCGTTTGCGCTTACGCATCTGGGTCGGCGTCAGCAGGTTGCGTTTGCCGGCGAACGGGTTGTCGCCCTCTTTGAACTGGATGCGGATCGGCGTCCCCATCACGTTCAGCGAGCGACGGAAGTAGTTCATCAGGTAGCGCTTGTACGAATCGGCCAGATCGCTGACCTGGTTGCCGTGGATCACCACGATCGGCGGGTTGTAACCGCCGGCGTGGGCGTATTTCAGCTTCACGCGGCGGCCGCGCACCAACGGCGGCTGGTGATCGTCAACCGCCATCTGCATGATTTTGGTCAGCATCGAGGTGTTTACGCGACGGGTTGCGCACTCGTAGGCTTCCTGCACCGATTCGAACAGGTTGCCGACGCCGCTGCCGTGCAGGGCGGAAATAAAGTGCACACGCGCGAAGTCGACGAAGCCCAGACGCAGATCGAGCATCTCTTTCACGTGCTCGCGATCTTCTTCGCTCATGCCGTCCCACTTGTTGACCGCAATCACCAGTGAGCGCCCACTATTGAGGATAAAGCCGAGCAGCGAGAGGTCCTGATCGGAGATGCCTTCACGCGCGTCGATCACCAGCAGCACCACGTTGGCGTCTTCAATCGCCTGCAGGGTCTTGATCACCGAGAATTTCTCGACGGTTTCGGTCACCTTGCCGCGTTTGCGCACCCCGGCGGTGTCGATCAGCACGTATTCGCGTTCGTCACGCACCATCGGAATGTAGATGCTGTCGCGGGTGGTGCCCGGCATGTCGTACACCACCACGCGCTCCTCGCCGAGGATACGGTTAGTGAGCGTAGACTTACCTACGTTCGGGCGGCCGACGATCGCCAGTTTGATCGGCAGATCCTGCGGATTGAACGCTTCTTCCGGCTCTTCGTCTTCTTCGCCTTCCAGCGTTTCGCCGTTTTGCTCGGCCCAGTAAGCGGCGTTGGCCTCTTCCTCGGTCAGCTCGACGTCTTCCGGTTTTTCCGGCACGAACGGCACCAGCACGTGTTCAATCAGCTGGGTCACGCCGCGGCCGTGAGAAGCGGCGATAGCGAACACTTCACCCAGACCGAGCGAGTAGAAATCGGCGGTGGCGGTGTCCGGATCCAGACCGTCGGTCTTGTTGGCCACCAGGAAGGTCGCCTTCTGGCGGCTGCGCAGGTGCTGGGCGATGCCCTGATCCGCCGGCATCAGGCCGGCGCGGGCGTCGACCATGAACAGCACGATGTCCGCTTCTTCGATCGCCAGCAGCGACTGACCGGCCATGCGCGTTTCGACGCCGTCTTCGGTGCCGTCGATGCCGCCGGTATCGACGATGATAAATTCATTGCCTTCGATTTCAGCACGACCATACTTGCGGTCACGCGTCAGCCCCGGGAAATCCGCCACCAGCGCATCGCGCGTATGGGTTAAACGGTTGAACAAGGTGGATTTACCCACATTCGGGCGCCCGACCAGCGCGACGACAGGTATCATTGTTGAAGCCTCATTACTTAATAATCAATGCGTTACTGCACTGTGGATAGACACCAGCGGTGCAGCTTATAAAAATACGAAACGGCCCCTGAACATTCAGGAGCCGTTTGCAAGCCTTGCGACGAGCGGCGTTAGCGGGTGAAAGCGTAAACTTTCCCGCCGCGAGCCTGGATGATCAGCTTGTCGCCGGCCACCATCGGCGCAGACAGGAAGCCGGAGCTGTCCACTTCCTGCTGGGCGACAAAACGGCCATCGGTGGTGTTGACCCAGTGCAGATAGCCTTCGGCGTCACCGGTCACCAGATAACCATTATACATCACCGGCGGCGTCAGGTTGCGGTGCAGCAGATCGCTTTGCGTCCACACGGTCACGCCGCCTTCGGTGCTGAGCGCCACCACGCGATCGTTCTGGTCGATCAGGTAGATGCGGCCCGCGTCGACGATGAAATCATTCACCGAACCCAGCTCGCGTTTCCAGATGATCTGACCGGAACGCAGATCCAGCGCCGTCAGGTTGCCGTTGTAACCCAGCGCGTAGACCACGCCGTCAACGATCACCGGCGTGGTGTCCACGTCGTTCAGGCGATCGATTTCGGTCGCGCCGCTCGGCTGAGAAATGCGCTGTTGCCAGATCAGCTGGCCCTGCTGCATCAGCACGGCGCTGACGCGGCCGTTGTCACCGCCGACGATGGCGGCGCCAAAGGCGACGGCCGGCGCGGATTCACCGCGCAGCGACAGCGAAGGCATGTCCAGGTTAACCGTCCACTTCACCGCACCGTCGGCTTCGTTCAGCGCCTGCAGCATGCCGTTGGAGGTATGCACCAACACCATACCGTCGCTGACAACCGGACGGGAGATCGCTTCGCCGGCCACTTTGGTCTGCCAGGCGATGGCGCCGTCGGCGGTGTTCAATGCGTAAACCACCGCTTTTTCGCTGCCGACGTAAACCTTGTCACCCGCAACCGTCAGGCCGCCCGACAGCAGCGCAGACAGGTTGCTGGAGAAGAAGCCGGTCTTCTCGGAAAGATTGACCTTCCACTTCTCGTTGCCGCTGTCGGCGTCCATCGCTTTCACGATGCCGAAGCGATCGGCGGCGTAAATGGTGCTGTCCTGATAGGCCGGGCGCAGGTGGGAGTAATACTCACCGATACCGTCGCCCACCGAGGTGCTCCACGCCTTGTTCGGCGTAAACTGATTTTCAACTTTCGGCAACGGCGACATGGTAACCACGTCTTCTTCGCTGTTAAACAGCGAGCAACCACTCAGCAAGGCAGCGGAAACCAGTCCGACCAAGAGTGTTTTACGCAATTGCATGGGAATTCCCCTTAGCTGGACAAGTTATTCAATTTCATGCGCAGCAGAACCTGCAGCGCTTGAGAAGCGTTGGACTCAATGCCTTTGCTGTAAGCTTCGCGCGCGCCCTTGGCGTCGCCCTTCGCCAGCAGCACATCGCCGCGCACATCCTGCATCATCGCCGCCCAGCCTTCGCCTTTCACGCCATCCAGCGTTTTCAGCGCTTCATCCAGCTTTTTCTCCTGCAGCTGGACGCGCGCCAGACGCAGGTCGATCATCGCCAACAGGTTGTCGTCTTTGGTCTGGCCCTGCGCCAGCGCCAATTGTTGTTCCGCCTTGGCGAAATCATTCTGTTCGACAAAGTGCTTGGCCAACTGCAGCGCGGCCAGTACGCCGTAGCTGTTGCCGTTGGCCTGGACAAATTTCTCTGCGGCAGCCACGTCATCCGGCTTGCCGGCCGCCAGACGATCGCTGGCTTCCTGATAGGATTGCGATGCCGCCATCATGTTGGAGTTTTCATGGCTCTGCCAGTAACGCCAGCCAACCAGGGCACCAATTCCGAGCACCACGCCCACCGCCAGCGCTTTGCCGTTCTCGGCAAAGAACCGACGCAGTGCGTCGACTTGTTCGTTTTCAGTGGTATAGACTTCCACGGTGTCCTTCTCCTTAACCTAACATCAAAGCCAGACGCGCAGCGACTTCGCTTTGCGCCAGCGTTTCTTGTTCACCACTGCGCAGGTCTTTCACCACCACCTGCTGCGCCGCCACTTCGCTCTCGCCCAGGATCAGCGCGATGCGCGCGCCCCATTTGTCCGCACGGGTGATCTGCTTCTTGAAGTTGCCGCCGCCGTAATTGGTCATCAGCTTCAGCTGCGGCGCCGCGTCGCGCACCTGTTCAGCCAGCTGCATCGCCGCGCTCTGGGTGCCCGCGCCGGAAGAGATGACGTACACGTCGATAGCCGACGGCGCCTTGAATTCCGGGTTGACCGCCTGCACCAGCAGCACCAGACGCTCCAGGCCCATGGCGAAACCGACCGCCGGGGTGGCGCGGCCGCCCAACTGCTCGACCAGACCGTCGTAACGGCCGCCCGCGCAGACGGTGCCCTGCGCGCCCAAGCTGGTGGTCACCCACTCAAACACGGTGCGGTTGTAGTAATCCAGACCGCGCACCAGGCGCTCGTTAACGGTATATGGGATACCTGCCTGCGCCAAAAGTTCACACAGACCGGCGAAGTGAGCACGGGATTCTTCATCCAGGTACTCGGACAGGCGCGGCGCGTCGTTCAGCAGCGCCTGCACCTCAGGATTCTTGGAGTCCAGCACGCGCAGCGGGTTGCTGTACATGCGGCGTTTGCAGTCTTCGTCCAGCACCTCGACGTGCTGCTCCAGGAACGCCACCAGCGCATCGCGGTAGTTGGCGCGCGCCTCCAGCGAACCGATGGAGTTCAGCTCCAGCTTGACGTGCTCGGCGATGCCCAGCGCTTTCCACCAGCGGGCGGTCAGCAGGATCAGCTCGGCGTCGATATCCGGGCCTTGCAGGCCGAACACTTCCGCGCCCAGCTGATGGAACTGGCGATAGCGGCCCTTTTGCGGGCGCTCGTAGCGGAACATCGGGCCGATGTACCACAGACGCTGTTCCTGATTGTACAGCAGACCATGTTCGATGCCGGCGCGCACGCAGCCGGCCGTCCCTTCCGGACGCAGCGTCAGGCTTTCGCCGTTGCGGTCTTCGAAGGTATACATCTCTTTTTCCACGACGTCGGTCACTTCGCCGATCGCGCGTTTGAATAACGGGGTCTGCTCTACAATCGGCAACCGGATTTCGCTGTAACCGTAGCCGCCCAGCACCTGCTTGAGGGTGCCTTCAATACGCTGCCATAATGCCGTTTCTTCCGGCAGGTAGTCGTTCATGCCGCGGATGGCTTGAATGTTCTTTGCCACGTGAGTTCTCTGTCCGTTGTCTGTAAAAATGAACCTGATTATAGGGACTTTGCCGCCCGGTATTCAACGCGGATGCGGTTTTCCGCCCTTCAGGTGCATAAACAAGCGGGCCAACAGGCCCGCCGTGTAGCGATAACGCTTATTTTTCCAGCAGATTGACCGTGATACGGTTGCTTTCGTCCATCATCGCGGCCTTGGCGCGAATCTTCGCTTCCAGCTGGTCGATCATCTGTTCGTTGTCGAAACGCTCTTTCTGGCGCACGCCGTCTTCGTAGAAGCCGCTCTTCTTGTGGCCGCCGGTCACGCCCATGGTGGACACCAGCGCTTCGCCCGGGCCGTTCACCACGCAACCGATGATCGAGACGTCCATCGGCGTGATGATGTCTTCCAGGCGCTGCTCCAGCGCGTTCACCGTGCCGATCACGTCGAACTCCTGACGCGAACAGGTCGGGCAGGCGATGAAGTTGATGCCGCGCGCGCGGATGCGCAGCGACTTCAGAATGTCGAAACCGACCTTCACCTCTTCGACCGGATCCGCCGCCAGCGAGATGCGCAGGGTATCGCCGATGCCTTCAGACAGCAGCATGCCCAGGCCGATGGCCGATTTGACCGACCCGCTGCGCGCGCCGCCGGCTTCGGTGATGCCCAGGTGCAGTGGCTGATCGATGCGCGACGCCAGCAGACGGTAGGATTGCACCGCCAGGAACACGTCCGATGCCTTGACGCTGACCTTGAACTGGTCGAAGTTGAGGCGATCGAGGATATCCACGTGGCGCATGGCGGATTCCAGCAGCGCTTCCGGCGTAGGTTCGCCGTACTTTTCCTGCAGATCTTTCTCCAGCGAACCGCCGTTGACGCCGATGCGAATCGGGATGTTCTTGTCGCGGGCGCAGTCCACCACCGAGCGAATGCGCGATTCGTTGCCGATGTTGCCCGGGTTGATGCGCAGGCAGTCCACGCCGTATTCGGCAACCTGCAGCGCGATGCGATAATCGAAGTGGATATCGGCGACCAGCGGCACGTTGACCTGCTGCTTGATCAGCTTGAACGCCTCGGCGGCGTCCATGGTAGGAACCGAAACGCGGACGATGTCGACGCCCACGCGCTCCAGCGCTTTAATCTGATTAACCGTTGCTTCAACATCGGTGGTACGGGTGTTGGTCATCGACTGCACGGCAATCGGCGCGCCATCACCAATAGGCACCTTGCCGACGTAAATGCGTGTAGATTTTCGACGGTTGATGGGCGCTTGGTTATGCATTACTTACTCTCCATTGCTGCTCTGACATCACGACCGGGGCCGCGCGATTACTGCGCGGCGACGGTCAGGCGAGCAACACGGTTTGACTTAACGAACCGGCTCAAATCAACCGGTTTACCCTGATACTGGATCTGTACTGCCGCCGGCGCGCCGATGGTCAGTTTGTACGGCGCAGTGCCGGTCAGGTTCAGCTTGCCGCCCTGCTTCTGGGTGCCGCTGAACAGCGTTTTACCGCTCGCGTCGGTCACCTGCAGCCAGCAGTCGGCGGAGAAATCCATCACCAGCGCGTTCGGATCGGCCGCCGGCGCAGCCACGCCCGCATCGGCGGTCGGCAGCGGCGATTGCGCCGCCGGCGCGGTTTCCGGCAGGGTGGTCTGGCTTGGCGACACCACGGCAGGCTGTTGCTGAGCCGCGCCCGGCGTCTGGGCGGTCGCCGCCGGCGCCTGAGCCGCTGCGCCGGTATCGGCCGGCGCGGCGCTGTTGTCGGTCAACGGCACGTTGGTGCCGGCGTCGGCGTTGCCGTCCGTCAGCGGCACGGACTGCCCTTCGTTATTCTGTGAAAGCTGCGCGGAGGATTGATCAGCCATGGTGGCGATCTCTTCCTGCTGCGCCTTGTGGTTTTGCCACCACCAGGCGCCGGTCAGGCCAATCACCACGAACACGATAAGCCAGGTGAAGCTCATCAGCCAGCCGTCGCGTTTCTTGCGGCGCTTGCCCAGCGAGAAGCTTTGCATCGGCGCCACTTTCGCCATCTTCAACGGCGCCTGCTTGGCCAGCATCGGCAGCAGTTCGTCTTCCGGCAAATGCACCAGCTTGGCGTAGGAACGGATGTAGCCGCGCACGAAGGTGGACGCGAGGTCAGCGGACACGCTGTCTTCCTCGATATCGCGCACGGTGGACATTTTGAGACACAGGCGTTCTGCAACGGCCTGTTGGCTCAGCCCGAGTTGCTCACGGGCCTGACGCAGGCGCTGGCCCGTCGTCATGGATACGGTTTTATCTTGGGAGGCTTCAGTATTCATTAGCTAAGAACTGCTGGTACTGTTTGGATTGTGGAAAACTTCGCGCTAACTGCTTGCCATAGCGTTGAACGCTATCCTGACGGCCGGCTAACGCGGCGAAACGAATCTGTAACCATAAGCTGCTGGCGCTAGCCGGCAGAACATGCTGATAAACATCCAATAAAAGTTGCGACTGGGCGCGCTTCCCTTCTCCAAATTGCTTTTCGGCCTCCGCCAACAGCGGAGCGCCTTTGTCCGGATCGACTTTCAGCGCGCGGCTCAACAGCGTGCGCGCTTCATCGTTTTGTCCGGCCTTGAGAAAACAGTAACCTGCGTTTTCCAGGCTGTCGGCGACCTGACCATAATCGGGCGCCAGTGCCGCAGCGCTAAACTGCTGTTGCGCCGGTACATACTGCCCTAAACTGCAAAGAAACGCACCGTAATTATTCAGTACGGTGCCATTGCCCGGCGCAAGTTTGAGCGCTTGCCGATAACGCTGTTCGGCCGCGGCGTTTTCACCGATCCGCTGCGCGTAGAGCGCCATGCCCAACTGCGTGCGGTAATCCTGCGGGGCCGCGTCCAGCGCCTTTTCCAGGTTCTGGCGCGCGGCGTCCATGTCACCTTGCTGCAGGTACTCCAGCCCCAGCTGCAACCGCGTCTGGCCCGCCTCAGCGACCTGTGCTTCCTTTTCCGGCGATGAGCCGGAACACCCGGCCAACAACCCGATCGCCAGCCACACACCCCACAGTTTCAGCTTCATGCCCGCATTCATTTCCTTATCGGCCGTCAGCTAACGCCCATTAGCGTCAACATCTCGCATAACAGGCTGTTAGATAACAAAAAAGGTGCTATAGGATTCAGACCGCCCGTACGTTGATAGGTTCCCCGGCCATTTTCTTTTTCAGGGTACGCTTGGTACGGTCGATCACTTCACCCGCCAGTTGCCCGCAGGCGGCATCGATATCGTCACCGCGGGTTTTACGAACAATAGTCGTAAAGCCGTATTCCATCAACACCTTGGAGAAACGATCCACCCGGCTGTTGGAGCTGCGGCCGTAAGGGGCGCCCGGGAACGGGTTCCATGGGATCAGGTTGATCTTGCACGGCGTGTCTTTCAGCACTTCCGCCAGCTGATGCGCATCGTCGGTGCTGTCGTTGATATGATCCAGCATCACGTACTCGACGGTGACGCGCCCCTGGTTGGCGTTGGATTTCTCCAGGTAGCGACGCACCGCGGACAGGAAGGTCTCGATGTTGTACTTGCGGTTGATCGGCACGATCTCATCGCGGATGGTGTCGTTAGGCGCGTGCAGCGAAATGGCCAGCGCCACGTCGATCATGTCGCCCAGCTTGTCCAGCGCCGGCACCACGCCGGAGGTAGACAGGGTCACGCGGCGTTTGGACAGGCCAAAGCCGAAGTCGTCCAGCATGATTTCCATCGCCGGCACCACGTTGTTCAGGTTGAGCAGCGGTTCGCCCATGCCCATCATCACCACGTTGGTGATCGGGCGTTGGCCGGTCACCTTCAGCGCGCCGATGATCTTCGCCGCGCGCCACACCTGGCCGATGATTTCCGACACGCGCAGGTTGCGGTTGAAGCCCTGCTGCGCCGTCGAACAGAATTTGCACTCCAGCGCGCAACCCACCTGCGAGGAGACGCACAGCGTCGCGCGGTCGGCTTCCGGGATGTACACGGTTTCGACCTGCTGATCGCCCACCTTGATCGCCCATTTGATGGTGCCGTCGGCCGAGCGCTGTTCTTCCGCCACTTCCGGCGCGCGGATTTCCGCCACGCGCTGCAGCTTGCCGCGCAGGACTTTGTTGATGTCGGTCATCTGCTCGAAATCGTCGCAGCAGTAGTGATAAATCCACTTCATCACCTGATCGGCGCGGAACGGTTTCTCGCCCATTTCGGCGAAGAACTCGCGCATTTGCTGGCGGTTCAGATCCAGCAGGTTGATTTTGGCCGCAGCCGGTTGCTCCACGTTAACGGAGGGGGTAGTCAGCGAATTATTTTCAGACACGGTGTGCTCGGACGTGATGGGTTCTAACATAATGATCTCTGGCCTCGTTATTACACGTTATGGCGCTAAAGAATGGAAAGTAAGTTGTGCATTTCAGCCCGCATGATTCGGGTGGCGGCACTAAAAACACGCCCCTGACAAGTCGTCTTATCAGGGGCGCGGCATTGTACAAATTTTAGTAGCGGGTTTCTATGGCTGAAAGGCATTCAGGGCATTTTTATTGTTTCAGCCGGTGAATGCCTGGCTATCAGCTCAGAAACGGCACGATTAACGTGCGCAGATTTCGCTTTCGTTGAAGAAGTAAGCGATTTCACGCTGTGCGGATTCAACGGAGTCGGAACCGTGAACGGCGTTAGCGGTGAAGCTGTCCGCGTAGTCGGCGCGCAGGGTGCCGGCCAGTGCGTTGTCCGGGTTGGTTGCGCCCATGATGTCGCGGTTGCGCTGCACGGCGTTTTCAGATTCCAGAACCTGCACCATGATTGGGCCGGAGGTCATGAACTCTACCAGACCGTCGAAGAATGGGCGGCCTTTGTGCTCAGCGTAGAAGCCTTCAGCTTGCTCGCGAGTCAGACGCAGCATTTTAGCGGCGATGATTTTGAAACCGGCGCGCTCGAAACGCGCGTAGATAGCGCCGATGTCGTTGTTGGCTACAGCGTTTGGTTTAACGATGGAAAAGGTACGTTCTACGGTCATGATGGCCTCTGTATGACTTCCAAAACAGGCCGGTCTGCAATGTTGCCGGCCTTCTCAAGTGGCGCAGATTATATGTGCGCCGTTAACGCTTGCCTACGGGAAAATCAACATTTCATTAAAAAAATATGATCTTCCTGCGGCATTTCCGACCACGCGCCGCGTTACTGGGTTTTGTCGGTGGACGGGATCAAATTGCGCAGCCAGCTGCCCCAGCGGCGCTGATAAAACGGCTGCGTATGGGCGATCAGGTAGTGGCTGATGCCGCGCTCTTTCTCCGACACCAGGCAGAAATCGACCGGTTCGTCATTCGGCGCCGTTTCGCTGGCGACGCTGCCGGCCTCGTTGATCAACGCCTCGATCTCCGCCGGTTCTGCATCCACTTCCAGCCCGATCAGCAGATTCGGCTTCTCGTCCGCCGCCTGATCGTGCATCAGCGCCAGAAACGCGCGGCGCACCGGTTTGCGCTGGCTGAACAGCGTGGTCAGCGCATCCACCATCGCCGACGGGTACTCTTCGGGCTGCCCCAACAGGATTTGGGTTTCTTTGTCGACGTAATGCTCCACCGGTTTGACGACGCCGCCGGTCGCCAACAGCATCGCCACCTCTTCCGGGTAGAACTCTTTGCCGTACTCCGCCTTCGGGTTGAGGAACAGATCCGCGCCCTGGGTGATTTCAAACAACACCCGCGCCGGCATGGCGATGAACGGCTGTTCGTCCTCAACGGCCTTCTGCAACGCGTCCAGCGAGGTGAAGAACGGAATGATGCTGCCGCCGTCCTGCTTTTCCCAATGCTGGATATTGACCGGCGTATCCGCGTTCAGCGTGATGTCGCCGTCCTGCTGCACCTGCTCGCTGTCGCCGAGGATCAGCACCGTGGCGTCGAGCAGTTCACGGAAGAACGCCGGACGGTGGGCCGGCTCCGTCACCGCCAGCTTCAGCAGGCGTTCAAGCTCGTTCTCGCTCGGGGCGGCATCGTGATGATGGGAACTCATGGCAAACTCCAGGGATCAAATAGCGAGGCCCAGCATGCTGGGCCCCGAAGATAATGCGCATTCTAGCGCCCGACGCGGCGGGCGTTCAATTATTTGGCTTTGCTCAGCAACAGATTGGCCAGGGTGCGCACGCCCAGCCCGGTCGCGCCGGCCGACCACTGATCCACCGCGCCTTTGCGGTAGGTGGCGGAACAGTCGATGTGCAACCAGCCTTGCTGGTAGTTCTTAACGAAATGCGACAGGAAGGCCGCCGCGGTGCTGGCGCCGGCGGTGTAGGCCGGGCCGGCCACGTTGTTCAGCTCGGCGAAGTTGGACGGCAGCTGGCTGCGGTGGAACTCGGCCAGCGGCAGACGCCAGAACGGCTCGTGCTCGGCGGCGGCGCTGCTCAGCAGCTCTTGCGCCAGCGCGTCGTCGAAGCTGAACAGCGCGTGATAGTCGTTGCCTACCGCCGTTTTCGCCGCGCCGGTCAGGGTGGCGCAGTCGATAATCAGCTGCGGGTTCTGCTCAGAAGCGTCGATCAGGCCGTCGGCCAGCACCAGGCGCCCTTCCGCATCGGTGTTCATCACCTCAACGGTTTTGCCGTTGCGGTAGCGAATGATGTCGCCCAGTTTGAAGGCGTTGCCGCTGACCATGTTGTCGGCGCAGCACAGGTACAGCTTCACGCGCTGCTTCAGGCCGCGCGCCGCCGCCAGCGCCAGGGCGCCGGTGATAGTGGCCGCGCCGCCCATGTCGGATTTCATCGAATCCATAAAGGCGCTCTGCTTCAGGCTGTAGCCGCCGCTGTCGAAAGTGATGCCCTTGCCGACCAGGCAAGCGAACACCGGCGCATCCGGGTTGCCGGTCGGGTTGAAGTCGAGCGCCAGCAGCACCGGCGGGCGCTCGGAGCCGCGGCCGACGGTGTGGATGCCGGCATAGTTCTGCTCGCGCAGATCTTCGCCCTTGGTGATGCGGTAGCTGACGGCATCGCAGCCGACGTCGCACATCAGATCGACGGCGCGGGTCGCCAATTGCTCCGGCCCCAGCTCTTCCGCCGGCATGTTGATGGTGTCACGCACCCAGTCGACGATCTTCAGGCGCTTATCCAGCTCCTGACGCGCGGCTTCCGGCAGTTCGGCCCATTCGACGTTGCGCTGCCCTTTCGGCCCGCGATAGCCTTGCCAGAACGCCCAGCTGTTTTCCAAATCCCAACCGTCGCCGGCCAGCTTGACGTTTTTGATGCCCTGGCCGTCAATTTTGCGGCCCGCGCGCTGGATCGCGCCCAGCTTGTCGGCCCCGGTCAGGTGGATAGTCATCCCTTCACCGTTGGTGCTCAGCAGCGCTTTCTCGCCCCAGCGGGCGTCGGCAGGTTGTTGCGACAGCGTGACCTGCATGAATTCAGTTGTCATAGCCTTCTTACTCCGGATGTTCCCTTTATTATTTCATTAGGGCTTTATTGCATACCCTATGGATTTCAAATTGCAGCTAGGCGCCCAGCGATCTCATCCCCAGGAGCTTACTCAGGTAAGTGACTGGGGTGTGATCGTGCAGGTAACAACGCTGCGGTTTGAAAGACGACGGGTATGTCGGATACAAAATAAACGGGCCGCCCATGGCAGCCCGTTACGCTATTTACTCCGCTTCATCTAACCAGACCAGCAGGATCGCTTCCAGTATTTTTTCGTTGGAAGCCTGCGGATCGTCATCGAACTCTTCCAGATCGCAGATCCACTGATGCATGTCGGTAAAACGCACGGTTTTCGGATCGGTGTCCGGGTATTGGTCGTACAGGGCTTCGCCGATTTCACGGCTGTCGGTCCACTTCAGTCCCATTATGATCTCCGGGTTGACGCTGCGGCTAACAATTAATGCTCACGCGCGTGGTTGACGGTGTAGCGCGGCATTTCGACCACCAGATCTTCGTCGGCGACCAGCGCCTGGCAGCTCAGACGGCTTTCCGGCTCCAGCCCCCACGCTTTGTCCAGCATGTCGTCTTCCAGCTCGCTGCTCTCTTCCAGCGAATCGAAGCCTTCACGCACGATGCAGTGGCAGGTGGTGCAGGCGCAGGATTTCTCGCAGGCGTGCTCGATTTCAATGCCGTTGCGCAGCGCAACGTTGAGGATCGACTCCCCTTTTTCGGCTTCCAGAACCGCCCCTTCCGGGCACAGATCTTGATGGGGCAGGAAAACAATTTTAGGCATGGTTAAACCTCATCCACAGAATGGCCAGCCAGCGCGCGGCGAATGGAAGCATCCATGCGGCGCGCGGCAAAATCTTGCGTTTGTGCATCTAATGTTTTGATGGCGTCTTCGATAGCGGCGGGGTCTTCACCCCGCACCGCCTGCTGCAACGCCTGGGTCGCGGCGGCGATCGCCTGGCTTTCCGCCTCGCTCAGCAGCGCGGCGTCGGTAGCCAACGCGCCCTGCAGGCTTTCCAGCACCCGCGCGGCTTCCACGCGTTGCTCCGCCAGCTTGCGCGCGCCCACGTCGCTTTGCGCGTTGGCCATCGAATCCTTGATCATGCCGGCGATTTCGCTGTCCGACAGGCCGTACGACGGCTTGACCTGGATCGAGGCTTCGACGCCGGTGGATTTCTCCATCGCGGTAACGCTCAGCAGACCGTCGGCATCCACCTGGAAGGTGACGCGAATATGCGCGCCACCGGCAGGCAGCGGCGGCAGGCCGCGCAGCGTGAAGCGCGCCAGCGAACGGCAATCCTGCACCAGCTCGCGCTCGCCCTGCAGCACGTGGATCATCATCGCGCTCTGGCCATCTTTAAAGGTGGTGAACTCCTGCGCGCGCGCCACCGGAATGGTGGTGTTGCGCGGGATCACTTTCTCCACCAGACCGCCCATGGTTTCGAGGCCCAGCGACAGCGGGATCACGTCCAGCAGCAGCATGTCGCTGTCCGGCTTGTTGCCCACCAGAATGTCGGCCTGGATCGCGGCGCCGATGGCGACCACTTTATCCGGATCGATCGACGTCAGCGGCGTGCGGCCGAAGAAGGCGCCCACCTGCTCACGCACCAGCGGCACGCGGGTGGAACCGCCGACCATCACCGCTTCCAGCACCTCGTCGGCGGCGACGCCGGCGTCTTTCAGCGCGCGGCGGCAGGCCATCAGCGTGCGTTTCACCAACGGAGCGATCAGCGCTTCAAACTGGGCGCGGGTCACTTCACCCTGCCAGCCGGCCACCTCGACGCGCACGCTGTCGGCATCGCTCAACGCGATTTTGGCGGCGATGGCGGCATCCAGCAGTTGGCGCTGCACGCCGTGGTCGCTGCGATCGGCCACGCCGGCCTGCTCGCGCAGCCAGTCGGCCAACAGGTGATCGAAGTCGTCGCCGCCCAGCGCGGAATCGCCGCCGGTGGCCAGCACTTCGAACACGCCGCGGCTGAGGCGCAAAATGGAGATATCAAAGGTGCCGCCGCCCAGATCGTAAACCGCGATCACCCCTTCCTGGCCGGAATCCAGCCCATAGGCGATCGCGGCCGCAGTGGGTTCGTTCAACAGACGCAGAACGTGCAGGCCGGCCAGACGCGCCGCGTCTTTGGTGCCCTGGCGCTGCGCGTCGTCGAAGTAAGCGGGAACGGTGATCACGACGCCATCCAGCTCGCCTTCCAGCGCCGCTTGCGCGCGCGCGGACAGGGCTCGCAGGATATCGGCGGAGACGCCGACCGGGTTAACCGCGCCGGCGGCGGTGACGATCAGCGGCAGGCCGTTGTCGCTGGCTTGGAATTGGTACGGCAGGTTCGGGTAACGTTGCTGCACGTCCGCCAACGAGCGGCCCATCATGCGTTTGATGGAGCTGACGGTATTGGCCGGATCCTGCGCCGCCTGTTGGCGCGCCTCCCAGCCGACGCGCTGCGCGTCCGCCTGATAATGCACTACCGAAGGCAGCAAATGGCGACCCTGTTCGTCGGCCAGCGTTTCCGCTTGCCCGCTGCGCACCGTGGCGACCAGCGAGTTGGTGGTGCCCAAGTCGATGCCGGCGGCCAGACGTCGCTGGTGCGGCGCGGCGCTGAGGCCAGGCTCACTAATTTGTAATAAGGCCATGTTGAAGCTTCCACAATCAGAATCAGAAGGTGTTACTCAAAACCCAGCAGTTTTTCTTCGAGTTGTTCAACCTGTTGCTGGAGTTTGTCCAAGAAGCGCAGCTTGCGCACGGTGTCGGCGGCGTCCGCCCACTGTTCACTGTCCAACTGCTGCAGCATCAGCGCGCTGCGCTGTTTGACCGAGGCGGCCAGCCGCGCGCCGAAATCGGCCAGCAGGCTTTCCGCCTCCGGCTTGCGCTCAATGGCGTCGAGCTCTTCGCGCAGTTCCAGCTGTTCCATCAGGAACGCGGTGTCGCGCATCGTATGCTGTTCGTTGCCCAGATCGAAGCCGTGCAACGATAGCATATACTCCGCGCGTTTTAACGGGTGCTTCAGCGCCTGGTAGGCTTCGTTGATGGTCGCAGCCTGGTGCAACGCCATCAGGCGTTCGCGCTCCGGCTGGTTGGCGAAACGATCGGGGTGGAATTGGCGCTGCAGATCCTGGAAGCGGGACGCAAGCAGGCTGCCGTCCACGGTGTAGCGAACTGGCAGCCCGAATAAAGTAAAGTAATCCATAGCGTGCTCTGGGCGTTAGCGGATGAAGTTCCCCCGCCGAAACGGGGGAGCACGATGGACTGTCAGACGTTGAAACTCTCGCCGCAGCCGCACTCGCTTGAGACGTTCGGGTTGTTGAACTTGAAGCCTTCGTTCAGGCCTTCCTTAACGAAATCAAGCTCGGTGCCGTCAAGGTAGACCAGGCTCTTGCCGTCGATGATCACCTTGATGCCTTTGTCTTCAAACACGATGTCGTCATCGTTGGCTTCGTCAACAAATTCCAGCACGTACGCCATCCCGGAGCAGCCGGAAGTTCGCACTCCCAGACGCAGGCCGAGACCTTTGCCGCGGTTCGTCAAAAACGCCTGAACACGCTGCGCAGCGCTGTCGCTCATGGTAATAGACATCACAACCTCACACTTCACATCAAAGCCCGGCGCGGCCGGGCCGACTCAGACAAATTACTTGGCGCTATGCTTGCTCTTATAGTCGGCAATCGCTGCTTTGATGGCGTCTTCAGCCAGGATCGAGCAGTGAATTTTGACCGGCGGCAATTCCAGCTCTTCGGCGATCTGGGTGTTTTTGATCGCTTCAGCCTGATCGAGCGACTTGCCTTTCATCCATTCGGTCACCAGCGAGCTGGAGGCGATGGCGGAACCGCAGCCGTAAGTTTTAAAGCGCGCGTCTTCGATGATGCCTTCATCGTTAACCTTGATTTGCAGCTTCATGACGTCGCCACAAGCCGGCGCCCCTACCATGCCGCTGCCGACGGTAGGATCTTCGTTGTCGAAAGAACCCACGTTACGCGGGTTTTCATAATGATCGATTACTTTTTCGCTGTAAGCCATGACCTTGCTCCTGAAACCTGAGAATTAATGATGCGCCCATTCGATGCTGTTGATGTCCACGCCCTGCTTGAACATCTCCCACAGCGGGGACAGATCGCGCAGACGGCCGATGGATTTACGCACCAGTTGAATGGTGTAGTCGATCTCTTCTTCCGTGGTGAAACGCCCCAGGGAGAAACGGATCGAGCTGTGCGCCAATTCATCGCTCATGCCCAGCGCGCGCAGCACATAGGACGGCTCGAGGCTGGCGGAGGTACAGGCTGAACCGGAAGAAACGGCCAGGTCTTTCAGCGCCATGATCAGCGACTCGCCTTCAACGTAGTTGAAGCTGACGTTCAGGATGTTCGGTGCGCCGTGCTCCAGATCGCCGTTCAGATATACTTCTTCCATATCTTTCACGCCGTTCCACAGACGATCGCGCAGGGTGCGCAGACGCGCCATCTCTTCGGTCATCTCTTCTTTGGCGATACGATAAGCTTCGCCCATGCCGACGATCTGGTGGACAGGCAGGGTGCCGGAACGCATGCCGCGCTCGTGACCGCCGCCGTGTACCTGCGCTTCGATGCGGATGCGCGGCTTGCGACGCACATACAGCGCGCCGATGCCTTTCGGACCATAGATTTTGTGGCCGGAGAACGACATCAGGTCGACTTTCAGCTTGCTCAGATCGATAGGCAGTTTGCCCACGCTCTGGGTGGCGTCAACGTGGTAGATGATACCGCGCGCACGGCACATTTCGCCGATCGCTTCGATATCCTGCACCACGCCGATTTCGTTGTTGACGTGCATGATGGAGACCAGGATGGTGTCATCGCGCATCGCCGCTTCGAGATCCTGCAGGCTGATGATGCCGTTGCTCTGCGGCGCCAGGTAGGTCACTTCAAACCCTTCGCGCTCCAGCTGACGGCAGGTGTCGAGCACGGCTTTGTGTTCGGTTTTGCTGGTGATGATGTGCTTGCCTTTTTTCTGGTAGAAATTGGCAGCGCCTTTGATCGCCAGGTTGTCGGATTCGGTCGCCCCGGAGGTGAAGACGATTTCGCGCGGATCGGCACCCACCAGTTCGGCGATTTGGTTACGGGCGATGTCTACCGCCTCTTCCGCCTGCCAACCGAAACGGTGGGAACGGGAAGCCGGGTTGCCGAAAGTGCCGTCCAGGGTCAAAAACTGCATCATCTTCTCAGCAACGCGCGGGTCAACCGGCGTCGTTGCTGAGTAATCCAGATAAATCGGTAATTTCATTGCTCTTGTGCTCCGTACATCACTTCCAAAAACTAAAATAATTTCGCCAGCTGCTTATGCGCGCAGATTAACGTTGATAGTTTCTTGCGGACGACCGTTGGCCGTGCGGCGCGTATCGTTGTTTTGACGATCCGCCACCACCAGCACTTCCTGGTTGTTGACCAGTTCAGCCAGCGTAATGTTGTTCAGGAACCCGCTGATGCGCTCGCTCAGATCGCGCCACAGGGCGTGGGTCAAGCAGCGATCGCCGCCCTGACAGCCTTCTTTGCCCTGGCAACGGGTTGCATCTACCGATTCATCGACGGCAGTGATGACAGCGCCAACGGCGATCTCACCCGCGTCTTTACCCAGCAGATAACCACCGCCCGGACCGCGCACGCTGGCCACCAGGCCATTCTTGCGCAGACGGGAGAATAATTGTTCCAGATAAGAGAGCGAAATACCCTGGCGTTCGGAAATGTCCGCCAGTGGCACCGGCCCTTCCTGGGAATGCAGCGCTACGTCGAGCATAGCGGTTACGGCATAACGGCCTTTGGATGTCAGTCTCATAGCTCAATGGTTACCTGTTGGTCAAATATGGCCGAAAGTCTGACATTCCTGAGTAAAACAGTCAACTATTTAACCTAGTAATTAACTCAAGTATTAGCACGTTTTGAACTTAGCAAGAACAAAGGTATATAAAATACATGTTATAACCTTTGGATAACTAATACTATTGTCGCCCACCGTTATGCCACATCAATTAATTACCTTGATGTTTATCCTGTTTCTCGATCGAGGTCAGCATACCGCGCAGGATATTCAGCTCCTGCCCTTCCGGGCGCGCGCGGGTGAACAGCCGGCGCAGGCGGCTCATCACCTGGCCCGGATGGGACGGGCGAATGAAGCCGGTACGCTGCAGCGTCTGCTCAAGGTGCTGATAGAAACGCTCAAGGTCGTCCACCAGCGGATACGGCGTCTCTTCCAGCTGTGGCGCGCCCGCCTGTTGGCGATCGAGGTAAGCCACGCGCACTTCGTACGCCAGGATCTGCACCGCCATCGCCAGGTTCAGCGAGCTGTAGTCCGGGTTGGCCGGAATGGCGACATGGTAGTGGCACTTCTGCAATTCATCGTTGGTCAGCCCGACGCGTTCACGGCCGAACACCAGCGCCACCGGCGCGTGCTCGCCCTCGTGCACCGCGCGCACGCCGCATTCGCGCGGCTCCAGCATCGGCCACGGCAGGGTGCGAGAGCGCGCGCTGGTGCCCACCACCAGGCTACAGCCGGCGATGGCGTCATCGAGGGTATCGACGATAGTGGCGTTGCCGATCACGTCGCTGGCGCCGGCGGCCAGGGCAATGGCCTGAGAATCGGGTTTGATCAGCGGATTAACCAGATAAAGGTTGGTTAACCCCATGGTTTTCATGGCTCTGGCGGTCGAGCCCATGTTGCCGGTATGTGAAGTCTCTACCAGAACAATGCGGATATTGTGCAGCATACAAACTCTGAGCGTGGCGGAAAATCGCAGCATCTTAACACAGCCGTAGGCAATTTGCCGAACAGCTGCTATACTTCGCGCCGTTTCCTGTTCTTTAACATCCTAGTTGGAAGATACCCATGCATCCGATGCTGACTATCGCCGTGCGCGCTGCGCGCAAGGCCGGTAACCTGATTGCCAAAAACTACGAAACCCCGGACGCTGTAGAAGCGAGCCAGAAAGGGACCAATGACTTCGTCACCAACGTCGATCGCGATGCAGAGCATCTGATCATCGACGTCATCCGCAAGTCTTATCCGCAACACAGTATCGTGAGCGAAGAACGCGGTGAGCTGATCGGCGAAGATCGCGATGTGCAATGGGTGATCGATCCACTGGATGGCACTGCAAACTTCATCAAACGTTTCCCTCATTTCTCCGTTTCCATCGCCGTACGCATCAAAGGCCGCACTGAAGTGGCCGTGGTTTACGATCCGATGCGCAACGAACTGTTCACCGCCACGCGCGGTCAGGGCGCCCAGCTCAACGGTTACCGTCTGCGCGGCACCAACGCCAAAGATCTGGATGGCACCATCCTGGCGACCGGCTTCCCGTTCAAAGTCAAACAGCACGCAACGCCTTACATCAACATCGTCGGCAAGCTGTTCACCCAGTGTGCGGACTTCCGCCGCACCGGTTCCGCTGCGCTGGATCTGGCCTATGTGGCCGCCGGCCGCGTAGACGGTTTCTTCGAAATCGGCCTGAAGCCGTGGGACTTCGCCGCGGGCGAACTGCTGGTGCGTGAATCCGGCGGCCTGGTCACCGACTTCGTCGGCGGCCACAACCACTTCAGCTCCGGCAACGTGGTAGCAGGCAACCCGCGCGTCGTGAAAGCCATGCTGGCCACCATGCGCGAAGAACTGAGCGAAGCGCTGAAGCGTTAATCGCCAGAAGCGAATCGAAAAAAGCGCTGCCGATGCAGCGCTTTTTTTATGCCCGTCAGCGGGAGAAGGGGCGGATGCCGCCGCCGAATGCCGGCTGCGCGCTGACGTACAGCAACAGCCCGGCGGCCAACAGGATCAGGCCCCCGGCCAGCGCCAACGATCCCCAGGCCACCGCGCTCCAGGCGGCGGGCGCACGCGAGCGGCTAAGGCGCACCGCCAGCCGTCGGCTGTAATGCACCAGCAGCGCCAGCATGGAGATGGTCAACGACGTGCCGAACGCCATCGCCAGCGCGGAGATCACTCCCCAGCCGAACACGCCGATCACCTTGGAGAACAGCAGCACCAAAATCGCCCCCGAACAGGGACGCATGCCCATCGCCAGCACGATGGCGGTCTGGGTGCGCCAATCGCTTCCCGCCTGCAGCTCGCTGTCGCTCGGCAGATGCCGGTGGCCGCAGCCGCAATCGGCGCTGTGCACATGCTCCGCCGTCAGCGGCGTCAGGCTGTTAATGCGCAGCGCCGGCGCCGGGCGCATCGCCTTGATCGCCGCAAACAGACGTTTCAGCGCGCGCCAACTCAGCAACACGCCAAGCAACATCACCAAAATAAAGCTGCCCTTCTCCAGCCAGAAGCTGCTTTGGTGCAGCTGGCGCGAAGAGAGCTGCAATATCACCAGCATCAGCGTGACCAGCGCGATCGCCACCCCGCCCTGCACCAGCGAAGCGGCGAAGGTCAGCTTCAGGCTGCTTTTCAGCCGCGCCGGGTGAGTGGCCAGATAGGTGGCGATCACCACTTTGCCGTGGCCGGGGCCGAGCGCATGCAAAACGCCATAGCCGAGGCTGAACAGCGTCAGCGCCAACCCTGCCTGCTGCGGCGCGGCCTTCACCTGTTGCAACAACCCCGCCATCTGCTGGTGCAGCGCTTTTTGCCATACCACGCTCTGCATCAGCAGCTGCGGCCAATAGTGCCACGCCAGCAGCGCGGCGGCCGCCAGCGCCAGCGTGAACGGCAGCAGCGGCCACAGGCCGAAAGCCCAGTGGCGCCGGTTTATCGTCGGTTGCGAGAGATTCAGCGACATTGCAGCGTCACCCGCTGGGCGAACTGCTGCCCCAGCGCCAGGTCTTCACCGGGCGAGTCGTTCTTGTCGAGCGACAGCGCATAGGCCTGCAGCGACGCATTCGGCTTCGGCGTCATCAGCTTGTAGCTGCACTGCTGCGCCATCTCCGGCGGCAAATGCAGCGCATTTTGGTCTTTATAGGTCATATCCACGAAATAAGTCGGATCGTAAGTAGAAAGCTCGAACGGCTTGCCCGCCAGCGGCTGCGGCTCGGCCAACGGCAGCACGAACTCCAGTACCGCCTGGTTGCCCTGGCGCGACAGGTGATATTCGCTGGGCAAGTTCAGGTATTTCACCGGCTTGCCGTCGCGGTAAAGGTCGGTGAAATAGTGCTGCCCCAGCACGTTGGCCATCACTTCCGCCGCCAGCTTTTTCCACACTTCCGAATCGCTCTTGGCGTTTTTCGCATCGTAGAGCAGATCCGCCGAGGTGATTTCATCCATCACCCACACCATTTTCAGGCCGACCAACCGCTGATCCTTGGCGACGAAGGTGGTGTTCATATCGATAAAGCTGTGCGGATGCGCGATCGCACCGGCGCTGAACACGGCGCCAAAGGCAGCCAAAAGTCGACGTAACTTCATCATTATCCTGCTTTACCTATATTTGTTATAACGTAACACAAATAAATGTCGAACGGCCCGCCTCTGCCGGCGATATTTGTGACGAAAGTTGTAAGCCGAAGTAAAAGCCGCGCGTTAACCCTGCCGGCACAAAGCCTTTTGCTATGCTTAGGCATAATCGCAACCTTTTATGCCGGAAGGTGATATGAGCCTGGACACCTCTCCCGTGCCTGAGCTCTCCGGACAACAACGGCGCTGCCATCTGCTGCTGATGCTGTACACGCCGGAGCCCGAGTTACAGCTGGAGACCCTCAGCCGAATCAATGGCGTCGCCCCCCCGATAACCCGGCAAGATATAGCCGAGGTGGCCAGTGAAATCCAGCGTTTCCACCATCTGGAGATCGCCGTCGATCCCGACCATGGCTACCGATTGAGGGGCAGCGCGCTCAACCAACGCCTGTGCCTGCTCCATTGGCTAAGGCGCACCCTGCGCTGCAGCCCGCGGTTCGTCGAAGACGATTTCGCCCCGCGCCTGCGGCAAGCGCTGGCGGCCGATGCCGAGTTGACATCGCTGTTGGCCCAGTCGCTCGACGCCTGCGAGCCGCTGCTCAATCGTCACTTTGACGCGCGCGACCGCCAATTCCTGCAGCATTATCTGCTCTACTGCGCCTGGCAAAACCGCCTGCAGCAACACCCGTGTTTCGACGCCGTTCAGCGCGACTGGCTGCGGCAAAAACCGGAGCAGCAAGCCGCCGCCTGGCTGCATCAGACCTGCAACCGGCTGTTTAACCAGCCGCCGCACGCGGACGAGCGCGATTTCCTGGCGCTGACCTTCACCCTGTTGAAAAGCCACAGCTACCACAGCAACGACTCGGCGCATGAGCAGCGGTTGATGACGGCGATCGACAGCATGGTCGAGCGGTTCCAGCAGCTGTCCGGCATGGCTTTCAGCAGCAAGGCGGAGCTGGTCAGCCAGCTGTTCGCCCATCTGGCGCCGGCGCTGGAGCGCTGCCGTTTCGCCATCGGCATCGACAATATGCTGCTGGAAGAAGTGGTGCGCAAATACCCGCGGCTGATGCGCACCACGCAGGAAGCGTTGAAACCGCTGGAGCAGGAGTACGGCGTGCATTTTTCCAACGAGGAGGCGGGCCTGGTGGCCATCAGCTTCGGCGCCTGGCTGATGCAGGACAACGCGCTGCAGGAAAAACAGGTGCTGCTGCTGACGCTGGATAACCCGCAGTTGGAAGAGGAAGTGGAATATCAGATCCGCGAGCTCACGCTGCTGCCGCTGAACATCAAGTATCTGCCGCTGAGCGACTATCTGTGCGGCGGAGCGCCGCAGGGCGTCACGCTGGTGATCACCCCCTACGCGGCGGTGCACAGCGCTCCACACCCGCCGCTGATCTATACCGAACTGCCGCTGGAAAACCGCCAGCGCCAGGCCATCCGCGCGCTGCTGGAAGCCCCTTAATCACCGGCTGACGCTGACCGCCGGCGGCCGGATGAACAAGGCCGGCACCGCGACCGCCGCCATCACCCAGAACACCCCGCCCTGCCAATGTTCGAACAGGAACCCGGCAATGACCGTCATGACGGCGATACCGCCGCCCATCGCCAGCGCCGAATACACCGCCTGCAGTTGGATCACCTCTTGCCCCTGGCGCGCGGCGATAAAGCGCATCGCCGCCAGATGGCACACGGTGAAGGTGCCGCAGTGCAGGATTTGGATCAGCAGCAGCCAACCCAGCTCGGTGCTGTAGGCCATCAGGCTCCAGCGCAACACGCCGCAACAGGCGGAAAGCAGCAGCAGGTTGCGCGCATTCCAGCGGCGGAACAGCACGTTGCTGCTGGCGAAAATAATCACTTCCGCCACCACGCCCAGCGACCACAGATAACCGATGGTCGAGGCCGAATAGCCCGCCTCCTGCCAGTAAATGGAGCCGAAGCTGTAGTAGCCGGCGTGCGCGCCCTGCAGCAGCGTGACACACAGCAGGAAGCGCCACACCGGCCCTTCTTTCAACAGCGCCCACAGCGAACGCTCGGCCCCGCCGTGCGTGCGCGCTTCGCCCTGCGGCATCACGCTCGGCTTCAGCAGCATGCCCAGCAGCATCGCCAGCACGCTGAGGATCAGGCTGTAGAGAATGGCGTTATGGCCCCACACCGCCACCAGTTGCCCGGTCAGCGCCGAGCCGATGACGAACGCCAGCGAGCCCCACAGCCGCACCCGGCCATAGTCCATGCGGATCTGCTTTTGCCAGGTGGCGGCCAGCGCGTCGGTCAGCGGCACCAGCGGCGAGAAGAACAGGTTGAAGCCCGCTATCACCAGCATCAGCCAGCCCCAGCCGTTGCCGAAGCAGAAGCCAACCGCGAAAGCCAGGGTCAGCAGCGCCAGCAGGCGCAGCGCGGAAACCAGATGAGAGGGATCTTTAACGCGGGGAGCAATCAGTAAACTGCCGAGGAAGCGGGCCACCAAACCGGCGCCGAGCAATATGCCGATGGTTTCGGGCGCGATGCCTTCGCCTTTCAGCCACACGCCCCAGAACGGTAAGAAAATGCCGTAGGAAAAAAAGTAGGTGAAATAACTGAGCGCGAGCCAACGCGTGGATTGCAGAACCATGATCCCTCCGGAGTGAGGGCAATACTTTGACAGAGCTCACACCTGCCCGCAATCTTCATTCCACGTCAATGCGTTAGAGTGCCAGACAGCTCACAGTTTGCCGCGAGCAGCCACAAAAAAACCCGCCGCAGCGGGTTTTTCAGGCAAAAGCGGGATTATGCGTAAACCGGCAGGCGGGCGCAGATATCCAGCACTTTCTTCTTGGTGCGTTCGATGGTGGCTTCATCGTTGATGTTATCCAGCACATCACAGATCCAACCGGCCAGTTCGCGCACGTCGGCTTCTTTGAAGCCGCGACGGGTCACGGCCGGGGTGCCGATACGCACGCCGGAGGTGACGAACGGGCTCTTCGGATCGTTCGGCACACTGTTTTTGTTGACGGTGATGTTGGCACGGCCCAGGGCGGCGTCCGCTTCTTTACCGGTCAGGTTTTTGTCGACCAGATCCAGCAGGAACAGGTGGTTATGGGTGCCGCCGGAGACCACTTTGTAGCCGCGCTGCAGGAACACGTCCACCATCGCCTTGGCGTTGACCGCCACTTGCTGCTGGTAAACCTTGAACTCAGGCTCCATCGCTTCTTTCAGCGCCACCGCCTTGCCGGCGATCACGTGCATCAGCGGGCCGCCCTGGCCGCCAGGGAACACGGCGGAGTTCAGCTTCTTGTACAGCTCTTCGTCGCCGCCCTTCGCCAGGATCAGGCCGCCGCGCGGGCCCGCCAGGGTTTTGTGGGTGGTGGTGGTGACGATGTGCGCGTGCGGTACCGGGTTCGGGTACACGCCGGCGGCGATCAGGCCGGCCACGTGCGCCATGTCGACGAACAGATAAGCGCCGATGCTGTCGGCGATTTCGCGCATTTTGGCCCAGTCAACCACGCCGGAGTAAGCGGAGAAGCCGCCGATGATCATTTTCGGCTTGTGGGTTTGCGCCTGTTTGGCCAGATCGTCATAGTCGATTTGACCTTTGTCGTCGATGCCGTAAGGCACCACGTTATACAGTTTGCCGGACAGGTTAACCGGGGAACCGTGGGTCAGGTGGCCACCGTGCGCCAGGTTCATGCCCAGAATGGTGTCACCCGGCTGCAGCAGCGCGGTGTAAACGGCGAAGTTAGCCTGGGAGCCGGAGTGCGGCTGCACGTTGGCGTAATCGGCGCCGAACAATTCTTTGGCGCGGTCGATAGCCAGCTGCTCAACGATATCCACGTATTCGCAGCCGCCGTAGTAACGCTTGCCCGGATAGCCTTCAGCGTATTTGTTGGTCAGCTGGGAACCCTGAGCCTGCATCACGCGCGGGCTGGTGTAGTTCTCAGACGCGATCAGCTCGATGTGCTCTTCCTGACGCACCACTTCCTGCTCCATGGCACGCCACAGTTCCGCATCGTAATCGGCAATGTTCATTTCACGCTTTAACATCCGGCATCTCCTGACTTAAATCAGCTAACTAAAAAATCACCAAATAACTACCCGTTTGGGTTCTGGGCCACAGTGTAAACCGTTTCGCCCCACCGAAGATAGGTCTTGACAGAGGTTTTTACGCAAACGATTGGCATAAGGCGGCGCAAGGCTTTGATCCGCTAAACGCCGCCGTTTATCAACGGACATTTCCTCATGCGAACGATGCGCTTTTTTCATGTTCTGTGAGCGCGATCGACGCCGGAAGAACACCGCAACGAAAACAAGGGTATTTACAAGCGGCGTGGAACTCAATAAGATGCATTTAAAATGCATCATTAAAATTCTCGTCAAGATCCCAACCCAAGGAGCGCTCCCATGCTGGATAGCCAAACCATCGCCACCGTTAAATCCACCCTTCCCCTGCTGGCTGCGACCGGGCCGAAGCTGACCGCCCACTTTTACGATCGCATGTTCGCGCACAACCCGGAATTGAAAGACATTTTCAACATGAGCAACCAGCGCAACGGCGATCAGCGTCAGGCGTTGTTCGACGCCATCTGCGCCTATGCCGCCAACATCGAGAACCTGGCGGCGCTGCTGCCGGCGGTGGAGCGCATCGCGCAGAAGCACACCAGCTTCAATATCCAGCCGGAACAATACCAAATCGTCGGCGGCCACCTGCTGGCGACGCTGGACGAAATGTTCAGCCCGGGTCAGGAAGTGTTGGACGCCTGGGGCAAAGCCTACGGCGTGCTGGCCAACGTGTTTATTCAGCGTGAAGAGCAGATTTATCAGCAGAGCGAAACCGACAACGGCGGCTGGCGCGATCTGCGCGCATTCCGCATCCTGAAGAAACAGCCGCAGAGCGACGTGATCTGCAGCTTCGTGCTGGCACCGGTGGACGGCGGCCGGGTGGCGGACTTCAAACCGGGGCAATACCTGGCGGTCTACATCAAGCACGACAGCCTGGAGCATCAGGAAATTCGCCAGTACTCGCTGACCACCTCGCCAAACGGCGAGTTCTACCGCATCGCGGTGAAGCGCGAAGATCAGGGGAAAGTGTCCAACTACCTGCACCAGCAGGCGCAGGAAGGCGACGTGATCGACATCGCCCCGCCGCACGGCGACTTCTTCCTCGATGTGGCGCCGACCACGCCGGTGGCGCTGATCTCCGCCGGCGTCGGCCAAACCCCGATGCTCGGCATGCTCAACAGCCTGCACGACAACCAACACCAGGCGCAGGTCCACTGGCTGCACGCGGCGGAAAACGGCAGCGTGCATGCCTTTGCCGAGGAAGTGGCGGATATTGCCGGGCGCATGCCGAATCTTAGCCGCCATGTGTGGTACCGCGAGCCGGGCGCCGATGACGTGGAAGGCCGCGACTACCACAGCCGCGGATTGATGGATTTGAGCGCGCTGCGCGGCAGCCTGGCCGATCCGCAAATGCACTATTACTTCTGCGGCCCGGTGGCCTTCATGCAGTTCGTGGGCAAACAGCTGCTGGAGATGGGCGTAGAGGCCGAACGCATCCACTACGAATGCTTCGGCCCGCATAAGGTGCTGTAATGCTTGCGGAGCGCGGCCGTCAGACCGCGCTCCCTCTTCATTTCGCCTGCAGTTGGCGCGCGTCCTGCACCTGCTGCACCGTTACCGGCGCCGCCTGGTTGCCCCAGCTTCCCCGCAGATAGCTCATCAGGTCGGCCGCCTGCCGGTCGTTCAACGCCCAGCCGTAAGCCGGCATCCCGAGCGCCATCGCCTGCTGCGTGATCGGGGTATGCGCCCCTTCCAGCACCACCCGCAGCGCAGTCAGCGGATTGTCCGCCGTTACCGTGGCGTTGCCCGCCAGCGCCGGGATGGTGAAGTCGGTACCCTCTCCCTTATTGCCGTGGCAGGTCGAGCAATACATCGCATAGGTCGCCTTGCCGCTCGGATTATCCGCCAGCGCAACCTTCGAGGCGGCCCCGGCGACGGTGTCCGGCGCCAGGCTGCGCAGGTACACCGCGATGGCGTTCAGATCGCCGTCGCTGAGGTACTGCGTGCTGTGGGCCACCACCTCGCTCATCGGCCCGGCGACCGCCGCATGGCGGCTGCGGCCGGTTTTCAGCAGCGCCGTCACCTCTTCCGGCGGCAGGCCGCGCAGGTTGGAAGCGTACCAGCCGTCCAGCTCGGCGCCGCTCAGGAACACCGGTTCCTTACCGTCCAGCCCCTTCTCCTGCATCGCCCAACCGCGCGGCGTATGGCAGCTGCCGCAGTGGCCCGCGCCCTGCACCAGGTAGGCGCCGCGGTTCCACTCGGCACTTTGCTGCGGATCGGCCTGATACGGCTGGTCGTCGTGGAACAGCTGGTTCCACACCGCCAGCGGCCAACGCATCGACAGCGGCCAGCTGATGTCGCTGGCGCGGTTGGCGACGTTCTGCGCCGGCACCTCGTTCATCAGATAGTCATACAGCGCGCGCATGTCTTCCGCGCTCATTTTGGCGTACGAGGTGTACGGCATCGCCGGATAAAGCCGGTGACCGTCTTTGGCGATCCCCTGACGCATGGCGCGATCGAACTCTTCGAACGAGTAAGCGCCGATGCCGTGCAGCTTGTCCGGCGTGATGTTGGTGGCGTAGATAGCCCCGAGCGGCGTCGGGAACTTCATGCCGCCCGCCAATTCGGCGCCGCCCGGTGCGGTATGGCAGGCGGTACAGTCACCGGCTTTGGCGACGTATTCCCCGGCCGACATCGCCTGGGCCGAGCCGCCGGCGGCCAGCAGGCTCAACAGGTACAGCGAACGCAGACTCATGCTCCCTCCTTGGCGGCAACCTTGCCGTAGGCCAGTTCGTTCACCGCGCGCCACGCCTGATCGATCGCCGAGTTGGCGTACGGGCTCCAGTCGGCATCGGAGTTGGCGATAGCGATCTTGCCGATCGGCTGCCGCGCCGTTTCGATGATTTTCTTGGCTTCGTCTTCGTCGTCAAACAGCCCGTTGAGGAAGTAGGAGTAACCGTGCGACCAGCGGTTGACGGTGATCGCCTGAATGTCGCGCTGATGATCGAAACCGGCCTCACCCAACATGCCCTGCAGCTGTTCGCGGATCATCTGTTCGTGCACTTCAAACGGCGTGCCCAGCAGCAGCGCGCGCCCTTTACGCGACTGTTCGCGCGTGCTGAGGCCGCTGCCCGGCAGCGTCGGCACATACACCATATGCAGGCCGATCGGCCGATCCGGATCGCGCGGGTGCTGATAACCGCCCATGCTCACCGGATAGTCCAGCTTCACGCGGCTGTACGGCGCGGCCGGCGAATAAACCTCGTGCACACCCAGCTTGATGAACGGCTGCCAGTTGCGGATCACCACCTTGCTGTACACCAGCGGCGCCTTGACGTTCTGCTTCAGCGCCTCCTGCTGCTCGTGCGACATCTCCGGTACCAGATACGGGATCATCATGTTGTAGCCGGCCATCACCACCTGCCCGGCGCGCACTTTGGTCATCTTCTCGCCGGTCATGTAGGTGACTTCCACCTTGTCGCCGACGTTGGCCGCGTGCAGCCCGGTGCTGTTCAAACGCAGCTTCACCGGCCATTCCGGCCGATCGAGCTGGCTGTAGTCGAATTTGGCCAGCACCACGTCGTTCATGTCCTTGCCGGCCGGCGCCACCGCCGGGATCAGCTGGCGCACCATCAGGCGCGCCAGCGTGGCGTTGCCGTCCGGGAAGTGGAACACGTAAGGATCGTCGAGATCCGCCTGCGACTCTTCGTCCAGCGGCGGCAGATTCATGCCGTCAAGGCCCGGCAGATCGCAGATGCGCGCATCGCTGCACGAGGTGCCGTCAATACCCACCGCCTGGAAGTCGTTGGTGGTCTGCTGGAAATAGCGGATCGCCAGTTCGCTCAGGCCCACCTTCTCGCGCAGGAACTGGGTGTAGCTGTGGGTATCGAGCCACTCGACCTTCTGCTCCAGCGTCATCTCTGGCAGATAATCCTTCTCCACCGTGTGTAGCGCGATCAGCGCCTGGCGATCGCTTTCCGGCAGCGGGAAATCGCCGATGAACGCTTCATAAGAACGGCCGTTGAGCCGATCGCGCGGAATGTCGTCCGCCACCGTGCGCCCCGGATCGCCGCTCACCACCTTGTCGACGCCGAAGTTCTTGCGATCGAAGTAAACCCCGCGGCTCAAATTCAAATCCGGGTAGAAGGTGGTGTCGAAAGCCTGCTCCAGTTGGTCGATATCGACGCCGAGCTTGCGCAGCAGCCCCATCGCCACCGGGCTGAAGTTGGAGCGCGGCGACTGCAACGATTCGCTGCCGCCGTAGCCGAGCAGCATGCCGTCGTCGCTGTTGAACTCGTTGCGCTTGGCGTGGCCGCCGAAGTCGTCGTGGTTGTCGATCAAAAGAATGCGCTGCCGCTCGCCTTTCAGTTGCTGCCAGAAACAGGCGGCCGCCAGCCCGCTGATGCCGGCGCCGACCACCACCAGATCGAACTCTTCAACGGCGGGTACGCTGCCGAAATCAAAGGTTTTGCCGTCGCGCCCCAACTGGTGCGCATGCTCGAACGAGCCCGGATGGTTGCCCCGCAACCCGGTCAGCGCCGGCGGATAGTACAGGGTTTGATTGGCGGTTTGCGGCGACGCGCGCAAGATTTGCAGCGGCGTCAACCCGGCGGCGATGGTGATCGCCACTCCGTTGAGAAAATCGCGTCTGGTGATACCCATATAGGCTTCCTTTCAATTTTTATTATCATCAGCCGGCCGGAGCCGGCTCAAAGGCCGCGCTATTGTGCGGATAATTACTGTAAAATCAATGTTTGAACATTACATGACGAATGGCCGTGTAATCCTCCAGCCCGTACATCGACATATCCTTGCCGTAGCCGGACAATTTCTGGCCGCCGTGCGGCATTTCGCTCACCAACATGAAGTGGGTGTTCACCCAGGTGCAGCCGTATTGCAGGCGGGCGCTTAAGCGATGCGCGCGGCCCACGTCGCGGGTCCACACGGACGACGCCAGCCCGTAATTGGATTCGTTCGCCCAGGCCAGCACCTGCTCTTCGTCGTCGAACGGCGTCACCGTCACCACCGGGCCGAACACTTCGCGCTGCACGATCTCATCGTCCTGGCGCGCGCCCGCCAACAGCGTCGGCTGGAAGTAGTAGCCCGGCCCTTTCACCTTCTCGCCGCCGGTCACCACCTGTACGTGCGGCAACGCTTTGGCTCGCTCGACAAAACCGGCCACCCGCTCCAGATGCTGGGCGGTAATCAACGGCCCCAGCTCGGTGCTCTCGTCGTCCGGCGCGCCGATCTTCAGGCTGGCCACCGCCTCGCCCAACCGCTTGACCAGCTCGGGATAAATGCTTTTCTGCGCGTAGATGCGGCAAGCGGCGGTGCAATCCTGCCCGGCGTTGTAGAAGCCGAAACCGCGAATGCCGTCGACCACCTGCTGCAGATCGGCATCGTCAAACACCAGCACCGGCGCCTTGCCGCCCAGCTCCATATGAGTGCGCTTAATGCCGGCGGCGGTGTGGGCGATAATGTGCTCGCCGGTGGCGATCGACCCGGTCAGCGACACCATGCGCACCTTGTCATGCCCGGTCAGCCGATCGCCCACGCCGGCGCCGCGCCCGAACAGCACGTTGAGCACGCCCGGCGGGAACAGCCCGGCGGCCAGTTCGGCCAGTTTGAAAGTGGTCAGCGGCGTCTGCTCAGAAGGCTTGATCACCACGCAGTTGCCCGCCGCCAACGCCGGCGCCAGTTTCCAGGCCGCCATCATCAGCGGGTAGTTCCACGGCGCGATCGAGGCCACCACGCCGAGCGGATCGCGGCGGATCATCGAAGTGTGCCCGGCCAGATACTCGCCGGCGGCCATGCCGGTCAGGCAGCGGCTGGCCCCGGCGAAGAAGCGAAACACGTCGGCCACCGCCGGCAGTTCGTCATTCAATACGCAGTGATAAGGCTTGCCGCAGTTGAGCGACTCCAGCCTGGCGAAGGTCTCGGCATGCTCGTCGATCAGATCCGCCAGCTTGAGCAGATGCTCGGCGCGCTCCTTCGGCGTGGTTTGCCCCCAGGCGGCGAACGCGGCGTCCGCCGCCAGCACCGCGCGATCGACCTGCTCCGGGCTGGCCTCCGCCACCTGCGCGATCACTTCGCCGGTCGCCGGGTTATACACCGGCTGGGTCGCGCCCTGGCCATTCACCAGTTGGCCGTCAATCAACAGTTGGCTTTGCATAGGGTTATCCTTTTGTCAGAGGTCGGGTAAGGAAATTATTTGCCGCTGCCGGCGACGCTTTCTCCACCTTTGGTCAGGTAGTAAGCGCCGAGGATCGGCAGCATGGTCAACAGCATCACCGACAGCGCCACCACGTTGGTGATTGGCACGTCGCGCGGGCGGCCGAGCTGGTTCAGCAGCCACAGCGGCAGCGTGCGCTCGTGGCCGGCGGTAAAGGTGGTCACGATGATTTCGTCGAACGACAGCGCGAACGCCAGCATGCCCCCGGCCAGCAGCGCCGAGCCGAGGTTCGGCAAGATCACGTAACGGAAGGTTTGCCAGCCGTCGGCGCCGAGATCCATCGACGCTTCGATCAGGCTGTACGAGGTGCGGCGGAACCGGGCGATGACGTTGTTGAACACGATCACCACGCAGAACGTCGCATGGCCGACGACGATGGTCAGGATGCCGGGCTCGATGTTCAGCGCCTTGAACGCCGCCAGCAGCGCCAGGCCGGTGACGATCCCCGGCAGCGCAATCGGCAGCAGCAACAGCAGCGAAATGCTGTCCTTGCCGAAGAAATCGCGCCGATACAGCGCCGCCGCCGCCAGGGTGCCGAGCACCAGTGCGATGGCGGTCGCCAGGCAGGCGATCTGCGCCGACAGCAACACCGCATCGATAATGTCCTGCCGCCCGGCGGCGACGTTGAACCAGTGCAGCGTGAAGCCCTTCGGCGGGAAGCTGAAGGCCGCGTCCTCGGTGTTGAAGGCGTAGATGGCGATGATCGCCAACGGGAAATGCAGGAAGACAAGTCCGCCCCAGGCGGCCAGCTTCAGCCCTAAGGGCGCGCGTTCAGAGTGCATCGAAAGCCCCCAGACGTTTGACGATGGAAAGATAGATGGCGATCAGGACGATCGGCACCAGCGTAAAGGCCGCAGCCATCGGCATATTGCCGATCGCGCCCTGCTGGGCGTACACCATGCTGCCGATGAAATAACCCGGCGGCCCCACCAGCTGCGGCACGATAAAGTCGCCCAGTGTCAGCGAGAAGGTGAAGATCGATCCGGCGGCGATGCCCGGCACCGCCAGCGGCAAAATGACGTGGCGGAAGGTCTGCGCCGGCCGGGCGCCCAGATCCGCCGAAGCGTGCAGCAGCGAGGGCGGCAGGCGCTCCAGCGCCGCCTGGATCGGCAGGATCATGAACGGCAGCCAGATATAGACGAACACCAGAAAACGCCCCAGCCCCGAGGTCGACAGCGTGTTGCCACCGACGCCGGGCACCGTCAGCAGCGACGCCAACAGCGGCTCCAGCCCCAGGTGCTGCAGGAACCACTGCGCCACGCCGTCTTTCGCCAGCAGCAAAGTCCAGGCATAGGCTTTAACGATATAGCTGGCCCACATCGGCATCATCACGGCGATGTAAAAGAACGCCTTGACGCGGCCGCTGGTGTAACGCGCCATGTAATAGGCGATGGGGAACGCCAGCGCCGCGCTGGCCAGCGACACCAGCACCGCCATGGTCAGCGTGCGCAGGATAATGTCGTAGTTGGCCGGGTTGAACAGCGCCGCCAGGTTGGCGAAGGTCAGATCCGGCGTCACCGCCATGGTGAAATCGTCGAAGGTGTAAAATCCTTGCCACAGCAGCGTCAGCAGCGAACCGAGGTACACCGCGCCGAACCACAGCAGCGGCGGCACCAGCAGCAAAAGCAGATACAGCGTCGACCGGCGATAAAGCCAGGTCGACAGCGCGCGCACGGTGCCGCCGCGCGTCGAGGGGGAATCGATGCTCATGTCCATCTCACCTCTCCTCCAGCAGCGGCACCATCGCCGCGCGCGGCCAGCAGGCGACGATCGGCTGGCCGATCTGCCGCTGTTGCCCTTCGGCGATCCACTGCGGATTGGCCTGGCTGACCAACAGCTTTTCGCCGCCGTTCAGCGCGATTTCATAGCGTGTGGCCGCGCCCTGGTAATGGATTTCCTGCAGCGTGCCCTGCACCTGGATCTCGTCCTGCGCCGCGCCGCCTTGCTCCAGCAGGCGGATATGTTCCGGCCGGATCGAGAAGGTTCGGCTTTCGCCGAGCAGGCGCTGCGCCAGCTCGCTGCGCACCACGTTGGAGGTGCCGACGAACTCGGCGACGAACGGCGTCTTCGGCCGCATGTAAAGCTCGCGCGGCGTATCCACCTGTTCGATGCGGCCGTTATTGAACACCGCCACCCGATCGGACATCGACAGCGCTTCGCTTTGATCGTGGGTGACGAAGATAAAGGTGATGCCCAGCTGACGCTGCAGCTTCTTCAGCTCGCCCTGCATCTGCTCGCGCAGCTTGAGATCCAGCGCGCCGAGCGGCTCGTCCAGCAGCAGCACCCGCGGCCGATTGACCAGCGCGCGCGCTAACGCCACGCGCTGGCGCTGGCCGCCCGACAGGTGCGCCGGTTTGCGTTCGGCGACGAAACCGAGCGCCACGCTCTCCAGCGCCTCTTGCGCCCGCGCCAGCCGCTCACGTTTGGCGACGCCCTTCACCATCAGGCCGTAGGCGACGTTTTCCAGCACCGACATGTGCGGGAACAGCGCGTAATCCTGAAACACGGTGTTCACGTCGCGCTGATACGGCGGCAGGTTGGCGGCTTCCTGACCGTGAATGCGAATCGAGCCGGAAGTCAGCTGTTCAAAGCCGGCGATCAGGCGCAGGCAGGTGGTTTTGCCCGAGCCGGATGGCCCGAGCATGGAGAAGAATTCCCCGTCCTGAATATCGATGGATACCCGATCCACGGCGCGAACATCGCCGAAAGTCCGCGAAACATCGATGAATTGCACGGCAATGGTCATTTTCTGTGCTCCATACGGATGTAATTCGGGCGCAGCGGGCTGCGCCCCGCGGCTTAGCGGCCGCCCATGATGGCGATGTAGTCCTGGGTCCAGCGGCTGTACGGCACGAACTTGCCGCCCTGCGCCTGAGGTGTTTTCCAGAAGGCGATTTTGTCGAACTGGTTGAAGCCGTTGGTTTCGCAGCCCTTCTCACCCAGCAGCGCGCTGGCCTTGCAGCCCGCCGGCGAAGCCGGCACCGACCCGAACCAGGCCGCCACGTCGCCCTGCACCTTCGGCTCCAGCGACCAGTTCATCCACTGGTAGGCGCAGCTCGGGTGTTTGGCGTCGCTGTGCAACATGGTGGTATCCGCCCAGCCGGTCACGCCCTCTTTCGGGAACACGGTGGCGATCGGCTGCCCCTCGCCCTTCAGGGCGTTGGCCTGATACGGCCAGGCGCTGGAAGCCACCACGCCTTCGTTTTTAAAGTCGCTCATCTGCACCGAGGTATCGTGCCAGTAGCGGTGGATCAGCGCGTGCTGGCTGCGCAGCAGCTTCAGCGCCGCCTGATACTGTTCTTCGTTGAGCTGGTAAGGATCGCTGATGCCGAGCTGCGGTTGGGTGGCTTTCAGGAACAGCGCCGCGTCGGCGATGTAGATCGGGCCGTCGTAAGCCTGCACCCGCCCCTGGTTGCTCTTGCCGTCCGGCAGGTTCTGCTGCTGGAAGATCACCGCCCAGCTGTCCGGCGGCGTCGGGAAGGTTTTGGTGTTGTACATCAGCAGGTTTGGCCCCCACTGGTACGGCGTGCCGTAGGTTTTGCCGTCCACGGTATACCAGGCGCCGTTCAGCAGGCGCGGATCGATGTTCTTCCAGTTCGGGATCAGCGCGGTGTTGATCGGCTGCACCCGCTTGCCGAAGATCAGGCGCAGCGAGGCGTCGCCGGAGGCGGTCACCAGATCGTAGCCGCCTTTGGCCATCAGGCTGACCATTTCATCGGAGGTGGCGGCGGTCTTCACGTTCACCGCACAGCCGGTTTGCTTCTCAAACTGGGTGACCCAGTCGTAGTTTTTGTCGGACTGGCCGCGTTCGATGTAGCCGGGCCAGGCGATGATATCCAGCCGGCCTTCGCCTTTGCCCAGCGACTGCGGCAGATCGGCCGCCTGAGCCAGGCCGCACAGCACGGTGAGACAGAGCGCGGAGACGGTGGTGGTGACTGCGGTAGTTTTTCTCATCGTAATTACCCCTGTGTTGCGTATCTGTGTGCGGCAGGGAACGGCTGCCGCCCGATTTTGCTTTATAGAACCGCTAGAAGCTGGCTTTGAACTTCGCCATTACGTGCCTGACAACGCTGTAATCCTGCAGCGAATCGCTGGACAGATCCTTGCCGTAGCCGGAGCGTTTCAGGCCGCCGTGCGGCATTTCGCTCGCCAAGGTGAAATGGGTGTTGATCCAGGTGCTGCCGTACTGCAGATGGGCGGCAATGTGCAGCGCCCGATCGATATTTTGCGTCCACACCGACGAAGCCAGCCCATATTCCGAGTCGTTGGCCCACTCGACCGCCTGCGCCAGATGCTCGAAGCGCGTGACGCTGACCACTGGGCCAAACACCTCGCGCTGCACGATCTCGTCGCTTTGCAGGCAGCCCGCCAGCAGGGTCGGCTGATAGTAGAATCCCGGCCCGGAGTGCGCCGCGGCGCCGGTGATCAATTCGATATGCGGTTGGCTGAGCGCCCGCTCGACAAAGCTGGCGACGCGATCGCGCTGGCGGCTGCTTATCAACGGGCCGATCTCGTTGTCCTGATCGCGCTTGCGGGCGAAGCGCAGGCTGGCGACCGCCTCGCCCAGCGCGTCCACCAGTTTGGGATAGATGCCGGCCTGCGCGTAGATGCGGCAGGCGGCGGTGCAGTCCTGGCCGGCGTTGTAATAGCCATAGGTGCGAATGCCGTTGACCACTTCGTCAAGATCGGCGTCGTCGCAGACGATCACCGGCGCCTTGCCCCCCAGCTCCAGATGGGTGCGCTTGACGCTTTTGGCCGCCGCCTGAAGAATCTTTTGCCCGGTGACGATATCGCCGGTGACCGACACCAGCCGTACCTGCGGGTGCCCCACCAGCTGGCTGCCGACCCCTTCACCGCCGCCGTAGACGATGTTCAGCACGCCCGGCGGCAGGATCTCCTGCAGCGCCGGCACCAGCGCCAGAATGGTCAGCGGCGTATGTTCGGACGGTTTAAACACCACGGTATTGCCCGCCGCCAGCGCCGGCGCGATTTTCCACGCCGCCATCATCAGCGGATAGTTCCAGGGGGCGATCGAGGCCACCACGCCGATCGGATCGCGGCGGATCATCGAGGTGTGGCCCGGCACATACTCGCCGGCCAGCTGCCCTTGTTGCGTACGCACCGCGCCGGCGAAGAAGCGGAACACGTCGACCGCCGCCGGCAGATCGTCATTGAGCGCCTGATGCAGCGGCTTGCCGCAGTTGAGGGCCTCCAGCTGCGCCAGCTGCGGCGCCTGCCGCTCGATGGCGTCGGCGATGCGCAGCAACAGCGTGGCGCGCTGGGCCGGCGTAGTGCGCGACCAGTGGCCGAACGCCTGCTGTGCGGCTTTTACCGCGCTGCCGACCTGCGCCGAAGAGGCTTCGGTCAGGGCGATCAGCGTCTCGCCGTTGGCCGGATTGACGATGCATTCCTGCTGGCCTTCGCCGTCGATAAGCTGACCGTTAATGAACTGCTGACAGGACAAACCTGAGAGAACCTGCACATCCGCCATCGCCTGACGCCCCTAAGTGACAAAAACGTTAACTAAATGTGAATAAGTTAGTTTTAATCAGCCTAAGCGAGCCTCTGGCGGGCAACAAATTCTAAATACTGAACGCCGCGTTCGATTAAATCGAATGCTTAAGCCCGGCGGCGTGTTTGCTGCCGTTCTCGCGCGCGATGGTGAGGAACGGCGTCACCAGCTCCGGCCGCGCGCTGCCGCGCCGCCATGCCAGCCCGATATCCAGCGGCTCCAGCAGATCGTCCAGCTTGCGCGCCTCGATCATATTGCCCTCCAGCGACCAGGCGCGGTACGCCATGTCCGGCTGGATGGAGACCCCCATCCCCGCCGCCACCAGGCTGCGCACCGCCTCGGTCGAGGCGGTCTTCATCGCGATCTCCGGCTTCAGCCCGGCGCGCGCCCAGATGCGCCGCGCGTGCACGTCCATTTCATCAGCGTTGAGCTGGATCAGCGGCTGTTTGGCCACGTCCGCCAGGCTGATGCTCTCGTGCTCCAGCAGCGGGTGCAGCGGCGGTAGCCACAGGCGATACGGCGAGTGCATCAGCACCTCGGTCTGCAGCGCGTCGCGGTCCTCGATGTTCGACAAGATCAGCACGCCGATGTCGATCTCGCCGCTGACCAGCAGATGCTCGATGTACGGGCGTTCATCTTCAACCACCTGCACGGTGACGTTGGGATAGGCCGATTTAAAGCGCGTGAGCAGCTCCACCAGAAAGTAGCCGGCCACCAGGCTGGTGACGCCGACGGTCAGCTTGCCGGTCAGGCTTTCGGTGCCGATCTGCAGGCTGCGCTTGGCGTTGTCCACCGTCGCCAGGATCAGATACGACTGACGCAAAAACTGGTGCCCCTGATGGGTCAGCGTCATGCCCTTGGCGTGGCGATCGAACAGCCGCACGCCGATCTCGGTTTCCAGCTGCTGGATAGCGAGCGTCAGCGAAGACTGGGAGACAAACACCGCCTGGGCGCCGGCGGAGATCGACCCGGTTTCCGCCACGGCGATGAAGTGGCGGATTTGGCGTAACGTCATCATGGGGGTGATTCCTCAAGCAAAAACATTGCGTTGAGTGTAGACGCCGGCCGTGAAGCGATCGGGAAAAGTATCAAAAACGCGATAGCGTTCGCTTTTTTAGAATGCCGACAGGCAAAAATGGGGGGAACAATGAGGCGAAGAAGTGCGATGTGCGGGGGACAGAAATGACAAGGGCGCAGCAAGCTGCGCCCTGATGACCGATGATCCTGCGGAGGATCAGATCGCTTCTTCGTCCTGCTCGCCGGTACGGATGCGCACCACGCGCGCCACGTCGAAGACGAAGATCTTGCCGTCGCCGATCTTGCCGGTCTGCGCCGTCTGCATGATGGTTTCTACGCAGGTGTCGACGATGTCGTCGGCAACCACAATCTCGATCTTCACCTTAGGCAGAAAGTCGACCATGTACTCGGCGCCGCGGTACAGCTCGGTGTGGCCCTTCTGGCGGCCGAAGCCTTTCACTTCGGTGACCGTCATGCCGGTGATGCCCACTTCGGCCAGCGCTTCGCGGACGTCATCCAGTTTGAACGGCTTGATAATCGCGTCGATCTTTTTCATCTTCTTTCCTTATTACCAATTTTTGCGGCCAAAACCGGATGTGATGGGATAACGGCGGTCTTTGCCGAAGTTACGGGCGGTGATGCGCGGCCCGACGGCGGCCTGACGCCGCTTGTATTCGTTGATGTCCACCAGGCGGATCACCTTGCGCACGATCGCTTCGTCGAAGCCTTCGGCCACCAGATCGGCGACCGACTTGTCGCGCTCAACGTAGCCTTCCAGGATCGCATCCAGGATATCGTACGGCGGCAGGCTGTCCTGATCGACCTGATCCGGCGCCAGCTCGGCGGACGGCGGACGATCGATCACCCGCTGCGGGATCACGTAGGAGACGGTGTTGCGGTATTCGGACAGCTTGAACACCAGCGTTTTCGGCACGTCCTTCAGCACGTCGAAACCGCCGGCCATATCGCCGTACAGCGTAGCGTAACCGACCGCCATTTCGCTCTTGTTGCCGGTGGTCAGCACGATGCTGCGGCGTTTGTTGGACAGCGCCATCAGCACCACCCCGCGGCAACGCGCCTGCAGGTTCTCTTCGGTAGTGTCGCGCTCGGTGCCGGCGAACATCGGCGACAGCTGGCCCATAAAGGCATCGAACATCGGCTCGATGGAGACGATATCGAACTCCACGCCGAGGATTTCCGCCTCTTCCTTGGCGTCGGCGATGCTGATATCCGCGGTATAGCGGAACGGCATCATCAGCGCCTGCACCTTGTCTTTACCTAACGCATCCACGGCGATCGCCAGCGTCAGCGCCGAGTCGATGCCGCCGGACAGCCCCAGCACCGCGCCTTTGAAACCGTTCTTGGTCACGTAGTCGCGCACCGCCAACACCAGCGCCTGATACACCTGCGCCAGCTGCGGCAGTTCGGCGGCCGGATCGGCCATCGGCACCACGTCCAGCTCGTTGAATTCCAGGCGAGTGACCTGCTCGTCGAAGGCCGCCAGACGGTGGGTCATGGTGCCGGCGGCGTCGAAGACCTTGGAGCAGCCGTCGAAGATCAGCTCATCCTGGCCGCCGACCTGGTTGAGGTACACCAGCGGCAGCTGGGTGCGCTGGCAGTGGCCGGCCATCAGCGTTTTGCGGATATACGGTTTTTCGCGGTTATACGGCGAAGCGTTGATCGACAGGATAATCTCCGCGCCGGCGGCCTTGGCGGCGTCGATCGGCTCCGGGAACCACAGATCTTCGCAAATCAGCAGCCCCAGACGGTAGCCTTTCAGTTCCACCACGCAGGTGTCGTTGCCGGCGTGGAAATAGCGCTTCTCATCGAACACGCCGTAGTTCGGCAACTGCTGCTTGAAGTAGCGGGTCAGCAGGCGGCCTTCGGCAAACAGAGACAGCGCGTTGTACAGCTTGTCGCCTTCGCGCCACGGGTGGCCGACCAGGATCGCCGTCTCGGCGGAAGCCTGCTGCAGGCGCAGCAGCTGCGCATCACAGCGCTGATAGAAATCATTGCGGTACAGCAGGTCTTCCGGCGGGTAGCCGGACAGCGCCAGTTCGGTGAACATGACCAGATCGGCTCCCGCCTTCTGCTGCTCCTGCACGATTTGCAACATGCGTTCGGTGTTGCCTTCAATGTCGCCGACCAGCAGGTTCAGCTGGGCCAGGGCGATGGAAAGTGATCTGCTCATTTGTGTACGATCCCGCTTAATACGTTCCATGGTGCTCTACGCCGGGGCGCGCCGCGGCAAAGAGAACGGAGTGTAAATCATTCCGCCGGATTTGTTGAGAACCTGCGTGGCAGGCGCCGGCGGGAATCTGTCATTCTTTGAAATCGTTGGCGTCCAGCTCGTGGCGCGACAGCAATTTGTAAAACTCGGTGCGGTTGCGGCCCGCCATGCGCGCGGCCTGGGTCACGTTGCCCTTGGTGATCTGCAGCAGTTTGCGCAGATAGTGCAACTCAAACTGGTTGCGCGCTTCGGCGAAAGTCGGCAGCGCAGTGTTTTCCCCTTCCAGCGCCTGTTCCACTAGCGCCTCGCTGATCACCGGCGCCGAAGTCAGCGCCACGCACTGCTCGATGACGTTGACCAACTGACGCACGTTGCCCGGCCAGCTGGCGGTCATCAGCCGCTTCATGGCGTCGGTCGAGAAGCTGCGCACGAACGGCTTGTGCCGCTGAGCCGCTTCGCGCAACAGGTGATTGGCCAGCAGCGGAATGTCTTCGGCGCGCTCGTTGAGCGCCGGGATCTTCAGATTCACCACGTTGAGACGATAGTAGAGATCCTCGCGGAACTCGTTCTTCGCCATCGCCTTTTGCAGATCGCGGTGGGTGGCGGAGATGATGCGCACGTCGATGTCCAGATCGCGGTTGCTGCCCAGCGGCCGCACCTTGCGCTCCTGCAGCACGCGCAGCAGTTTCACCTGCAGCGACAGCGGCATGTCGCCTATCTCGTCGAGGAACAGCGTGCCGCCCGCCGCCGCCTGGAACAGCCCTTCGCGGCTGCTGACCGCGCCGGTGAAGGCGCCCTTGGCGTGGCCGAACAGTTCGGACTCCAGCAGTTGCTCCGGCAGCGCCCCGCAGTTGATGGCGATGAACGCCTTGCCGGCGCGCGGGCTGGCGGCGTGGATCGCCTGCGCCAACACCTCTTTGCCGGTGCCGCTCTGGCCGTTGATCAACACGCTGACGTCGGACTGCGCCACCATTTTCACCTGCTCCAGCAGCCGCAGCATCAACGGGCTGCGGGTGACGATGTCTTCGCGCCAGGCGTCGTCACCCGCGGGGGAGGCCGACAGCGACAGCGCCTCGTCGATGGCCTTATAGAGCGCATCGCGATCCACCGGTTTGGTGAGGAAGCTGAACACTCCCTGCTGGGTGGCGGCCACCGCATCGGGAATCGAACCGTGCGCGGTAAGAATGATCACCGGCATGCCCGGCTGATGCTTTTGGATTTCGGCGAACAGCGCCATGCCGTCCATCTCATCCATGCGCAGATCGCTGATCACCAGATCGATCTGTTCGCGCGCCAACAGGCGCAGCGCCTCCTGGCCGCTTTCGGCGGTGGTGACGTGAAAACCTTCGCTGGTCAGGCGCATGCCCAGCAGCTTCAGCAGGCTGGGATCGTCGTCAACCAATAACAGGTTGGCCGGTTTGCGTGCGGTCATTGCGCGTGGGACTCCTTATTGGCGGGATGCGGCGTATAGGTGTCTTCCGGTTCAACCGGCAGCGCGGTGCCTTTTTCCGGTTCGTCCTGCGTTTCAGCGCCTTTGGCGGCCGCGCCGCTTTTACCGGCGGCTTCGCCCTTCTGCTGGCCCGCGCCGTTTTCCGGGATTTCCCCTTGCAGCTGCTTGCGCGATGAGAGCTGGCGTTCGATATCGGTCAGGTTTTCCAGCTTGCGCGAGGTGTCCTGCAGCTGCGACTGCAGGCGCGCCTGATTCTGGCGCAGCGAATCGATCTGGCTGTCGCTGCTCTCCTGCAGATGCTGATAGCGCGCTTTCTCATCGAACAACGTGATCTGCAGCATCTGCTGCTGGCGCCACAGCTGCGTCAACGGACGCAGCGAACCGGGGAACTCCATCCGGTAACTGTTGATCCTGTCGAGCATCTGGCGGCGTTCACCGGAGGTCGGCTGCGCGCTCCCCAGCAGGATGCTCTGTTTGAAAACGCCGGACCAGCTGTCGCCCGGCACCGTTTTCGCCAGCGCACGCGCCTGGGTCGAGCCGATGCGATCGGCGCAGTCCATCGCGCGCAGCCAGTAGAGCGCGTTATCCAGCGCGTCCTTGTCGTCCAATTGCCACAGGGTATCGCAAGCCGCGGTGCGGTAATCGATCACCTTGGTATCCGGGATCGCCTCTTGCTGCTGAGCGCTCAATCCGCCGCTGACGGCGCGATCGACGCAGCCCGCCAGCAACAACGGCATAAAGAAAACGGCGCCCAGCCAGGTGATCGGGCGTTTGCCGAGCGGCGCTCTGTGCGTGGCACGCGGTGAACGTTCGGTCTGTGAAAGACGAAGGCGTTTAGACCATGTGTACATTATTTATTCATTCTCGGCGGTTAACGGCAGTTCAATGCGGAAGCAGACGTCTGCACCGGCGACCGTCGCCAGTTGCAGCTCACCGCGCATGCGACGGATACAGTCCTGAGCGATGCTCAACCCCAGTCCGCTTCCTTTTACCGCCCCTTTTCGCTGGTGACTACCCTGGAAAAAAGGCTCGAAAATCATGGCTCTTTCAGCCTCGGGGATCGGCGTGCCGGTATTGGCGACGTCGATTTGCACCCGTTGTCCAACCTGACGGCTGCGGATCCAAATGTTACCGGATTCCTTGCCGTAGTGCACCGCATTGGAGTAGAGATTATCCAGCACGCGCATTAATAGCGTAGGCTCTGCCCAGCAGATTTCCGCTTCCAGCGCGATTTCGGTGGAAATCATCTTCGCCCGCGCCGGCAAACTGTGCGCGGCGACCACCAAATCGACCATCTCGCGCAGCTCGACGTTCTCGTGCTCCGCCGGGCCATCGGCCAGTTTGCGGTTGTAATCCAGCAGTTGTTCAATCAGCTGCTGCAGGTGGCGGCTGCTGTTGTCGAGGATCGTCACCACCTCTTTCTGGTCGGAAGTCAGCGGCCCCGCCACCTCGTCGGCCAGCAGTTCGGTGCCTTCGCGCATGCTGGCCAGCGGCGTTTTCAATTCGTGCGAGATATGGCGCAGGAACTCGTGGCGCTGCGACTCCAGCCACGCCAGCCGTTCGCTCAGCCAGATGATGCGCTGCGCCAGCGAACGCAGCTCGCGCGGCCCTTTGAACGATGCGGTGCTGCCCAACGCGCGCCCTTCCCCCAGGCGGTTGATCATCCGCTCCACGGCCTTGACCGGCCCGATGATCATGCGGGTGAACAGCACCACCAGCAGCACGCTGACCAGAAACAGCAGCAGCGCCTGCCAGCCGAAGAACTGGCCGCGCTCGGCGATGGCCTGCTGCAGCTGCTGGCCGCGCGAGAACACCACCGCGCGCGTGGCCTGCACCATTTCGGCGTTGGAACGGGAGAACGACTCGAGCAAGGCCGAAGCCTCTTGGTCCGGCCCGCTGTTATAGCACTTGATCGCCGCCAGCTGGGTCAGCAACTGACGCAACGTTTGGTAATAGCGCTCGTCCGGCAAGATCGGCGCGTGGGCGTCCAGCATCTGCGAATACTGCTTGCGCTGATTTTGGTACAGCTTCTGCAGCGTGGGCTCAACCAGCACGCAGTACTGACGATAGCTGCGCTCCATCTCCAGCGCCACGCTGGTCATCGCCTCGCTGCGCCGCGCGTCCACCAGCGTGGTGCGGTTGATGTCCGCCGCCTGCGCGCTCAGGTGATCCAGACTCTGGTAGGCCTGATAGGCCAGCACCAACAGCGGCAGCAGCACCAACAGGAACGCCAGCAGCACCAATTGCCGCAGCGAACGTGGGAATAAACGCCATTTTTTCAACGAAATCATCTCATTCTCTCAGGCCTGTCACGATGCTAACTGACTCGCCGGAAAGAGAAAAGCCCGGCAAGGGAGAATCCTGAACGCACAAGGAAAAAGCCGCGGGATCGGTGAACCGCGTCGATAGGGTTGGCCTGCCGATGGCATACGGCCCCGGTAACAAAAACCGGTACGAAAGCGAGAGTGTGGGAATAGCGTCTGCGTTCGAGGGCATAGGCAACGAAACAGGAGTAAGCGCAGCGTTGAGAATTGACGCCGGGGCAATAAGCTTGCCCCGCCGCAAGGAAAGTGTGGATGCCCTTGAACCTCGTCCCCAGGGTGATGTAGCGCAGCGGCTGGCATCGAACAGGACGAATAGCATCCGTAAGTATCCAGGATTGATGAACCCTTCATCACAGTTGGATACAGGCGGTGCCTCACTCCACGTGTCGCCCGATGCTTGATAAAGCCGCTTGCACGGTCTGTTATCGGTTTGGTTGGACGATAGGCACCATTTCTTTGGCATCATTCGGAGGCTTATGAGGTAATTTGCCGTCTAATTACGGCACCGTCATAAAAAGGTGAATGAGCAGCCGCCGAGAATAATGCACGTTACGTGCCAACTTTGCAACAAAAATCATAATACAATGATTTTATTTGATAATAAATAAAAAAAGGTAAATCCATGCGCCCAATCAGCACCAATGCACGATGAAAAAAACACCACCCTGTCGCCAAACGCCGACAACTAAAGTCAAACCTGTTTACCGATAATAAAATCAATGGGTTAAATGTCTCCATTTAGCGACAAGCAAACCAGCGCTTGTCGCTAAATGCAGACACTGCCGCCAATCGCCGAGTGCCGGCCATAAAAAAGGGCGCAATTGCTTGCGCCCTCTATACGGTGGTGGCCGTTTTTAGCCCAGTTGCTTACGGGCGTTGCGGAACATGCGCATCCACGGGCTATCCTCGCCCCACTCTTCCGGGTGCCAGGAGTTGCTGACGGTGCGGAACACGCGTTCCGGATGCGGCATCATCACCGTTGCGCGCCCGTTGGCGCTGGTCACGGCGGTGATGCCATTCGGCGAACCGTTCGGGTTAGCCGGGTAAGCTTCCGTGACCTGACCGGCGTTGTTGACGAAACGCAGCGCCACCAGGCCGTGGCTTTCCAACGCCGCCAGATGCGCCGCATCGCGCACTTCGACATGCCCTTCGCCATGGGAAACGGCGATCGGCATGCGCGAGCCGGTCATGCCCTGCATGAACAGCGACGGGCTGGCCGCCACTTCCACCAGGCTGAAGCGCGCCTCGAAGCGATCCGACAGGTTGCGCACGAAGCGCGGCCAGTGTTCGGCGCCCGGGATCAGCTCACGCAGGTTGGACATCATCTGGCAGCCGTTGCACACGCCCAGCGCCAGCGTCTGCGGACGGTGGAAGAACGCCTCGAACTCGTCGCGCGCTCGCTCGTTGAACAGGATAGACTTCGCCCAGCCTTCGCCGGCGCCCAGAACGTCGCCGTAAGAGAAGCCGCCGCAGGCCACCAGCGTGTGGAAGTCCTGCAGATCGCGGCGCCCGGCCAGCAGATCGCTCATGTGCACATCCACGGCGTCAAAGCCGGCGCGGTGGAACGCCGCCGCCATTTCAACGTGGGAGTTCACCCCCTGCTCGCGCAGCACCGCCACTTTCGGGCGAGCGCCCTTGGCGATGTACGGCGCAGCGATGTCTTCCTCGGGTGCGAAGGTCAGCTTCACGTTCAGGCCGGGATCTTGTTCATCCTGCTTGGCCTGATGTTCCTGATCGGCGCACGCCGGGTTGTCGCGCAAACGCTGCATCTGCCAGGTCGTTTCCGCCCACCAGGTGCGCAGGGTATTGCGGCTTTCGCTGTACAACGCTTTGCCGTGCTGATTGATGACGAAACGATCGCCGGCCTGTACGCTGCCGATGTGATGCACGTTGTCGGTCAGACCGTGCTGCGCGAACGCCCGCTTCACGTCGTCGAGACGTTCGGCGCTCACCTGGATCACCGCGCCCAGCTCTTCGTTGAACAGCACCGCCAGCGCATCGTCGCCGAGGCCATCGAGGTTAACCTCTACGCCACAGTGACCGGCGAAGGCCATCTCCGCCAGCGTCACCAGCAGGCCGCCGTCAGCGCGGTCGTGATAAGCCAGCAGCGCGCGATCGGCCACCAGCTGCTGCATGGCGTTGAAGAAGCCCGCCAGCTGCGCGACATCGCGCACATCGGCCGGTTTGTCGCCCAGTTGGCGATAAACCTGCGCCAGCGCGGTAGCGCCCAGCGCGTTATGGCCGTTGCCCAGGTCGATCAACAGCAGCGCGCTGTCGCCCTTATCGGTGCGCAATTGCGGCGTCACGGTGTGGCGCACGTCTTCCACGCGGGCGAAGGCGGTAATGACCAGCGACAGCGGCGAGGTCATTTCACGCTGTTCATTGCCTTCCTGCCAGCGGGTTTTCATCGACATGGAGTCTTTGCCCACCGGAATGGTGATGCCCAGCGCCGGACACAGCTCTTCGCCCACCGCTTTCACCGCTTCGTACAGGCCGGCGTCTTCACCCGGGTGGCCGGCGGCGGCCATCCAGTTGGCGGACAGCTTCACGCGCTTCAGGCTGCCGATTTCCGTGGCGGCCAGGTTGGTCAGCGCTTCCCCGACCGCCAGGCGGCCGGAGGCGGCGAAGTCCAGCAGCGCCACCGGCGCGCGTTCGCCGAGCGACATCGCTTCGCCGTAATAGCTGTCCAGACTGGCGGTGGTGACCGCGCAGTCGGCTACCGGGATCTGCCACGGGCCGACCATTTGGTCGCGCGCCACCATGCCGGTGACGGTGCGGTCGCCGATGGTGATCAGGAAGGTTTTCTCCGCGACGGCCGGCAGATGCAGCACGCGCTTCACCGCGTCGGCCAGCGTGATGTTCTCACGCTGTACCGCCTGGCCCTGCGCCTGCAGACGGGTCACGTCGCGGGTCATCTTCGGCGTCTTGCCGAGCAGCACATCCAGCGGCATGTCGATCGGCTGATTGTCGAAGTGACGATCGTTCAACGTCAGATGTTGCTCTTCGGTCGCTTCGCCGATCACCGCGTAAGGCGCGCGCTCGCGGCGGCAGATCTCGTCGAACTGCGCCATCTGCGCCGGGGCGATCGCCATCACGTAACGTTCCTGCGATTCGTTGCACCATACTTCCAGCGGGCTCATGCCCGGCTCGTCGTTGAGGATATCGCGCAGTTCGAAACGGCCGCCGCGGCCGCCGTCGCTCACCAGCTCCGGCATGGCGTTGGACAGGCCGCCGGCGCCGACGTCATGGATAAACAGGATCGGGTTCTGGTCGCCCAGCTGCCAGCAGCGGTCGATCACTTCCTGACAGCGGCGTTCCATTTCCGGGTTGTCGCGCTGCACCGACGCGAAGTCCAAATCGGCATCGGACTGGCCGGACGCCATCGATGACGCCGCGCCGCCGCCCAGACCGATATTCATCGCCGGGCCGCCCAGCACCACCAGCTTGGCGCCGACGGTGATTTCCCCTTTCTGCACGTGATCGGCGCGGATGTTGCCGATACCGCCCGCCAGCATGATCGGTTTGTGGTAGCCGCGCAGCTCCACGCCGTTATGGCTGTTGACGCGTTCTTCATAGGTACGGAAGTAGCCCAGCAGCGCCGGGCGACCGAATTCGTTGTTGAACGCCGCGCCGCCCAGCGGGCCTTCGGTCATGATGTCCAGCGCGGTGACGATGCGCTCCGGTTTGCCGAAGTCCTGCTCCCACGGCTGTTCAAAGCCGGGAATGCGCAGGTTGGACACCGAGAAGCCCACCAGGCCTGCCTTCGGCTTGGCGCCGCGGCCGGTGGCGCCTTCGTCGCGGATCTCGCCGCCGGAGCCGGTCGCGGCGCCCGGCCACGGCGAGATCGCCGTCGGGTGGTTGTGGGTTTCCACCTTCATCAGGATATGCGCGTCTTCCTGATGGTAATCGTACGTGCCGTTCTCCGGCGCGGCGAAGAAGCGGCCGACCTGCGAGCCTTCCATCACCGCGGCGTTGTCTTTATACGCCGACAGCACATAGTCCGGCGTCTGCTCATAGGTGTTCTTGATCATTTTGAACAGCGACTTGGGCTGCTGTTCGCCGTCGATGATCCAGTCGGCGTTGAAAATCTTGTGGCGGCAGTGCTCAGAGTTGGCCTGCGCAAACATATAGAGTTCGATATCCGTCGGGTTGCGCCCCAAACCGGTAAAGGCATTCAGCAGGTAATCGATCTCGTCCTGCGCCAGCGCCAGGCCGAGCCGGACGTTGGCCTGCTCCAGCGCGGCGCGCCCTGCGCCCAGCACGTCGACCGACTGATACGGCGCCGGCTGATGGTGCGCGAACAGCTGTTCAGCCTGTTGCAACTCGCTGAAGACGGTTTCCATCATGCGATCGTGCAGCAGCGCGGCGAGCTGGTGCCACTGGGCCTCCGTCAGCTCAGGCGCCTTGACGTAGAACGCCAGACCGCGCTCCAGCCGCAGCACCTGTTGCAAACCGCAGTTGTGGGCGATGTCGGTGGCTTTGGAAGACCAGGGGGAAATGGTGCCCGGGCGCGGCGTGACCAGCAGCAGCCGGCCTTCGGGGGCGTGTTCGGCGAGAGAAGGACCGTACTTGAGCAAGCGCTGAAGTTTGGCGTGTTCTTCGGCACTTAGCGGTGCGCTAACATCGGCAAAGTGGACGTACTCGGCGTAGATATCACTGACGGGCAGGTGGGCGTCCTGGCAGCGGGACAGCAGTTTGGTAATGCGAAAAGCCGATAAAGCGGGCGAACCACGCAGAATTTCCATAATCAAAGTTCTCTCGTCTTCGAAGCGACGGATAAGACGCTTCATTGGGCGCAACAGGGGAAAACGCGCGTCATTATAGAGAATCCTCGCCGCCGACGAAACCGTTTGCGTAGGGATTATTGATAAAAGCGCGCCGCACCGTCGAATTGTCATAACGTGTCAATAAAGTTGCACACTGGCGTTTTGTTGCGCAAAATGCCCCCCGCACTGGTGATTTAACCATGAGAAAAGTCGCGGTTGTCGTCGCCGGCGTACCTGTGCCACCACTGGATAACTATTTGAAACGTCTTAAAATAAACTACATCCTCATCGGCGTTGTCACCCTGCTTCTGGCTCTCGCGCTGTGGCCCAATATCACCTGGCGCAGCGGCCAGGGCGGGCAACTCCAGGAGATCATTTCCCGCGGCGAGTTGCGTATCAGCACGCTGAACTCACCGCTGACCTATTTCAACACCAAGCAAGGGCCGGGTGGGCTCGACTACGAACTGGCCAAGCGCTTCGCCAACTACCTCGGGGTAAAACTGGTGGTGCTCCCCCATCAGAACATCAATGACCTGTTCGACGATCTGGACGACGACGACGCCGACCTGCTGGCGGCGGGCCTTATCTACAACCAGGAGCGCCTCAGCCGCGCGCGCACCGGCCCCGCCTACTACTCCGTTTCCCAACAGCTGGTGTACCGGCTGGGCACCCCGCGGCCAAAAGGCTTCGCCGACATCAAAGGCAAGCTGGCGGTCGCCTCCGGTTCCGCGCACGTCAGCACGCTAAAGCAGCTCAAACAGGATAAATACCCGGATCTCGCCTGGGAGTCCTCCAGCGATCTCACCTCCAAAGAGCTGCTGGAGCGGGTGGCCGACGGCAAGCTGGACTATACCCTCGGCGATTCGGTGACCATCGCGTTGCTGCAGCGCATCCATCCGCAGCTGGCGGTGGCGTTCGACGTCACCGACGAAGAGCCGGTCACCTGGTACCTCAAACGCGACGGCGACGACAGCCTGTACGCGGCGATGCTGGATTTCTACAGTCAAATGGTGGACGACGGCACCCTGGCGCGGCTGGAAGAGAAATACCTCGGCCACGTCGGCAGCTTCGACTACGTGGATACCAAAACCTTCCTGTCGGCCATCGACTCGGTGCTGCCCAACTTCCGCCCGCTGTTCGAGAAACACGCCAACGAGATCGACTGGAAGCTGCTGGCGGCCATCGCCTATCAGGAATCGCACTGGAATCCGCAGGCCACCTCCCCCACCGGCGTGCGCGGCCTGATGATGCTGACCCGCGCCACCGCCGACGGCCTGGGGGTCAACGATCGCCTCGATCCGGAAGAGAGCATTCAGGGTGGCGCCCTGTACCTGCAGCGGCTGATGGCCAAGGTGCCGGACAGCGTGCCGGAAGATGAGCGCATCTGGTTCTCGCTGGCGGCCTACAACATGGGCTGGGGCCATATGCTGGACGCGCGCAAGCTGACCAAAACGCAAAAAGGCAACCCGGACAGCTGGGTCGACGTCAAACAGCGTCTGCCGATGCTCAGCCAAAAGCGCTACTACCCGCAGCTGACCTATGGCTATGCGCGCGGGCGCGAAGCCTACAATTATGTAGAAAACATCCGCCGCTACCAGGTCAGCCTGGTGGGTTATCTGCAGGAAAAAGAGAGAAAGGCGGCGCAAGCGGCCGCCGAGCAGGAAGCGTTGGGAAAAGGCTATCCGACGGTGATGCCGGAACTGGCGCTCAACTACTGATTATTCCGGCTTATCCGCCGCCCGCTGCGCCAGCTTGAGCGCTTTTTTCTGTTCGCGGCGCAGGCGGAAGAAATTGCTCAGGGTGGTGGCGCATTCGTCCGCCAGCACGCCCGAGACGATCTCCACCTGATGATTCATGCCCGGATGGCGCAAAATATCCACCAGCGAACCGGCCGCGCCGGTTTTCTCGTCGGCGGCGCCGTACACCAACCGGCGGATGCGGCTGTGCACCATCGCGCCGGCGCACATCACGCAGGGTTCCAGCGTGACGTACAGCGTGGCGTTCAACAAGCGGTAGTTTTGCAGCACCGCGCCGCCCTGGCGCAGCGCCATGATCTCGGCGTGCGCGGTAGGATCGTGCCGGCCGATCGGCCGGTTCCAGCCCTCGCCGATCACCTGATTGTCCAGCACCAGCAGCGCACCCACCGGCACCTCGCCCTCTTCCTGCGCGCGCAGGGCCAGCTGCAATGCCTGACGCATCCAGTACTCATCGTTATATTCAGTCATCGCATAATTCCTCGTGCGCTTTTGCGGCGGGCATTATACACACTAGCCTCCCTTTGTCGTAGCCGCCCGCCAATGGCTATACTGGCCACATCAGCGTGTGATTCAGGGACAAGAAACATGAAACTCAGTAAAAAGAACGCCGTCGTGGTGCGCAAGGCGCTGGACGGCTGGGTTGGGGAAGGCGCCTTGACCCCCGAGCAACAACAGCAACTGCTGCTGCATGTGGACGTGCAGCCTTTCGACTGGCGACGGCTGGCGCGCTATGCGTTTCTCGCCGCGCTGGCCTCGTTGCTGATCGCCGTCACCAGCCTGTTCGCCGACAGCGCACTGCTTGAATGGCTGAGCGAACTGTTCCGCTTCGACGCGCCGGTGCGCATGGCGATCGCCGGCGTACTGGCGGCGCTGGCCTACGTCTGGGCGCTGCGTCGTCGTCAACGCCACCCGGAAAAACGCTACGGCAATGAGGCGGCGCTGTTTGTCGCCGTGTTGCTCACCGCCTGCGCCTTATGGCAACTGGGCGTCTGGCTGGATAACGGCAGCGGGCGGGTTTCCGTGCTGCTGCTGGTCGCCGCGCTGCTGTACGGCGCCATCGGCTGGTTCAGCCGCTCCGGGCTGGTATGGTGGTTCGCCCTGCTGTCGCTCGGCAATGCCTTCGGCGCCGAGACCGGCTACCTGTCCGGCTGGGGCGCCTACTGGCTCGGCATGAGCTACCCGATTCGCTTTATCGCCTTCGGCGCGGTGCTGATCGCCGCCGCATTGCTGCTGCGGCCGCTATTGGCGCAGCGCGGCCTGCAGCGGGTGTCGCTGGCGATGGGCCTGCTGTACCTGTTCATCGCGCTGTGGCTGCTGTCCATCTTCGGCAACTACGGCGATCTCGACAGCTGGTACCGCGCGCGCCAGATTGAGCTGTTCCACTGGAGCCTGCTGTTCGGGCTGGCCGCCTTCGCCGCCATCTGGCTGGGGTTGAAGCATGACGACGCCATGCTGCGCGGTTTCGGGCTGACCTTCCTCGGCATCAACCTCTATACCCGCCTGTTCGAGTTTTTCTGGGACAGCATGCCGAAGACGATTTTCTTCGCGCTGCTCGGCCTGAGCCTGTGGGCGCTGGGGCATTATGCGGAGAAGATTTGGCAGCTCGGACGCAAACCGCACGACGTAACCGACGACTGATCGCGGCAGCGATAACAGCAAAGGGCGGAATTCTCCGCCCTTTGTTTATTCCAGCTGCTGCAGCTCGCCCTGCTTGCTCACCCGCCAACGGTGCTCGCAAAAAAACAGCAGCGGGTTATCCTGCTTGCTGTCGCTGTAACCGCTGTACAGTTTCAGCGGCGCGCCGAGCCGTTGCTCCAACTGCACCACTTTTTGTACGCCCAGACAGCGCAAGGTCAGCACCCAGCCGCCATAGCGGCGCGCGATGCGGCTGCCGACCAACCGCACCCGCGGCAGAAACGCCGAATCCCGATACACCTGCGCCACCAGTTGCTCCGGCGAGCCGGTAATCAGCCACACCTCGGCATCGTGCTCATCCAGATACTGCCGCAAGCGCATTTGCACCACCGGAAACGCAGTGACCTTCTGGCGGAAAACCTCGATGAACTGCCGCTCCAGCGCCTTCAGCGTCGCTTCGGTACGCCCGAAGGTGATAGCCCACAACAACAGGCTCATCGGCCAGCGCGCGGCGCGCCCCAGCAGCAACAGCGCCAGGCCAATCAATGGCAACAGCGGTATCACCAGCAGCAAATTCAGCGGTAAACGGCGCAGCAGGAAACGCAAGAAACTGCCGAACATATCCTCCTGATGCAGAGTGCCGTCCAGATCGAAAAAGACCACGCGGCGCCCTGCTGCGGCCGACGGTTGCTGCTTGTCGTTCAAACGCTACTCCTCGGGATCGTTGAACCCCATCATCCAGGTGAAGAGAAAACCGGCGATAATCGTAATCAGCATCCCCGCCAGATACAACATCACCTTACCTGAGACGATGGTCAACGCCAAAGGCAGCCCCGAAATGCCAAAGGTAATCACCGTCGCCACTTTCCAATAGCTGATCAGCGCGCCGCCTACCGCACCGCCGAGGCAGGCGCCGATAAACGGCCGGCCCAGCGGCAGCGTCACCCCGAAGATCAGCGGCTCGCCGATGCCGAGAATGCCGACCGGCAACGCCCCTTTGATCACCTTCTTCAGCCGCGCGTTACGGGTTTTCAACAGCACCGCCAGCGCCGCCCCCACCTGACCGACGCCGGCCATCGCCAGGATCGGCAACAGCGGGTTGGAACCGTGCGCCTGCACCAGCTCGACGTGGATCGGCACCAGCCCCTGGTGCAAGCCGGACAGCACCAGCGGCAGGAACAGCCCGGAGAGCAGCGCCCCGACAAGCAGCCCGCCCTTGTCGATCGCCAGATTGGCGCCGTGGGCGATGGCATCGGAAATGGCGCCGCCGATCGGCTGCAGGATCAGGATCGCCAACGAGGCGGTCACCAGCGTGGTCAGCAGCGGATTGAGGATCAGTTCGACCGACTCCGGCAGTAGCGTGCGCAGGCGTTTCTCCACCCAGCACATCAACGCCACCACCAGCAGTACGGCGATCACCCCGCCGCGCCCCGGCTGCAGCGCCTCGCCAAACAGGGTGATCTGCGCCAGCGCCGGGCTGGAGAGGATCCCGGCCATCACGCCGCCCATCGCCTGTGAGCCGCCGAACACCCGCGCGGCGTTCACCCCAACCAGAATGTTCATGATGGCGAACACCGCGCTGCCGAAGATCGCCAGCAGCCCCAGCGCGTTCGGGTAGTCCAACGCCAACTGTCCGGCGATGTCGGGCCGTTTCAGCAGGTTGATGATGCCAGTGATCAGCCCCGAGGCGATAAACGCCGGGATCAGCGGAATAAAAACGTCGGCCAGCTTTTTCAGCGCGCCGCTCATCGGCGCCGCGTATTTCTGTTTGGCCTGCGCCTTGGTGCGGGCGGCGTCACCAACGGCGGGCTGCGCGCTGCCGCTCAGCAAAGCGCGCATGGCGTCCACCACCTTGGCGGCGGCGCCCGGGCCGACGATAAACTGATGCTGTTCACCCTGCTTGATATAGCCCTTCACGCCGGGCAACTGCTTGAGGGCCGCCAGATCCAGACGCTGTTCGTCGCTGACCTCGACGCGCACCCGCGTCATGCAGTTCTCCAGTTTGAGGATATTGCCCTCGCCCCCCACGCCCGCCAGGATCTGTGTCGCCAATGCCGTTGTCTTGTCCATCGCCGCCCCCACCGTGAATTAACGCGCCAACGCCGCGCGCAGGTAGCCGTCGTGCCGCTGCAGCCGCTGCTGCGCCTCATCGGCGCTGACGCCGGCTAAAATCATCAGGATCGCCGGTTTGACCTCAAAGCCGGTCTGCGCCAGCGCCGCCTCCGCCTGAGCGCGTTCGGCGCCGGTGGCCTCCACCACGATGCGGCAGGCGCGATCCACCAGTTTGACGTTGGTGGCCTTCACGTCCACCATCAGGTTCTGGTAGACCTTGCCCAGCTTGACCATCGCGCCGGTCGACAGCATATTGAGCACCAGCTTCTGCGCGGTGCCGGATTTCAGGCGCGTCGAACCGGTCAGCGCCTCCGGCCCCACCACCGGCGAGATCGCCACCTGCGCTTCGTGCGCGATCGGCGAATCCGGGTTGCAGGAGATGGCCGCCGTCGGGCAACCCAGCCCGCGCGCATAGCGCAGCGCGCCGATCACGTAGGGCGTGCGCCCCGAGGCCGCCAACCCCACCACCATATCGACGGCGGTCAGGTTCAGCGCCCGGAGGTCGGCCTCGCCCAGGGCTGCGTCATCTTCCGCCCCTTCCACCGCTTTGAGCAGCGCGCCCGGCCCGCCGGCGATTAGCCCCACCACCACGCCGTGCGGCACGCCGAAGGTCGGCGGGCACTCGGAGGCATCCAATACGCCCAGGCGCCCGCTGGTGCCGGCGCCCAAATAAATCAGCCGCCCGCCGGCCTTCAGCGCCACCGCGGCCAAATCGACCGCCTGCGCGATCGCCGGCAGCACCTTTTCAATCGCCTCCGGCACCTTGCGATCTTCCTGGTTAAAGCAGCGGACCATGTCCAGCGTCGACATCTCATCCAGCCCCATGGTGGCCGGGTTGCGGGTTTCCGATACCAGTGCGCCTAAGTTCATCTGTTCACCTTTGAATTTTTAATTCACAAAATTAAATCAATATTTGAATATTTTATTCAACAAAGCGAGCGCTATTTGCTATTTTAACGACGAGCTCACAAAAATTTTCACCGCGCGTTTTCGCTGCCTGCGTGGCAAAATGGCCGCTGGTTTCCAGGGAAAGATCAATGAGTACCCTTCTGCGCATTCGCCAGATGTATCCGACACTGGCGCAAAACGACCGCAAGCTGGCGGATTTTTTGCTGAACAACGCCGAACAGGCGCGCCATCTCAGCTCGCAAAAGCTGGCCCAGCTGGCCGGCGTCAGCCAGTCGAGCGTGGTGAAGTTCGCCCAAAAGCTGGGCTATAAAGGTTTCCCGGCGCTGAAGCTGGCGCTGAGCGAGACGCTGGCCCAGCCGCAGGCCGAACCGGTAGTGACCGTTCATAACCACATTCTCAGCAGCGACACGCTGAAAACCGTCGGTGAAAAGCTGTTGGCGGAAAAGCAGGCGGCGCTGCGCGCGACGCTGGACATCAACAGCGAAGAACGGCTGCATCAGGCGCTGGACATGCTGCGCCAGGCGCGCCGGGTGATGCTGATCGGCATCGGCGCCTCCGGGCTGGTGGCCAAGGATTTTTCCTTCAAGCTGCTGAAAATCGGGGTGATGGCGGTGGCCGAAGCGGATATGCACGTTCAACTGGCGGCGGTGCAGGCGCTGGACAAACGCGATCTGCTGGTGGCGATCTCCTTCAGCGGCGAGCGGCGTGAAATCAATCTGGCGGCGGAAGAAGCGCGCCAGGCCGGCGCCAGGGTGCTGGCGCTGACCAGCTTCTCGCCCAACGGCCTGCAGCAACGCGCCGATCACTGTCTTTATACCATCGCCGAAGAGCCCCGCACCCGCAGCGCGGCCATCTCTTCCAGCACCGCCCAGTACGCTCTCACCGACCTGCTGTTTATGGCGCTGATCCAGCACGACCTCGATCATGCCCGCGACCGTATCAGGCACAGCGAACAATTGATGAAAAAGTTGGTTTAACCGGTATAATCGCCGCTGCGAAAAATACCCCTGTTAATAATGAGAGATACGTCATGGCCCTGCTAATCACACGCAAATGCATCAACTGCGACATGTGCGAGCCGGAATGCCCGAACCAGGCGATTTCGATGGGCGATGAGATCTACCAAATCGATACCGACCGCTGCACCGAGTGCGTTGGCCATTACGATACGCCAACCTGTCAGCAGGTCTGCCCCATCGACAACACCATCATTACCGATCCGCAGCATCGCGAGACTAATGAGCAGCTGTGGGATAAGTTCGTGGTGTTGCACCACGCCGATCGCATTTAACCCGCCGCAGGACTGACAAGGGCGCCGCAGGGCGCCCTTTCTATTTTCAGCTTTCGACGATCACCGTCGCGCAGGCATAGCGCCGTTCATCGGCCAGCGAAACGTGGATCGCGGTGACCCCCATCTCCCCCGCCAGCTCGGCGGCGCGGCCGTGCAAACGAATATTCGGTTTGCCCAACGCATCGTTGAACACCTCGAACTGGTTGAACGCCAGGCCGTTGCGAATGCCGGTGCCGAACGCCTTGGCGGCGGCCTCTTTCACGGCGAAACGCTTGGCCAGAAAGCGAATCGGCTGCTGGTGCTGCTGGTACAGCGCCCATTCGGCGTCGCTCAGCACGCGGCGCGCCAGACGATCGCCGCTGCGCTCCACCACCGCTTCGATACGCGCCATCTCGACGATGTCGGTACCCAGCCCGAGCACCGCCATTACCGGCGCGCTTCCCGCATCAGCACTTTCATGTCGGCAACCGCGGCCGGCAGCCCGCTCATCACCGCCTGGCCGATAATCGCATGGCCGATGTTCAGCTCGTGCATTTCCGGCAGCGCGGCGATCGGCTGCACGTTGTGATAGGTCAGGCCGTGGCCGGCGTTGACCTTCAGCCCCTTCTCGGCCGCGTAGGCGGCGGCGACCGCGATGCGGCGCAGCTCGGCCTGTACCGCCAGCTCGCCCTGCGCTTCGGCGTAGGCGCCGGTGTGGATTTCGATATAGGGGGCGCCCACCGCCACCGCCGCGTCGATTTGGCGATGATCGGGATCGATGAACAGCGAGACCAGAATGCCCGCCTGCGCCAGGCGCTCGACCGCCACGCTCATTTTGTCCAGCTGGCCGGCAACGTCCAGGCCGCCTTCGGTAGTCACTTCTTCACGCTTTTCCGGCACCAGGCAGCAGAAGTGCGGCTTCAACTCCACGGCGATGTCCAGCATCTCGTCGGTCACCGCCATCTCAAGATTCATGCGCGTCTGGATGGTCTGGCGCAGCAAGCGCACGTCGCGGTCGGTGATGTGGCGGCGATCTTCGCGCAGATGCACGGTAATGCCATCGGCCCCCGCCTGTTCGGCAATGAATGCCGCCTGAACCGGATCCGGGTATTGGGTTCCGCGCGCGTTACGTAACGTGGCGATGTGATCGATATTGACGCCCAGCAGCAAATCAGCCATGACAACCTCTAAATACGATTTTCAGTGCCAGCAGTTTACACGCGGGCGCAGGGCGGCAAAAGGGGAAAAGGTCAGGCGTCGTCGACCGGCGTATTCGGCTGTTTGCGCACGAATTGGCGAAACAGTTCGCGGCTCTTCAACGGCTTGCCGCCGAGGTAGGGTTTCAGCGCCATGCGGGTGAAGCGCTTGGCGGCGCGCAGCGTCTCGGCATCGGGAAACTGCCGCTCCGCCAGCGCGCGCAGTTCGCGCCCGGTGAAGCTGTAGTGATCCACCACCAGGCTGGCGATAAAGCCTTTCTCTTCACGGTAGCGGTAGGTCATGGTGTCATCCACCGGCAGGCCGCTGCCGGCGCAGTGCAGGAAATCGAGGCCGTAACCCAGGTGCTGCAACAAGGCCAGCTCGAACTGGCGCAACGCCTGTTCCGGCGAGCTGTCTTCCGCCGCCAGCGCCTGCAGGCATTGCAGGTAGTCGAAGAACAGCACCGAGTAGTTGGTTTCCTGCTCCAGCACGCGCGCCAGCAGTTCGTTCACGTACAGGCCGCTGTAAAGCATCATGCCGCTGAGGGGTAAACCGAGAGAGACCGCTTCGGCGTTGCGCAGCGTTTTCACTTCGCCGCGGCCGCCCCAGCGCACTAACAGGGGGGTAAAGGGCTGCAGGCAACCCTTCAGATTGGAGCGGCGGCTGCGCGCGCCTTTTGCCAGCAAGCGCACCCGCCCATGACCTTCGGTAAACAGATCCAGCATCAGACTGGTTTCACTGTACGGCCGCCCATGCAGGACGAAAGCGCGCTCCCAGCCGTCCACGGCGTTACTTCAGATCGTCAACATAGCCCAGGCTGCGCAGCGCACGTTCGTCGTCCGCCCAACCGGATTTCACTTTCACCCACAGCTCCAGATGCACTTTGGCATCGAACATCTGTTCCATGTCCTGGCGCGCTTCGATGCCGATGGTTTTGATCTTGGCGCCCTTGTTGCCGATGACCATTTTCTTCTGGCCTTCGCGCTCGACCAGGATCAGGCCGTGCACATCGTAGCCGCCGCGATCGTTGGCCACGAACTGTTCGATTTCCACCGTCACCGAATACGGCAGCTCTTCACCCAGGAAACGCATCAGCTTCTCGCGGATGATCTCGGACGCCATAAAGCGCTGGGAGCGATCGGTGATGTAGTCTTCCGGGAAGTGGTGTTCCGCTTCCGGCAGCAGCTTGCGCACGATGCCGGCGATGGTGTCGACGTTCATCCCTTTCTCGGCGGAGATAGGCACCACGTCGAGGAAATTCATCTGCTGGCTAAGGAACGCGATATGCGGCAACAGCTTGGATTTGTCGGTGACGTTATCTACCTTGTTGATCGCCAGCAATACCGGGCAGCGCAGGCTGCGCAGCTTGTTGACCACCATTTCGTCGTCGGCGGTCCAGTTGGTGCCTTCAACCACGAAGATAACCAGTTCGACGTCGCCGATCGAGCTGCTGGCCGCGCGGTTCATCAAACGGTTGATGGCGCGTTTTTCTTCGATGTGCAACCCTGGGGTATCGACGTAGATCGCCTGATAGGCGCCATCGGTGTCGATGCCCATGATGCGGTGACGGGTCGTCTGCGGCTTACGCGACGTAATGGAAACCTTCTGCCCCAGCAGTTGGTTCAGCAACGTCGATTTGCCCACGTTCGGGCGGCCGACGATGGCGATAAAACCGCAGTGTTGTTTTACTTCACTCATTCAAGCTCCAGCTTTTTCAGCGCTTGTTCCGCTGCCGCCTGCTCGGCTTTACGGCGGCTCGAGCCGGTGCCCACCACGGGCTCGCTCAAACCACTCACCTGGCAGTGGATGGTAAACTCTTGGTCGTGCGCTTCACCGCGAACCTGCACCACCAAATAAGAAGGCAACGGCAGATGACGCCCCTGCAAAAATTCCTGCAAACGGGTTTTCGGGTCTTTCTGCTTATCACCGGGGCTGATTTCGTCCAACCGGCTGCGATACCAGTCCAAAATCAGGCGCTCGACGGTCTGGATGTCGCTGTCCAGGAACACGCCGCCGATCAATGCCTCCACCGTATCCGCCAGGATTGACTCGCGGCGGAACCCACCACTTTTCAATTCGCCCGGCCCAAGCCGCAGACATTCGCCCAGGTCAAACTCGCGCGCCATCTCCGCCAGCGTGTTGCCGCGCACCAGCGTGGCGCGCATGCGGCTCATATCGCCCTCGTCTACGCGAGGAAAGCGGTGATAGAGCGCATTGGCGATGACAAAGCTAAGAATCGAGTCACCCAGAAACTCAAGACGTTCATTGTGTTTACTGCTGGCGCTGCGGTGAGTCAAAGCCTGCAGTAAAAGCTCCTGCTGTTGAAAAGTGTAGCCCAGCTTCCGCTGCAGCCTGTTTATTACGATGGGGTTCATGAGTTACCAATAGATCAAGAATGCGTCAAAAACTTGCAGCATACGGAACAGGCCTGCTTCGCCGAAAGCCGATCCAAAGCTGTTTCGTTTGCAGTGGCTCCCTGCAGGAGCCAACTTTTATCGCTCGAGAAAGTATTCTACAACGAGTGGAAACATAATGCTGTGTTTATATCCCCTTAATCTTTCACGCCGCAGCAGGCTGCGGCGTGAAATTGACAGGGAATAAATCAGCGATTAATGAATGCCGCCAATCCGGCTGAAACGCACGCCGGTAGGCCACTCGCCTTCCTGCTTTTCAAAGCTCATCCAGATGGCCGTGGCTTTACCCACCAGATTCTTCTCCGGCACAAAGCCCCAGTAACGGCTGTCCGCGCTGTTGTCGCGGTTGTCGCCCATCATGAAGTAATGCCCGGCCGGCACCACCCACTCCGCCAGCGGTTTGCCCGGCTGTTGGTAGTAAGCGCCCACCTGATCCTGCGTGCCCGGCACGGTCAGGATGCGGTGCGTCACGTTACCCAGGCTCTCCTGACGTTCACGCAGACGAATGCCGCCCTGCGGCACGTTGTCATTCAGCGGGATCTGGTAGAAACCGTTGCTGGCCTCGCCCATGCCGCTGCGGCTGAACAGCTGTACGAAGTCGCTCGGCTGCGCGTCGGCGTAGGTGACCGCCAGCGCGGTATCGCAGGACTGCCCGCTGTTGCACGACGGCTGCACCGTAACGCGCTTATTCACCGGATCGTAAGTAATACGGTCGCCCGGCAGGCCAATCACGCGCTTGATATAATCCAGCTTCGGATCCAGCGGATATTTAAATACCGCAATATCGCCGCGCTTCGGATGACCGGTTTCAATTAGCGTGGTCTGGGTTATCGGATCTTTAATGCCGTAAGCATATTTCTCCACCAGAATGAAATCGCCAATCAACAGCGTCGGCATCATTGAGCCGGACGGGATTTGGAACGGTTCGTAAATAAACGAGCGCACCACAAAGACCAGCAGCAACACCGGGAAGACCGATGCCCCGGTCTCTACCCAGCCTGGCTGCTTAGCCACTTTCGCCAGCGTTTTATCGTCTACTGCGCCCGCGGTCTGCTCGTTGACCGCCGCAATCTTCGCGCGGCGGGCCGGCGCCCATTTAAAGCGCTCGAAGCACCAGATGATCCCGGTGACCAGGGTGGCCAACGCCAGGATCAGGGCAAACATATTCGCCATGCAAACTCCCTCGTTTCGCGAACTCGTCGCGGTTACTTGCCGTCTTTACCGACGTGCAGAATGGCCAGGAACGCTTCCTGCGGCAGCTCGACGTTGCCGACCTGCTTCATGCGCTTCTTACCGTCTTTCTGTTTCTGCAGCAGCTTTTTCTTACGGCTGACGTCACCGCCGTAGCATTTCGCCAGCACGTTTTTACGCAGCTGCTTCACGGTGGAGCGCGCGATGATGTGCGTGCCGATCGCCGCCTGAATCGCGATGTCGAACTGCTGACGCGGGATCAGATCTTTCATCTTTTCCACCAATTCACGGCCGCGATACTGCGAGTTGTCGCGGTGGGTGATCAGCGCCAGCGCATCCACGCGCTCGTTGTTGATCAGCACGTCCACGCGCACCATGTCGGAGGCCTGGAAGCGCTTGAAGTTGTAATCCAGCGACGCATAACCGCGCGACGTGGACTTCAGGCGGTCAAAGAAGTCGAGCACCACTTCCGCCATCGGGATTTCATAGGTCAACGCCACCTGGTTGCCGTGGTAGACCATGTTGGTCTGCACGCCGCGTTTCTCAACGCACAGGGTGATGACGTTGCCCAGGTATTCCTGCGGCATCAGCATGTGGCATTCGGCGATCGGCTCGCGCAGTTCCTGGATGTTGTTCAACGGCGGCAGCTTGGATGGGCTGTCGACGTAGATCACTTCTTTGCCGGTGGTTTCCACTTCGTAGACTACCGTCGGCGCGGTGGTGATCAGATCCAGATCGTATTCACGCTCCAGACGCTCCTGAATGATCTCCATATGCAGCAGACCAAGGAAGCCGCAGCGGAAGCCGAAGCCCAACGCGGTGGAGCTTTCCGGTTCGTAGAACAGGGAGGCGTCGTTAAGGCTCAGCTTGCCCAGCGCATCGCGGAAAGATTCATAGTCGTCGGAGCTGATCGGGAACAGACCGGCGTACACCTGCGGCTTCACTTTTTTGAAGCCCGGCAACGCTTTATCCGCCGGCTGACGCGCCTGCGTCAGGGTATCGCCCACCGGCGCGCCGAGGATGTCTTTGATCGCACAGACCAGCCAGCCCACTTCGCCGCAGTTCAGCACGTCGCGATCGACCTGCTTCGGCGTGAAAATGCCCAAACGATCGGCGTTGTACACCTGGCCGGTGCTCATGACCTTGATCTTGTCGCCCTTGCGCAGCGTCCCGTTCTTGACGCGCACCAGCGACACGACGCCCAGGTAGTTATCGAACCAGGAGTCGATGATCAGCGCCTGCAGCGGCGCATCCGGATCGCCCTGCGGCGCAGGAATGTCGCGCACCAGGCGCTCCAGCACGTCGGGCACGCCGACGCCGGTTTTGGCCGAGCAGCGCACGGCATCGGTGGCGTCGATGCCGACGATGTCTTCAATTTCCTGCGCGGCGCGATCCGGATCGGCGGCCGGCAGGTCGATTTTGTTCAACACCGGCACCACTTCCAGATCCATTTCGATCGCGGTGTAGCAGTTGGCCAGCGTCTGGGCTTCTACGCCCTGGCCGGCGTCCACCACCAGCAGCGCGCCTTCGCAGGCCGCCAGCGAGCGGGAAACTTCATAGGAGAAGTCAACGTGGCCTGGGGTGTCGATAAAGTTAAGCTGATAGGTCTGCCCATCCAGCGCCTTGTAATCCAGCGTGACGCTTTGCGCCTTGATGGTGATGCCGCGCTCGCGCTCCAGATCCATGGAATCGAGCACCTGCGCAGCCATTTCACGGTCGGACAGGCCACCGCAAATTTGGATAATGCGGTCAGACAGCGTCGACTTACCGTGGTCAATATGGGCAATAATGGAAAAGTTTCTTATGTGTTTCATTATATTGGTTATTTCTCAGATTAAGCGCTTTCGTTTTTAATCGGTGGACACAGTGATGGACATAAAACCAAAACTACCCACATAGCATGGGGCGCATCTTACACTGTCTATGCGTTGCGCGAAAGCCAGCGGCAGACTACGTTTTGTAAGATATGGCTATCAGGAGATAGGAATGGGCAGCATCACCATCGCCGGCCGGCAGATCTTCATTCTCAACGAAAACGACAGATACCCTGAACCACAGCAGAACAGCCCTCCGATGTTCGCGATACGCGAAGACGAGGAGCGCCAGCACTGGCTTTATGTATGGCATAAAGGGCGCTGGCCGCTCGTCTCAGAAACGCCATTCGAAACTGAGGGCAAAGCCGTTGATGCGGCGCTCGCATTCGACTTTGCCACCCTGTACAAGTAGCCGGGATCCTTCCCGGCGCAAAGGCATTACCAAATCAGGAACTGTGGCCCAAACGTGAAGCGCAAGTACAAGCAGATCGCCTTGTACTCATCGACTGTCAGCAGCCGATTGAATACCAGCACAACCGAAACATGCGCCCAGCCAGTGAACTGACCAGCACCGCGATGACCACCGATCAGCAGCGTGTTTGATTGCACCTGTCGGCCAGCACCCAGCGACGAGTTGGAAACAATGTTTTTTGCAGTGGGGTCATAGAAACCCGATACAGAACGGCCTGGGTTAAACTGACCTGTTGCGATCACGAAGTCTGTATTCGGGATATTCACGATCGGCGTAATCGCATTTGTCAGCCCTGCAGTTACCCATGCATTCGCTACTACGGATGTGTCAGTAAGCCGTAGTGAATCGCCGCCGACGCCGTCATAGTTCGACACCACCATACCCTGCCCGGTGGACACTGCAGTATCTGAGCGCAGTGCTATTGAGATGACGCTCATTTCGTTCTGTGACGGAATGCCGGTATCAAAGCAGTTTTGCGCGTTACAGACGGCATACGGGCCATCGAGCTGCGGGCTACCAATTTTTTTCAGCGGCTTGGTTGGATCGGCATAGTTGTAAAGTGCGTCGGCGGTATATTCAGTTGTGAAATACGCACCGAGCAGGCCTAATTTCACAGGAACATCCAGAGCCATAGTTTCAAAGTCACTTGCTTTCGGGAATCCTACACCTGGCATTGTCCAGTTAATTATTTCTGGGAATGGCATTTATTCACCTCTTAAAGGAATTTATCTACATTCTGTGTTGCCAGCAACTGAGCACCAACATCATTTAAATGGAGGGCGTTAAACCAGAGTCCTGCGGCGTCTCCATCGGCCCACACCTTTGGAAATGCCTCATACCCACTATAAAACTCGGCGTTTTTTGCTACGGCTAGCGACCTGATGGCGTCATTAAATACTGACATATCAGTAGCCCCAGAGGCGTTTGGAACTGGTGGAGATATGAGAATAATCCCCATGTCTTTATTAACTGAGCGATATGAATCAATCAGATTGCTGTACCCCGTATAAAATGCGTTTACATCTTCACTAAGACGGTAGTCATTCACCCCGATGATGATAATTGCCACATCTGGCTTAATATATTCAACGAAATGCTGAATGTGTGGCAGAACATAACTATACTTCTGCGTTGTCATGCCACCATTACCGCATTTGTATAGCGTGGCACCAGTAGGTTTATCTGCATTAAACCCATATAGCGCAACCGTGCCGGCATTACCAGTGGTGTTAATTCTCAGTGAGTGCTCTCCGTCTGATAGACCAGTAATATCTACGAATTTTTTCGTTTTCGTATTCCCCCCCACAACAGCAACCCAATCACCCGCCCCATCTACGCGATAGTTAAACGTACCGTCACCATCGTAATAGTTGATGCGCAGCGTATTGCAGTTGGCGCCATTGATTTGAAGTGTGGCGAACTGGTTTGCAGAAGTGAGCGAAAACCCGTCATGTGAACATCCAATGTCACTATTCGGCGCACTACCGTTGGACGCATCATAAACAGTGAAACCGTTGTGAACGATAGAAACATTATTCAGGCAATTGTTCGTTTCCGTACCGCCGTCAATGTTAAATGAAACCCACCCATCTCCACCACGACCATATTTGGAGTAAATCAAATTAGCGATAGCCTGAGAAATCGCTTTCCACTCCATCCACGAATCGCCGACAGTGATAACCCTCAGGTTTTGGTTGCTGCCAATATCATGCTTTGCCACTTTAGCGCGGTATGGCCACAACGTGCTGCCATCCGTAAAACTCATTATTGCTGAACTTTTTAATGTGTCTTTGTGAATGCCTTTAGCGACTAACATTCCATCTTTAAACCCGAGAATGACATTATCAGATAGGTCTTTTATCGCAATGAGATTACCAAGGTCACGCATCGGCTTTAACATTTTTTGAGTTATCCGTAGTTTTTTAGCGATAGATTTAACCAGTCTATTACCAGCCCCAAACGCGTCAAATCGACCGAATTCGAATGATGTCAGCACATTGCCCGACATATCCTGCGCCGTAGAAAAGTGCTCGCGGCTTTGTGCAATGCGCTTTGTTTTGCTCTCTAGCGCACCAACGCGGCGCAATGCCTGCATTACCCGGCGCGATACTGACGTTACAAACCGCTCACTGGCCTCCGAGTTAATAAATTCAGCAACTCCCGCCGCATTTTTGTAGTAATTGAAAATGACTGTTACACCGCCGCCGTCAGGAATAGCAACTCGGAACATTTTCCCGTCTGGTGTCCCAGCTATGCCCGCAATCGTTCCGTCTGGATCGGTAGGCGTTGTGTAGTAGGTATTCGCGTCTGCGATGTTCTGGACGTTTTCTGCAGATTCTTTTGCAGAAGCAGCGAATGCCTTTGCTTCTCGGCTGTATTTGTACGCCGCATCAGCTGACTGGGCGGCACTATCTGCAGATAGGCTGCTCTTTGCTTCGTCAGTGGCTTGTTGTGTGCTGCGGGAACCCAGCACAATGTCTGTGCCAACGACGCCATCAACTGGCAATCCTTCAGAGGACATAGATGATTCTCCGGTATTGTTGGAGGTTACAAATTGACGATTAGCTTTAATATGGATAGAATAAATTTTGACAAGAAATAATGATTGCACGTTTAATGCAAGCAAGCATTTTATGATGGTGAAATATGAATAGAAACATAGGGCTCGACATCCTTAGAATACTTGCTTGCTTTATGGTTGTTGGGATACATACAACTCCCATCCATATAAATAACGGACAGGAATATAACAGCGCAAACTTATTAATGCAGGCATTCTACAGGGCTGGATTGCCAATTTTCTTTCTTTTGTCAGGCTTTTTCTTGATAAATAAAAAATGGAATGTGAAATCCTACATTTACTCAATAATTAAAATAACAATACCATTCATAATCATTTCACTAGCTCATTACATATATCTATACGACATTTCACCCAATGTGTTATTGGATTACATAAAAACAATCACAACCAGCATTACCGGAGTGTCCGTTCATTTCTGGTTTGTATATGTTATTTTGGCTCTCTATATTTTCTCGCCAATCATAACAGTAATCCTATCTTGTATAAATGAAAAAAAATCAATCACTGCATTATTAATCACATTGATAATATACGCTTTCATTTCTAATTACCCCGCACTTTCTTTTGCACTCAATACTCCAGAGTATAATTTCAAGCCAGGGCCTTTTGTGTGGGTTGTATATTTCATATTCGGTGGCCTGTTAGCTAGGTGTTCGTCTATGATAAACATATATACACCAATTGTTGTTTCGCTTGTTGGCCTAATCGCAACCTACAAGTTATCATCCATAGATTTTATTCATTTTAGGCCGTACGATATAAACGTCACAATGCTTGCTTATTCATCAGCAATTTTAATCACCTTCTTAAAGCTAGGTGAAAAAATACAGTCAATTAGCAATAACATAAAAAACGCGATAATATCAATAAGCGATAAAACTTACATCGTTTACCTAGTTCACATCATGGTTCTTGATGCAATAACAACCAATCTACCAGAATTTATAGAGGTGTTAAGTAAATCAAATCTTTACATATTATTAACGCTAACCTGCTTTGTGTTTAGTTTGGTTATTTCTTTCCTAATAACACCAATAGCAAATAGAATTACATGGCTAGTAAGCCACATGCTTAATGTTCTCCCTACAAGTAAAATTAATAGCCAATTGCCATCCAGTATGCGGTGATGTTGTCCTCTCTTGCTCTAACATTGAAACCAGTCAAGCCCACTGGTGCTACTACAATACTGTTTGATGTGTCGGTAGCAGAAGCACTTGTTCTCGTTGCATTTATAGATGATATAACCCTTTGATATGGCTTTTGGAAATTAATTAATGTGGGGCTACCCGCTGCTCCAGTTTGAATTATTCCCCATTGAAAAATCATGCCACCTGGCATTGTCTGAAAATTAGTACCACTGTCTAGAGAAGTCCCCGCAAATGCCATCAAAGCATCTTCCAAATTGGTCTTCAGCGTCGTCACATTGCCATCATCCAGCACATCCTGCCCGCTGTTATCCGCAATAAATTGCGCGACGACGCTGGCGATCACTGATGCCTGTCGCCAGACAGTGTTGAGCTGTTCAGACTTAGCCACACCAGAGTTAAAGCCTGAAGAGCGCTCAGGCAGTGCCAGGTAGTCCGCATTAGGTATAACGTTAGCGTTTGCCGCTGTGCCGAAGGGTAAAAATTCATTCTTAGCCATTGGATGCTCCCAGCAATGTTCCCCAGGCGCCGCTGTCGAAGCCTGAGATAAATTCGTTGTCGATGTCAAAGCCGAATAGCGGCCCTGAATCGGTAGTGATGGTGTAATTTTTGATGCGGACAGTTGAGGGTTTGATGTCCAGGTAACCCAGTTCGATCACGGCCTTCATGACTGGCGTTATCTTCTCGCCGGTGATGTAAACCGACATCGTCATATCGAAGTTATCGACGGCGAAAATCTTCGTTTTTCCGTCTGGGAAAATAATCTGGTAGACGTCACTGAGCGTCTCCGTGGTGCCGTCCCAATGGTTGGCCGCTATTTTCGCACGGATGATGGTTCGGTAGGTGTCATCGTCCAGTTCAGTGAAGCCGCCGGCATCGAATCGGCCGCGCCATAGCCCAGCATCAAAACCGAGTTCCTCATCATCAAACGAGAAGTAGACGCCGGTAATTGGCGTCGCAATCTTCCGCCCTATCCCTACCCATAAGCCGACAGCATCCAGCTGCACACCCACGGCAGTATCCAGGTCAAAATCGTCAATCAGCTTAGCTGTGGCGTTCTGCACGTCGATCAGGGGCTGGGTGATGAGGGAGATATGGTCGTAAAATTTCGGCTTGTGCTTGTGATAGGACGTGATGAGCTTTTGGTATTTCGTCTCACTCATGGGATCACCACCACTTCGACATTCGCCGGCGCACAAGCGGCTACCGCGTTGAACCCGATCACGACGTTTGCCGGCGCCAGGCTACCCGGTGAGGTGCCTATCTGCAGGTCGGTAATGTCGAACGTTGCGCTGTCTGCGCTGCCGTTCAGGTTGGCAGGCAGGAATAGACGCGTCAGGTATACCGGATCGCCGATCTCGATTTCGTTGATGTATGCCGCAACAGCCGTTCTGATTTCCTCGCCGACCGCAGACGTGTAGCCCTGCAGCGCCTTGATCTCGACGCGCGCGTAAATATCAACGCTGGTCGGGCGGAAGAAGCTGATCGGATGCACGATGCCGTATTTGTCGGTAACGTCGATCGTGGTCGTGCCATAGGTGCCGCCGCCTGGCGTTTTCTTCGTGGCGATGGTTTTGGCGATCGCAGCCACGTCACCGCCGGCAACAACAAGCGAAATGCTGTGTGGCGGCAAGCCGTTGGCGTCTGTTACGCTGGTGTCGTTCTCATAACCACGATATCGCTCTACGCCGTCCAACGTCGCAACGGCGCCCATAATGCCATCTAGCACCGTCAGTGATGGGATAGCTACGGATTTAGCCTGGCGCTGACGCAGCTCTGCGTCCGTCTCCACTTTTCGCCCAGCGGTTGCGGCCGCCGGGTTGGTTACCGACTGCCAGCCGCGCGTAGGGGTGCCGATCTCGGTAATGCTGCCGGCAGGCGCCACGACAGCGCCATCAATCTGGCATGTCGCGGTCACGGTCACCGTGCCATCAATGCCTATGACAACACTGGCAGGCAATGACCAACTGATGCCGTTGCTGTCGCGCACTGTGCCGTTGGTAATGGGTGTGCCAACCTGTCCCACGATCCGCACATCAGCAGTGGAGCGAGACGCCGGCGTTACCGAAATGCCGTTAATTTTCACGTTGGAGGCCAGGCCGCGGCCCTGCGCCGTTGCCGGGCTGAATGAGTTATAGACTGCGATCGCCATGTTGTTAACGTCATGGATGCCGCGAGCATAGATAGCCAGCATCTGGCCGTCTTTGCTGTCTGATTCCAGATAGACATCATCACCGTAAATCTGTTGGAAATAACCAGTCAGCGTGTTGAGTATCGTCTGATAATCAGGCGCGCTGATACCGCTAGCGGTCACCTTGGCCGCAAGCCCTAACGTATCGAGATTTAGCATTATGCCTCGCTGGTTACAGTCGTTTCGCCGTATAGCGTGTTGATGGTCGCGGTGAACGTCACGCGGCGCGTATCGGGGTTATATTCCGTGGTGAATTCGAGGATTTCGGTCACGCCCTGCGTGCCGAGGATCCGCTCGCGCACCGCCATGTTGTAGGCGGCTGATTTGTGCTTGCCGAGTATCGTCTCGCGATACGGCGTGCCGTCGGTCACATCGAGAAACCATTCGCCCGTCCACAGTTCAAAGCGCGTTTTCACTGCCTGTGCGACTGCCTCCGGGGTGTTCTCCAAAAAGGTGTTGTCACCCTGGCCGAAGGTGTAATCGCCGTTCTCGTCCTCTTTGCGGTACTTCACTCCGGGCCTCCTGTCTGGCCGCCGCCAGTTTCTACGCCACCGTGTTTATGCGTCTGCAGGCTGATGCCGCCGGCGGTGACATCGTTAGTCACGGTCACCGGCCCATGCATCGTAGCCGTGCCGCCTCCGTCGCCCATGCCTTGTGACAGGTTGCCGTTGATGGTCACGTTGCCGTTGAGCACGATTTCCGGGGAGTTTATCTCCGTGCCGCCCTGCGCGCTGGCGGTCAGTTTTCCCTGCGTGGTGACGTTAACGGCATGGCTGCCTGGGTCGAGTTCGATAAATGCGGCGCCGTCGTCGGTGCGCAACTGTGCGGTGGTGGTACTGATGCCGCTGATTTTCTTCGCTTGCGACTGCGGGCCGACCATTGCGAAAGCGTCCGCAAGATGGTGCTGGCGCTGGTCTACGGGTTCCTGCACCCCGCCGTTCTGCCACCAGTAATCGATGCAGCGGTCGGCGAAAACGACAAGGCACTCATCGCCGGCGGCCACAGGAAACGTCAGCGTGACGCCCCCACCGCGCGGGAACACGACAGGAACATCTACCAGCAGTGGCAGCGCCACCGATGACAAGGCACCGTCAGATTGCCGCACAGAGGCTTTTACGGCCGGTTGGATCGTGGCAGTTACCGCGCCAGAGTCGAAAGACTGGATGATGCCCGGCATTGCCACCCGTAGGCTGGTGCTGAGCGAATCGGCTACGGCCTTCAGCACTAGCTCGGGAGAGTCCTGGCGTTCATTGTTCGTTACCACGTTATGCTCCTGCCCGGATAGTTGATTGGTTCAGCAGCCCCGCGCCGCCCTTGGCAATACAGATCATGTCCTGATACCAGGCATTCCCGCGCGTGTCGCCGTAATAGGCGATGTTCTTCACGATATAATCGCCGTCCATGTCCAGAACTGCCGGCTGTTGTACGGAGGCGCCCGCCGTGCTGCCGGTGGCGATCTCTTGGTTGGACAGGCCGACCTGATTTATCGATTTGTTGTCGAGGCGGATCAGCGTGTCGAGTTGGATATTCGGGTTAATCAGGCATTTCACGTTGATGCCGCCGTTAATGGTTTGCTCAGGCATACCGATCAGGCCAGTCTGCGCATTCAGCACGATGGCATCGGCCAGATAGGCGTTTTCCGGCACCATCTGAAGGCGCCCGTTCTCATAGCGCCATGTTGCCTTGCACTGCGCCGCCAGGCTGGAAACTTCATCGCGGTGCATGCCGAACATCGGTTTACCGCGTGGCGCCTTGGTGGTGGCAAATTCCGGCTTAGCGCCGGCGACGATGTCGTATACCCCGATCGGCTTCATCAGCGCGGTGTGAACGTCCTGCTGCGTGTACCCAGCCGCCAGAGTGGTGTTCATCACTGCAAAGTTATGCGCCTGGTCACTGTCGGCCGCCTGGATCACCACGTAGGTGTCGGTCGGGTTTTCACGCCCGCTGTAGGAATACTGGATTTGCCCGGAAAAAATCAGTCCGTAGTTGTCCTGATAACCGGCGACAAATTTTATCTGCGTGAACTCGTTTTGCCTGATCCGGCTGTTGGTGTTCCGGCTCAGGTTGTAAATCTTGAACATCGCCGTGGCGGGGTAACTGATGTCGGGTCTGCTGATGTTGAAGCTGATTTTCAGGCCGGATAACTCCAGCCCCTCCCCGGCATCGTTCGCCACGATCAGGCTGCATTTTCGCATCCAGTTAGTGGTCATAGGCGCCCCATAAAAAACCGCCCGAAGGCGGTCAGTTGGTCAGAAAGTAGAGATGGGACTCAATGCCCAGATTAGTCTGCGTCGGTGGCGCCAGCACGGCGGGATCGGACATCACGAACAGCTGACCGCCAATCCCCAGATAACGATACTGCGCCAGCAGGTCGGCACCCGCCACCAGCGGGATCCCTTTGATAATCGGCGTCTTGTCGTTGCTGGCAATGTCCAGTACCCATCCGGCCACATCGCGCCACATCAGCGTAAGCTGGTACTGCACACCGGCCAGTTGGATAGCGAACTGCTGGGATACCGGCGTAAGGGGGATTTCAACCAATGCCAATGAAGCCTCCCGCAGACTTTAAAATGCTCTGCTGCTTTTCCGGTGTGGTAGGGTTTTTCAGCCCTGTGTTGCTCACGCCGCCGGTGTCCTGGGGCGATTGCATGTTTTCCGCCGGTGTGGTCGTCACCTTCTGCGTTTCGGTAATGATGAGCTCGCGTAGGGTAAGCGTCGTCATCAGCACGTTTTCGCTGGTTCTGTCGGTCAGCACCTCGATAGCGCGGATCAGCATGTTCTGGTACTGCCGCTTACCGGTCGTCACGTCAAACGGCTTTTTGCTTTTTTTCAGTTCCAACAACTGCTGATAGACATCCGCCGGGCTGGTGCCAAGCGATAAACCGGTACTGACGTTAAAAATCTCGGTCGTGTCGATTCCGTCTATCAGCGATCCACCGCTGGCAAACCCCAGCTCCATCGTCACCTCAGCGGGGCGATCATACGCATGGTCGCTTGTCGGCGCGCCGAGCTCCACGGGATGCTCAGTGATTTCCGTCGCGTCCATGTGCTTCTCGCTGATTGCTACGCTCGGCACGATAATGCCGATGCGGCGCCGCTGCTGTGAGAACAGCACAGATAAAATATCCATCAGCCCACCTGTGTTTGCATGTTGCGCGTCTGCCGGCGGTAAACGCCCTCAACCGCGTCACCGGTCAGGCGTGCTGTTTCGCGTGGATCTCCGCCGCCCTGCACGTTGATGTTGAACACGGAGCTATTCGAGCCACCAGCACCAACGGCTGACTGAGCCGCCTTCAGCACCATGTCCGGCGCGTAGGGATTTTTTCCGTTCTCAATCTGCGTGATGCCATTCATCAGTGTTGCCAGCACCTGCGGATCCTGAATATTCAGCGAGTCACCCCGACCAACGCCGAGCATTTTGCTCAGCTTGTTGATATAGGCCTGGGTGTTGTTCTCGCTGGCCGGCGCAAAGCGGCTGATGATGTCCTCGACAGATTGCAGCTTCTGATAACCTGCGGCCTTTGACGTCCCGTTGTAGTACGCCTTGATCTGCTTACCCAGCGCCGCGAACCCTTCAAAAGCAGAATTGAATCGAGCAAATCGGGGTGTAGCGTGATCTTCCAGAGTCGCGCCGCTCTGGCCAACGTAGTTCAGGTTGCCGGGATTGTTGTTGCGGATGCCGCGCGGCTCGTTAGCGCCTGAGAACTGACCGCGTATCCACTGTCCAACGCTGCGCGGGTCGAATCCTGTTTTGTCCTTAACCCAATCGGCGGCGCTGTTCGCGCTGTCGGTGACAGCAGGCAACGCGTCAGGATTTCCCTGCCCCTGGCTAAGCAACGCCTTGCCAAGCCTGCCAACCTCGCTCCAGTTCCCGTCCTTCAGCGCGTTGATGAGATCGCCGATCATCTTCATCATCTTGCCGAACTCGCCGAATTGCTTCGTTAAGTCGGCAATGTCACCTTTCAGAGACCAGCTTTTCAGGTCGATGTTCAGCAGCTTGGCGATTTCCTGCCCGACGCTGAATATGGAATCCCGCAGCTCTTTTATCCCCTTCATCGCGGCATCGATTTCAGGCTTCCATTTCCCCCAGTTGATCAGGCTGTCGCCGCCTTCTTTCCAGACCTGATAATCGTCATAGAGCGCCACCAGCGCAGCAATGAGCGCCGTGACCATGCCGATCGGGGAAGTGAGGAACGCGCTATTCAGCATGCGCCAGGCTAACAGCAGGCCGCCCAGCACCTTAATCAGCCCCTTGGTTGTATCATCCAGCCGATCCCACCATCTCATGAGATCACCGGCGCCCTGCACGCCCCGATAAACCAACGTCATGATGCTATCAGCCAGTGAAAGCACCTTTTTCAGCACGGCGGTGATCGTACCCTCTATTTTGGGGAAGTTGAGGAGGATATTTTTGCGGAAGCTTTCGAGATTCCCTGCCAGGCCGCCGGCAAGGTTACCGCCGATCTTGTCTCGCATGATGCCGAACAGATTCGCCAACCCGCGCATTTGGGTCATGAACTTGTTCGACTGCTCCGCCGCTTTCTGCGAATCGAACCCTGTCGCCTGCAGCATGCTCTGATAATCAGAAGTGAATCCCTTCACACCCCGCCGCATTGCCAGCAACGTGCTTTCGTCAATACCGAGGATTTGCGCATACTGGTTGGCGCGGTAGTACGGCATTTTCGCCAGCTTGTCGCCGACCAGCGTCACCAATTGGGCTGTGTCACGCAGATTGCCGGCCGCGTCTCGCGTCTGAATACCCAGATTACGCAGGAACCCCTCTGCGCCTGGCGTCGAACGCAGGAAGCGCGCCAGATTGTCCAGCGTGCCGTTGAACCCCTCCACGCTACCGCCGGCCTGGCTGAAAGCGTATCCGATAGCCCTGATATTGTTCGCAGTGGCACCAGTACGCTGTGACTGCCAATAAAGGCGGTCGAGGCTGCTGGCGATCTTGGTCGTGAACCCGACGACGGTCAGCGCAGCCGCTTCGACCGCGGCACCCATCTTGATCGCATTCATCGTGACGCCGGAAACCACCGATTCGAACTTGCGGCCGCCGGCCTCGTCGATGTCGAACCCCAGCGAGATCAGGAAGTCCTTGATGGTTTCAGCGTTCATTTTCTGCCTGCCATTTTTTTATCAGGTAATTATTTTCCGCCTCAACATCAAGCGACTCATTCATCAGCGCAATATCAGCCAGTGACAGCGTGCCGTCTTTAAGCGACTCATAGCTGCACATCCGGGCATGTACCGGGCGCAGCAGATAACTGCGCCCCTTTGCCAGCGATTCAAGCGCTAAGCTGATTCCTGGGCCGCGTTGCTGTCGCTCACGGGGAGTGCGGGAAAAAAATCACCGAGGGAATCCCGCACTACGTTGCCTACGATTTTCACCAGATCAAGTCCGTTGAGGTCGTCGAACATCATCACGCGCTGACTTGGCTCATAGATTTTTGTCCAAGCCTTACCCTGTTGGCGCTGTACCACAGACAGGCAAGCATGGTTTATCTCCGCGCGGCCTTCCCGGCTCAGCTGGCCGATGGCCTTCACCACCAGCGGAATGATCTCGTCAAACAGGCGGTTTTTATCCTCCTGCAGCGACTTCCCATTACCGGCCATGATGTCTTTCAGCAACGGGATAAGGCCGGATAAAACCGGCGCCAACGCGATAGCCACATCTTGTTGAGCGAATGCGTCTAGTTTGGCCGCGCGATACTGCACGCCCTTAATTTCAAATTCCATGCTTCACTCCTTAGAAGGTGCCGAGCAGTTGATCGACCATGCCGGCGTCAAATACCCAGGACACAGTGCCGCCGTCTTTGGCGTTCTGCCAGTCGGGTTGCTTCTGGAACGCGACCGAGCGCGCGGTGCAAACGTCGTTGCTGGCGCTGTTGCGCAGCACGATCACGTTATTTCCCCACGTAGCGGAAGAGAGCGACTGCGCGTTATACATCGCACTCAATTTCGCATTGGTCGGCGAGGTCTTGAGTAACGTCACCGTGATCGTGCCACCTTTACCGGCGTGCAGGCTGTGCATCACAGATCCGTCGGCGCCGGTGGTCATGGTGTTCTTCGCTTCAACCATTGTGACGGTCACGCCTTCCTCGGCGTTCCCTGAGCCATAGCCCAGATCAAACGCACCGCCGGGACCAACGATAGAGGCGGAAAAATCCAAAAAGCTGTAAGTAGACATTCCCCGGCTCCTTAGCGGTTAACGTTGATGATGACGTCGGCGAAATGCACGGCGCCGGCCAGTTTAATAGCACACTGGATCACCGGTGCCTTACGTGCCTCTCGGTCTGCCTGCGCCTGGCTAGCGATAGGCGGCGCATAGGTGTAATAACCCGTGGTGAGCGTGTCACCGGTCGCCAGGTTGCCGATTGGGTCGCCATTCCACACGCCAGGTGCCATCAGGCCATTGGTGACGCCCTGCTCAAGCGAGCCGTTGACGCTGGTCAGCAAGCGCGTGATGCCCGGATCGGTCTGCGGCACTTTGGTTGTGCTGGTATAGAGCACGTTATAGAGGTTGTTCTGCACATAGTTCTGCAGCCAGTCCAGGCCGTGGCGCTCATCGAAGAAATCGCCGTTGCACATCAGGCCTTCCTGGATGATCGCCGTGTCGTTGTCGTAGTTGACGAACACGTTGCAGTTTTTCGCCGTCAGCGTCTTGGCCTGCGTCTGTGTCAGCGTTTCCGCCGCAATGCCTGGCTGCTGCTTGAATTTCAGCGTGATCGTGGTGTTGTTACCGAGGAAATTCACGGTAAAAGCACGCCCGAAGATGGACGCAGACGCATACGGGCTCGCGCTGGAATACTGAATGAAGGTGCGACCGTATTTGGCGTTTTTCAACTTGCTGGCGATGTCGTTCTCGTTATCCAGATCCAGCACGCCGGTGTTTTGCGTGGTGTAACCGAAAATGCGGGAAACGTCATCGGACTGGATAAAGGCCGCCACGCTGATTACGTCGTCATCGCTCAGCGATGTATCGGCGATCTGCAGGCCATACCAGCCAGTAGACATATCGGCCAGCTTGTAGATGCAGGACTGGATATTTTCAGCAGCCGCACGCGGAATAGCCAGCGCGCCGGCATTCTGCACCGCCCCCATCATTGCCGAGATGTCCGTGCCGGTCGTGTTAGCCGAACCATACCCCACCGCCGACGATGCGCCGGTCGATTTTGAGGTGATGATGAATCGGCTGTTCACTGCGTCCCACGTCACGTTAGCCGTGCTCAGCTTCTCAGCGATCCGCGCGGCCACGCCGTTCAGGTTGGTTTCTGCTGAGAAATCCACGGCGGTGATCGTCTTGTTGGTGCCGTCGATGCTGATTTTCATCGCGCCATCGGTGACAGAAGCCCAGGTACTGATCGCCTGCTGCGCCGGCGTCAGAATGGCACAGCGCAACAGCGCCGCCTGGTCTTCTTTAATCCAGCGGCCGATGTACAGCGTGCGCGGCTGCGGCGTCTGCTGGAAATACAGGTTAGCGGCCTTGTACTCCGGCGCATCCATGCCGAAATCTGCGCCGACGTCGGTAATTCCCGAATAGCTGCGCATGCGCTGACTGCCGTCAATGACATCAGAGCCACCAACGATCAGCAGCGCGCCGAAATTGCGCCCCTGTGCAGCGCGCAGCGCCATATTCACCGTCACATTGACGATGTTCGATACAGGTAAGCCCTGTGACATAGATTATTCTCCGAAGAATTGAACCGGTGCTTCCACCAGCGACTTGATGCCGTACTCGCGGATCACTTTGCGACGCAGGCGCACGGCGATGTCATACCGGCGCACCCACTGGTTGTTGATGAGTTCTGGAAGGTTGAATATGCGCCCACAGTCGAGCAGGGTCAGATCGCTGTTTTTCAGCTCGTCATTGTTCTGCGAGACAAACAGACCATCACGGAAACGGGTTGCTACCGTCATGCCCTGCGGGCCGTAGAAGCACGCCAGAACATCGATGGTTTCGTGCGACCACTGTGCGGCGCTTTCATCGCCCTGGATATACGCGGGGTTGGCGTCTTCCTGTACGCCGGTAATGCCGAAGGCGCACCAGGTAGTGCCGTTTTTCGGTATCTGCGGTTGCGGGTCAGTCCAGCGCGGATAGACGTCGCCCGCGTCCATGCCGGTGACACCACGGATCCACCGACTAACCTGGCGTTCCAGCGCCTCGTCGTAGGTAGGCCCATCACTGACCGGCGTCAGGTATCCGGGCGCTGTGCTGTCGTTACTCAACGGGTGATCCTCCGTCAAACTCCATCAGCTCACAGTGTGCCTGAACGAACCCGGCGCCATACGCCGTGTACGGGTCTACGAACGTCACGCGGTATTCCCTACCCCGATAGGTTACGACATCCGCATCAAGACCAGGCTGGCCCTGTGTGAGCCGAAATTGCGTCACGATAAGAATGGCGCCATTAATGTTCTGACCGGCGGCCATACGGCGAGCTTCCAAGGAGCGGTCAACCGTCACCACGCCGGAGAAAGGAATGTCCTGCTGGGTGTTGGTCGTGAAGTTGTCATCGTCCCGATGCTGAATCTGCCGATGGCAAACCAACGTCGTATCGACAAAATCAGGATCCAGCAGTACCTCGGTCACGTCGAGAAGCGGCATTATTTACTCCTTACCACGTAAGTGATTGAGCGCAGCAGGTAGCCATGTGCATAGAGCGGCTTGTCGCCGGGAATGCCCCTGGCGCGCCGGTTAGCCTTCGTCATCTCAGAGAGAGGGTGAAGCCTATCACCGGCACCAATGACCGCCTTGGCGCCATCCCGCGCAATCTGCCCAGCGCTTTCAAGCTCCCGCTGCGCTGCCTCCGCTTTGCCATTCAGCGCAGCCACGGCCGCCGCCTTCAGGTGTTCAGTGGTTCGAGGCTTGGTATCCTCGATCCCCATATCCAGAAACGGGCGCGGTGGCAGCGTGACGGTTTGGCCGCCAAGCTGCACCGTGGCGCCGGTAGATTGCAGATAGCCGATCTCCGCGTTGTTCAGGCTCTCGCCATCTTCACGCGTTGCGTTAGCCTCTGGAATGCCCACCAGCACATCCATTTTTGACAGCGAGCGCAAAGACGACAGCACCGATTCGGCATTGTCCTTCCTGACCTTGAGTCCGCTTTTCATAGCTGCCGGCCGCCTGCCCCGAACATCGTGATCAGCTGCCAGAACTCCGCGCCGTAGCGCGTGTTGTTCCAGAATCCAGCATCAGGGTTAAGCGTCGCGCTTGCGTCATAGCTCACGCTGACCTTATCAACCGATTTTGATGTCTGGACACCGCTGGATGCACCGCCCGCACCGCCGGCAGCGGCAGACCGCTGATCCTGAGCAAAGAGCGCCATGTAATGGGCCACAAATAGCTCCACCAGATAGGGGAATATTTTGGCACCAGTTACTTTCTCGCTCAGCAGGATGTCAGCCAGGTTAAGGCGAAACTGAATCTGCGCTTCTGGGTAGGTGGCGGCATTAGCGAATTGCGGGAAGTCGCGGCGAAAGTCTGCAGGCGTTGGCAGCGCCTTATTTCTTGGCTGCTCCATTGGATTTCTCCAGTCGTGCGGTCAGATCCGCTACCTGGGTGTTAAGTGCGGTGATTTGTTCATTGCGCTCAACCAGACCGTTTGCAGCAGCCTGCAACTGTTCGGTTTGCTCTACCACCTTGTCCTTTTCAATCTTCAGAAGCTGCTGCAGTTCGGTAACCTTGCCTTCCAGCTCAGCAATGCGTTGCGCGCCGGCTTCGTCGATATTTGGCGGGGTGAAATCGCCCAAAGCTTCGGTGTGCGCTTCGACAAACCAGTGAGCGGCCACAGACTCGGGAACGTTGTGACGCCCCTTGCCGAACTCCTGCACCGAGTTATCCGCGTGAGTGAGTTTGAATGGGGTGTGTACGTGGATCGTAACCAGTTTTTCTTTCGTCATTTCGGTAATCCTTCAGGCCCCTTTCGGGGCCGTTCTGGTGATCAGATGCCGTCCACGTAGGACAGGGTTTCTTTGTACACCGGCTCAACCGCACCCAGCTTGGCGTAGTAGGTGGCGATCTGGTACAGGCCGCGATACTGAATAGGCACGCTCTGCAGAGGAACCAGCGGATAGCGGACGTATTTCTTGTCGTTGGTGTAAGCCACCATGCGATCCTTGCCACCCACACCGCGTTTCTTCAGCCATTTGACGGCCTTGATCTCAAGTGGCACGCCGTTCTGATGGTATGCAATGGTGTTAACCGAGAGATAGCTCAGCAGAGACATGTTGCCTGCCTCGGAAACCTTGCGGCTTGCCAGCAAAGAATACTGCTCAGGCGGAATGCGCAGATCAGAAGGCACAACGGAATAGCCAGACGCTGCCCAGGCATTCGACAAAATGCTGTTCACGCTATCCAGAATTTCGTCATTGGTGGATGCCGCCCAGGTTTTCGGCGCGTTGTTCAACGTAACGCCGACCAGGTTGGTCAATCCCTTCAGACCCAGTGAATCATCGCCGATGTAAACCTGCTCATCGTTGTCCATCTGCCACTTGAGCTGCATACCCTCGTATTTCTGGGTATCGATCGGACGGCCAACTTGCTCCGCTGCTTTCAGCTCAACAACAGTCCAGCCCAATTCCATGCCCCACAGGTTCAGTGGGTTGCCGTCTTTACCGATATTGACGTTCACACCAGCAATAGCGGTCGAGTCTTTACCGATCCAGTTTTTGCCGTTCGGGTTTGCGCCAGTACCGGCAGCGCCGAAACTGGTGTTTGTCCAGCTGGAGATGTCATCAGCAATTGACACATCTTCGCGCAGCTGAATATCACGGCTCCAGGTATAGCCCACCAGCGGCAAGTTCAGCGTTTGGTCGAGGCGCTCCAGTTCGCCGATGAGAAACGCACCGGAGGCATCAACGGTTGCCTGATCAAAAGTAATCATTCGTCTTTTCCTTAAATCTTCCAGGAGATTTCAGCGTTGCCGTCGGCATCGCCGGCGCCAGTGAATTCTGCGTTAGGCAGCAGAACGGTTTTGTCGGTAACCAGCGTCGCCATGAAACCGCCCAGGGGGACATTGATAGAAGCATCAGGGGAAACAACGATGTAGACCGGCGCGCCCTTTTTGATGGTGCTGGCATCGGAGCCCACGTTGACGGTCATGTAGCCACGCTTCATTGCATCGCCGGGGAAGTTCTTGTCGGTGCCTACCTGACGAACCATGTCAGGCTGCGACGTGGTTGGGTAAGGCCGCACATAGATACCTTTCACTTTGTCGGCTGTGTCACCGTCAGCCAGCGGCACGAAAAAGCCGTCTGCGTCGATTTTCCCCGCCAGGCCATAAGCCGGGAAGGCATTAGCGGATTTGAGGATTACCGGCTCTACGGTCAAATCCTGCGGGCGAGAGATAGCCCCGGCAATGCCCACAGGCATCCGGTACAGGTATGCAGTCATTGTTTTATCCTTTTCGGTTAGACCAGAAGTCGGCGTTTTGCTTGTTCAGGGCGGAAATGCTTGGAGTACCGATATTCGGGCTACGGGCATCGCCGGTAGTTGATCGGGTATTGCGACCTTTCGCAATCTCAGAGATAGCGTTAAAGGCCATGTTTACCGACTGTTTCGGCAGTTTGCTGATATCAGCGTCCCCCACCACCTGGCGCACCAGCGCTTTATCAGCAGCGGCCAGCACGTCACGTTTAAAGGCGGTTGGCTTCACCTTGCGGGTGAGGTCGATACCAGGAACGATGACTTCCGCACGGTAAGCAGAATCGCCGGTAATGGTGGTTTCTTCTTCGTCGTCCTCGCCGTCGCCGGTGGGCTCCTTTTTCTCTTTGCCTTCTGGATCATCGGCATTATCGCCGGTGGTCGTCCCTTCCAGTTTTGCCAGCAACGCTTTCAGCAAGGTTTTGATATCGTCCTCGCCGTCGCCGGTAGGCTCGCCGCCCATCTCCGGATCTTTCTTCGGGAGCGGCTGCTGAGGTGAAAGATTGATGTTGAGGTTTACGCCGCTTGGCAAGTCCCCCTCATCCACTGTCACGGCTGCCGGAGCAGAGTCCAGCAGTTCGTTCATCGTGTCCGCGTCACCTGTCTTGTGGGCGAAACGAAGGCGCTGTAGCCAGCTTTTCTTTTGAGTTGCCATTGTGTCTCTGTCTCCAATTGCACAACGATTTCCGGCTCTGCCTTTTGGAACAAGAGCCACATGGTTTCCTGTGATATCCACCTGGTCAGCTGCGCCAGGGGCTGTCTGTTCGTACTCTGCGTCATAGCCACATGACACCTGCCGCAGACCTTCCTCGATCAACTGGATGGCGTACTCATCTTTGACGATGATGTCGGCCAGCATCAGATCGGATTGGTCACCCGTCCCGCGCCTAACGTTCTGGATATGACCATGCGCCAGCTCTTTCCAGTTCTGCGGATTGATCAGCCGAACGTTGCCTTCTTCATCCTCCGGGTGCAGCACCGTGATGCTCATCCCCTCAAACGAGGCCAGCGTAGCAGGATCGAATACCTGCTCTGGCGAGCGTCTGACGATGATTTCTCCCGCTGCGTTCGGCTTCAGATTAGGCAGGTCTTTGGCTGAGTAGACTTGCGTACCTGTTCGGGCGATCGGCACGTCCTTACACAGCAGTGAGCCGTCAGCCAACGCATAGCGCGTCTCACCCAGTCGGGTTTCAAAGAAATATTTCATGGGTTACCTGCTGAATGGCGGGCATAAAAAAGGCCGCTTGCGCGACCTGTATCGAGGGGGATAATTTCGCCGATTTCCGGCGTATTTAACATAATAGACCTTTTGCGCACCACGCGATCGGCACTCGCTGCAAATGCGGGCTGAGAGGCGTAAAACTCACAGATTTCTCGGCTGAAAGTCCACGTTTTTCACTACAACATTTTCGCAATAATTCACCACTATTGCAGTTCAGCGAGAATTGATGGCGAAGCCCGCATTTTTCACTTTCTCGGCCCAGGTATGTGAACGTCAGACCAGCATTTGCAGTTAGGCAGGCAACCGGCATGACCGGTCATGCCGTCCAGCGTCGGCGGGTTATGCCAGTACACGAACTTATCCCGCATTTTTTTATGCGATGGTCGCGTGCCGGCGCCCTCAATGCGCCACCAATACCCTTCAGAGCCAACAGCAAGAGCGCGGGCCTGCGTCAGTGCGCCCGTGGCGCGTCCGATCTCCGTGCGGGCAATCATCTTCGCCCTACTGGCCGCCACATCACCGGACTGCATGATCATTTCGTACAGCGCGTCTGGGCGTTCGCCGTGAATGGTGGCCTGTATAGCGCGCTGCTGGATTTCGCGAACACGGTCGGCGGCTTCCAGGGGAAGCGACTTCATCAACTGGATTTGCCGGTAAACGATATCCTGTGTCACCTGGCCGATCGGCGTGTTTCCGACCACATCACGTAGTCCCTCGGAAATCTGCTGTGATACCGATTTCCACTGCTTCCACTCTTCCCGCTCCACCTGCAGGAACATTTTCTGACCGACCATTGCCGCCCAGTCGTCCAGCACCTGCGAGTAGTCGATGAGGTGATCGGCTACCGTGTCAGCGCTTGCCTGGGAACCATCGTAGGAGCCAGTTACGATCTGATTTATCTGACTGACTATCCCCAGTAGGCTTTTCTGATACTGGATTTCTGAACGCCGGCGCAGGGCCGGTTTCAAGTTCAGGATCCTCATACTGCGACTGCGCATTATCGATGTCCTCATCAGTGATCGATGCACCAATACCCGTCACATCCGAGTTTTCGCGCAAATCCGTCATCGCAGCCTTTGGCGACATCAGCCCGTCATTCAGCGCGGTGCTGATGGCGGTAACGGTATTCACCGCCACGGTTGAGCGGTCAACGTCGGACATCTGCCACAGCGGATTAAACTCAAAAGTGAAGTCCTCCGGTAGCTCCTTACCAAGCTCAGAGCGGTGCATGATGTCCAGTACCTTCCTAAGCGGGAGGCGCAGGCGGCGCTCTTGCAGTGAGCTGACACGGTCGTAGTAGTTGGCAAGGTCAGCGTCACCGGTTGAGAAACCTTTTGGCGACTGGCCGAACAGGCGCACCAGCGGAATGCCGACGGCGCCGCTTATCTGCTCTGCAAACTGTGATATGACGTCGTCAAGCCCGCTGAAGCTGTACTGGTGCGTTTCAAACTTATCCTTGGTATCCATGAGCGTCATACCTTCATTGCTCTGGAATTGGCGGATAAGGTCGATATTTTTCAGGAGTGCCTCAAACGCAGGGCCGCCAAGCGCGATCAGTTCGCGAAGCTTCTCCACGCTGTAGGTGCGAAGGTGTGCTTTGTAAACCAGCTGCGCAGCGCCTACCGTAGCGCTATCGAATGCGGTCAGCCTGTCCCAGATGCGCTCTACAACTGACATCCCCCATTCGTTCTCGGTCATTTTCTGCTGGAATGGCAGCGTAACGCCGTCGAACCGGATCAGGCGGCTGTGATGTATCCGCCAGGCGGGAATGCCCGTAGCAGTCGTCACAACGTCGTAGAATTCGGGCTTACCGAGGTCTGGCCCCATCTCTTTAATGCGGCGGGTGAGCACAGGGTTAATCATCCAGCGGTCAAGCGGGAGGATCCCCTTAAACTTACCTTCGCCAATCGTTTCCAGGCGCAGCGGCGTAAACGGGGCTTGCCCCTCGATCATGATGAAGCCAACCGCACCGCCATAAAGCCGTGACCATTTCAGTACGTCATTCAGTGCATCCCAGATCTGCATGTTGTCCAGTTGCGACTCAATAACGCCACGGTCTTTCGCGTCAATCTCTGAGGTGATGCGAATGCCTTTGCGGGTCATATCGTCAGGGATGGCGTCTACGGCTTCACCAATCACCCAGGATGAGCGATATGACCACTCAATCATCATGCGGTTGCGACTGGTGAAGTTTGCCCGGTAAGTCGATGCTGAATGCTGGTTAGGGGTTTGCATCCCAACGCGGGCGACAAAGTTCTCGTACCCGTCGGCGGTGGCTTGTGCCGTCCGCTTTGAGGTGGGTTTATTTCGTGCCATCAGGCCTGTCTCCCTAACAGCTCCCAGATATTCAGGGCTGAATTCATTGGCGCGTAACTGATCATCACCGAGTCGGCCAGGTTGGGCGATTTGGTGCCGTCAGGCTGTTTGTCCACAACGATTTTCCCCACCCCGTTGATTGAGTAGGTCGGCTGTGAAAGTTCGATGATGAGTTTGTCTTTGCTTTCCATCGTGCTGCTGATGGAGATGATTTCGTCGGGGTTGTACGGCATTTTTTCGACAACTGCGCGGTAGGTGTTTTGGAACAACTTGCGCAGACGCCACCAGCTCTGTGCTTTGGCGTTGGCAAAGAAATCTTTGTTCAGTCGCGCCTGCTGGCCGTTGTCGCCGCGTACCGCTTCATCGTCGGGGTCGAATACCGCGCCGCTTCCCCTGAATGGGGTGGCCAGAATCATCGGCCGGCGGGCGGCTTTACGCAGCTCGTTGATGGCGCGGGCGTCGCCGCGAACACCAGCCCCCAATCCGTCCTCGTCGAAACGGTACTCATCGATGTTGTCCGCGTCGCAGAACCCGAAAACCTTCTCAACCGACTGGTAGATGTCGCTGCCGACGCCTGACCACTCGCGGACGTTCTCCAGCAGGAAACCGTGGCGGGTCGAAAAGGAGTTTTTATCGCGCCCTTCGTCTGCAACGTCCATTGCGCCAAGGCGTTTACCAGTAGGCTGAATACCCAGCTTGATATGCGCATCAACAGCAGCCTGTACCCAATCTGACGGGATAAGCACGCCCTCGGCGGATGCGCTGTAGTTAAGGTCGAGCTCTTGCGCCACCACTACCGGGTTATCGATCTTGTCGCACTCCTTGCGATACCAGGCATCGTCTTTGCGCGGATCGCTGCGCCAGTGGAACGTGAACACCGGGATTTTCCCGCTATGGCGCTTCTGGGCGAATGGGTTAGCCATGCCGTTGACCGAACTCAAATCGATACGGCAGCGCGTTGTCTGCGACAGCGCAGCATCAATCAGCAAAGGGCGCTGCAAGAATGCCGCCTCGTCCACCAGATAGAGCGTGGTGCGGTCGCCGCGTCCAATGTTATCGCCAGCCTCACCTTTGATAACGGCGCCCGTATCGGGGAATTCAACGCGCATATAGGGGGCGTGTTTTTTTTCGCTCCAGCTGCCGCGAAACTCCACCGGCAGTGTTTCAACGAATTTGCGCGCCTTCCAGAACAGCGCCTTCGGGTCGCCGGTGCTGTCCACGTACTCCTCTTTACGGGAGCCGAAGCCAATCACCATTTCTTTGTTGAACAGGCACAGCGAGCAAGCCAGCCCGATCGCCGTCCAGCTCAGCCCCATTTCACGGCTCTTTTCCGTGATGCCGTTTTCCATGTTTTCCCGGCGCGTCATAATCCAGTGGATCCACTCTTCCTGTTTGGGGAACAGCAGAAACGGGATTGTCACCGGCAGACCGTAATCGATGTTGCGGGGGTCTGTCGTCATTCCCCAGTCGATAATGAACTGTGCCGGGTTGGTACGGTAAAACTCGCGAATAGCAGGCAGCGTTTCTGGGTTAGCCCTGATGCGTTGCAGGCGCTCCATCCGCCATTCGAACACCTGGGTGTAATCCGGGTTTTTGAAGTCGAACGGGAACGGAATAGGCATAGCTCGCTACTCTGGGAAAAATGTGTGAAAAATGGGGTTATTTAACATAATGACCGTTTCCCGCACCGGCGAAACAGCACTCACCCGCTGATTACGCTCAGTGGGTGATTTGTCAGGGTTTTCTCGTCGGATTGGTCGGAAACGGACTGCATAAACGATGCATAAAACAAGGGTGTTTTTGCATAGCCCTGAAATTGAATTTCCGGGGTGTTTTCAGCAGTTTTACCCCATCAACTTACGATAGGCCTCGGCCGCCTCTTCAGCTGACAGGTTGGTGCTCTCGGTTTTGATAGCACCACCGCCGGGGCCGGATAGTTCGGTTTTCTTCGGCGCTTCCCAGCCCATCATTTCGCCGAGCTGCTTAATCGCCGCCTTCGGGTCGTGCATCTTCAACTTGATGCCGTCTTTACCCGTCGTCAGTTCGGCAACGGCCGCCATCGCTTCAGGGTCTTGCAACGCCGAATCGCGGAATGACCAGGACGCTTGATAAACTGGTTTGCCCTCTTCGTCCTCGCCTATCTGGCAGTTTTTGAATTCTGCGATATCGGTCAACGCTGTTCGGCCCATCTTCGACAAACGCTCCAGCGCCTCTGTGCGTGTCATGATCGCCTCATTGATTGCTTCGTACTGCACGGACTTGAGGAAGGCTTGGACATTACCATTTCTTACCATCACGGCGGCTTTCGAGTGGACTCCGTCGCCCTTCGCTTTCCCTCCCGCGTTACGGTAGGCCTCCGCCTGGCGGTCGCCATTCAATAGGCAGGTAACGAATTTCTTTTGCAGCTTCGTCAGGGCATCGAAAAGCGCCTTCTGTTCTTCTGTCAGCGTCATTTCGACTCCTTATCAATCCTATTTCTGAGCGTCCGCTGAGGCCAATCCTAAGGCTGCCATTGCAAGCTCTGGCTTGGTTGCTGTTTTGAACACCCCCAGAAACTTATCTTTCAGTGCATAAATTTCATTCCGTTCAGCTTCATTCAGCTGACTGATTGCGCCCAGCAGAATCAGCCGCTGAGTCTCTTCTTCTTTTGATAATGCCATATTAGAATTTCCTGCTGGTTCGCTGGATATAACCCCGGCGATGCAGTTGAACACCACGCGATGATTCAGAGTGTTTATTCTGTCAAAGGCACTCAGTGAATACCTTCTGCAGAATTTTGTAAAACGGTAGCTAGCCTTTCAAATAGACCTCAGTGGCAACCACTGATTGTGCTTCTAACAACTCAGCGCGATTGCTGGTGACAATGGCTGTGTGGTGTGGGTGTGCGTTTTCAGCCAACCATCTGATTAACGGCCTGGCTGCATCTTCGAAGCTACCGGTAGCCCACGATTCGCCACAATCTTCATCACTACTGCGTTGTTTGTTTTCCATCCTGTACTCCCTTGTCTAACTGGCGTATCGCCAGCAGTTGGTTGTTCGCTTTGTCGAGCGCCGCCAGCAGCGGATCAATCCACAGCACCGCCTGACAGTATGTCAGGGTGCCGGAGGCAGTGGCGCCAGCACCGGTTGCGTCAGCGACGATGGTATCGGCTGACATTGCGCGGGAACGTAGACGGTGCGTGTAGTCGAGCAGCCCACCAGCAATAGCGGCAGGCACAGCCAGATCGCACGTCGGCTGATTCTTGAGGATCGTCCGGTATTCAATTTCTTTCCCCTGTGTGGCCGCGTCGGTGTTGATGCCATACTGAGTCGCCGCGTTGCTGATTTCGTTGGCGCGCTGGAACTGAAATGCCTGAGTGGCGATTGCCTTCGCCAGCAGGGTGTTATCGCTCTGAAGCTGCTTAACTTTCTCACCGGCCTTTACTGCGTTGCTGTGGAAGTGAAACGCCAGCCTGCCGGCAACAATCAGCGCCACCAGCAACAGGCCGATCGCCATCGCGCGGAAGCTGAATGAGGTGTTCATGACAAAAAAATCTCGCGTTCTGCCGCGCGACGCTTCACCAGCCCAGGCATAACTTTGCCTGCCGAGTTGCGCCATTTGGGGAATTCATCCGCCGCCCCCTGGGCATCACCAGCATTGAAATTCTTCACCAGCGTTGAACCTGCAAAAGCGGGCCCGCCGATGTTGAATGCCAGCGATACCATCGCGTCGAACTGGTTCTGCGTCATCGGGCGTTTAATCGCGCTGTTGACAGTCAGCTCAAACACGGCCAAGTCATCAGAGAAGAATTGCTCTGCCTGCTCCTGGGTAATTTGATCGCCCTGCATCACACCCTTGGTGTGACCCCAGCCAATCGTCCAGGGTTTGCCGCCGGTGCCGGGGTCTGGGTATGCCTTCAGGCGAAGCTGCTCAAAACCCTTGATGAAATTGCGTCCGTTGTTACTGGTTTTCATAGCCATCACCTGCTTTGTTCAGGAATCGACGCTCCAGCGCCTTAATCAGTGACGCCCCCGACCAGCCAGCCATGCCACACACGCCACCCATCACTTCTGACGGCCAGTCATAATGCAGGGCGATCATCACCATAGTTAACCCGGCGAAGATAGAAACGAAGAGCTGCAGAAACAGCGTGCGCCAACTAAAGGCCTCGCCGTTCAGAACCTTGAATGAGTAGCTGGCAATAGCGCCCAGCAGGGTCATACCAAACGCAATCAGCATCGATAGGATGTTGGGCTCGTTCTTCCAGGGCATTTTCATAACCTCCCCCTTCCGGGGCTCTTTCCCGGTTTCGGGTTATGGACAGGAATCAGCCACCAGCCGTAAACGCTGCCGGTAAGAGGGTGCCGTGTGTGTCGTCCGTTGGCTGGGGCTGAAATACAAAAGCCCCGCACGATGGCGAGGCTTGAATGTTGTGTGGTGGCGGGACTCGAACCCGCACTCAGGTTCAGCATTAGCATCATGCCTGCCCTGCCGGATAAACCGGTTAATGCATTACTCTACCCATCTAACCCGCAAGCGGGAATTGAGTTACACCACAACGGAAAGAGCACTGCTTAGACGCCGACAATAAATCCATCTGGTACCGGCAATACTCTTACCTGTTGTGATCAAAAAAGCCTGGTGATTACCAGAAATTTCATTTTCAGCTCAAGGCAATGAGACGCGCTCCCCGCTTGATTTCCATGTAGCTTCTTTCAAAGTGAAATACCTCCAACACACCGAACCAGTCTTTTTTAATAGCCGCCTTACGCAGCGACCGATCATCGCTCCATTGACGCTTAAGCGTTCGAATTTGCCACCAGCGCTTTATGGTGATAACCAATATTAGTCTCGATATCAAAGGTGGAAAGTGAGTGAAGTGACAGCATAGTCTTTACTGCGCTGTCCGCTGTCCGCTGTCCGCTGTCCGCTGTCCGCTGTCCAGGTGGTGGCGTCTGAACAAAAAATGCAACCTGCATTACGGCGTCATGTTTGGAGCGGTCAGCGGGAATCGAACCCGCATCATCAGCTTGGAAGGCTGAGGTAATAGCCATTATACGATGACCGCATTGGTCCGCCATCGAGGTCTCGAACCCCGGCTCTTACTTCCTGTCACAAAGCAATGCTCTTGCCACGTTGAGCTAATGGCGGTTTGGTGGCCCTTGCAGGGATTGAACCAGCGACCAATCAGTTATGAGCCGACTGCTCTAACCAACTGAGCTAAATAGCCGAGGCGAGGATGAAATGTTGAGTGGCGGCCGGCGCTTATCTTCGGCTTGTCTCGGAGGACTGCAATTCACCACAACCGGAGAGTATCCTACATCGCCGACAACTACTAGTGAAGTTCACCGATACCCTCTCCGCCGCCCACTCCACAAACCAGAAATAAAAAACCCCGCCGGAGCGAGGTTTTGAAAGTTGATAAGCTACGTCACTGCGTAACCACTCTTATCACAATAGCTAGTAAAATTCGTAACGAAAAGCGGAAATTTACGCGACAGCCGAAATTTCCGATCTGCTTGTCCAAGCGTCCATCTCAAGCGTCGCCCCAGTCATAGCTAAACAGCCCTCTATAAAGCTTTCTGCCATCATCAGCTTCTGCCTTATGTTCCCTTCTGAAACCTTCCATCTACGGGCTATCTCCGATTTTGATACCCCGTATCGGTAGTGCAGCATGATTACACCAAGCTCTCTTTCGTCGCGTACCTTCTTCAATCTACCAACGGCGCCGTCAACAATCAGGCCATCATTATCGCAGCATGAAGGCTTACTCTTGCTCGTATTCGGCAGAAGCCCCTTAAATCCTGCTGCGATCGGAGAGTAGTCCACACCGCTGTTGTCTTTCGCCCACTGGCCCCAACGCTCTAATACCAACTGGATATCTCTCATATAATTTCCTTGATGATTATCTCGCCGGCATTTCCCCAGCGTTTGGTTACGCGGACATCCCAAACGGCACAATCTTCAGAGTAGATTGCGTCCATAAGGGCTTTTAGTAAGTTGTCTGCATCTGGCTTCTGCTGATGCGGTTTCCCGGCCATCTCAGCGCGTTTCTTCTTGCTCCAGCTTGGCGGCATCGGCATAACGAAGGTAACGTGGTAGCCGCTTTCGGGCAGTGATATGCGGTTGTGTCGCACCTCATCGCAGAAGGCGCGATAGCGCAAAACGGGAGGACGTAACGCCCATCGGTCACGCTGAGTCATTCGCGGCTTTGGCACTGGAATGATGCTGTAGGTTTTCACGCGTTTTGCGCCTCCATCAGTTGGCGATATTCACACTGCGCTGGGATCGTCAGACGAAGTCCGCGCTGATGTGCCCACATGTCGATTTGCTCCAGGTAGCGAGTCATTTCCCCGGTGTCGAGTAACTTGGTCGATTTCACGTAACGCGTTTCCCCCATCACTGTGATCGGCTTAGGAGGGCAGTACAGGTCTTTTAGATATTCGTGAACGTAGTCCTGATCAAACTTGCCTTTGCCGGTTCTGGTAAGTTGAGCCGCTACCTCTCCATTCCACTTCCAGAGCAACGCGTTTTGACTCAGAGACCTTTTTTCTCGCCATTCAACGATGCTCACGCGGTAACGCTTACCGGTAGCCACCAGCTCTTTTAGGACAGGCCAAAGCTGGGCCTTGGTGGTTTCATGCAGGCAAAAATCGTTCATCAGATATCCCTCTTGCTGGCGTATCGACGCTCTTGTTTTTGCTGAGGCTTGGCACGGCAGATCTGCGATGCAGCCGCTTGATCGGTCGGCATGAAGTGACCATTACGAAATTCCTGGTAAACCGTTCCGAGCGAGCCGAAGCGGTTTTTCGTTACGATGATTTCGGCATATGGCGCCGCCGGACTGTCTTCCTGATAAACCGCCTCGCGGTACAGCATGATGATGCTGTCTGCGTCCTGCTCAATGCTTCCGCTATCGCGCAAATCGGCGTTTGTCGGCCGGCGCTGACCAGGTGCGCGCTTTTCAACGTCTCGGGAAAGCTGGCTGAGTGACATCACCGGCGTTTTTAAATCTTTCGCCATGCGCTTCAGTCCACCAGAGATATGCGCAATAGCCAGGTCGTTTCGTTCTGCGCGTGGCTTTTCAATGAGCCCAAGGTAATCAGCGAGGATCAACGAAAGGTTCGGGTGCTCACGCTTCAGTCGCTCTGCAATCGCGCGGATCTGTTCGATGTTGAGCTTTGAGGCGTCGACAATCCAAACCTGAAGCCCTTGCAGGCGACTGATGCCGGCAGAAACTCGCGCCCACTCTTCATCGCCCATTTTCTGTGCGGGATTGCGTAGAGCAGAAACAGGCATGTTTGATGCATTGGCAAGCTGGCGCTCGATAACCTGGTGTGCGCTCATCTCCATGCTGAAAATGAGAACGCCGCGCGGCATCTCGGCATTGCCGATTCGAACGGTCGACGTTGCCACGCCTTCGGCCACTTTGAGCGCAAACTCGGTCTTGCCCATGCCAGGACGTGCGGCCACGACAACGAGATCGACAGGGTTAAGACCGCCGGTAATTGCGTCGAGCTCTGGGATGCCGGTTTTCAGCGTGTCTGACTCTTCGCCGTTGTCCATGCGGTGCTGTAACAGCTCAGCGTAAGACTCCAGCAGCTCGTCGATGTGAACGGGGCGATGCTCGTCGTGTGGCTTGGCAATAGAGAAAATCTTGCTTGAAAACTCCTGAATGCCTACGAGTGCCCGCTCATGGTTCTGGGCGCCGGCGATCAGGTCGTAGCTGGATTCCATCAGCTTTGTGAACTGGCGGATCTGGTAATACTCCCCCACAAGGCGGGCATAGCCTTTGAGGTTCGCAGCGCTTGGACATTTCCGGCAGGTTTCCATGACATCACCAAAGTGCTGATCCCCCATTGCCTCAGCGATCAGCAAACTGTCAATCAGGCCGCGGTTATTGGCCTGGCGAGTAATTTCCCTGAACGTGTTGCGGTAAAACGGAACAGAAAATGCTTCTGGGTCAAGCGTAGCCACAACGTCAGCGGCATCCGGTGTCAACCCGCTTAGCAGCAAGCCGCCAATCACGCTTGCTTCGATGTCGATGTTGATCACAGGGTTCCCTCCCGAACTTTGCGCAGTGTTTGAGGTTTCATCAGGTATTCAAAATCAGCATGCCAGCCTTCCCCAGTCGGGCCGCCGAAATAAAACTCTCTGGCGTCCTCAAGGAATGCAGAAAAATACGCGCCAAAGCCCTCCGGTGACTTTGTGGCGAGGTGGGTAGTGAGTTCACGGATAGAAATTTCTCGCTCCCTGTCGAGCTCTACAGGCGCCATACGGCCCGCTGTAATTTCGTTGTAAATATCCACCACCGCTTGGCAGTCGATTTCTACGCAGGTTTTCTGCCAGGCTTCGGCGTCGGACAGGTAGCCATCGAACCGGTTTACCCGGCAGATGTTCGCCGGCTTGGCAACGGTGTTATTTCGCTGCTTCCAGGTGCGCACCACCCAACGGCAAACCAACTGCAGGTCTTGCAGGGTGTACGCGCTGCGGGTTTTGGTTTCGGTCAGCAGCACTGCGAATGGTTCTGCAGAACGGCAGGAACCTCCTGTGAGTTCGTTGTAATACTCCAGGGCTTGTTTTGCTTGTGAGAGAACTTCCTCCGAAAATTCCCCCTTGGGGGCTTTAGGGGGATCTGTTTTTAATGTCTTTTGAATAGTGTCTTTTGTGTGTCCCTGTTTTGGTGACAACCCTGTCACTGTTTTGGTGACACTTTTTGTCACTGTTTTGGTGACAAAGTCACTATCTTGGTGACACTCTGGAATTTTCCATTCAGAAAGGTTCTTATTCGGCCCGATCATCATTCCTTCGCGGAGCAAAACCCCCATAGAAATCAGTTCGTTCTTAGCCTTGTTAACTTTCTGCCTTGGCAAACGGGTAATCTCTGCCAGCTGGCTATCAGCGATGCGGTCAACCTTCTTGTTGTAGCCATAAGTTTTGCGACATACAGCGTGCGCAACCTTGGCCTGATTGCGCGTTAAATTGGCGCCAATCAGCTCCTCATACAGCTCATTCGCCAGGCGCACATACCCATCATCGGTATCGGCCACGCGATGCTCCTCACGCTCCACAGGCGCACGGAATTGGATGATTTCAGCGGTGTTACTCATGACGGCCTTCCTGTTGCGCTTTAACCCTGCGGAACTCCTCAACAAACCGTTTATGAAAAACGGGTGACATCGTTCCGATCGGATCTGCCGGCTTCAAAAAGTCATCGCGGGTAACTTCGCGCTCTTGCGTTGTGCGTTTGTTTTTGCGCATAATGATTCAAACCTCCGACGGTTTAAAAAAGACCCGGCCGAGCTGTTGGCGCAGTTCGGCTTTGTTTTTTCTTGATCGGCTTATCAACGGCTGTGCTGTTTTTCTCTGCCCACAACCGCGCATGCCGATAACAGTCATCAAACATCCTTCCTTTGGCGCTGGCTTGTGAGCTGCGCTTGTAGAGGTCAACACCTTCATTTGCCCCCCCCCTGTGCGATAGCAGCGCTATAGCCGGCTTCAATCAGCTTTTGCTTGATATGTTTCTCAATGAACTGGATATGGTTCATACCCTCTCCTATTCCGTCTTTGGTTCCTGGATGTGCTCCAGTATCGAAAGCAACTTTTTTGCCTCATCGCCGGTCAGCACTACGTTTTGCTCGCATCCTGGAGCTGCAACACATCCTTCAGGCAATCCAAGTTCCAACACCATCCGCGCCGCCATCTTCACGATGCGAACCTTGTCACGGCTCAACCCCGAAGGGTGGATCCCCATACCCATCGCAAGCGGCTTGTTACCGCGCAAAATGGCCTCTTTGTGAAAGAAGCTCTCCAGCATTTCAGGTTTGCAGTTGATGCGTACTGAATTGCGACTTGTTGCGACTGATTCCATTTACAATTTCCGTTGTCTTACAGTGATTGGTTGATGATTGGCGGCTGGCTTTCGCTGGCTCGCGCATAACGTTTTGGGTAAAGAATTTGCAGCTCGGTGATCTCACCGGAGTAGAATCGAGATAGCTTTTCAGCCAACTCAGGCGATGCTGTATGCACGCCACGTTCTACACGGCTAAGGTATCCAGGGTCACAATTGACCGCATGGGCTACGTCAGTGATCTTGAGCTCTTTCTTTACACGCATATTTCTAAGTGGTGTTTGCATAGCGGCCCCTTTTAATTGCGCTACACGCATATTAATGCGCATTTCATTTTTGCGCAAGACGCTTTGCGTGTGACGCACATGAATGGAAAAATGACGGCATGGAAACCGAAAAGAAGCTACCTAAAGAAATCGACCCTACTGTAGGTCGTAACATCCGGCACCTTCGCGTTAAGAAGGGGCTAAATCTTGCTGACCTTGCGAATGCTGTTGATAGCGACGTAGGGAACATCTCTCGCCTGGAGCGGGCTAAGCAGGGTTATAGTGACGAGATGATCAGAAAAATTGCTGACTTCTTTGAACGCCCTGTTAGCGACCTTTTCCGGCCTGATTTGCCTTTCGAAAACTTATCTCCTGAATCTGATGCTCAGCCAACCAGGCTTAAAGCCTCAGTGTGGGAGGATGGAGCTCAGGACAGCGAGGAATTTGTGGAAATCCCACTAATTGACGTTCATTTTGCTGCAGGTGATGGCAGTGTCGAAATTGTGGAAAAAGAAGAGTTTGCCTTAATTTTCCGGCGTTACTATCTTCACAAGTTGGGAGTGTCTATTTCTGCGGCCAAGCTTGTTCGTGTGATCGGCAACAGTATGGAGCCAAGATTGTCTGACGGTGATGTAGTAGGCATTAACACCGACGATACGCGCATCCGGGATGGTAAGGCCTATGGCATCCGTCATGGTGACCTACTTAGAGTAAAATATCTTATTGAGCAGCCAGACGGCGGTGTCGTGATCCGATCAATGAACCGAGAAGAGTTTAAAGACGAAGTTCTTACCCTCCAACAAAGAAAAGAACAACTAGTTGTTCTTGGTCGGGTTTTCTGGTCTTCATCCACCTGGTAAACCACATATAAGCAATCAAACCGGCTCAGGCCGGTTTTTTTGTGCCTAAAATCCACTCCACCACGCAAATTATTTAACCAGAAATTTCAATCATATGCGTAAAAACACAAATTCACGCTTATATTTGCGCTTGACGCATTTGCGTTATACGCATAAATTAAATCCATCGACAGCAACAACGTCACCGGCAGGAAGCCAAACAGGTAAGACGCCCAGGGGTGAGCGATGCAATCACTCCCCGGCCCCGAGAGGGATCGACCGGTAACGTTCTTTAGGGAAAGAGTGGATTTACCCTGCCGCTGCCAGTGTGGGGCGGTAGGCATAAAACCACTGAGGAGCTACACGATGAAAGCAATCAATGAGCACGTTGGCTGGGGTACTGATGGTCACGGCCTGAAGGTTCTGTTCTGCAACAAATGCCGGGAGGTTTTCTACCGCACACCGGATGCAGGCAAAGCAATCCAGGCTCAGCGCGTATTCAGCAAAAAGCACCAGTGCGCCAACTAACAGCAGAGGGTTACACGATGGCACTTGAATTCACGGTTTTGGCTGGAAAGCCTGATGACGACGATGGCCGCTACTGCGAGAACATCAAGTACTGCAACAGCGCTGACAGCTTTGAGGCGGCGCAGAAAATCATCTCGGATAACAAGCTGTACACGTATCCGATTTGCCGAATCGAAGTGACTGGATTTTCCAGCTAACACCCACAGCGCCCTACGGGGCGCACTGAGGCAATCATGACATTCAACGAAAAAGTCTGGCTGGGCGTGGTTGTCATCTGCGTCGCATTTTGGTCGGCGCTGGGGTTTTACCTGTCCAGATAAAGTTATTCAGCCCGGAGGGATGCGGTTTTTTATTGGGCTTAAAAGTAAAGGCATCTGAAGCCGGGCATCACCCTGGCACTCACCATGACACCTTCGTTTCTTCCAGTTTGCCCCGCTCGCCGGGGCTCTTTTTTCACATCAATAAGCGCACCTTGTGGGGCGCGCTTACCCATGTGAATTTCTACCGAGAGGACATGTTATGACACCACTGCCAACGCTAACGGTATGTGAACACTGTAAAAAAGAGCTGCCAAAGTCGAAGTGCAAGTATGTGAAGGTTCAGCGTTATTCCGACGGCCGTTTCAAGATGGTCGACATCCTGGTGTGCGCTGATCGTTGCGCCTCCTACTATCACTCCCGCCAAAACATCAAATCGTTGCAACGGCGGATGCATACAATACAGCGGAGGCCAGCATGGTGAGCCTGAACACGCGTATTCAACATAAGCATGACCTATCTGGGTGTGACTTTTCCGCCAAGCGTAACTACGGCAAAAGCATCTTTACCCTGACAATTCTGACTTTATGCCTGCTGGCTATGGGCGCCGTATGGATCTGACGGTTATCGAGACACCAACACGCCAGCAAGTCGCAGCTGAACACCTCATTCTATCAATCTGCATCGCTAACAAGCTGGGCGCCGCTGACCTCGACCGGCTGGCGCATCGATTGGCACAAATCGACGCCATAGCCGATGCACGAACCATCGGGATTAATCATGAGCACTACCTTTCGTGTAATTGACACTGAAACCACCAGCTTTGAAGGCGGTGTGGTTGAAATAGCCAGCGTCGACATCGTTGATGGCGTTATCTGCAACCCAATGAGCGACCTTGTATGCCCTCCTGAGCCCATCAGTTTTGAAGCAATGGCTATCCATCACATCACTGAAGAAATGGTCGCTGATGCACCGCCGATCGACGATGTGATAGACCGTTACCTCGGTGCCGATATCTACGTCGCACACAATGCCGCTTTTGACCGTGAGAAGCTTCCGCAAATCACGGCCCCATGGATTTGCACGCTGAAGCTGGCGCGCAAGCTATGGCCTGAAGAGCGGCATGGCAATCAGTACCTGCGCTATCGCTTTGGCCTTAAGCCCGATGTGCCTGAAGGCCTCTATGCTCACCGTGCGCTGTATGACTGCTATGTGACAGCCACCAACCTGCTCTATATGAACAGCATCGCGCGCTGGAGCATTTCACAAATGCGCGACATAACCGCACGCCCATCACTGCTACACACGATGCAGTTCGGTAAGCATAAGGGGAAAACCTTCGTCGACATCGCCTCAGACGATCCTGGTTACTTGCGTTGGGCGCTGGCGAATATGGATCTGAATGAAGACCAGGAGTTCACCATAAAACACGCGATGGGGGCGCTCGTCTGATGGGTATTCCAGTCCTTATCCTGGGCGATTCCGGATCTGGCAAATCTGCAAGCATGATGAAGCTTAACCCTGATGACGGTTTTCTCATCAACCCGGAAAACAAACGCCTGCCATTCCGTTCCGCTGGCTGGAAACCGCGAGATTTCGAGGCCAAAACCGGCAACGTGTTCTTTACCGACATACCGGCGGATATTGTCTTGATCATCAACTTCGCACGGCGGGCAGGTAAAAAATTCGTCGTTGTTGATGACTTCCAGTATGTGATGGGCAATCAGTTCATGCGCCGGCGTAGTGAAAAATCTTTCGAAAAATTCACTGAAATAGGCGGTGGCGCCTGGGACGTAATCAGAGCCGCACAGGCAGCAGCCGATGACCTGATCGTCTACTTCCTTGCTCACACCGAAGAAACACCCGCCGGCCGCGTCAAGATGAAAACTATCGGCAAGATGCTTGACGAAAAAATAACCGTCGAAGGCATGTTCAGTATCGCCCTACGCACTGGTGTTACTGATGGCCGCTACTACTTCACCACGCAATCAGATGGAACCGACCCGGTTAAGTCACCGATCGGGCTGTTTGACAGCTTCCAAATCGATAACGACCTGAACGCCGTTGATACGGCGATCCGCGAATATTACGAACTCAACGATGGAGCACCAGCATAATGCAACCAATGTTTACCTTTGATGATGAATCCGCACGTACTGCCGGCGCCGCCGGCGCTTCTGAAACTGGCGCCTATGCAGGCAATATCAGCAGCGCCATTTTTACCACCGGGCGCGACTCACAATCCGAAGCGATGGAATTTTCCATCGAGTCTGACGTGGGCAAAATCAACTACCTGCGCATAAATTACAAAGGCCGCGAGGGACAGCCGCTTAAGCATGGCTCGGCGCTGATCAATGCCATTATGGGGTTGACGAAAGTTAAGCAACTCAACGCTACCGAGCAAACGAACAGCGAAGGCGATATCGAACTTCACTGCAAAGAGCTTGAAGGAAAGCCGATCGGTTTCGTTCTGCAGAAAATTCTCTACACCAAAAACGATGGCGGGGACGGTTACAAATTCGACATCAAACAAGTTTTTGGCGCCAACACGCGTAAAACATACAAGGAGGCGATCGACGGAACGCCGGCCGAGGCCGTTGATAAGCTCCTGGCTGTCCTGAAGGATAAGGATGAGCGCTTAACCAATGACACGGCACCTCAAACGAGTGGTATCGGTGGGCAGCGCTCTATGCTTGGCAACCAAAACAACCAACCGACCTCTCGCCTTCAGCAGGTCGCCCAGCAGCGGCAACAAAGCGCCACGCAACAACACGCACCTGATTTTGACGATGACATTCCCTTCTGAGCTGGTCTCTACAAAACATAGCCCTGTCATGCAGGGCTAAGGACTTCTCATGTCAGATCAATCCAATCGCGGGAAAAGCCCGCAAGAAGTCGTTAACAACGCGATCAAGCAATTCGAAGGCCTGAAAAAAGGCGATCCAGTCAAGCGCCCTGGTTGGTATTACCTCGACGCGTTAGAAGCTGAGGAAAATGCCGTCATTGTTGAGGGGCGTCGTGTGATCAGGCACAAACAAAACCATAAGGACGAGAATAATCATGGCTAAAAACTCAAAGGAAGCCTACGGCGCCAGCGGTAAAACCAACGTGTTGATGTTCGAGCCTGAAAATCTGCACCTGGTATCCGATAAAACGCACCCGCTTTACGACGAACGCATCCATCTTCCTCTCCATGAACCGACTGTGCTTAGCATCATGAAGTTGGGGGTGCTGGAGCCGATAATTATCTGGAAAGACCCAGAAACAGGCCGCTCATGCGTAGTTGAAGGTCGCCAGCGGGTTAAAAACACCCTCGAAGCAAATAAACGTCTGCGGGAAGAAGGCAAAAAACCTCTTCTGGTGCCGGCAGTGGTCAGGCGCGGATCGCCGTTTAGCGTTGCTGAGGTGATGATTAGTGCCAATGAAATCTTTCAGGTAGACACGCCACTGGGCCGCGCCAAGAAAATGGCTGATGCGCTTACGCGGGGCCACGACGAAAAAGATTTAGCGCTGATGTTTGGCGTCGGTGTGCAGACGATCCGCGCCACACTCGCCCTGCTCGATGCCACTCAGGCCGTTAAAGATGCGGTTGAATCTGGCGACATTACCGTTACCCAGGCACGCCAGCTGGCGAATCTCTCACCTGAAGAACAGCGCGAAAAAGTGAAAGAGGTTGAAGCGGCAACCGCCGGCACCAAAGGCCACGAAAAGGCACGGCGCCAGCGGCAGGTGATCGGTGATGCCAAACCCCGCATGAAGTCCCGAAAAGAAATCACGAAAGCCCTTGAGGGTGCGAGCGGTGATTACGCTCAGGCACTGCGCTGGGTGTTGGGAGACGACGAATGACAACCATCAAGCGCTTTACCCCTGACTACAAAATGCACGCAGTTCGCTTTGAGGCTTTCGCCCGTGAAGCGGAGCACGGTGAGTTCGTTAAATTCTCCGACTATGAAGCCTTGGTGTCAGAACTCGCCAGCATCCGGCAGATCAACGCCCAAACGCTGCAGGTAAAGCTGACAATGGCTGAATCCATCAAAAAGCTGACTGATCGAGTTAATGGGCTGGCCGTGGAGAATGCAGGCTTTAAGCATGCGCTTTCCGTCATTTTGGAACATGTGGACGTAACTGACAAAGGGCCAGCCGGAGTGGTGGCGATGATTGCCAATGATGAGCTGTTCAACTCCGAAACCCCGGCCACTGACGCAGCACTTGCAGCTATCCAGGCGCAGGGAGTGGAGAGGCTCATCAAGCTGAAGATGGAACAGCTTGCCAGCATGCATCCTGACACCCACGCATTTGGCGCTATAGCCGAGTCTCTGCGCGCTCAGATTAACGAGTTGCAAGCATTCGCCGCCAACATTCGGGAGGCCAAATGAAAGAGCGCCCAGTGATGCCAGCAAATGAACCGAAGCCCAAGGAGCCGATGGTCGTTAGCTTCTCCGGCGGCCAGTCGTCGGCATTCATGTGCGATTTCCTGCTGCAAAACTACGCCGACTGCTTCGATTTTCATTTTGTCTTTGCGAACACAGGACGCGAACACGAAGAGACACTGAAATTTGTGGATAGATGCGACCGGCATTTCGGGCTAAATGTGGTCTGGCTTGAGGGGGTAACCAGCCCGATTCCTGGCGTTGGCATGACTCACAAAGTGGTGAGCTTTGAAACCGCGGCGCGGAACGGCGAGCCATTCGAACAGCTGATCAGTGTTGAGGGCATCCCAAACGTCTCTCGGCAAAAGTGCAGCGACTATCTGAAAACTCAAACGATCCGCTCATGGATGCGTGAAGTGGGATTGGCTCGACGTGGCTGGTCAGCAAAGACGGCTATCGGCATGCGGGCGGATGAACCGCAGCGCGCTGATCCTAACAAAGACGCAGCTAAGCGCTACAACCTCGTTTATCCGCTTTGCCACTGGGGCGGATTCGACAAGCAGGACGTGAACGACTTCTGGGACGCGATGCCGTTCAAGCTGAATATCCCTCCGCATCATGGCAATTGTCTGACGTGCTTCAAGAAGAGCGACGCAAAGCTATATCTGATCGCCCACGAGCATCCGGAGTGGTTTGCATGGAATCGTGAGATGGAGCAGAAGCACGGCATGGTAAAAGCCGTTAGTGGCCACACCTGGTGGCGCAGAAAGCGCAACACGGATCAGCTTATCGCCGATGCTCAGCTTGAAGACCGGCAGCGGCTTATCTATCTGACTAAAACCAACCCCGACAACGGCGACGGCTGCGCATCATCGTGTGAGCCGTTCCAGTTCTTTGACGAGGCCCAGGAGAAAGCATTATGAGCACGCTGGTGAAAATACTCATCAATGATGACGGCGAAAAAACGCCTCTCGGAGAGAGATTCTGGCATCTGTCGGTAGAGCGATCAGGCGATCCAATGCTGTTGTGCTCCGGTGAATTTTATTCATTTGGCTGCTGCACAAACGTTGTCGCCAAGACAAAGGTTGTAGAGCGCGGAGGAATAACCTGCCCGCTTTGCCTGAAATACATCAGAGAAATTAAGGCGGTGAAGCTGTGATGGACAATAAGCTGAGCGAACTGAGCAAGCCGGTGGCGTGGAAACTACATCACCACGATCGTTACTACTTCGAAGAGAACGCGGATGTAGTGGCTATCGCAGAAAGCTTTGGGCAGGCAAAGGGCGATGCAGTCTACTCGCAAGAGTACGTCTCCGCCCTGCTGGCAGACCGTGACGCATGGCAAGCCTCAGCGATGGCGCTACGTGATGAATTAAGGACATCTCAAGCTGTCGCAAACGAGTACCAGCAACTGATGTACCACATGGACTCCGGTGGCGACTTCTACGAATTTCAGCGCGACAAGGTCATGAAGGAGCAGAGCAATGGATAAATTCAGCGAACTGAAAGCGGCCGCAATGGCCGCTACTCCACAGCAAATTGATGGGGCGCAGGAGAAAACAGAAGACGGCTGCATGGAATGCCCGTGCTGTAGTGGTGAGGGTCGGGTGGATGTTGGCGCTGATTATTGCAATTACGACAACACCGCTATCGGTGTGATTTTTTACGGCATTGGCGATGCCCATGTGGCGGCTGAGCGTTATTTCCGTGCTGCTAACCCCTCCACCGTTCTCGCCCTGCTGGCAGAGCTGGAAGCGAAGGATAACCGCATCGCCGAGCTGGAACGCGCCAACACATCGCAGGATGACCACATAAATCAGCAGCAGGACAGAATCGAATCTCTGGAGAAGACAAACGCCGGGTTAGGCCGGCGGCTTGGCGACGCAGAAAAGCGGCTGGCTACGCCGGTGCGGTTGCCGCGCCCTGCATGCACTTATGCAGACCACAGTTACCCAGCGTATTCGCGTAAGCAGGTTGAGGAGATTATCACCTCTGCTGGGATGCGCGTCACCGTAGAGGGGGATGATTAGGATGGCAATGAACGCAATGAACGCAATGGAAGGTTTGAAGTTCGTTAAATGCCCAGAATATACGGATCTGGCTGACGGCGCGCCGTGCGCACTTTGCGACACTCGAAAGCCTGATAGCCAAACAATTGGTGGGCCTGGCGGTATTCGTATCTGTCGCGATTGCGTTTCTCTGTGCAACGATATTCTCGCCGATCGAGATAAAGAGGCGAAGCAAAAGACTATCGACGACCTTGTTTCGATAGAAGCGAGAATGCCGGACGGTTATCAGCCGCATGAACTAATTGCAGCGATTTATCAGGCTATTGAAAACGGAAATGTCAGCGGATTGGAGGTGATATCGTGACACTAACGACTGAACGTCAGCAGTTTGCTGCGCAAAATGAAATGAGCCTGGAATTCGTAAACTGGTTCTTCGACGAGAAGAGGGAAGGCTGCGGAAATGCATGGTTCATAATGGCCGCTGCGATGTGGGAGGGCTGGAAGGGGCGGGCTAACCGGGAGGCGCAGCCGGTGCTGTACGCCAGCGAGGAAACGTTAGCATACGCGAAGGAAGGCGAAAAAAGCCTGGTTACTTGGACTGAGCCGATGGGTGATGCGGTGATTCCACTGTTCACCGCCCCGCCAGCGCCAGCAGTGCCGGATGATTGGATAGCATGCGCCGAACGGATGCCAGAGCATGGAAAGATGGTGGCTTTCACTTCTAACGGGCGAGTTATGGCAGGGCATTATGACGATGGAAGGCATTTAAAGAAGCCTGTAGGAAAGTGGAAATGGATGGGGCGAACATATTCGCTTCCGGTAACCCACTGGATGCCATTACCTGCAGCACCGGATGGTGGTAATGATCACGATACCCGACGATAACGAAATCATCTCGCGTCTCAGCATAGCCGGTTCCACACCGGATTCTGTCGCAAGCCTCCTCCGCTGTGCCGGCTACAACGGCATGACCGGGAGAGCCATCCGCCAGCGCTTGATGAAGCTGGAAAAAGAAAACGCCGTTGAGAAAGTCCGCCGTCCTGGCATCCGTTCCGCGTGCTGGGCGCCAATCACCAAATAACCCACCGAAAATATGAAACCACGAATTCCGCAACGAATCAGCGCCAAAGCTGAGGGGGTTCTATGCGCCTATAAGAGGGGTGAAAAGAAACCTAACCGAACCTACCAGCATAAGTATTTGACGCTGCCAGTGGCCCGCTGCTGGCGAATGCTTTCGAAAGACAACGGCAACTCATGGGAAGTAATGAGCCATGAGCGCTACAACAACCAAATCAGGATTTAAACATGGGCACCTATGATGCATACCGAAATATCGCCAGAATTGCGGGTGAATGTGAACAACGCGGATGGTATGAAAAGGCCGCTGAAGTTTGGGAAAAGTCCCTCAAACTCGCGCGAGCAGTCGATGTTCCGTGGATTAAAATCCGCATAGAGTTTTGCATCAACGCGGCCGCGCGCTGCTGGGGAGGTGAGAATTGAGCACCGTTTTTGCCAGCAATACGCCGCCAGAACACAAAGACCGGTGGCAAACCCCGATCGAAGTTTTCAACGCGCTGGATGTTGAGTTTGGCTTCTTCCTGGATGCAGCAGCGGACGATGGCAACGCGCTATGCGCTCACTACCAGACAGAGCAGGATAACGCGCTGTCAATCGACTGGGTGAGTTATGGCGCCATCTGGTGCAATCCGCCCTATAGCGACATCACCCCGTGGGTGCTTAAGGCTGCGGAGCAATGCCGCGTGCAGAATCAGCCGATCGTGATGCTGTTGCCGGCGGACACATCAACGGGCTGGTTTTCGTTGGCGCTGCAGTCAGTGGATGAAGTCCGTTTTATCACCGATGGCAGACTGGCGTTTATTAATTCCGCGACGGGCAAACCCGGGAAGAACGGTAACAGCAAAGGCAGCCTGCTTTTCATTTGGCGACCATTTATCAAACCGCGGTGCCAGTTCTCAACCGTATCCAGAGACGAACTCCTTCGCATAGGAAAAGGCATAACGATGGAGGCAAGCGTTGCATGACATGGACTCCACAAAGAAAAACCTTCTCCGCAGTACAGCCAGAGAGCTTTTAAGAGATTTCGACTCCCCTTCCAACAATTTAACCCTCCGTCAGTTACTCGATAAGCACGCAGTGAAGATAGCACCGTACTGGCCGAAGTCTCCGCCGGTGTGGCTGCGCCTTTGCTGTGAGGTTCATCGGGTGCGGGAGGGGAAGTAGCGAGGTAACCATGAACGATCATAGCTGGATGACAACTTCAACAATTTGCAGTGAATTGGAGGTGTCATCGCGAACCCTTGAGCGCTACAGAAAAAGAACTCCGGAAAACAACCCGTTCCCGGAGCCTGATATCACAGCAGCCGGCGCACCTAATAAGTGGTATCGCCACAAGGTTGCTGCTTGGCAAGAGGCTGAAACGAAAATAAAGCGTACCAAGCCATTTGCATCACTTCACAACCCGCGAAGCGATAGAGGCCGATTTACCCAGCGGAACGAGGCTTGAACTCAACCACGTCTGGCTCAGTAATACTCATCAGCCTTGCCCACCATTTAGAATACGCCACCCTCATTTCACTCAGATAAGTGTGTTTGTCATACACCGCCCACACTCCCGGTAGCATATGGCCGAGCATTATCTCGGCAATGTGCGGATCCGTGAGGTCGGAGAAATTTGTTCGTGCGGTGCGTCGCAGATCATGCACGGTGAAATGAGGGACGTTCACATCATACGCCTTAATCATAAACAGCCGCAGATTTGCAGGTAAGCTTAGATGGTTTCCCGATCCCATTGGCGCATCTTTTTTGCTTGAAAAAAGGTAATCACCTTCAGCAAGAGATATGACTCTTTTCAAGATTGGAACGATCTCCGCGATTATCGGACGAAGTATCGCGCGTTGTGTTTTGGCCCCTGTTTTATGGTTCTCAGGCGGAACCGTCCACACCCCTTCCTCGAAATCGAAATGCTGCTTTTTCGCCAAGCGAAGCTCAGATATCCGGCAACCATAGAACAAGCACAGTTTGAGCATGATCTTGTTTCGCTCGCTCATCCGGCACTCATCGCAGCCCTTCCAAAACAATGCAATTTCATCCCTCGAAAGCGTCCTCTTCCCCATTCCTTTTTTCAAACCGAAGTCGCGGCCAGTAAGCTCTGAAAGCGGATTAGATGTCAGCAACTGCCGCTTCACAGCCCAGGAATAGCATTGCTTGCCATTGCTGATGATCCGTCTGGTAACCTCTGAATATGCCTTTGCGAGCTTATCCAGCAGCGTAAGCCAGTTGTGAACCGTGATTTCTGCTGCCGGGTATTTCCCCAGGCGTGGAAAAACGTGGATCTCAAACGAACGTAGCACCTGGGCTTCGTTACCCTTCTGAATGCAAACCATGCCATGCCATTCTCTGAACAACTCCTCGAACGTGTATCGCGTGGAGATCTTGCCTCGCTCTAAATCGCGTTTAATTTTTGGGTTATCTCCGCCCACCAGCACAGAAGCCCATTTTTCAACTTCTTCGCGCGCAGCTTTAAGACTCAGTGCGGGATAGCTGCCCAGAGTCATCTTGTCTTGCTTGCCGAGAAACCGGTATCGGTAGAAGAAAGTAACGGCGCCCTTCTTGGAAACCCTCACCCAAAGCCCATCACGATCGGACTTCTCCTCTACTTTTTCCCTTTCTTTGTTCAGGCATGCCTTAAGGTAACTGTCTGAAATAGCCATTGATTCCCCCGCTCTGTGTCCATCGTGGACACGGTACATGATGAGAATCATAGTTTATGGACACGAGGATGGACACAAAAATGATGTCTTATATTGTCGATAGGTGTCGTAGGTTGTCGTGGTTATCTTTTGCGGAGAGCTTAATTTGCGTGGGTTCTTAGTGAAATTTGGCGGGGGTTGTCGGTAGGCGTCGGAGAGTTAGTTATCGATATGGGCAATAATGGAGAAATTTCGTATATGCTTCATTATAAAAGTTTTTCTGCCTTGGTATTTCTGAATTACTCGCCTATAGAAACCCGCATGGACCTAAAGCGACAGTGAATGGGTTAGGCCGTCTTGCACCTGAATCGCTGCATTCTACATGCCACACCACTGAAAACCTAGCGATCGGTGCAGTGAAGGCATTCTATTATGCGCAGCTAAATGTTACAGGGCGCCCCGGCTGATGAAAACAGATGTTAACACGGGCTATACGGCCTGAACCCAAGGCTTGCAGGTGCTCCGTGGCCGTCAAACTCCGGCGCTAATACATAACCGGCCGCAGCGCAATAAACCCCTTCTGAAATTATCGAAAAAGAATATTTGGATCAACCTCTTAGAATTCGATTTTGCCCCACATCCTTTAGGAAAAACCCCATATACGCCACCACCGTCCCTCGGATAGAAAGGGCATGAACTCCGCGACAAAACAATATTCCGGGCACTACATCGGCAGCCCACCGGGGTTCACCAGCATATCTGCGTACGTTGATTGGAAGGTGCATTATGATCGATAAAGGGCAAATGCTGAGCCGGCACGATTTTTCGAAGGTCAACTGGGGCATTCTGGCGGCGGCGGCGCTGCTGTTCAGCGTGGGTGCGGCGCTGTTGGTGCTGCCGCTGCTGAGCAGCATTGATGAGAACGACGTCATCACGCTGTTGCAGGCCGGCGCGGGCACAATTTTACTCGGCTGTACGCTGCTGGCGCTGCGGCATTACCTGCGCCCGGTGTTGACATATCGGCTCTACGAGCACGGCGTGCGGGTCCTTGACGGCCACCATCACAAAGAGCGTTTCATTCCGTTTGAGAAAATCGGCGACATCTATCGCTTTCGCGGCGGCAAGGCTTTTGGCGGGTTGTTTGACGTCACGGCGTTCCGCGCCGGCGCGGATCAGCCCTGGTGCACGGTCTTCAGCAATGTCGCCCATTCGTGGCGACTGGCGGACGTGATCGTCGATCAGCAGCTGCAGCAGCGCGGGCCATTGGCGTTGAACGCGCTCTATCAGGGGGAGACGGTGTCGTTTCACACGGTTGAGGGCGACGCACGCTGGCTGTGGCAGTTGCTGCTCGGCAAACGGCAAGGCACGCCGACCGAAACGCTGCGGCTGAGCGCCACCCTGCTGACCACTGAACGGGGCAACGTGCCTATCGAGCAGATCCGCGCGTTGGAAAATCATCCGCAGCGCGGCATCCGTTTATTCGACGGCCAGGGCAATGTGCTGTTCGCTATCAACGATGATTCGCTGCTCAGCGCCGATCTGTTCATCGCGCTGCTGGAACATATGATCCACAACCGCATCCCCGCCTATCACAACCCGGCGATGACGCGGTCGTCGGTTTAAATCAGCGGGGAGTTTTCCGCCTGCATGCGCAGTGCGGTAGGCGGTAAGCCAATCTGCAGCACCACCGGCTGATAGTCGGCCTGCTCGCCCAGACGCCGGGCCAAGCGGCGCGCCAGCATAAAGGCCACCCCGCCGCCCAGTACGGCGCCGACTGCCGCCGAGGCGTCGCTGCCGAAACAATATTGCAATAACGCGCCACCCAGCATCATGCCCAGCAGCGGCGTCAGGTAAACCAGCATGGCGGAGCGCAGCAGGCTGCCTTCCGCAATGCCGACCTCGACGCGCTGCCCCGGCTCGAGCGGCTGATCGATATGCACCTGCAGCTGATGCTCGGTTTCCGGCACCAGCTCGTTCAACGCACGCGCGCCACAGCCGGAGCGCGCGGTGCAGCTGCCGCAGCCGGCCTTGGGTTCACAGCGCAGCAGCGCTACGCCCTGTTGCCACGAAACCACCGTGGCCCACTCTTTCATCATTACGGCGATACCTTGAAAGAAATGCTGTCGGCGATGCGTTTGGCCGTCGCCGGCGGCAATTCGCCCACAATCGTGATTTCGTTGCCCGCACGCACTTCGGTCTGGATGGTGCGGCGCCCTTGACGGTAGTACTGCTGCCCGGCTCCGCTGCCCGCCGGGCTGACGTTGACCGAGAAGCTGAACAAGCCGTCGCTGTAAAGGCGGGATTCAACCGGCACGGCGACGTTCGGCAATTTGCGGCGGTTGCGCGCCACCTCGTCTACCCCCGCCGGCAGCCAGCCGGTGCTCCAGCTCAGCTGGACGTTTTCCACCGCCGGCAGCGACAGCAGCGGCGGCAGGTTGGCTTTGAGCAGCCCCTGCATCGCGCCCTGCACGTCGGCGCCGACCGCGAAGGAGATCACCCGATATTGCTCCAGCGTTTCGCCGTCGCGATCGAGCAAATCCACCCGCAGCGGCAGCTTGGTGTCCTCATCCATCCAGACGATGTAGCTGTAGCGGGAACCGTCGCGCGCCACCACGCGCAGCACTTCACACGGCCGATCGGCGATGCGGGTGCTGCCCACGGAGATAAAGTCGTAGTACTTGGCCAGGCGGGTGAAATCGGCATAAACGATCGCCGGCAGCGCATCGACGATGTGATCGCCGGTGAGCGTGAACGGCTCCAGGCCGGGTTCGAAGTAGCTGATCCCGCCGCCGCGCTGCAGCACTTCGCGGCGCGGGCCGTCCATGTGCAACAGCTGGCCGAGCGGCACGTTGCCGATCACCGCATGGCGATAGCGCAACGACTCGATTCCCTGCTTGCTGATGCTGATGTAGGCGAGCTCGTAATTGAGAGAACGGCTGGCACTGCTCATCTGTTGCAATAACGCCCCGGACGCAGTCGGCTGCGCCGGGGCGATGCTGGAATAGAGCAGGCTGCCCGTCAATAAACAAACGGAGAACCAGATTTGCTTCATTACTGCTGTTGCATTCCTAAAGACTGAGTTCCGGGAACCTGAATGGCAGCCTGTTGCGGATTGCTTTGCTCAAGCTGCAGCTGATCCGAATGCAGGCGACGTTGCAGTTCATAGTCCTGCAGCATGGCGTTGATACGCTTACGCTGTTCCTGCACCTGCTGCTGTTGGCCGCTGCCGGTGGAGAAACTGTCGGCAGGAACGCCCAGGCTGACCGGTGAGGCCTGGCCCATGATCGGCAACGTGGTGAAGGCCGGCGATTCGGACGCGTTCGATGACGCAGAAGGCTGGTTGTAGTGCTGCACGCCGACGATGACCGCCAGCGACACGCAGGCCGCCATGCCGATTTGCGTAATCTGGCTCGCCCAAGGACGCACTTTGTCCCAGAACGGCATTTTCTGCCAGGTGTGAGGCTGCGGCTGAGATTCCTGAACGGCGGAAGGCACCAGCCGGGCAGGTTCTTTCTCAAGTGCAGCGGCGACGCGATCGGCGATATCGAAATGCATCACTTGTCCGATATCACCCCGCAGTGCGTCACGTATCAGGTGATAGCTCTGCCAGCTTTGCTGAAGCGTTCGATCTTGCGACAGAGAACTCAACAGCTCGCTGTCGAACGATTCACCATCCATCAGAGCGGAAAGCTTTTCTTTCTGCATGCCTAAGTACCCTTCCTGTGCCCGCCATTGCTAACGCTGGATCAGCGGTTGAACTTTATTATCGATAGCTTCCCGGGCGCGGAAAATACGCGAACGTACGGTTCCGACCGGGCAATCCATGATGGCGGCTATCTCTTCGTAGCTTAGACCATCCAACTCCCGCAGGGTAATCGCCATGCGAAGATCCTCAGGGAGAGACTCAATGGTACGGAAAACTATCTGTCTCAGCTCTTCTGACAACATTAAGTTCTCAGGGTTCGAAATTTCTTTCAGTGCGCCCGCACTTTCGTAATTTTCCGCATCGTTGGCGTCCACATCACTGGATGGCGGACGGCGCCCCTGAGCAACCAGATAATTCTTTGCCGTGTTCACGGCGATTCGATACAACCAGGTATAAAAAGCGCTGTCGCCACGGAACGATTCCAGTGCGCGATAGGCCTTGATAAACGACTCCTGCACCACATCGGGCACATCGCCCTGCGGCACATAGCGGGAAACGAGACTCGCCACCTTATGCTGATAGCGCACTACCAGTAGGTTAAACGATTTCTGGTCGCCCTTTTGGACCCGCTCAACCAGAACTTGATCCGTTAACTGCTCGCTCATCCGAGGTAAACTCTCCCCAAATCCGTCTCCACGCGTAAAATTGTACTGCCAGCCATACATTATTTTCCTGAGCAAGCACTCGCTTGGAGTTCATATAGAACACGAAGTTCCATATCGCCATTGTTTTTTCTGTTGATGTCACCCTATCCGTGGCTTTTGCCCGGACAGTTAGGCTAACATGAAATTCACTCTTCTTCTGCACACATCATACGTTATGCAACCATCATCTGAACATGTTAGCGATGTACTGATCGTCGGCAGCGGCGCTGCGGGCCTGTCACTGGCGCTGCGCCTGGCGCAGCATTGCAAGGTTACCGTTCTCAGCAAGGGGCCGCTCAGCGAGGGGGCCACCTTTTATGCCCAAGGCGGGATCGCCGCGGTGTTCGATGAGACGGACAGCATTGCCTCACACGTTGATGACACTTTGATTGCCGGCGCCGGCCTGTGCGACAAAGAGGCCGTCGAATTCATCGCCGGCAACGCGCGCCACTGCGTGCAGTGGCTGATCGATCAGGGCGTGCTGTTCGACACCGAGGTCAACGCGCAGGGCGAGGCGCATTATCACCTCACGCGTGAAGGCGGCCACAGCCATCGCCGCATCCTGCACGCCGCGGACGCTACCGGTAAGGAAGTAGAGACCACGCTGGTGGGGAAAGCAAGCGCTCACCCCAATATTTGCGTGATGGAACGCCGCAACGCGGTTGACCTTATTACCTCGAACAAAATCGGCCTGCCGGGCACCCGCCGAGTCGTGGGCGCTTACGTCTGGAACCGCGAGCTCGAGCGGGTGGAAACCTACCGCGCCAAAACGGTGGTGCTGGCCACCGGCGGCGCGGCCAAGGTATACCAATACACCACCAACCCGGACATCTCCTCCGGCGACGGCATCGCCATGGCCTGGCGCGCCGGCTGCCGGGTCGCCAACCTGGAGTTCAACCAGTTCCACCCGACCTGCCTGTTCCACCCGCAGGCGCGCAACTTCCTGCTGACCGAAGCGCTGCGCGGCGAAGGCGCTTACCTGAAGCGTCCGGACGGCAGCCGCTTTATGCCGGATTTCGACCCGCGCGGCGAACTGGCCCCGCGCGATATCGTCGCCCGCGCCATCGACCATGAAATGAAGCGCCTGGGCGCCGACTGCATGTACCTGGACATCAGCCACAAGCCGGCGGAGTTCATCACCCAGCATTTCCCGATGATCCACGAAAAGCTGCTGACGCTGGGCTTCGATCTGACTCGGCAACCGATCCCCATCGTCCCGGCGGCGCACTACACCTGCGGCGGCGTGATGGTCGATCAGCACGGCCGCACCGATCTCGACGGGCTGTACGCCATCGGCGAGGTCAGCTACACCGGCCTGCACGGCGCCAATCGCATGGCGTCGAATTCGCTGCTGGAGTGCCTGGTTTACGGTTGGTCGGCGGCGGAAGACATTCTGCAGCGCCTGCCGTTCATCCAGCAGGCCAAACAGGTGCCGCACTGGGATGAAAGTCGGGTGGACGATGCGGACGAACGGGTGGTGATTCAACACAACTGGCACGAGCTGCGGCTGTTCATGTGGGATTACGTCGGCATCGTGCGCACCACCAAGCGCCTTGAGCGCGCCCTGCGCCGCATCAACACGCTGCAGGCGGAAATCGACGAGTACTACGCTCACTTCCGCATCTCCAACAACCTGCTGGAGCTGCGCAATCTGGTGCAGGTGGCCGAGCTTATCGTGCGCAGCGCCATGGCGCGCAAAGAGAGCCGCGGCCTGCACTACACGCTGGACTACCCGGATTTGCTGCCGGAAGCGCTGCCGACCATTTTGCAGCCTTAAACTCTGCGACAGGGCGCCTTATCGGCGCCCTTTTCTTTTCAGTAGAACAGGTAGAAGTCGGCGATCAACCGGCGGAAATCGTCGGTATAGCTGCCGTCGGCCTGTTTGATCGCCAGCGCCTGCTCCCGCAGCGGCGTTTCCCGGCGCGTCAACGCCAGCAACACCCGGTGCAGCGGCGTATCGGCCCGATCGCTGACGTTCACTTTCGCCGCCGTGTGCCAACCGCTTTGCTGCGCCAGGCGTTCGAATTCGGCGCCGATGTCGTGCGGCAGCACCACGCAGAACGTACCCTGTTCCGCCAGCAGCTGTACTGCACAGGCTAACAGCGCCTCGTGCGTCAGGGTTTCGGTGTAGCGCGCGTTGTGGCGCGCCTGATCGCGGCAGGCCACCGCCGGCTCAAAATAAGGCGGATTGCTGACGATCAGATCATACTCAGCGGCATGCTGCTGCGCATAATGGTGAATATCCTGCGCATGCACGCGGATGCGCTGCGGCCACGGCGATTCCACCGCGTTTTCGCGCGCCTGGCCGGCGGCGGCGTCATCCAGCTCCACCGCGTCGATGGTCACTTCGTCGCCGCTGCGCTGCGCCAGCATCAGCGCGATCAGCCCGCTGCCGCTGCCGATGTCCAGCACCCGGCGCGCCTGCCCCAGCGGCGCCCAGGCGCCGAGCAGCACCCCGTCGGTGCCCACTTTCATGGCGCAACGATCGTGGGCGACAAAGAATTGTTTAAAGGTAAAACCCCCGCGGCGCGGGGTAAAATCGGCTTTCGATCGCTTGCTCACACTCACCACCTGGCTATAAAACTGGCGTAGCATAAGGCAATCTGATCGGCGGGAAAAGAGCGGCTTTCCGCTTAAATAGGTGAAGATCGCGGCCAACCCGTCTATAATCGGCGCCCCAAGTAGAGGTAGACCATGACAGCAACCACTTTTTCCGAACTCGAACTCGATGATCGCCTGATCGACGCGCTGCGCGACAAAGGCTACGATCGCCCCACCGCCATTCAGGCCGCTGCGATCCCGCCGGCGATGGACGGGCGCGACGTCTTAGGTTCGGCTCCGACCGGCACCGGCAAAACCGCCGCCTTCCTGCTGCCCGTGTTGCAGCACCTGCTGGACTTTCCACGCAAGAAATCCGGCCCGCCGCGCGTGCTGATCCTGACGCCAACGCGTGAACTGGCGATGCAGGTCGCCGACCAGGCGCGTGAATTGGCTGCTCATACCTCGCTGGATATCGCCACCATCACCGGCGGCGTCGCTTACATGAACCACGCGGAAGTGTTCAGCGAAAACCAGGACGTGGTGGTCGCCACCACCGGCCGCTTGCTGCAATACATTAAAGAAGAGAACTTCGACTGCCGCGCGGTGGAAACCCTGATCCTCGACGAAGCCGACCGCATGCTCGACATGGGCTTCGCGCAGGACATCGAAACCATCTCCGCCGAAACCCGCTGGCGCAACCAGACGCTGCTGTTCTCCGCCACGCTGGAAGGCGAAGCGATCCGCGAATTCGCCGAGCGCATCCTGAAAGAGCCGGTGGAAGTGGAAGCCGATCCGTCGCGCCGCGAACGCAAAAAGATCCTGCAATGGTACTATCGCGCCGATGACGTGCAGCACAAAACCGCGCTGCTGATCCACCTGCTGAAGCAGCCGGACGTGCAGAAATCGGTGATCTTCGTGCGCAAGCGCGAGCGCGTGCACGAACTGGCCACTTGGCTGCGCGAAGCGGGCATCAACACCTGCTATCTCGAAGGCGAAATGGTGCAGGCCAAACGCAACGAAGCGGTCAAACGCATGATGGATGGCCGGGTTAACGTGCTGGTAGCCACCGACGTTGCCGCGCGCGGCCTGGATATCCTCGATATCACCCACGTGTTCAACTTCGACATGCCGCGCACTGCGGATACCTACCTGCACCGCATCGGCCGTACCGGCCGCGCCGGGCGCAAAGGCACCGCCATTTCGCTGGTGGAAGCGCACGACCATCTGCTGCTGGGCAAAGTGGGCCGTTACCTGAACGAGCCGCTGAAAGCGCGCGTGATCGACGAACTGCGGCCGAAAACCAAGGTGCCGAACGAGAAGAGCAACGGTAAACCGTCGAAGAAAGTGCTGGCCAAGCGCGCGGAAGACAAGGCGAAGAACAAAGAAAAGGCCAAGGTGAAAGTGCGCCATCGCGACGCCAAAAACGTCGGCAAACGCCGTCAGGCGAAGGCCAAACCAACCGGCGACGCGCAATAACCGCCGCTGCCTAAGAAAAAACCGCCTGTACAGGCGGTTTTTTTATGGGTGTTTACTGCTGCGCGTAATGCGTGGCCAGGCGGCGCCCCTGCAGCCATTTATCCAGCTCGCGGAACTGCGCCTTCAGCTCGTCATTCTGCAAATGCGCCGGCGTTTGCGAGAAATAAAACTGGAACGCATAACCCTGCTGATTGCGCGCCCGGGCATCGGCACCGGCCTGCAACAGCAACAGCGCCAGGTGCGGCGCGTTGATCTTCGCCGCCAGATGCAGCGGAGTATCCCCCAGCCGATCGCTCAACGTGGTGTCCGCCCCGGCCGCCAACAGCAGCCGCAGCTGCTCCTCACGCCCGGCCAGCACCGCCGCCGCGAGCGGCGTGGCGCCGGTAACGGCATTGCGCACATTCACCTGCGCCCCTTCGGTCAGCAACAACCGCAGATACTGCGCGTCTTGCAACATCGCCGCGGTGTGCAGCGCGCTGTTGCCGTCCAGCCCCGCCGTCGCCGGGTCGGCACCGAGCTCCAGCAACGTCTGCACGCTGGCCGGCTGTTGCGAAAGCACCGCCCACTGCAACAGCGTGACCTGCCGATCGCCCCGTTCGCGCAAGCGATCCTGCGTGGCCTGCGCACCGATGCCCTGCGTATCGCCGCGCGCCACCGCCTGAGCCAGCGCCTGGTTGCTGCGGCCGTCAAACGGTGAAATCTCCTGCCCCATCTGTTGCTCCTTAGCCATCATCAGTAAACCGGTCACCGCGACCAGCGCCAGTAAGGCTATCGCCAGCGCCCGCCGCAAGCGACGCCCTTCAGGCATTGGCCTTCGCCTCCCACGGCTTTTGTTCCGCCATCGAGCTTATCACCTTGTCGATGCCGTGCGCCGTCAGGCTGCGATCCAGATGCTTGCTCGGCCGCCAGTCATCGATGCCGGTCAGGGTATCGTTGTTGGCCAGGGTAATGTTGTGGCCGATGGCGTCCGGGATCAGCGAAGTCGATTCCTGGGTGCTGGTCAGCATGTCATATTGCTCGCTGTAACGGCGAATGCCGCCGGCTTCGGCGTCTTTCTTCGCCGCCGCCGGATCGATACCCAGGCGATTCAGGGTGTAATCCGACACCCCGGCCGCATTGAAGGTGACCGCGACGGTGCCGGTCGCCAGCGCCGCCGTGGCCGCCAGACCACCGCCGAGCGAATGACCGGCGATCACCAGCGCATCGCCGAAGGCCGCCTTGGCGCTTTTGGCGGCGGCAACCGCCTGATTGTACTGCACATCGTCATACCCCGTCGCCTGCCGCACGTTGCTCAGCCAGTCGCGCCAGTCGTTGGTGCCGGCGAACGCCAACACATACTGCTTGTCGTTGCTGTAAATCCCGGCCTGGAAACCGCTGCCCGCGTCGTGCAGGCTGGCGGGATCGATGCCGAACCCGAGCAACGCGCTGTCGCTCAGACGGTTGAACCCGGCGGCGCCCTGGCCGTTCAGCGAGTAAACGTCCTTGGCCAACAGCGCCAACGCATAATCGCCTTCCTGAGATTGTTGTCCCCGGGTCACGCCCGGCGCAACCGCCGTCGGCGCCGCCGCGGAGATATCGCCGACCAGCGTATTCAACAGGTTCTGCGCGTTCAGCGTATTCTGAGAAGGGGTGGCCACCGGCGCCGGATTTGCCGGCGCTGCCGCAGGCTGCGATGCCGTCGCCGTTTCGGCAGCGGCGCGAGGTGTAGGGATCGCGGCCACCGGGGATACTGCAGAGGTAAAACTTAAAGGCATACTCATGCCGACTCCTTGTCGATAGACTTTTTTATTTAGCACCTGAATAGGTGCTGATTTAGCTATCGGCAGGTCGGATGAGTTCTGTATCAGGAATGCTTATCTTTGTGCAGAATGTGATCCGCCTTCAGTTTTCGGCCATCAAGCGCAAAAAAGGGAGCCGAAGCTCCCTGATTGACTGCGCCGCCGATTACAGGCTTTCGGTAAAGGTGCGGGCGATAACGTCGCGCTGCTGTTCCGGCGTCAGGGAATTGAAACGCACCGCATAGCCGGACACGCGGATGGTCAGCTGCGGGTATTTTTCCGGATGCTTGACCGCGTCTTCCAGGGTTTCGCGACGCAGCACGTTGACGTTCAGGTGCTGGCCGCCTTCCACGCGCACGGTCGGCTGCATTTCCAGCGGCACTTCACGGTATTCGATCTGGCCCAGATCGCTGACCGCGACAACCTGATCTTCCGCGTAGTTGGCCTTGGCGCACACGCAGCGAGCTTCCGCTTTTTCATCGTCCAGCAGCCAGAAAGAATTCACCAGCGCCTGGTCGTTCGCTTTGGTAATTTGAATACCGGTAATCATTATGTTGCCTCCGTACAAGGGCGTAAAAATTCACATCGTGAGAAAACCCAATTCTGGTTTCGGCCATTTGGTAAAACCATTGTTGTCTTGTTGTTCTGTATACCAGTCTGACCGGGCCAGTTCTTTGATTAAAGTCAATTTTTACCGGGTAGGCACAAGGCGTGAAGGGGCAAATTTATGTTTTATATCAATTTTCCCGTCGCGCTAAAAAACAATTATTTTTGTAAATTTTAAAAAATAATTGCATTGCAAACGGCGGCGAGAAATGAAAAGCGGGTTTCGCTGCGCGGGCCGACACGGTAAGCTATAGTCCATGAATTGCTAAAGAAAACAAAGGAGAGCGTTTATGGCCACCTCCCTCACCTGGCATGACGTGATCGGCAAAGAGAAAGAGCAGCCCTATTTTGTTGAAACGCTCGCCTTTGTTGCCGCTGAGCGCCAGGCCGGTAAGACCATTTATCCACCGCAGAAAGACGTGTTCAACGCGTTCCGCTTTACCGAGCTGGCGGACGTCAAAGTCGTCATCCTCGGCCAGGATCCCTACCACGGCCCCAATCAGGCGCACGGCCTCTCTTTCTCGGTGCGCCCCGGCGTGCCGGCGCCGCCGTCGCTGGTGAACATGTATAAAGAGCTGGCGACCGACATTCCCGGTTTCGAACGCCCTGATCACGGCTACCTTCAAAGCTGGGCCGAACAGGGGGTGCTGCTGCTCAACACCGTGCTGACGGTGGAAGGCGGCCGCGCGCACTCGCACGCCAACCTGGGGTGGGAAACCTTCACCGATAAGGTGATTGCCGCCCTGAACGAGAACCGCGAAGGCGTGGTGTTCCTGCTGTGGGGCTCGCACGCGCAGAAGAAAGGCAACTTTATCGACCGCAACCGCCACCATGTGCTGAAAGCGCCGCACCCGTCACCGCTCTCCGCGCACCGCGGTTTCCTCGGCTGCCGCCACTTCTCGCAGGCTAATCAGCTGCTGGAGCAGCAAGGGCTCACGCCGATCGACTGGATGCCGCGCCTGTCGCAAGCGTAGTCCAGAGACAAAAAAGGCACCCTCGGGTGCCTTTCTTTATGCCGTTGCCGGGGCGATTACGCCTTGGCTTTGGAGACCGCGACCATCGCCGGACGCAGCAGGCGGCCGTTCAGCGTATAACCTTTCTGCATCACCATCATCACGTGGTTCGGCTGGTGATCGGCGGATTCCATCATGCTCATCGCCTGATGCACTTCCGGGTTGAACGGCACGTTGACGTCGCCGACGATTTCGATACCGTACTTGCGCACCACGTCCAGCAGCGATTTCAGCGTCAGCTCGATGCCTTCGATCATCGCGGCCAGTTCCGGATTGTTTTTATCCGCCAGATCCAGCGCGCGCTCCAGGTTGTCGATCACCGGCAGCAGATCGCCGGAGAATTTCTCCAGGGCGAACTTGTGCGCTTTCTCGACGTCCAGTTCGGCGCGGCGACGGATGTTCTCCGCTTCCGCTTTGGCGCGCAGCAGGCTGTCGCGCTCGTGCTGCTGAGCTTCCGCCAGTTGGGCTTCCAGTTCGGCGATACGCGCATCGCGCAGATCGACGCCTTCCGCCGCTTCCGGCAGCGTATCCTCGTGATGAGCGTGTTGTTCCATTTCTTCCGAGACTTGCTCGTTTGGCGTCTTCTGTTCTTTACTACTCATGAATATCTCCGCGTTTTAGCATTAATCTCGCAACTTGGCTTATTATGGGGATCAAAACCGGGGTTTCAAGTCAACCGGTCACAATGTGGGGCATAAACGGGTCCCGGTGAGGAAAATCACAACAAATGAATAAAAAATTCGCCTGTATTGGCATTGTTGGCCACCCGCGTCACCCTTCAGCGCTGGCAACCCACGAGATGCTGTTCCACTGGCTGGTGGCCCGCGGCTATTCGGTGATGGTCGAACGCCAAATCGCCCATGATTTGGAGCTGAAAGACGCCGTCACCGGCAGCCTGGCGGATATCGGCCAGCGCGCCGATCTGGCGGTGGTGGTCGGCGGCGACGGCAACATGCTCGGCGCCGCGCGCGTGCTGGCGCGCTACGACATCAAGGTAATCGGAGTCAACCGCGGCAACCTCGGTTTCCTCACCGATCTCGATCCCGACAACGCCCTGCAGCAGCTGGCGGACGTGCTGGAAGGCGAGTACATCGACGAACAGCGTTTCCTGCTGGAAACCATCGTGCATAAAGAGCACCAGCAGTGCCGCATCAGCACCGCCATCAACGAAGTGGTGCTGCACCCCGGCAAAGTGGCGCACATGATCGAATTCGAGGTGTACATCGACGATCGCTTCGCCTTCTCGCAGCGCTCGGACGGCCTGATCATCGCCACGCCGACCGGCTCCACCGCCTACTCGCTCTCCGCCGGCGGGCCGATCCTCACCCCGTCGCTGGAGGCGATCGCGCTGGTGCCGATGTTCCCCCACACCCTTTCCGCCCGGCCGTTGGTGATCAACGGCGACAGCACCATCCGCCTGAAATTCTCGCAGATCGGCAGCGATCTGGAGATCAGCTGCGACAGCCAGATCGCACTGCCGATCCAGGAAGGCGAAGAAGTGCTGATCCGCCGCAGCAACTTCCATCTGAACCTGATTCACCCGAAAGACTACAGCTATTTCAACACGTTAAGCACCAAGTTGGGCTGGTCGAAAAAATTGTTCTAAAATCTGCATCGGCCACTTTACTGTATATAAAACCAGTTTATACTGTATGAAACTACAGTTATGTGTTTATACACAGGAAGGTTCCCATGCTGGCGCAATTAACCATCAGCAACTTTGCTATCGTTCGTGAGTTGGAAATCGATTTTCAACCGGGCATGACGGCGATCACCGGTGAAACCGGCGCCGGCAAATCCATCGCCATCGATGCGCTGGGGCTGTGCCTCGGCAACCGCGCCGACGGCAACGTGGTGCGCCTGGGAGCCGCCCGCGCCGACATCTGCGCCCGCTTCTCGCTGGCGGACACCCCGTCCGCGCGCGCGTGGCTGGAGCAAAACCAGCTGGACGACAGCAACGAATGCCTGCTGCGCCGGGTGATCAACGCCGACGGCCGTTCGCGCGGCTTTATCAACGGCACCGCCGTGCCGCTGTCGCAGCTGCGTGAGCTGGGGCAACGCCTGATCCAAATCCACGGTCAACACGCCCATCAGCTGCTGCTCAAGCCGGAGCACCAAAAAGCGCTGCTCGACGCCTACGCCGACGAACCCGCCCTGCTGGCGGCGATGAGCCAGGCCTACCAACGCTGGCATCAGAGCTGCCGCGAGCTGGCGCACCATCAGCAGCAGACCATCGAGCGCGAAGCGCGCAAGCAGCTGCTGCAATACCAATTGAAAGAGCTGAACGAATTCGCGCCGCAGGCCGGCGAGTTCGAACAGACCGACGCCGAGTACAAGCGCCTGGCCAACAGCGGCCAGCTGCTGACCCTCAGCCAGCAAACGCTGCAGCTGCTGGCCGACAGCGACGAGAACAACATGCTCAGCCAGCTTTACAGCGCCAAACACCTGCTGCTTGAGCTGGCCGGGCTGGACGATAAGCTCAGCGGTCTGCTGGACATGCTGGAAGAGGCCTCTATCCAGATCAGCGAAGCCAGCGACGAACTGCGCCATTACGCCGATCGCATGGATCTCGATCCCAATCGCCTGCACGAGCTGGAACAGCGCCTGTCGCGTCAAATCAGCCTGGCGCGCAAACACCAGGTCGCGCCGGAAGAGCTGCCGCAGCTGCATCAGCAGTTGCTGGATGAACAGCAGCTGCTGATGCAGCAGGAAAGCGACCATGAGCACCTGAACGAGGCGGTTACCCTGCATCACCAGCAGGCGCTGGCGCTGGCGGAACAGCTGCACCAGAAACGCCTGCACTACGCCGCCGAGCTGACCACGCTCATCACCGACAGCATGCAGGCGCTCTCCATGCCGCACGGCAAATTCAACATCGACGTGCGCTTCGAACCGCAGCACCTGAGCGCCGAAGGGGCCAGCCGCACCGAGTTCTGCGTCTCCACCAACCCGGGGCAGCCGCTGCAGCCGCTGGCGAAGGTCGCCTCCGGCGGTGAGCTGTCGCGCATCGCGCTGGCCATTCAGGTGATCACCGCCCGCAAGATGGAAACCCCGGCGCTGATCTTCGATGAGGTGGACGTGGGCATCAGCGGCCCGACCGCCGCCATCGTCGGCCGCCTGCTGCGCCAGCTCGGCGAATCCACCCAGGTGATGTGCGTCACCCACCTGCCGCAGGTGGCCGGATGCGGGCATCAGCACCTGTTCGTCAGCAAGCAGACCGACGGCACGGTCACCGAAACCCAGATGGCGCCGCTGGATAAACGCGCCCGGCTGCAGGAGCTGGCGCGCCTGCTCGGCGGCAGCGAAGTCACCCGCAATACGTTGGCGAACGCCAAAGAACTGCTGGCGGCATAAAAAAGCTCAACTTTTTCACTTTCCTGCGGTCTGACATTGACGCTGTTGGCCCGAAAGATATCTAAAGTGCGGCGCGGCGGTGATCCAAAGCCATCTCAACAGCCTGAAACTGGCCAAGCGCTTGAGGTGTTGAAGGAAAGCCAACGCGTCGCAACGTGAAAGATGAAGGGTATAAAGGTTTCCAACTGCCGCAAGGTCTATTATCATCGGCATCCTATGCCCTAAAGGAATGTGATTACTATGCGCTGTAAAACGCTGACTGCCGCCGCTGTAGTTCTTGTGATGCTGACTGCAGGCTGTTCTACTTTTGAAAAGGTGGTTTATCGTCCTGACATCAACCAGGGGAACTACCTGACGTCGACCGACGTGGCGAAAATTCAGAAAGGGATGACCCAACAACAGGTCGCTTACACATTGGGTACCCCAATGCTGCAAGACCCGTTCGGAACTCAGACATGGTTCTATGTGTTCCGCCAGCAGCCTGGCCATGAAGATATCACCCAGCAGACGCTGACGCTGACCTTCGACAGCGCAGGCGTGTTGACCGACATCCAGAACAAACCGGCGCTGACCAAGTAATCGGCGCTGCCCGCTCTTCCGGCCCATGAGGGGGCATGGTGTTCCTCATGACAGTCGCAGGCTGCAACGCGGAAGAGAAAATCAGTTTCAGATAAAAAATAAGGCGCTATAAGCGCCTTATTTTTTTGCCTTTTCTGCCCGTTGCCGGCGCAGCTCTTTCGGATCGGCGATCAGCGGCCGGTAAATCTCCACCCGGTCGCCATCGTTCAGCGTATCGCCCAGCTTGGCCGGGCGGCTGTAAATGCCGATTTTGTTGCTTTTAAGATCGATATCCTGGCGCAGCTCCAGCAGGCCTGAAGCCTGAATCGCCTGCTCGACGCTGCTGCCCTCGGCCAGCTTCACCTTGCGCAGGTACTGCCGCTCCGGCAAGGCGTACACCACCTCGACCTGGATGTCAGACACTGTAGACCTCTTTCGCCCGCTGGGTGAATGCCTGCACCATGCTGCCCGCCAGCTCTTTGAACACCTTGCCGAACGCCAGCTCAATCAGTTTGTTGGTGAACTCGAAGTCCAGGTGCAGCTCCACCTTGCAGGCCTCTTCGCTCAGCGGCGTGAACTGCCAGCCGCCCATCAGCTTGCGGAACGGACCATCGACCAGTTGCATATTGATGCTCTGGTTATCCAGCAGCGTATTGCGGGTGGTGAAGGTCTTGCTGATACCGGCCTTGGCGACGTCCACCGCGGCGGTCATCTCGTTGGAGGTAGCGTTAAGCACCCGGCTGCCGGTGCAGCCTGGCAGAAAATCGGGATAAGAATGAACATCGTTAACCAACTGATACATCTGCTCGGCGCTGAACGGCACTAATGCAGACCGACTGATCTGGGGCATATCATTTCCTGTAAGACATAAAACGTACAGATAATACCATTTATCTGGCGGCAAACAAAAAATCTGCTAAGGGATGAGGGCACCAAAAATGCGAAAAATTGCGCAGGTGCTGAACGGGAAAGGATTTCTTTCGCTGAAGCATCCAGTATAATGAACGCACTATGACAAAGAAAAAAGCACACAAACCCGGTTCCGCCACCATTGCCCAAAACAAGCGCGCGCGTTTCGAATACTTCATTGAAGAAGAGTTCGAGGCGGGCCTGTCGCTGCAAGGGTGGGAAGTTAAATCGCTGCGTGCAGGCAAAGCCAACCTCAGCGACAGCTACGTGACGTTCCGTGACGGTGAAGCCTACCTGTTTGGCGCCACCATCACCCCGCTCAACGTGGCTTCGTCGCATGTGGTGTGCGATCCGACGCGTACCCGTAAACTGCTGCTGAACCGACGCGAGCTGGACACCCTGCTCGGCCGCGTCAACCGCGACGGTTACACCGTGGTGGCCTTGTCCCTGTATTGGAAAAATGCCTGGAGCAAGATCAAGATCGGCGTAGCCAAAGGCAAGAAAGAGCACGACAAACGCGATGACATCAAAGATCGCGAATGGCAGACGGCGAAAGCCCGTATCATGAAGCACGCCAATCGTTAAGCCGCTGGCTTATCGAGGTAAACTTCTGGTATACTGCACAAAGTTACTTGGGGCTGATTCTGGATTCGACGGGATTTGCGAAGCCCTAGGAGCATGCCGAGGGGCGGTTGGCCTCGTAAAAAGCCGCAAAAAAATAGTCGCAAACGACGAAAACTACGCTTTAGCAGCTTAATACCCTGCTTAGAGCCCTCTCTCCCTAGCCTCCGCTCTTAGGACGGGGATCAAGAGAGGTCAAACCCAAAAGAGATCGCGTGGATGTCCTGCCTGGGGCTGAAGCGTTAAACTCAATCAGGCTAGTCTGTCAGTAGCGTGTCCATCCGCAGCTGGCCGGCGAATGTAAAGATTGGACTAAGCATGTAGTGCCGACGGTGTAGTAATTTCGGACGGGGGTTCAAATCCCCCCAGCTCCACCAAATACGTCGCCAGTGAACCAGATAGACCCGGCGATAATAGCGAAAAAGCCCACAACTTCGGTTGCGGGCTTTTTTGTTTTTGTCACATTCAGAGGGAAACCCCTTGGCCCGGACTCCCCGGGCCGATGCAGGCTAGTGATCCAGATAGAGGTAATGCAGCCAGCTGGTCATGCGCAGCAGCACTTTGCGCATCACGGAGACGTGCTCGAAGTGCCCGGTATAGACCGCCGCCTGGGCGCTCACGCCGTCGGGCAGATGATCCAGATCCGGGTTGGCCGCCAGATCGATCATCACGTACACCCCTTCCCGGCCCGGCGTGGCGCTCAGGCCCTGCAGTGCGCCGCTGGCCTGGTAGCTGCCGTCCGGTATCGCCGGCAACACCCGGCTTACGATGCCGCCATAAACCTGCCCCGGCAAGCCGTTGAACACCACCTCTGCCTGGTCCCCCTGCGCCAAGCGCAGGATGGCGTTCTGGCGGAACACCGCCACCACCTGGCGCTTTTGCTGCGGGATAAAAATCATCACCGGCTTGAAGGGCAGGCGAACCGCCGCCGTGCCCGGCCGCGCCAGCACCTGCGTGACATAGCCATCGCTCGGCGCACGCACCACCGTTTGTTCCAGGTTGTAACGCGCTTCGGCTATTTGCGATTTCAGGCTGGCTATCGTGGCGTCTTCGCCGTCATAGCGCCCGGACAACCGCGCCTGTTCCTGTTGAAACTGGGCTTTCGCCGCCTGCAGCGCGGCGGATTGCGCCTGATACTGCTGCTGCGCATGGCTGACGTCCTGCTCCGAAAACGGATTGACCGGCATGGCCGCCCCTTTCGCGTAGCGCTGGTAATCTTTACGGGCGCGCTCAAACTCCACGTTCGCCCGCTGCACGTTGGCGGCGGACTCGCTAAGCGCTGCCCGACGCGTTCTGATCTCCGCCTCCGCCCCGGCCAGATCCGCTTCCAGCTTGGTGAGCCGCGCGCGGTAGCGGCTGTCGTCGAGCCGGAACAGCACCTCGCCTTTGCGCAGCAGCACGTTGGTTTTCTCCGTCACCTCAACGATCATGCCCGAGACCTGCGGCACCATCGGCACCGACACGGCAATTTTCTGCGCCCGATCGCTGTACGGATGGTTGTAGTTCATCGTCAGAATCAAGGCGCCGACGATAAATATTCCGCCAAGCACCGCAGTCGGCACGGTCCATTTGTTGACCGGAATGCGGAACAGTTTAAATACGCCGTAGCTCAGCGCCACGTAGCTGAGAATAATGAGCAAATCCATAGGCTACGCTCAACTTACCGTGGGGCCGGGAACCGCCGTCGGCTTTTCCTGCAGGCGTTGTAATTCCGCTTCGAGCACTGCGATGCGCGCCTGCAGATCCGTTGAGGGTTCCGGCCTTTCACTCATGCCCCAGCCGCGTTCCGGCCGATAGAGCGTCGCCCAGATCCACAGCAGCGGCCAAATGGCGTGCAGCGTAAACAGGCTGACCCAACCGGCGACGTGAATCGCATCCTGATGCGGATGGCGGCGTTTTTTCGCCAGCAAATAAGGAATGTCATGAATAATAATGACGCCGTAGAATAATATCAGGAATACCGCGATCAGTACGCCTAAAGCAAAATAGTTAAGAAACATGTAAAGTCCTGGTTGAGAATAATGGAAATAAATAATCTCTATAGCGTGTTATATTGTCTGATGTCGTTGGCGATGGTATCGATGGCATTCTTCACGTCGGTGACTTTCAGCTGTGCTTTCTCATTATTAAGATTTTCCCCCGAAGCCTTACGCACCACTTTAATGACCGGCTGATTGGTCGCGGCATCGATAAATTCGCCTTCCATATAGACCGCGCTCTCCATAGTACGGTGCCCGGTGACGCTTTGCGTCGCGGCGATCAGCAGCGTGATTGGCAAGACTTCATAGACCTGCAGCCCTTTCTTCTGCGTGTCGATCGCCGTGATGGCGCCGCGGAAAATCAGGGTATGCTCGCGCGGCATGTCCACCAGCGTAAAATGGGTGCCCATCGCCTGCTTAAACTGCTGGTTGGTGTAATTCAGGATATTGTCGAGCGCACGTTGGCTCACCATCTCGCTCGGTTTCGGCCGCGGGAAATAGATCATCGGTTGATACACCAGATATTGATAACGGGAAAAATCGACGTTCTTATCCTTCCAATATAAAACGTCTTTGCCGGACGCGGATTGACCTTTATTGATATCGTTATAATTGGTCAGAAAGGTCGAGTATTTTTCTTTTTCGGTCACGGCGGAAGAGCACGCGGCCAGTAATAACAGCGCAGGTAAAATAACCGCTCTTGTCACTTTCATTGACGGGTTTCTCTTTATTTTTGTGGATAGCAAATAATCAAATCGAATGATACCCACCCACCCGTGATAAGTCATATGACAATGCCGCCAAAGGTGTATATCATTTTTGATATACAAACTCATACGAGCCGGCCAGTGAAAGAGAAAGACTTCCGCATTGAAGAACTCAGGATTGTCCGCGTCATTGCCGAAACGGCGAGCGTCAGCAAAGCGGCGCAGCTGTTGGATATGCCGCAGTCTAACGTGTCGCGCGCCCTCACCGCGCTGGAGCGGCGGCTCGGACTGGAGCTGTTCCTGCGCGGCCCGCGCACTCTGTCACTGACCGAGTTCGGCGAACAATTCTTGCGGCGCGCCTCGCAGTTGCTGAACGAGCATAGCGATCTGCTCGATATGGCCGGCACCTATAAGCGCAGCCTGAACGGCATGGTCACGCTCGGCGCGCCGATCGGCATCCACGCTTTCCTGGCCAGCTATTTGCTGCCGCCGCTGCTGCACGCTGCGCCGGCGCTGACTGTCGATCTGGTAACCCGCAACCCCGACGAACGCGAGAAAAAATATGGCGCAGTATTCGACAGCGACTGCGATTTGCTGATCAGCTTTTTCCAGCCGCAAAACGAAAGCCTGATTGCCAGGCCCTTTACCCGTTTTCGCGTCGGGCTGTTCGCCGCGCCGGATTACATCGCCCGCTCGCCGCTGAATGAGCTGGATGAACTGTCGCAGCATCGCTGCATTACCTTGCGCATGCTGGGCGGCATTCGCAATACCTGGAGCGGCTACAGTGCGCAGGGGGAGTTGGTGCAGGTCGAGATCAACGGCGCCAGCGTCTGCGATAACATTCTGCCGGCGATCGAGCTGGCCAAACAGGGCCTGGGCATCGTCTACGCCCCGTATTATTCCGTCGCCGCCGAGCTCGATGCCGGCACGCTGCTGCCCTGCCTGGCGCGCGAGCGCGGCATCGATATGCAGGCCTACCTGATCTACCGCCGGCGCGGCGTGTTGCCGCACCGCGTGCAGGTGACGATGGACAGCATCATGGAAAGCGTCAAACTGCACGCACACCGGCTGATATAGCCAAGAAAAACCCCGCCGCAGCGGGGTTTAACGCATCACATCGGCGCAAAATACCTCACCGCCCCTCTTTTTCCCCCAGGAAGAAATACCACAGCGGAATGGAAAGCAGCAGGGTGAACACCAGCGTATACAGCAGCACCATCAGGCTCTGCATGATCACCATCTGCGCGCTCCAGTCACCGATCGGCAGCTGGAATTGTTCGACGGTGCCGCCGAGGATCGCCCGGCCCATCACGCAGCCGACCGCCACCGCCACTGTCGCCACCGCCGCGCGGAACTTGCGCACCTCGGCGCGGCGGGCGGCCGCTTCCGGCGTTTCGTCTCGAAGCCCTTGCCGCTGGCCGCGCCAGCGCCCTACGTCCACCAGCAGCAACGCCGCGAGGCTCACGCCCATTACCGGCAGGCAATAACCCAGCGCCGCTGCTACCAGCAGCGTGACGGCGCGTGCCGGCAGGGAAAGCGCCAGCCAGGCGGCAACCAGGGTCTGCACCGGATGCTGCGTCCCCGCCGCCGGGCGGCGACTCCACCACATGCGGTAACCCAGCACGATCGTTAAGCACAGCCCGAGGCCGAACGCCGCCAGCAGCAGCTGATTCGGCAAGCCGAACAGAATGCCCATGTGGGCGTCGATGCCCCAGCGGGTCAGCTTGGCGATGAGCGGGAAGGTGTCGAACCGCACCTGGTCGACGACGGCGAAGCTTTGCGGCGCGATGGCAACCGCGTCCACCTGCGTCGGCCAGCTGCGATCTACTTCGGTCACCGTCCAGGCTTTGCCCTCGCCTTTCGGCTGGCGCAGCTCGACCTTAGCGGCGTCTATTCCGGCGGCGCGCGCGGCGTGCAGCGCCCGATCCCAATCGCCGTTCAGCGCATTGCTTTGCGCGGCAGGGCTCATCTTCATGCCCGGCATCATCCCGCGGTGCTCGGCGTGCGGATCGGTCGGCGTCTGCGGCGCATCGGCCTGCAGGCTGGTGTTGACCTGCGGCGTCAGCCAGCCCAGGTTGGCCCGCAGCGCGTCGATGTTGCCGCCGGCCCACTGCGACCAGGTCAGCCCGGTAGCCGAGAAGAACAGCAGCCCGGCCAGCAGCGCCACGCCCAGCGTGATATGCCAATGGCGGTTAGCGGCGAAGCCCCCTTTCACCCTTTTCAGCTTGCGCTTCGGCCGCGTCGCCAGCCACAGCGCCACGCCGCCCAGCGCGGCTACCCACAGCCAGGAGGCCGCCAGCTCGCTGTAATTACGGCCCAGATCGCCAAGCAGCAGGCTGCTGTGCAGCTTGTCCAGCCAGGTGCGCAGCGGCAGTACGCCGGAAGTGCCGTACACCGTCATATCGCCCTTGATCGCCAGGGTATAGGGATCGACAAACAGCGCACGCGACTCGGAAGCGCCCAGATCGGCACTCGTGAACTGTACGCGCGTGGTGTCCATTGCGCCGGGAGCCGGACGCACGGCGTAAATGCGCGCCTCGTCACCCGCCGCACGGCGGGCGGCGGCGATCTGGTCAGCCAGCGATCTCGCCTGCCCGTGCGGTTCGGTGAAAAGCGCATCGCGATACAGCGCCTCTTCAAGCTGCGGGGTCAGCACATACAGCGTGCCGGACAGTGCAGCGACCAGAATAAAAGGTGCGACCAGCAGGCCGATATAAAAATGCAGCCGTCTGATCAGGTTCAGCATCGCGCCACGCGGCGATGCGGCAGGTGGATTTTTGGTTATTGAAGACATGGCCTTTCTCGTTTTTCAAACTGTGCGCGCAGGCAAACCGTCCGCAGCGATACGGACGGCGTTACCCATGATCAAGCAATAGGGAAAAACGGCTGGCCGGGCGGCCCGCGCGGGCTCGGCCGCAGAGTAAGGCGCCGAAGGGGCGGAGAAACGATGCGCGGCGCGCAAGGCAGGCGCGCGATACGCGCCATCAGCCACAGCAGCGGGACGAATGTCCACAGCAGCAGCGGCACGTGGATCAGCAGCTCGCAATAGCCGCAGAAAATCATCTCCGCCGGGTCCATGCCGTGGTGGCCGGCATGCTCGGCGGCGGGCATCGCCATCCCGTGCATGTCGTGCGGCATGGCGGCTGCCGACTGCGTCATGCCGCCCATCATCGGGTGGTGCGTCAGCGATTTCGACACCACCGGCGCCACAAACAGCAACAGCACCGCCATAATGGCGATGCAGGCGGTAAAGCGTTGCTGTAGCTGACGTGGCACTCTCATCGCGGCGGCGAATTAACCCGGTCGGTGGCGAACAAGCGGCCAGTGTAACCCACGATGCGCGATGAGGTGAAAGAAAAGTCAGGTTTGTCTTACCCGCCCCCGGCGAAGGCGATCACAGCGCCCGCGAGTAGACCCGCGAGGCTTCGCCCCAGGGGTGATAGCCGAGCCCGTTATAAACGAAGCCGCTGCGTTCGTAGTACCCTTCCAGATCGGTGCACAGGTGCAACTGCGGGAAGCCCAGCCGGCGGGTTTCCGTCGCCACATGCTCAATCAGCTTGGTGCCGTAGCCCCGGCCGCGCTGCGTCTCTTCTACGTAGAGCGCACACAGCCAGGGATACAATTCCCCACGGCTGATAAAGTCGTTGGTAATCAGCCCCGCGCAGCCGAGGATCCGGTCATTTGCCATCAACAGATACCACTGCGGCAGCGGGTTGGCGGCGCCGAGGCTGCGGTTGATGGCGTCTTCATACATCATCAGCGTTTCTGCCGTGGCCCAGTGCTGCTGAAAATACGCAATGGCGCGCGGTGCCAGTTCGGGCGCTTGCCGCACCGAAATCATGTCCATCGTCATTCCCGTTATTCATGTTGTCAGCGTAGAATTATGCAGCAATATGCACGGTATGGCAGCGGCATTCCGCCGCCGTCATTCACCCCAAGGAGTCATCATGACGCAAAACATCTATGACAATCAGGCCTTCTTCGACGGCTATGCGCAGCTCAGCCGCTCGCAGCACGGCCTGGACGGCGCGCCGGAATGGCCCGCCATCCGCCGCATCCTGCCGGATTTACAGGGCAAAAGCGTGGTCGATCTCGGCTGCGGCTACGGCTGGTTCTGCCGCAGCGCCCGCGAACAGGGCGCAGCCAGCGTGCTGGGGCTGGACGTTTCGGAAAAGATGCTGGCCAAAGCGCGGGAGATGACCGCCGATGCGGGCATCGAGTACCGTCGGCAAGATTTGGCGCAGTTGCAGCTGCCGCCGGAAAGTTACGGTCTGGTCTACAGCTCGCTGACGCTGCACTACCTCGAGGATCTGGCCGCCCTGTTCGCCACGGTGTACGCCGCGCTGAAACCCGGCGGGCAGTTCATCTTCACCGCCGAGCACCCGATCTACACCGCCCCGGCGCAGCAGGGCTGGCTGACCGACGGCAACGGGCAGAAATCCTGGCCGGTCAACGGCTACCAACGGGAAGGCCGGCGCGTCTCCAACTGGCTGGCGGAAGGCGTCATCAAGCAGCACCGCACGCTCGGCAGCTATATCAACCCGCTGGCGCAGCAAGGGTTTATCATCCAGCATTTGAACGAATGGGGTCCCAGCGCGCAGCAAATCGCCGCTACCCCGGCGCTGGACGAAGAGCGGGAACGCCCGATGATCTTCATTCTCGCCGCCCGCAAACCCGCCTGATTTATCCGCAGTAAACCGTTCACACCACCACAGTTGGGGAGGCCGCCTCCCCCCAACGGCTATTGTACCGGCAGCGCCGCCCCGTGCGCCGCGAAGTGCGTCAGCGCCTCGCCCTCCATGCGATAACGCACCCACTCGCCCTGCGGCTGCGCGCCGATGCTAAGGTAGAAATCGATAGCCGGCTGATTCCAGTCCAGCACGCTCCACTCCAGGCGGCCGCACTGCCGCTCGCACGCCAGTTGGGCGATGTGCCGCAGCAGCGTTTTACCGGCGCCCGCGCCGCGATGCTTCGGCGCCACGTACAGGTCTTCCAGATAGATGCCGTTTTTACCCAGCCAGGTGGAGTAACTCATAAAGAACACCGCATAACCCGCCGGCTCGCCGTTCACCGTACAAATCAGCGCTTCGGAACAGGCGCCCGGCCCAAACAGGCTGCGTTCGATGTCCTCCACGCTGGCCCGCACCTGCTCGCGCGCCTTTTCGTACACCGCCAGCTCGATAATCATATCCAGAATCAGTTTGGCGTCGCTTTTTTGCGCCGGGTAAATCTCAATGGTCATGGCAAGTCCCGTGTGAGTTGATGGCCGTGCTTGCCAGCATACAGCGCCTCTCATGCTGCATGAACGGCATTTTCATCAACAGGCAATGAATATCATGCATCTGGATTTGAAACGCCTCGCTCTCAACCTGCCGCGGGTGTTCGAAGCGGCGTTATAACGCGGGTTCGCCGATCGGCAGATACCCCTGCCACAGCGGCCGGGCCGGTTCGCCGTGCGGGTTGGCGCGCAGATGAACGTGGTAGCCCTGCAGCGCCTGCAGCAGCAGGCAGTCGTCCACCTCGGCCAGGTCATCCTTGTGCTGCTGCGCGCTGTCCGTCAGCAGCGCCCGTTTGGCTTTCTCCTTCGCCTCGTCGGCGGAGCGCGCCACAAAAAGGCCGAACTGGTGCAATTCCGCCAGCTCATCGCTGCGGTAGCCGCCCACGTTGACGAAAAACAGCCTCTCTTCGCCGGCAAACGGCGCAGGCTCCAGGCTCACGTCGTAACCGTCCGCCCAGTCGATGCGCGCATAGCCGTCGACATGCACCTTACGCTTATCGCCGAACCACTTTTCACGCAGCAGCGGATACGCTTCTTCCGGCCGATCCGCCGCCGCGAACTGCACGTCGTGCAACTCAATATTGGCGCCCGGCGCCGTACCGCCCACATAAAACATCAATAATCCCGGCATGTTAGTTTGCTCTCCCTGGTAATAATCGCTGTATAATTTAATACATAACGAAACACCTGCCAACGGCGGCGCCATTCTGTGTTATCAATAGATGAGGTTTAATCTGTTGTGGAGGAACGCATGGCATTCAATATCGGTGATTTTGTACAACGCACCACCGGCGGCCCGAAGATGACCGTGGTGGCGATCGACGGCGAAACCCTGGTTTGCAGCTGGAATGAACTGGGTAAAGAGCAGCGCACGGAAGTGCAGGCCAACGAGGTGGCGCTGTACCACGAAGACGGCGATTTCGGCGTCTGCTGAATGACCGGGGCGCGCCGCGCCCCGTTATCGCCTCAGGCGCGAATGTCCTGATAGGCTGGGGTGGTATCGAACTCATGCTTGGCGAACGGGCACAGCGGAATGATTTTACGCGGCTCCGCGCGCATTTTCTCCACCACCAACGCCACCAGCTTTTTGCCGACGCCCTGCCCCTTCAATGACTCATCCACCCAGGTGTGATCGATAATGGTCAGCTTGTCGCCGCTCGGCACGAAAGAGATCTCTGCGATCAGCTTGCCGTGCTCGTCATTGATATAAAAACGCTTCTCGTCCGCCAGTATTTTATGATCCATATTATTTCTCCCTATATTTCAGTGCGCCGCTGGGGCAAGTATCGATAACGCGTTTCACTTCGGCCGCGTCGGCATTGTCCGGCATAATCCACGGCCGGCGGTTCAGGGTAAAAATAGCCGCGTTGCCACGCACGCAGTTGGCGGAATGGCGGCATATCGCGCTGTTAAAATAAACGTCAATCTTGTCGCCGGAATAACGGCGGTAGCCGGCGGCGGTCAGTTCCTCATCCATCATGGCCTCACATTGCCTGTTTTATTGTTTTTGCTCCAGGCTCAAGTATAGGCAATGCCGTCGGCTTCACCACGCGTCTCACCCAACGAAAAAAGTGGCGCAACCGCCCGTCGCCGCTAGAAAAAAACGTAAATTGTTCTAATCTTTATTCAGCAAGACAAGATAATTCCGACAGTGGCTAAGGAGTTCGAAATGGGTGATAGCTCAAAAGACGGCGTAATTCTGCTGTCCCGTATTCTACTGATGGTTCTGTTTATCATTTTCGGCTGGATGAAACTGGTCAACTTCGGTGCGACCGTCACGGCGATGGAAGGCTATGGCACGCCGATGCCTTATTTGGCGGCGATTATCGCCGTGGTGGTGGAGTTTATTTTCGGCATCGCGCTTATTCTCGGCCTGTTTACTCGGCCTATCGCGGTCATTTTCGCCCTGTATGTGTTGGGCACCGCGTTTATCGGCCATCCGTTCTGGAAAATGACCGGTATGGAAATGATGGGCAACGAAATTAATTTCTTTAAAAACATCAGCATCATTGGTGGTTTGCTGTTGCTGGCGGTGACCGGCGCCGGCCGTTATTCGCTGGACTATAAAATATTTAATAAATAATTCATCGATGGCCGGCGATATGCGCCGGCCATTTTATTTCGGCTATCCTTTCACCGGCTGCGCTTGGCGTGGCGCTCAAAGTTTTCCGCCCTGGCCTGCGCCGATTTACGCAGCGTGACATAGCAGGCGCCCTCGCCGCCGTCGCGCGGTAAGGCGCGGCAAAACGCCTGCACCTGTTCAAACTGCGCCAGCCATTTGGCGACGTAACTGCGCACGATATTCGAATGGCTTTCGTTCTGCCGCCCGCGGCCGTGCACGATCAGCAGCGAACGCAGGTTTTGCGCCTCCGCCTGCATAATGAAGCGGAACAGCGCCTGCCGGCTGGCTTCAACCGGCTGACGCAGCAAATTCAGCGACGCCTGCGGCGGGTAACGCCCATTGCGCAGCTTGTCCAGCACGCCCTGCTGAATGCCTTCCCCTTTGAACTCCAGCGGCCGATCGCAGGGGATCACCTCGAGGAAATCGGTGCTGAGGAAGTTTTCCTGCCGCAGCCGCTGCGCTTCGCGCCGCGCGCTTTTGTCCACCGCCTCCTGCGGCTTGAGGTACAGCGTCTGCCGCCTGCTCGCCAGCGGCACCACGTCTGCCATCGCCTGTTCAAAAAAGTCTTTTTCCTGCTCGCTCATGTTCCACCTCTCTTGAACGGCAGCCTTTACGGCCGGGGATGGGGACGATTGTAAGACGCCTTGGCGCGGTTGCAAGCCGGGAATTGTCAGCGGCATTTGTCTCAATTGTCGTCAACGGGTGAGCTTGCGAGCAGTTTTCGCTATACTGCTAAGCCATCATTGAGTGCCGCAAAGGATCGAGCCCATGACAATGCGCGAGCTGGAAATCCAGTTTCAAAATGCGATGAATGAGTTGCAGAGCAGCTTCGAACGGCAACACCGCGAATGGCAGCGGAGCTACCAGGCGCTGCAGCAACTGCTGGAAGAAGCCAAACAGCGCGAAGCCGCGCTGCGGGCGCAGAATGAACAACTGGCGCGCAAACTGAGCACCGCCAGTTCGGTGCCGGAGCAGCATGCGCTGGTCAAGCAGATCAAAATGCTCGGCGCCCATCTGGACGCGCTGGCCAAAGACGCGGCCACCTTCAATCACCACCTGCGCCAACAGAGCGCGGTCGGTAATTTCAGCGGCGAACAGCATTGATAGCGGGCGCTGTCGCACAGCGCCTCCCGCCCCTCTTCTGGCGTATTGAGAGTGTAATAAAGCCTAAATGACCTGGATCATCCTCGCCGCCCTGATCGTCGTATTCATCATCGGTTACCGCATTTTGACGTCCGACACCCGTAAAGCCATCGATTCGCTGGCCCATCTGCTGAGGGTCAAACCGATGCTGATCGAATCGATGATCCAGGAAATGGGCGGCCGCCAAAGCCAGACCTTTATCCGCATGCTGAACAACGGCTATACCGAAGAGATGCACCAGGCCGCTTACCTGCTGTTCATCTACCTGACGTTCATCAAACAGGCGGACGACGAGCAGATTGGCCATTGGCGCGACGTGCTGCTGCGCGCCGGGCTGTCGCCGGAGCTGCACGCCGAGCACACCGAAGCGGCGCTGTTTTACTTCGCCGAGTTGGATATCGATGCGTTTGAACTGGCGCAGTTCCGCCGCGCCTACAACGAGCGTTTCAACCGCGAAGCGTTGGCCCACGGCTGATAGCGTCCCCCTGGCGGGGGACCGTTTACAGGAACATGCTGTAGAGGTAACGCGACAGCGCTTCGCGCGAGCTGAAGCCGTGTGCGATGCCGTAACGCTGATTCGGCGCGTCGCTGCTTAAATCCAGGGGAAATTCCAGATATTGCTCGCTGGTGCGCACCGGCGAGGTCGGCGTGGCGAAATGCACGCTTCTCTCTTTCAACGCCGGGTGGATCACCAACGCGGTTCTGCCCATCCGCGCTTCGCGATTCACATACACGTAGTGTGCGCCCTTGCGGTAACCATAGGCCTGATCGGTGACATAATCACGCTCAAAGCCGGTATTCTCCAACACTTTAGCCACTTCATCCGGCCGTAAATACATCGATTCCTCCTCTCATTCTGGACCGCTGAGCGACCTTACCGTAATCATTCACCGAAACAATGATTTTCTGGGGAGGAATCCGGGTTTCGGACTATTCCTGAATCAGGCCCGGCTGCGCTGCAGCAGGCGCAGAGTGAGCAACACCCCGAGCGCCACCAGCAGCGCCGCCGCCAGATAAATCGACGGCACGCCCGCCTGCCCAATCAGCAGCCCGGCCAGCGGGCCGGTGATGCCCAACGCCAGGTCGAGGAACGCCGAATAGGTGCCGAGCGCCGTGCCCTGATTCTGCGGCGGCACCTGTTTCACCGCCTCAACGCCCAGCGCCGGGAACACCAGCGAAAAACCGGCGCCGGCCAGCAATGCGCCGGTTTGCACCATCCAGGGCTCGCCGGCCTGCCAAATCAACAGCAGCCCGACGATCTCAACCAGAAACGACGCCAGCGTCACCTTCAACCCGCCGTGGCGGTTGATGACATTGCTGAAGATCAGGCGAATGCCGACGAAGGCGCAGCTGAACAGCGTCAGCGAAAACGCCGCGCCGCTCCAGCCTTTGTCGGCGTAGTAAAGGGTGATGAACGTGGCGATCACGCCGAAGCCGACGGTGCCCATCGCCAGCCCGAGACCATAGGCCCAAATGCGGCCGAACACCGCGCGAAAGGCGATGCGTTGCCCGGCGGCGATCGAGACGTCCGGCTTGCCGCTCGCCAACAACAGCGCCACCGCAACCGCCAGCACGATCAGCGCCGCCACCCCGGCCAAGCCCCACTGCTGATTCAGATACACGCCGAGCGGCGCGCCGGCCGCCATCGCGCCGTAGGTGGCGACGCCGTTCCAGGAGATCACCCGCGCGGTGTGCATCGCCCCAACCCGGCCGATGCCCCACAGCGTGGAGCCGGTGCTGGCGAAGCTTTCGCCGACGCCGAGAAACACCCGTCCCACGCACAGCAGCAGCAGGCTGAGCCACGGCCAACCGTCAACGCCGAACGCCAGCGCGTAAAACAGGCCGCTGGCGCCGCAGCAGGCCAGGCCGAACAGCACCACCTTCTTCGGCCCCAACTGATCGGCGTAACGCCCGGCATGCGGGCGGCTGAACAGCGTGGCGAAGTACTGCGCGCTGATGATAAGGCCCGCCAGCACCGAGTTGTAGCCCAGGTGGTCATGCACAAACCCCGGCAACACCGCCAGCGGCAGGCCGATGGTCAGGTAGCAGACGAAGGTGAACATCACCACGGACAAAATACGTCGGTTCAGTTGGAGGTTATTTTCTGCGGTCATCGAAGGCGGCTCGCATCGGACGGGGTAGACGAAGCCCTCCAGCATACCCCGACGAGATTTGATGATAAATGAGAGAGTGATAACGAATTATTATTTCGCTAACGGTTTGCCGCCACCCGCGCACGCAGAAAATCGATAAACGCCCGCACCTTCTCCGGCACGTGGCGGGTGTTCGGGTAGAGCGCATAGATACTCTGCTCGGGGAAACGGTGATCCGGCAGCAACCGTTGCAGCCTGCCGGCGTCGATGTCGGGCTGCGCCAGCCACGCCGGCAGCAGCGCCACCCCGGCGCCATGCAGGGCGAACGCCAGCAATGCCGCGGCGCTGTCGCCGGTGAGCGTCGCCGCATCCGCGACCTTGAACAGCACCGCGTCGCGCTGCGGCGTGACCACCTGCCAGCTGAGGGGCGAACTGAGCCGGCTGTGGGCGATCCACTGCGCCTGCGCCAGATCCGTCAGCGAATGAATCGGCCGCTCGGCCAGATAATTCGGCGCCGCCACCGGAAAGATGGCGAAGCTGTCGATCAGCGCCGCGCGGTGGCTGGAATCCGCCAGCTGGCCCAGGCGGATCGCCACGTCGAAGCGCTCAGAGATCAGATCGGCATGATAAGAGGAAGACACATGCTGGATGCGCAGGCGCGGATGCTGCCGCGAAAACGCCGCCAGCGCCGGCACCACGACCTGCGCGCCATACTCAGGCGTGCTGGTGATGCGCAGCACGCCGCTCAGCCCGTGATGATCGCGTCGCACGTCGTCGAGCACGTTCTCGGCCTCCTGCAACAGCTGCAGGCTGCGCTGGTAGAAGCGTTCGCCGGCATCGGTCAGCGACAATCGGCGGGTGCTGCGCGCCAGCAGTGACACCCCCAGCTCATTCTCCAGCTGCTTGACGTTAAAGCTCACCACCGCCTTGGTTTGCCCCAGCGCCGCCGCCGCCGCGGTAAAGCTGCCCGCTTCCACCACCGCCGCGAAGATCGCCAGACGCTGCAAATTCAGCATTTCGCCGCCCTTATTGTCAAAATCATTTTGACAGTGTAATCGCCCGCCGCCGATTTATCCGCACTTTTCCCCCCGATACACTGCTCGCCTTCAACCGGAGGCACCATGTCTTATCGCAGCAAAGTGGCAATCGTCTATCTGCTCGGCTTTTTCGTCGATCTGATCAATATGTTTATCGCCAACGTCGCCTACCCCGCCATCGGCCAGGCGATGGCGGCGTCGGTCAGCCAGCTGGCGTGGGTCAGCAACGGCTATATTCTCGGCCTGACGCTGGTGATCCCGCTCAGCGCCTGGCTGGCGCAACGCATCGGCGGGCGGCGGGTGTTTCTGCTCTCGCTGGCGCTGTTCATGCTGGCCACCCTCGGCGCGGGCAACGCCGACAGCATCGGCGCGCTGATCGGCTGGCGCACCCTGCAGGGCATGGGCGGCGGTTTGCTGATCCCCATCGGCCAGACCCTGACCTATCAGCTGTACCGCAGCCATGAACGCGCCGGGCTGTCGGCCGCCATCATGTTGGTGGGGCTGCTGGCGCCGGCGCTGTCACCGGCGCTGGGCGGCTGGCTCGTCGATCGGTTGGACTGGCGCTGGGTGTTTTTCGCCAACCTGCCGCTGGCGGCCCTGGCCCTGGCGCTGGCGGCGCTGTGGCTACGTGCGGAAACGCCGACGGCGGCGTGCAAACCGCTCGACGCGACAGGATTACTGAGCGCCTGCGCGGCGCTGACGCTGCTGCTGCTCGGCCTGACCCGGCTGAGCGAAGCCGGTCATCAGGTTTCCGGCGCGGCGCTGCTGGCCGCCGGGCTGCTGGTGCTGGCCTATTATCTGCGCCATAGCCTGCGCACCCCGCAGCCGCTGCTGAACCTGCGGCTGGTCGGCGATCCGCTGCTGCGCAACGCCATGGCGGTTTATTTGTGCATTCCCGGCCTGTTCATCGGCGTCAGCCTGGTGGCGATGCTGTATTTGCAAAACCAGCTGGGGATGCCCGCCGCGCAGGTCGGCGGCCTGATGCTGCCCTGGGCGCTGGCGTCGTTCCTGGCCATCACGTTGACCGGCAAAAGCTTTAATCGCCTCGGCCCGCGGCCGCTGCTGATCGCCGGCTGCCTATTGCAAGGCGCCGGCATGCTGACGCTGGCGCAGATCGATCAGGCCGGGCAGCACGCGTTGCAGATCGCCGCCTTCGCCCTGATGGGGTTCGGCGGCAGTCTGTGCAGCAGCACCGCGCAGAGCAGCGCGTTTCTGCAGATCCCCGACGGCCAATTGGCGGACGCCAGCGCACTGTGGAATATCAACCGCCAGCTCAGTTTTTGCCTTGGCGTGGCGCTGCTCAGCCTGCTGCTGAATCTGCTGCTGGCCGTGTTGCCGCCCGCGGCGGCTTACCGAACCTGCTTCATTCTGGCGGGCGCCAGCGCACTTATCCCGCTGTTGCTGTGTCTGCGCCTCGCCAACCGCGCCATCGTGCGCCAACTCAACGCTCAACAGGATGCTTTATGAACCCGTATTTTACCGAAGTGATCGACGCCCACATCGCCATTGAACGCTGGCTGGGCAAAGGCGCCGGAGAGGAGCAAGCGCTGCTGGCGCGCTTTACGCCGGATTTCAGCATGATCGCGCTGAACGGCGCCCCGCTGGATTTCACCGCGCTGTGCGCTTTTTTCCGCGCGCATCGCGCCGCCAAACCGGGACTGGAAATCGAGATAGAAGAGATGAAGCTGGTGGCCGAATGGCCGACTGGCGCGGTAGTCAGCTACCGGGAAAAACAGAGTCTGCCGGGGCAAAGCGCCACGCTGCGCTACTCCACGGTGGTGTTTGAACGCCTGCCCGACGCGCTCGGCTGGCGGCATTTGCACGAAACCGCCGCGGCGCAATAATTACAGGAAGCTGCCGGCCAGAAACAGTTCCCAACCGACGATCACCCCGCACAGGGTTACCGCGCTGAAAATAACTTCAAACAGATAGCGATTGATCATCGTGCGTCGCCTCAAAAGAAGACACCCGGAAGAACCGGGTGTCTGGAGTACGGACTGGAGCGTGCGGAACCTTCCGGTTCCGCAAACATCACTTAATTAAGCTTTTTTACCGGCTTTTTTGTGGTGTTTTTTAGCGGCCTGAGCTTTCTGCACTGGCGCTTTTTTGTGGTGTTTTTTAGCAGCCTGGGCTTTCTGAGCTGGCGCTTTTTTGTGGTGCTTTTTAGCGGCCTGAGCTTTCTGGGCTGGCGCTTTTTTGTGGTGCTTGGCTTTCTTGTGGTGCGTTGCTTTAGCTGGCGCTTTTTCAGCAGCAGCCGCTGGCGCAGCGGTAGTGGTGGTCGCAGCTGGCGCGGTGGTGGTAGCCGGAGCAGTAGCTGCAGTATCAGCAGCGAAAGCAACAGAAGACAGACCCATAGTGGCAGCAACGATCAGCGCTAATACTTTTTTCATCTTTAAATCCTCAGAGTGTTGTTTCGGTAAGCTCCGGTGGAGCCGTTGAAACAGATACTAGTGGAATCAAACGGCCGTTTCCGTGAGTGATTGGTTTCGCCGAGTAACCAAATGTACAAAGCCCAGGTGCCGGCAAACACCTGCGTGACGGCGGTTTTTTTCCGTGATCGGCCACACAAATCTCGGCATGGTCTACACTTAAAAGACATGTGTCGAAATGGAGAGCTGAATGTTTAAGAAAGCGGAAAGAACAGAACGCGATATCGATCAGGATGTGACTCTGTTGGCCGATACGCTGGATGAAGTGTTGCGCGAGTCCGGTGACAAGACCAAAGAGGAACTGAAAGAGCTGCACAGCAAGGCGAAAGGCGTGCTGCGCGACGCGCGAGCGCGATTCAACGGCTCCACCAGTCTGACACAACATGCGCGCGACGCGGTCGATCAAGCCGACAGCTATGTGCGTGACAAACCTTGGCAGGGCGTAGGGATCGGTGCCGCCGTCGGCATCGTGCTCGGCGTGCTGCTGGCCCGGCGTTAACACCCCTGCAGTCATAAAGATAAAACAGATGTGCGTCTGGCCCGCGGAAATCGCGGGCCGTTTAATTTTAGCGAAACAGCTGCGCCAGCCCCTGTACCGCCCGCTCCGCCTCCTCTCGCCGGCCGAAATTGGCGAACCCCAGCAGTAACCCTTGCCCCGCCGGATGATCGATTCGCCAGTCAGACAACGCCTGCACCGCCAGCCCCTGCTGCCAGGCTTGCGCCGCCAACGGCGCATCCGCCAAGCCGTCGCGCAGCCGGGCCAACAGCTGAATGCCGCCCTGTTGCGGCACCGTCGTCAGCCACGCCCCCAGCTGCCGCTCCAACGCCTGCGTCAACCACTCGCGCCGCTGGCGGTACAACGGCCGCATGCGTTTCAGGTGGCGGTAGAAATGCCCTTGCCGGATAAAATCCGCCACGCCGGCCTGCAGCAGCGGCGGGCAACCGCAGCCGCGCAGCCGGCTGCTGCGCGCAAAGGCCTCCGTGAGGCCGACGGGCACCACTAAATAAGCCATGCGCAGCGCCGGGAACAGCGTTTTGCTGAAGGTGCCGGCATACAGCACCCGCCCCTGAACATCGAGGCTCTTCAGCGGCGGCAGCGGCCGCCCGTGATAGCGAAACTCGCTGTCGTAGTCATCCTCAAGGATCCAGGCCCCGCGCTGCTGCGCCCAGTCGAGCAGCGCCACCCGCCGCGCCAGGCTGAGCGAGACGCCGAGCGGGCTTTGATGGGTCGGCGTCACCACCGCCAGCCGCGCCTCAGGCGCCGTCAGCATACCCGCGGCCACGTCCATGCCCTGTTCATCCACCGGCACGGCGACCGGCCTGACGCCGGCGGCTCGCAACAGCGGGCGCGTGACCGGATAGCCGGGATCTTCGATCCATACCGCGTCGCCGGCGTGCAACAGTGTCTCCGTCACCCAGTCCAGCAACGCCGGATAACCGGCGCAGAGGAAAATTTGCTCCGGCCGGCAGCTGATGCCGCGCGACAAATGCAGATAATGGGCGATCGCCTCACGCAGTTCAGGCAAGCCGCCGGCCGGCGGCAGCGCCAGGGAAGCCGCCGTGGAACCGCGCAGCTGGCGGGCGACAATGCGCTGCCACAGCGCCCGAGGAAACGCATCCAGCGCCGGCACGCCCAGTTGGAAAGGCTGCAGCATGCCCTGCGGCTGCAGCGGATCGGGCGCTATCGTCGCCAGCGGCGGCGCAGCGGGCATCGCGCCCGGCGGCATGTGCGGCAACTGCGGCGAGACATAGGTGCCCGCCTGCCCCCGGCTCTGCAAGAAACCTTCGGCAATAAGTTGCGCGTAGGCGCTTTCCACCGTGGCACGCGCCACGCCCAGATCGCTCGCCAACCCGCGCACCGAAGGCAGCCGGCTGCCCGCCGCCAGGCTGCCCTGGGCAATGGCGTCTTTAATCCGCTGGTAAATCTGCCGGTACAGCGGCTCGGCGAGCCGGCTGTCCAGCCGCAATGAAGTCAGGAACGGTGGCATCATGGCCCGGTTAAATAATCATTTTATGGCCCTATAGCATAGACCATAAGGCCGCTAAAGTAGCGCCATGATTTCGTTACTATCAATTGAGGTTGACCATGATTAAGCCACGTTTGAACTATGCCGAGCTGGCGCCCGCCCCGTACAAAAATATGGTGAGCGCGCTGATGGCGCTGGAGAAAGGCGCCCTGGACAAAGCGACCATCGAGTTGATGTTTATGCGCGTTTCGCAGATCAACGGCTGCGCCTACTGCCTGGACATGCACGGCAAAGCGCTGCGCGAAAGCGGCTTCAGCCATGCCAAGCTGGATACGTTGGCGGGCTGGCGCGTCAGCCATGAATTCAGCGAGCGTGAACGCGCGGCGCTGGAGTGGGCCGAGTCGGTTACGCTGATCGCCGCCACCGGCGCGCCGGACAGCGCTTTCGAGGCGCTGAAGGCGCACTTCAGCGATACCGAGATCGCCGATCTGACCTTCGCCATCAGCATCATGAACGCCTTCAATCGGCTGGCCGTCAGCATGCGCCAGTAATGCGCTCGCCTCCCCCTCTTCACCGAGAGGGGGGATTTCTCACTCGCAAAAATTTTTCCCCTCGCCTTTTCCAGCCCCGGCGCGGCCTGCGCGCAAAACCCGACAAAACACCATATATAGCGTGGTTGATAAAACAAATATCAACATATAGTATTTTATCTATCAGCCGCAGGGAATGTTGTTCGGCTGATAACGCCGTCAGAAACGCCAGGAACAATGCTCCGTTCTCTGACTTGTCCGCCTTTCCTTCAGCCTAAAGGTAAATGCGAATCATGAGCATTATTATTTACAGCAAGCCGGACTGTGTCCAGTGCAACGCCACCTATCGCGCATTTGATAAACAGGGGATTGATTATCAGGTGATCGACCTCACCCAGGATCCGCAGGCGCTGGATCACGTTAAATCCTTAGGTTATCAGCAAGTTCCGGTGATTATCGCCGGTGACGATCACTGGGCCGGTTTCCGGCCGGACAAAATCGGCGCGCTGGCGCTCACCTGCTGAGGCCCGACGATGAATCCGCTGGTCTATTTCTCCAGCAGCTCGGAGAACACCCACCGATTCGTTGAGAAACTGGGCCTGCCGGCGATCCGCATTCCGATCGCCGGCGCCCGCAGCAAATTGCTGATGGAACAGCCCTATATCTTGATCGTGCCCAGCTATGGCGGCGGCAGCGCCGTCGGCGCGGTGCCGATCCAGGTGATCCGCTTTCTCAACGTTCCGCAAAACCGTTCATACCTGCGCGGCGTCATCGCCGCCGGGAACACCAACTTCGGCGCAGCGTACGGCATCGCCGGCGACATCATCGCCAAAAAATGCCAGGTGCCTTTCTTGTACCGCTTCGAGCTGCTCGGCACTACGCAAGACGTTGAAAACGTTAGACAGGGAGTAACCGCATTTTGGCAACGACAGAACTGACCAGGCCCGAGACGGGCGCGCTGGATTACCATTCGCTCAACGCGATGCTCAATCTTTACGATGCGGAAGGCCGGATCCAGTTCGATAAAGATCGGCTGGCGGCGCGGCACTACTTCCTGCAGCACGTCAACCAAAACACCGTGTTCTTCCATAACCTGGAGGAAAAGCTGCGCTATCTGGTGGAAGAAGGCTACTACGAGCCGCAGGTGCTGGCGCAGTACGAATTCCCGTTTATCAAGCAGCTGTTCCAGCAGGCCTACGCCAAAAAATTCCGCTTCGAGACTTTCCTCGGGGCCTTCAAGTACTACACCAGCTATACGCTCAAAACCTTCGACGGCAAGCGCTATCTGGAACGCTACGAAGACCGGGTGTGCATGGTGGCGCTGACGCTGGCGGCGGGCGACACCGCACTGGCGCAGGATCTGGTGGAAGAGATGATTTCGGGCCGCTTCCAGCCGGCCACGCCGACCTTCCTCAACTGCGGCAAACGCCAGCGCGGTGAGCTGGTCTCCTGCTTCCTGCTGCGCATCGAAGACAATATGGAATCGATCGGCCGGGCGGTGAACTCCGCGCTGCAGCTGTCGAAACGCGGCGGCGGCGTGGCCTTCATGCTGAGCAACATTCGCGAGGTGGGCGCGCCGATCAAACGCATCGAGAACCAGTCCTCCGGCGTCATTCCGATCATGAAAATGCTCGAAGACGCCTTCTCCTACGCCAACCAGCTCGGCGCGCGCCAGGGGGCCGGCGCGGTGTATCTCAACGCCCACCACCCGGATATCCTGCGTTTTCTCGACACCAAGCGGGAAAACGCCGACGAGAAGATCCGCATCAAAACGCTGTCGCTGGGGGTGGTGATCCCGGATATCACCTTCGAACTGGCGAAGAACAACGAAGAAATGTACCTGTTCTCGCCCTACGACGTCGAACGGGTGTATGGCACGCCGCTGTCTGAAATCAGCGTCAGTGAAAAATACCGCGAGATGGTGGACGACAAGCGCATCCGCAAGTCGCGCATCAACGCGCGCGAGTTCTTCCAGGTGCTGGCGGAGATCCAGTTCGAATCCGGCTACCCCTACGTCATGTTCGAGGACACGGTCAACCGAGAGAATCCGATCGCCGGGCGCATCAACATGAGCAATCTGTGTTCGGAAATCCTGCAGGTCAACCGCGCCAGCACCTATCACGAGGATCTGAGCTACGATCGCATCGGCAAGGATATCTCCTGCAACCTCGGCTCGCTGAACATCGCCAAAACCATGGACGCGCCGGACTTCGGCAAGGCGATCGAGACCGCGATCCGCGCGCTGACCGCGGTGGCCGACATGAGCGATATCCGCTCGGTGCCGTCGATCGCCGAAGGCAACCGCAGCGCCCGCGCCATCGGTCTGGGCCAGATGAACCTGCACGGTTACCTGGCGCGCGAGCGCATCTTCTACGGCTCGGAAGAAGGCATCGACTTCACCAATCTCTATTTCTATACTGTGGCCTATCACGCCATCCGCGCCTCGAACCGGCTGGCGATCGAACGCGGCGGCGCCTTTGACGGCTTTGAGCACTCTCGCTATGCCAGCGGCGAGTACTTCGACAAGTACACCGAGCGCGACTGGCTGCCGCAGACCGAGCGGGTGCGCGAGCTGTTCGCCGCCGCCGGCATCGCCATTCCGGGCCGCGATGAGTGGCGCGCGCTGCGCCAGTCGGTGATGATGCACGGGCTGTACAACCAGAACCTGCAGGCGGTGCCGCCGACCGGTTCCATCTCGTACATCAACAACGCCACCTCCAGCATCCATCCGATCGTCTCGCGCATCGAGATCCGCAAGGAAGGCAAGATCGGCCGCGTTTACTATCCGGCGCCGTACATGACCAACGACAACCTGGCGTATTACCAGGATGCCTACGAGATTGGCCCGGAAAAAATCATCGATACCTATGCCGCCGCGACGCAACACGTCGATCAGGGGCTGTCGCTGACGTTGTTCTTCCGCGATACCGCCACCACCCGCGACATCAACCGCGCGCAGATCTACGCCTGGCGCAAAGGCATCAAAACCATTTACTACATCCGCCTGCGCCAGATGGCGCTGGAAGGCACCGAGGTGCAGGGCTGCGTGTCCTGCGCGCTGTGAGGCAACTTATGACGACCGTAACATCGGCGCCGCTGGTGCGCGCCATCAACTGGAACATCATCGAAGACGACAAGGATCTGGAGGTGTGGAACCGCCTGACCTCCAACTTCTGGCTGCCGGAGAAGGTGCCGCTGTCCAACGATATCCCCTCCTGGGCCACGCTGACGCCGAAGGAGCAGCAGCTGACCATTCGGGTGTTCACCGGGTTGACGCTGCTGGACACCATCCAGAACACCGTCGGCGCGCCGGCCCTGATCGCCGATGCGCTGACGCCGCACGAAGAGGCGGTGTACTCCAACATCAGCTTTATGGAGGCGGTGCACGCCCGCTCTTACAGCTCAATCTTCTCTACCCTGTGCCAAACGCCGGACGTGGATGACGCCTATCGCTGGAGCGAGGAAAACCGCGCGCTGCAGAAGAAAGCCGGCATCATTCTGGCACACTACCGCAGCGACGATCCGCTGCTGAAAAAAGTCGCCAGCGTGTTCCTCGAGTCGTTCCTGTTCTATTCGGGCTTTTACCTGCCGATGTACTGGTCCAGCCGCGCCAAGCTGACCAACACCGCCGATCTGATCCGCCTGATCATTCGCGACGAGGCGGTGCACGGCTACTATATCGGCTATAAGTTCCAGAAAGGGCTGGAGAAAGTGGACGCCGCACGGCGCCAACAGGTGAAAAATTTCGCCTTCGATCTGATGCAGGACCTGTACGACAACGAGGTGCGCTACACCGAGGAACTGTACGACGGCGTCGGCTGGACGGAAGACGTGAAGACCTTCCTGCACTATAACGCCAACAAAGCGCTGATGAACCTGGGGTATGAAGCGCTGTTCCCACCGGCGATGGCGGAGGTCAACCCGGCGATCCTGTCGGCGCTGTCGCCGAACGCCGACGAAAACCACGACTTCTTCTCCGGTTCAGGGTCGTCCTACGTCATCGGCAAGGCGGTCAACACCGAGGATGAGGACTGGGATTTCTGAGGACATGACAGCGATGCCGGTCTTTCAGGCCGGTATCGTGCATTCAATACCCTTGTTCTTTCTGACTGCGGATCGCCAGAACAAACGCCGTATCGATATCAGGAATGTATTTGTAGAGCGCCAAATAACCGCGAGCTTGCTGCCCAATAATCAATTCACGCAGCCCTGCGCCAAGGGACCGTCCGATCAATGGATTATGTTCCAATACCGCAATTGCCTGGATGATTTCCTGAATGCGCCGCCCTGAATCCGCAGCGCCATACTGAGCCAAATGAGCGAGAATACGTTCGATATCATCCCTGACCTCTGGCGCCAACTCGACATTTGCCATCAGCGCCCCAATTTTTTAACCGGAGGTTTGACAGCGGCAGTATCACCCGCTGCGTAATTTTCCAAATAACCGCGCATCTCTTTCCAAGAGACCGTCTCTCCCGTCGCAATTATCTTGGCATAGCGTTTTTCCGCTTCATTCTCAAAGTCGCGGCGCAACTCTTCCTGCTGCGTTTTCTCCGCTATTGCCTGCAAAATAAAGCTGTGAGACGTTACGCCAACCTGCTCGGCGACGGCAGCGACTCGGGCTTTAAGCTCATCTGGAATACGAATGGTCGTCGTCGACATAATCGCTCCTCACGTCGGTCAATCACATGTAGCTCAATTGTGCTACATGCAGTCTGGCAGCGCAATAATGCAGAGGATTATTTCACCGATTGACGCAGCTCTAGCCGCCGCCAGATAGCGCGTTTCTCCGCGTCGCTGGCGGTCGGCCAGGCGGCGATCTCCGCCCGCGTGCGCCGGCATCCGCGGCACTGCTGGGTTTCGTCGTCGATCCGACACAGGCTGACGCAGGGCGACCTGACGCCGGGATAAAACTGCTGATTGTCGCCTGCCATACGCTGCCCTTGATGTGATGAGTTCCGCCACAGGATACCCGATCCTGCGGCGGTGCGTCGTCAATCAGATGATGCCGCCGTTGGCGCGCAGGGTTTGGCCGTTGATCCAACCGCCGTCGGCCCCCGCGAGGAAGGCCACCGCCGCAGCGATATCGTCCGGCGTGCCCAGGCGCTCCAGCGGCGCCATCTTCGCCAGCCGCTCGATAAGCTCCGGGGTTTTGCCGTCGAGGAACAAGCCGGTGGCGGTCGGTCCCGGCGCGACGGCGTTCACCGTGATATTGCGGCCGCGCAGCTCTTTCGCCAGCACGCTGGTCAGCGCTTCGATCGCCGCCTTGCTGGCGGCATACATGCCGTACCCCGGCTGCAGCAACCCCACCACGCTGGAGGAGAAGTTGATGATGCGGCCATTGTCGCGCAGGCGCTTCGCCGCCTCGCGCATCGCATTGAAGCTGCCTTTCAGATTGATGTCGAGCAGGCGATCCACGTCTTCGTCACGCATGTCCGCCACCGGCGCCAGCGCGATCACTCCGGCGTTATTGACCAGCACGTCGACGCCGCCAAACGCCTGTTCGGCGCTATCGAACAGGCGGGCGACCGCAGATGCATCGCTGACATCGGCTTTGACGCTCAAGGCGCGGCCGCCGCCCTGTTCGATCTTGCGCACCAGCTCATCGGCCGGCGCCGGGTTGCCCGAATAGTTGATGATGACGGTGAAGCCATCGGCGGCCAGACGCTCGGCGATGGCCGCGCCGATGCCGCGCGATGCGCCGGTAACGATGGCGACGGGGGGAGTTTTCTGATTCATCGGGAGATCCTTAAAGAAAACGACGAGGGTAACGTTAATCATGCACTCTTTATCACGGCGAATAAGCCCCGATTCTCTGGCATCATCATCCCAAATTATCGAACAATGTCCCCAAGGCGCTTACGATGGCCGCCCGTTGGGCGGCCATCGCCATTACAGCGCGCCGTAGTTCAATGGCACCCAGGCGTAACCGTCGCCCTGGCGGTTCAAATACCCCAACCCCGGGAACGACAGGTGTGCGCCCCCCACCAGCTCGCTCTGCCGCGCGCTGTCGCCAAATATCCGCAGCCGCTGAGCGACCGCCGCCTTGGCGTCATTATCAAAGCTGATAGCCACCTTCGGATGCGGCATCTGCACCGCCGCCACGTGGATCAGATCCCCCAGCAGCAACAGCTTCTGGCCCTGGCTGGTCACCTGATACACGCTATGTCCCGGCGTATGGCCGTGGGCGGCAAAGGCGGCAATGCCCGGGGAAAGCTCACCGTCGCCGCTGAACGGCTTAAAGTGGCCGGCCGCCTGATACGGCTTGATCACTGCCTGAGCCCTTTCGAAGTTGCTTGTACTGCCCGCGCTGGCCTGTTTCAGTTTGTCCGCGCTTAGCCAGAAGTCCGCGTCCTGGCTGGCGGCGCGCACCACCGCATTGGGGAATACCGCCTTGCCGTCGTGCGTCAGGCCGCCGAGGTGGTCCGGGTGCATGTGGGTCAGGTAGATCTCATCCACCTGCTCCGGCTGGTAGCCCGCCGCACGCAGGTTATCCACCAGCTTGCCCAGGCCGTCGCCCAACAGTTGGCCAGCGCCGCTGTCGATCATCACCAGCTTGTCGCCGGTATTGATCAGATAAGCATTGACCGACGTGACCACCGGCAGGCTTTGATGCTGCTCGGCTACCCCGGCGGCGATCTGCTGCGGCGTGCGGCCCAGTAACAGCTTATCCGCCGGCAGGCGAATAATGCCGTCGGACAACGCGGTCACTTCAAAGCTGCCCAGCATGATGCGGTAAAATCCCGGCGTCGGGGTTTTGGCCTGCGGCGCGGCGGCGCCGGCCTGTAACGACATAACGGCCAGCGCCGCGCCCAACAGACAACGTTTCCAGAACATGATGACTCCTTGTGAGAATTGAACAGCGCTAAGTATTGACGCAAAAAGCCCGATGCGCCTGTTTAATAAATGCCTTTGATAAATATATAAATAATATATTCATTATGAATAATTTTGTTTGCCGAGCCACACAACCCCAATCCATATTTTCTCGTGCGCCGCTTCGTTATTTTTCTTACTCCCTAAACCACGAGTAAGGAAATATGATGAGCTATCAATTCGAAAACCTGGTCTTTGAAGGCGGCGGCGTAAAAGGCATCGCCTATGGCGGCGCACTGGAATTGCTGGAGGCCAAAGGCATCATGCCGCAGATCAAGCAAACCTCCGGCGCCTCAGCGGGCGCCATCGCCGCGCTGCTGGTCGGGCTGGGCTGCAGCTCGGCCGACGTGACCAAAATTCTGTCGGCGATGGATTTTAAAAAATTCCTCGATTATAACGGCGGTTTTTTCGGCACGCTCCAGGACGCCTATCGCCTGTTCAATCAATACGGCATTGCGCCCGGCGATTATTTCTATCAATGGTCGCGCGATATTATCAAGCAATATACCGGCAACCCGGGTATTACCTTCGAACAGTTCGAAGCGATGAAAACGGCGAAAGGGTTCAAGTCGATTTACTTTATCGGCGCCAACCTCAACAGCGGCCAGCGCGAAGTCTATTCGCATCGCACCACGCCGCGCATGAAAGTGGCGGATGGCCTGCGCATTTCGATGTCGTTCCCGTTCGCCTTCGTGGCGAAGAAAAATGTCCTGGGCGACCTGTGCATCGACGGCGGCATGATCGACAACTACCCGGTGCGGCTGTTCGACTATGACTTCTCCGCCACGCCGCCTTACATCGACAGCACCAGCCAGCGCATCAACACCCGTACGCTGGGCATTCGCCTGGACTCCGCCAGTGAAATCGCTCAGGCCGCCGGTCAGGCCGGCCCGCGCACGCCGGTCAACAACCTGTTTGATTTCACCCTGGCGGTGGCCAACGTGATGCTGGACATCCAAACCAAGGTGCATCTGGACAGCGATGACTGGAAGCGCACCGTGTATGTCGACACGCTCGACGTCGGCACGCTGGAGTTCGGCATCAGCGAGGAGAAGAAACGCGCGCTGATCGAATCCGGCCGTCGCGGCGTAGAGCGCTACTTCGCGTGGTACGACGCCGCGATGAAGCAAGCGGCGTAACCGGCAGTTCCCCGCCCGCGCGTCGGGCCGGCGCGCGGGCAAAAAAAATCCCCGCGGGGGCGGGGAAAGGCAAAGTAACGCTAAGGATTTATAGGAGTTATACGAAGAACTTGGCCAACACCAGCAACGACAGCGAAACGTTGATAGCGCCGCCGATACGGGTTGCGATCTGGGCGAACGGCATCAACGACATGCGGTTGCCGGCGGTGAGGATCGCGACGTCGCCGGTCCCGCCCTGCCCGCTCTGGCAGCAGGAGACGATCGCCACGTCGATAGGATGCATGCCGATTTTCTTGCCGACGAAGAAACCGGTCGCTACCAGCGCGCTGACGGTGGTGACGATCACGATCAGATTCTGTACGGTGAACGCGTCCACCAGTTCCTGCCACGGCGTGATGGCTACCCCGACGGCGAACAGGATGGGATAGGTCACGGCGGTGCGGAAGAATTTGTACACCACCTGCGAGCCTTCCTGAATGCGCGGCGACACCCCGTGCGCCAACTTCACCGCCACGGCGGCGAACAGCATGCCCACCGGCGCCGGCAGGCCGATCAGACGGTGCAGCAGCATGCCCACCATATACAGCAGAATGGCCAACAGCGCGCCGCAGGCGATGGTGCTGACGTCCACCTTGCCGCTGATTTTTTCCACCGCGCTCATGTCGCTTTCACCCTGCTTGCTCGGCATCAGGCTGCCTTCGCCGGTCAGGTGGGGATAACGCTTGCCCAGTTGGTTGAGCAGGCCGGCGATGACGATAGCGGTCAGGCTACCGAGCATCACGATAGGCAGAATGCGCCCCAGCGCCACGCCCTGCTCCATGTGCAGGATCGCGGCGTAACCCATCGACAGCGGGATCGCTCCTTCACCTACGCCGCCGGCCATGATCGGCAGGATCAGGAAGAAGAAGATCTGGAACGGTTCCAGGCCCAGCGCCATGCCGACGCCCATCCCCACCAGCATGCCGACGATCTCGCCGCACAGCATAGGGATGAAGATGCGCAGGAAGCCCTGGATCAGCACCTGGCGGTTCATGCTCATGATGCTGCCGACGATGATGCAGCAGATGTAGAGGTAAAGAATGTTGGTCGATTTGTAGAACTTGGTGGTCGACTCCACCACCACGTCCGGCAGCAGGCCATAGTGCACCAGCGCGGAAGGAATGAAGGTGGCGCAGATCGCCGCCGCGCCCATTTTGCCGATCAGTGGCAGGCGCTTGCCGAATTCGCCGCAGGCGAAACCGAAGAACGCCAGGGTGGCGACCATCACCACGATATCGCTCGGCAATTTGCCTTCCAGGCAGTCGAGCAGAATCAACACGCCAGCCAGAATAAAGAACGGTAACGGAATAATCCCTACTTTATAATTGTCCAGTATCCGCCACCATTTCTCACGCAGAGGAATATCAGCGGCCTTGTCTTTGGCTACGAGGTAAGAATCATCTGTTGTGCTCATAATCTGGCCTCTTATTAGTTTGTTCAGCCATCATAGAGAAGCGCACGGATTATCTGCTGTGATTATGTTCAAAATTAAAAAGGGTTTTTAATGGTGGTTATGGTTTCTATGGGGTTAATTAAGATTATGTAAAAATCAGCGTGGTTTTAATGGTGTTAATACCGTTTTTATTTTAAAGCTTATCAACTTTATCGCAGACGAACAATTCTCGTCCGGTTCACGCTAATCCCGTGTGAGGGATCACAAGTTGATCGGGCGCAATATTACACACCCCGTATCTCATGATAGGGTAAGGCTTCAGGATCTCTTTACGGTGAAGCTCCGCCATGCGCCTTAAACTCTCATTTCAAATCAAGCTGTTTCTGTGCCTGGTGGCCTTCTCCTGCCTGCTGCTGAGCTGCATCGGCGCCTACACCTATTACCAGCTGGATGCGCAGCTGCACCGCGATCTCGGCGCCCGCGCCCAGGTGCAGGCGCGTGAAATCGCCCTTATCCCTTCGTTGGTGGATGCCGTAGAAAAAAACGACGCCGCCAGGATCGCTGCGTTGATGAAAAAAATCCGCGCCAGCAGCGACGCCAGCTATATCGTCATCGGTGATAATCATGCCCGTCATCTCTATCATTCCGAATATGAGGGCCGCCTGGGCACGCCGATGATCGGCGGCGATAATAAAGAAGTATTGGAAGGAAAAAGCATTATTTCCATTCGCAAGGGCGGCATCGGCGTTTCATTACGCAGCAAGGCGCCGATTCTGGATGAAAATAATCACGTCATCGGCATCGTTTCCGTCGGCTATTTGAAATCGCATATCGATAATTTAAATGCCAGGACATTAACGCAAATTATCGGTTCCATCGTGCTGCTGCTGATCGCCCTGTTCGTTTTTTCCTGGCTGCTGTCGAAAAACCTCAAACGCCAAATGTTCTGGCTGGAGCCGAAAGAGATCGCGCTGCTGGTGCGCCAGCAAAAAGCGCTGCTGGAAGCCATCTATGAGGGCGTGATCGCCATCGATCCGCAGCTGCGGATCATCACCATCAACCATGCGGCGCGTGAGCTGTTGGATCTGCATCAGCCCGCCACCGGCCTGCTGGGCCGGCCGATCGGCGACGTGATCCAGGCCCAGCCGGACTTTTTCGCCATCGCGCACTTGGAGCACGACACCCATGACGAGGTGTGCCGCTTCAACCACGTGCGGGTGATCGCCAGCCGGGTGCGCATCATGCAGGAGCAGGAGCTGCAAGGCTGGGTGATCAGTTTCCGCGACAAGAACGATATCAATACCCTGAGCAGCCAGCTCAGCCAGGTGAAACGCTATGCCGACAACCTGCGCATCATGCGCCACGAGCAGCTGAACTGGACCGCCACGCTGGCCGGGCTGCTGCATATGCAGCGCTACGACGAGGCCATCCGCTATGTGGAAGCCCAGTCGGAGGGGGCGCAGGAGATCCTCGATTTCATCTCGCAGCGCTTCAGTTCGGCGGCGCTGTGCGGGCTGCTGCTGGGCAAATACTCCAGCGCCAGAGAGAAAGGCATCGAACTGCGTTTCGATCCGGCCTGCCAGCTGCGGCAGATCCCGGCGGCGCTGAATGAGACCGAACTGATGTCGATCGTCGGCAACCTGCTGGATAATGCGGTGGAGGCGACGCTGCACTGCCCGGCTCCGCACGACGCGATCGAACTCTATATCAGCGACGGCAGCGATGAGCTGGTGATCGAGGTGGCGGATCGCGGCACCGGCATCGCCGAGGAGATTCGTGATACGCTGTTTGAACAGGGCGTGACCACCAAAGCGGATAAAAGCGACCACGGCATCGGCCTACATCTGGTCGCCAGCCACGTGGCGCAGGCGCACGGCAGCATAGAAGTGTCGGACAACGAGCCGCACGGCGCGATATTCTCTATATTTATCCCTAAATAAAACCCATAACCCGATTTTTTTGAGCACCCGATTATGTCACACCAAACACTGGACGTTCTGATCGTGGAAGATGAGCCGCAACTGGCGACGCTGCACGCAGAGTTCATCGAGAAAAATTTCAACCTGCGGGTGGTGGCCTACGCCGCCACGCTGGCCGAAGCGCGGGCCAAAGCCAACGAGCATCAGCCGCGGCTGATCCTGCTGGACAACTTTCTGCCGGACGGCCAGGGCATTGAGCTGATGGAAGAACCGGCGGTAAAGAATCCCGCCTGTTCGGTGATTTTCATCACCGCCGCCAGCGACATGCATACCTGCAGCCAGGCGATCCGCAACGGCGCCTTCGACTACATCATCAAGCCGGTGTCTTACAAACGGCTGCGCAACTCGCTCGAGCGCTTCATGCAGTTCGTGCAGACCCAGCGCACCTTCAAAATCATCGATCAGGACAATGTCGATGCGCTGTACAACCTGCAGTCGAAGCAGTTCTCCAGCGAACCGAGCGCCAAAGGCATAGAAACCAACACGCTGGAGCTGGTGCAGGCGCTGTTTATCGCCCAGCCGGCGGTGGCGCATGCGGTGGAAGACGTGGTCGAACAGGTCGGCATCAGCAAAACCACCGCTCGCCGTTATCTGGAATATTGCGTCGCCACCCAGTTCGTGCGGGTGGAGATGCTGTACGGCAATATCGGCCATCCGCGCAGGCTGTATCGCAAGGCCTGAGGCTGCCATCTGGCTGTCATACTAAGGCGATAACATGACGCTCGACGATATCCCCCTCGATATCGGCACCTGTCGTTAAAACTGATGAAATACTGATGACTTTTGCCCGGCCTCTGGTCGGGTTTTTTATTATCCGAACGGCAGGCGCGGCGCCCAAATATCTCTCTACGCCACACCGTATTATTTCCCCAAAAACCAAACCATTATGGCGAATAATGGCCGTCAATTTTGAGTCACGGGCCAAATTACCATAACTAATTAAAACCTTGATGTAAACCACTAATATCCCATTTAAATGACATTGAGGGTTGTCTCAGATATTCACTGTGTTAGGGTAAAAAGCTCTTTTATTTTGCTAAGGACAGCCCATAACGCTTTAATTAAACCAGAGGAAACAGCAAATTGCATGGCAATTAAACTCGAAGTAAAGAACCTGTATAAGATATTTGGCGAGCACCCGGAACGCGCATTCAAACTGCTGGATAAAGGTCTGACAAAAGATCGGCTGTTTGAAAAAACCGGCTTATCGCTCGGCGTAAAAGACGCCACTCTGGCCATTGAAGAAGGCGAGATATTTGTCATCATGGGGCTCTCCGGTTCCGGCAAGTCCACCCTGGTACGCCTTCTCAATCGTCTGATAGAACCCACCCGCGGTCAGGTGCTGATCGACGGTGAGGACATCGCCAAAATATCCGACACCGCGCTGCGCACCGTGCGGAGAAATAAGATCAGCATGGTATTTCAGTCATTCGCGCTAATGCCGCACATGAATGTTCTGAATAATACCGCCTTTGGCATGGAATTAGCCGAAATACCGCTGCAGGAACGCCAGGAAAAAGCGCTGGACGCCCTGCGTCAGGTCGGGCTGGAGAATTATGCGCTGTCTTATCCGGATGAATTATCCGGCGGCATGCGTCAGCGCGTGGGATTAGCCCGCGCGATGGCCAATAACCCGGATATATTATTGATGGACGAAGCCTTCTCGGCGCTCGATCCGTTAATTCGCACCGAAATGCAGGATGAGCTGGTGAAATTACAGGCTCAGCATCAGCGCACCATCGTGTTTATTTCCCACGATCTGGACGAAGCGATGCGCATTGGCGATCGCATCGCCATCATGCAGGGCGGCGAGGTGATCCAGGTCGGCACGCCGGACGAGATCCTCAATAATCCTGCCAACGACTACGTGCGCACCTTCTTCCGCGGCGTGGACATCAGTCATGTGTTCAGCGCCAAGGATATCGCCCAGCGGCGTCCGGTGACGCTGATCCGCAAAACCCCCGGTTTTGGCCCCCGCTCGGCGCTGCAGCTGCTGCGCGATGAGGACCGTGATTATGGTTATGTTGTTGAACGCGGGAAGAAATTTATCGGCGTGGTGTCGATAGAGTCGCTGAAAAAGGCGCTGTCCGCCAATCAAACGCTGGACGATGCCCTGCTTGAGGCCCCCGCCGCCGTGCCGGCCGACACGCCGCTCAGCGATCTGATCTCCCTGGTCGCCCAGGCGCCGTGCGCGGTGCCGGTAGTGGGCGAAGAACATAACTATCTCGGCATCATCTCCAAGGCCATGCTGCTGCAGGCGTTGGACAAGGAGGGCTCAGCCAATGAGTGATACCACGCAAACCCAAGATCCCTGGGCTACCGCACCGGCCGATGCCGGTGCCGCCCCCGCTCACGATGCCGCCGCCAACGCCGGCGACGCCTGGTCCAGCGCGCCGCCGCCGGCCGCTCATGACGCCGCCGGGCAAGGCGCCGATTGGCTCAGCAGCGCCCCGGCGCAGCCTGAGCACTTCAGCCTGCTTGATCCGTTCCACAAAGCCTGGGTGCCGTTTGATTCCTGGGTCACGCAAGGCATCGACTGGCTGGTGCTGCACTTCCGCCCGCTATTCCAGGGCATCCGCGTGCCGGTAGACGTGATCCTGAGCGGCTTCCAGCAATTGCTGTTGGGCATGCCGGCGCCGATCGCCATTCTGCTGTTCTCGCTGGTCGCCTGGCAGATCGCGGGCCTCGGCATGGGCGCCGCGACGCTGCTCTCTCTGGTCGCCATCGGCGCCATCGGCGCCTGGTCGCAGGCGATGGTTACGCTGGCGCTGGTGCTGACCGCGCTGTTCTTCTGCATCCTTATCGGCCTGCCGCTCGGCATCTGGCTGGCGCGCAGCAAGCATGCCGCCAAAGTGATTAGGCCGCTGCTCGACGCCATGCAAACCACCCCGGCCTTCGTCTATCTGGTGCCGATCGTCATGCTGTTCGGCATCGGCAACGTGCCGGGCGTGGTGGTGACCATTATCTTCGCGCTGCCGCCGATCGTGCGTCTGACCATTCTTGGCATCAAGCAGGTGCCGGAGGATCTGATCGAGGCCGCCGAATCCTTTGGCGCCAGCCCGCGCCAGCTGCTGTTCAAGGTGCAGCTGCCGCTGGCGATGCCGACCATCATGGCCGGCGTGAACCAGACGCTGATGTTGGCGCTGTCGATGGTCGTCATCGCCTCGATGATCGCCGTCGGCGGTCTGGGCCAGATGGTGCTGCGCGGCATCGGCCGGCTGGATATGGGCCTGGCCGCCATCGGCGGGGTCGGCATCGTGATCCTGGCGATCATTCTCGATCGCCTCACCCAATCGCTGGGGCGCGATCGCCGCAGCAAGGGCATCGGCCGCTGGTACCGTCGCGGCCCCATCGGGCTGTTTACCCGTCCATTTATCAAACAAGCCTGACGCTTTTCCCGCCGGCGGCTGCGGCCCCGGCGGGCCAGGGCAACACCACATCAAAAGAGGGGAAACACTATGCGCACCACGGGCATCTGGGCTCTCGCCCTGACGACACTGATTGGCTCACAGAGCGCCATCGCGGCGGATTTACCCGGTAAGGGAATAGCGGTACAGCCGGTGCAAAGCACCATTTCCGAAGAGACGTTCCAGACGCTGCTGGTCAGCAAGGCGCTGGAAAAACTGGGTTACGACGTGAAGGAACCGCGCGAAGTGGATTACAACGTCGCCTACACCTCCATCGCCTCCGGCGACGCCACCTTTATCGCGGTCAATTGGGATCCGCTGCACGCCGATCAGTACAAGGCCGCCGGCGGCGACGCCAAGTTCTACCGCGAAGGCGTCTACGTCAACGGCGCCGCGCAGGGCTACCTGATCGACAAGAAAACCGCCGAGCAGTACCACATCACCAACGTCGAACAGCTCAAGGATCCCAAGATCGCCAAGCTGTTCGACACCAACGGCGACGGCAAGGCCGATCTGACCGGCTGCACCCCGGGCTGGGGCTGCGAGGCGGTGATCAACCACCACATCAAGGCCTATGGCCTGAGTAATACCGTCGAACACAACCAGGGCAACTACGCGGCGATGATCGCCGACACCATCACCCGCTACAAAGAGGGCAAACCGGTACTGTATTACACCTGGACGCCGTACTGGGTCAGCGATGTGATGGTGCCGGGCCGCGACGTGGTCTGGCTGCAGGTACCGTTCTCTTCCTTGCCGGGCGAGCAGAAGAACGTCGATACCAAGCTGCCTAACGGCGCCAACTACGGCTTCCCGGTCAACACCATGCGCATCGCCGCCAACAAGCAGTGGGCCGAAGCCAACCCGGCGGCCGCCAAGCTGTTCGCCATCATGAAGCTGCCGATCGCCGACATCAACGCGCAAAACCTGCGCATGCATGAAGGCCAGGCTTCGGAGGCCGACATCCAAAACCACGTCAACGGTTGGATCAAGGCGCATCAGGCGACCTTCGACGGCTGGGTGAAAACCGCCGCCGCAGCGGCGAAGCCGTAACCGAGCGGGGGCGCCTCTGCCGCGCCCCTACCCCGCCAGATCGATGCCGCTGAACTGTAAAAAACGGGCGGCGGCGTTCGACAAGGGCTGCGGCCAGATGCAATACACCTGGCGCCGCGGCCCGTCTTCAATCGGAATCGACACCAGCGCGCTTAAGCGTTGCGCGGTCGAGATCGGTACGATGCCCGCCGCCAACCCGCGCCGCACCAGATTCTCCAACCATTCGATATGATCGATTTCAAAACTGACGTGCCGGCGGATGCCCGCCGCCAGGAAGGCGCGATCGGTTTGGCGCCGCGCGCCGGTGCCGCTGTAGAAATCCACCAGAGGCACTTCCGCCAGCGCCTGCAGGTTAACCCGCTCGCGGTTAGCCAGCGGGTGCTGCGGCGCCACCAGCGCCACCAGCGGCTCATCGGTCAACTGCCGGTGCGACATCGGCAGCAGATCGACATCGCCGGGCCAGATGCCGACGAACGCCATATCGCACTTCTGCTGACGCACATCCTCCAGCAGGGCTTCGCTCATGCCAACGTACAGGCGGATGTTCACCGCCGGATAGTGGCGATGAAACTTGTCGAGCTTTTCGGTCAGATCAATCGCGTTTATGGTTGAAATCGTGCCGATGGTCAGGGTGCCGGACACCGCATCGCCGGCGGCGGTCACCTCCTCCACCAGCGCCTGCTGTGCCGCCAACAGTCGCTGCGCCGAGGGTATGAAAGCCTGGCCGGCGGGGGTCAAGCGCACCCGGCGCGAAGTACGTTCAAACAGCGTACAGCCCAGCTCTTCTTCCAGTTTGGCGATCTGGTGGCTGAGCGCCGACTGCACCGTATGGCAGCGCTGTGCCGCCCGGGTGAAACTCTGTTCTTCCGCCACCGCCAGCGCATAGCGGATCTGTTTCAGGTTCATGGCATCTATCTTGAAATGAGATAAATCAAATGAAAATTATACATTGGTTTCCGCAGACGCGTTGCCGGATACTGCGCGCTATCTTCTTCCCGTGATGAAAAAACCATGAGCCAACAAAACGCCCATCCGGGCCTCAGCCCGGCGCTGACCGTGCTGATCGCCATCGCTACCGGCCTGGCGGTCGCCAGCAACTATTACGCTCAACCGCTGCTGGAAACCATCGCCACCGGTTTCAACCTGTCTGTCAATCAGGCCGGCTTTATCGTCACCGCCGCGCAGCTCGGTTACGCCACCGGCCTGCTGCTGCTGGTGCCGCTCGGCGATATGTTCGAGCGCCGCGGCCTGATCGTGTTCATGACGCTGCTGGCCGCCGGCGGCATGCTGATCACCGCCACTTCCGCCACGCTGCCGATGATGATCCTCGGCACCGCGCTCACCGGGCTGTTCTCGGTGGTGGCGCAGATCCTGGTGCCGCTGGCCGCCACGCTGGCCCACCCGGAAAAGCGCGGCAAGACCGTTGGCATCATCATGAGCGGCCTGCTGCTCGGCATCCTGCTGGCGCGCACCGTCGCGGGCGCCTTGGCGTCGTTCGGCGGCTGGCGCACCATCTACTGGGTCGCCAGCGTGCTGATGATCCTGATGGCGCTGATCCTGTGGCGCGCGCTGCCGCGCTATAAGCAACACTCCGGGCTGAACTACCCGCAGCTGCTGGCCTCGATCTTCAGCCTGTTCTGCCGCACGCCGCTGCTGCGCACCCGCGCCATTCTCGGCGCCCTGTCGTTCGCCAACTTCAGCGTACTCTGGACCTCAATGGCCTTTCTGCTCGCCGCGCCGCCGTTCAACTATTCCGAAGGGGTGATCGGGCTGTTCGGCCTGGTGGGCGCCGCCGGAGCGCTGGCCGCTTCGCGCGCCGGGCATCTGGCGGACAAAGGCAAGGCCGGGTTGACCACCACCGTCGGCCTGGTATTGCTGCTGCTGTCCTGGATACCTATCGCGCTGGCTAAACAATCGCTGTGGGCGCTGATCGCCGGCATCCTGATCCTCGATCTGGCGGTGCAAGCGGTACACGTCACCAACCAGAGCGTGATGTATCGCATCATGCCGGAGGCACGCAACCGCCTGACCGCCGGCTACATGACCAGCTACTTTATCGGCGGCGCCCTCGGTTCGCTGCTCTCCGCGTCCGCCTATCAGCATGCCGGCTGGTACGGCGTGGCCGCCGTCGGAGGGGTGTTATGCCTGCTCAACCTGCTGACCTGGTGGCTCGGCAAGCATCACGATCCGCAGGGGCCGGCGGCAATCTGATTATCGTGCAAATAGTCACTAAAGAAATTTATTAGCGGTGCAGGGTATAAACATTACTTACTCTCTGGTAATGTTCTGGGCATAAACTATTGACGACCTATCTACCCTGCGACCCACAACCATGCAAAGCCAAGCTGCAGACAGCCTTACTCCGCCCGCCGTCAGCGCCACCTTCGCCAACGGCGTCGTCGACAGTTTGCCGATCGTCATCGGGTACGTGCCGGTGGCGTTCGCTTTCGGCCTCAGCGCCGTCAAACTGGGCTTTTCCCCGCTGGAAAGCATTTTCTTCTCCTGCATCATCTACGCCGGCGCCAGCCAGTTCGTGATCACCGCCCTGCTGAGCGCCGGCATGTCGCTGTGGGTCTCCGCATTGACGGTGATGGCGATGGACGTGCGCCACCTGTTGTATGGCCCGGCGCTGCGTCACCGCATCGTCTCGCGCCTGTCGCCCGGCAAAACGGCGCTGTGGGCCTTTGGCCTGACCGATGAGGTCTTCGCCGCCGCCACCGCCAGGCTGATGCGCAATAACCGCAGCTGGAGCGAAAACTGGATGCTGGGCATCGCGCTCTGTTCCTGGCTCTCCTGGGTAGCCGGCACCGCGCTCGGCGCGCTGTTCGGCAACGGCCCGCTGGAGCAGTTCCCGGTGATCGAGGCCTCGCTGGCCTTCATGCTGCCGGCGCTGTTTCTCAGTTTCCTGCTGGCCGCTTTCCGGCGCCCGCAGAGCCTGACCATCGCCGCCGCGCTGGCCGGCGCGCTGCTCGGCGTGGTGCTGTTCTCCATTCCGGTCGCCATTTTGGCCAGCATCGGCGCCGGCTGCGCCGCCGCCCTGTTCCAACCCCCGCACGCGGAGGCCAGCCATGAACACTGATGTGCTGGTGATCGGCCTGGTGGTGGGCTGCGCCAACTACCTGTTCCGTTATCTGCCGCTGCGGCTGGCGCCGGCGCGCGCTCAGCCCGGCATTAAACGCGGCAAAGCCGCCCTGCTGCTCGACAGCATCGGCATCGCCTCCATCTGCGCCCTGCTGGTGGTCTCCAGCACGCCGGTGGTGATGCGCGAACCGGACAAGCTGCTGCCGACGTTAGCGGGGTTCGCCGCGCTGGCGCTGTGTTTCTACCGCAGTAAAAGCATCATTCTGTCGACGCTGCTCGGCGCGACGGCCTTTGGCGTCACATTAAAATTGTTAATGTTTTTCGGCCCTGGCTGACGCCGCCTCCGACCGTTTGGCTTCACACTGGCGTTTTCAGGCGTCACATCTTTACAAACACTGACAAATGACACGAATTGCTAAATTATCCGCACGGCTGAACATTTACATTATTTGTCACCGTCGTTACTATCTCGAACGAAATTAATGAGGCCCTAAATTATGGAAAGCTCGTTTGCCCCCATAGAACAAATGCTGAATTTCCGCGCCACGCGGCAGAAAGATTTCCCTTATCAGGAAATCCTGCTGACCCGTCTGTGCATGCACATGCAAGGCAAGCTGCTGGAAAATCGCAATAAGATGCTGAAAGCGCAGGGGATTAACGAAACACTGTTTATGGCGCTGATTACCCTGGATGCGCAGGAAAGCCACAGCATCCAACCTTCTGAGCTAAGCTCTGCCCTGGGCTCCTCGCGCACCAATGCGACCCGCATCGCCGACGAGCTGGAGAAGCGCGGCTGGATCGAGCGCCGGGAAAGCGACAACGATCGCCGCTGCCTGCATCTGCATCTGACGCCGCAGGGGGAAGAATTTCTCAGTCAACTGCTGCCGCCGCAGCACCAATGTCTGCATTTCCTGTGGTCCACGCTGACCGACGATGAGCAAAAACAGCTGGAACAGCTGACGCGCAAATTGCTGGCACGTCTGGATCAAATGGAAATCACAGAACAGTTACCCTAATTCACAATTTCTGTTCAGGTACCTACTTATGCGATCCCCATTTCACTGGAGATTCACCCCGCTGTTCGCCGTGTTGCTGCTGGCCGGGTGTGCTTCTACCGATAATATTGCCCCGCAATCCACGCTGATGGATCCGCAGAGCCTGCAGTTGGCTCAGCCGAAAGTCAGTTCGCTGGCCGTCAGCCCGCAGTGGTGGCGCGCCCTCAAGGATCCGCAGTTGGACGCCTTGATGACGCAAACGCTGCAAAGTTCGCCGACCCTGCGTCAGGCCGCCGCCCGCGTGCGCGAAGCGCAGAGCGTGGTAGGCGAAGCCAACGCCGCCAACGGGCCGAACCTGGATCTGAACGCCAGCACCCAACGTCAGCGCGTGCCGCAGAACGTCAATATGGGGCTGGGGTATCCGCATAAGCCGATCTATTCAAGCTCCAACTCGCTGGGGTTGAACCTGGCGTACGAGTTCGACTGGTGGGGCAAATACCGCAACCAGGTGAACGCCGCCAAGGCGCAAGTGAACGCAGCGCGCGCCGAGCAGGAACAGGCGGCGCTGACGCTGACCAGCTCGGTGGCGTCCGCCTACTATCAGCTGCAGAGCAATCTCGCGCTCGAGAAGCTGCTGCAGCAGGAAGTGAACAACAACGAGCGCCTGACCGCGCTGCGCCAACAGCGCTATCAGGCCGGCCTGACCGGCGTCGACGTGCCGCAACAAACCCAGGCGCAGTCCGACGTCGCCAAACAGCAGATTCTGCAGCTGCAGTCGCAAATCGAACAGCTCAGACACCAGCTCGCCGCGCTGGCGGGCCAGGGGCCGAACGCCATGCAGCACCTGCGTCAGGTGCCGCTGCCTGCAGACAACCTGATGGCGCCGCAGGGCGAACTGACGGCGGATCTGCTGGGCAAACGCCCGGACATCGCCGCGCAACGCCAGCTGGTGGAGTCTTACAGCCAGCGCGTCAGCGCCGCGCGTAAAGAGTTTTACCCCAGCCTGACCATTTCAGCCTTCGCCGGCCTGATGACCACCAATACCAGTGGCACCAGCCCGAATCTGTTTGAAGCGGCCAGCCAGGCCTGGAACGTGATGCCGGCGATCTCGCTGCCGATCTTCCACGCCGGCGCCCTGCGCAGCAAGCTGGGTGAGGAATCCGCGCTGTATGACGAAGCGGTGGAATCCTACAACCAAACCATCCTGAATGCGGTACAGGAAACCGCCGACGCCATCACCATCCAGCAGAGCTCTGCACAACAGCAGCTGCAGGCGGCGTCCGCGGCCCAGTCGATGCAACAGGTGTATCAGGTCGCCAACGCCCGTTACCAGGCAGGGATTATCGGGCGCGACGATCTGTTGACCAGCCAGACGCAGCTATTGCAGCAGCAACAGGCGGAGTTGAATGCCAGCAGCAATTTACTGCAGGCGAAGATAGGACTGATCCGCGCGTTGGGCGGTGGCTATCAGGCCCCGGCCGCAGCGGATTCGAAAGCATAATAATATAAGGCTTGGAGAACACCATGAGCGCAAGCGCGGAAACCCAAAACCCGCAGCAGCCGAGCGGCAAAAAGAAGCAGCGCAAATTTTGGCTGCTGTTGCTGACGGTTATTTTCATTGTTATAGGGGTGGCTTATTTAGTGTATTGGTTCCTGGTGCTGCGTCATCACCAGGAAACCGACGACGCCTACGTCTCCGGCAACCAGGTGCAGATCATGGCCCAGGTGTCCGGCAGCGTGAACAGCGTCAACTTCGACAACACCGACTACGTCAAGCAGGGCGACGTGCTGCTGACGCTCGATCCGACCGATGCCGAGCAGGCGTTTGAACGCGCCAAAACCGGCCTGGCCAACAGCGTGCGTCAGACCCACCAGCTGATCATCAACAGCAAGCAGTATCAGGCCAACATCGCCTTGCGCAAGACCGATCTGAGCAAGGCCGAGAACGATCTGAAACGTCGCGTGGTGCTGGGCAGCGTTGACGCCATCGGCCGCGAAGAGCTGCAACACGCTCGCGATGCGGTCGACAGCGCCAAAGCCGCGCTGGAAGTGGCGGTGCAGCAATACAACGCCAACCAGGCGATGGTGCTGAACACCCCGCTGGAACAGCAGCCGGCGATCCAGCAAGCCGCCGCGCAGATGCGCGACGCCTGGCTGGCGCTGCAGCGTACCAAAGTGATCAGCCCGATTACCGGCTATGTCTCGCGCCGCAGCGTGCAGGTCGGCGCGCAGATCGCCGCCGGTTCGCCGCTGATGGCGGTGGTGCCGGCCGATCACATCTGGGTTGACGCCAACTTCAAGGAAACGCAGATCGCCAATATGCGCATCGGCCAGCCGGCGACGGTGGTCAGCGACGTCTACGGCGACGACGTGGTGTATCAAGGCAAAGTGGTCGGTATCGACATGGGCACCGGCAGCGCCTTCTCGCTGCTGCCGGCCCAGAACGCCACCGGCAACTGGATCAAGGTGGTGCAACGTCTGCCGGTGCGTATTGAGCTCGACGCCAAGCAGGTGGCCGACCATCCGCTGCGCATCGGTCTTTCGACGCTGGTGACCGTCGACACCGCCAACCTGGACGGCCGCGTGCTGTCTGACGTGGTGCGCGACAAACCGCTGTATCAGAGCGACGCGCTGGCGTTGAATCTGGCGCCGGTTAACCAGCTGATCGCCGACGTGATCCATGCGAACGCCGGCTAAGCGCGCGGGAGGCCATCTTGCCACAGAAACCGCTTGAAGGCGCCCAGCTTGCCTGGATGACGGTCGCGCTCGCCATGGCGACCTTCATGCAGGTGCTGGACTCCACCATCGCCAACGTGGCGATCCCCACCATTGCCGGTAACCTCGGGTCTTCCAACTCGCAGGGCACCTGGGTGATCACCTCGTTCGGCGTGGCGAACGCCATCTCGATCCCGATCACCGGCTGGCTGGCGAAGCGCATCGGCGAAGTGCGGCTGTTCCTCTGGTCCACCGCGCTGTTCGTTCTCGCCTCCTGGCTGTGCGGCATCTCCAACAGCCTCGGCATGCTGATCTTCTTCCGCGTGATCCAGGGCGTGGTGGCCGGGCCGCTGATCCCGCTGTCTCAGAGCCTGTTGCTGAACAACTACCCGCCCGCCAAGCGAGCGATGGCCCTGGCGCTCTGGTCGATGACCGTGATCGTCGCGCCGATCTTCGGGCCAATTCTCGGCGGTTACATCAGCGACAACTACCACTGGGGTTGGATCTTCTTCATCAACATCCCGATCGGCGCCTTCGTTATCCTGGCGGCGATGGCGACGCTGAAGGGGCGAGAAACCAAAACCGAGATCAAGCCGATCGACACCGTCGGCCTGGTGCTGTTGATCGTCGGCATCGGTTCGCTGCAGGTGATGCTCGATCAGGGCAAGGAGCTGGACTGGTTCAACTCGACCGAGATCATCACCCTGACCGTCGTGGCGGTCGTGGCGCTGCTGTTCCTGGTGGTCTGGGAACTGACGGACGATCATCCGGTGGTGGATTTGTCGCTGTTCAAGTCGCGCAACTTTACCATCGGCTGTCTGTGCATCAGCCTGGCGTACATGCTGTATTTCGGCGCCATCGTTCTGCTGCCGCAGCTGCTGCAAGAGGTGTACGGCTATACCGCCACCTGGGCGGGGCTGGCGTCGGCGCCGGTCGGGCTGATCCCGGTGCTGCTGTCGCCGATCATCGGTAAGTTCGGCAACCGGCTCGACATGCGCAAGCTGGTGACTTTCAGCTTCATCATGTATGCCGTGTGCTTCTATTGGCGCGCCTATACGTTTGAACCGGGCATGGACTTCGGCGCTTCGGCCTGGCCGCAGTTCGTTCAAGGTTTCGCCATCGCCTGCTTCTTCATGCCGTTGACCACCATCACGCTGTCCGGCCTGCCGCCGGAACGCATGGCGGCGGCATCGAGCCTGTCGAACTTTACGCGAACCCTGGCGGGGTCGATCGGCACCTCGATCACCACCACCCTGTGGACGCAGCGCGAATCGCAGCATCACGCGCAGTTGACGGAGTTCGTCAACCCGTACAATCCGCAGTCGCAGGAGATGTACCGGCAGCTCGAGCAGCTCGGCATGAGCAAGCAGCAGGCGTCGGCCTACATCGCCAACGAGATCACGGCACAGGGGCTGATCATCTCCGCCAACGAGATTTTCTGGCTGTCGGCCGGGGTATTCCTGGTGCTGCTGGCGCTGGTGTGGGTAGCGAAACCGCCATTCAGCTCCGGCGGCGGCGGGGGCGGCGGCGCTCACTAAGCTTCAATAAACGAAACGGGCGCCCTGAGGCGCCCGTTTTTTTATTCGACGTAATGAAAATCACGCCTGATTCTGACGCCACCAGTCCGCCAGCAGAATGCCGGTCGCCACGGAAACGTTCAGGCTTTCTACCTTGCCGGTGCCGCCGATAGACACGTTCATATCGCCCTGCTGCCAGGCGCTGTCGCTGAGGCCGTCGCGCTCCTGGCCCAGCACCAGCACCATCTTGGCCGGCAGCTTGGCCTGCGCCAGCGCGGTGCCTTTGTGGCTGGAGGTGGTGACGATGGTGTAACCCGCCTTGCGGAAGGTATCCAGCACCGACAGGAAATCATCGGCGTTGATCGCCTTGATGTGCTCCGCGCCGCCTTCTGCGGTACGCACCGCCGCGCCGGATTCCAGCAACGCCGGATCCTGCAGCAGCACGCCGTTGACGCCGAAGTGGGCGCACGAACGGACGATGGCGCCCAGGTTATGCGGGTTGCCGACTTCTTCCAGCGCCAATACGCAGTCGGTCGCCGGCGCAGTTTTCAGGTAGGTCTGCGCATCCAGGCCCTGACGCTTTTTGATCAGGAAGCAGACGCCGCCGTGGTGCTCGGTGCCGGAAGCCTTGGCCAGCTCTTCCTCATCCACCACGTGGTAGGCTTTGCGGTTAGCCGCCATCCAGCGCAGCGCTTCACGGAAGCGCGGCGTGACCGACTGCACGAACCAGGCGCGCACGATCGCTTCCGGGCGGCTGGCGAACAGCGCCTGACAGGCGTTCTCACCGTAAACGCGGGTTTCTTCCGCGCGCTGGCGGCGCAGCTGTTCCGGATCGATGAAGCTTTTGCCGCTGATGCCGCCGTGATCGAACGCCGGCTCTTCACTCGGCGCGCGCGACACGGTTCTCCACGGCGACTCGTTGCCGCCGCGATCTTCAGAGCGCGCCGGACGGCGAGGACGATCGCTTTCACTGCGGCGGGAATCGGCTCCGCGACGGTCATTGCCGCCGCGCGCCTTGTCTTGACCGGTGCGGCCCGAGCGCGCACCGTCAGCCGGACGGCCTTTGCCGGCCGGACGTTTATTCTTGTTGCGGTCGTCGCCGTTGTCGTCGTCGCTGCGGACGTACATCACTTTGACCTTACCGTTCTTGCCACTAAATGAATCGTTCATTGTCTTCTCCACCAACGCGCAGGGCGCGAAGATTACCTGATGTTGGTGCATGAAGCCACCAACTTGCGCTAAAAGCTCCCAACTATCACATCCATTGAACAAACCTCATTGTTCATGCGCCGGGTTTTGCCGATAATCGTCAGCATTAAAGAAACATCTCCGCAACCGCGTTGCGGGGACCCGGCTTTCTCAGTACCCGAGGTCAACATGAATACAGTTTGTGCAGCTTGCAATGCCACCAACCGTGTGCCGGAAGAACGTCTGGCGGACAACGCGAAATGCGGCCGCTGCGGCCATGAGCTCTTCGACGGTGAAGTGATCAACGCCACCGCCGCCACGCTGGACCAGTTGCTGCAGGACGATCTGCCGGTCGTGGTCGATTTTTGGGCGCCGTGGTGCGGCCCGTGCCGCAGCTTTGCGCCGATCTTTGAAGACGTGGCCGAAGAGCGCGCCGGCAAAGTGCGCTTCGTGAAAGTGAACACTGAAGCCGAGCCGGAACTGAGCGCCCGTTTCCGCATCCGCAGCATCCCGACCATTATGGTGTTCCGTCAGGGCAAGATGGTCGACATGCTCAACGGCGCGATGCCGAAGGCGCCGTTTGACAACTGGCTCAACGAGTTAGTGTGATTCGGCAAGTATAGGCCGTATCCCGCCATCGCGCGCGAACGCGCCCCGATCGAGCCCGCCCCTCCCGGCGGGCTTTTTTCTGCGTTACAATAGCGGTTTTTCCCCAGGATCGTTATGACCGACAACGCCGTACTTCGCCTGCGCCAATTCCGTTTAGACCGCGCCACCCGCCCCTTTCTGGCGCGCGGTTGCCGAGTGGCGCGTTGTCAGGGGTGCCTGCTGCCGCATAAGAACTGCCTGTGCGACACCATTCGCCCGCAGCAGGCCGGCAGCCGTTTCTGCCTGATCATGTTCGGCGCCGAGCCGCTCAAGCCCAGCAACACCGGGCGCCTGATCGCCGATATCCTGCCGGACACCCAGGCGTTCCTCTGGTCGCGTACCGAGGTCGATCCCGCCCTGCTGGCGGCCATCAACGATCCGACACGGCAGCCTTACGTGGTGTTCCCCGCGTCCTACGCCGACGCCGAGCGGCCGGTGTTCAGCGAACTGCCCGTCGGCGGCAAACCGCCGCTGTTCATCATGCTGGACGGCACCTGGGCGGAAGCGCGCAAAATGTTCCGTAAAAGCCCGTATCTCAATCAATTCCCGGTGTTTTCACTCAACGTCGACGCCGCATCGGCCTACCAGCTGCGCGAAGCCAGCCGCGCCGAGCAACACTGCACGGCGGAAGTGGCCGCCGCCCTGCTGCAACAGGCGGGCGATATGCCGGCCGCCGACGGATTGAATCAGCATTTCCGCTATTTCCGTCAACAGTATCTGGCGGGAAAACCGACCCGACCGGAGGCACCGGTCACAGCAATGTAGCCATAAAGCGCCTAAAATCAGGCGTAACGTTGCCAAAAGGAGCCGTGCATGAGCCAGCGAGGGTTAGAAGCGCTACTACGTCCCAAATCGATCGCCGTGCTGGGCGCTTCGCAGCAGCCGGGCCGCGCCGGCAACCTGATGATGAGCAACCTGCTGGCCGGCGGTTTCGGCGGGCCCATCTTGCCGGTGACGCCGCGCTACAAGGCGGTATGCGGCGTCATGGCCTATCCCGACGTCGCCAGCCTGCCGCTGACGCCGGATCTGGCGATCATCTGCACCCACGCCAGCCGTAATCTGGCGCTGATTGAAGCGCTGGGCCAACGCGGCTGCAAAACCGCCATCGTGCTCTCTTCGCCGCCGGAACAGTTCGCCGAGCTCAAAGCCTGCGCGCAGCGTTACGCCATGCGGCTGCTGGGCCCCAACAGTCTGGGGCTGCTGGCGCCGTGGCAAGGCATCAACGCCAGCTTCTCGCCGGTGCCGATCCAAAAGGGCAAGCTGGCGTTTATCTCGCAGTCCGCCGCCGTCGCCAACACCATTCTCGACTGGGCACAGCAGCGCGAAGTCGGCTTCTCCTATTTCATCGCGCTGGGCGACAGCCTGGATATCGACGTCGACGACCTGCTCGACTTTTTGGCGCGCGACAGCAAGACCAGCGCCATCCTGCTGTATCTGGAAAACATCAGCGATGCGCGGCGCTTTCTCTCCGCCTCGCGCAGCGCCTCGCGCAACAAGCCCATTCTGGTGATCAAAAGCGGCCGTAGCCAACAGGCGCAATTACTGCTCAACAGCCAACTGGGGCTGGACGCCGCCTATGACGCCGCCATCCAGCGCGCCGGCCTGCTGCGCGTCCAGGATACCCATGAGCTGTTCTCGGCGGTGGAAACCCTCAGCCATATGCATCCGCTGCGCGGCGAACGGCTGATGATCGTCAGCAATGGGGCGGCGCCGGCGGCGATGGCCTTGGACGAACTGCTCGGCCGCAACGGCAAGCTGGCGACGCTGAGCGAGGAGAGCCTGGCGACGCTGAGCGACGCGCTGCCGGACTTCATTCGCGCCGGCAACCCGCTCGACCTGCGCGACGACGCCACGCCGCAGCGTTATCTGGCGGCTCTCGAAGCGCTGCTCGACAGCCACGACTATGATGCGCTGCTGCTGATCCACGCGCCGAGCGCGGCTGCGCCCGGCACCGCCACGGCGCAGCGGCTGATCGACGCGCTGCATCGCCATGCGCGCGGCAAGCGCATCACCTTGCTGACCAACTGGTGCGGCGAATACTCTTCGCAAGAGGCACGCCGGCTGTTTACCGAAGCCGCCATTCCCACCTACCGCACGCCGGAAGGCGCGGTCACCGCCTTTATGCATATGGTGGAATACCGCCGCAACCAGAAGCAGCTGAAGGAGACGCCCGCGCTGCCGGTCGGCCTGACCGCCAATACCGCCGATGCCCACCGCCTGATTCATCAGGCGCTGGCCGAAGGCGCCACCCAGTTGGATACCCACGAGGTGCAATCCATTCTGCAGGCCTACGATCTGAGCACCCTGCCGACCTGGATCGCCGAAGACAGCGCCGAAGCGGTGCACATCGCCGAGCAGATCGGCTACCCGGTGGCGCTGAAGCTGCGCTCGCCGGATATCCCGCACAAATCGGAAGTTCAGGGCGTGATGCTCTACCTGCGCACCGCGACCGAAGTGCAACGCGCGGCGGAGGCGATCCTCGACCGCGTGAAGCGCACCTATCCTCAGGCGCGCATCCACGGCCTGTTGGTGCAGAGCATGGCCAACCGCGCCGGCGCCCAGGAGCTGCGCATCGCCGTGGAGCAGGATGCCATTTTCGGCCCGTTGATCATGCTGGGAGAAGGCGGCGTAGAGTGGCGCCAGGAAAATCAGGTCGCGGTCGCGCTGCCGCCGTTGAATATGGCGCTGGCGCGTTATCTGGTGCTGCAGGCGGTGAAAGGCGGCAAGATCCGCGGGCGCAGCGCACTGCGGCCTTTAGATATCCCCGGGCTGAGCCGCTTGCTGGTGCAGGTTTCCAACCTGATCCTTGACTGCCCTGAGATCGCCCGGCTGGATATTCACCCGGTGCTGGCTTCCGGCAGCGAGTTCACCCTGCTGGACGTTTCGATGCAGCTCGCACCGTTCAGCGGCGATCCGCAGGCGCGGCTGGCGATTCGGCCTTATCCGCATGAGCTGGAAGAGACCATCGCGCTGAAAGACGGCAGCCAATGCCTGTTCCGCCCGATCCTGCCGGAAGACGAGCCGGCGCTGAAGCATTTCATCGACCGGGTGACCAAGGAAGATCTCTATTACCGCTACTTCAGCGAGATCAACGAGTTTACCCATGACGATTTGGCCAACATGACGCAGATCGACTACGATCGGGAAATGGCCTTTGTGGCGGTGCGGGCAGACGAGATTATCGGCGTGACCCGCGCGCTGTCCGATCCGGACAACACCGATGCCGAGTTCGCCGTGCTGGTGCGTTCCGACCTGAAAGGCGTGGGGCTCGGCCGCCAGCTGCTGGAGAAAATGATCGCCTATGCGCGCGCGCATGGCCTGACCCGCCTGAGCGGCATCACCATGCCGAATAACCGCGGCATGATCGCGCTGGCGCAGCGGTTGGGCTTTGGCATCGAGGTGCAGCTTGAGGACGGCATCGTCAATCTGACGCTGCCGCTGCAGGCCGACGACGCGCAGTGACCTGCGTCGCAATGCGCTACGAATCCACCACTTAACGCCAAAACATACGCACAATCGAGGCAACTAATGGTATTATCGCCCGATTATTCGGTTTATTGTTTTTAAGTCTGTGGCGTTCCGGCCATCAATCATGAGAGAAGAAGCGCACTGTGATGTTGTCAAAATTTAAACGTAGCAAACATCAACAACACCTTGCACAACTGCCCAAACTCCCCCAGACGGTTGCTGATGTTCGTACTCTGTACGCGCCGTCCGACTTTCGCGCCACGCTGCTGGATTCCATCGCCAACGCCACCCAACGTATCTATCTGGTGGCTCTGTATCTGGAGCATGACGACGCCGGGCGTGAGATCCTCAACGCGCTGTATCAAGCCAAGCAGCGGCGGCCCGAGCTGGAAATCTGCGTGCTTGTCGACTGGCACCGCGCACAGCGCGGGCGCATCGGCGCCGCCGCCGCCAATACCAACGCCGACTGGTACTGCGCCATGGCCAGCCAGCATCCGGAGCAATCGGTGCCAATCTACGGCGTGCCGGTCAATACCCGCGAAGCGCTGGGCGTATTGCATCTGAAGGGCTTTGTGGTCGACGATACCGTTATCTACAGCGGCGCCAGCATCAACGACGTCTATCTGCATCAGCATGAGAAATACCGTTACGATCGCTACCAGTTGATCACCAACGGCGTGCTGGCCGATACTCTGATCGATTACATCAAGCAGCATCTGCTCACCGCCGGCGCCGTACAACGCCTGGATCGCAGCGATCGGCCGAAAAGCCCGGAGATCAAAAACGAAACCCGTCTGTTCCGTTTCGCCCTACGCCGCGCCGGTTACCACTTCCGCGGCAAAGCCGGCAACGATGAGCTGGCGGTGACGCCGATGGTTGGGCTAGGCAAACAAAGCGTGCTGAATAAAACCATTCATCACCTGATGTCATGCACCGACCAGAAACTGACGCTGTGCACCCCCTATTTCAACCTGCCGGCGCTGCTGGTGCGCAACATCATTTATCTGCTGCGACAGGGCAAGCAGGTGGAAATCATCGTCGGCGATAAAACCGCCAACGATTTCTATATTCCGGAAGACCAGCCGTTCAAAATCATCGGCGCGCTGCCCTACCTGTATGAGATCAACCTGCGCCGCTTCCTGAGCCGGTTGCAGCGTTACATCGACACCGGCCAACTGATCGTGCGTTTGTGGAAGGATGGCGATAACAGCTATCACCTGAAAGGCATGTGGGTAGACGAAGAGTGGCAGCTGATTACCGGCAATAACCTCAACCCGCGCGCCTGGCGGCTGGATCTGGAAAACGCCATTCTGATCCACGATCCCAAGCAAGAGCTGCGCGAGCAACGGCAGAAAGAGCTGGAATGCATCCGTACTCATACCACTGTAGTCGGCCATTATCAGGAACTGCAAAGCATTCAGCAGTATCCGATCAAGGTGCGTAAGCTGATTCGGCGTCTGCGCCGTATCCGCATCGATCGGCTGATCAGCCGTATCCTGTAAGCGGTATGCTGACCCCGGCCAAGGCCGGGGTTTTTATTACAGCTGTATCTCCTTGCCTTTGCGATGCAACCGGAGCGAGACCAGCAGCGCCAGCAGGCACATGCCGGAGACATACCAGAAGAAGGCGTTCTCCACACCAAACGATTTAAGCGACAGCGCCACATATTCCGCCGAGCCGCCGAACATGGCGTTCGCCACCGCATAAGACAAGCCCACCCCTAAAGCACGTACCTCCGGCGGGAACATTTCGGCTTTAAGCAGCCCGCTGATCGCGGTGTAAAAACTGATGATGAACAGCGCCAGCACGATCAGGCCAAACGCCATATAAGGATTACTCACCTCTTTCAGAGCGAACAGGATCGGCACCGTCAACACCGTGGCAAAGGCCGAGAAGATCAACATCGAGCTGCGACGGCCGATTTTGTCCGAAAACGCGCCTACCGCAGGCTGCAGCAGCATAAAGACGAACAGCGCGACGGTCATGATGGCGCTGGCCAGCTTGGCGTCCATACCGGCGGTATTCACCAGATATTTCTGCATGTAGGTGGTGAAGGTGTAGAAGGTCAGCGAACCGGCGGCGGTAAAGCCCAGCACCATCAGGAACGCCTTGCGATTTTTCCACAGCCCCGTCAGCGAACCGGCATCTTTGTGGTTACGCGTCTTCGCATCGGAGGTTTCATTCAGCGAACGGCGCAGGTACAGCGCAACTACCGCCAACACGGCACCCAGGGCAAACGGAATGCGCCATCCCCAGGCTTTCAGCTCTTCGGCGGGCAATATCTGCTGCAGGATCACCAGGACCAGCAGCGCCAACAGTTGCCCGCCGATCAGCGTCACGTACTGGAACGAGGCGTAAAAGCCGCGTCGCCCCTTGATCGCCACCTCGCTCATATAGGTCGCGCTGGTGCCGTATTCTCCCCCTACCGACAGCCCCTGGAACAGGCGGGCGATCAGCAGCAACGCCGGCGCCCAGCTGCCGATCGATTCATACGTCGGCAGGCAGGCGATCACCAGCGATCCGGCGCACATCATACAGACCGAAAGCAGCATGGAATTTTTTCGACCATGCTTGTCGGCAATATAACCGAATAGCCAACCGCCAATCGGCCGCATAAAGAAGCCGGCGGCGAATACCCCGGCGGTTTGCAGCAGCTGCGTGGTGCTGTTGCCCGCCGGGAAGAACGAGGCGGCAAAGTAAATGGAACAGAAGGAGTAAACGTAAAAATCAAACCACTCCACCAGATTGCCTGATGAAGCCCCGACGATAGCGAAAATGCGTTTCTTGTTATCCAGCGCCCCCTGTTCGACGCCGTGCTCATCCCCAAGAGCCGAGGTTGTTTCTGTCATGATGTATTCTCCGAGCCATAACAATGATGAAATTTGGCTTCCTGCCGCCCTGGTTGTTACTTTATTGTTACTTATAAGTTAACAGCCAAACTTAATAGCGGACGAAGAATATCTGACATTCAGAGAAACAATGCGTTGGTTTTGTGATGAATATTAAACAGTACGATGAAAGCTGAAGCGGATTACAACGGGGATTTTCCATTTTACGCAAAGCAAAAAGCCCTGAACTGACGTTCAGGGCTTTCGGCTTTATTTGATGCCTGGCAGTGTCCTACACAATTCGTCTCATCCTGAGACTCTCCCCTCCGGGGCCGCCGCAAGCGGCGTTAAGGCCCGTTCCCGACGGGCCTTTCGCATGCCCATGCTCGAGCAGAACGCCAGATAACAGACAAAACAAAAAGCCCCATGCTTTCGCATGAGGCTTTTTGCTTTGTTTGATGCCTGGCAGTGTCCTACTCTCGCATGGGGAGACCCCACACTACCATCGGCGCTACGGCGTTTCACTTCTGAGTTCGGCATGGGGTCAGGTGGGACCACCGCGCTATTGCCGCCAGGCAAAT
>NZ_JBPIYZ010000005.1:0-289853 GCF_051172415.1 Serratia sp. H402Y
TTACTGCATGAATTTTACTTCAGTTAGTCACTCTTCAAGACTTGATATTTTTTTGCATCCGAAGATGCTGGATATCGTCTTGTGGAGTGCCCACACAGATTGTCTGATAAATTGTTAAAGAGCAGTGCCGAGAAACTCATCGGCGCGGGCTGCGTATATTACGCTTTTCACCCGGAGAGTCAAGCGTTTATTTCGCTTTCTTCTCGCTGACCCGGCGGCTTGTCAGTCGTTGTTCCCGGTCAGTGGAGGCGCATTATAGGGAGTTCTCGGCAGGCCGCAACCCCTAAATGCAAAAAACTTTTCAAGCGCGGATTTTTTCGGCAAAAGAGCGAAAAAGCGGCGAATTTATGTCACTTTTTCAGGCAAACAGCCATAAAAGCTGGCGATCACTGGAGTAAAATAGAAGAAACGAAGTCAGTAAGGATCCGCAGCCATGCCATTAAATGCACAACAACAGGCCGCCCAACGCAATCTTTCTTATCTGCTTGCAGAGAAACTCGGCCAACAAATTCTGGCAGGCGATTATCAGGCCGGCAGCATCCTGCCCGGTGAAATGGAACTGGGCGAGCAATTCGGCGTCAGCCGCACCGCGGTGCGCGAAGCGGTAAAGATGTTAGCCGCCAAAGGCATGTTGTTGCCGCGCCCGCGCATTGGCACCCGCGTGATGCCGCAAAGCCAATGGAATTTCCTCGATCAGGATTTACTGACCTGGTGGATGACGCGGGAAAACTTCGATCAGGTGATGCAACACTTCCTTATATTGCGCACTTCGTTGGAACCGCAGGCCTGCGCGTTGGCGGCAGACCACGCCAGCCCACAGCAAACCAAACTGCTGGCGGAACTGATGGCGGAGATGCGCGCGCTGCATACCCAGTTTGATCGCGAGCGCTGGATCCAGGTCGATACCCAATTCCACCAGCTCATCTACGAGGCCAGCGGTAATCCGTTCCTGACCTCGTTCGCCAACCTGTTCAGTTCGGTGTATCAGAGTTACTTCCGCGCCATTACAGGCAATGAAGTGATCAAGCTGCGCCACCATCAGGCTATCGTCGATGCGATACTCGCCGGAGACAGCGCAGGCGCTCTCGTCGCCTGCCAAGTTTTGCTGAAAGAGAAAGACTAGACACGCTCCCCGCTTATAGATAGAAGAAAGAGATGAGGGAGAGACGACCATTTAACCAGGACCGACCATGACCCAATCCGCGCGCAGTATGGCAGGACTCCCGTGGATCGCCGCAATGGCGTTCTTTATGCAGGCGCTGGACGCCACCATCCTCAACACGGCGCTGCCGGCGATCGCCCACAGCCTGGGGCACTCGCCGCTGGCGATGCAATCTGCCGTCATCAGCTATACGCTGACGGTGGCGATGCTGATCCCGGTCAGCGGTTGGCTGGCGGACCGCTTCGGCACCCGCCGCGTGTTCATCTTCGCCGTCACGTTATTCACCCTTGGTTCGCTGTTGTGCGCCCTCTCCCCCACGTTGAGCGTGCTGGTTGCCTCTCGCGTGCTGCAGGGCATCGGCGGCGCGATGATGATGCCGGTCGCGCGACTGGCGCTGCTGCGCGCCTACCCGCGCAGCGAACTGCTGCCGGTGCTGAACTTCGTCACCATGCCCGGCCTGGTCGGGCCGATTCTGGGGCCGCTGCTGGGCGGCTGGCTGGTGACCTACGCCACCTGGCATTGGATTTTCCTGATCAATATCCCTATCGGCCTGCTCGGCATCTTCTATGCGCGCAAATACATGCCGGACTTCACCACGCCCAAGCGCCGCTTCGATTTTCTGGGCTTTATGCTGTTCGGGCTGAGCCTGGTGCTGATCTCCACCGGGCTGGAACTGTTTGGCGAGCGGGTACTGGCGAGCTACGTTTCGCTGGGCATTCTGCTCAGCGGCTTCGTGATGCTGTTCGGCTACATCGCGCACGCCCGCCGTCATCCCCAGCCGCTGATCGGCCTCGACCTGTTCAAAACCCGCACCTTCTCGGTCGGCATCGCCGGCAACGTCGCATCCAGGTTGGGCACCGGCTGCGTGCCGTTTTTGATGCCGCTCATGCTGCAGGTGGGATTTGGCTACACGGCGATCGTCGCCGGCTGCATGATGGCGCCGACCGCCATCGGCTCGCTGATGGCGAAATCCACCGTCACTCAGGTGTTGCGCTGGTTCGGCTACCGTAAAACGCTAGTCGGCATCACCGTTATCATCGGAGCGCTGATCGCGCAGTTCGCCCTGCAGAGCCCAGGCATGCCGCTGTGGCTGATGATCCTGCCGCTGTTCGTACTGGGCATGGCGATGTCCACCCAGTTCACCGCCATGAATACCATCAGCCTGGCGGATTTGAACGACGCCAACGCCAGCGCCGGCAACAGCGTCCTGGCGGTCACCCAACAGCTGTCCATCAGTTTCGGCGTAGCGATCAGCGCGGCGGTGCTGCGTTTTTACGAATCCCTGTCGTTAGGCACGATGATCGACCACTTCCATTACACCTTTATCACCATGGGGATCGTCACCGTGGCGTCGGCGCTGGTATTTATGTTGCTGAGAAGGAAAGATGGCCGCAACTTGATCAGCGGCCAGGAAAGCAAGAAAGAAGCGAAGGCGGCCAGTTAACGGCGGCCCACCGAGGCGCGTTCCACCAGCTCGGGCGTCAGCACCAGCACCTGGGGCGCGCGCTCCGGGTTTTGCAGGCGGTTGATCAGCGCATCGATCGCCAGCTCGCCCAGCGAATCCTTCGGTTGATGAATGGTGCTCAACGGCGGCGCCAGATAACGCGCCAGTTCAATGTCATCATACCCCATCACCGCCATATCCTGCGGCACGGAAAGCCCGGCCTGATACAGCGCCTGATAAACGCCTACCGCCACCGCGTCGTTGCCGGCGAACACCGCATGCGGCGGCTCTTTCAGCGCCAGCAGCTGGCGCATGGCGGTCACGCCGCCTTCAAACTCAAAGTCGCAATGCACTTCATACCCTTTCGGAACCGGTAATCCGGCGCGACGCATCGCGTTGCGATAACCTTCCAGCCGGTGACGAGCGGTGGTTTTGTCCTGCGGGCCGGCGATGCAGGCGATCTTGCGGTAGCCGCGGGCGATCAGATGATCGGTCGCCATCTCGCCGCCCAGCAGCGAGTTATCCTGAATAATGTCGTTCGCGCCCTCGAACGGCGCCCAGTCCATCATCACGATCGGCAATGACGGGTAGCGACTCAGGGCATCCTGAGATGGCCGGTGATTTTCGGTGCACATCAACAGCAAACCGTCGACGCGCTTTTGCAGCAGCGTCTCCATACTGCGGTTCATGCGCGCGGCGTCTTCTTCGGTATTGCACAGGATCAGACTGTAGCCGCGTTCATAGCAGCTGCGCTCCACGCCGCGCACCACTTCAGCATAAAACGGGTTGTTGCTGGCGGTCACCAGCATGCCGATGGTGCGGGTCTGATTGAGCTTCAGGCTGCGCGCCAGCGCAGAAGGCGCATAGTTCAACTGTTCCACGGCCGCCATGACCTTGTCGCGCACGCTGTCGCTGACAAAGCGATTGTTGTTGACCACATGCGAAACGGTAGAGGTTGAAACGCCCGCCAGGCGGGCGACATCTTTCATGGTGGCCAAAGGATCACCCCTGTTGCTGCAAGAAAGCGTCGATCTCTTCACGCCACGGCACCGAAGGCTGCGCGCCGGGGCGGGTGACGGCGATCGCCGCCGCCGCATGGGCGAAACGCACCGCGTCGGCCATGATCTTACCTTCCAACAGAGCAGTGACCAGCGCGCCGTTAAAGGTATCGCCGGCGGCGATGGTATCCACCGCTTGCACTTTGAAGCCGGGCACCCGTTTGCCGTTGCCGTTTTCGCTCAGCCACACGCCGCGGCTGCCGAGGGTGATGATCACCGTCGCGATGCCTTTGTCGTGCAGCGCCTGCGCCGCGCGCGCCGCATCGGCGTCGCTGTCCACAGCGATGCCGGTCAGGCGCTGCGCTTCGGTTTCATTCGGGGTGATCATATCAATCATCCCCAGCAGCTCGTCCGGCAGCTCGCGCGCCGGGGCCGGGTTGAGGATCACCTGCGTTTGATGTTGCTTGGCCAAGCGGGCGGCGGCGATCACCGTCTCCAGCGGCGACTCCAGCTGCATCAGCAGGGCGTCGGCGTCGGTGACTTTTTGCCGGTAGCGCGCCAGGTAATCCGGCGTCACCGCGGCGTTGGCGCCGGCATTGATGCCGATCACGTTCTCGCCTTCGGCGTTGACGAAGATCAGCGCCACGCCGGTGGTGCTGTCGGCGATGGCTTCAATCGGTTGGGTATCAATGCGATCGCTCGCCAGCTGCCGGCGGACACGCTCGCCGATATCGTCGGCGCCCACGCAGGCGATAAAGGCGATCTCCGCCCCACTGCGCCCGGCCGCCACCGCCTGATTCGCGCCCTTGCCGCCAAACGCCACCTTATACTGCTTCCCGATCACCGTTTCGCCCGGGTGGGGGAATTGTTCAATATTGAGGATATGGTCGGCATTGATGCTGCCCAGAACCACCAGCTTACCTGTTTCCATCGCATTGATTCCTGAATTGCGCGCCATCGTAAACGCCCCGTCCCGATGGCGCTGGTATGACTTACTGAGTGACCAGTTTCAAATCGACCGGAATGGTCGCCGGCACTTTTTCGCCTTTCAGCACTTTATCGGCGGTTTCCACGCCTATCACGCCGATCTGATCGGGACGCTGCGCCACGGTCGCCGCCAGCTTGCCGCCTTCAACCGCTTTCACGCCGTCGGCGGTGCCGTCGAAGCCTACCACGATCACGTCGGTTTTACCGGCGGTTTGCAGCGCACGCAGCGCGCCCAGCGCCATTTCATCGTTCTGGGCAAATACCGCCTGCACATCCGGGTGAGCGGTCAGCAGGTTCTGCATCACGTTCAGGCCCTTGGTGCGGTCGAAATCGGCCGGCTGGCTGGCCAGCAGCTTGAATTTATTCTGATCCAGCGACTGTTTAAAGCCTTCGCCGCGTTCCCGCGCGGCGGAGGTGCCGGCAATGCCTTCCAGCTGAATCACCTTGGCGTCGGCGCCCGCTTTCTTGGCGATGAAGTCGCCGGCCATTTTGCCGCCCACGCGGTTATCCGAAGCGATATGGCTCACCACGTCACCCTTGCTCGCCACGCGGTCCAGCGTGATGACCGGGATCTTAGCCTGGTTGGCCATCTTGATGGCGTTGCCCACCGCATCGGAGTCAGTCGGGTTGATCAACAGCAGCTTGGGCGCCCGCACCATCAGATCCTGCACGTTGGCCAGCTCTTTCGCCGGGTTGTTTTGGGAATCCAGCACCACCAGGTTATAACCCAGCTTGTTGGCCTCTTGCTGCGCCCCATCCTTCATCGAGACGAAGAACGGGTTGTTGAGGGTGGACACCACCAGCGCGATGGTGTCTTTGGCCATGGCATTGGCGCTCAGGGTGGCGCTCAACGCGATGGCGGAAGCTAAGGTTGCCAGTTTTTTCATTTTCATCATCGTGATTCCTGTAGGGGGAGGTTACTTGTTGCTTTTGTTATCTACCAGAACCGCCAGCAGTATCACCACTGCCTTCACGATCATTTGGTAGTAGGAAGAAACACCCAGTAAATTCAGGCCGTTGTTCAGAAAACCGAGGATCAGCGCCCCGATCAGCGTGCCGACGATGCGTCCCTTGCCGCCAGCCAGGCTGGTGCCGCCCAGCACCACGGCGGCGATGGCGTCCAGCTCATAGCCGGTGCCGGCGGTCGGCTGCGCCGACGAGAGGCGCGCCACTTCGATCACCCCCGCCAGCGCCGCCAGCAGGCCGCACAGCGAATAGACGATAATTTTCACTTTATCGACGCTGATACCGGACAGGCGTGTCGCCGCTTCATTGCCGCCCAGGGCATAAATATAGCGGCCCAGGCGCGTATGGTGCAGCATATACCAGGCGGCGATGAACACGATCGCCATGATCCAGATCGGCGTAGGCACGCCCAGCGGACGGCCGATGCCGAACCAACCAAAGGTGTCGGCCACGTCGGTGAAACCGGTATTGATCGGGCTGCCGTTGGTGTACACCATGGTGACGCCGCGCAGCAGCAGCATCATCACCAGCGTAGCGATAAAGGCTTGCACCTTGCCTTTGGAGACGATCACCCCGGTGCAGGCGCCAATCGCGGCGCCCAGCGCCAAGGCCGCCGCCACCGCCACCAGCGCGTTGACTTCAAAGCCGACGATCGACGCCGCCACCGCGCCGGTCAGGGCCAGCAGCGATCCCACCGACAGATCGATGCCGGAAGTGAGGATCACCAGCGTCATCCCCACCGCCATAATGGCGTTGACCGAGGTCTGCTGCAGAATATTGAACAGGTTGTTCAGGGTGAAGAAGTTCGGGCTCATGGAAGAGACCACGGCGATCAGCACCAGCAGCGCAATCAACGACTTCTGCTCTAACAGCCACTCTTTACTGAACCAGCGCTTAGCTGCGATAGTCTGGGAACTCATATCTGATTACTCCTGCTTTACGCCGTATTGCTTGCCGACGGCTGCCGCCATCAACGCTTCCTGGGTGGCCTGTTCAATCGGGAACTCGCCGCTGAGATGCCCTTCGTGCATCACCAGAATGCGATCGCTCATGCCCATCACCTCCGGCATTTCCGAAGACACCAGAATGATGCTCAGCCCTTCCTGCTTGAACTGGTTGATTAACTGATAGATCTCTTTTTTCGCCCCGACATCGACGCCGCGCGTCGGCTCATCGAGGATCAGCACCTTCGGCCGGGTCATCAGGCCGCGGGCGATCGCCACTTTCTGCTGATTACCGCCGGAAAGCAGACCTATCGGCTGCTCCATCGACGGCGTTTTGATATTGAACAGGCGGATGAAGTCCCCCACCGCCTGCCGCTCGTCGGCCTGTTTCAGGCTGCCGTCAGCGCGGCTGAAGTAGCGCAGCGCGGTCAGAGACATGTTTTCCTTTACCGACATGCCCAGCACCAGGCCGTCGCGCTTACGGTCTTCCGAGATATAGACGATGCCGTTCGCCAATCCATCCTGCGGCGAATGGGTGACTACCTCGCGGCCGTCGAGGTTGACGGTGCCGGCCTTGCGCGGCGCGGCGCCGTACAGAATCTTCATCAATTCGGTGCGCCCGGCGCCCATCAAGCCGGCCACGCCGAGGATCTCACCGCGATACAGCGTAAAGCTGACGTCTTCAACGCCGGGTCCGGAAAGATGACTGACTTCCAGCCGCTTTTCCCCGCGCGGTAAATCAAGGCGCGGGTATTGTTCTTCCAGCTTGCGACCGACCATCATTTCAATCAGCGAATCTTCCTGCAGCTCGCTCACCGGCCGCTCGGCGATGAACTGCCCGTCGCGAAATACCGTCACGTCGTCGCAGATTTCAAAGATCTCTTTCAGACGGTGCGAGATATAGACGATGCCGCGCCCTTCGGCCTTCAGCTCGTTGATCACCTTGAACAGCGAGGCGGTTTCGGTGTCGGTCAGCGCATCGGTCGGTTCGTCCATGATGATCACTTTCGATTCGAAGCTCAGCACCTTGGCAATTTCCACCATCTGCTGATCGCCAATCGACAGCTCACCCACCAGCCGGTGGCTGCTGTAGCGCAGGTTGAGGCGCGCCAGCAAGCGATCGGCCTCGGCGTACATGCGCTTCCAGTCAATGCGGCCGAAACGGTTGACGAACTCGCGGCCGAGGAAGATGTTTTCCGCAATCGTCAGCTGCGGGATCAGGTTCAGCTCCTGATGAATAATGCCGATGCCCGCTTCCTGCGAATCTTTAGGCCCGTTGAACGCCACCTCTTTACCGAGAAAATACTGACTGCCGGCGTCTTTCTGATAGATGCCGGTCAGCACTTTCATCATGGTGGACTTCCCGGCGCCGTTTTCCCCCACCAGCGCCATCACCTTGCCGGGATAAACGCTGAGAGCGGCGCCGGAAAGCGCCTTCACGCCGGGAAAGGCTTTATCAATCCCTTTCAGTTGCAGTAAAGGTTGCATAAACGCCTCAGAAAGTTACGCCGGCGCACAGGATCACGTTCGCGTAAGGCGAACACTCCCCACTGCGGATCACCGCCCGGCTGTGCTCGGTTTGCGCTTTAAACGCCTGATGGCTGATATAACGCACGCCGATGGTATTGCCCTGGCGTTGGCCCAGTGCGGTCAGTTCAGCCAACAATGCCTCGTGGAGCGACGGATTTTGTTTCACGATTTCTTCCGCCAGGATGGCGCTTTCTACCTGCATCTCTTGCGTGACCGCCGCGAACACCTGCATGAAGGTCGGCACGCCCTGCGTCAGCGCCAGATCGATGCGCTGCGTCGCCGCCGGTATCGGCAAACCCGCATCGCACAAGGTGAGCTGATCGGTATGCCCCAGCCGGGCAATCACGGCAGACACGTCGGAATTCAGTAATACGCCTTTTTTCATCTTCTCACTCCGCTAGCGAAACGTTTCGCTCTCTGGATGAGTGTAAAAAAACGGCAGGGGAAGGCAACCCGGACAATGCAGAAGTGTGATCGTCATCGAAACGTTTCGTTCGCGCACGGAGAAAGCGCAAACAAAAGGGGCTCAGCCTAGCTGAGCCCCTGTCAGGCGGGTTAGATCTCGACCTGCGTGCCGAGCTCGATGACCCGGTTCGGCGGGATTTCGAACTGATCCGGCGCGCGCAGCGCATTGCGGCTCAGAGCAACGAACAGTTTGCCGCGCAGGTAGAGGTACCATGGCCGCTTGGTGAGGATCAGCGATTCATGGGACATGAAGAACGACGTCTCCGACATGCGGCACGGCAACCCTTCCAGCCCGCAGCGGTGGAACACTTCCTCCACGTTCGGCGTTTCGCGCCAGCCGTAGCTGGCCACCACCCGCCAGAAGGTCGGCGACAGCTGCTCGATGGTCACCCGGCGCACGTTGTGCACGTAAGGCGCATCCTCGGTGCGCAGCGTCAGCAGCACCACGCGCTCGTGCAGCACCTTGTTGTGCTTCAGGTTATGCAACAGCGCAAAAGGAATGACGTTGGTGGCGCGCGACAAGAAGACCGCGGTGCCCGGCACCCGTACCGGCGGCGATTTCTCCAGCGAGGCAATCATCGCCTCCAGCGAGTTGCCGTGCTCATGCAGACGACGCAACAGGCGGAAACGCTCGCTCTTCCAGGTAGTCATAATGATGAACATCACCAGCGCCAGGGTCAGCGGCAGCCAGCCGCCGGAGAACAGCTTCAGGGCGTTGGCGGAGAACATCGGCACGTCGATGATCAGTAAGATGGTTACGATGCCGATCGCCAGGAAGCGGTTCCAGTGCCAGTTATTAATCGCCACCGAAGTGACCAGAATGCTGGTCAGCACCATGGTGCCGGTGACGGCGATGCCGTACGCCGCCGCCAGGTTGCTGGAGTGTTCGAAGCCGATGATCACCAGCACCACCGAGATATACAGCATCCAGTTGATCACCGGAATGTAGATCTGGCCGGATTCCATTTCCGAGGTGTGAATGATGCGCATCGGCGACAAATACCCCAGGCGCACCGCCTGGCGAGTCAGCGAGAAGACGCCGGAAATCACCGCCTGCGAGGCGATGACCGTTGCCAGGGTTGCCAGAATCAGCAGCGGGATCAGCGCCCAGTCGGGCGCCAGCAGGAAGAATGGGTTTTTGATCGCTTCAGGGTTTTTCAGCAGCAACGCCCCCTGGCCGAAGTAGTTGAGCACCAGCGAAGGCAGCACCACGGTGAACCAGGCCAGGCGGATCGGGAACTTGCCGAAGTGCCCCATGTCGGCATACAGCGCCTCAACGCCGGTGATCGACAGCACCACCGCCCCCAGCGCGAAGAACGACACCTTCTTATATTCCATAAAGAAGTTGAGCGCCCATTTGGGATTCAGCGCCTGCAGCACTTCCGGGTTCGAAATGATGCTGCGCGCGCCCAGCACCGCCAACACGATGAACCACAACAGCATTACCGGGGCGAACAGCTTGCCGACGCTGCCGGTGCCGTGTTTTTGGATAACGAACAGCAGGGTCAGCACCAGAATCGAGAGCGGCACGATATAGGCGTCGAGCGCGGGCGCGGCGATTTCCAACCCCTCTATCGCCGACATCACCGAGATCGCCGGGGTGATCACCACCTCGCCATAGAAGAAGCTGCCGCCGATCAGGCCCAGTATCACCAGCACTGCGGTGGTGCGCGCCGAGGTATTGCGCCCGGCCAGCGACATCAGCGTCAAAATGCCGCCTTCGCCGGCGTTGTCCGCCCGCATCACGTAGGTGAGATATTTGAGGGAAACGATCACGATCAGCATCCAGAAAATCAGCGACAGGAAGCCGAAAACCACGTCTGGACGAACATCGAAGCCGTAATGGCCGGAGAAACACTCTCTCAACGTATAGAGAGGACTGGTGCCGATATCACCGTAGACCACGCCGATGGCAGCCAGGGTTACCGCCGATAGGGACTGCTTATGCTCTGCGCTCATAATTCGTTTCTTTATCAGAACATCCGTTAGCGATGCATCCGCATCAGGCAAAATACGGGCTCAAAGATCCGTCACGCCCACCAGAAAGCCGCACAGTATGCACCATTTATACGGCTTGCCTACCCTTATATCAGAGCCGAAAAATAAACAAAATGTGAACCGGATATCCGACTCAACTGAGAAAATTTTTACTAATCAATAAGCTATACCATTAAAAATAATGGTGGTTTATCATCGAATTATCGACCAAGATTGGCTAACTCTCGGACAATACGACGATTATATGACGCCATCATCCCTTCTGGCAGAACGAATTTCCCGCCTCAGCAGCGCGCTGGAGAGCGGCCTTTATGAGCGGCAAGAGGCGATCCGCCTGTGCCTGCTGGCGGCGCTGAGCGGCGAAAGCGTATTCTTGCTCGGCCCGCCCGGCATCGCCAAGAGCCTGATCGCGCGCCGGCTGAAGTTTGCCTTCCGCAACGCCCGCTCTTTTGAATACCTGATGACGCGCTTTTCAACGCCGGAAGAGGTCTTCGGCCCGCTCTCGATTCAGGCGCTGAAAGATGAAGGGCGCTATCAACGCCTGACCGCCGGCTATCTGCCAGAAGCGGAGATCGTGTTTCTGGACGAGATCTGGAAGGCCGGCCCGGCGATCCTCAACACCCTGCTGACGGCGATCAATGAACGGCGCTTTCGCAACGGCAACAGCGAAGAACCGATCCCGCTGCGCCTGCTGGTCACCGCTTCCAACGAACTGCCCGAAGCGGACAACAGCCTCGAAGCCCTGTATGACCGCATGCTGATTCGCCTGTGGCTGGACAAGGTGCAGGATAAACAGAATTTCCGCTCGCTGCTGGTCAACCGCCAGAGCGAAAGCCAAAACCCGGTGCCGGCGGCGCTGAGCGTCAGCGACGAAGAGTTTCTGCAGTGGCAGCCGCAGATCGATAAGGTGGCGCTGCCGGAAGCCTGCTTTGAGCTGATTTTCCAGCTGCGCCAGCGGCTGGACGCGCTGGAACAGGCGCCGTACGTCTCCGATCGACGCTGGAAGAAAGCCCTGCGCCTGCTGCAGGCCTGCGCCTTCTTCAGCGGCCGCGACGCCATCGCCCCGCTCGATCTGATGCTGTTGAAAGACTGCCTGTGGCACGATCTCACCTCGCTGAAGCTGCTGCAACAGCAGATCGATCAACTGCTGACCGAATCGGCCTATCAGCAGCAGTCGATGTTGATCCAACTGCAACAGATCCATACCCGCTGGATGCAGGACCAGCAGCAACAAAGCGACCGACAGGCCATCAGCCTGGTGAAAAAAGGCGGGATGTTCAGCCGCAAACCGCAATACGCGCCGGCCACGCCGTTCGCCGGCGGCACCCTCACCCTGCTGCTGCAAAAACCGCTGCAGCTGCATGACATTCAGGTCAATCATCTGAGCATCGAAAGCAGCGCGCTGGACAACTGGCTGCAAAAAGGCGGCGACGTGCGCGCCAAGTTGAACGGCATCGGCTTTGCGCAGCCGATCGACCTGGAAGTGGACGATCAACTGCACCTCACGGTGTTGGACGTCAGCCGTCAGCCGTCGCTGCTGGCGCTGCCGGGCAAACAGGCTACCGCTACGCCGCAGGCGCTGCTGGATGAAATGGACGCATTGGCCCAGCGCCTGGCGGAGCAGCGCCGCGCCTTCAGCCAACATCAGCCCTGCCTGTTCACGTCCGCCGCCGGTCTGGCCAAGATCGAAGCCAGTCTGCTGCAGGTCGCGGAACAGGTTAAACAGCAACAGCAGCAAATGCGCGGCCAGTAACCATGCTCAGTCTGGAGACGCTCGATCTGCTGCTGGCGATCACCGAAGGCGAGATGATCGAGGAGATGATCGTCGGCATGCTGGCCGCGCCGCAGCTGTCGGTATTCTTTAAAAAGTTTCCGGCCCTACGGCGGGCGCTGGATCGCGATCTGCCGCGCTGGAAGCTGCAGCTAAAGGAGCGTTTGCAGGAGGCCATGGTGCCGCCGGCGCTGGCGCAGGAATTTTACCGCTACCAACAGTGCCAACTGGAGAACAATACCCAGTTCTATCACAACCTCAACGACACGATGGAGCTGCTGCGCCAGCTGGTTTCCCCGTTTTATGAACAGGCGCGCGCGCTGGTGGACGCCGCCGATCTGCCCAATCATCCGTTGGACGACAGTTTTCAAACGCTGTTTCTGCAGCGCTGGCGCATCAGCCTGACGCTACAGGCCACCATGTTGCACCACCAGCTGCTGGAACAAGAGCGTGAGCAGCTGATGGCGGAACTGCAGGAACGCCTGGCGCTGAGCGGCGCGCTGGAACCGCTGCTGTCGGAAAACGACACCGCCGCCGGCAGGCTGTGGGACATGAGCAAAGGCCAGCTGCAGCGCGGCGATTACCAGCGGCTGGTGGAGTACGGCAACTTTTTGCAGCAGCAGCCGGAGCTGAAAAAGCTGGCGCAACAGCTGGGCCGCAGCTATCAGGCCAAAGCGGTGCAGCAACAGGACGCGCAGCCGGAGCCGTTCAGGGTTATGGTGCAGGTGCCGGCCACGCTGCCGGAAGAAGTGAGCGGCATTCATCAAAGCGACGACATTCTGCGCCTGCTGCCGCCGGAGCTGGCGACGCTGGGGATTGAAGAGCTGGAATTCGAGTTTTATCGCCGCCTGCTGGAAAAGCGACTGCTGAGCTACCGCCTGCAGGGCGACGTCTGGCAGGAACAGATCCTGATCCGTCAGGTCACCCATCAGCAGCAGGATCAGCAGCCGCGCGGGCCGTTTATCGTCTGCGTGGACACCTCAGGATCGATGGGCGGCTTCAACGAACAGTGCGCCAAGGCGTTCTGTCTGGCGCTGCTGCGCATTGCGCTGGCGGACAACCGCCGCTGCTACATCATGCTGTTCGCCAACCAGATCGTGCATTACGAACTCACCGCCGCCAGCGGCATTGAGCAGGCGGTGCGTTTTCTCGGCCAGCAGTTTCGCGGCGGCACCGATCTGGCGGCCTGCCTGAACGCCACCGTCACCAAAATGGCGGAGAGCGGCTGGTTCGATGCCGATGCGGTGATCATTTCTGATTTTATCGCCCAGCGGTTGCCGGAGGAGGTAGTAAAGAAGGTGAAACAGCAGCAGCAAAGCCACCAGCAGCGTTTCCACGCGGTGGCGATGTCCGCCTACGGCAAACCCGGCATCATGCGCATCTTCGATCACATCTGGCGCTTCGATACCGGGTTGAAAAGCCGGTTGATGCGCCGCTGGCGGCGCTAGGCGGAATCAGAGCAGGCCTTCAACCGCGCCGCGCACTTCCGGTGACCACACGCCGCACTGCACCTGGCCGATATGCGACAGCTGCAACAGCAACATCACCAAACGCGACTGACCGATGCCGCCGCCGATGGTCTGCGGCATATCGCCGCGCAGCAACGACTGATGCCATTCCAGCTTCATGCGATCTTCATCGCCGGTCAGCGCCAGCTGATGTTTCAGCGCCGCGGCGTCGACGCGGATGCCCATGGAAGAAAGCTCGAAAGCGTCCTGCAGCACCGGGTTCCACACCACGATATCGCCATTCAGGCCCGCCAGGCCATCCGCCGTCGGCGTGGTCCAGTCATCATAATCCGGCGCCCGCACATCGTGCGATTTGCCGTGCGACAGCTTGCCGCCGATGCCGATCAGGAACACCGCGCCCAGCTCTTTGGCGATCGCCCGCTCACGCCCTTTGGCGTCCAGATCCGGATAGCGCTGCAGCAGTGTTTCGCTGTGCACGAAGTGGATCTGTTCCGGCAGAAACGGGGTCAGGCCATGCTCACGGCTGACTTCCGCTTCCGTCGCCTTGATCGCGGCGTAAATGCTGCGCACGGTACTTTTCAGATAGTCCAGACCGCGCTCACCGTCGCCCATTACCCGCTCCCAGTCCCACTGATCGACGTACACCGAGTGGATTGGCGTCAGGCGGTCTTCATCCGGGCGCAGCGCCTTCATATGGGTATACAGGCCTTCGCCGGCACCGAAATCGTAGCTGCCCAGGGTTTTGCGTTTCCATTTCGCCAGTGAGTGCACCACTTCGAAGGTGGCGTCCGGCAAAGTTTTGACTTTGACCTGCACCGCTTTCTCGCTGCCGGAGAGGTTATCCTGCGTGCCGTCGCCCAGGCGGCTAAGGATCGGGGCCTGCACTTCGATCAGACCGAGCTGCTGTTCCAGCTGGCGGGAGAAGAAGGATTTGACCTGGCTGATTTGTTGTTGTTTTTGGATAAACTGTTTTTTCATTGCCGTATCTCTTGTAAACCTGTCTCTGTTGCCATCGATTAAGCAACAAAACGATACGCCAATTCAATATCCGTTAATCAATATTGCCTTTTCACTTTTAATCGTTCATTTTTACCCGGACTGAATTCAACAATCGTTAATTAATGGGGGATTAAATGGCGGAAATTTATCAGATCGATAATCTCGATCGCGGCATCCTCAACGCCCTGATGGACAATGCGCGCACACCGTACGCCGAACTGGCGAAAAACTTCGCCGTCAGCCCCGGCACCATTCACGTGCGGGTGGAGAAGATGAAACAGGCCGGGATCATCACCGGCGCGCGTATCGACGTCAGCCCCAAACAGCTGGGCTACGACGTGTGCTGCTTTATCGGCATCATATTAAAGAGCGCCAAGGACTACCCTTCGGCACTGAAGAAGCTGGAAAGCCTGGAAGAAGTGGTGGAAGCCTATTACACCACCGGCCACTACAGCGTCTTTATTAAAGTGATGTGCCGCTCGATCGATGCGTTGCAACAGGTACTTATCAACAAGATCCAGACCATCGACGAGATCCAGTCCACCGAAACGCTGATCTCGCTGCAGAACCCCATTATGCGCACCATCGTGCCGTAACCCGCCAAATTGCATACCCACATTATCCACAGGTAGATCCCAGCCGATTCACAGCGTACAATGCAGCCACTTTGAGTGAGAAGGTTGGGATCGTTGGTTCATGGCAGACATTACTCTGATCAGTGGCAGTACGCTTGGCAGCGCCGAATACGTGGCTGAACATTTGGCTGAAAAGCTGGAAGACGCCGGCTTCTCTACCGAGATGCTGCACGGCCCTGAACTGGATGAACTGCCGTTGAACGGCCGCTGGCTGGTGGTCTCTTCCACGCACGGTGCCGGCGAACTGCCGGATAACCTTCAGCCGCTGTTGGAACAGATCGCTGAGCAGCAGCCGGATCTTTCCGAGGTGCAGTTCGGCGCCGTCGGTTTAGGCAGTTCGGAATATGACACCTTCTGCGGTGCGATCAAACAGATCGACGATCTATTGATCGCCAGAGGCGCTAAAAGGATCGGCGATCGTCTCGAGATCGACGTGACCGAGCATGAAATTCCCGAGGATCCGGCCGAGGAATGGGTAAAAAACTGGATTAATTTACTCTAATTCGTCTAAAGATCGCGCGAACGATTGTGGATAACTAAGCTTAAAAGCAGGGTAAAAGCCGTAGTTATCCCAATAACAACCGTAGTGCGCTTTTTGTCCTGTGCATAACAAGCCTTTTAGATCCCAGCTTATCTGCGTCGGGATCACCGATCATTCACAGCAAACGATCCTCCTTAATCTGCTGATCTTCATCGTGAATAGTCACTTATCCACAGAGGATCGCGATCCTAATAAGAGATCTAATAAAGAGATCTTTAAATAAAAAAGATCTTCTTTTAATTACCGACGATCCTGACCACTTGGTCGATCGTCTAAACTTGAGTAGAATCCCCGACCCCAGGGCAAATACGATCGTTCGCAATACGGCGAGGTGCAGTTCCATGTTTTATCCAGATCAATTTGACGTCATCATCATCGGTGGTGGCCATGCAGGTACCGAGGCCGCCATGGCCGCGGCGCGCATGGGACGTCAGACTTTATTATTGACACACAATATCGACACGCTGGGACAGATGTCCTGTAACCCGGCGATTGGCGGTATTGGTAAAGGGCATCTGGTTAAGGAAATTGATGCGCTCGGCGGCCTGATGGCGACAGCGATCGACCATGCCGGCATCCAGTTTAGGATACTAAACGCCAGCAAAGGCCCAGCCGTTCGCGCCACACGCGCTCAGGCGGATCGCGTGTTGTATCGCCAGGCTATCCGTACCGCGTTGGAGAACCAGCCCAATCTGATGATCTTCCAACAGCCGGTTGAGGATCTGATCGTCGAAAACGATCGCGTCGTGGGCGCTGTCACCCAAATGGGCCTGAAATTCCGCGCCAAAGCGGTGGTATTGACCGTAGGCACCTTCCTGGACGGCAAGATCCATATCGGCCTGGAAAATTACAGCGGCGGCCGCGCCGGGGATCCGCCTTCGATCTCGCTGTCTCAGCGTTTGCGTGAACTGCCGCTGCGCGTCAACCGCTTGAAAACCGGGACACCGCCACGCATCGACGCCCGCACTATCGATTTCAGCGTACTGGCGCCGCAACACGGCGATACGCCGGTGCCGGTATTCTCGTTCCTGGGCGATGCCAGCCAGCATCCGGAACAAATGGCGTGCTATATCACCCATACCAATGAAAAAACCCATGACGTGATCCGCAATAACCTCGATCGCAGCCCGATGTATGCCGGGATCATCGAAGGGATCGGCCCACGTTACTGCCCGTCGATCGAAGACAAGGTCATGCGTTTTGCCGATCGCAACGCGCACCAGATCTTCCTCGAGCCGGAAGGGCTGACCAGCAATGAGATTTACCCTAACGGGATCTCCACCAGCCTGCCGTTCGACGTGCAGATGCAGATCGTCCGTTCGATGGAAGGGATGCAAAACGCGCGTATTATTCGCCCTGGTTATGCTATCGAGTACGATTTCTTCGATCCGCGCGACCTGAAACCGACGCTGGAAAGCAAATTCATTCAGGGGCTGTTCTTTGCCGGCCAGATCAACGGCACCACCGGGTATGAAGAAGCCGCCGCACAGGGGCTGCTGGCCGGTCTGAACGCCGGTCGCTTCGCTGCCGAACAAGAAGGCTGGGCGCCACGTCGCGATCAGGCTTATCTCGGCGTGCTGGTGGACGACCTCAGCACCCTCGGCACCAAAGAACCGTACCGCATGTTTACCTCACGCGCCGAGTATCGTCTGATGCTGCGCGAAGACAACGCCGATCTCCGCCTGACGGAAAAAGGCCGTGAACTCGGCCTGGTGGACGACGTGCGTTGGGCGCGCTACAGCGAGAAGCTGGAGCGGATCGAACGTGAGCGTCAGCGCCTGCGCGACATCTGGATGCACCCGCACGCCGAGAACGTCGAACAGGTCAATGCGTTGCTGAAAGCGCCGCTGTCACGCGAAGCAAACGGCGAAGAGCTGCTGCGCCGTCCGGAAATGGACTACGCGCAATTGACCGCTACCGAGGCCTTCGCGCCGCCGTTGGACGATGTACAAGCCGCCGAGCAGGTTGAGATCCAGGTCAAATACGAAGGCTACATCGCTCGCCAGCAGGAAGAGATCGAAAAACAGCAGCGCAACGAGAACACCGTGTTGCCGTTGGATCTCGACTACCGTCAGGTTTCGGGGTTGTCGAACGAAGTGATCGCCAAACTGAACGATCACAAACCGAACTCCATCGGCCAGGCTTCACGCATCTCCGGCATTACGCCGGCGGCGATCTCGATTTTGCTGATTTGGCTGAAAAAGCAGGGGCTGCTGCGCCGCAGCGCATAAATCCCGCATCCAGGCGGCCGTTTGCTCAACCCGTAGCCAAACGGCCGCTGACATCACCTGCGCGCTGAATTATCATAGGCGCCTCATTGCGCCAGCTAACCATCCGCTGGTCGTTCAGCGCCTGCCAGAGGATCCGTTGTGCAAAAAAAATTAGACTCGCTGCTCGCGGCAGCAGGCATTGAGCTGCCCGATCAGCAGAAACAGCAGCTGCTGGGCTATGTCGGCATGCTGGATAAGTGGAACAAGGCTTATAACCTCACGTCGGTGCGCGATCCGCAGCAAATGCTGGTGCGCCACATCCTCGACAGCATCGTGGTCAACCCGCATCTGCAGGGATCGCGTTTTATCGATGTCGGCACCGGCCCCGGTTTACCGGGCATTCCGCTGGCGATCGTGCGTCCGGATGCGCATTTCACGCTGCTCGACAGCCTGGGCAAGCGCGTGCGTTTCCTGCGCCAGGTGCAGCATGAACTGGGCCTGAACAATATCGAGCCGGTTCAGAGCCGCGTTGAAGCGTTTCCGGCCGAGCCGCCGTTCGACGGCGTGATCAGCCGGGCGTTCGCTTCGCTGCAGGATATGCTGTCCTGGTGCCATCACCTGCCGGCGAAAGGGCAGGGGCGTTTTTACGCATTGAAAGGCGTGCGCCCGGATGAAGAATTGGCGCACCTGCCGGAGGGCGTTAGCCTGGAGTCTATCGTGCGGTTGCAGGTGCCTGAACTGGAAGGCGAACGCCATCTGGTGGTGCTTAAGGCAAACTGAGTTTGTTTTTGATCAAACAAGCGTGAATTAACGGTAGTACGGCGTGTAAAGGTAAGCAGGCTAATTAATTGGTCGCTTTTTTTAGTTAATTTACTTTCTATTAACACAAAAAACGCGGCTAATTAGCGACAATAGAGTAATTGCAATTAGAAATAGTCACGTTAGCAATCATGTGCGAAAGATTGGCCTTTGCTGCTAATGTTAATTGGCTGTTGGAATATTGCCCCGTTGCTTGTCAATAAAAGGTTTTCATCGGGTATACGGATTGTTTTTGAACAGTTAACTGATAATGTTTTGATTTATATAATCTTTTGATCGCTCAAAATGCTAAAGACGGTTTGATTGTCCATCGGCTATAAATCAGTGAAGGGCATTATTGTGATCGGCTTCGCGTTTCTAAACGCAACGCTGGAATAATCAGACAATTAAATGCGCCCTATTATTCCGACCGTTTTCTTGTGAAAATAGGCTGGAATAGGGGAATTTAAATAATTGTTCACCTTTTCGCTACTTATCGATTGAATTCGTTGGTATGCCCCGTATAATTTGCTCGTTTTTTGCTGCTTGACTCAGGACAGCAAAAACAGTTGTATACGTCACTCAGCATACCCCCTCTGGGGTACGGAGAGAACAAACGTCATGTCTGTGTCCCTATACAGCGGGAAAGTCGCACGCAAACTGCTGTTTTTGCAGTTAATGACTTTTGTTCTGATCAGCGTTGCTTTCTGGCTGAAAAGCCCGGAATGGAGCGCTTCGGCGTTGGCAGGCGGTCTCGCCGCCTGGTTGCCGAGTGCAATGTTTATGCTGTTTGCCTTGCGCCATCAGGCGCAAACGCCGGCGCCCGGTAGGGTTGCCTGGTCGTTCGCCATCGGCGAGGGGCTAAAGGTCGTGATCACCATCGTTTTGCTGATCGTGGCGCTGGGGGTGTTCAAGGCGGAGTTTATACCGCTTGGCCTGACCTATTTAGCGGTGTTAGTGGTGCAGATAGTGGCACCGGCCGTGATTAACAGTTACCGAACTTAACTAAATAAGGGTAAGAGGCATCATGTCTGCAGGAGAAGTCTTGACTCCACAGGAGTATATCGGTCACCACCTGACGCAGCTTCAGGTCGGGACTGGGTTCTGGTCGATCAACATCGACTCGATGTTTTTCTCCGTCGTCCTCGGGGCGCTTTTCCTGGTGATCTTCCGCAAAGTGGCCAAAAACGCCACCAGCGGCGTGCCGGGTAAACTGCAAACCGCCGTGGAGCTGGTAGTCGGTTTCGTCGACAGCAGCGTGCGCGACATGTACCACGGCAAGAGCAAGGTGATTGCGCCGCTGGCGCTGACCGTGTTCGTCTGGGTGTTCCTGATGAACCTGATGGACTTGCTGCCCATCGACTTCCTGCCTTACGTTGGCGAACACATCCTCGGCCTGCCTGCGCTGCGCGTAGTGCCTACCGCCGATGTGAACGTCACGCTGTCGATGGCGCTGGGCGTGTTTATCCTGATTCTGTTCTATAGCATCAAAATGAAAGGCGTTGGCGGGTTCGTTAAAGAGTTGACCATGCAGCCGTTCAACCACCCTGTATTCATTCCTATCAACCTGATTCTTGAAGGTGTCAGCCTGCTGTCCAAACCTGTTTCACTGGGTCTGCGACTGTTCGGCAACATGTATGCGGGTGAGTTGATCTTCATCCTGATTGCCGGCCTGTTGCCGTGGTGGTCACAGTGGGTCCTGAGCTTGCCTTGGGCTATCTTCCACATCCTGATCATTACGCTTCAAGCCTTTATTTTCATGGTTCTGACGATCGTCTATCTGTCGATGGCATCTGAAGAGCACTGATTTTCTTAAAACACTTGCACTTTTAAACTGAAACAAACTGGAGACTGTCATGGAAAACCTGAGTATGGATCTGCTGTACATGGCTGCCGCTGTGATGATGGGTTTAGCGGCAATCGGTGCTGCGATCGGTATCGGCATCCTGGGTGGTAAATTCTTGGAAGGCGCTGCTCGTCAGCCTGACCTGATTCCTCTGCTGCGTACACAGTTCTTTATCGTTATGGGTCTGGTCGACGCCATCCCGATGATCGCTGTAGGTCTGGGTCTGTACGTGATGTTCGCCGTCGCGTAAGTAGAGCAACCCTCTACGACGTAACCAAACTATTAACTTTTAAAGAGGCATTGTGCTGTGAATCTTAACGCAACAATCCTCGGCCAGGCCATCGCGTTCGTTCTGTTTGTCTGGTTCTGCATGAAGTACGTATGGCCGCCGATCATGGCTGCCATCGAGAAACGTCAGAAAGAAATCGCTGACGGCCTCGCTTCTGCAGAGCGTGCCAAAAAAGATCTGGACTTAGCGCAAGCCAATGCGACCGACCAGCTGAAAACTGCCAAAGCAGAAGCTCAGGTGATCATCGAGCAAGCGAACAAACGCAAAGCTCAGATCATGGATGAAGCGAAAGCCGAAGCCGAGCAGGAACGTAACAAAATCGTGGCGCAGGCTCAGGCTGAGATCGAAGCCGAACGTAAGCGCGCTCGTGAAGAGTTGCGTAAGCAAGTCGCGATGCTGGCAATTGCCGGCGCCGAGAAGATCATCGAACGTTCCGTGGATGAAGCTGCTAACAGCGACATCGTTGATAAACTGGTCGCTGAACTGTAAGGAGGGAGGGGCTGATGTCTGAATTTGTAACTGTAGCTCGCCCCTACGCCAAAGCAGCTTTTGACTTTGCCGTTGAGCACCAAAGCGTAGAGCGCTGGCAGGACATGCTGGCGTTTGCGGCTGAAGTCACTCGCAATGAACAGATTTCTGAACTGCTGTCTGGCGCGGTTGCGCCAGAAACGCTGTCCAAGACGTTCATCGCGGTTTGTGGCGATCGGCTCGACGAACATGGCCAGAACTTTATCCGTGTAATGGCCGAAAATGGACGTTTACTGGTTCTTCCTGCCGTGCTGCAGCAGTTCATCGAACTGCGCGCCTCGCTGGAATCCACCGTCGAAGTCGAAGTGCTCTCTGCGAGCGCGCTGAGCGACGAACAGCAGGCGAAAATCGCCGCTGCGATGGAAAAACGTCTGTCACGCAAAGTTAAGCTGAATTGCAAAATTGACAAGTCTGTACTGGCCGGCATCGTTGTTCGCGCCGGCGATATGGTGATTGATGGCAGCGTTCGCGGTCGTCTTGAACGCCTGACAGACGTCTTGCAGTCTTAAGGGGACTGGAGCATGCAACTGAATTCCACCGAAATCAGCGAACTGATCAAGCAGCGCATTGCTCAGTTCAATGTAGTGAGCGAAGCTCACAATGAAGGTACTATCGTTTCCGTCAGCGACGGGATCATCCGCGTACACGGCCTGGCCGAAGTTATGCAGGGCGAAATGATCGCGCTGCCTGGCAACCGTTACGCAATCGCATTGAACCTGGAGCGCGACTCCGTTGGTGCCGTGGTCATGGGTCCGTACGCGGATCTGGCCGAAGGCATGAAGGTTAAATGCACCGGCCGTATCCTGGAAGTTCCAGTCGGTCGTGGTCTGCTGGGCCGCGTCGTTAACACCCTGGGCGCGCCAATCGATGGCAAAGGCCCGATTGAAAACGACGGTTTCTCTCCGGTAGAAGCTATCGCCCCAGGCGTTATCGAGCGTCAGTCCGTTGATCAGCCGGTTCAGACTGGCTACAAATCCGTTGACGCCATGATTCCAATCGGCCGCGGCCAGCGTGAGCTGGTGATCGGTGACCGTCAGACCGGTAAAACCGCGCTGGCGATCGATGCGATCATCAACCAACGCGACTCCGGCATCAAATGCGTTTACGTGGCTATCGGCCAGAAAGCGTCCACCATCGCTAACGTGGTGCGCAAACTGGAAGAGCACGGCGCACTGGCCAACACCATCGTGGTGGTGGCGACCGCTTCCGAATCCGCTGCACTGCAATACCTGGCGCCATACGCCGGTTGCGCAATGGGCGAATACTTCCGTGACCGCGGTGAAGATGCGCTGATCGTGTACGATGACCTGTCCAAACAGGCCGTTGCTTACCGCCAGATTTCCCTGCTGCTTCGTCGTCCGCCAGGTCGTGAAGCTTACCCAGGCGACGTATTCTATCTGCACTCCCGCTTGCTGGAGCGTGCAGCGCGCGTTAACGCCGAGTACGTTGAAGCCTTCACCAAAGGTGAAGTTAAAGGTAAAACCGGTTCACTGACCGCTCTGCCGATCATTGAAACCCAGGCGGGTGACGTTTCCGCGTTCGTTCCGACCAACGTAATCTCGATTACCGATGGTCAGATCTTCCTGGAATCCAACCTGTTCAACTCCGGTATTCGTCCGGCAGTTAACCCGGGTATCTCCGTATCCCGTGTTGGTGGCGCCGCGCAGACCAAGATCATGAAGAAACTGTCCGGTGGTATCCGTACCGCGCTGGCGCAGTATCGTGAACTGGCTGCGTTCTCCCAGTTCGCCTCCGATCTGGACGACGCGACCCGCAAACAGCTGAGCCACGGTCAGAAAGTGACCGAGCTGCTGAAACAGAAACAGTATGCGCCGATGTCGGTTGCACAACAGTCTCTGGTGCTGTTTGCCGCAGAACGCGGTTACCTGAACGACGTCGAAGTCGCCAAAGTGGTGAGCTTCGAAGCCGCGCTGGTGGCCTATGCGGACCGCGAGCACGCCGAACTGCTGAACCACATCAACCAAACTGGCAACTTCAATGATGAGATCGAGGGCAAGTTGAAAGACGTCCTCGAGACCTTCAAGAAAACCCAGTCCTGGTAACGCCGAACGGTCCTGCTGTTGAAAGACAGCAGGCCGTCTGGCACTGAGGAGAAGCAGAGATGGCCGGCGCAAAAGAGATACGTAGTAAGATCGCTAGCGTGCAAAACACGCAAAAGATCACTAAAGCGATGGAAATGGTCGCCGCCTCCAAAATGCGTAAATCGCAGGATCGCATGGCGGCCAGCCGTCCTTATGCAGAGACCATGCGCAAAGTGATTGGTCACCTTGCGTTAGGGAATCTGGAGTACAAGCACCCGTACCTGGATGAGCGTGACGTTAAGCGCGTTGGGTATCTGGTGGTGTCTACTGACCGTGGTCTCTGCGGCGGCTTGAACATCAACCTGTTCAAAAAGCTGCTGGCAGAGATGAAAGCCTGGTCCGAAAAAGGCGTCGAAACCGATTTGGCGCTGATTGGCTCTAAAGCGGCCTCTTTCTTTGGTTCCGTGGGTGGCAACGTGGTTGCCCAGGTGACCGGCATGGGAGATAAACCTTCCCTGTCGGATCTGATCGGGCCGGTGAAAGTGATGCTGCAGGCTTACGACGAAGGTCGTTTGGACAAGCTGTACATTGTCAGCAACAAATTTGTTAATACGATGTCCCAAGAGCCGCAGGTGCTTCAGCTGCTGCCGTTACCGCCAGCCGATGACGAAGAGCTGAAGAAAACGCCTTGGGATTACCTGTATGAACCGGATCCAAAAGTGCTGCTTGATACCTTGCTGCGCCGCTATGTGGAGTCGCAGGTTTATCAGGGCGTCGTGGAAAACCTGGCCAGCGAGCAGGCCGCACGAATGGTCGCGATGAAAGCCGCAACCGATAACGGCGGTAGCCTGATCAAAGAGCTGCAGTTGGTATACAACAAGGCGCGTCAGGCCAGCATCACTCAGGAACTCACCGAGATCGTTTCGGGAGCCTCCGCGGTTTAAGCTAGGTTTACGAATTACGTAGAGGATTCAAGATGGCTACTGGAAAGATTATCCAGGTAATCGGCGCCGTGGTGGACGTCGAGTTCCCTCAGGATGCCGTACCAAAAGTGTACGACGCCCTTGAGGTAGAAAACGGCACCGAAAAACTGGTGTTGGAAGTTCAGCAACAGCTGGGCGGTGGCGTGGTTCGCTGTATCGCAATGGGGACCTCCGACGGTCTGCGTCGCGGTCTGAAAGTGAACAACCTGGACCACCCGATTGAAGTGCCGGTGGGTAAAGCTACCCTGGGCCGTATCATGAACGTATTGGGTCAACCCATCGACATGAAAGGCGACATCGGCGAAGAAGAGCGTTGGGCGATTCACCGCGCGGCGCCAAGCTACGAAGAGCTGTCCAGCTCCCAGGAACTGTTGGAAACCGGTATCAAGGTAATGGACCTGATTTGTCCATTCGCCAAGGGCGGTAAAGTCGGTCTGTTCGGCGGTGCGGGCGTAGGTAAAACCGTAAACATGATGGAGCTGATCCGTAACATCGCGATCGAGCACTCCGGTTATTCCGTGTTTGCGGGCGTGGGCGAGCGTACTCGTGAGGGTAACGACTTCTACCACGAAATGACCGACTCCAACGTTCTGGACAAAGTATCCCTGGTTTACGGCCAGATGAACGAGCCACCAGGTAACCGTCTGCGCGTTGCGCTGACCGGTCTGACCATGGCGGAGAAATTCCGTGACGAAGGCCGTGACGTTCTGCTGTTCGTTGACAACATCTACCGTTACACCCTGGCCGGTACCGAAGTGTCCGCACTTCTGGGCCGTATGCCATCCGCGGTAGGTTATCAGCCAACGCTGGCGGAAGAGATGGGCGTTCTGCAAGAACGTATCACCTCGACCAAGACCGGTTCCATCACTTCCGTACAGGCCGTTTACGTTCCTGCGGATGACTTGACTGACCCGTCTCCAGCCACCACCTTTGCGCACTTGGACGCAACCGTGGTACTGAGCCGTAACATCGCTTCTCTGGGTATCTACCCGGCCGTTGACCCGCTGGATTCTACCAGCCGTCAGCTGGATCCGCTGGTTGTTGGCCAGGAACACTACGACGTAGCGCGTGGCGTGCAGTCCATTCTGCAACGCTACCAGGAACTGAAAGATATCATCGCGATCCTGGGTATGGACGAGCTGTCTGAAGAAGACAAACTGGTCGTATCCCGTGCGCGTAAGATCCAACGCTTCCTGTCTCAGCCGTTCTTCGTGGCAGAAGTCTTCACCGGTTCTCCGGGCAAGTTCGTATCGCTGAAAGACACCATCCGTGGTTTCAAAGGCATTATGGACGGCGACTATGACCACCTGCCGGAGCAGGCGTTCTACATGGTTGGCACCATTGAAGAAGCAGTGGAAAAAGCCAAGAAACTGTAACGCCTTGAGAGGAGGGTGATATGGCTATGACTTACCATCTGGATGTAGTCAGCGCGGAAAAACAGATGTTTTCCGGCCTGGTGCAGAAGATCCAGGTGACAGGCAGCGAAGGTGAACTGGGGATCTTCCCTGGCCATGCGCCGCTGCTGACTGCCATCAAGCCTGGCATGGTGCGTATTGTTAAGCAGCACGGTGAAGAAGAGTTCATCTACCTGTCCGGCGGCATCCTCGAGGTGCAGCCGAGCGTGGTTACCGTGCTGGCGGACACTGCTATCCGTGGTACTGACCTCGACGAAGCGAGAGCGTTGGAAGCTAAGCGTAAAGCTGAAGAACACATTCGCAGCTCTCATGGCGATGTCGACTATGCTCAGGCATCCGCTGAACTGGCGAAAGCGATCGCAAAACTGCGCGTTATCGAGCTCACCAGAAAAGCGATGTAATGTTTGGGTGCAGAGCACCCAACTTTAAGAAAGCGGCCTATAGGGTCGCTTTTTTTTTACTTTAAAATAAGGATTTCAGCCTAGCACCGAAAGTGGTATTTAACCCTGATATCCAGGGTGGAGCCGTCGCCAATCACCGACAGTTTTTTCGTCCTGAAGCCTAATTGGACATGATGGTGGCAGGCCAAGCGCTGCGTGGTCTGCGAAGGTTTCGTGATGAGAAATATGTAGTAATATCGTCGCTAAACGGTTTTACTTTCGTCTATCAAAATGGAGTTATCAGGTTGCTTATGTCGAACAGCGCAATGAGCGTGGTTATCCTCGCCGCAGGCAAGGGTACGCGCATGTATTCCGATCTTCCCAAAGTGTTGCATCCGTTGGCCGGCAAGCCTATGGTGCAACACGTCATTGATGCCGCGATGAAACTGGGCGCGCAACATGTACACCTGGTATACGGCCATGGCGGCGATCTGCTGAAAAGCACGTTGACCGAAGGCGCGCTGAACTGGGTGCTGCAGGCCGAGCAACTGGGCACTGGCCATGCGATGCAGCAGGCGGCGCCGCATTTTGCCGACGATGAAGACGTGTTGATGCTGTATGGCGACGTGCCGTTGATCTCCGTCGATACGCTCACGCGCCTGTTGGCGGCCAAGCCGCAGGGCGGCATCGGACTGCTGACGGTCAAGCTGGACGATCCGAGTGGCTATGGCCGCATCGTGCGCGAGCAGGGTGACGTGGTGGGCATCGTCGAACACAAGGACGCCAGCGAAGCGCAGCGTCAGATCAATGAGATCAATACCGGCATCCTGGTGGCGAATGGGCGCGATCTGAAGCGCTGGCTGGGGATGTTGAACAACGACAACGCTCAGGGCGAGTTTTACATCACCGATATCATTGCGTTGGCGCATGCCGACGGCAAGAAAATCGAAGCCGTGCACCCATCGCGTTTGAGCGAAGTGGAAGGCGTGAACAACCGACAGCAGCTGGCGACCCTGGAGCGCGTGTTCCAGTCGGAACAGTCTGAAAAACTGCTGCTGGCCGGCGTAATGCTGTTGGATCCGGCGCGTTTCGACCTGCGCGGTGAACTTGTTCACGGCCGCGACATCACTATTGATGCGAATGTGATTATCGAAGGTCACGTCAAGCTGGGCGACCGGGTGAAAATCGGCGCCGGCTGCGTGCTGAAAAACTGCGTGATCGGTGATGACTGCGAGATCAGCCCTTACAGCGTCCTGGAAGACAGCGTGCTGGAAGCCGCCTGCTCCGTGGGGCCGTTCGCCCGCCTGCGCCCTGGCGCGGAGCTGGCAACAGGAGCCCACGTCGGTAACTTCGTGGAAATGAAAAAGGCGCGTTTGGGCAAAGGCTCCAAGGCCGGTCACCTCAGCTACCTGGGCGATGCCGACATTGGAGATGACGTGAATATCGGCGCCGGCACCATCACCTGCAATTACGATGGCGCCAACAAGCACAAGACGCTGATCGGCGATGGCGTGTTCGTCGGTTCCGATACTCAGCTGGTGGCGCCGGTGTCGGTCGGCAAAGGGGCCACCATTGCCGCCGGCACCACGGTGACGCGAGATATCGCCGAAAACGAACTGGTGCTGAGCCGCGTCAAGCAGGTGCACATTCAGGGCTGGCAGCGCCCGGTGAAGAAGAAGTCATAGTGTGTTTTGCGTTGGGCTCCATTCACGAGCCCAATACAAAACATAATAACCCCCACCATCTACAGGCTCGGGGGACGCACGGTAAAACCGGCAAAAATCAGGTCAAGGCATCGAAAACGCCCATAAAAGGCGTTCATTAGGAATATAACCGAATGTGTGGAATTGTAGGCGCAGTAGCGCAACGTGATATCGCAGAAATTCTGCTGGAAGGTTTACGTCGTCTTGAGTACCGCGGTTACGACTCCGCCGGTCTGGCGGTGGTCGACGATCAAGGCAACGTCAGTCGCCTGCGTCGCGTAGGCAAGGTGCAAAAACTGGCCGAAGCGGCGGAGCAGACCGATCTGCACGGCGGCACCGGCATCGCTCACACCCGTTGGGCAACGCACGGTGAACCGACCGAGGCGAACGCGCACCCGCATGTTTCCGACTACATTACCGTGGTGCATAACGGCATCATCGAAAACCACGAGCCGCTGCGCGAACTGCTGATCGAACGCGGTTACCGCTTCAGCTCCGAAACCGACACCGAAGTGATCGCGCATCTGGTGCACTGGGAACAGCTGCAGGGCGGTACGCTGCTCGACGTGGTTCAGCGCGTGATCCCACAGCTGCGCGGCGCTTACGGCACCGTGGTGATGGACAGCCGCGATCCGAGCGTATTGGTCGCGGCGCGCTCCGGCAGCCCGCTGGTTATCGGCCGCGGCGTCGGGGAAAACTTCATCGCTTCCGATCAGCTGGCGTTGCTGCCGGTCACCCGCCGCTTCATCTTCCTGGAAGAAGGCGATGTGGTGGAGGTGACTCGCCGCACCGTCAACATCTTCGACAAGCAGGGCAACGCCATCGAGCGCCCTGAGATCGAGTCCCAGGTGCAGTATGACGCCGGCGACAAGGGCGCTTACCGCCACTACATGCAAAAAGAGATTTACGAACAGCCGCTGGCGCTGAAAAACACCCTGGAAGGGCGTTTCAGCCATGGCCAAATCAACCTGAGCGAGCTGGGCCCGCACGCCGACGAGCTGCTGGCCAAGGTGCAGCACGTGCAGATCATCGCCTGTGGGACTTCTTACCACTCCGGGATGGTGGCGCGTTACTGGTTTGAAGCGCTGGCCGGCGTGCCGTGCGATGTCGAGATCGCGTCCGAATTCCGTTACCGCAAATCGGCGGTGCGTCCGGGCAGCCTGATCATCACCCTGTCGCAGTCCGGCGAAACCGCCGACACGTTAGCGGCGCTGCGTCTGTCCAAAGAGCTGGGTTATCTCGGTTCGCTGGCCGTTTGTAACGTTGCGGGTTCGTCGCTGGTGCGCGAATCCGATTTGGCGTTGATGACCAAAGCGGGCACGGAAATCGGCGTTGCTTCGACCAAAGCCTTTACCACGCAGCTCACCGTGTTGTTGATGTTGGTGGCGCGCCTGGGCCGTCTGAAAGGCATGGCGGAAAGCGTGGAGCAGGAGATTGTGCACGGCCTGCAGGCGCTGCCGGCGCGTATTGAGCAGATGCTGTCGATGGATAAAGAGATCGAAGCGCTGGCGGAAGGTTTCTCCGACAAACATCATGCGCTGTTCCTCGGCCGCGGCGATCAGTACCCGATCGCCATGGAAGGGGCGCTGAAGCTGAAAGAGATCTCCTATATTCACGCTGAAGCTTATGCGGCGGGTGAGTTGAAACACGGCCCGTTGGCGCTGATCGACGCCGATATGCCGGTGATCGTGGTGGCGCCGAACAACGAACTGCTGGAAAAGCTGAAGTCCAACATTGAAGAAGTGCGCGCGCGCGGCGGTCAGCTGTACGTGTTCGCCGATCAGGACGCCGGCTTCGTCAGCAGCGAAGGCATGACCATCATTCCTCTGCCGCACGTTGAGGAAATCGTGGCGCCGATCTTCTACACCGTGCCGTTGCAGCTGCTGTCTTACCACGTGGCGCTGATCAAGGGCACCGACGTTGACCAACCGCGCAACCTGGCGAAGTCTGTCACCGTAGAGTAATTTGCCGCAGGTAAACTGCAAAAGCCGGCCTTCGCGCCGGCTTTTTTCATGAGCGACCTTAAAGATGACAGCGCGACCGATTCGGCGATAAACATTGTCATATTCAAGCGGATAGGCCGTGCCCAAACGGTTTTTTTGTTGTTTGGCAATTGCGCTATTTTTGATTTAATTGATTGATTTTTAAATAAACAGACCCCATTCAAACGCACTGTAATATAACTGTCATATTGCGTACATTTTTCTGTCACCAAACTGTCCTATTTTCCCTCCTGCAGCAATACTTACTCTGATTAAAACGACTCGACGTCGATTTTAAGTATCCCATTAGGAGGGATTATGAAACTGATGCGTACCACCGTCGCCAGTATTGTGGCAGCGACCTTCTCCCTGACCGCCGTGTCCGCGTTCGCTGCTGCCAGCCTGACCGGTGCAGGTGCGACATTCCCCGCTCCGGTTTACGCCAAGTGGGCAGATTCTTATCAGAAAGAAACCGGCAACAAAGTTAACTATCAGGGCATCGGCTCCTCTGGCGGCGTGAAGCAAATCGTGGCCAACACCGTTGACTTTGGCGCTTCCGACGCCCCGCTGTCTGACGACAAACTGGCGGCCGATGGCCTGTTCCAGTTCCCGACCGTGATCGGCGGCGTGGTGCTGGCTGTGAATATCCCGGGCATCAAATCCGGCGAACTGACGCTGGACGGTAAAACCCTGGGCGATATCTACCTGGGCAACGTCAAAAAGTGGAACGATCCGGCTATCACCAAGCTGAACCCAGGCGTGAAACTGCCTGACCAGAACATCGCCGTGGTGCGCCGCGCCGACGGTTCCGGCACCTCGTTCGTGTTTACCAGCTACCTGTCCAAGGTGAACGCGCAGTGGAAAGAGAAGATCGGCGCCGGTTCTACCGTTAACTGGCCGACCGGTCTGGGCGGCAAAGGCAACGACGGCATCGCCGCCTTCGTTCAGCGTCTGCCTGGCTCTATCGGCTACGTAGAATACGCTTACGCCAAGCAGAACAACCTGGCTTACACCAAGCTGGTGTCCGCCGACGGCAAACCGGTCAGCCCGACCGAAGAGAGCTTCAGCAACGCCGCCAAGGGTGCGGATTGGAGCAAAACCTTCGCTCAGGATCTGACTGACCAGAAAGGCGACAACGTGTGGCCAATCACCTCCACCACCTTCATCCTGGTGCATAAAGAGCAGAAAAACCCTGCTCAGGGCGCCGAAGTGCTGAAGTTCTTCGACTGGGCCTACAAAACCGGCGGCAAGCAGGCTAACGAACTGGATTACGCCACCCTGCCGAAAGAAGTGGTTGAGCAGGTGCGTGCGGCCTGGAAAACCAACGTAAAAGACAGTTCAGGTAAAGCGCTGTACTAACAACGCAGGGGCGCGGGTTCGCCGCGCCCCACACAGTTCTTCAGGCTCCGATCCCGGTTGGGGCTGCCAGGGTTCAAACAGAGAGTAATCTATGGCTGAGTACAAGCCGACCATCAAAGCACCGGGCAAAAACGGTGACATCATTTTCAGCGCGCTGGTGAGACTGGCTGCGCTGATTACCCTATTGTTGCTGGGCGGCATCATCGTTTCGCTGATCTTCGCCTCCTGGCCAAGCATGCAGAAATTCGGCTTCGCCTTCCTGTGGACCAAAGAGTGGGATGCGCCGGCGGAGCAGTTCGGCGCGCTGGTGCCTATCTACGGCACCGTGGTCACCTCGCTCATCGCGCTGATTATCGCCGTGCCGGTGAGTTTCGGCATCGCGCTGTTCCTGACCGAACTGGCGCCGAACTGGTTGAAGCGGCCGCTGGGCATCGCCATTGAGCTGCTGGCGGCCATCCCGAGCATCGTCTATGGCATGTGGGGCCTGTTCGTGTTCGCCCCACTGTTCGCCGAATATTTCCAGACGCCGGTGGGCGAAGTGCTGTCGGGCATTCCTATCGTCGGCGAGCTGTTCTCCGGCCCGGCCTTCGGCATCGGCATTCTGGCCGCCGGGGTGATCCTGGCTATCATGATCATTCCTTACATCGCCGCGGTGATGCGCGACGTGTTCGAACAGACGCCGGTGATGATGAAAGAGTCGGCCTACGGCATCGGCTGCACCACCTGGGAAGTCATCTGGCGCATCGTGCTGCCGTTCACCAAAAACGGCGTCATCGGCGGCGTGATGCTGGGCCTGGGCCGAGCGCTGGGGGAGACCATGGCGGTAACCTTTATCATCGGCAACACCTACCAGCTCGACAGCGCTTCGCTGTACATGCCGGGCAACAGCATCACCTCGGCGCTGGCCAACGAATTCGCCGAAGCCGAGTCCGGCGTGCACACCGCCGCACTGATGGAGCTGGGCCTGATTCTGTTTGTTATCACCTTTATCGTGCTGGCGCTGTCGAAACTGATGATCATGCGTCTGGCCAAGAATGAGGGGCGTTAACATGGCGACGATGGATATGCAAAACGCAGTCGTTCTGGCGGAAAGCCGCCGCAAAATGCAGGCCTGGCGCCGACAGAAAAACCGCCTCGCGCTGTTCCTGTCGATGGCGACCATGGCGTTCGGGCTGTTCTGGCTGATCTGGATCCTTATCGCCACCGTGACCAAAGGCTTCGACGGCATGTCGCTGGCGCTGTTCACCGAGATGACCCCGCCGCCGAACACCGCGGGCGGCGGCTTGGCCAACGCCATCGCCGGCAGCGGGCTGTTGATCCTGTGGGCGACCATCTTCGGCACGCCGCTGGGCATCATGGCCGGTATTTACCTGGCGGAATACGGACGTAAATCCTGGTTGGCGGAAGTGATCCGCTTTATCAACGATATTCTGTTGTCCGCACCGTCGATCGTGGTGGGCCTGTTCGTTTACACCATTGTGGTGGCGAAGATGGAACACTTCTCCGGTTGGGCCGGCATCGTGGCGCTGGCGCTGCTGCAGGTGCCGATCGTCATTCGCACCACCGAGAACATGCTGAAGCTGGTGCCGGATACGCTGCGCGAGGCCGCTTATGCGCTGGGCACGCCGAAATGGCGCATGATTTCCGCCATCACGCTGAAGGCGTCGGTGTCCGGCATCATCACCGGCGTGCTGCTGGCGATTGCGCGCATTGCGGGGGAAACGGCGCCGCTGCTGTTCACCTCGCTGTCGAACCAGTTCTGGAGCACCGACCTGATGCAGCCGATCGCCAACCTGCCGGTGACCATCTTCAAATTCGCCATGAGCCCGTTCGCCGAATGGCAACAGCTGGCCTGGGCCGGGGTGCTGTTAATCACCCTGTGCGTACTGTTACTGAATATCCTGGCGCGCGTGATTTTCGCCAAGAAAAAGCATTCATAAAATTTTGAGCGCCGCTTTGGCGGCGCTGATGAAAAGAGAGAAGTCTTGATGAGTATGGTTACTGACGCTTCCAGCAGCAAAATTCAGGTACGCGATCTGAACTTCTACTACGGCAAATTCCATGCGCTGAAGAACATCACGCTGGATATCGCCAAGAACAAGGTCACCGCGTTTATCGGCCCATCCGGCTGTGGCAAGTCCACCCTGCTGCGCACCTTCAACAAGATGTACCAGCTGTACCCGGAACAGCGTGCGGAAGGCGGCATCCTGCTGGACGGCCAGAACATCCTGACCGACAACTCGGATATCGCGCTGCTGCGCGCCAAGGTCGGCATGGTGTTCCAAAAGCCGACGCCGTTCCCGATGTCGATTTACGACAACATCGCCTTCGGCGTTCGCCTGTTTGAAAAGCTGTCGCGCGCCGATATGGACGAGCGCGTGCAGTGGGCGCTGACCAAAGCGGCGCTGTGGAACGAAACCAAGGACAAGCTGCACCAGAGCGGCTACAGCCTCTCCGGCGGCCAGCAGCAGCGTCTGTGCATCGCCCGCGGCATCGCTATTCGTCCGGAAGTGCTGTTGCTGGATGAGCCTTGCTCGGCGCTGGATCCGATCTCCACCGGCAAGATTGAAGAGCTGATCAGCGAGCTGAAGGCTGATTACACCGTGGTGATCGTGACGCACAACATGCAGCAGGCGGCGCGCTGTTCCGACTCTACCGCATTTATGTATCTGGGCGAGCTGATCGAGTTCAGTGATACTGATAACCTGTTCACTGCGCCGCAGAAAAAGCAGACTGAAGACTACATCACTGGCCGTTATGGTTGATAGGAAGCATCATGGATAACCTGAATTTAAACAAACACATTTCCGGCCAGTTCAACGCAGAGCTCGAGCATATCCGCACCCAGGTGCTGACCATGGGCGGGCTGGTGGAGCAGCAGCTGACCGACGCCATCACCGCGATGCACAATCAGGATGGCGAGCTGGCCAAGCGCGTGATCGAAGGCGACGCCAAGGTCAACATGATGGAAGTGGCGATCGACGAAGCCTGCGTGCGCATTATCGCCAAGCGCCAGCCGACCGCCAGCGATCTGCGTCTGGTGATGGCGATCATCAAAACCATTTCCGAGCTGGAACGCATCGGCGACGTGGCGGACAAGATCTGCCGCACCGCGCTGGAGAAGTTCTCGCACCAGCACCAGCCGCTGCTGGTCAGCCTGGAGTCGCTGGGGCGCCACACCGTGCAGATGCTGCACGACGTGCTGGACGCGTTCGCGCGCATGGATCTGGACGAAGCGATCCGTATTTACCGTGAAGATAAAAAGGTCGACCAGGAATACGAAGGCATCGTACGTCAGCTGATGACCTACATGATGGAAGATTCGCGCACCATTCCGAGCGTGCTGACCGCGCTGTTCTGCGCCCGTTCTATCGAGCGTATCGGCGATCGCTGCCAGAACATCTGCGAATTTATCTTCTATTTCGTCAAAGGACAGGATTTCCGTCATTTGGGCGGCGACGCCCTGGAAAAGCTGCTGTCTCCGGGCGGTAAACACGAAAAAGACGACTAACCCTTTCCGGGTAATATCCTTCCAAGGCGCGGTTTCCCGCGCCTTTATTCCATCTTAAGCTCGTAAAGATAAAAAGGTTATAAATATAGCTTTTTATATTATTTCCTGACCTATGTGGCGCTTGCTAGCTTATCCGCCAGCAGGACATCAACCACTTAGGAGCTTTCTATGAAACATCGCGCTTTGGCCTTAACGTTGTTAGCCAGTCTGACCGGTTTCGCCGCCGGCGCCGCGCACGCGGACAAACTTGACGATATCAAGCAAGCCGGCGTGGTGCGCATCGCGGTGTTCGACAGCAACCCGCCGTTCGGCTACATCGATCCGCAGAGCAAGAAGCTGGTGGGCTACGATGTGGATGTCGCCGACGCGATCGGCAAAGCGCTGGGGGTGAAAGTGGAGCTGCGCGCCACCAACCCGGCCAACCGCATTCCGCTGCTGGTGTCGAAGAAGGTTGACCTGATTGCCGCCAACTTCACCATTACCGACGAGCGCGCCAAGGAAGTGAACTTCAGCGTGCCGTACTTCGCCACTGGCCAGAAATTCATCGCCCGCAAAGGCGTGTTGAAAACGCCGGAAGACATCAAGAAGCTGCGCATCGGCGCGGATAAGGGCACGGTGCAGGAAATCACCCTGCGCGAGCGTTTCCCGACGGCGAAAGTGATCTCCTACGATGATACCCCGCTGGCGTTCGTGGCGCTGCGTAACGGCAACGTGCAGGCGATCACTCAGGACGACGCCAAGCTGGTCGGCCTGCTCGGCAACCTGCCGGCGGCGCAAAAGGCGGAGTTTGAAATTTCGCCGTTCAGCCTGACCAAAGAGTATCAGGGCGTGGGCATTCCCAAGGGTGAAGATCGCCTGACCGCCGCGGTGAACGAGACGCTGATCAAGCTGGAAAAAGACGGCGAAGCGGTTAAGATTTACGATCGCTGGTTCGGGCCGGAAACCAAATCCGCCCAGCCGCGCGGCGATTTCAAAATCGCGCCTTTGGATCAGCAACCAAAAGCCTGACTTAACCGCTTGCGGTGAGATAGGCACGGAGGGGCGCAGCTTGCTGCGCCCCTGATGCATTCTGCAAGACAAGGATTGAACATGAACCTGGACTGGCTGCTGGCGCCGCAATACCTGAGCTGGCTGTGGCACGGTTTTCTGCTGACGCTGTGGCTTTCCGCCTGTGCGGGGCTGGCGGCTACGCTGCTGGGCTTTGTGCTGGCGGCGATGCGCGACAGCAGCCTGCGGCCGTTGCGCTGGCTGGCGATGGGGTACAGTTCGCTGTTTCGCAATACGCCGCTGCTGGTGCAGCTGTTCTTCTGGTACTTCGCCGCCGGGCAGATCCTGCCGTCCGCCGCCATGCAGTGGCTGAACAGCGCCCATCAGGTTGGCCCGCTTGAGTGGCCGTCGTTCGAGTTTCTCGCCGGTTTCTTCGGCCTGACGCTGTACTCCACCGCCTTTATCGCCGAAGAGATCCGCTCCGGTATTCGCGGCGTCGCCGGCGGGCAGAAATATGCCGCTCAGGCGCTGGGGCTGACCGGCTGGCAGGCGATGCGCTATGTGGTGTTGCCGCAGGCGCTGAAAATCGCGCTGCCGCCGCTGCTGGGCCAATACATGAACGTGATCAAGAACTCGTCGTTGACCATGGCGATCGGCGTGGCCGAACTCTCTTACGCCTCGCGTCAGGTCGAAACCGAAACCCTGCGCACTTTCCAGGCGTTCGGCGTGGCGACGGTGCTGTATATCGCCATCATCGCGCTGCTGGAAGGCTGGGGCATGTGGCGACAACAGCGTAAACCGCTGGGAGGGCATTGAGATGGATTTCAGCGTGATTCACGACAACCTGGGCTACCTGCTGTGGGGCACTTGGCCGGATGGGCCGCTGGGCGGCGCGGCGCTGACGTTGGCGATCAGTCTGATGGCCGGGGTCGCCTCGGCGGTGCTCGGCACCCTGCTCGGCGTGGCGCTGGCGATGTCGCGCGGCATCGCCGCCGGGCTGCTGGCGGCGGTGTTGGGCTTTTTCCGCGCCATTCCGGTCATCATGCTGATCTTCTGGACCTATTTCCTGTTGCCGATGGTGTTTGGCGTCGAGATCCCGGAAATCACCACCGTCGTGTGCGCGCTGGCGCTGATCGCCTCGGCCTATCTGGCCCATGCGGTGAAAGCCGGCATCGCCGCGATCGGCCCCGGCCAGTGGCAGGCCGGGCTTTCTCTGGGGCTGACCCGCTGGCAGACGCTGCGCATGATCGTGCTGCCGCAGGCGCTGCGCATGATGGTGCCGTCGTTCATCAATCAGTGGATTTCTCTGATCAAAGACACCTCGTTGGCTTATATCGTCGGCGTTGGCGAACTGACCTTCCTGGCGACCCAGGTCAACAACCGCAGCATGGTCTACCCGATGGAAGTCTTCCTGTTCGTGGCGCTGGTCTATTTCGTGTTCTGCCTGGCGCTCGATCTGCTGGCCAACGCGGTCAACCGCCATTTCGGCGCGCAAACCCGCGGCCTGAAGCGCTCCTGGCGCTGGTGGCGCAACAAGCCGCCGTTGCCGGCCAGTTAATCGGCCGTCAGCCGCCAACCGCGTTCGCGCCACAGCGCGGGCAATTGAGCCAGGTCGTCAAACGTTGTCACCAGCGGGTGGTCGATCGGCGGGTTATGCGGATCGGCGCAGAAGTAAAAGACCGGGATGCCGGCATTGATGCCGGCCTGCGCGCCGGCGGGCGAATCGTCCACCAGGATGCAGCGCGTCACCGGCACCTGCATCTGTTCGGCGGCGTGAAACACGATCGCCGGATCCGGCTTCCAGCGCTGAATGTCATAGCCGCTGAACAACCGGTCATCAAAATAAGGCAGCATGCCGGTCAGGCCGAGCGAGTGCTGCATCTTGCTGACCGGCCCGTTGGAGACGGTGCAGACTGGCACCGTCACCTGCGCCAGCAGCTCGCGGGCGCCGGCAATCTGTTGCAGTTCGCTGTCGAACAGCCGCGCCACTTCCTGCCGATACAGCGGCTCCAGCGTCTCTTTTGCCAGGTCAGTGCCCTGCTCGGCGTTGACCCGATCGATGATCTCGTACAGCTTCACCCCTTTGTATTTCTTGAATACCTCTTCCAGCGACAGATGAATGCCGTAGCGGGCGAACATATGGACATAGGCTTTGCTGCACAGCACTTCGCTGTCCACCAGCGTGCCGTCGCAGTCGAACAAAATGCAGTCAATCTGATTCATGCGGGACAGGTTCCTTCGGGTTAACGCCGCTGAGGCCGCTCAGCGATCACTTGATCAGGCTACGCGCCTTGAGATCGTGCAAAATCAGCGCGGCGACGTGTGAACACTGCGGCAGATCGCGGCTGTCGCACCACTTCAGCTCGGCGATTTCGGCGGCCGGCTGCAACTGCCCGGTAAAGTCGGCCTGGTAGCAACGAATGCGCACCTGAGTGCCGTCCTGCTTGCCGTCCGCCGGGCCGGTGAACTCGCCGTAAAACGCGATGGATTGCGGCTGCAGCGCAACGGTCAGCTCTTCGTCGATTTCGCGGCACAGCGCCTGCTCATCGGTTTCACCCGCTTCGCGCTTTCCGCCCGGTACATAAAACAGCGTCTTGTTGTGCGAGCGCACCAGCGCCACTTTGTCATCTTTCAGCGCGATCAACGCGAGCTTATCGATAAAGGTCGAAGACATGCGGGTTCCTGTTTTTTAGCGGGTAGGGTAAGAGATGCGATAGGCCATTTTATCGGCCGTGTCGGCAAACGGCAACGCGGCGGGCTGTGATGGAGAATGAATGCCTGTAAATACAAGCCGTTGACGCGTTTAGCCGTAAAGACGGCGAAAAAAACCTGTGACCGGCGTCAAAAGCCCCATTTTTTGTTATAGGATAGCCGGCGACTGTCCATTCCCATTTTCGGAATTCTGATAATGACCAAACCAGTATCTGGCCTTGACGCTGAGCAAGGCTTGCTTGGGCGCGTGTTTAAACTCAAGCAACATGGCACGACGGCGCGTACGGAAACGATTGCCGGTATCACCACCTTCCTCACCATGGTGTATATCGTGTTCGTTAACCCGCAAATTTTGGGCGCGGCGGGCATGGATACCCAGGCGGTATTTGTCACCACCTGTTTGATCGCCGCCTTCGGCAGCATCCTTATGGGCCTGCTGGCGAACCTGCCGGTGGCGTTGGCGCCGGCGATGGGCCTGAACGCCTTCTTCGCCTTCGTGGTGGTCGGCGCGATGGGCATCTCCTGGCAGGTGGGCATGGGCGCCATCTTCTGGGGCGCGGTCGGCCTGCTGCTGCTGACCATTTTCCGCATTCGCTACTGGATGATCGCCAACATTCCGGTCAGCCTGCGGGTCGGCATCACCAGCGGCATCGGTCTGTTCATCGGCATGATGGGGCTGAAAAACGCCGGCATCGTGGTGGCCAACCCGGACACGCTGGTGACCATTGGCAGCCTGACCTCGCACAATGTGCTGCTGGGGGCGCTTGGCTTCTTCATCATCGCCGTGCTCTCTTCGCGCAACTTCCACGCGGCGGTGCTGGTATCGATCGTGGTCACTACCCTGATCGGCTGGATGCTGGGCGACGTGAAATACGGCGGCCTGTTCTCCTTGCCGCCGAGCATCACCTCGGTAGTGGGCCAGGTCGACGTGGCCGGCGCGCTGAACATCGGGCTGGCCGGGGTCATCTTCTCGTTTATGCTGGTGAACCTGTTCGACTCCTCCGGCACCCTGATCGGCGTCACCGATAAAGCCGGTTTGACCGACAATCAGGGCAAGTTCCCGCGCATGAAGCAGGCGCTGTACGTTGACAGCATCAGCTCGGTGGCCGGCTCGCTGGCGGGCACTTCTTCCGTAACCGCTTACATCGAAAGCTCATCCGGCGTCGCCGTGGGCGGCCGCACCGGTTTGACGGCGGTGGTCACCGGCCTGCTGTTCCTGCTGGTGATCTTCCTGTCGCCGCTGGCGGGTATGGTGCCGGCGTATGCCGCTGCCGGCGCGCTGATCTACGTCGGCGTGCTGATGACCTCCAGCCTGGCGCGGGTTAAATGGGACGATCTGACCGAAGCGGTACCGGCGTTTGTCACCGCGGTGATGATGCCGTTCAGCTTCTCGATCACGGAAGGCATTGCGCTCGGCTTTATCTCCTACTGCGTGATGAAGCTCGGTACCGGCCGCTGGCGTGAAATCAGCCCGTGCGTGGTGGTCGTGGCGCTGCTGTTCGTGCTGAAGATCGTTTTCGTCGACGGCCATTGACAGCCAAAGGGCCGACGTCCGTCGGCCCTGAAACCTTAGACTCCCGGCGTTGCATCCGGCGCCCGATCCAGCACCCATTGCAATGGCCGCCTGAAGCGCGCCTGCCAACTGCCGGCGGCATCCTCCCCCTGGGCGAAGTGCAGCGTCTGAACCTGATTATCCTCTCCGAACAGATTGGCGAAGTGCAATGCCAGCGCCTGCTCGCTGAAGTTCTGCCGATCGTAATACGCCATCACGATTTTCTTTTTCGCCGCCAGCGACTGCTGGGCCGGCTTGATCTCGCCGTTGGGGGCGATCAATAGCGCGCCGGCGTAAAACTGCGGGTACTTCGCGATCAGATTGGCGGCGTGCAGCGCACCCTGGCCGCGAGCGCTGAGATAAATCCGTTGGGGGTTCAGCTTTAACTGTGGAGCCAGCTGTTGCACCGTACGCTGAAGGGCGGCCTGGGTGCTCTCGTCGCTGTAATTCGACCAGCGGAAGCTGTTTTCCGACAACATCTGCGTGCCGTTGATCTCGATATAGGCCACGCCCATTTCGCCGAACAGCAGCCGTTCCTCGGGGCTGATGGCGGCGGCCTTGCCGTAGGTATGCAGGAAGATCACCGTTGGCCAACCTTCGGGCGGCGCTTCGCCGTCCGGTATCGCGTAGCTGGCTTTGCCTTCATAGCGGCGGGCGTGCTGCAGATAGCGCGCTTTGGTGGCGGCCAGAATGGATTGGTAGGTGGCGGAGTGCTGGATGCTGTTGAAGGCGTCGTCCTCCAGCAGATTGTAGTAGTACCACAGGCCGCGATCGGCGCTCAGCTGCAGATAGCGCTCCGCCAGCTCGGTTTGCCCTTTCTCCGCCGACGATACCGCCAGCTGGTAGGGGGCCCAGACGTTGCGGCCGTCTTCGCGCATCAGCGTCAGGTACAGCGACATGGCGCCCAGCTTTTTATCTTCCTGGTTTTGCGCGGATCGCGACAGTTGGGCGTTAAGCGCACTGTGCGCAGGCAGCTCCAGCGGCTCTTCACCGGCGGGATAACGCATGTCTGCGGCGAAAGCGGGACTGGTGATGGAAACGAAAAATAACGCTAAAATGAAAAAATACATGATGCTATGGCTTTAATTTCAATAAATTGGCGGACTTCATGTCCTGTTGCGGCGCCCTGCGGGCGCCGCGAGACCGTCATTCCACGCGGCGAATGAAATCGCTGAACGCGGACAGCTGGCCGGTCAGGAAATCCAACGTTCCCTGATCGCTCAGTTCGCCGGCCTGTTCATCGACCTTGTTCTGGATCACGCCGCCCATAAACTCGGGCTTGTTCATCACCATCGCATCCAGGAACACCAGGATCTGGCGCAGGTGGTACTGGCAGCGCGCGCCGCCGATGGGCCCCATCGAGCTGGTTTGAATGGCCACCGGCTTGCCGGCCAGCGGTTGATTCGGCAAGCGAGACAACCAATCGATGGCGTTTTTCAACCCGCCGGGCACGGAATAGTTGTATTCGGGGGTGACGATGATCACGCCGTCGGCCTGGCGGATCTGCTCTGCTATCGCTTCGACTGCGGCAGGGAAGCCTTCACCCTGTTGCATGTCGGCGTCGTACAGCGGGATATCGCGGATGGAGGGCAGCGCTTCAATGGTGACGCCCTGCGGAGCCAGGCCAGGCAGGGCGCGGGCCACCATGGCGTTGTAGGAGCCTTTGCGCAGGCTGCCGAGTAGAGTGACGATTTTTAAGGCTTGGTCTGACATGGTGATTCTCCCTTTCGAATGAGCAGATTCAGCGGACAACATGGGCGAATAGTAGGCTAAAGCTCGGGTCGAGAATAGGCGATTGCTCAACATTTAGCTGTTTTTACAAATTACGGCAGAAATTCGTGCGGTAAAAATGGCTTTATCCGCCTTGCGCCACGTCAACCTGGCGTCTTCAGGCCCGTCAGTTTGACGAAGCGCGAGGACGCCGCCGGGCTGCGCGGCGAGATTTCCCCGTCTTTGTGCAGGCCACCGCGCTCTTCGTAGCGCCAGCACAGTAGGCGATCCAGCCCGGGGCTGCCGGCGCAGGCCCAGCTCAGATATTCGTCGGCATCGCTCATCACCTGAACGTCCGGCGTGGCGCTGGAGCGCAGGTGACCAGAGAAGGGATGCAGACGTAGCGTGGATTGGCCGCTGTTGCCGAGGCCGGAAATTTTCAGCACGCTTTGCCGAATGCTCCACAGCTGAGTCTCCGCCTCCAGCCGATCGTCCTGCGCGCCGATCCAGGCACTTTCCGCCGGCGTCTGATGCGCGTTCTGCAGCGCGCTTTGCCGGCTGCCGCGCGCCCGCATCACTTCGATATCCAGTCCGACTTTGCCCTCGTCGCTAAGCAGCACGCCCACGGTGTTGCTGGCGTAGGCGAGGCTAAAATCGGGCAGCTGATGATCGGCGAAGCAGGGGCGGCCGGTCGGGGTGGTGGCTATAGGGGGAAGCGTCGGCAGGCCATACAGGTAAAACATCATTTCGGCGAGCAGAATGCGCCCTTGCAGGTAACGCGTGCGGCGCTTAACGGAAAAGGTGCGGGTGGCGGCTATCACTTCGTCGGAGAGTCTCTGGGTATCCAGGACAGCGGAGGCCGGGGTCCATCGGGCAAAATGACACGCCATTGTTCACTCCATGACAGAGGGTCGCTAAGAACGCAGGGGTGTTAGATTAAGACTAAGTTGAGGATTTATCATCAAAAAACACTATGCGGATTATCCGATTTGTTAGCTTTTGCGCTGTGCAGGAGGGGATGGGGGCATGCAAGGCGAAGGTTATTCAGACCTCAAATCGCGTTGCGTAACGGGGTCGTGCATAAAATTAATCAGTTCCGAAGCCAACCGCTTTCGAATCGACGGCGTCCAATGAACCCATAAAATATCGCCTGATAAGAAAAAGTTGGCGGAGAGAGCAGGATTCGAACCTACGACACGATGACTCGTGTGGATTTAAGAAACGGTTAGTTTCTTAAATCTGGCTTAAACCACTCGCCCACCTCTCCGCATTCGTTTGTTGGAAACATAAAACCACATAATAAAAATGGTTAAAATAACCTGAACTTGAAAATGTGAGCAAACCCACAAAAACCCTATTTATTGTGGGTGTTTATTAATTATCAGAGTCAGGTCACTAAATTTACATTAGCTATTGTTATAAAAAGTTGGCGTCATTGGCTACGAATAGGGAAGAAGGGTATGCCAGATCTCGAATTAATGCCGCTGCAAAGCGCCGATTTTTATAAGACAGCTGAACGTGTTGTTTTTAAAGAATATAAATGTAACTGCAAAAAAGGTTGGAAGGGTGAAGATCGCTTTATTGTCTACAAAGCCGATCAGAATGGGATCGCTGAGGTTATCAACAATGAGGTTTCAAATAACAACGTTGAAGACCTTATCGCGCTGGCATCGTCTTTTTTGACGGATAAAGTGGTGATTTCCGGTGGGCATACCGTGGTTAATTTGGACGATCGTTTTTCTGTCAGCAGTGAAGTGGAAAAGTCCGCGCGCTTCTGCATCGACTACATTGCCGAATCCATCAGACGGCTCAGTGTTCAGCCTGACTTCTTGATGGAAATAAATGATTTCTATATGGAAAAAAGCGATGGCAGCGAGATAGACGGCGCTAACGAATTCAGGAAGATGGCGACATCGCCGTACATTATTCCGGAAAAAATAAACGACTACATTCTAGCGTCGAATCAACGTCATGGCATTGATATCAATGCATTTTATGTCAGTGAGAAAAACATGGCGGATCGCTTTAAACGCCACATTAAAAACCGTATGGATAAAGAGGCGTATTTTCAGCGCCAAGACGGAAATGTGAAGATGACGGTGGGTGAACACGCGTTCGATATCATCAAGGAAAATAAACCGACCTGCGCGGCGGGAAATGCTGCGACGTTCAGGGCTATTCGGTATCGCATTTCCTCCAATAAAATCTTTGATAATTACACGTCGCATATTGGCGTTTTTCCGCTGTGTTCACGCGTCAACGTGCTTAATGGCTATCGTGCGGCCGCGACTTTTTACGATAACTTCGCCTTGCCTTCTTTACTGGTCTTCTTCGGCAAATCCTGTTTCGAATGACATTTTTGTGCCAGCTGGCTATGCGTCACGCATAGCCATGATGGTCGAGCATCATCATGAAAATCTCACACCTGTATTGGCCTGTCACTTTCTTCTCCACGGCATTCGGCGCCGGGATTTTCTTTTTGCCGCAGGCGGTGGGGCCGGGCGTGCTGGGGATGAACGTGTTCATGCTGTTTATCGTTATCGCCATGTCGGTATCGATGATGGCGCACTATCTTTTTTTCAAATTCATCATTTCGCACCCGGAGAAAGATTTCCTGGCGGCATCATCGACATTTATCGGCGAGCGGGCAGCGGCAATCGTCTGTGTGCTGTTTATTTTGTCGATGATTATTATCGTGCTGATAAATTTTATCACCTTGGTCAACGTCGTCGCGTCTTTTTTCCACAACGGATTCTGGGTCAGGGGCGGCATTTCGCTGTTGCTGAGTGCCGCGCTGTCGGCGGCATGGTTGGCGTTTAGTCAGCGAATCGAGCACCTGATTTCCAGAATGGCACTGGTTTCTATCGTACTGGTGGCGATCCTGGCGGTGTTTTTCCTGTTACAACCTGCGGGGGGGCAGCAGGCGGTGCAGGCGCCGCCTGGCATTTCATTGCAGACGTGGCTGCTGCTGCCGATTTTTCTTTTTACATTTAACTTTACCCCGTGCATCCAGCGCTTTGCGAAAAGCGCCGTACGACCGCAGGCGCGCAGTATTCTGTTTGGCAAGGTACTGATCATGGCGTTTATCGTCATGATCGTTATCGCCATCAGCCGTTTGCTGACGCTGGATGACATCTCAATCATTAACAGCCGCAATGTGGATGCGCTGTTTTATACCGCCGGTTTGACCGGCAACGCCACGGCGTGGTTAGGCGCTGCCCTGTTGCTGTGTTTACTGACCGGCGGCGCCTATATCGGCACGTTGACCGGCGTGATCGATGGCATTACGTCCTTCGGCGTGGCGGGCAAAAAGAGAATCATCGCAGGGAATATCGTTGTCTGTACGTTTATTGGCGCGATCAACCCGAGCATTATCAAGATCATCTCGGGCTGGTCGATACCCGTTATCGTGATGACCGTCTTTTTCATCCCATCACTGTATTTTTTGCTACGGGGCGACGGCAGGCAAAAGGGGATCGGCGTCGTCGTGCTGGGCTGCGGGATCGCGGTAATCGCAACGTTGTTGGTGTAAAGCGGCACGCTTAATCCAGCACCAGCCTATCGCCGGTGGCCGGCGCGATCCCTTCCGGCAGCCATAGCCGGCCCCAGGCGCCGGTACAGTGGCAGCCCATAATCTTTTCCGGCTGATGCTGGCGCAAAAAACGGCGGACGCGCCAGAGCGTGCGCGGGGAAGCGCAGCGCAGATGAAAACCGCCGATCAAGGCGTGGATCCGATCGATCCCGGTGATTTGCTGGCAATGGCGCACGATATTGACGATCCCGCGGTGCCCGCAGCCGGTCACGATCACCAGACCGCGATCCGATTTGTAAATCAGCACCCCTTCGTCAATAACGTAATCTACCGCTGCGTTCTCCCCGGCGATCACCCCGTAGGCGCGGGGTGCGGGCACCGCGATTTCGCCTGACCACATAAAGCGATCGCCGATCGCCAGCGGCTCTCGGCTGTATTGCATGCGGTGGCGCGAGTAGTCGATATCCAAAGAGAGCTTTTTGATTTTCCGAGTGTGGCCCAGCACCTTCAGCGCCGCATAGCGCTCATCGCCGACCTGCGGGTGGCAGATGATACGGCTGTTGTCTGGCAGCCAGGCGACGCCGCCGCAGTGGTCATAGTGGCCGTGGGAGAGCACCGTCGCGGTGATACGGGAGAGATCGACACCCATCAGCGCCGCATTGCGCAGAAAGCTGTCGTCGGGGCCGGTATCGAACAGTATGGACGTCGTATCATCCTCAATCAGCAGGCTTAACCCGGCCTTGGCCTGCAATAGCGGGTTGGCGCCGGCGGCGCGGCGGTTTTCCAGCAGTACCCTGAGGGTCAATGCCATGTTGACTCGTTCCTGAGAGAGATTCCTGACTGGCCAGTATAGCGCGGGACGCTGCGGCGGCTCTGTGAGCCGGCGCGCAGAGCGAGAGCGGAAAAGAAAAACGGCCGGAACAAGGGCTTGTCCCGGCCGTGAAGGCGTCTGGCGGTGTTACTTGCCGATACAGAAGCTGGAGAAAATGCGGCCCAGCAGATCGTCGGAGGTGAATTCGCCGGTGATTTCGCTCAGGGCCAGCTGCGCCTGGCGCAGTTCCTCGGCCAGCAGCTCACCCGCGTAAGCGCTCACTAACTGTTCTTTGCCCTGTACCAGATGCTGCGCTGCCAGTTCCAGTGCCTGCAGGTGGCGACGGCGCGCCAGGAAGCCGCCTTCCATGTTGCTGGTGAAGCCCATGCTCTGTTTAAGATGATCGCGCAGCACATCGACGCCTTCGCCGGTGCGGGCCGACAGGCGAATAAGTGAGTGGTTATTCACTTCCGTCAGACCCAGCGTTTCACCGGTGATGTCGGCTTTGTTGCGCACCACGGTGATAGGTAGCGTGCCTGGCAGGCGCGCCATAAACTCCGGCCAGATCTCCGCCGGCTCGGTGGCGGCGGTGGTGGTGCCGTCAACCATAAACAGCACCCTGTCGGCCTGTTCGATCTCGTTCCATGCACGTTCGATGCCGATGCGTTCCACTTCGTCGCTGGCGTCGCGTAGGCCGGCGGTGTCGATGATGTGCAGCGGCATGCCGTCGATATGGATGTGTTCGCGCAGAACGTCGCGGGTGGTGCCGGCGATATCGGTGACGATCGCCGCCTCGCGTCCGGCCAGCGCATTGAGCAGGCTCGATTTGCCGGCATTGGGGCGCCCGGCGATCACCACCTTCATCCCTTCGCGCAGCAGGCTGCCCTGGCGCGCTTCACCGCGCACGTTGTCCAGATCCGCCATCACGTCGTTGAGCTGCGCCTCGATTTTACCGTCGGACAGGAAGTCGATTTCCTCGTCCGGGAAGTCGATCGCCGCTTCCACATAGATTCGCAGGTGAGTGAGCGCTTCCACGAGCTGGTGGATGCGGGTGGAGAACGCGCCTTGCAGCGAGTTCATCGCCGAACGCGCCGCCTGCTCGGAGCTGGCGTCGATCAGATCGGCAATCGCTTCGGCCTGCGCCAGATCGAGTTTGTCGTTGAGAAACGCGCGCTCGGAGAACTCGCCCGGCCGCGCGATGCGCACGTCGGGCAGCGCCAGCACTCGCTTGAGCAGCAGATCGAGGATCACCGGCCCGCCGTGGCCCTGCAGTTCCAGCACGTCTTCGCCGGTAAAGGAGTTCGGCCCCGGGAACCACAGCGCGATGCCCTGATCGAGGGTGGCGCCCGTGGCGTCGCGGAACGGCAGATAGTCAGCGTAGCGCGGCTTCGGCAGCTTGCCGAGCAACGTCAGGGCGACGTCTTTGGCCTTGCTTCCGGAAATGCGCAGAATGCCGACGCCGCCGCGTCCCGGCGGGGTGGCTTGGGCTACGATGGTATCGGTGGTGCTCATAACGGTTCTCTCTGACGATTAAGATGCAAAAAGGCGGTCTAATGACCGCCTTTGGGGTGACTGCAAGGGTCGGTGCGTCGAACCCCTACACTACGCTTAGCTTTTTTTCTTGTCGCGGCTGTGCAGACCGCGTTTTTCCAGACCACGGTAAATCAGCTGCTGCTGCAGGATGGTCACCAGGTTGCTGACGATGTAGTACAGCACCAGACCGGACGGGAACCACAGGAAGAACACTGTGAAGATCACCGGCATGAAGGTCATGATTTTCTGCTGCATCGGGTCAGTCACGGTGGTCGGCGACATCTTCTGGATGAAGAACATCGTCACGCCCATCAGGATTGGCAGGATGTAGTACGGGTCTTGCGCCGACAGGTCATGGATCCACAGGGCGAACGGCGCGTGGCGCAGCTCGACCGAACCCATCAGCATGTAGTACAGCGCCAGGAAGATCGGCATCTGAATGATCAGCGGCAGGCAGCCGCCGAGCGGGTTCACTTTCTCCGCCTTGTACAGCGCCATCATCTCTTGGCTCATGCGCTGCTTGTCATCGCCGATGCGTTCGCGCATCGCCTGCAGCTTCGGCTGCAGCATGCGCATTTTCGCCATCGAGGTGTACTGCGCCTTGGTCAGCGGGTACATGATGCCGCGCACGATGAAGGTGATGATGATGATGGAGAAGCCCCAGTTGCCGATAAAGCCGTGGATGAACTTCAGCAGTTTGAACAGCGGCTGGGAGATGAACCACAGCCAGCCGTAATCCACGGTCAGGTCCAGGTGCGGCGCCAGTTGGGCCATCTGGTCCTGCAGCTCCGGGCCGACCCACAGGGTCGCGTTCAACTGCTGCTGAGCGCCAGGCTGCACCACGACCGGGGTAGATTTGAAGCCGATGGTGGACAGGTTGTCACCCGGTTTGGCGGTGTAGAAGGTGTTGTCACCCTTGGTCGCCGGTACCCACGCGGTGGCGAAGTACTGCTGCAGCATGGCGACCCAACCGTCTTTGGTGGTGACGCTCAGGTTTTCGTCTTTGTCGAACGCGTATTTCTGGTACTTGTCCTCGCTGGACGAGTACGCCGCGCCGCGGAAGGTGTGCAGCGCGAAGTTGCTGCTGCCGGTATCGCGGTGCTTAGGCAATTCGGTGGTCTGCTTCAGCTGGCCGAACAGGGTCAGCTCCAGCGGCGCCGCGCCTTTGTTGTCGATGCTGTAATCCACGCCGACCGCATAGTGGTTGCGTTTGAGCACGAAGGTCTTGGTGTAGACCGCGCCGTCTTTATCGGTGTAGGTCAGCGGGATGCGCAGCTCGTCCTGGCCTTCCGGCAGGGTGTAGCTGTCCTGCGCCGCTTGGTACAGCGGGCGTTCGCCGTTGGCCGGGTTGTCCGGGCCGTTTTTACCGGTCAGGCCGCTTTGCGCCTGATAGACGAACGACGGAGTGGTTTCCAGCAGTTGGAACGGAGTCGATGAACCCAGAGTTTCCGGGTAGGCCAACAGTTTAGCCTGCTCGATATCGCCACCACGGGTGTTGATGGTCAGTGACAGCACGTCGGTGTTCACGGTAATCAGCTTACCCTGACCACTGGCTGGCACGGCCTGGCTGGCGGCATCACCGGCTACTGCGTTCGAAGTCTGTTGCGTGGTCTGTGCGGCCGGCTGCGGAGCGTTGTCCGTTTGCCATGCCTGCCAGATCATGAAAGACACGAACAGCAGAGCGATGAGGAGAAGATTGCGTTGCGAATCCATCGTTAGTGTTCTCTGTTATCGTCGGTTTTTGGCGGCACCGGATCATCGCCACCTGGGTTCAAAGGGTGGCATTTTAATACGCGTTTCAATGCTAACCAACTGCCTTTTATCATGCCAAACCTGCTTAATGCCTCAATTGCGTAATGAGAGCATGTCGGCTGGAAGCGACAACGAGGCCCTAGCAGCGGACTGATGACGAGCTGATAGGCCCGCACCAGCCCGATCAGGATGCGGGAGCCTGGCGACAGTGGCGACGCCATAATTTATCCAAAGCTTCCGTCAGCGCGCGGTTATCCAAATCCGCTATCCCCTTTTTGGCCACCACGACAAAATCCATCGCCGGTAATTCGTGCTGGCGCAGGCGGAAGCTTTCGCGGGTTAGGCGTTTGATCCGATTACGCTCGTGCGCGCGTTTGACGTGTTTTTTGGCGACGGTAAGACCGATGCGGGGATGCCCCAGCTGGTTCAGGCGGCCGAGGATGGTGATTTGCGGCGTGCCAGCCCGTTGTGGCTGCTGGAAGACGAAAGTGAAATGAGTGGGAGTTAACAAACGTAACTCCCTGGGAAAAGCGAGCTTAACCACTCAGCGGGTTAGCTTTATTACTTAGAAACAGTCAGACGAGCACGGCCTTTCGCACGACGGCGGGCCAGAACTTGACGACCATTTTTGGTGGCCATACGAGCACGGAAACCGTGGCTACGGTTGCGCTTCAATACGGACGGTTGGAAAGTGCGTTTCATAGCGATTTCTACCTAAACTTAAAATAATTACTGATCAGTAAACGCGTTTGGCTACTCGGCGTGAAGATGACCGACGCCTCAATCGCAATACATAAAGAAGCGGGATTGTAATAATTGTACAGTCCTGAGTCAATTCGCATCGCGCCAGCCTACCTGGTTGTCTGCCAATAACGGAACAAAATCCGGTCTTGGCCCGTGGTCACCGCAGAATCCTGTCTGGCTAATGACGCACCATAAGGAACCAGGTATCACACGTAGGGCGAAGATTATACGGACTCGGGGTGAAATCGCAAGGATCCCCGTGAGATCCTTTGCGCGCGATCCCAGGATCCGACGTGGATAACAGGGTATAACCGGTTGACAATGTAAAAAACGCGGCGCAGCGGCCGGGATCTGCGCGGTCATTCGGCGCCGGCGGCGAAAAGATCGCCGCCGGCCGCGGCCTGTGGATAAAATGGATCTAATCTGTGAGGAAGGGGAGGATCTCTTGCGCGGATTGCGCTATGATCCGTCATTCCGATCGCGATCCCTCATGCCGGGATCGTGAGGGACACAAACCGTGAAAGGCGGTTCGCATCCCCCACAGGCAAACAGCCGATGCCGGGTATGTGTCAAAAATCATGAGTTATAAAAAAGTTGCCCGTTTCTTTTCTTTATTGATCTTGTTCGAGTGGAGTCCGCCGTGTCACTTTCGCTTTGGCAGCAGTGTCTTGCCCGATTGCAGGATGAGTTACCTGCCACAGAATTTAGTATGTGGATTCGCCCATTGCAGGCGGAACTGAGTGACAACACCCTGGCGCTGTACGCGCCTAACCGTTTTGTGCTGGATTGGGTTCGCGATAAGTACTTAAACAATATCAATGGTCTGCTGAATGATTTCTGCGGCACGGATGCGCCTTTGCTGCGTTTTGAAGTCGGCAGCAAGCCGATCACGCAGGTGATCAGCCAGACCGTGACCGCCAGCGTCAGCAGCGCCCCTGCGGCCCCGGCGGCGCGCACGGCCGCGCCTTCGCGCCCGAGCTGGGACAACGCGGCGGCGCAGCCCGAGCTCTCTTACCGCTCCAACGTCAACCCCAAACACACCTTCGACAACTTCGTCGAGGGTAAGTCAAACCAGCTGGCGCGCGCGGCGGCTCGCCAGGTGGCGGACAATCCGGGCGGCGCCTACAACCCTTTGTTCCTGTATGGCGGCACCGGCCTGGGTAAAACCCACCTGCTGCACGCGGTCGGCAACGGCATCATGGCGCGCAAGGCCAACGCCAAAGTGGTCTACATGCACTCGGAACGCTTCGTACAAGACATGGTCAAAGCGTTGCAGAACAATGCCATCGAAGAGTTTAAGCGCTACTACCGTTCGGTCGACGCGTTGCTGATCGATGACATCCAATTCTTCGCCAACAAGGAGCGTTCGCAGGAAGAGTTCTTCCATACCTTTAACGCCCTGTTGGAAGGCAATCAGCAGATCATCCTGACTTCGGATCGCTACCCTAAAGAGATCAACGGAGTGGAAGATCGTCTGAAGTCCCGCTTCGGCTGGGGGCTGACGGTGGCGATCGAGCCGCCGGAGCTGGAAACCCGCGTGGCGATCCTGATGAAAAAGGCCGACGAAAACGACATTCGCCTGCCGGGCGAAGTGGCGTTCTTCATCGCCAAACGCCTGCGTTCCAACGTGCGTGAGCTCGAAGGGGCGCTGAACCGCGTGATCGCCAACGCCAACTTTACCGGCCGGGCCATCACCATCGATTTCGTGCGCGAAGCGCTGCGCGATCTGCTGGCGCTGCAGGAAAAGCTGGTCACCATCGACAATATCCAAAAGACGGTGGCGGAGTATTACAAGATTAAAGTCGCGGATTTGCTGTCCAAGCGGCGTTCGCGATCCGTTGCCCGCCCGCGCCAGATGGCGATGGCGCTGGCGAAGGAACTCACCAACCACAGCCTGCCGGAAATCGGCGATGCGTTTGGTGGCCGCGACCATACCACGGTGTTGCACGCCTGCCGGAAGATCGAGCAGCTGCGTGAGGAAAGTCACGACATCAAAGAAGATTTCTCCAATTTAATCAGAACATTATCTTCATAGCGCTATGAAATTTATCGTTGAACGTGAGCATCTGCTAAAACCGCTGCAACAGGTGAGCAGCCCGCTGGGCGGCCGCCCGACCTTGCCGATCCTGGGCAACCTGCTGTTGCAGGTGACGGAAGGCTCCCTGCTGCTGACCGGCACCGATCTGGAGATGGAGATGGTGGCGCGCGTCGCCCTGTCCCAGCCGCACGAGCCGGGCGCGACCACCGTGCCCGCGCGCAAATTCTTTGATATCTGCCGTGGCCTGCCGGAAGGAGCGGAGATCGCCGTCACGCTGGAGAGCGAGCGCATGCTGGTGCGATCCGGCCGCAGCCGTTTCTCGCTGTCCACGCTGCCCGCGGCGGACTTCCCGAACCTGGACGACTGGCAGAGCGAGGTGGAATTCACCTTGCCGCAGGCGACGCTGAAGCGCCTGATCGAAGCCACCCAGTTCTCGATGGCCCATCAGGACGTGCGTTACTACCTGAACGGCATGCTGTTTGAAACCGAAGGCGAAGAGCTGCGCACCGTCGCGACCGACGGCCACCGCCTGGCGGTGTGCTCGATGCCGATCGGCCAGCAGCTGCCGTCGCATTCGGTGATCGTGCCGCGTAAAGGGGTGATGGAGCTGGTGCGCTTGCTGGACGGCGGCGATTCGCTGCTGCAGCTGCAGATCGGCAGCAACAACATTCGCGCCCACGTCGGCGATTTCATCTTCACGTCCAAGCTGGTTGACGGCCGTTTCCCGGACTATCGCCGCGTCTTGCCGAAGAACCCGGACAAAACGCTGGAAGCCGGCTGCGATCTGCTCAAGCAGGCGTTCGCCCGCGCGGCCATTCTCTCGAACGAGAAATTCCGCGGCGTGCGGCTGTACGTCAGCCAGAATCAGCTGAAGATCACCGCCAACAACCCGGAACAGGAAGAGGCGGAAGAGATCCTCGACGTCAGCTACGACGGCGCTGAGATGGAGATCGGCTTCAACGTCAGCTACGTGCTGGACGTGTTGAACGCGCTCAAGTGTGAAGACGTGCGCCTGCTGTTGACCGACTCGGTCTCCAGCGTGCAGATCGAAGACGGCGCCAGTCAGGCGGCGGCCTACGTTGTCATGCCAATGCGGTTGTAGTCTCGTTACCTTGAATTACAGCACCGTCATCGGTAAAGAGATTGCATGGCTCTGACGCGTTTATTGATTAAAGATTTCCGCAATATCGAGGCGGCGGATTTGGCGCTGGCGCCGGGATTCAACTTCCTGGTCGGCGCTAACGGCAGCGGCAAGACCAGCGTGCTGGAGGCGGTGTATACGCTCGGCCATGGCCGCGCCTTTCGCAGTCTGCAGGCCGGTCGGGTGATCCGCCACGACCAACCGGAGTTCGTGCTGCATGGCCGCATCGAAGGCGCGGAGCGCGAGCTATCGGTAGGATTGAGCAAGAGCCGTCAGGGTGACAGCAAAGTACGCATCGATGGCAGCGACGGCCACAAGGTGGCCGAGCTGGCGCAGCTGCTGCCCATGCAGCTGATCACCCCCGAAGGTTTTACCCTGCTGAACGGCGGGCCGAAATTCCGGCGCGCTTTCCTGGACTGGGGCTGTTTTCATAACGAACCCGGTTTTTTCACCGCCTGGAGCAACCTGAAACGGTTACTGAAGCAGCGCAATGCCGCGCTGCGCCAGGTGAGTCGCTATGCGCAGATCCGCGCCTGGGATCAGGAACTGATCCCGCTCGCGGAGCGCATCAGCGAATGGCGGGCGGAATACAGCGACGCGATCGCCGCGGATATCACCGCGACCTGCGCGCAGTTTCTGCCTGAATTCGCCCTGAGCTTCTCCTTCCAGCGCGGCTGGGACAAAGAGAGCGACTACGGCGAGCTGCTGGAGCGCCAGTTTGAGCGCGACAGGGCGTTGACCTATACCGCGGTGGGGCCGCATAAAGCGGACTTTCGCATTCGTGCCGACGGCACGCCGGTAGAGGATTTGTTATCGCGCGGTCAGCTTAAGCTGCTGATGTGCGCGTTGCGCTTGGCGCAGGGTGAGTTTCTCACCCGGCAGAGCGGGCGGCGTTGCCTGTATCTGATTGATGATTTTGCCTCCGAGCTGGACACCGGCCGTCGCCGGTTGCTGGCCGATCGCCTGAAAGCCACCCAGGCCCAGGTTTTTGTCAGCGCGGTCAGCGCTGAACAAGTGACCGACATGGCCGGTGAAAAGGGCAAGATGTTCCGCGTGGAACAGGGTAAAATAGAGGTTCAACCACAGGACTAAAATGAGCGAGAAACGTTGATGTCGAATTCTTATGACTCCTCAAGTATCAAGGTATTAAAAGGGCTGGATGCGGTGCGCAAGCGCCCGGGCATGTATATCGGCGATACCGATGACGGCACCGGTCTGCACCACATGGTATTCGAGGTTGTGGACAACGCTATCGACGAAGCGCTCGCGGGCCACTGTAGTGACATTCAGGTCACCATCCATGCCGACAACTCGGTATCGGTGCAGGATGACGGCCGCGGCATTCCGACCGGCATTCACCCGGAAGAAGGGGTTTCAGCCGCAGAGGTCATCATGACCGTGCTGCACGCCGGCGGTAAATTCGACGACAACTCCTATAAAGTTTCCGGCGGCCTGCACGGCGTGGGCGTCTCGGTGGTTAACGCCCTGTCGGAGAAACTGGAGCTGGTGATCCGCCGCGAAGGCAAAGTGCACGAACAAACTTACAGCCACGGCGAGCCGCAGGCGCCGCTGAACGTGGTGGGCGAAACCGAGCAGACCGGCACCATGGTGCGCTTCTGGCCGAGTCACCAAACTTTCACCAATGTGACCGAATTCGAGTACGACATTCTGGCCAAGCGTCTGCGCGAGCTGTCCTTCCTCAACTCCGGCGTGTCTATTCGCCTGAAGGACAAGCGCACCGACCGTGAAGACCACTTCCATTACGAAGGCGGCATCAAGGCGTTTGTCGAGTACCTGAACAAGAACAAAACCCCGATCCACCCGAACGTGTTCTACTTCTCCACCGTGAAAGACGACATCGGCGTGGAAGTGGCGCTGCAGTGGAACGACGGTTTCCAGGAAAACATCTACTGCTTCACCAACAACATTCCGCAGCGCGACGGCGGCACGCACCTGGTCGGTTTCCGTACCGCGATGACCCGTACGCTGAACAGCTACATGGAGAAGGAAGGCTACAGCAAGAAGGCCAAGGTCAGCGCCACCGGCGATGACGCGCGTGAAGGCCTGATCGCCGTGGTGTCGGTGAAGGTGCCGGATCCGAAGTTCTCTTCTCAGACCAAGGACAAGCTGGTCTCTTCCGAGGTGAAAACCGCGGTTGAAACGCTGATGAACGAGAAGCTGGTGGATTACCTGATGGAGAATCCGGGCGACGCGAAAATCGTGGTCGGCAAAATCATCGACGCGGCGCGCGCGCGCGAAGCGGCGCGTAAAGCGCGTGAGATGACCCGCCGCAAAGGCGCGCTGGATCTGGCCGGCCTGCCGGGCAAACTGGCGGACTGCCAGGAACGCGATCCGGCGCTGTCAGAACTGTACCTGGTGGAAGGGGACTCCGCGGGCGGCTCTGCCAAGCAGGGGCGCAACCGCAAGAATCAGGCTATCTTGCCGCTGAAGGGGAAAATCCTCAACGTCGAGAAAGCGCGTTTCGACAAAATGCTTTCTTCGCAGGAAGTGGCGACGCTGATCACCGCGCTGGGTTGCGGCATCGGCCGCGACGAGTACAGCCCGGACAAGTTGCGTTACCACAGCATCATCATCATGACCGATGCCGACGTCGACGGTTCGCACATCCGTACGCTGCTGTTGACCTTCTTCTACCGCCAGATGCCGGAAATCATCGAGCGTGGCCACGTGTTCATCGCACAGCCGCCGCTGTACAAGGTGAAGAAAGGCAAGCAGGAGCAGTACATCAAAGATGACGAGGCGATGGATCAGTACCAGATCGCCATCGCGATGGACGGCGCTACGCTGCACACCAATGCCAGCGCACCGGCGCTCGGCGGCGAGCAGTTGGAGAAACTGGTGGCCGAGCACTACGGCGTGCAGAAGCTGATTGGCCGCATGGAGCGCCGCTACCCGCGCGCGCTGCTGAACAGCCTGATCTATCAGCCGACGCTGAACGAAGGCGATCTCAGCGATGAAGCCAAGGTGAAAACCTGGATCGCGTCGCTGGTGCAGGCGCTGAACGACAAAGAGCAGCACGGCAGCAGCTATGACTTCGTGATCTTCGAGAATCGCGAGCGCCAGATGTTCGAGCCGGCGTTGCGCATCCGTACCCACGGCGTGGATACCGACTATAAGCTGGACTTCGACTTCATCCACGGCGGTGAATACCGCAAGATCTGCCAGCTGGGCGAGCAGCTGCGCGGGCTGATCGAAGAGGGCGCGTTCATCGAGCGCGGCGAACGCCGTCAGCCGGTAGACAGCTTCGAACAGGCGCTGGAGTGGCTGGTGAAAGAGTCGCGCCGCGGCCTGTCGGTACAGCGTTATAAAGGTCTGGGCGAGATGAACCCGGAGCAGCTGTGGGAAACCACCATGGATCCGGAAAGCCGCCGCATGCTGCGCGTGACCGTCAAGGACGCCATCGCTGCCGATCAGCTGTTCACCACGCTGATGGGCGATGCGGTTGAACCGCGTCGCGCCTTTATCGAAGAAAACGCCCTGAAAGCGGCGAACATCGATATCTGATGCGTTAATGGCTGTGAAAATCCGCGCCGGGCGACCCGCGCGGATTTTTTTTGGCCTTTTTTGGCGCTGACAGCCGAGGCTGAAACGCGTTAGCATGAATAAAAACCACTGGGAGAAGCGTTGAATGGCTATTGAACTGATTGCGATCGACATGGACGGCACGTTGCTGGATCCGCAGCATCAAATCACGCCGGCGGTAAAGCAGGCTATCGCGGCGGCGCGGCGCAAAGGGGTGCACGTGGTGCTGGCCACCGGGCGGCCTTATGTCGGCGTGCAGGATTATCTGCGCCAGTTGGACATTCAAGGCCCCGGCGATTTCTGTATCACCTATAACGGCGCGCTGGTGCTGCGTGCGGTCGACGGCGCCTGCATTCTGCAAGAAACGCTGGGCTTTGAGGATTATCTGCATTTCGAGCAGATGGCGCGCGAGTTCGGCGTTCACTTCCAGGCGTTTGATTTCGATACCCTGTATACCCCGAACAAGGACATCGGCAAGTACACCATACACGAGGCGGAAATGACCGGCATTCCGCTGAAATACCGCAGCGTGGAAGAGATGGATCGCCAAATGCGTTTCCCTAAAGTGATGATGATCGACGAGCCGGAGCTGTTGGACCGCGCTATCGCGCGCATCCCGGAAGAAACGCGCGCGCGTTACACCATCCTGAAAAGCGCGCCTTACTACCTTGAGATTTTGCACAAAAACGTCGATAAAGGCGCCGGGGTGAGAATGCTGGCCGAGCATCTCGGCGTGGCGCGGGAGAACATCATGACGTTGGGGGATCAGGCCAACGATACGGCGATGATAGAATATGCCGGCGTCGGCGTGGCGATGGGCAATGCCATTCCCGAGCTGAAAGCGGTGGCGCAGTTTGTCACCAGCGCCAATACCGAAGACGGCGTGGCGCGCGCTATCGAGAAGTTTGTGCTCAACGCCTGATAGCGCGGGGCGCTGCGGCGCCCCTTTATACTTTCGCCAACACCCCTTTGGCGATCTGCAGATCCTGAATCGCCAAGCCGGTGAGATCGGCGATGGTGATGTGCTGCGGCTCGCGTCGTACCCGCCCTCCCTGCGCCAAGACGGCGCCAATTTCGACGATTGGCGTTGAAATCAGCCTTTTTTGCCGATAAGCCGTCGCGATCTCGCCATAGTCCGCACACTGCGCCAGGGCATCGACCAGCAGCGCGTCTGCGCGGGCCACCAGCTCGGTCGCCAGTTCCTGCTTGCCGGGCGTGTCGGCGCCCACGGCGGTGATGTGCGTACCGGGCCGAATATCCGCCGCCTGCAATATCGGTTCGCGGCTGGGCGTGGTAGTCACGATCAGCTGACAGTGCGCCGCCAGTTCCGCCGCATTCTGCGTAACCCGCGCCCGGAAACCCTCGGCTTCGGCATCGCGCCGATACGCCGCCAGCGCCTGTTCGTCTCGCCCCCACACCCATACCTCGCGGCAATCGGTCACCGGTTTCAGGCATTGCAGCTGCAGCCGCGCCTGCAGGCCCGTGCCGACAATGCCGATCGCCTGAATATGCGGCGGCGCGCACAGCTCGGCGACGATGCGGCCGGCCAGGGCGGTGCGCAGCGCGGTCAGCCAACCTTCATCTTGCAGCAGCGCCTGCGGCTCACCGGTCTGGGCGGAGAACGCCATCATCAGCCCCTGATTGCTCGGCAGGCCGTGTTCGGCATTGCGATAGAAACCGGTAGAGATCTTGACCACGAACAGTTCGTCGCCTTCCAACCAGGCGGACTTGATGCAGCAGTCGCCGTCGGCCCGCTCGAACAGGAAATGCTGCACCGGCGGCTGTTGCACCCGCTGTTGCGAGTAGGCGATAAAACCCTGCTTCAGCAGCGGCGTTATGGTCTCGGCGTCGAACGCGGCGAGGATTTGCTGCCGATTAAGGATGTGCATCGGCGATGGCCTTGAGGTATTTCTCCAGCACGATGTTCTTGCCGCACAGCACCACCGCCACCTTTTTACCCTGGTATTCCGGCGCCAGTTTGATCGCCGCCGCCAGCGCCACGCCGGCCGCGCCTTCGATAATCCAACGATCGCTGGCGGCTATCCGGCGCATCGCGTGTTTAATCTCCGCCTCGCTGACCAGCACTTTGCGGTCGATCAGCTGTTGGCACAGCGGAAAGGTCACGGCGCCCGGCTCGACGCCGCCGGCGGTTCCGTCGGACAGGGTTTCTTGCTCTTCCACCGGGAAGATATGGCCCGCTTCCAGCGCGCTGTACAGGCTGGTGGCGTTTTCCGGCCAGCAGGCGATAAGCTGCGTGTTCGGCGACAGTTGCCGCAGAACGGTGCCGATGCCGGCGATATAACCCCCGCCGCCGACCGCCACGAACACGGCGTCCAGATCGGTGAGTTGTTCAACCAGCTCCATGCCGCAGGTGCCCTGGCCGGCGATCACCTGCTCGTCGTTATACGGCGAGATATAGGTTTTCCCCTGTTCGCGTGCGGCCTGTTCCCCCGCCAGTTCGGCGTTCAGCGCATCGCCCGGCACCAATTCCACGGTGCCGCCCAACGCGCGAATGGTGTCGAGCTTGATGCTCGCCGCCGTCTCCGGCGCATAAACCGTGACGCCAACGCCCATCAGTTGCCCCGCCAAAGCGACGGCCTGACCGTGGTTGCCGGTAGAGGCTGCGATCACGCCGCGCCGGCGTTGCTCGTTATCCAGCAGCCGCAGCTTGTTGCTGGCGCCGCGAAATTTAAAGGAACCGGTGTGCTGCAGGTGATCGCATTTCAAATACAGCTCGCAACCCAATTGCTGAGAAAGCAGCACGCTGCGCTCCAATGGCGTGACTCGCACCTGAGGGCGCAGTTGCTGATGGGCAGAAACAATGGCATCGAAAAGGGGGTTCATACCGGCTCCGGATTTTTTAGACTTAAAATCCAGTTTGTACTTTTTTGTATGGATTGTAAACCCCGTCGGGCAACCCGGCCAGAAAGCGGAAATGGCGGGGGTACGGCATCGCGTATGCGGTGAAAATAAACATTACTGGGCGTTTAGCGGCACAATTTTTTATTTATTTGCGTTAAGTAAGGTGCCGCTGTGGGCGTATTTAATGAGGAGAAGGATAATCAATAAAATAATGCTCGCTTCCTTTACTTATACCGTTTGGGCGTCGTTGAGTTTCCCCATCAGGAATGGGGCCGGCTAGCCGGGCGTTTATTTCCTGCCGGCGTCGTCGATAGGCTTAACGGATAAGTCTCATGGAAATTTCGACGCGGGAAAGCCCCCGGCTCGTCCTCGCCGGCCATATGAAACGCGGCTGCCGATCCGGTAAGATGGCCGTTCAGTGCCAGCATGCGCAGGAGAGCCGCCATGAGCCATCGGGAAAAACAACTGACTTTCGACCCACGCGGGCATCAGTTAACCAATATCAACGTCTGGACGCCGGACAGCCAATGGCTGGCTTATGACGTGCGCCCGCGCGGCGCCTCTTTCACCGGCCTGAGCATCGAGCGGGTTAACGTCGCCAGCGGCGCGGTGGAAGTGGTTTATCGCGCCCAGCACGGCGCACACGTCGGCGTGGTCACGGTCAGCCCCGATGCGCCGGCGCGTTACGTCTTCATCCACGGCCCGGAACACCCGGACAGCGCCTGGCAGTATGATTTTCATCACCGCCGCGGGGTGATCGTCAGCGAACCGGATCGCGAGTTGGCCATTACCCTCGACGCGCTGGATATCACGGCGCCCTACACGCCCGGCGCGCTGCGCGGCGGCAGCCATGTGCACGTTTTCAGCCCGGACGGCAGCCGCCTCAGCTTTACCTACAACGATCACGTGATGCATGAATGCGATCCGGCGCGCGATCTGCGCAACGTCGGCGTGGCCGTGCCGCTGCACGGGGTCAATCCGCCGAAACAGCATCCCCGTGAATATGACGGCAGCCACTATTGCGTGCTGGTTAGCGAGACCGTGCCGCAGCCGCAGCCGGGCAGCGATCAGATCAATCGCGCCTACGAAGAAGGCTGGATTGGCCGCGAAGGCTACCGTAAGGCCGACGGCAGTCGGCAACGTTGGGCGCTGGCGTTCATCGGCGATACGCTGTCCGCCGCCGGCGAGAAACTGCCGGAGGTGTTTATCGTCGATCTGCCGGAGAACGACGCCGACTACGCCAGGGCCGGCACGGTGCCGCTGCAGGGGACGGAAAGCGAGCTGCCGGCGCCGCCGCTTGGCGTCAGGCAGCGGCGGGTGACCTTTACCGGTGAACGCCGTTTTCCGGGCGTGGTCGGTGCGCCGCGCCATTGGCTGCGCAGCTCGCCGGACGGCAGCCAGATAGCTTTTCTGATGAAGGATGACGGCGGCGTGGTGCAACTGTGGACGGTGTCGCCGAACGGCGGTGAGCCGCGCCAGGTCAGCCGCGGCGAGCATGACATCCAGTCGGCGTTCAGCTGGCACCCGCAGGGCGGGACGATAGCCCTGGTGTGTGACAACAGCGTGATGCTGTGTGAGGTCGCCAGCGGCCGCCTGCAGCGTTTAACGCAGCGCAGCGTGCAGCCGCCGTCGGGGGATGCCGTGGTGTTTTCGCCGGATGGCAAGAAAGTGGCATTTATGCGCGAGATTGCCGGATTCAACCAGATCTTTGTGGTTGAGGCGTAAGGCGGGCCTGATGGCCCGCTGCGTGCGTGATTAGTGTGTGGCGGTGCTGTCGTTGCCCTCGCCGGGGTTGCCGGTTGCCGCCAGATTCTGTTGCTCGCTGCGCAGGATGCGCGCTTTTGGCGAGTCTGCGGTGGCGTCATTGCCTGAACGCAGATAGTCGTAAGGCAGCAGCACGGTATCCATCACTGCGGAGAACGGCAGATCCAGCGCCACCAGCGGCATCATCGCCCAGCTGGTGTTGTCGTCCTTCAGCATGTCCACGCTGGCGCGGGTGCCGGGATAGTAACCCTGATTCGGGCCGGTATGGCTCATCACGCTGGAGCAACCGCTGGTCGCCAACAACATGCAGCCCGTCGCTATCGCTTTCATCGTCGTCATTAATCCATCCTGCAGGGTTGCTGTGCCCCTAAATTAAGCTGATTTATAACATCCTGTTGCTGCTTTAAAAGAAGCAAAATCCCGCTCTGTGGCGGCTCTCTCACTTTAGTGTAAGTGGTAAAAAAACTTTCACCTAACCGAAAAGCGCTTTTTTTGATCCTCGCCCGTTGAATTGATGAAATCAACCCCCATTTTATCATCAGAGCCGGATTGAGAATTTGCCGTAAGGGAATTCTGGCTTAATTAGCCTGTCCAGAATGGAAGGCGTATTTATTTCAACCTCGCTGAAGTGCCTTAGGAGGCTGTTTTATGCGTAATTTCGATCTTTCTCCGCTATACCGTTCCGCCATTGGTTTCGATCGCCTGTTCAACGCGCTGGAGGCCGGCCAGAGCCAGGGCAACGGCGGTTATCCCCCTTATAATGTCGAGCTGGTGGACGAAAATCATTATCGCATCGCCATTGCGGTAGCCGGGTTTGCCGAGCAGGAGCTGGAGATCACCACGCAAGATAATCTGCTTATCGTGCGCGGTGCGCACAATAACGAACCGGCAGAAAAAACCTATTTATATCAGGGCATCGCTGAGCGTAATTTCGAGCGTAAATTCCAGCTGGCCGAACATATTCAAATTAAAGGCGCCAAACTGGAAAACGGTCTGCTGTATATCGATATGCAGCGCATCGTGCCGGAAACATTAAAACCGCGCCGTATCGAAATTAAATAATTCCGTTTTCGCCGGCAGGAACGCTGTCGGCAAATATGCAGTAATAATCCGCCCGCCGTCAGGGGGCTGAATAAACACATCTCGCTTAATGAAAGGAGTTGTTCCTATGCGTAATTACGATCTATCCCCGCTTCTGCGTCAATGGATTGGTTTTGATAAACTGGCCAGTTCCATGGGGGGCCAGGAACCCCAGGGGTTCCCGCCGTATAACATCGAGAAAAGCGATGACAATCACTACCGCATTTCTCTGGCGCTGGCCGGTTTTCGGCAGAGCGAACTGAATATCGAAGTGGAAGGGCCGCGGCTGACCGTCAGCGGTAAACCCACGCCGCCGGAAAAACAGGTCGAGTACCTGCATCAGGGGCTGGTGTGCAAAGAGTTCCAGCTGACCTTCACCCTGGCGGAACACCTGCAGGTATCCGAGGCCAAATTTGAAAATGGCCTGTTGCACATCGATCTGGTGCGTCAGGTTCCGGAAGCCTTGCAGCCTCAGCGCATCGCCATCGGCGCGACGCCGGAGCTGGAAGCCAAATAACCGACTGAAAAACGGTCATCATCATGCGGGGGAGATCCAGACGGATCTCCCCCGTTGCGTTATGTGGCGCGCGCCACAGTCCCCCCGTCTGCCCGATGCCATAATCCTTGTTAATTGTGTGTCTATGTCCGCAAATCCCATGTTCAACTTTGGCAAGGATGTGACCTATGAGCGATATCGCCCTGACCGTCAGCATGTTGGCGTTGGCGGCCGTCATTGGGCTGTGGATGGGGAACTGGAAGCTGTACGGTGTCGGGCTGGGGATTGGCGGCGTGCTGTTCGGCGGCATCCTGGTCGGCCACTTCGCCCAGAGCGGGCAAATCAGCCTGAACGGGGACATGCTGCACTTCATCCAGGAGTTTGGCCTGATCCTGTTCGTTTACACCATCGGCATTCAGGTTGGCCCCGGCTTCTTCTCTTCGCTGCGCGTCTCCGGTCTGCGGCTCAACGCCTTCGCGGTGCTGCTGGTGCTGACCGGCGGCGCAGTGGCGGCGGCGGTGCACAAGCTGTTCGACGTGCCGCTGCCGATCATCCTCGGCGTGTTCTCCGGCGCGGTCACCAACACGCCGGCGCTGGGCGCCGGTCAGCAAATCCTGACCGATCTCGGTTCCGATCCGGCGTTGGTGGACGGCATGGGCATGGGTTACGCCATGGCCTATCCGTTCGGCATTTGCGGCATCCTGCTGGTGATGTGGCTGATCCGATTGGTTTTCCGCATCAACATCGAGCGCGAGGCGCAGGCGTTTGAAAGCAGCCTGGGCAATCAGCGCGAGCTGTTGCATGCCATGAACGTGGCGGTGCGTAACCCCAATCTGCAGGGCATGGCGATCAAAAGCGTGCCGCTGCTCAACGGTGAAGCGATCGTCTGTTCGCGCCTCAAGCGCGGCGAGCTGCTGATGGTGCCGGCGCCGCATGAGCGGCTGGAGCTCGGCGACTATCTGCACCTGGTGGGCAAACGCGAAGATTTGGAGAACGCCCGGCTGGTGATCGGCGAAGAGGTTGACGCTTCGCTGTCCACGCGCGGCACTGCGCTGCAGGTAGTGAGGGCGGCGGTGACCAACGAGCAGGTGCTGGGGAAAAAAATCCGCGATCTGAACCTGAAGCAGAAATATGACGTGGTGATTTCACGCCTCAACCGCGCCGGCGTGGAGCTGGTGGCCGGCAGCAACGTGACGCTGCAGTTTGGCGATATTCTCAACCTGGTCGGCCGGCCGGAGGCCATCGACGCGGTGACGGCAATCGTCGGCAACGCCCAACAAAAGCTGCAGCAGGTGCAGATGCTGCCGGTCTTTATCGGCATCGGCCTCGGAGTGCTGCTGGGCTCCATTCCGCTGTTTGTGCCCGGCTTCCCGGCGGCATTGCGGCTGGGGCTGGCCGGCGGGCCGTTGGTGGCGGCGCTGATCCTGGGGCGCATCGGCAGTATCGGCAAGCTGTACTGGTTTATGCCGCCGAGCGCCAATCTGGCGCTGCGCGAACTGGGCATCGTGCTGTTTCTGGCGGTGGTCGGTTTGAAATCGGGCGGCAATTTTATCGATACGTTGCTGCATGGCGAGGGGCTGACATGGATTGGTTATGGCGCGTTGATCACCGCCATTCCGCTGCTGAGCGTCGGCATTCTGGCGCGCACGGTGGGCAAGATGAACTATCTGACGCTGTCCGGCATGTTGGCGGGGTCGATGACCGATCCGCCGGCGCTGGCGTTCGCCAACGGCCTGCATCCCACCAGCGGCGCCGCCGCGCTGTCTTACGCCACCGTATATCCGCTGGCGATGTTCCTGCGCATCATGTCGCCGCAGCTGCTGGCGGTGCTGTTCTGGACGTTGTAGTGCGGATCGTCTACAGCCGATAAGGCATCAACACGCCATTGTCAGTGCCGAAATCTTTGGGGTTGCGGGAGATGAGCATCCGGAATCCCACCTGCGCGGTGGCCCAGATAATGGCGTCTGGCAGTTTCACATGCTGTGAGTGGCGCAGTTCTACGGCGCGTTCGGCGACTTCATCGGTAATAGGCAGCAGCAGAAATTGCCCTAAAAACTGACGTGTTTTCAGCTCCAGTGCCGGACCCTGTTTTTTAGCACCTACCATCACTTCCATCCAGGTGATGGCGCTGATGGCCGGATTGATGTGATACTCGACCAGAACGTCCCTGGCTTGAGGAATGCCGTTGAGATAATCGATCAGGATATTGGTGTCGAATAACGCCCGTTGAGCCACCATTATTCCCACTCCTCGCGCTGACGATTTTCGTACTCCACGCCATCTCCCATCGCCCCGGACCAGAGCCCGAAAGCGTTGCTGGGATCTTCCACGTGGTTCTCCGTCAGATAGCGGGAGACTGCTTGACGAATGATTTCGGCCCGGGGAACGTGGCGGATATTTTTCAGATTATCGAGCTGCCGCAGGTCTTCTTCAGGTAAATCGATCACGATGCGAGTCATCGTTGGCCCTCCAAAAAAGATATACGATATATGCATCGTATATCTTTGTCGGTCGATTTTCAATCAGTCGGCGTTAGCCTTCCTGATGTGCGCGTTCGATCTCTTCCGCCAGAATAGCCACGCCGCGCTCGATTTTCTCCGGATCGGGCACGTAGTTCATGCGCATGCACTGGTGGGTATGTGGCCATTCATGCTCCAGTCCCGGGAAGAAGTAGTGGCCGGGCACCATCAGCACGCCGCGCTTTTTCAGGCGCTGATACAGCACTTCGGTGGTGATCGGCAGATCCTTAAACCACAGCCAGAGGAAGATTGCCCCTTCCGGTTTGTGGATCAGGCAGCGTTCCGGCGACAGGTAGCGGCGAATGATCTCGATGGTGTGCTCGACGCGCTGTTTGTAAAACGGGCGAATCACCTCGTTCGACAGGCGCAGCAGATCGCCGCGCTCGATCATTTCCGTCGCCATCGCCGGCCCCATGCTGCCTGGGGACAGGCTGATGATGCCGTTCATGTTGGTCAGCGCGGTGATCACCTTCTCGTCGGCGATCACGATGCCGCAGCGCGAGCCGGGCAGGCCGAGCTTGGACAGGCTCATGCACAGGATGGTGTTTGGGTTCCACAGCGGCGTGGCGTCGCTGAAGATAATGCCGGGGAACGGCACGCCGTAGGCGTTGTCGATGACCAGCGGAATATCGCGCTGTTGCGCCAGCAGATCGAGCTTCATCAGCTCTTCGTCGGTGATCACGTTGCCGGTCGGGTTGGTCGGCCGTGAAACGCAGATCATGCCGATGTCATCGCCGATGGTGAGATGTTCGAAATCGACGTGATACTTGAACTGGCCGTCCGGCAGCAGCTCGATGTTCGGTTTGGCGGAGACGAACAGCCCTTCATCCAGCCCGGCATCGGCATAGCCGATATATTCCGGCGCCAGTGGGAACAACACGCGGCGGCGCGAGCCGTCGGCGTAGCGGCCGGCGAACAGGTTGAACAAGTAGAAAAACGCGCTCTGACTGCCGTTAGTCAGTGCAATATTCTGTGGCGAGATCTCCCAGCCGAGCTCGTCGCGCAGCAGATTGGCCAGCGCTTTCAGCAGCGCGTCCTTGCCTTGCGGGCCGTCGTAGTTGCACAGCGCTTCGGTCAGTTTGCCCTGGTCGAGCATCTCCTGGCACAGCTGTTTGAAATACGCTTCCATCTCTGGGATCTGTGCGGGGTTGCCGCCGCCGAGCATGATGGCGCCGGGGGTGCGCAGGCCTTCGTTCAGGTCGTCCATCAAACGGGTAATGCCCGCATAACGGGTAAATTTTTCGCCGAAAAGTGAGAAAGTCATAGGTGCAGCAGTACTGTTTTTTAGCAGGTAATCACCCACCATACCGCCAGATAAACCCCGCTGCAATGCGGCTGACAAATCGACCGGTGGGCACAAGTTTTGCCCTGCGTTCGATTAGCAGCATATTACGCTGGATTATTATGACCGTTCGCCGGCCCACATCATTATCGCCTCAACCTTTCAGCCACGCGATCTTAGGGTTGGCACAGGTTTTGCGGTCCCGACCCAGATCACACTTTTTCGCTGCATTTCATTAACACTATGGCAATTTATAACCATATCGAGTAACTTCCGCATCCGTTAAATTTAGCTTAACAATAAAGATTGTCTAAACTAATGCTCGGAAAGGGATGAGTAGTGCGGTAGCGTGGATGAAGCCATGCCAAAAGCACGGCTTTCAAGGCGATTTTACTTGCCTGACCATGGGTTGATTGCCAGTTTCGTCCCTGTCTATCTACAGAGTAATCGGTTTGATGAGCGGTGTCTCCTGCTGGCCGGCATGGGGCATGTACGTTGCCGTTGCTGAAAATTGGCTATTTTGTATAAAAAACACTAATCATACTACCCGCGAGGGAGCCGCAAATAGTATTCAGCGGCGTAACGCCAGGGTAGGGCGCTCTGTGTCCGGCAGATGCGCATCGCCAGGCATCGCAGCCCATTAGGCGGGTAGGGTTGGAGGATAAAGGTTTCGCGCCGATTTACCTGGCGTCATTTGAAAACCCGTATGCAGCGTAGACTTTCGCTCACCGCGCACAAGTGAGATGAGGTCAGGTAGCAATGAAAAACAGCGCAAGTCTGGTTTCGATAAATAAGTGGAAAAGAAATTTATAAAATTCTCTTTCGCACTTTTTAGCGTGCAGGAAGTTTAAAGAATAAATAATCAAGCTCTTTTATTTGTGAGATGAATTACTTCACTTGAAAAACAGGGAAGCATTTGCTGTTCAATGTTCATGAGCATTGCGGTGAACATCAATATGTCGTTATTCCAATCAGAGTAAAAAGGAAGATTGCACGATGATTCGTGGTAACATTAAAGAGTTTGAGAACACACTTGAGTGCCGTGTGAGCGCATACCCCATGATGACAGATGTAGGGTATTGCAAATTGGCTTCGGATGACTTTAACCTTACCGATGCGCAAAAATCAGACTTAAGTATTATTCAGCGGCATTTCGATACGCTTGCTCTGGATCCCTACGGTGAAAATGCGGGGCGCTATCGGCAGCACAGTAAATATGTGCTTTTACCTTGCTTTAATCTCTTGATTCCTCAATCTTCCGAACACGCCTACAGTTACAAACAAGATGTCGGATTTAATGATGAAGTCGTTGAGGAGGCAAGGAAGTTTCAGCCTGTCCCAAACGAAATTTTGTCAAATAATCTGATCACGTCGCTTGTCCTGCATGATTTTAAAAATTCCCCGTTACATGAGTATGCTTCCACGATTCCCATGGAGGTCGGCATTCACTTCATCAGAATGAAAGCGACGGTTGATGCGCCGGGGATTTCCGTACCGAATCGACTTCATAAGGATGGCGAGCCTTGCACCTGGATACATTTGATCAATCGTGATGGTGTTTCTGGCGGTGAGAACATCATTACAGATAACACCAAGACGAACATCCTGTGTAATGAGGCGATGCTCAAACCGCTGGACTCCATCGGCATCGTTGATGATCTAGTCTGGCACCAGGTGAAACCGGTTCATGTGGATGGGCACGGTAAGGTGGGCTTCCGCGATGTCATATTAATCGATTTCACCCCGATGTTCGCGGTGCCAAATAACCCATCGTAATAAAGACTCACATGAACGGGGGGATCCTTTATTCAAGGCATGCCCCCCACTTCCTGATACTCGAAAATAGGCAGTAACCGTGTTAGCAAAAGAAACTCTTGCCGTTCACAGCGGAACCATTATCGACGAAATGCATGGTGGCATTCTTTCTCCGCTATTCTCCGCGAGTTCTCACAAGCATCTTGATATGACAGAAGATGTCTATCCAAGACATGGTAACTTACCCAATCAGCGCGCCGTTGCCGAGAAGATGTGCGCATTGGAAAGCGGTGGTGAGGCCGCTCTGGTATTCAGTTCCGGTATGGCGGCTTTCGCGACGGCGATGCTTTCGCATTTAAAAGCCGGTGACCATATTGTTTTACAAAACGGCGTGTATTCAGGTGCGCTCAAGTTTGTACAGAATCATTTTGCAAAATTAGGCATCACATACAGCGTTTCGGAGAGTTGTGAAGTAGAGAGCATCATCGCATTAGTCAATTCGAATACGCGAATGATATATATCGAAACACCGACTAATCCATTGCTTAAAATCCTGAACATTGAGCTATTGACCCGATTCGCCAAGAGTCGGGGGGTGTTCACCATTATTGATAACACCGTGGCGACGCCGATCAACCAAAACCCTCTGGAATATGGCGTCGATTTGGTATTGCACAGCGCCACCAAGTTTTTGGGCGGCCACGGCGATGTGTCAGGCGGCGTGGCTGTCGGCAGTGAAGAGTCCATTGCTGCAATGGCCGAATATATGAATGACTTTGGCGGGTGTCTGAACGCGCAGTCATGTCATCTGCTTGAGCGAAGCTTGCGCACGTTGGCCATTCGAATGAATGCCATTAACCGCAACGCGATGGAACTGGCCAGCCGTTTAAATGAGCACCCTAATGTGGCGAACGTGTTCTATCCGGGGTTGCCGAGTCATCATAATCATAGCGTTGCCCGCGAACAGATGCGGGGGTTCGGCGGCATGGTCAGCTTTGAAATCGCCCCGCGGTTTGACGCGACAAGTTTTCAGAAGAAGTTAAATCTCATCGTCCCTTCCAACAGTTTGGGAGATTTGGAGACCACGCTGAACTCGCCTTATCAGGCCTCATCGTCGTTCAGAAGTCTTAGCGAGCAGGAGCAGAAAAAATCAGGGATTACGAGGCAATTAATACGAATGTCAGTCGGCATCGAAGACGTTAATGACTTGTATGAAGATTTGCATCAAGCGCTCAAGTGAATGATATGGAATTAGAAATGCAAACAGGCTCAACGTTGAATAGTGATGAAGTTCACCGCATAGAATCTCTTTATGGGCTGACGGTAAAAAGCAGCGCCTTCTTGGGGATGGGATCCGGCAATACCAATTACTGCCTCGAAACGGATATCGGCCGCTGTGTTTTCAGCATTATTGAAGAGCAAAGCCGTGATGACGTTGAGATCATGGCAAAGACGCTGGTATGGCTGGAAGCACATGATTATGAGACCTCCTTGCTGGTCAAACCCAAAGGGCAAGAAAGCTATTCAATTATATTAAGGGGTAAGCACTCTCTATTAAGAACCTATATGGATGGCGCCGTCCGCCGGGATTTCAACGAGCATATGCTCAGGCAGCTCGGCGTTGCCATGGCGAAACTGCATACGATCCCCGTCCCTAATTTCTTAACAGACTCAGTCTTCTATGAGCAGAAAAAGTTCATGGATGCCCTCGATGCCAATATCGATCAGGATTATGAGCGCTGGGCCAAAGACAGACTCAGGCATCTTGCCGTAGAACGCATCAGCGGCTTGCCTACCTCTGTCATCCACTCCGATCTTTTCTACGACAATATGCTGTTTGAAGGCGAGCAGTTCGTCGGCATGATAGATTTTGAGTTGACCTGTATTTATCACTCCGTTTTCGATATCGCCATGGCGATTGTCGGCACCTGCGGCATCAATGGGACGCTGTCGCCGGAAAAAGCGAAGCATATCATCGCGGGTTATAATTCTATAAGAATGCTTGAAGCGCGCGAAATTAAGGTGTTGAAAACCTATACGGAATACGCCGCCATCCTGACATCTCTTTGGCGTTATTGGCGGTATAGAATCTATCAGCCGGGTGGTGATAAATCTGATAAATATCGCGAAATGACAAGCCTGGCTAAAAGTATTGAACGCACCGACTTCTCACAAATTTGCTGACACGTTCCCTTCATAAAGTAAAAGGGCGTCGAGCGTAAATTCGACGCCAAGACAATCGAACGTTAATATTCGGCCCTGATTATAGTACGGAGTAACCCGCTGCATGGACATCAAAGACACGAAAAAAATCGTCATCCTCGTTGACGCCTACTCATCCGGAAATGATGTGGCACCGGAATTCAATAAAAAAGGATACGGGTGCGCGCACATTCAAAGTCGAGAAGATATCCCGGCGAAGCTGCTGAATAGCTACAGAGGGGATGATTTCTTTATCAGTTTGCAATACACGGGGGATGAGATCCTCAATCAATTGCAAGAGTATGATGTTATCGCGGTGATTGCAGGCTGTGAAACAGGCATTGAACTCGCAGATCATCTGGCTGAGCTTCTGGACCTGCCCGGTAACGATACCGGCACGAGCCGTTCTCGCAGGAATAAATACCTGATGCAGGAGTGCCTGAAAAATAGCGCGATCAATCATATCCCCACGCACCGGTTAACTACCCTTAAAGACGCCACGCAATATGCGACCGAGCTGTTTAAAAAATACCGGAAGCTGGTCCTAAAACCCGTTGACAGCGCAGGCACGGACTCCGTTTTTGTTTGCAAAACGGTTGAAGAAGTTGAAGCTCATTCGGGTGATTTGTTCAAAAAAAGCAATCAGCTCAATTTAAAAAATGAAGTCATTATTCTGCAGCCTTTTATTGAGGGGGAAGAGTACGTCGTCGATACTGTCAGTTATCAAGGCCGTCACAAGATCTGTGCGATATGGAAGATGGGCAAGGGCAGTTACAACGGGGCCGATTCCATCTGTGAGTTCACCGAACTGACCTCCTTCGATGCGCAGAATCACGCTCAGCTCAAAGATTACATCTTTAGTTGTCTGGATGCTTTAGGGATCACGTTTGGCGCAGCGCACTCGGAACTGTTTTTAACCAAAGACGGTTGGACGCTAATTGAAACCGGGGCCAGACCGCACGGCGCGGGTTTTCCGGCGTTGTCATCCCTGGCGTTGAAGCGCACGCAGATTGACGAACTGGTACTGAGCGTGTGTTCAACCGAGGCATTCCTGGAAGCGGTCGCAGAGGAATATAAACCGTTAAACTATTTAAAAATTAAAGAGCTGATATCTTTTAGCGCTGGCACTATCAAGGCCGTTAAGCATGTCGATACCATCGCCGGTTTGCCATCCTACAAGAAATCAAATCTGCCGGATGTTGATCAGGAAATAAAACTCACGACGGACGTTTACAGCTCTCCGGGCTGGATTGCGTTAAGCCACCGTTGCGCCGATCAGCTCAATGCCGACTATCAATATATCGTTGGCCTTGAAAGTAAGGGCATGTTTGAAGTCTATGAACACTAAAATCAAGGCGTCCGGCCCAACGTACATTCTTGGATATTGCATCCTGGGTGCGGCCATAGATGTTTTTCTCTCAGGTTTGTTGCAGAGCATCGATCTGTTCGTATTATTGTTTTGGACTTTCACCTTGACCTGGCTCGGTTTCTTTGTGATCTCCGTGCTGTTTTTCCCCGTCAAGCTGCGAGCTTGCCTCAACGCCTGGAAGTTAATTCTATTATTGAATATCTCTACGCTGGGAGCTTGGGTTGGGCTTTTCGTTGGGTTGAAATGGACGGAGCCCTCCATTCTGGTGGCCATGCTTTTTGGACTGAGCCCGATCATTTCTGTTTTCATTGAGATTTATAATCGAAACTCGGTGGGGGTAAAAAACATCGTTATAGCCGTGATGCTGGCTTTTATTGTCGCCGTGCTGATGATATTGGCCGTGAAAGGGCAGCGTTTTAACCCCTTCGATTCAAACACCCTATTTGTTCTGGCGCTTGGCTTAGTGTGTCTCGTCACCTCAACCTGTATGGCTGTCGGCACCTATATTGCAAAATCATTGTCCAAACAAGCGTTTAACGCCGTCAATATTCAGTCGTTCAGATTTCCCTTGCTCATTGGCGTTTGCGCGCTGATGTTGCCGAGCGAAGGCGTATTGGCAACGACGCAATCCAGCTTCTGGATGTACCTGCCGATCATCGTCATATTAGGGAATATATTGCCGCTATGGATGCTGCAAAAGGGTATTGAACTCACCAGCGCCTTGACCACCAACATTATTGTGAATGTTTCACCCTGCATTACGCTGTTGCTGGAGGCTTTTGACCCGTCGATAGCCTACAGCCATATGAAACTGGCGGTGTTGGTGATGCTGCTGCTGGTCATGCTGATCGCCAATGACGACGTGGGCAAATTTGTCGTCAGCAAGATAAGGGGGAAGCCCGTGAGTTTGACGGAGTGAAGATACTCTGTCGATAGCCGCAAAAAGCGGCGAGGCCGGCGATCCGTAGATCGCCGGCCTCGATAAGTTATTTCTGCAACAGCTGCGGGTTGACGCAGTTTTCTTTCACCGTGCCGGTCAATGCCGCGATCAAGTTATCCACCGCGCAGGCGGCCATGCCGTAGCGCGTTTCATGGGTGGCGGAGCCGATGTGCGGCAACGCCACCACGTTAGGCATGCTGAGCAGCGGCGAGTCGGCCGGCAGCGGTTCCTTCTCGAACACATCCAACCCCGCGGCGTGGATCACGCCGTTTTGCAGCGCTTCGATCAGCGCCTGCTCATCCACCACCGGCCCGCGGCCGGCGTTGATCAGAATGCCGCTTTTCTTCATCTTCGCCAGCTGATCGCGGCCGATCAGATGGAAAGTTTGTTCGGTCAGCGGCAGCGTGATGCAAACGAAATCCGACTCGGCCAGCAGGGTATCCAGATCGCAGCGGCGGGCGTTGAAGCGTTGCTCCGCCTCTTCGTGCGTGCGGCGGGCGTTGTACAGCACCGGCATGCCGAAGCCGAAGTGCGCGCGCTGCGCCAGCGCCAGGCCGATGCGGCCCATGCCGAGGATGCCGATGGTTTTGTGGTGCACGTCGACGCCGAACCAGTCCGGCCCGATGCTGCCGCGCCATTCGCCGGCCTTGACCCGTTCCGCCACTTCCACCACCCGGCGCGCCGTCGCCAGCACCAGACTCATGATGGTGTCGGCGACGGTTTCGGTCAGCACCGTCGGGGTGTGCATCAACAGCACGTTATGGGCGTTGAGCGCCTCGACGTCGAAGTTGTCGTAGCCGACGGAAACGGTCGAAGCCGCGCGCAGTTTGGGCGCCTGCTGCAGGAAGGCTTCGTCAATTTTGCCGCCGGAACCGATGATCCCTTCGGCCTGCTGCAACGCCTGGCGCAGTTCCTCGCGGTTCTCCGGCTGCAGGCCGTTGAACGCGTGTACGGTGAAGTGTTGTTCCAGACGTTCACGCAGGTCGGCGGGCAGGCTTTTGTACAATACGATAGAAGGTTTCATCACGAACTCCAGCTGGGCCAAAGGGGGCATGGCGCCCCCTCGGGTTGATTGACAGAGGAAAAGTATAACCGGATCAAGCCATCTGCGGCTGGATCTCGTTGCGGGCGGGCTTGACGATCAGCGTCAACACCACCGCCACCACCAGTGCGATGGCCATAAACATGTAGGAAGCCGCCGGGCTGCCGGTGGCGCCGTTCAGGTAACCGACGAACCAGGAACCGAAGAACGAACCCAGCGCGCCCATGCTGTTGATCAGCGCCATGGCGCCGCCGGCGACGTTTTTCGGCAGCATTTCCGGAATGATGGCGAAGAACGGCCCGTAGGGGGCGTACATCGCGGCGCCGGCGACCACCAGCAGGCCGTAAGAGATCCAGAAATGGTTGGTGCCGACGGCGTAAGAGCCGAAGAACGCCAGCGCGCCGATCAGCAGCAGCGGCCAGACAAACAGCTTGCGGTTTTGCATTTTGTCCGACGCCCAGGAGACCACGATCATGGCGATGGTCGCCGCCAGGTAAGGCACCGCCGACAGCCAGCCGGCTTCCACCATGCCCATCTGCATGCCGCTGCGCAGGATGGAAGGCAGCCACAGCACGAAGCCGTATACGCCGATGCTCCAGGCGAAGTACTGCACGCACAGCAGGATCACGTTGCGCGAACGGAAGGCTTCGCCGTAGTTGCGTACGGCCTTGATGCCTTTCTGTTCTTCGTCCAGCTGCTGTTGCAGCGCCTGTTTCTCATCGGCGCTCAACCAGCCAGCCTGCGCCGGTTTGTCTTTCGCCAGCACCCACCAGCAGAACGCCCAGATGACCGCCGGAATGCCCTCGATGATGAACATTTCGCGCCAGCCGAAGGCGTGGATCAGGTAACCGGACACCACCGACATCCACAGCACCGTCACCGGGTTGCCGAGGATCAGGAAGGTATTGGCGCGTGAACGCTCCGATTTGGTGAACCAGTTGCTGATGTAAATCAGCATTGCCGGCATCACCGCCGCTTCCACCACGCCGAGGATAAAGCGGATGGCGGCCAGCATCGGGATATTGCTCACCACGCCGGTCAGCGAGGCGCAGCCGCCCCACAGGATCAGGCACCAGAAGATCAGTTTTTTGACGCTGCGGCGCTCGGCGTAGATGGCGCCGGGAATTTGGAAGAAGAAATAACCGAGGAAAAACAGCGCACCCAGCAGCGAGGCCATGCCCTTGGTGATGCCGAGATCCTCATTGATGCCGGCGGCGGAGGCGAAGCTGAAGTTGGCGCGATCGAGATAGGCCAGGCTGTAGGTGATAAACACGATGGGCATGATGTACCACCAGCGTTTGGCCGCGACAGTCGCTTTGTTCATGTTCAGTATCCTTCAGTGGTGTTGCATCCCCTTCGCCCAGCCCGTTGGGCATGAAAGACGAAGGGGCAGATGCTCTCCCGACGCGTCCCGGTTGTAGGGCCAGAGGCTGACGTCATGGGGAGAAGTCGTTTTTTTATTGTTATTCGGCCAGCGCCGCGCGGGTCGGCAAGCCTTCGCTGTCGCCGATGGCCTGGATCGCCAGCGAGCCGATTTTGTTGCCGCGTTGCACCGCCTGTACCAGCGTTTTGCCTTCCAGCAGGGCGCTGAGGGTGCCGACGGCAAAGCCGTCACCCGCCCCTACGGTATCCACCACGTTGTCGACCTTGACCGCGGCCACCGCCGCTTTATTGCCGGCGGCGGTTTTAAACCAGGCGCCGTCCGGGCCGGTTTTGATGATCACCGCCTGCACGCCGCGCTCCAGATAGAAATCGGCGATGCCTTCCGGCGTCGACTGGCCGGTGAGGATCTGTCCCTCTTTCAACCCCGGCAGCACCCAGTCGGCGGCGAACGCCAGCTGGTTCAGCTGCTCGATCATCACCTCGCGGCTGGGCCACAGCACCGGGCGTAGATTGGGATCGAACGAAATGGTTTTGCCCATGGCGCGCATCTCGCGCGCCGCATGGTGGCACAGCGCCAGCGATTCGCCGGACAGCGCCGCCGCCACACCGCTCAGGTGCAGGTGGCGCGCGGAACCGAAATACTCGCGGTTGAAATCGGCGACTGACAGGCGGCTGGCCGCCGAGCCTTTACGGAAATATTCCACGCTGGGATCGGTACCATCGGTAGTCTTGGATTTCACCTGAAAACCGGTCGGATAGTGGCCGTCGACCGTCACCTGCCGGTAGTTGATGCCTTCTTTTTTCAGCTGCTGCAGGGTGAAGCGGCCAAACGAGTCGTTGCCGACGCGGCTGACCCAGCCGACGTTCATGCCCAGACGGGCCAGGCCGATCGCCACGTTCAGTTCGGCGCCGGCGATGCGTTTGGTGAAGGTTTCCACCTCCGCCAAATCGCCGGTCTGCGCCGCCACGAACATCGCCATGGCTTCACCCAGCGTGACCACATCCAGGGGCGCCTGCTGCGCCGTCGTTGCCGTTAACGTTGTCATCATGGGGTTACTCCGCACGCAAAATATTGACGTAATGGCGGGTGACGGCTTCCAGGTCATCACCCTGCAACGGGAATTCGATGCCGCGCGGCGCATCGTGCGGCAGGCGGGCCAGCAGATCGCGCCAGCTGCCGTCGGTCTCGTCCAGCGCAATGGCGCGCCAGCCGCGCGGGCCTTGCGTCGCGGCCTTGACGTGCACGTAACCCACGTGGCGGGCCAGGCGCTCGGCGGCGGCGAAGGCGTCTTGCCCCACCCACAGCCAGTTGGCCATATCGAAGGTCATGCTGACCGGCAGGTGGCTATCTTCCGCTGCATGGAAAAAGGCGTTCAGCATCGACAAAATGCCGCAGTCCGGCGTTTGGTCGTTCTCGACCACCAGTTTGACCGGATGTTGCTCCAGCGCCACTTTCAACTCGGTAAAATCGAAGCCGGGGCGGAAATGGCCGAGGGAGAGCTTCAGCTGGCGCGCGTTCAGCGCCTGCGCTTCCGCCAGCAGCGCCGGCAGGTTGGGATTCAGCGTATGTTGCGGAGTGAACAGCGCCTCAGGGGCGGAATAGACGGCGAACAGCTGCTGGCGTTCTATCTCCTGGGCCAGCGCAGGCAGGCTGTCCAGTTCGCCGGCGGCGAACAGTTCGCGGCGGATCTCCACCCCGTCGGCGCCCGCGCCGGCGATGATGGGCAACAGCGCGCGCTGGCCGCCCTGTTGTTTGACGGTATCGGCGCCGTAGGCGCCGGTGACCACGATGATTTCTGTTTTCATTTTGACTCCTGAGGCGGCATTGTCGCCGCCGCTGCTGTTACCGGTACGTTAAATGGAACCGGTTCCAGTAGAAAGCGACAGAGTGTAAAAATATGATCGCAATCACGAAGCTGAGCAAAAAACAGCCGATGAAGGCGGGGCGGTTAAGGCCCCGGAGAAGGCGGGTTAGCGGGTGGTGGAGCCGCGGACGATCAGCTCGCCGGAGAACATCTGCTCGCCGCTGGGGGCGGCCAGACCCTGAATACGCTGCACCAGCCGCTCCAGCGCCGCGTGCCCCATTTGGTAGGTGGGTTGTTTCAGCGTGGTGATGCCGACGCCCGCCAGTTCCGCCCACTCCAGCTCGTCGAAGCCCAGCAGGCCGATGTCGTTGCCCCACTGGATGCCGAGCCGGCGCATGGCGCGCGCCACCTGCAGCGTCAGGGCGCCGTTGGCGGAGATCACCGCCTTGCGCATGCCGCGATGACGGCCGCTGAAATCGCTCAGCACCTGTTCCAGTTTTTGCCGATCGTTGAGCGGCGTTTCGGCCTGCTCCGCCAGCAGCGCAGGGTGCTGCGCCATGGTATGCCTGAAGGCGTGCAGGCGTTCCAGGCGGGTATTGACCGTACCGAGCGGTTCGCTGAGGAACAGGATCGCTTCGAAGCCTTGTTGCAGCAGGTGCTCGGTGGCGACGGTGGCGGCTTCGCGGTTGTTCAGGCCCACTACGTCGCAGGCGAAGTCGGGGATTTTGCGGTCGATCAGCACCATCGGCAGCATCGACTGTTGCAGTGTGGATAACGCTTCCTCGCGCATGCCGACCGCGTTGACCACGATGCCTTCCACCCGGTAACTGCTGAGCAGCTGCAGGTAGTGCTGTTCCTGATTGACTTCGTTGTTGGTGTTGCACACCAGCAGGGTAAAGCCGTGTTGGCGGCAGGCGGCCTCGATGCCGCGCATCACGTCCACCGAATAGGGGTTGGTGATATCGGCGAGGATCAGGCCGATCAGGCGCGTTTGGCCGCCCTTCAGGCTGCGCGCCATCTGGCTTGGGCGGTAGTCGAGCTGCTGGATCGCCTGTTCGATGCGCTGTTTGAGATCGTCGGAAAGCAGGTGCTGTTCACCATTCAGATAGCGTGACACGCTGGTCTTGCCGGTTTTGGCGATGCTCGCTACATCGCTGATGGTGGCGCGTCCTGAGGCGCGCGTTGCCTTGACAGTGCTCACAGCCGATCCCTCCTGCGGTTAATTGCCAAGGAGACTACCATACCCGGCGTGCGGGCGGGAATGTTGAAGGATAAGGAGAAAATCGCAGGGAAGCGGCGGGGCGCCGGTGGCGCCCCGCGCGGGATTATTGCAGCGGGCTGAGGGTGATCTCGACGCGGCGGTTTTGCGCCTTGCCTTCCGCGGTGCTGTTGGACGCGATCGGGTTGTCCGGGCCGGCACCGGCGGTGCGGATACGGTTCGCCGCCACGCCCTGGGTGATCAGCGCGCTGGCTACGCCATCGGCGCGCTGCTGCGACAGGTTCATGTTGAGCGAACGGGAACCGGTGCTGTCGGTGTAGCCGATGACGTTGACTGCGGTTTTCGGATACTCTTTCAGCACCATGGCGACGCCGGTCAGGGTATTGGCGCCCGCCGGTTTCAGCGTGGCGCTGCTGCTGTCGAAGGTCACGTTGTTCGGCATGTTCAGCACGATGTTGTCGCCCTGACGGGTGACGCTGACGCCGGTGCCTTTCATCTTGTCGCGCAGTTTGGCTTCCTGCACGTCCATGTAATAGCCAGCGCCGCCGCCGAGCGCCGCACCGGCCGCCGCGCCGATCAGCGCGCCCTTGCCGCGATCTTTCTTGGAAGAGGACAGTACGCCGACGCCGGCGCCCAGTGCGGCCCCGAGGCCCGCGCCGATGCCGGACTTGCCGACTTCGGATTCGCCGGTGTAAGGGTTGGTGGTACAGGCCGACAGCGTGAGCGCGACGCTCACTGCGCCGGCAATAATTACAATGCGTTTTTTCATGTTCTTGTCCTTAATGGCATCAATATCTGTACGCGCCGGCCCAACACGGGGGCGCAAAAAAGTAGGCGACGCAGGTGGGGCCCGCATCACCGCGCTACTATGACGCGTTGGCTCGCCGGCAGTTCCGGAGAAAAACGTGACAAATGATGAGCGCGGGTAAGTGCTGGGGGAGTTATGCGACAAAACGCCGGGCGGCGCCATGCAGCGGATTCCTAATTGCGCGCCGCCAGGGCGCGAATGCGCCTTTTTTAACCGTAACCGGTTGAATTCTCGATTGCCGGCCAGTTCATGATCAGCGTATAGGCCTGGGTTTCGTCGTTAAACAGGCGCTGCGTCACCTGAAAACCGTGCTTGTGGTAAAACGCGCAGGCGCGCAGGTTTTGCTGATAAACCTCCAGGGTGAGCCGGCGGTAGCGCTGCTGCACGTGCGTCATCAGCGCCCGGGCTACGCCGCGGCCGTGATACGCCCGATCGACAAACAGCGCGCCGATGAACTGTTCGTCCAGCACGCTGATAAAGCCGACGATCTCGTTTTCATGCCAGCAGGCCCAGCTCTGCGCGCGCGGCAGGTAATTTTCCCGCACCAGTGCGGCGCTTTCACGCCAGTATTTTTCCGCCACGAACGGATGGGCGGCGATGGTGCTGGGCAGCCAGAGCGCCATCAGCCGGTCAATATCCGCCGGGCCACAGGGGCGGATCACCGTGGCTTTGGGTAGCACATGCACCCCGTGAGATGATCGTTCACCAGCCCGCTGGCCTGCATGAAGGCGTAACAGATGGTGGAGCCGATAAACTTGAAGCCGCGCTTTTTCAACGCCTTGGACATGGCGTCTGACTGCTCGGTTTTGGCCGGAACCTGGTTCAGCGCCTGCCAGCGGTTGAGCTGGGGCCGGCCGCCGACGAAGTCCCATATGAAGGTGACGAAATTCTCGCCGGCCGCCTCCATCGCCAGATAGGCTTTGGCGTTGGTGATGATGGCTTCTATCTTGCCGCGGTGACGGATGATGCCGCTGTCTTGCAGCAGCCTTTCCACGTCTTGTTCGGTCATGGCGGCGACCCGCTGCGGATCGAAATCATGGAAGGCGCGGCGGTAGTTCTCGCGCTTTTTCAGCACGGTGATCCAGGAAAGACCGGCCTGTTGTCCCTCCAGACACAGCATTTCAAACAGCTCGCGCGCGTCGGTGGTGGGCGTGCCCCATTCCTTGTCGTGATACTCGAGATACAACGGATCGGCCGTCACCCAACCGCAACGTTCGTCTGCCATCCTGAATGTCCTTATGCTGTATTTATGAACAGTAATCATCGCTCGAAGCGGTGAACTTGGCAAGCCTCTGATTGTTTTGTCCGCAGCCCCGCTTGACGTGACGAAAAAGCCGACAATAGTTACTACATGGCCGGTGGAAAACCGGCCAACGATAAAAACGACATTGCCTTCATTTGCAGGCTCTCAGGAGTCGATTCATGCCTCTAAAAATAACATGCATGCCCCGCCCGGCGGCGCTTGCAGTGGCGTTACTTTGCAGTGTGACCCTTCCGGTTCAGGCGTATGACCAACTCTACGTCTTTGGCGACAGCCTGAGTGATACCGGCAACAACGGCCGGTTCACCTATGACGGCAGTCAGCACCTGCTGTACGACGAAGCGTTGGCGCAACGCATCGGCGCGGCGCTGGTGGCCTCGGACAACGGCGGTGAAAACTACGCCGCCGGCGGCGCCGTGGCGGTGCCGGGCTTGAACCCGGTCGACAACACTCAGGATCAGGTGCAGCGCTACCTGAATCGGGTTAACGGCCAGGCCGATGGCGACGGTTTGTATATTCACTGGATCGGCGGTAACGATTTGGCGGCGGCGGCGCTGAACGCCGCTACCGCGCCCGGCGTGGCCTATAACAGCGCCGCGGCCGCCGCCGCGCAGGTGCATTCGCTGCTGAACGCCGGCGCCGGCACGGTGATCGTGCCGACGGTGCCGAACATCGGCTCCACGCCGCAGCTGATGGAGCTGATTATTCAGCAGGCGCTGCCGCCGGTACAGGGGGCGGCGATTCAGGCGGCCTATGCCACGCTCAATTCGGTGGCAACCCCGGACAACGCTTCGCGCACGCAGGCGATCCACGCGGCGTTGGCCGCCGCGGCGAAGCAGGGCAGCGCGATCCCTCAGGTGCAGCAGGCGATCGCCGCCCAGCTTGTGGCGGCGTATGACAGCCTGAGCGCGCAGGCCGCTCAGCTGACCGATTTCTATAATCAAAGCGAAGACCGTTTGCTGGCGCAGGGGGGCGGCAATATCGTGCGGGTGGACGTGAACAAGCTGTTCGCCGAAGCGATCGCCAATCCGGCGCAGTTCGGCTTCGCCAACACGGCCGGCATGGCTTGTCCGGCGGGCGTTTCCTCGGCGGTTTGCCGTTCCGACATGCCCGGCTTCGACGCCGGCCAGTCCTATCTGTTCTCCGACCATTTCCACCCCAGCCCGCAGGCGCACCTGCTGATTGCGGATTATATCCAGGCGGTGTTGGATGGCCCGGCGCAGGTGGTGGCGCTGAATCAGGCGACGGCGGCGATGGCGCGTGACAGCCGCGCCACGCTCGACAGCCGTTTCCAGCAGCTGCGCAACGGCGACAATCCGCAGGGCTCGCTGGGCGTGTTCGGCGGCTACGCAGGCCAGCACTATGACTATGCCGATAACCGGGCGGCGGGAGATGGCAACGCCACCACCCACAACCTGACCGTCGGCGTGGACTATCAGCTGACCGACAGCTGGTTGATCGGTGCGTTGATCGCCGGTTCCAACGACGATCAGCATCCTTCCAGCCGCTATGACTACAAGGCGCGTGGGGTGCTGCTGTCGGCCTTCAGTTCGCTGGCCATATTCGAACAGGGGTGGGTCAATGCCGATCTGCACTATGCGACGATGGATTATGACGACATCCGTCGCAGCATGCGGTTGGGGCCGCTGACGCGCACCGAAACCGGTTCGACCTCCGGCAAGCAGTGGGGCGCGCGCGTGACCGCCGGCTATGACTTCCCTATCGCTGCTTACCTCACCACCGGGCCGGTGGCGCAGTTCGCCTGGGATTACAGTCATGTGTCCGGCTACAGCGAAGACGGTGATGACAGCACCGCCATGCGCTTCAACGATCAAACCTATCATTCGCAGATCGGCGCGTTGGGCTGGCGGTTGGATACGCAATTCGGCGTGTTTAACCCCTATGCGGAAGTGAGTTATCAGCATCAGTTCGGCGATGACGTCTACCGCGCCGGCGGCGGCCTGAAATCGACGCAAACCTCATTTACTCGCGACAGTGCGGGTCAGGACAAAAACTGGGTGGATGTCACGCTGGGGGCCAACATGCCGTTGACGGACAGAGTGTCGGCCTTCGCCACCGTCTCGCAAACCGGCGGCCTGAGCAGCGGCGAGCAGTTTATGTATAACGTCGGCGTCAGCGCGCGCTTCTGAGAACTCTCGGGAGAGGATAGAGCCTGTGACGGCGAGATGGCGAGGCGATGTGGGCGGATGAGACTGTACTTTAGTACAACTATCATTTATCGCTGAAAGTTCTTATCGTTATTGCATAACGATAAAATACAGCGCTACAAAAAAAAACTGATCCTATAAAGGATCAGGTAGCCACTTGGCCAACACCAGGGAAAATTTTGGTTATTATTGTATATCCAAATCTTCACTGTCAATGGCTTTTTCCCTTCATCATCGGATGCGGGGCGTTTTCGCCTGCCTGTCTGGCCCCCTCTCATCTTCAACGCGACAGAACGCTTTTGTCAGATGCATGTCATGATGCCGAGTTGTTATGATTTTGTTTTCTTTGTGTTTCTTTGCCGGATAATGCCCTCTGCCGCCCCTTCTTCAGCGACGCGCTTATTTCTCGATTAAATTAATTTCCCCTCCGAAATTATTTTAATTGACTCTTTAAAACGCCTGTTGATTATTAACGCTTCCTATTATGCCTGTCGGTTTAATTTACTTGGCGGCGCAACCGGGTTATACTCTTCTCAGTTTTATAGTGATGTTATTTCTTGAAGAGGATTGGTGAGTGTCTAACTTTTTTTTCAATAATGAAACCATTAATGCCTCTATAAAAGAAGAGTTGGAACGCGGGCTGAGCAAATACAATAATATAAAATATGCCTATGCTATAATGAATAAAAGAAATCCGACTAGCTTTTCAATCATTTCCAATAGGACGGAGTGGTTCGAGTTTTATATCAAAAATAACTATCAGTTTATTGATCCCGTTTTGATTACCGCATCGCATAGAATCACCCCGTTTACCTGGGATAAAGATTTGGAAATTGGCGCAGGATTAAAATTGCCAAAGATTTTTGATATGGCCAAGAACTACAATATTATTAATGGGTATACTTTCGTCTTGCACGATCATCATCATAATCTGGTGGTGTTATCCATTATGTTGGATAAGCATTGTGATGCGGATGTTGAACAGCAGATTGACAATAATAAGGCCGAAATTCAAATGCTGCTGATTACCATGCACGGAAAAATGACGGCGCTCTACCAGGAAATGAGCACGCCGGCTGACTTTGAAAAAATGAACCAGCGGGAGTTTTTCTCCAAGCGTGAAAATGAGATCATCTACTGGGCGAGCTTAGGTAAATCCTATCAAGAAATTGCCCTTATCCTGGGAATAAAACTCACCACCGTAAAATATCACATCGGCAACGCCGTCAAAAAGCTTGGCGTCACCAATGCCAAACATGCCATCAGGTTAGGTGTGGAGCTGCAGCTCATCCGGCCGCTTCTCGCTGACTCGGAAGGATAATGGCCAGGAATCCAACGGGTTATCCCACTTTGTGGCGTGTTGGTTGATGCGCGCCAGCAATCTGTTCCGGTTGGCATCGTCTATCGGCAGATAGATCAGATAAATATTTTTATTCTTTTCGGAGCATCCGGTTTTTACCACCGAGATATGCCAGCCGGAGCGTTGGAAAATAATGCGCATCGGGTGACTGATAATGGCGTATATGCCTTCGTAGCCGCAGCTTCTTGCATAGTTTATCATCGACAGGAAAAGCATGGTGCTAATTGGCGCTTGATGGAGTTGAAGTGCTTGAATGCGCGCCTTGTCTATAAATAATCTGCTGGCTTCAACGTAATTCCCTTCGGGGAGTTTTATATCGTTAAAGTAATTGTCGAATACGCCATCGCTGATCATGTTTGGGTATTTCGTTTCGATAAATCGCAAGCTGCAAATGACGTGATCTTGGTAGGTACCGAAAATATAGGTGGCGTGACGGTTGTCGTATTCGTCAAACTCCATGTTATTTTCGCAATTAACGAGCCAGTCTAAACGGTCTTTAAACGTTTTTTTTCTTAAAGAGAATAGTTCTTTCGATCTGTTATCTGGCAGCAAATTATAGTCTACGTCAAAGAGCTCTATCATTTTCAATCTTTTTCCTAAGCGACTTAAATGGCTTTTTAGCTGCGGCTGTTATTTGTTCTTGTTATACTACCAGAGTCACTATGGCAAGTAAATTTCAGTCGATGCCGCGTCGGTGAGAATAAAGTAAATATATAACACTGAGTTATGTTTTTTTTCATTCCATTCACTTATTTGAATATTGTTCAACACGCCTGTTGTTTGTCGAAGAAGCCTCAAGCTGCCGGTAGTGGAAGCATGCGGGGGATGAATCGGCGTTTCTCTAAAGCCAGCCGATACCCGAGCCTGCGAAAGGCGGTGCGGTTACCTCGCCCTCTGCGGCGCCGATGTCGCCGACGTTTTTCTTGGCCGACGGGTGAAAATCCAGCGCTTCTCGCCCCGATTCGCACTTGTTGCCGGATTCTGGCTGTATATCTTACGGTCAAAGGGTATACTGGCGCATTCCATATAAATCCACTTGTATCGCGTGCGAATTCAACATGCAAAAGTTTGATACCAAGACCTTCCAGGGCCTGATCCTGACACTGCAGGATTATTGGGCGCGCCAGGGCTGCACCATCGTTCAACCATTGGACATGGAAGTCGGCGCGGGAACCTCACACCCGATGACGTGCCTGCGCGCACTGGGGCCGGAGCCGATGGCCGCCGCTTATGTGCAGCCATCCCGTCGCCCGACCGACGGCCGCTACGGCGAAAACCCGAACCGTCTGCAGCACTACTATCAGTTCCAGGTGGTGATTAAGCCATCGCCGGACAACATTCAGGAACTTTACCTGGGCTCGCTGAAAGAGCTGGGTCTGGATCCGACCATCCACGACATCCGCTTCGTGGAAGACAACTGGGAAAACCCGACGCTCGGCGCCTGGGGCCTGGGTTGGGAAGTGTGGCTGAACGGCATGGAAGTGACGCAGTTCACCTACTTCCAGCAGGTCGGCGGCCTGGAGTGCAAGCCGGTGACCGGCGAGATCACCTATGGCCTGGAGCGTCTGGCGATGTACATCCAGGGTGTGGACAGCGTGTACGATCTGGTGTGGAGCAACGGCCCGCTGGGCGTCACCACCTACGGCGACGTGTTCCATCAGAACGAAGTGGAGCAGTCCACCTACAACTTCGAATACGCCGACGTCGACTTCCTGTTCTCCTGCTTCGAGCAGTATGAGAAAGAAGCCCAATCGCTGCTGGCGTTGGAAAAACCGCTGCCGCTGCCGGCCTACGAACGCATCCTGAAGGCGGGCCATACCTTCAACCTGCTGGACGCGCGCAAGGCGATTTCGGTGACCGAGCGTCAACGCTACATTCTGCGCATCCGCACGCTGACCAAAGCCGTTGCCGAAGCCTACTACGCTTCCCGCGAAGCGCTGGGCTTCCCGATGTGCAACAAGAAGAACGAGAACTAAGAGGCAGCCATGACTCAACAGACTTTCCTGGTGGAAATCGGCACGGAAGAGCTGCCGCCGAAGGCTCTTCGTTCCCTGGCGGAATCTTTCGCCGCCAACTTCACCGCCGAGCTGGACAACGCCGGCCTGGAACACGGTGACGTGAGCTGGTTCGCCGCACCGCGCCGCCTGGCGCTGAAAGTGGCCAACCTGAGCGCGGCGCAGGCCGATCGCGAAATTGAAAAACGCGGCCCGGCGATCGCTCAGGCGTTCGACGCCGAAGGCAAACCGAGCAAAGCGGCCGAAGGCTGGGCGCGCGGCTGCGGCATCACCGTCGATCAGGCGGAGCGCCTGGTGACCGACAAGGGCGAGTGGTTGATGTACCGCGCCCATGTCAAAGGCCAGTCGGCGCAACAACTGCTGGCCGGCATGGTCAGCACCGCGCTCGGCAAGCTGCCGATCCCGAAACTGATGCGCTGGGGCGATTCCGACGTGCAGTTCGTGCGTCCGGTGCACACCGTCACGATGCTGCTGGGCGCCGATCTGATCCCGGGCACCGTGCTGGGCATCGAATCCGCGCGCACCGTGCGCGGCCACCGCTTCATGGGCGAAGCCGAGTTCACCCTCGACAATGCCGACCAATATCCGCAGATCCTGCTGGAGCGCGGCAAAGTGGTCGCTGACTACGAAGCGCGCAAAGCCCTTATCAAACGCGACGCCGAACTGGCGGCGCAGAAGATCGGCGGCAAGGCCGATCTGAGCGACAGCCTGCTGGAAGAAGTGGCCTCGCTGGTGGAATGGCCGGTGGTGCTGACCGCCAAATTCGAAGAGAAATTCCTGGCGGTGCCGGCGGAAGCGCTGGTGTACACCATGAAGGGCGACCAGAAGTATTTCCCGGTGTACGACGCCGCAGGCAAACTGCTGCCTAACTTTATCTTCGTGGCCAACATCGAGTCGAAAGACCCGCAGCAGATCATCTCCGGCAACGAGAAGGTGGTGCGTCCGCGTTTGGCCGACGCCGAGTTCTTCTTCAACACCGACCGCAAAAAACGTCTGGAAGACAACCTGCCGCGCCTGGAAACCGTGCTGTTCCAACAGCAGCTGGGCACCCTGCGCGACAAAACCGATCGCATCCAGGCGCTGGCGGGCTGGGTTGCCGGCCAGATTGGCGCCGACGTCAACCACGCCACCCGCGCTGGCCTGTTGTCGAAGTGTGACCTGATGACCAACATGGTGTTCGAATTCACCGACACCCAGGGCGTGATGGGCATGCATTATGCGCGCCACGACGGTGAGGCGGAAGACGTCGCCGTTGCGCTGAACGAGCAGTATCAGCCGCGCTACGCCGGTGATGCGCTGCCGCAGTCGCTGGTGGCCTGCTCGCTGGCGATCGCCGACAAGATGGACACCCTGGCCGGCATCTTCGGCATCGGGCAGCATCCGAAGGGCGATAAAGACCCGTTCGCGCTGCGCCGCGCCGCGCTGGGCGTGTTGCGCATCATCGTCGAGAAAAACCTGCCATTGGATCTGCAGACTCTGACCGAAGAGGCCGTGCGCCTGTACGGCAGCAAGTTGACCAATGCCAAGGTGGTCGACGACGTGGTGGAATTCATGCTGGGTCGTTTCCGTGCCTGGTATCAGGAAGAAGGCCACGCGGTCGATACCATTCAGGCGGTGCTGGCGCGCCGTCCGACCAAACCGGCCGACTTCGACGCGCGCGTCAAGGCGGTATCCCATTTCCGTACGCTGGACGAGGCGGCGGCATTGGCTGCGGCCAACAAACGCGTCTCCAACATTCTGGCCAAGTCTAGCGAAACGCTGAACGACAGCGTGCGCGCCTCGGTGCTGAAGGATGCGGCGGAGATCCAGCTGGCGACTCACCTGGTGGTGCTGCGCGACAAGCTGCAGCCGTATTTCGCGGCGGGCAACTACCAGGAAGCGCTGGTGGAACTGGCCGCGCTGCGTGAGCCGGTGGATGCGTTCTTCGACAACGTGATGGTGATGGCGGACGATGCGGAAGTGCGCGTTAACCGCCTGACGCTGCTGAGCAAACTGCGCGAGCTGTTCCTGCAGGTGGCGGATATCTCCGTGCTGCAGTAAGCGATTCTCTGCTGTGAAAAGGCGCCTGCGGGCGCCTTTTTTATGGTTGGCGTAACAGTCTGATACCGGCAGCGGTCAAGCGATAGCGTTGTAAACGGCTCTTGGGTTTATCCGGTAGCGTCATTTCAATCCAACCCGCATTCAAGGCCGGCTGTAGATAGCGCTCGCGGAAAGATTTTCGATCTTGCAACTGTAGAACATTCTGAAGCGTTTCTCGCGACATCTCCCCTTGCAGCGCCGCTAGCAAGTCAGTGACTTGGGGGGTGACTTGGGGGGTGACTTGGGGGGTAATGCTCAGCTCAAGCGCTTTTAGAATCATTTCCAGCATGAATTCAACGAAGGGTGAGCAATCGGTCTTTTGGTTGCTGGCATTCAGCGCCTGGTAATATCCGGGTTGGTTATCATGTACCAGGCTCTCAACCGGCACGTTGGCGAACAACGGATCCCAGCGTGACAAAATCAGCGTTTGCCACAACCGTCCCATACGGCCGTTTCCATCGGCAAAGGGATGGATAAATTCGAATTCATAGTGAAATACACAGCAGCCGATCAGCGGTGGCAGGTCGGTTTGTTGCAGCCAGATGAGCAATTGACGGATTAGCAACGGTATGCGTTCCGCCGGCGGAGCCATATGGATCACAACATTGCCGTTCATCACGCCGACGCCGCTTTGACGATAGCGGCCAGCATCAGGCAGTAAGCTGTTCATCAACATCCCATGTGCGGCAAGCAGATCGCGTTCATTTTCGGGATGCCAATGATTCAGGTTGGTATAGCAATGGATGGCATTCATCGCTTCCTGAACGTCACGCGGAGGGGCGATGACGCGCTTACCTGCGATGATAGCGGTGATCTGCTCTTCGCTCAGGGTATTGCCTTCGATCGCCAACGAACCTTGAATAGTGCGGATCCGATTGATGCGCCTTAGCCGCAATGCATGCTCTTGTTCCGCTTGTATCGTCAAACGGGCCAATGCGGCGCCGACGTCTGTCGCCAGATGCAGAATGGAGGGCGTGATGGTCAACGGTGGCTGATAAGAGGACATGAGCAAGTTGGCCCGACGATAAACGTTGGAAAAGTGTACCATGCGTGCATGGCACGTGCAGTACGCCGTTTTCAACCGCCCGGCTGAGACAATGTTCACCGCAAGTGGAATCGCGTATCGGAACGCCGCCAGTTGATCTATTCTTATAGGCGCACGGAGTGCGGAAAAAGGGGCGGAGTCCAATGAAAAAGCAGGTTTATAACAGGAGTTATGTCACATGGCGGTAGGGATCCAGAGCAGAGGTTTCGCGCGTTGGTTGGCACCGGTATTGGCATTGTTGGTGGTCATGCAATTGACCGCCTGCGGCGATAAAGAGCCGGAACAGCGCAAAGCATTTATCGATTACTTACAGAATACCGTGATGCGCAGCGGGGCAAACATCCCCACGCTGAGCGAAGACCAGAAACAGAAGTTCGGCAACTATGCCGGCGATTACGCGATATTGGTCGGCTTTTCGCAGCAGTTGTCCAAGTCGGTCGGCGCCAGCCTGACCCCGGCGCTGGATCAGATTGACCAGATCCGCACCGCGCAGGACTACCTGAACAAACGCGACGCGCTGCAGCAATCGGTCGGGGCGTTGAACCTGTTGGGCCAGCAGATCCAGTCGGCCAAATCGCAGGCGGATACTGCCCACGCGGCGCTGAAGCAGCCTGACGATCTGAAGGCGGTGTACAACCAGGCCTATGACAAGATCGTCACCGCCCCGGCCAACGCCTTGATGCCGGCGATCCCGACTACCGCCAGCTTTGTGCAGGATCTGGTGCAGGTCGGCGACTTCCTGCAGAGCCAGGGCAATCAGGTCAGCTTCAACAACAACGGCGTGCAGTTCCGCACTGCGCAGCAGGTGGCGCAATACAACACCATGATGTCGAATCTGGTGGCTAAGCAGCAGAACCTGATGAATGCGCAGAAAACCATTCAAAGCGTGACGCAATAATAACGCGTCCAGGCGCGAAACAGGCCGGCATTGCCGGCCTGTTTTATTTCCCCTCAGCGTTTCCAATCGCTTGCTGGCTTATTGCGCAGGCTTCTGTACTACACTTCAATTAATCCATTCATTAGGCAATGTAGTTTTCTTTCATTCATCACTTCGCTAGTTCCCGGCGGGATGAGTGCTCACAGGGAAGATCAAACAGAGCGTTGCGATCGGGCGCTGCAGCTAAAATAAATTGTGATTTTCATCACAATTTAAAAACAAACAGCCAAGTCAAAAATGTGACCAATGTCACTTTATTGTGGGTTTTGAGGCGGTTTTTTTCTCACTGTGCTTTTTTTACACGTCATAAGTGTGATCTAAATCACTATAAATGAGGGTTTGTTGGGGTGTTGTGTGTGATTTGTATCACAAAAAATCCGTGAAGTTCGCGTGACAAAAACAGCGTGATAGAGTCCGTTTCGCATACAGCGGCAACACGGCTGGATCGTCACAACAATAATCACGCGCTCTATTGTCAGCGCGTAACAATAGGGGTGTGTTTTATGTTTTCACCAGACATCAAGGTTAAAGTGCAAAACTTTGGCCGCTTCCTCAGCAACATGGTGATGCCCAACATCGGCGCCTTTATCGCCTGGGGGATTATCACCGCGCTATTCATTCCAACCGGCTGGCTGCCGAATGAAACCTTAGCCAAGCTGGTCGGCCCGATGATCACCTACCTGCTGCCGCTGCTGATCGGCTACACCGGCGGGCGGCTGGTGGGCGGCGATCGCGGCGGCGTGGTCGGCGCCATCACCACCATGGGCGTCATCGTCGGCGCCGACATGCCGATGTTCCTCGGCGCGATGATCGCCGGCCCGCTGGGCGGTTGGGCCATCAAGCATTTCGATCGCTGGGTGGACGGCAAGATCAAAAGCGGCTTTGAAATGCTGGTGAACAACTTCTCCGCCGGCATCATCGGCATGCTGCTGGCGATCCTGGCCTTCCTGGGCATCGGGCCGCTGGTGGAGGTGCTCTCCAAACTGTTGGCCGCGGGCGTGCACGTGATGGTGACGAACAACCTGCTGCCACTGGCCTCCATCTTCGTGGAACCGGCGAAAATCCTGTTCCTGAACAACGCCATCAACCACGGCATCTTCTCGCCGCTGGGTATTCAGCAGGCCACGGAAGCCGGCAAATCGGTGTTCTTCCTGATAGAAGCCAACCCAGGTCCGGGCATGGGCGTGCTGATGGCCTACATGTTCTTTGGCCGCGGCAGCGCCAAGCAATCCGCCGGCGGTGCGGCGATCATTCACTTCCTGGGCGGCATCCACGAAATCTACTTCCCCTACGTGCTGATGAACCCACGCTTGCTGCTGGCGGTGATCCTGGGCGGCATGACCGGCGTCTTTACCCTGACGATGCTGAACGGCGGCCTGGTTTCTCCGGCTTCCCCGGGTTCGATTTTGGCGGTGCTGGCGATGACGCCGAAAGGCGCTTACTTCGCCAACATTGCGGCGGTATGCGCAGCCTTCGCCGTCTCCTTCGTGGTATCCGCTTTCCTGCTGAAAACCTCCAAGGTGAAAGAGGATGACGATCTGGAAGCCGCGACCCGTCGCATGCAAGAGATGAAATCGCAGTCCAAAGGCGGCGCGGCGGCGCCGGCATCGGTCGACGGCGATCTGAGCACCGTGCGCAAAATCATCGTCGCCTGCGATGCGGGCATGGGGTCCAGCGCCATGGGCGCCGGGGTGCTGCGCAAGAAAGTGGCCGACGCCGGGCTGAAGAACATCTCGGTGACCAACAGCGCCATCAACAGCCTGCCGGACGACGTGGATCTGGTGATCACCCACCGCGATCTGACCGAGCGCGCGATGCGCCACGCGCCGCAGGCCCAGCACATCTCGCTGACCAACTTCCTCGACAGCAAGCTGTACAGCGATCTGGTCGAGCGTTTGGTGGCGGTCAACAAAACCACCGACAACCAGCAGAAGGTGCTGGGCGCGCTGGACGACAGCTTTGAAGCCGGGGAACCGAACCTGTTCAAGCTGAGCGAGAGCAACGTGTTCCTCAACCTGCAGGCCAGCGACAAAGAGCAGGCGATCCGCTTCGCCGGCGAGCAGCTGGTGAAGGGCGGCTACGTCGAGGCGGAATACGTGCCGGCGATGCTGGAGCGCGAAAAGCTCACCTCCACCTACCTGGGCGAATCGATCGCCGTGCCGCACGGCACCATCGAGGCCAAGGACCGGGTGCTGCGCACCGGCGTGGTGTTCTGTCAGTACCCACAGGGCGTGCGCTTCGGCGATGAAGAGGATGAAGTGGCCCGTCTGGTGATCGGCATCGCCGCGCGCAACAACGAGCATATTCAGGTGATCACCAGCCTGACCAACGCGCTGGATGACGAGAGCGTGATCGAGCGGCTGGCGAATACCACCAGCGTTCAGGAAGTGCTGGACCTGCTCGGCGGCAAAAAAGCCGGATAACGGAATCATTTTAAAGGGTGCAGCTTGCTGCACCCTTCGACATTAAGAAGGTAGAGTTATGAAAGCATTACATTTTGGCGCAGGGAATATCGGCCGTGGTTTTATCGGCAAGCTGCTGGCGGACGCGGGGGTTGAGGTGACCTTCGCCGACGTCAATCAAACGGTGCTGGATCTGCTGAACAGCCGAAAAAGCTACTCGGTGCACGTGGTGGGCGAGCAAGAGCGCGTGGAGCGCGTCAACAACGTCAGCGCCGTCAACAGCGGCAGCGAGGCGGCGGTGGCGCTGATCGCCAAGGGGGATCTGGTGACCACCGCCGTTGGCCCGCAAATTCTCGCCAAAATCGCCGGCACGATCGCCAAAGGGCTGGTGCTGCGCCATCAGCAGGGCAATGTGCAGCCGCTGAACATCATCGCCTGCGAGAACATGGTGCGCGGCACCAGCCAGCTGAAGCAGCACGTGTTCGCCGCGCTGCCGCAGGACGAGCAGGCATGGGTTGAACAGCACGTCGGCTTCGTCGATTCGGCGGTCGACCGCATCGTGCCGCCGGCGGACAGCAGCGATCCGCTGGAAGTGACGGTGGAAACCTTCAGCGAATGGATCGTCGATCAGACGCAGTTTAAAGGCCAGCCACCGGCGATCGCCGGCATGGAACTGACCGACAACCTGATGGCGTTCGTCGAGCGCAAGCTGTTCACCCTCAACACCGGCCACGCCATCACCGCCTACCTCGGTCAACGGGCCGGGCTGCAAACCATTCGCGACGCCATTCTCGACCCGGCGATCCGCCGCGTGGTGAAAGGGGCGATGGAAGAGAGCGGCGCGGTGCTGATCAAGCGTTACGGCTTCGACGCCGACAAGCATGCCGCCTACATCAACAAAATCCTCGGCCGCTTTGAAAATCCGTATCTGCACGACGACGTCGAGCGCGTAGGGCGCCAGCCGCTGCGTAAACTGAGCGCCGGCGATCGCCTGATCAAACCGCTGCTGGGCACGCTGGAATACGGCCTGCCGCATGCCAACCTGATCCAGGGCATCGCCGCCGCCATGAGCTACCGCAGCGAACAGGATCCGCAGGCGCAGGAACTGGCGGAACTGCTGAACACGCTCGGGCCGAAAGCCGCGCTGGCGCAAATTTCCGGCCTGCCGGCGGAAAGCGAGGTTGTAGAAGAGGCCGTTGCTGTGTATAACGCCATGCACAAGTAGAATCGTGATGATGAACACCCGAGCGCAGCTTGCTGCGCTCCTGGAACCCGAGTTCGGCATCGACGGCCCTCCCCACGCCTTTCGAAAAGCGACGATGGAAGAAGCACAGGCATTTGAAAACCAGGTTCTGGAAAAGCTGAACGCGGGCAAAACGGTGCGCAGCTTCCTGATCGCGGCGGTAGAGCTGCTGGCGGAAGCGCTCAACGTGCTGGTGGTGCAGGTATTCCGCAAGGACGACTATGCGGTGAAATATGCCGTCGAACCGCTATTGTCCGGCAGCGGCCCGCTGGGGGAGCTGTCGGTACGCCTGAAGCTGATGTACGGGCTGGGGGTGATCTCCCGCCACGAATATGAAGACGCCGAACTGCTGATGGCGATGCGCGAAGAGCTGAACCACGACGGTTCGGAATACCGCTTCGTCGACGACGAAATCCTCGGGCCGTTCGGCGAGCTGCACTGCGTGGCCGCGCTGCCGCCGGTGCCGACCTTCCTGCAGCCGGGCGAGGCGGATGAAGCGCTGATCGCCATGCAGCGCCAGCGCTATCAGCAGATGGTGCGCTCCACCATGGTGCTGTCCATTACCGACCTGATCGCCGGCATCGGCGCCAAACAACCTTCCCGACTCTCTCCTCTCGGCCGCGGCTAAGCGAAGGCCGCGCGCCATTCGTCGAACAGCAACCACAGCGCGGTGGCGGCCATCAGCCCGGACATCACGCCGTTGAAGGCGCGCAGTTTCCAGGTGACCCGCAGCGCGTTGCGCAACCGGTCGCCCAACACCGCCCACAGCAGCACGCACGGCAAGTTCAGCAGCGCGAAACCGGCGATGATAGACAGCGTATGGACGAAAGTGGCGCCTTCGCGCGGGGTGAACAGGATCGCCACGTTGATCACCATCAGCCAGGCCTTGGGGTTGACCGCCTGAAACAGCGCGCCGCTGAGCAGGCTCATCGGCTGCGCCTGTTCTTTGGCGTCCGGCGAGGCCGCCTGAAACAGCTTCCATGACAGCCACAGTAGATAGGCGCAGCCGATCACCGCCAGCGGCAGGCGGATGACGCCGGCCCAGCTCAGCGCCAGCGCCAGCAGCGGGATAATGATCGCCAGCTGTACCGCACAACCGACGCAGATGCCGAACAGCATCGGCAGGGTGCGGCGCAGGCCGAAGTTAACGCCCGACGAGGCCAGCAGCAGGTTGTTGGGGCCGGGAGTGATCGACATGACGGTGACGTAGCTGACAAAGGCGGAGTCCAGCATGGCAGGTTCCTTGAACGTGAAAATGACGGTAATAACGAGAGGATCAGCATAATCGCTGCGATGGGATGGTGACAGAATCACAAATCGGATATTGTCATGGTTACAGTTGTATGAAATGTAAACTGTACCCATTGCCTGGAGAGAAACTGTGACCTTGCTCGATGAAACCCCGGATACCCGTTACCTGCAGCTGGCGGATACGCTGGCCGAAGCCATTCGCCGCGGCACGCTACAGCCCGGCGACCGCTTGCCTTCGGTGCGGCGCTGTGCGCAAACCCATCGCGTCAGCATCAATACCGTCGTGTCGGCTTACCGCACGCTGGAGGATCGCGGGCTGATCGAAGCGCGGCCGCAGTCGGGGTTTTATGTCCGCAGCACGCTGCCGGCGCTGAAGATGGCCTCGGCGCCCAGCGGCCGCATCGAGCCGCCGGCGGACGACGTGCTGGCGTTGATCGATACGGTGTTCGCCGCCCAGCAGAACCCAGCCTTCACCAACATTGCGCTGGCCTGCCCGCAGACCAGTGATTTCTATCCCGGCGGCAAACTGGGGCGCATGCTGTCTTCCCAACTGCGCCGCCAGCCGGATCTGATCGGACAATATCCGTTGCCGCCCGGCAGCCTGCGGCTGCGTCAGCAGATCGCCCGCCGCTCAATGACGCTCGGCATGCTGTTGGAGCCGGGCGACGTGGTGTTGACCCACGGCTGCATGGAGGCGCTGCAGCTGGCGCTGCGCGTCACCACCAAACCGGGCGACTGCGTCGGGCTGGAGTCGCCGACCTACTTTTATCTGCTGCCGCTGCTGGCCAGCCTGGGGCTGAAAGCGTTGGAAATCCCTACCGATCCCCAGCTGGGGCTGTCGCTGGACGCGCTGGAGCTGCTGCTGAACGAGAAGCGGCTGAATGCGGTGATCGCCATGCCGACGGTGCAAAACCCGCTGGGTTGCACCATGCCGCTGGCGGCGAAAAAGCGGCTGGCGCGGTTGATGAACGATCATCAGGTGCCGTTGATTGAAGATGGGCTGTATGCCGAGATCCAGTTTGGCGGCGCGCTGTCGCCGGCGGTGAAGGCGTTCGATCGCGACGGCTGGGTGCTGTTTTGCTCCAGCTTCACCAAAACGCTGGCGCCGGATTTTCGCGTCGGCTGGATCTGCGGCGGCCGTTTTCACGAGGCGTTGCGCAAGCTGAAGGCGGTGTCGTCGATGTCCGAGTCGCAGCTGCTGTCGGAAACGCTGGCGACCTTCCTGGAGAGCGGCGGCTACGATCACCATTTGCGCAACCTGCGCAAGCGCTATGCGGCGCAGGTCGACGAGGCGAGGGCGCTGATCGCCCGGCATTTCCCGCGCGGCACGCTGGCCACGCAGCCGGCGGGCGGCTTCGTGTTCTGGGTCGAATTCCCTCCCGGCGTGGACAGCGTGGCGCTGTTCCATCAGCTGTTGGAGGAGCAGATCTGTTTGACGCCGGGCACCCTGTATTCCCCGAGCGGGCGCTACCGCAACGCGCTGCGGCTCTCCTGCTGCTACCCGTTCAACGCGCGCTACACCCAGGCGCTGGCTCGGCTCGGCGCCAGGGCCTGCGAGATGAGCGGCCTGCCGCCCGGCATTGCGCAGGACGGGTAACGGCGCGCGCCTTTTGCTACAATGCCGGTATCATTGATTAGCGTGCCATTTTGGGCACAACGGGCCAGAGACCATGAAAGAGAAAGAAAAGGCAGAGATCAAGCGCCTGAGCGACCTGCTGGACGCCTTGAACCACAAAGACGCCACCGTGATCCAACAGGGCAACCCTGAGTTGATCGCGCAGCACACCAAAGAGAAAGAGAAACTGGCGACGGAGATCGAGCGCCTGAAAAACGTGCGCGGCGAGAAGCTGAGCGCCGAAGCGCAGAAGCTGAGCCAGCTGCCGTTCAGCCGCGAGATCACCAAGAAAGAGCAGGCCGATATGGGCGCGCTGAAGAAAAGCGCGCGCGGGCTGATCGTCGTGCACCCGATGACCGCGCTGGGCCGCGAGATGGGCCTGAAAGCGGTCACCGGCTACGCCAAGAAAGCGTTCTGAATCCCCGGGCGTCAGACCTTGGTGGTGAAATACGCCTTGGTCTGATAGGGCACGGTGACCGTGTCCTTGCCCCGCAGTTCCTCTTCTTCCGCCACCAGTTGGCGCAACCGATCGATAACCTGCTCCTGTTGCGGCTGCGGCAGCGCGGCGATAAAGCTGGTTGAACGCACGCGGTTGTAGATCACGTCCTCCACCGCGCCGCGGTGGCCGAGCATAAACACCTGCTCCTGCAGCGGTTCAAAGCCTTTGAACGGGAAGAGTTTGCGCCATTCGCCGGTATAGAAACGCGGCGCATCGCCTTCGTGGCTATCGACGATCTGATTCAGTTTACGCACCCAACCGACGCGCGCATCGCGCATGTTCCACACCAGGCCGAGTTTGCCGCCGGGCTTGAGAATGCGCTGGATTTCCGCCAGCGCCTGCGGCGTGGCGAACCAGTGGAAGGACTGGGCGCACACCACGGCATCCACCGACTCGTCCGGTAGCGGGATCGCGTCGGCGGTGCCCGCCAGCGTTTTCACCTGCGGCAGCGCCGCCGACAGTTTTTCCAGCATTTGCGGCACCGGTTCGACGGCGATCACCTGCGCGCCGGTTTCCAGCAGGCGCGGGGTGAACTTGCCGGTACCGGCGCCGAGATCGATGACCGTCATGCCGGCGTGCAGGCCGATGACGTCACGCAGCCAGGCGGCGATTTCCGGCGGGTAATCCGGCCGGCCTTTCACATAGCGATCGGCATTGGCCTGATAGCCCTCGGCGGCGGCGTGATGAATCGAATGGGTCGGGGTGGTCATATACCTGGCTCCTGGCTGAAAAAACGTGCGGCTACAGTATAGGCGGAAGAAAAGGGTTAACGCGGCATTCGGCGCACGTTTTTCATTTTTCCGCCCGCGCTTTCAATGGCCGAGCAGGCGGCGGTTGAAATCCTCAAGGCGCCCTTCGGCGAGCCGAGTGAGCATGGTCTTGCTCCAGCTGGCGGAGAGGCCGGCCACCGCCAACAGGCGGCGATACTGTTCCGCATCGAACGGCATGTGCCAGGCGATGGCGATGGCTTCGGCCACCGACACATCGCTGTTGCGCGCCGCCAGCGCCAGCGGACGATCGCCGCTGACCGCGCCCGGCGACACCACCCGATACAGCCAGCCGCAGCGGCCGCTTTGCTGCATCAGCACCGAAATGTCCTCGATGGCGAAGTGATAATTGAGCTTGAAGCACGGCGAGCGCGGCTGGGTGACCTGGATAAGCGCCTCGCCCCAGCGGAAGATGTCGCCCATAAACACATTGTGTTCGGTCAGCCCTTCGGTGGAGATATTCTCGCCGAAGGCCGGGGCGCAAAATTGCTCGGCCTGCGCCGGAAACTGCTCGCGCCAGTGGGCATAATGCTCGCGCGGGTAGTGACACAGCGCGCGGTCCGGCCCGCCGTGGTAGCTTTTTTCGGCCTGTTCGTCGCCTTCCAGCCCGAGCGGCGTGAGCCGAATGGCGCCATCCACCTGGCGTTTGGCGATGGCGCTGGGGCGCCCGCCTTCATAGGGTTGGATGCTGCCGATGTAAACGTCTGGGTGATGCATGTGCGCCTCCGTGTCTCGCGTCGAGGGCTCAGCATAGCCTGAGTTGTTCCCGTACACTACCCGGCGTTTACCTGTACGGAAGGATGTGTTTTTCCTGTCTATATTTAGGCTTTTATCTATCGTCGAGAAAAAACCATGCGTTTCATTGTATTGAGGCATGCGGAGTCAGAATGGAACCGCTCGGGGATTATTCAGGGGCGAAGTGACAGTCCGCTGACAGAAGAGGGGCGACGTCAAATCGCTGGGCTTGGCGCTCGCTTGCAAATGTTATCGGTCACTTTGTTGATCAGTTCACCGGCTGGCCGGGCTTTTACGACAGCGGAGACGTTGGCTGAGAGATGTGGCTGCACTGTGCAAATGGATGAGCGTTTGCAGGAGCAAGATTTTGGCCGACTGGAAGGATTATCTTATGCGCAGGCCATGCGCGATTATCCTGAAGCGACGCAGTGCCTCTTTGCCGGTAAGGCAGAGGCGTCGGCTCCGGGAGGGGAGAATGCTTATGAGGTTGCCTGGCGCCTGATGGCTTGTCTGTCCGATCTGGCTGTCGATGGACAAAATCAAACGCTTGGTGTTGTTACGCACGGCCATGCTCTGCAGGCACTGATTTGGTGGCTTAAAGGGGCCGACCCGCAGGAGGACCTCCGCAGATACGGTCATCGCAATTGCGGCTACGCAATGCTTGATGCGACCGCCTCTGGTTTTAACTTGTTGAATTGGGGAGTCGCGACCCACCTGTTGCCACAAAGATAGGGCGAGGAACGGCTATTCCTCGCCTGAGGGCGTCAGAAGGTGGTCCAGTTCTCTTCCGCTGCGGCGTTGGCGGCCGCGGGTTTTACGGCCGGCGCTTTCGGCGCGGCGGCTTTCACGGCGGCGGGTTCGGTCTGCTCCGCCAAACGGAACACCGAAACGCTCTGCAACAGCATGTCGGCCTGCTCTTCCAGCGAATCGGCGGCGGCGGCGGACTCTTCCACCAGCGCGGCGTTTTGCTGAGTGGTATGGTCCATTTCGACGATCGCCTGGCCAATCTGGGCGATGCCGCGCGTCTGTTCATCGGAGGCGGCGGCGATCTCGGCCATGATGTCGCGCACGTGGGTAACCGAGCGGACGATCTGCTCCATGGTATTGCCGGTGCTTTCCACCAGTTCGGTGCCGGTTTTCACCCGGCTGACCGATTCGGCGATCAGCCCTTCGATCTCCTTCGCCGCCTGGGCGCTGCGGCTCGCCAGGCTGCGCACTTCGCTGGCGACCACCGAGAAGCCGCGTCCCTGTTCGCCGGCGCGCGCCGCTTCCACCGCGGCGTTGAGCGCCAGGATGTTGGTCTGGAAGGCAATACCGTTGATCAGGGTGGTAATTTCGGCGATACGCTGCGAACTGCTGGAAATATCGCGCATGGTGCTGACCACGTTCTCCACCAGCTTGCCGCCCTGCTGCGCGGTCTGCGAGGCGTCGGTGGCCAGCTGATTGGCGTGATGGGCGTTGTCGGCGTTCTGTTTCACTGTGGCGGTCAGCTGTTCCATGCTGGCGGCGGTTTCCTCGACCGCCGCCGCCTGCTGCTCGGTGCGGGAAGAGAGATCGGTGTTGCCGGCGGCGATTTCCGCGGAAGCGGTGGAGACCTGGCTGACCCCCATCTGGATCTTCTCAATCATGGTGCGCAGATTTTGGCTCATCGCCGCCACCGCGTTCAGCAACTGCCCCAACTCATCGCGGCGGGTGCTGGTCTGCGCCTGGCGCAGATCGCCGCCGGCGATGCGTTCCGCCATCGCCAGCGTGCTTTGCAGCGGACGGGTGATCTGCAGCGTGATGCGCCAGGCGATAAGCACTCCGGCGATAATCGCGATCAGGGTAGTGATGCCCATCTGCAGCTGCGCCAGGTTGATGTTGCTGCGCGTCTGCGCCAGTTCGTCCTGCATAAAGGCGTTCACCAGCGTGCCGATCTCATGCGCGCGTTCACCGAGCTGTCGGCTGATCTGCTGCTCGTGCTCATAGGCCGGCAGGTAGGCAGCGATGCGGTTTTTGTAATCGTCCAGGGCGGCCAGCAGCGGTTGCAGCTGCGGGCGCTGCGCGTCGCTGACCCGGCGGCTCAAGGCGTTGGCCGCGTCGCGCGCGTCGTCGATGGCCGCCATCAGCGGCGCTTCGGTTTCCTTGTTCAGGCTCAGCAGCAGACCGCGCGCGCCGTAGCGCACCTGGGTCAGCTTCTGGTTCAGCTGGATGAAGGCCAACTGCAGATCGCCGTTGGTGAGCTGGCGCTCCACCTGGCTCAGGCTGGCCTGCACTTCCGACATGTTCCAGCTCTGGCGCACCGCGTCTTTCGCCGAGACCGCCTGCTCAAAGATTTTTTGCTGTTGCTGATATTCCCCAATCAGCGTCACCAGACGCTGCAGATCCTTGCGGCTTTGGGCGTCCCAGTCCAACGCCTGGCCCTGGTCTATCAGTTTGACGGCGTTATCGATATTGGCGCGGTTGTTCTGCAGATACTCCGGCTGGTAGGTCTGGCCGTACATGGCGCGGTTGTATTTGGCCTGGTTGATCTCCTCGTTCAGCCGGTTGCTGAAGTCGATGCGATCGGCGCGGGATTCGATGATGTGCAGGTATTGCGCCCCGGTGCCGGCGATGACGACCGCCAACAGCAGCAACAGCGCGAAGCCGAGGCCGAGCTTTTTACCTACGGTGAGATGGGTGAACTTTCCTGCCAATGCTTGCAATGCCGCCATAGCGTTTTTCCTTCTCCGGGCGAACGTCAATTGAACAAACCATCGGCAAGAAGTGGTCAAACTTTAGCGGATTTCAGGCAAAAAAATACCCGCCGGCGGCGGGCATCTTCATCAACGGGGGCGAATTACTTCTTCGCGGCGAAGCGTGCGGCCGCTTCGTCCCAGTTGACCACGTTCCAGAACGCCTTGATGTAGTCAGGGCGTTTGTTCTGATATTTCAGGTAGTAAGCGTGTTCCCACACGTCCAGACCGATGATTGGGAAACCGGAAGCGCCGGCGACGGCTTCGCCCATCAGCGGGCTGTCCTGGTTAGCGGTAGACACCACGGCCAGTTTGCCGTCTTTCAGCACCAGCCAGGCCCAACCGGAACCGAAGCGGGTGGCTGCGGCTTTCTCGAACTCTTCCTGGAATTTCTCAACGCTGCCGAAATCGCGCTCGATGGCCGCTTTCAGATCGCCGCCCAGCGTGGTGCCGGTTTTCAGGTTTTTCCAGAAGAAGCTGTGGTTGGCGTGGCCGCCGGCGTTGTTGCGCATGAAGGTGCGTTTGTCGGCAGGCACTTTATCCAGATCCTGGATCAGCTCTTCAACGCTGTATTTGGCCAGCTCAGGGTAGGCTTCCAGCACGGTGTTGGCGTTGTTGACGTAGGTCTGGTGGTGTTTGGTGTGATGGATTTCCATCGTCTGCTTGTCGAAATGCGGTTCCAGTGCGTCGTAAGCGTACGGCAGGGATGGCAGTGAATAACTCATAATCATCATCTCCAGTGGTGTATGGGCGGCGCAAAGGGCGAGCACCGCGTAAGCAGTCGGATCATTATAGTTAATTAAATGATATTGAAAATGATTATCAATGCCCTGCTGATTGTGTGGTTAATGAACAAATCGCTGCGTTAACATACTGATAGAAAAGAGGCCTTGAGCGCCTCTTCATGCCTTGGCGCCGATGCGTTGGTTACTCTCTATACTGTAGAGAGCGCCGAGCCTGCTGCGACGCCGAAATGTATCGAAATGTGCCAATGCGTTCACTGAATGAGCACGAGTGTGTAACAACCACAAGCACGCTGTGGTAATATCGCCGCGTCGCGTATCAGCATAACAACAGTGACATTAGCGCTCCGCCGTTTTGGCGAGGAGCGCCATTTGAACAATGTGACAATCGAGAGTAAAGGAGACCCCCATGCAGGTCAGCAGAAGGCAGTTCTTTAAGATCTGCGCTGGCGGTATGGCAGGAACGACGGTAGCCGCGCTGGGCTTTGCCCCCGAAGTGGCGTTGGCGGAAACCCGGCAGTACAAACTGCTGCGCGCCCGCGAGACCCGTAATACCTGTACGTATTGTTCCGTCGGCTGTGGGCTGTTGATGTACAGCCTTGGTGATGGCGCCAAAAACGCCAAAGAAAGCATTTTCCATATCGAAGGGGATCCGGATCACCCGGTAAACCGTGGCGCGCTTTGCCCGAAAGGCGCCGGCCTGGTTGACTTTATCCACAGCGAAAGCCGCCTCAAGTACCCGGAATACCGGGCGCCGGGGTCGGACAAATGGCAGCGCATCAGCTGGGACGACGCCTTTACCCGCATCGCCAAGCTGGTGAAAGAAGACCGTGACGCCAACTTCATCAAAACCAACGACCAGGGCGTTACCGTCAACCGTTGGCTGACCACCGGCATGCTGTGCGCCTCGGCCGCCAGCAACGAAACCGGTTTTCTGTCGCAAAAATTTAGTCGCGCTCTCGGCATGCTTGCCGTAGACAACCAGGCGCGTGTCTGACACGGACCAACGGTAGCAAGTCTTGCTCCAACATTTGGTCGCGGTGCGATGACCAACCACTGGGTTGATATCAAGAACGCGAATTTGATTATCGTCATGGGCGGTAATGCGGCGGAAGCGCATCCGGTGGGGTTCCGCTGGGCGATGGAAGCCAAAATACACAACAATGCCAAGCTGATCGTGATCGATCCGCGCTTTACCCGAACCGCATCGGTGGCGGACTTCTACACGCCGATCCGCTCCGGGACCGACATTGCTTTCCTGTCGGGCGTGTTGCTGTATCTGATGACCAACAACAAGTTTAACCGCGAGTACGTCGAGGCCTACACCAACGCCAGCCTGCTGGTGCGGGAAGACTTTGCCTTCGAAGACGGCTTGTTCAGCGGCTACGACGCGGAAAACCGCAAGTACGACAAAACCACCTGGAACTACCAGTTCGACGAGAACGGCTTCGCCAAGCGCGACGTCACGTTGCAGGATCCGCGCTGCGTGTGGAACCTGCTGAAGCAGCACGTGAGCCGCTACACGCCTGACGTGGTGACCAACATCTGCGGCACGCCGAAGGACGATTTCCTCAAGGTGTGCGAATACATCGCCGAAACCTGCGTCGCGGATAAGACCGCTTCGTTCCTGTACGCCCTGGGCTGGACTCAGCACTCGGTCGGCGCGCAGAACATTCGCACCATGGCGATGATCCAGCTGCTGCTCGGCAACATGGGCATGGCGGGCGGCGGCGTCAACGCGCTGCGCGGCCACTCCAACATCCAGGGGCTGACCGATCTCGGCCTGCTGTCGCAGAGCCTGCCGGGCTACCTGACGCTGCCGTCGGAGAAACAGACCGATCTCGAGACCTACCTGAAGGCCAACACGCCGAAGGCGCTGCTGCCGGGCCAGGTGAACTACTGGGGCAACTACCCGAAATTCTTCGTCAGCATGATGAAGACCTTCTACGGCGACAAGGCGCAGAAGGACAACAGCTGGGGCTTTGACTGGCTGCCTAAGTGGGACAAAGGCTACGACGTGCTGCAGTACTTCGAGATGATGTCGCAGGGCAAGGTCAACGGCTACTTCTGCCAAGGCTTTAACCCGGTGGCGTCGTTCCCGAACAAAAACAAGGTGGTGGCTTCGCTGTCCAAGCTGAAGTTCCTGGTGACCATCGATCCGTTGAACACCGAGACCTCCAACTTCTGGCAGAACCACGGCGAGTTCAACGAGGTGGATTCCTCGCAGATCCAGACCGAAGTGTTCCGCCTGCCGTCCACCTGCTTCGCCGAAGAGAACGGCTCGATCGTCAACTCCGGCCGCTGGCTGCAGTGGCACTGGAAAGGCGCGGACGCCCCGGGTGAAGCGCTGAACGACGGCGAGATCCTGGCGGGCATCTTCAGCCGCCTGCGCGAGATGTATGCGCGCGACGGCGGCGCGGTGCCGGAACAGGTGCTGAACATGCGCTGGGACTACCTGACGCCGGACAACCCGGCCCCGGAAGAGGTGGCGCAGGAGAACAACGGCAAGGCGCTGGCGGATCTGCTGGATGCCGACGGCAAAGTGGTGGTGAAAAAAGGCGAGCTGCTCAGCTCGTTCGCGCAGCTGCGCGACGACGGCACCACCGCCAGCGGTTGCTGGATCTTCGCCGGCAGCTGGACGCCGGCCGGCAACCAGATGGCGCGGCGCGACAACGCCGATCCGTCCGGCCTCGGCAACACGCTGGGCTGGGCCTGGGCATGGCCGCTCAACCGTCGCATTCTGTACAACCGCGCCTCGGCGGATCCGCAGGGTAAACCGTGGGATCCGAAACGCCAGCTGCTGGAGTGGGACGGCGCCAAGTGGGTCGGGGCCGATATCCCGGACTACAGCACCGCCGCGCCGGGCAGCGACGTCGGGCCGTTCATCATGCAGCCGGAAGGCATGGGCCGCCTGTTCGCCACCGACAAAATGGCGGAAGGGCCGTTCCCTGAACACTACGAGCCGTTCGAAACGCCGCTCGGCACCAACCCGCTGCACCCGAACGTGGTGTCCAACCCGGCGGCGCGCGTGTTCAAGGACGATCTGGCGGCGATGGGCAAATCCGACAAGTTCCCGTACGTCGGCACCACCTATCGTCTGACCGAGCACTTCCACTACTGGACCAAGCACGCGCGGCTGAACGCCATCGCCCAGCCGGAACAGTTCGTGGAGATCGGCGAAAAGCTGGCGGAGAAGAAGGGCATCAAGCAGGGCGATACCGTGAAGGTCAGTTCCAACCGCGGCTACATCAAGGCCAAGGCGGTGGTGACCAAGCGAATTCGTACGCTGCAGGTGCACGGCCAGGAAGTCGACACCATCGGCATCCCGATTCACTGGGGTTACGAAGGAGTGGCGAAGAAAGGCTTTATCGCCAACACGCTGACGCCGTTCGTCGGCGACGCCAATACGCAAACGCCGGAGTTCAAGGCGTTCCTGGTCAACGTGGAAAAGGTGTAACGGAGACGAATTATGGCCATGCAATCTCAAGACATCATTCGTAAATCCGCCACCAATGGCTTCACGCCGGCGCCGCGCGCCCGTGACCACCAGGAAGAAGTGGCCAAACTGATCGATGTCACCACCTGTATCGGCTGCAAGGCCTGTCAGGTGGCCTGTTCCGAATGGAACGACATCCGCGACGAAGTGGGGCACAACGTCGGGGTGTACGATAACCCCGCCGATCTGACCGCCAAGTCGTGGACGGTGATGCGCTTCTCCGAGGTGGAGGAAAACGGCAAGCTGGAATGGCTGATCCGCAAGGATGGCTGTATGCACTGCGCCGATCCGGGCTGCCTGAAGGCCTGCCCGTCGGAAGGCGCGATCATTCAGTACGCCAACGGCATCGTCGACTTCCAGTCCGAGCACTGCATCGGCTGCGGCTACTGCATCGCCGGCTGCCCGTTCGACGTGCCGCGCATGAACAAGGACGACAACCGGGTGTACAAGTGCACCCTGTGCGTCGACCGCGTGGACGTCGGCCAGGAACCGGCCTGCGTGAAAACCTGCCCGACCGGCGCCATTCACTTCGGCACCAAGGAAGCGATGAAGCAGGTGGCGGCGGATCGCGTCAGCGAGCTGAACACCCGCGGCTACCAGAACGCCGGTCTGTACGATCCGGCGGGGGTGGGCGGCACGCACGTGATGTACGTGTTGCACCACGCCGACAAACCGCAGCTGTACCACGGTTTGCCGGACAACCCGAGCATCAGCCCGGCGGTGACCTTCTGGAAGGGCGTGTGGAAACCCCTGGCGGCCATCGGCTTTGCCGCCACCTTCGCGGCCAGCGTGTTCCACTATGTCGGCGTCGGGCCTAACCGCGTCGAGGATGAGGACGAGCACGACGAGTCGCATGACGAGGAGACGCGCAAATGAGAAAGGAAAAGCCCATTCAGCGTTACAGCGCGCCGGAGCGCATCAACCACTGGATAGTGGCGTTCTGCTTCGTGTTCGCCGCCATCAGCGGGCTGGGGTTCTTCTTCCCCTCCTTCAACTGGCTGATGAACATCTTCGGGACGCCGCAGCTGGCGCGCATTCTGCACCCGTTTGTCGGGGTCATCATGTTCGCCGCGTTCCTGCTGATGTTCCTGCGCTACTGGAAGCATAACCTGATCAACCGGGAAGATATCGTCTGGGCCAAGAACATCCACAAAATCGCCATGAACGAGGAAGTGGGTGACACCGGGCGCTATAATTTCGGCCAGAAGTGCGTGTTCTGGGCGGCGATTATCAGCCTGGTGCTGCTGCTGGCCAGCGGCGTGGTGATCTGGCGGCCGTATTTTGCGCCGTCGTTCTCCATCCCGCTGATCCGCATCGCGCTGCTGGTGCATTCGCTGGCCGCGGTCGGCCTTATCATCGTGATTATGGTGCACATTTACGCCGCATTGTGGGTAAAAGGCACCATTACCGCGATGGTGGAAGGCTGGGTGCCGGCGGCCTGGGCCAAGAAACATCATCCGCGCTGGTACCGTGAGGTCCGCGAGAAACGACAGGAAGATAAACCCTGATGAGTATCCGCATCGTTCCTAAAGAGCAGTTAGGGGCACAGCGTGAGAAGTCCACAACGGCGGAGAACATCCCGCCGTTACTTTTCGCCAACCTGAAAAGCCTGTACAGCCGCCGCGCCGATCGTCTGCGTCAGCTGGCGGTCGACAACCCGCTGGGTGACTACCTGAACTTTGCCGCCGAGCTGGCGCAGGCGCAGCAGCATGCGCTGCACGATAACCCGCTGCAGCTCGATCTGAGTGAAGCGTTGGTGCAGGGCGCCGCCAGCGGCAAACCGCCGCTCGATCTGAGCGTGTTCCCGCGCAGCGAGCACTGGCGCAAGCTGCTGACGTCGCTGATCGCCGAGCTGCGTCCGCAGGCGCCGGAACACATTCTGGCGGTGCTGGACAACCTGGAGAAGACCTCGGCGCACGAGCTGGAGCTGATGGCCGACGCCTTGCTCAACCGCGAGTTCGGCAAGGTGGGCAGCGAGAAGGCGCCGTTCCTCTGGGCCGCACTGTCGCTCTATTGGGCGCAGATGGCCAGCCTGATCCCCGGCAAGGCGCGCGCCGAATACGGCGAGCAGCGCCAGTTCTGCCCGGTGTGCGGCAGCATCCCGGTTTCCAGCATGGTGCATATCGGCACCGTCAACGGCCTGCGCTACCTGCACTGCAACCTGTGCGAAAGCGAATGGCACGTGGTGCGGGTGAAGTGCAGCAACTGCGAGCAGACCCGCGATCTCAACTACTGGTCGCTGGACAGCGAGCAGGCGGCGGTGAAGGCGGAAAGCTGCGGCGACTGCGGCACTTACCTGAAGATCCTCTATCAGGAAAAAGACCCGCAGGTCGAAGCGGTGGCCGACGATCTGGCTTCGCTGGTGCTGGACGCCCGCATGGAAGAGGAAGGCTTCGGCCGCAGCAGCATCAATCCGTTCCTGTTCCCGGCGGAGTAACCGCCCGGCCCCGTTCGCGCGGGGCCGGACAAGCAATTTCAGAACGGGCTTCTGGCATTCGCCCGGGCGAGTTGCTACGTTTAGGCCATGACGCGCCAAGCGAAAGGAACCACGATGTTAAACACCCTGGCAAAACTGACCGCGGTCGCCGTGCTGGCGATCGGACTGGCGGCCTGCGACAACAAGGACGACACCAAACCGGCGGTGCCGCCACCGGACACCAAGCCGACCGTGACGCAGCCCGCGCCACCGCCGCCGCCTGCGCCGGTAGAGGCCCCACCCGCGCCGCCGGGGCTGAACGTGTCGCTGCAGAAGGGCAAGATCACCTTCGAGTTGCCGCCGGGCTTTAGCGATCAAACGCTGAACAGCGGCATCGTCAATGACAGCACCTCCACCATCCAGCGCTTTCTTGACGGCAAGTCGCGCCAGAGCGCGGTTTCGTCCGAAGTGATCCCGCCGGACGGCATGAAGATCAATACCAGCGACAAAATGCTGAAAGAGCTGACGCAGAGCGCCATCACGGTGCTGGCCGAGCGCTATCAGAATATCCAGACCACCAAAGAAGAGAACTTCACCGTCGGCAAACAGAAGTTTCGCCGGGTGGATACCGAGCAGACCGTCAACGGCCAAAAGGTGGTGTCCACCCTGGTGTTGACGGTGTTCAACAAACGGGTGGTAACGCTGCAAATGCTGTCGCCGGCCAAAACGCCGGAAGTGCATCAGGCGCTGGTGCAGCGGATTATCGATACTCTGGCGGTGAAGTAAGGGCATTGCGCCGCGGCCAGGACGAAGCGGAGGAGACCGGATGAAGCTTATCGGCAGTTACACCAGCCCCTTTGTGCGCAAGATTTCCGTGATGCTGCTGGAGAAGGGGATCGCGTTTGAATTCGTCAACGATCCGCCGTATGAGCCCGGCAGCCGGGTGAAGGAGCAGAACCCGCTCGGCAAAGTGCCGGTGCTGATCGCCGATGACGGCGAGGTGTTTTACGACTCGCCGATCGTGGCCGAATACCTCGAACTGCTGACGGTGGAGCCGGCGTTTTTGCCGGCCGATCGCGCCGCAGCGCTGCGCGTCCGCCAGGTGGCGGCGCTGGCGGACGGCGTGACCGAAGCGGCGGCGACGCTGTACCGCGAAAGCCGGCGCGCGCCGGAAAAGCAGGACGAAAACTGGATGCTGCGCCAGCGTGACAAGCTGACGCACGGTCTGGATGCGCTGGAGGCGCTGGCGCAGGAAAAAACGTGGCTCAATGCCGAGCGGCTGACGCTGGCGGATATCGCCACCGGCTGCGCGCTGGGCTACCTGAATTTCCGCCGCATCCTGCCCAACTGGTGCGTCCAACGTCCGGCGCTGGTCAAGCTGGCCGAACGCCTGTTCGCCCGCGAAAGTTTCGCCCGCACGGCGCCGCCCTGAACGTTCTTTTCTCCCCGCCGCGGCGGGGTTTTGCTATGCCGATACGTCTAAACTGAAAACCGAGCGACCATGAGCACTGAATCCCACCTTCTTTACAGCCAACTGCCCGCCATCGACCGCCTGCTGCGTGAACCCGCGATTGAACCGCTGGTGGCGCAGCATGGCCAGACGCTGATCGGCGAACTGCTGCGCCGGCTGCAGGCCGAGGCGCGCGACGCGATAAAACAGCAGCAACGTTTACCGGCCTGGTGCGGCGACTGGCCGCAGGCGCTGCGGGCCGAGCTGGCCCGGCAGCAACGCCCGGCGTTATTGCCGGTGTTCAACCTCAGCGGCACCGTGCTGCACACCAACCTCGGGCGCGCCCTGCTGGCGCAGCCGGTGCAGGATGCGGTGAGCGCGGTGATGGGGGAGGCGGTGACGCTGGAGTACGATCTGGACGGCGCCGGGCGCGGCCATCGCGATCGGGCGGTGGCGAGTCTGCTGTGCCGGCTGACCGGCGCGGAAGACGCCTGCATCGTCAATAACAACGCGGCGGCGGTGCTGCTGATGCTGGCGGCGATCGCCCCCGGCAAAGAGGTGGTGGTGTCGCGCGGCGAGCTGGTGGAGATCGGCGGCGCGTTCCGCATTCCCGACGTGATGCGCCAGGCCGGCTGTCAATTGGTTGAGGTCGGCACCACCAACCGCACCCATCTGAAGGATTACCGCCAGGCCATCAACGAGCAGACCGGCCTGTTGATGAAAGTGCACACCAGCAACTACAGCATTCAGGGCTTTACCGCTGCGGTCGACGAGGCCGAACTGGCGCAGCTCGGGGCCGAACAGGGCGTGCCGACCGCCACCGATCTGGGCAGCGGCTCGCTGATCGATATGGCGCAGTACGGCCTGCCCGCCGAACCGATGCCGCAGCGGTTGCTGGCCGCCGGCGTCGATCTGGTGACGTTCTCCGGCGATAAGCTGCTGGGCGGCCCGCAAGCCGGCATCATCGTCGGCAAAAAGGCGCTGATCGCGCGCCTGCAGCAGCACCCGCTCAAGCGCGCGCTGCGCGTCGGCAAGCTGACGCTGGCGGCCCTGGAGGCCACGCTGCGGCTTTATTTGCAGCCGGAAAAACTGGCTGAGCAACTGCCGACGCTGCGGCTGCTGACCCGCCCGCAGCAGGAGATGCAACAGGCGGCCGAGCGGCTGCTGACGGCGCTGACGCCACGGTTCACCGCCGATTTCGCGCTGCGCGCCGAACCGTGCTGGTCGCAGATTGGCAGCGGTTCGCTGCCGGTGGATCGCCTGCCCAGCTATGCGCTGACCTTCACGCCGCGCGACGGCCGCGGCGCCACGCTGGAAGCGCTGGCTGAACGCTGGCGCCGCCTGCCGCAGCCGGTGATCGGCCGCCTCGGCGACGGCCGGCTGTGGCTGGATCTGCGCTGTCTGGAACAGGAAGGGGCGCTGATCGACGTGTTGAGCGCATCATGATCATCGCCACCGCCGGCCATGTCGATCATGGCAAAACCACTCTGCTGCAGGCGATCTCCGGGATCAACGCGGATCGCCTGCCGGAAGAAAAGCGCCGCGGCATGACCATCGATCTGGGCTACGCCTACTGGCCGCAGCCGGACGGCCGGGTGCTGGGCTTTATCGACGTGCCCGGCCACGAAAAATTCCTCGCCAATATGCTGGCGGGTGTCGGCGGCATTGACCATGCGCTGCTGGTGGTGGCCTGCGACGACGGCGTGATGGCGCAGACCCGCGAGCATCTGGCGATCCTGCGCCTGAGCGGGCGCCCGGCGCTGACGGTGGCGCTGACCAAGGCCGACCGGGTGGAGGCGGTACGTATCGATGAGGTGCGCGTTCAGGTGCGCGACGAGCTGGCGCGCCAGGGCTGGCCCGATGCGCTGCTGTTTGTCACCGCGGCGGCGGCGGGCGAGGGCATTGAGGCGCTGCGCGCGCATTTGCTGGCGCTGTCGCCCGGCGAGCATGCGCTGACGCGCCGTTTTCGTCTGGCGGTAGACCGTGCGTTCAGCGTCAAAGGGGCGGGGGTGGTGGTGACCGGCACCGCGCTCGGCGGCCGGGTGAAGGTGGGGGATACGCTGTGGCTGACCGGCGCCGACGCGCCGGTGCGGGTGCGCGGTCTGATTCTGGGCATGCCCAGAATCAGACCGTGGAACAGGCGCGGGCCGGGCAACGCATCGCGCTTAACATTAGCGGCGATGTCGATAAAGACCGGATCGCGCGCGGCGATTGGCTGCTGGCGCAGCGCCCGCCGGAGGCGGCGGAACGCATTCTGGTGGCGCTGGAGACGGATCGGCCGATCCGCCATTGGCAGCCGCTGCATCTGCACCATGCCGCCAGCCACATCACCGGGCGCATTTCGCTGCTGAACGACGGGCTGGCGGAACTGATCCTCGATCGTCCGCTGTGGTTGGCACAGAACGATCGGCTGGTGCTGCGCGATATCGGCGCGCGGCAAACGCTGGGCGCGGCCCGGGTACTCAGGCTGAATGCGCCCAAGCGCGGCAAGCGCCAGCCGGACTATTTGGCATGGCTGCAGGCCCTGGCGCAGGCGCAGGACGATGCGCAGGCGCTGGCGCTTGAGCTGCCGCACGGCGCGCTGTCGCTGGCGGCGTTTGCCTGGGCGCGTCAGTTGACCGACGACGGCCTGGCGGCACTGCTGGCGAACCGCGATCTGCTGATCGTCGGTGACCGGGCGCTGGCGCAGGATCAGGTGCAACAGGCGGAAAGCCGCCTGTTGCAGGTGCTGGCGGAGTATCACCAACAGCACGCCGATCAGCTGGGCTTAGGGCGCGCCCGCCTGCGGCGCATGGCTCTGCCTCAGCAGCCGGAAACGCTGGTGTTTATGATGATCGATCGGCTGCTGAAGGCCGGCGCGCTGCGCAATACGCGCGGCTGGCTGCATCTGCCGGAACACGGCCTGGCGTTCAGCGCCGACGAGGCGCCGCTGTGGGCGCGCATCGAGCCGCTGTTCGGCGACGAGCCGTGGTGGGTGCGCGATCTGGCGAGCGAGCTGGGCGAAGAGGAAAGCCGGGTGCGCGCGGTGCTGCGTAAGGCGGCTCAACTGGGCCATGTGACGGCGGTGGTGGTGGATCGCTACTACCTCAGCCGACGCATCGATCAGTTCGCGGCGCTGATCCGCGAGCTGGATGCGGAGCGCGGGGGCGCCAACGCCGCCGATTTCCGCGATCGGCTCGGCGTCGGGCGCAAGCTGGCGATCCAGGTGCTGGAGTTCTTCGATCGCAGCGGCTTTACCCGCCGCAAGGGCAACGAGCATCTGCTGCGAGACGGCGGGCTGTTCGGCAACTGATTGCGTGTTTTTTGTTCTCTGATGGCGGTATAATCAGCTTTAATCACTTTGATTGATATTGATTGTACTGAGGAGCAAGACGATGAACACGAAAGTCATCACCGCTCATGTCCCGCTGCCTTTGGCTGCAAAGGTGGATGAAATGGCCGCCAAACTTGAACGCTCACGGGGATGGATAGTGAAGCAAGCCCTCGCCGCCTGGCTTGAGCAAGAGGAAGAGCGCCGTCGGTTAACGCTGGCGGCGCTGGCCGATGTCGAAGAGCAAAACGTTATCGATCATGAGTCGGTAGAAGCCTGGGCGGCCAGCCTGGACAGTGACGAGCCGCTGCCGGTACCGCGCTGATGGAGTTAAAATGGACGAGTAAGGCGCTATCGGATTTGGCGCGTTTGTTTGAGTTTTTTGCCTTGGCTAACCGCACTGCGGCAGCGAATTCGGTGAAGGCCTTGGTCGCCGCGCCTAAAGCGTTGCTCGATAATCCTCGCCTGGGTGAAAGACTGGACGAGTTTTTACCGCAGGAAGTGAGGCGTATTCTGGTCGGCCGTTATGAGATACGTTACCAGATGCAGCCGGCAACGATTTATGTTCTGCGTATTTGGCATACCCGCGAAGAGCGATAGGCGGAATTCCCCTACCCGATAAACCTGACGCCGTGCCCGGCGGGCGATCTCCGTCCTGTCGGCGTTGCTGTTGTTGGCGGTAGCGGTGGTGGGGGCGGGGTATGCGCTGGGGGGCTGCTCGGCTGAAGCCGCATAAAAAACGCCGGTCGGGAAACCAGACCGGCGTTTTATCGTCGCGCTTATGCCGCGCCGTTCGGCTGCGGGGTGGGATCGCCGTTGCGGCGTTTGGCGAGGAACAGCGCCACCAACGTCAGCCAGCACAGGCCGCTGATAAGGTTGAACAGGTTGAACAGCCCGCTGCCGCCCCAGACGTAGGCGACCTTGGCCAGCTCGATGCCGACGGTGAACACCATCATGCTCAGCATGCCCATGGTGGCGGACACGGTGCCTTTGCTGACATTGCTGGAGAACAGCGTCAGGCGGTACAGCCCGGCGTTGGCGAGGCCGATGCCGAAGGCGTACAGGCTCAGGCCGGCGGTCATCCACAGGTAGGCGTGGCTGGAGAACTGAGTCGCCAGCGCGGCGATCAGCAGCCCCAGCAGCATCGGGCCTGCGCCCAGCTTGATCAGGCGCTCCACGCTGTTTTTGCCGGTCAGGCGCGCCAGCGTCAGGTTGCCGAGGATCAGCGCGCCGAACACCGGGATTTGCAGCAGGCCGTAATCCAGCGTCGACAACGACTCCCCGCTGATCAGGATCACCGGCGACTGGGCGATCCAGGCCAGCAGCGGCAGGCTGGCGAAACCGATCGCCAGGGCGCCGCACAGGAAGCGGCGGTTGCCCAGCACCTGGCGGTAGTCGCGCCACAGGTTGGCGGCGGAGAACGCCTCGCCCTGCAGCGTGGCGGTCTCAGGCATGGCTTTCCACAGGCCGTAGAAGGCGATGGCCGCCAGCGCCGCAAACAGTACGAACATGCTTTGCCACGGTGCCACGTGGATCAGCGCCGCACCGGCCAGCGGCCCCAGCAGCGGGGCGATCAGCGCCACGTTAGCCATCAGGGCGGTGATTTTGATGCACACCGCCTCCTCGAACGACTCCTGGATCGTGGCGTAGCCGACCGCGCCGATAAAGCACAGGCCGATGCCCTGCAGGAAACGCATGGCGATGAACTGCTCGATGGTGGTGACCAGCAGGATCGCCAGGCAGGAGACGATAAAGAACGCCACCCCGGCCAGCATCACCGGGCGACGGCCGCGGCGATCCGACAGCGGCCCGAGCAGCCACTGCAAGAAGATGCCGCCGGCCAGATAGGCGGTCATCGAGGTGGGCACCCACTCTTCGCCGGCGTTGAAATCCGCCACGACGGCCAGCATGCCGGGCTGAATCATATCGTTGCCGATATAGGTGGCGAACTCGAACAGCACCAGACAAAGAGGGAATAAAAGCGCCTGCCGGCCCAAACGTGCCGCAGGGGGTAATGTTGTTTTCATATTATTGTACTGATAGTAAAAGAGAAAAAGGAACTGCCAGGGCGGGAAGCGCAAACTCAGCGAGTTATGGCGGCTATTTTGCCGCCAATTGTTCACCTTCGCAATCATAAGGTGTTGTTTAAGTGCATTCTGATATTTCGCTTTTGGGTTGTCGCCGAACGCCGTGCCCGATAACCTCTTCTTAACATATCAATATGACACAAGATCGGGCGAGCGTTTGAGCGAGAAAATCGGCTGGATAGACAACCTGCGGGCGATGGCGTGCATGATGGTGGTGATGATCCACGCCACCACCTATTACGTCACCAACGGCGCGGCGATAGGGTTGCACAACTGGGACATCGCCAACGTGCTGAACTCACTGTCGCGCGTGTCGGTGCCGCTGTTCTTCATGATTTCCGGCTACCTGTTCTTCGGCGAAAAGAGCGCCGGCCGGCGGCATTTCACCCGCATCCTCTGCTGCATTCTGTTCTACAGCGCCATTGCGCTGATCTATATCGCGGCTTTCACCAAGATCGGTTTCTGGCCGTCGCTGCGCGGCATCCTGCAAAAGCCGGTGTTCTATCATCTGTGGTTTTTCTACGCCATCGCGGTTATTTACCTGCTGTCGCCGCTGATTAGCGTCAAACCGATATCGCGCCGCTACCTGGCCGCCGCGCTGGTGGTGTTGGCGGCGATCGCCAACCCGAATACCGATAAGCTGACCTTCGGCAACGCGCATCTGCTGCCGGTTAACCTGTATATCTACGGCGATACCTTCTACTACCTGCTGTATGCGTTGGCCGGACGGGCGATTGGCATGATGGAGGCGCGCGGGCGCGCCGCGGGCTGGCTGGCGGCGCTGGGATTTGCGCTGTGCGTGGCGCTGATCGCGCGCGGCACCAAGCATCAGCTGTTCATCAACGGCAACTTCGCTGATACCTATTACATCTACAGCGGCCCGCTGGTGTTTATGGCGGCGGTGGCGCTGCTGGTGTGGGTGAAACACTGTCTGCCGCAGCCAATCGGCTGGCTGAGCGTATTTTCCCGTCATTCGCTGGCGATTTACGGTTTTCACGCCCTTATCGTCAACGTGATGCGCAATCGGCACCTGGATTTCACCGGCCACCCGCTGCTGGATATCTTCTGGGTGTTCGGCGTGGCGCTGGGGGGCAGCCTGCTGCTGTCTGTCGGCCTGCAGCGGCTGGATACCCGCCGGCTGGTGTCATAGCGGCGAGCGCTGGCGCTGCTGGGCGCGGCGCAGTTGCCGCCCGGAAGAAAACCCAGCCGCCAGCGCGGCCTTCTCCAAGCCATATCCTTGCTGCAGGCGCTGTTGCGCCACCGCCAGCCGCAGCTGCTCATGATACTCCCGCACGCTGATGCCGACGTGGCTGCGAAACAGCCGCGCCAGGTGGCGGCTGCTGACGTGCGCCTTCTCCGCTATCTGCGGCACCGACCAGTCGGCCTCCGGCTCGGCGGCCATCACGTCCTGCGCGCGGTGCACCGCCGGGTGCAGGTGGTTGCGGTAGCGCAGCCAGGGCGACAGCTGCGGATCGTCGCCGGCGCGGCGGAAATAGACCACCATGTCGCGTGCGACGTCGCGCGCCCGGCCGGAGCCGCAGTGGCGGTGGACCAGGTGCAGCGCCAAATCGATGCCGGTGGTGATGCCCGCGCTGGTGTAGACGCCGCGGTCTTCGACGAAGATGCGGTTCTCTTTCACCTGCGCCGCCGGCGCCTGCAGGCGGATACGTTCGATGACGTCGTGGTGGGTGGTGCACTGATAGCCGTCGAGCAGCCCGGCCTGCGCCGCCAGCAGCGCGCCGGAACAGATGCACACCAGGGTGATGCGCTGCCGTTGCAGATCGGGCCGCAGCGTCGCCAGCCAGCGGCGCGCCTGCTCGGCCTCCTCTCCGGCGAAATAGCGCTGCGAATCGCCGACGCCCGGCAGCACCAGGATGGCGCCGTCTTCCAGGCGCTCGGGCAACGGCTGCAGGCCGCTCAGCGTCATGCCGATGGAGCAGACGATCTGCGGCGCCGGGCTGAGGTAACGCAGGCTGAACTGCCCGGCGAGGCGCAGGGTTTCCGCCGGGCCGCTGACGTCCAGCGACAGCACGTTGGGCAATAGCAGAAAATAGACGGCCTGCGACATGATTACTCCTGTGCGAGTTGCGCCAGCGCCTCATCCACGCTGGCGATGCGGGCGAAACGATCGACCAGTACGGTTTCAGTATGCCGCTTCAACTGCGCGGGGGTAAAGACTTCGCCGCCGGGATGGCGCATCGGGAAGGTTAACGTCGCCTCGGTGACGAAAGTCACCCGATAACCGAGATCGGACGCCACCCGGGTGGTGGTTTCGCAGCACTGCTCGGTGCGGATGCCGGAGACGATCAGGTGGTTGATGTCCCGCTCGCGCAGCCAGGCGTTGAGGCCGGATTCGGTCAGCGCATTGTGCACATGCTTGTGTACGGTGATATCCGCCTGGTGGGTGAGGAACGGCAGGCGCTGCACATAGCCCGAAGCCAGTGAGAACGGCCCTTGCGGCGAAACGTGCAACACGTCGACCAGGGCCGCGCCGCGCTGTCGGCAGCCCGCAATCAGGCGGGTCAGCGCCTGTTGAAACGCCGGCAAATCGTCCTCCTGCCAGAATGGACGGTGCTGGAATGATTGCTGGACATCGATGATCAATAACGCGCTCTGTGACATTTTCGGCCCTCCGCCAGTGTGTGTAGCGACCATCTTGCGCCGCGCCTTACTCTGGCAGAAGGCCAAAAACGGCCATCATGATGACAACAACGGACCGACCTTAGGCTTTGCTCACCTGGCCGGCGACCAGGCGCCCCTGATGGAAGGTGGCGCTGCGCGCCGGCAGACGGGCGACCGCCTCGGCGGAACAGCTGGCGTTGACCAGCACGAACTCGGCGGCATCGCCGGCTTTCGGCCAGGCGCGCTGCCCCTTATCGTCCAGCGGCAGCACGCCGCCGGTGGAGATGGCCATGGCGCGCGACAGGTGATACTCGTCGGAACCGCGGTACAGCTGGGCGTACAGATTGGCCTTCTCCAGGATGTCGCCGGTGCCGAACGGCGACCAGTGGTCGATCACGCTGTCGGTGCCGGTCATCACGAACACCCCTTTCTCACTGAGCTGCGGCAGCGGCATCATCAGGCCGCCGATCGGCACCGTGGAGGCGATGGTGATCTGCTGCGCCGCCAGCCGGGTGGCGGTTTCCGCCAGTTCGCCCGGCGTCAACGTGGTCAGGGCGAAAGCGTGGCTGATGGTGACCTTGCCGCGCAGCGCCGGGTTTTTCTCCACGGTGGCGATCATGTAGTTGATGGCGGCGACCCCGGCCGGGCTGGTTTCATGCAGGTGGATATCCACGCCTTTGCCGGTATCGAGGGCGATTTGGAACATGGCGTCGAGCGATTTCTCCATCGCGCCGTCGACGTTGGTCGGATCGAGCCCGCCGACGTACTGCACGCCCATCTGCATCGCTTCACGCATCAGCGCATCGACCCTGGAGTGCAGCAGGCCGTGCTGCGGGAAGGCGACGATTTCACAGCTGAAGTCCGCCCGGTGGTTTTCCAGCGCGCGCTGCAGGTGCTCCAGGCTTTTCAGGCCGCTGACCGGATCGATATTGCAGTGGCTGCGCGCCACGGTGCTGCCTTTGGATTGCAGCAGGGCGATCAGGTTTTCCGCCCGTTGCTGCGAGGTGGGCAGCAGTGTCGGGATCAGCGTCTGCTCCAGCGCGATCATGTCCATGATGGTTTTGCCCTGGCGCGGGCGCGGCGCCTGCCACGGGCCGCTGTAGAAGGTTTTATCCAGGTGGATGTGCATATCGCGAAATGCCGGCAGCAGCAGCCGGCCCTGCGCCTTATAGCGGGGCACGCCGGCGGGCAACGCGGCGTTGGCGGCGTGAATGGCGGCGATCTTGCCGTCTTTGATCTCCAGGGTGTACAGCGCGGTGCGGGTGCCGATCACCGTTTCGCCGTCGTATTCAAAGCCGTCTTCCAGCCGCACCTCGCTCAGGTAGTAGTGACGATCGGTCAGGGTCATCGGCGTTGGCGCACACGGCTCGCCGCCAGGCGAAGCGGCCTGCGCGATGCCGCCAGTCAGGCCGATCACCGCGCAAGCGGTGGTGAGTTTGCCGGTTTGGCTGAGGAAGGCTCTGCGGCCCGGTTGCTGAGGGTTTTCCACGTTCGGTTCCTTAATCCAGAGGTGAGGTGGGTGAAAACATCCCCCAATTTAGGAGAGGAACCGGCTGGTTGGCAGCGACATTTGCCACTGGTGACTATTCGATTTGGTAATGACCGGCGTGCGCCGGGGCAAGGATTTTCCTGGCTTGCTCTTTCGTAGCTTTAATGGCTACATTTGTAGCCATTAAAGCTACATTGAGGTCAGCGTTATGCACGATCCGATGCTCGAGTTGCTGTTCAGCGAATACCGTAGAAAAGTGCTAAGCCTGCTGTTTATTGAAGCCGGGCGTGCGTTTCATGTGCGAGAAATTGCGCGGCGCACCGCAACTCAGGCCGGCACTTTACATAAAGAGTTGAGCAGGTTGGCGGAGAGCGGCATCTTGCTCAGGCAGCGGCAGGGCAACCAAATTTGCTATCAGGCCAACGCCGATTGCCTGATTTTCCCTGAGCTGGCGGCGATTTTCCGCAAGGTTTGCGGGCCGGCGGAGTTCTTAAGGCAGACATTGGCAGCGTTTGGCGAAGCTATTGAACGCGCTTTTATTTTTGGTTCTGTCGCCAGTGGCAAAGCGACGGCGGCCAGTGATATCGATGTTCTGATCGTCGGCAAACTGTCTTTTGCGGAGGTGATTCAGGCGGTTTACCCGCTGCAGGCAACGCTGGGTCGGGAAATTAACCCCAAACTGTATTCGCCTGAAGAGTGGCGAGCGGCTTTGGCCGAGAACTCCGCGTTTATTCAGGACATTATGGATAAACCCCAACTCTGGATTGTGGGAGACAAGGATGACGCTGGACAATCTGGTCGGGCTGGGACTGGAGGTGATAACGCCTGACGCGGGGGCGATTAAAAAATTGCTGGCCGCCGCCGCTCGCAACCGACGCGATGCGGGTATCACTCAGCTTAGCAATGAGAGCCGTTTCGACACGGCATATAAGGCGGTCATGCAAATGGCGAATGCCGCTTTACAAGCCAAAGGATACCGCACGCTGACCAGCAAACCCGGCCATCACCAGATCATGATCCAATCGTTGCCGCTCACCGTAGGGCTGCCGCGAGAGGAAATGATCTGCCTGGATGCATTGCGAAAACAGCGCAACGTGGCGGATTATTCCGGCGACTTGGTGACGGACGCGGCGGTACAGGCTTGCCTTGAGCAGACAGAAGCGCTGTGGGTACGGATTATCGACTGGCTGCAGCGCGAACATCCGCAGATAGTGGCGTAAGCTGCCTTACTTCAGCCCGCAAAACGCCGCCAGCCGCTGGGCCAGCGCCAGCGTGGCGGCGGGGGCGCCGTCGCGGTAGTAGAGCGCCAGTTCGAAGCTGTCTATCGGCGGCAATCCTTCGGCCGCGCCCAGCACCCGGTGCGTCGCCAGACGGCAGCCGGCCGGCAGCAGGGTGACGCCCAGCCCGGCGGCGGAGGCGGCGGTCAGCGCCGCCAGGCTGGCGCTGCTGTAGCCGATGCGCCAGCGTTTGCCGAGGGTGTCCAGCGCCTGGCACAGCTCGTCGCGGTACAGGCCGTTCAGTGGAAATACCGCCAGCGGCACCGGCGATTGCTCGATGGCCGGGAAGGCCAGGCTGTCCAGCCACAGCAGCGGTTCCGGCCGCGCGGCGCGCGGCGGTTGCCGGCGGCGCTGCTTCACCAGGATCAGATCCAGCTCTTCACGCGCGTAGGCGTTGTGCAGATCGGCGCTCAGGCCGCTGGCGACGTCCAGCCGCAGGTGCGGGTGCTCGCGGCTGAATTCGGCCAGCAGCCCGGTGGTGGGCACGGCGAAATCTTCCGGCATGCCGATCCGCAGCACGCCGTCGCGCCAGATGCCGGTCAGCGCATCGTGGGCTTCTTCATTCAGCGCGATAATGCGGCGCGCGTAGCTCAACAGCTTGACGCCTTCTTCGGTCAGCAGCACCTGATGCGAGGAACGCTCAAACAGCGGCTTGCCCAGCATCTCTTCCAGCCGGCGCACCTGCTGGCTGACGGTGGACTGCGACAAAAACACCCGCTCTGCGGCGCGGGTGAAGCTGTTGCTGTCGCACACGGCGACGAAGCTGAGCAGCAGCTGCGGATTGAACATCGGGTAGCGATTCATTTTCCCACTGTTGGCTATTTTATTATTTAATTTCCCAATACTAGCGGCGTTGCCTACAGTAACGCAACGCTGCGGCGATCGCGCTGTGACGCCGCACTCTTCATTTCGCAGTACCAGGAATATGCCGTGTTAAACCATTCTGTTAATTCACCTTCTCCACGCCGTTGGCTCAACCCCCTGTTGCTGGCGCTGGTGTTGATCGGCCTGAACATGCGGCCGCTGTTGACCTCGATCGGCCCGTTGCTGCCGACGTTGCGCCAGGCCACCGGGCTGAGTTTTGGCGGCGCGGCGCTGTTGACCACGCTGCCGGTGCTGATGATGGGCCTGATGGCGCTGGCGGGCGGCGCCATCAACCGACTGTTCAGCGAACGCAGCGCCGTGGCGTTGAGCCTGTTGGCGATCGGGCTGGGCGCGCTTTGGCGCGAACTGGCCCCCGGCAGCGTGCAACTGCTGATGAGCGCGGTGCTGGGCGGGCTCGGCATCGGAGTGATCCAGGCGGTGATGCCCGGCATCATCAAGCATCACTTCCTCAAAAGCATGGCGCTGGTGGCCGGGCTGTGGTCGGCGGCGCTGATGGGCGGTGGCGGGTTGGGGGCGGCGATCACGCCGTGGCTGATGAGCGTAGGGCACGACTGGCACAGCGCACTGGCCTGGTGGGCGTTGCCGGCCCTGGTGGCGCTGCTGGCCTGGTGGCCGGTCAGCCGTGGGCTGTCTCGCCTGGGCGCGGCGGGCGAAAACCGCGGGCCAAGCCTGCTGCGCAACCGGCGCGCCTGGCTGCTCGGCGCCTATTTCGGCCTGATCAATGGCGGCTATACCAGCCTGATTGCGTGGCTGCCGCCGTATTACATGCAGCTCGGCTGGCAGCCGCAGGCCAGCGGTTCGCTGCTGGCGCTGATGACCTTCGGCCAGGTGGTGGGGGCGCTGCTGTTGCCGGCGCTGGCGCGCAATCATGACCGGCGGCCGCTGCTGTTGCTGGCGCTGATGATGCAACTGATCGGTTTTATCGGCCTGATTTACCTGCCGCAAACGCTGCCGTGGCTGTGGGTGTTGCTTTCCGGGCTGGGGTTGGGCGGCGCATTCCCGCTGTGCCTGGTGTTGGCGCTCGATCACCTGCACCAGCCGGCGGCGGCCGGGCGGCTGGTGGCCTTTATGCAGGGTGTCGGCTTCCTGCTGGCGGGCGTCACGCCTTACCTTTCCGGCCTGCTGCGCGACTACAGCGGCGGCTTCGTGCTGGACTGGCAGATCCACGCGCTGCTGGTGGTGGTGCTGATCGCCATCACCTGGCGCTTCCATCCGCACAGCTACCGGCGGGCGTTCGCCGAATAATATTTCTGTCATTGCCGCTCCCTATAGTGACGTTGCTTTTACTTCTGGGCGATAACAACGAAAAGGGACAATGACATGCACAACACCAAAACCCGGCTGGCGCTGCTGGTCGGCTGCATGGCGCTGAGCGCCAACCTGTGGGCCGACGCGCAGCCGGTGCCGGCGACGTTGGCGGGGCATGCGCTGCTGCCGGTGAAATCCGCCGTTTCCACACCGAAGGACGCGCCGAGCGATTTGCAGCAGAGCGGCAAATACACCAGCGGCAAACGCGTCACCGAGCTGGGCAGCGTGGCGGGCAAATCCGCCGATCGCCTGACCGGCATCGGCCTGCCGATCAACGGCCAACCGCTGCAGGGCCACTCCGGCATCAAACATATGCCCGACGGCACCTACTGGGTGCTGACCGACAACGGTTTCGGCAGCAAGGCCAACTCCCCGGACGCCATGCTGTACCTCAACCACTACAAAATCGATTTCAAAGACGGCACGGTCGCGCCGCTGAAGACGGTGTTCCTGCACGATCCGGATAAAAAGGTGCCGTTCCACATCATCAACGAGAGCACTGAGCAGCGCTATCTGACCGGCAGCGATTTCGATCCGGAAAGCTTCCAGTTTGCCGATGATGCCTTGTGGATCGGTGAAGAGTTCGGGCCTTACCTGATCAAGGCCGACCTGAACGGCAAGGTGCTGGCGGTGTTCGACACCCAGGTGGACGGCAAGGTGGTGAAATCGCCGGACAACCCGACGCTGACCCTGCCGGGCGCGCCGGACGGCAAGCAAAACTTCCAGGTGGCGCGTTCCAAAGGCTTTGAAGGCATGGCCGCCTCGCCGGACGGCAGCAAGCTGTACCCGCTGCTGGAAGGGGCGCTGTGGGATGGCGAGCAGTTCGAGAACGTCGGCGGCAAACGCTACCTGCGGGTGCTGGAGTTCGACGTCAAACAGCAGGCCTGGACCGGCCGCAGCTGGCAGTACGTGCTGGAAGACAACCAGAACGCCATCGGCGATTTCAACATGATCGACGCCACCCACGGGCTGGTGATCGAGCGCGACAACGGCGAAGGCACGCCGGATAAAGCCTGCGCCGCCGGCGCGCCAACCGACAACTGCTTCAGCCAGGTGGCCAAGTTCAAGCGGGTGTATAAAATCGCCTTCTCGGACGCCAACGTCGGCAAATCGGTCGAGAAACTGGGTTATATCGACCTGATGAACATTCAGGATCCGAACAAGCTGGCGCGCAAGCCGCTGAACGACGGCGTGCTGACCTTCCCGTTCTTCACTATCGAGAACGTGGACGTGGTGGACGCCAACCACATCATCGTCGGCAACGACAACAACTTCCCGTTTTCCTCCAGCCGCCAGCCCAATATGGCGGATGACAACGAGTTCATCCTGTTGGACGTGAAGGATTTCCTGAAGTAGCTCCCCCCGGCCGCCGAATCGCCGGCGGCCGCCATTTCCCGCTTAGCGCAGCGAACAAACTGCGCTATAATCAGCGCCTTGCTTCCCTCTTCTCCAAGGAAGATCCTCGTCCCCGGTGGGGCGGCCGGACTTCAAATCCGGTTGGGGCCGCCAGCGGTCCTGGGCAGGTTCGACTCCTGTGATCTTCCGCCAATCATCGTCTCCCTTGCTCTTCTGTGTTAGCCGAGTTTTGCAACTTACATGACCGTCCATCTGGGTGGATATGAGATCTTGCAGCCAGACAATGAGATTGTCCGGCTGCGCGAGGGATTATTACGGCTACTTATTGAACAGGTGCGTGCCGATGGATAAACAGCCGCTGAGTAAAAAAATGGATGACAGAATAGAAATGTAAATGAGTGACTTCATTCAGGCCTCTGACGGTTAGAAAAGCGAAACGCAGCCGGATAACGCAAGCGTCGATGAAACAGTGAAAAGGCAATACGCGATCTTTATAAACATAAATTCATCCTGTTTTACTGGGTTTCCACTTTCGGTTTGATTGTGTTCGTTACGTTCTGTAAAAATAACTGGCTGATATTTAATCCGGCTGCCATGGAATGAAAGGCCGACATAGTTTTACTTTGGTGCCATGTTGAGCGTTTCTTTGCAGTGGGTTGACACTGGGTTGATGATTTTTTGGCATGATTTCCTTTTTGGTGAATAAACCATTAAAGACAGTTAAACTGTAATGAGGAAGGCCATCGTGAAAACCCTGTCGTTAATTTTTTTACTGGTATCAATATTCATCACCGCGATTCATTGCCATGAAAGGCAATGCTCCGGCATTCAAAGCGGTATTGCCATGTTCGGCAACGGAGCAAGAGCAATAACCTGTGATTTCAAGTCGTGCTCTTCTCATGATGTACCGCAATGCGTTAATTTCCCCAGGCTTTATATATTTAAGCCATTGCTAAAACGTTTGAAAACCGCGTTAAAACCCCTGTTTTTAACTTCATTAGTCAAGTTCCTGAATTGTCGGTTGAAGAGTAATGAAACTTTAATTACAGCAAGCTGTTGAGTGGGGGATATTTAAAGTCCCATTACTCTTCTGAACGTCACTTTGCGGCTTCAGGTTTTTTGTACTGGCTTAGAACGTATAACTTATTGCCACGACACCTGTTGTCTCCTCCTTTTGTTTAACGATAGGACTATTGGCGGCGTTATCCCCCAGCCAGGTATGGTTAATGCCAAACCATGCCCCCCAGTTTTCGTTAAACTGATGCGCCCACGTCAGGTTCACGTCGGTGCCATAATAGCCGCCTGCGCTGTTATAGCGGGAGTAACCCGAGTTTGCGCTTTGCGTGCTGGTCACGCCGTACCAAGTGTTCATATAACGAGAGTCTGCAAATAATGCGCTGATTTTAAAAGCAACGGTATCCTCTTCATCCAGAACAGGAATGAAATCGACGGAGGTCGCGTAAGATATCCCTTGGCCATCACTCAGCGGCAGAGTGGCTTTCCCTTCCAACACCAGCCAGGGCGTTATCGCCCATCCCAAGGCTAAGCCCGCATTAACGGTTGCTGAAATATCTCCCATGCCTTTAAGTGCGTCAGAGCCTTTACGCCAACCTGAATCTTCATCGGTTCGTCCAGAATCATAGCCTATTGTTGGAATGAAATATAAACCGTTCTCGCTTTGGAAACGAAAACCTGCGCCATTCATTGAATCGACAAAGAAATTATCCTGTTGGAAATGAAATTGCGGTGCGGCTCCCCAGGTTTGTTCATTTGAACCGCTGTATTTTGGCGATGACACCGCGCCAAGGCTCACGGTAAATGCCGTTCCGCTGTTATCGTTATTACTTGCATGGCTGGGTGGAATGCTGGATATTATCAGCAGCGCCAACGTGTTTTTAATGATTTTCTTTTCTAACATTATGAGCCTCAGTATTATGTGTATCGGTATGATAAGACTGTTCACGCAAGGCGGAGTATGCCGATGATTTGTCAATTAACCGTCAACGAATAATCAATAAATAGCGAAGATCCTTCAGGGGGATGAGATGCAAAATAAACGGGTTCTAGTCATCGAAGACGATGTCGATGCGGCAAATGTGCTGGAGGCTTATCTTAAGCGTGAAGGTTATCAGGTCGCGGTGGTGGGAAATGGGCTGATGGGTTTAAATACGGCGTTGAGCTGGAAGCCCGATCTCATATTATTAGATGTGATGTTGCCTGATATGAATGGAACTGAAATCCTGGCGGCGCTCAGGCGCAAGGTGAATACGCCGGTTATCATGATCACGGCCATGGGGGAACCTCATGATAAAATTGGCGCTCTTCGCTATGGTGCGGATGATTATATCGTTAAACCCTATAACCCCGGCGAAGTTATGGCACGCGTGCAGGCAGTGTTAAGGCGAAGCGGCGGGAATCAGCTGGCAGGCGAAGAAATATTGCGCTGGGAACGGCTCGAACTGGATCTCGCTAATATGGTGGCGAGGGTGGCAACGAGCGCGAGCGGCGCTCTCACGCTGGATTTAACATTAACCGAGTTTTCCCTGCTCGGCACGTTGATGAAAGCCTCAACGAGGCCGTTAAGCCGTCAGTTTTTGCTTGAAAAATGTTTACCTGAAAGCGATGCGCTCGAAAGAGTGGTGGATACGCATGTTTATAATTTAAGACGGAAGCTTGAAGCGGCAGGCGTTGATAACGTGATTTTTAATGTGCGCGGCGTCGGCTATAGGTTCTGCAAATCATGAAAAGGAAAAATAAATCTCTTTTGTTTTGGGTGTCTGTTCGCATCGTCATCGTCGCCATCGTGACGCTTTTTACCATTATTCTGGCGATGTGGGGCATTTTTGCTGCCCAGTATTTTTACGTCATTCATGAAATGCCGGCATCGGTTTACGAAAGATTCTTGGTGCTGCGAGAGAACCCCAGCCTGGACATAGAGGCGTTCCATCAGATCGTCGATACGTATTGGGGGCTGGATTACAGCACGCCTTCGCTGACTTCTTTAAATTGGGGATGGCTGCTTATTTTTCTGATCGTCGTCGTTCCATTGATAACGTTAATGTGCGTGCGCATCGCACGCCCTCTTACTGCCCAATTTCGAAATCTCACCGACGTTGCGGAAACCGTGGCTCGGGGAAATTTTAAGCACGAAGCCGAGCTGGTTCAGGCGTGTCCTGATGAAATCATCAGGTTCTCGATAAACTTCAATGAGATGGTCAATAAGCTCGCTTTATACGAACGCGAAATAAAAGCGTCGCATGTGGCGTTGGCCCATGAGTTGCGTTCACCGTTGACCGGGGCTATGGGCCGCCTTCAGGGCATGATAGACAACGTTTTTCCTGCGAGTCAGGAACAGCTGAATATGGTGATGACGCAATTAAAAAATCTGAGTTACCTTACCGACGATCTGTATTTCCTCTCTCTGGCCAGTGCGGGCCAACTGAAATTAAGTAAAAACGTTTTTACTATCAATAGTGTGTTAAAGGAGAGGGTGGCCTGGCTCAAACCTCAGTTGGAGGCTGCGGGCATGTCCATCTCTATCGAGGAGGGCGGGCCGCTTCATTTTATTGGGGATGAATTCAGACTCGGCCAAGTATTCAGCATACTAATCGAGAATATGCTTCGTTATTGTAGTCAGGGCGATCGAATGTGCATTCGTCTCGAACAGACCGCGCAGGAAATCGTGTTGGCGTTTCAAGATACGGGGCCTGGTGTTGCACAGGATTATTTGCCGCAAATGTTTGAGCGTTTTACTCGCGGTGAAACGTCCCGCGCGCGCGATTCCGGCGGCAGCGGGCTCGGGCTCTCTATTGCGAAAGCGATTTGCGCTGCCCATCACGGAACGATAAAAGCCAGTCTGCCGGTCGACCAAGGGTTGTTAATCACCATAAACTTGCCCCTGCCGGTGCAGGGGGGCGCCAGCAGTAGAGGGTAATGGTTTACGTCACAGCCAACATTTTCGCCGAGCGCGTTTCGGCGGCGCTTGATGTCATTCGTATCGTCTATGATCTAAGCACTGGGCCCGTTGCAGCTGCGCGCGCTCGGCGACGAAGGCCGCACATACCGGAGGTCAACATGCGAAGTCTGGAAGATCACCTTGCCGCTTATGCCGCCTATCACCGCGATGCGCGCAATATCGTCACGCACTTTATCGGCATCCCGCTGATCGTCGTCAGCCTGCTGACGCTGCTCTCCCGGCCGGCATGGGGCGCGGGATGGCTGCCGTTTTCGCCGGCCTGCGCGGCGGTTATCGTGTCGGCCCTCTATTACCTGCGGCTGAGCCTGCGTCTTGGCGTCATGATGTTGGCGTTGCTGCTGCTGTGCCTCGCGTTCGGCGCCTGGGTGGCGTCGCTGTCGACGGCGGCGTGGCTGAGCGTCGGCATCGGCGGTTTCGTCATCGGCTGGCTGTTTCAGTTTGTCGGGCATTTCTGGGAGGGACGAAAGCCGGCGTTTATGGACGACGTGACGGGCCTGATCATCGGCCCGTTGTTCGTGCTGGCGGAAGCCTGCTTCCTGGCCGGCGGGCTGCGCGCATTGCAGCGGAGCATCGAAATGCGCGCGGGCAAAGTGCGCAATGGGAGGGAATGAAATAAGGCATCATAGGATTTTTCTGCGAGGCCCCTTTTGAAAAAAGAGGCCTGAAGATGACGGATTATGCGTATTGGATCAATTTCCAGGTGACCCCTTTGCCGCCATAAGGCGGCATGATATTGCCTTTAGCGATTGGCGCTGTGGTTGAGGGTTTGCCAACCACTTCCCAGACGCCGCTTTCCGGGCATTTTTGCCCTGTCGTGGCTGTAGTGCCAATAGGTGATTTAGACATAAGATCTTTCCTTAATCAACGCAGCGCCACAATAGCGCTGTTCGGAAAGATATTTACACGTTCGCATATATATTCAACCCTGTTCGGGAAATACGGGTTATGTGTTTAAATTTTGATTAAATATTGTGTTTTAAGTTTTCATTTTTCTTGGTTTCATTATTTTTATTTCAAATTATATTGTTTTTATATGTTTTGTTTTTTTGTATTCTAATAAAAAATTGCAATGAAAATGTTTAATTTATTATTTTATATCTAAGGTTTTCGATTTATTTTTTATTTATCGTGCGGACCCAGAAAATCTGGGTTATGTCGCTTATTCAGAAGAGCGTTGTTTACCAAGCCAGCGAAGCCCCCCGCACTTGCAGGCTCGGGGGGCTGAACATATTTACCCGATCGTCGGATAATCGGTGTAGCCTTCCCGGCTGCCGCCGAAGAATTTCTCTTTGATTGGCGCATTCAGCGCCAGCCCGTGTTGCAGGCGGTGAGGCAGATCCGGGTTGGCGATGAACGGGCGACCGAAGCCGATCAGATCCGCCCAGCCTTTGGCCAGCGCTTCTTCAGCGCGTTCACGCGTGTATTTGCCCGAGTAAATCAGCGTGCCGCGGAAAATCAGGCGCAGCGACTCTTTGAACGCCGCCGGCATCACCGGAGCGTCATCCCAGTCCGCTTCAGCGATGTGAATGTAAGCGGCGCCGATATCGTTCAGCACGCTGGCCGCCGCCAGATAGGTGGCTTCCGGGGTATCGTCCTGCGAGCCCATCAGGGTGGTCAGCGGCGCCAGACGCACGCCCAGTTTCTCTTTGCCGATGGCGTCCGCCACCGCCTGCGCCACCTCCCGCAGGAAACGCAGGCGATTTTGCAGTGAACCGCCGTATTCGTCGTCGCGCTGATTCTCCCGCGAGTCGATAAACTGATTGATCAGATAGCCATTCGCGCCGTGCAGCTCTACGCCGTCGAAACCGGCGGCAATGGCGTTGCGGGCCGCCTGGGCGTAGTCGTTGACGATCGCCGGAATTTCTTCCCGCGTTAAGGCGCGCGGTGCGGAGTGCTGCACCATTTCACCCACGCCATGCTCTGGCCCGCGGCCTTCGACATCCACGAACACCTTGACCCCGTCGGCCTGGATGGCGGAGGAGGAGACCGGCGCGGCGTGGCCAGGCTGTAAAATGGTATGCGACACGCGGCCGACGTGCCAAAGCTGCGCGAAGATCTTGCCGCCGGCCTGATGTACGGCGTCGGTGACTTTTTTCCAACCGGCGATGTGTTCCGGGGTGTAAATGCCGGGCGTCCAGGCATAACCCTGGCCCTGCTGGCTGATCTGCGTGCCTTCGCTGACGATCAGCCCGGCGCTGGCGCGCTGGGCATAATATTCAGCCATCATGTCGGTGGCGACGTCGCCGGCGCCGGCCCGTGAACGGGTCATGGGTGGCATGACGATGCGATTGTTCAGCAATAAACCGTTTAAAGAATACGAGTCAAAAAGCATGGCGCTTCCCTCATGTGAATTAGGCCGTGGGGCGATGATGTTTTGCTGAGGCCATTATATTTCGTCGTTTAATTCTAAAAACGCGCACAATAACAAAACACTTTTGCTCTGTGTTCAATAGTCGCGGCAGCCGCCGGTGAGCCGGTATGGCGGGTGGGCCAGATGGCGAGAATGAACCCGATGTGCGCACGGGCGATGGCGGCTATTGCCTGTCGGCGCGTGGCTGAGATAGAGTCGGCTGCTGTTTTCCCCACGATTTTTAACAAAATCGCAAAAGTCTTTTAGCCTTCCGCCTGCTTATCTTTGGTGTGATCAATGTCATACTTTTGGCATCTTAACTTTCCCGCGCTTCGGCAGCGGTTAACCGGAGTTGTTGAATGAAAATTAACTTTCCCTTATTAGCCCTGGCGGTGGGGGCGTTCGGCATCGGCACGACCGAGTTTTCCCCGATGGGGTTGCTGCCGACGATCGCCAAAGGGGTGGACGTCTCCATCCCGATGGCCGGCATGTTGATCAGCGCCTACGCCGTTGGCGTGATGGTCGGCGCTCCGCTGATGACGTTGCTGCTTTCTCACCGGGCGCGCAGAAGCGCGCTGATCTTCCTGATGGCGATCTTTACCCTGGGTAACGTGCTGTCGGCGGTTGCGCCTGACTACACCACCCTGATGCTGTCGCGCATCATCACCAGCCTGAACCACGGCGCGTTCTTTGGCCTCGGTTCAGTGGTGGCCGCCAGCGTGGTGCCGAAAGAGAAACAGGCCAGCGCCGTGGCGACCATGTTTATGGGCCTGACCATCGCCAATATCGGCGGGGTGCCGGCCGCGACCTGGCTGGGTGAAACCATCGGCTGGCGCATGTCGTTCCTGGCGACGGCCGGGCTGGGCGTGATCGCCATGCTGGGGCTGTGGTTCTCGTTGCCGAAAGGCAGCGCCGGCGCACGTCCGGATGTGAAACGCGAGCTGTCGGTGTTGGTGCGCCCGCAGGTGCTATCCGCCTTGCTGACGACCGTGCTGGGCGCCGGCGCGATGTTCACGCTCTATACCTATATCTCGCCGGTGTTGCAGCACATCACCGATGCGACGCCGCTGTTCGTGACGGTCATGCTGGTGTTGATCGGCGTCGGTTTCTCCATCGGCAACTACCTGGGCGGCAAATTCGCCGACCGTTCCGAGAGCGCGACGCTGAAGGGTTTCTTGCTGCTGCTGGTGGTCATTATGCTGGTGATCCCGTTCCTGGCGCGCAGTGAAATCGGCGCCGCGGTCAGCATGGTGATTTGGGGGGCGGCGACCTTTGCCGTGGTGCCGCCGCTGCAGATGCGCGTGATGCGTGTCGCCAGCGAAGCGCCGGGCCTGTCGTCCTCGGTCAACATCGGCGCCTTTAACCTGGGCAATGCGCTGGGCGCCGCCGCCGGTGGCGCGGTAGTCTCCGCCGGGCTGGGATACAGCTTCGTGCCGGTGATGGGGGCTATTATTGCCGGATTGGCGCTGTTGCTGGTGCTGTTCACCCACCGTCAGGCCGAAAAAGTAGCCTACGCCAACGGTTAAACGATAACGTGCGGCGGGGTTCCCCGCCGCGCTCACTCAAAGCCGAGCAGGCTGAACGCATCGTCCTGCGGGGCGTAGCCGAGCAGGCGACGGGTCTCTTCCAGCGACAAACGGGTATAGCGGTTATTGGAAACCCCGTGCACCACCGCATATTGCACCCCTTCGACACGAATGCAGCGATCCAGCAGATCGGTGGCGTCGCGATGGCTGAGAAAAGCGCTCATGTCGCGGGCGCTAAGCTGTTCGCCCCGGCACAGAGTGGTGAAGTTGGCGATGCGCACCGACAGGGCGGAAAGCCCCTCCTGATGGGCGAAATAGGCGGCGATGCCTTCGCCGAACGCCTTGCTGGCGCCGTACAGATTTTTCGGCTTCGGCGCGTCATCCGGGCGGATTTGATAATCGAGCGGGTAGCCTTCCACCGCCTGCGCGCTGCTGGCGAATACCACCCGGCGGCAGCCGGCGTCTTTCGCCGCGCGGAAGATATTGAAGGTGCCGAGAATGTTGTTGTCCATCAGCGAACCGCAAAAATCGGCGTCGGGAGCCGGATCGGCGGCCAGGTGCAACACGGTGTCGATATTGGCGCAGGCCTCACGGCAGGCGTCGAGATCGGCGATGTTGAAGCTGATGACCTCATCGTCGGGCCGGCGATCGCGCAACAGAGCGAGATCTCGTTCCGCCAGCCGCAATGCATAGCGATCGCCCACTGCCTGGCGAAACGCGGTGGCGACTCGGCCGCCGGCGCCGGTAATCAAAATCCGTCCTACATCAGTACGCAACACCATGGTGACTGTCATCCCTACTCTCGATTAAGCGTTGACCAGTAATAATCCCCCGTGTGATTTTTGTCTAGTTGTTTTAATTAGTTATTCTGATGTTTTTTCGCCGTATTCAATTGCGCACGGTGATTTTTGCGCGGGTGAATATCGTGGAATGCTAACAATATTCGATGAGATTTGGCGATGTATTTGCCTTAATGGCTGCGAATATTGCCAGAAAAGGCGATTGGCCGCTGGAAAATACGTGTTTCGCTTTAGCTTGATAGTGAATTATTAGGTTAGTTAATCTTATGTTTTTTTGACGTGAAGCCGGGCGATACTCTCTCATCCCTCTCTATCGCTCGCGCGATATATCATCGGCGCAGTGATCCCGGTAGAGGGCGGCATGCATTATTTCGCGCATTGAGGCCGTTTTGCCTTTGCGATCACAGTTCGGCAATTTGTCGTCGCCAAGCCTTGCTCCGCTAAAATCTGCGGTGTTAACGTCATAACTCAACCGATTTAGGGTTGTTACTGCTGCGGCAGGCAAAACCTAAACCTCGCGTTTCTGTTCCCCGATGGGGCAGAGACCGCGAGGTTTAGGTTTTTTTTTGCGCCGAATTTCGCTCCTGCGCCAGGCCAGCGCAAAGGCGGGATCGGCAGAACGTGAAGTCTAAGGATAACCGTATGAAATATGACACATTAGCCAGTGAGATTTTGGCCGGCGTCGGTGGCCGCGACAATGTGAAAAGCCTGGTGCATTGCGCCACCCGCCTGCGTTTCAAGCTGCGTGACGACCGCCGCGCCAACGCGGCAGCGCTGAAGAAAAACCCGGGCGTCATCATGGTGGTGGAGAGCGGCGGCCAGTTTCAGGTGGTGGTGGGCAACCACGTGGCCGAGGTGTTCGACGCGGTCAACCGGGTCGGCGGGTTGGCCGAAGGCGCGTCGAGCGGCAGCGATGCGGACGGTAAAAAAGACAATCTGCTCAGCCGCTTTATCGACGTGGTTTCCGGCATCTTCACCCCATTGCTCGGGGTGATGGCTGCCTCGGGGGTGTTGAAGGGATTGCTGGCGCTGAGCCTGGCCTGCGGCTGGCTGCTGGAAAGCAGCGGCGCCTTTAAAATGTTGTTCGCCGCCAGCGACGCATTGTTCTATTTCTTCCCGATCATGCTCGGCTACACCGCCGGGAAAAAATTCGGCGGCAACCCGTTCGTCACCATGGCGATCGGCGGCGCGTTGACGCATCCGCTGATGATGGCGGCGTTCGAGGCGGCGCAACAGCCGGGCGCGGTGCGCGAATATTTCTTCGGCATTCCGCTGACTTTTATCAACTACAGCTCGTCGGTGATCCCCATCATCTTTGCGGCCTGGGTATCCTGCCGTCTGGAGCCGCTGTTTAACCGGGTGATCCACAGCGCGCTGCGCAATTTCATCACGCCGCTGCTGTGTCTGGCGATCACCGTGCCCCTGACCTTCCTGCTGATCGGCCCGGCGGCGACCTGGCTCAGCCATCTGCTGGCCAACGGCTATCAGGCCATTTACGCCTTCAACCCGATCATCGCCGGCGCTTTCATGGGGGCGATGTGGCAGGTGTGCGTGATCTTCGGCCTGCATTGGGGGCTGGTGCCGTTGATGATCAACAACCTGAGCGTGCTGGGGCGCGACACCATGGTGCCGCTGCTGCTGCCGGCGGTGATGGGGCAGGTCGGCGCCACGCTGGGCGTGATGCTGCGCACCCGCGACACCAAGCTGCGGGCGCTGTCCGGTTCGGCCATCGGCGCCGGGATTTTCGGCATCACCGAACCGGCGGTGTACGGCGTCACCCTGCCGAACAAGCGTCCGTTTATCTTCGGCTGCATCGGCGGCGCGCTGGGCGGGGCGGTGATCGGTTACTTCCATACCTCGGTCTACTCGTTCGGCCTGGTGAACGTGTTCACCTTCGCGCAAATCATTCCCAACGGCGGCATCGACGCCACGGTGTGGGGCGCGATCGGCGGCACTCTGCTGTCGTTTGTGTTCGCCGCGCTGGCCAGCTACCTGTTCGGCGTCGCGCCGGCGGAAGAGACGGCGCAGCCTGAAGCCGCCGCGCCGCTTAACCGCAAGCAGGCCATTCTCAGCCCGATCGCCGGCGACATCGTGCCGCTGGAGCAGGTGAACGACGCGACCTTCGCCAGCGGCCTGCTGGGGAAAGGGGTGGCGATCGCGCCGCAGCAGGGGCGAGTGGTGGCGCCGGTGAGCGGCAGCGTGGCGTCGCTGTTCAAAACCAAACACGCCATCGGCATCGAATCGGACGACGGCGCGGAGATTCTCATCCACGTCGGCATCGATACCGTGAAGCTCGACGGGGCGCATTTCACCGCCCACGTGCGGGAAGGCGAGCGGATCGCGCCGGGCGATCTGCTGATCGAGTTCGACCAGGCGGCGATCCATGCCGCCGGCTATGACACCACCACGCCGATCATCATCAGCAACAGCGATGACTACGTGGACGTGTTGACCAGCGGCCTGTCTCCGGTGCAGGAACAGGCGCCGCTGCTGACTTTATTACGTTAATTGAGGAGCAAGCGATGAACGGCAAGTTTCCGCAACATTTTCTGTGGGGCGGCGCGGTAGCGGCGAACCAGGTAGAAGGCGCGTATCAGGCCGACGGCAAGGGGCTGTCGACCTCCGATCTGCAGCCGCAGGGCATCTTCGGCGCCATCACGCCGCGCACGGCGGGCGACAGCGGCATCAAGGACGTGGCGATCGATTTCTATCATCGTTACCCGGAGGATATCGCGCTGTTCGCCGAGATGGGTTTCAAGTGCCTGCGCACCTCGATCGCCTGGACGCGCATTTTCCCGCAGGGCGATGAAGAGACCCCGAACGAAGCCGGGCTGGCGTTTTACGATCGGCTGTTCGATGAGATGGCGAAATACGGCATTCAGCCGCTGATCACGCTGTCGCACTATGAGATGCCTTACGGTCTGGTGAAGCGCTACGGCGGCTGGGGCGATCGCCGCACCATCGATTTCTTCGAGCGCTATGCGCGCACCGTGTTCGAACGCTATAAGCACAAGGTTAAACACTGGCTGACCTTCAACGAGATCAACATGTCGCTGCACGCGCCCTTCACCGGGGTTGGCCTGCCGCAAGAGAGCGACAAGAGCGCCGTCTATCAGGCGATCCACCATCAGCTGGTGGCCAGCGCCAGAGCGGTGAAGGCCTGTCACGAGATCGTGCCGGAGGGGCAAATCGGCAACATGCTGCTGGGCGGCATTCTGTATCCGCTGAGCTGCAAGCCGGAAGATCTGCTGGAAACCCAGCGGCAAAACCGCGACTGGCTGTTCTTCGGCGATGTGCAGGCGCGCGGCTATTACCCGGCCTACATGCAGCGCTTCTTCCGTGAAAACGGCATTCAGGTGGCGATCACCGAGGAAGATCGGCAAACGCTGCGTGAAACCATCGACTTCATCTCGTTCAGCTACTACATGAGCGGCTGCGTTACCGCCGACCCGGAGCAGTATGAAACGGCGCGCGGCAACATTCTCGATATGGTGCCGAACCCGCACCTGGCCAGTTCGGAGTGGGGGTGGCAAATCGACCCGATCGGGCTGCGCTACCTGCTCAACGTGCTGTACGACCGCTATCAGAAGCCGTTGTTCATCGTCGAGAACGGGCTGGGCGCCAAAGACCGCGTCGAGGCCGACGGCAGCATCAACGACGACTACCGCATCAACTACCTCAATGACCACCTGGTGCAGGTGGCCGAGGCGATCGACGACGGCGTCGAGGTGATGGGCTACACCAGCTGGGGGCCGATCGATCTGGTCAGCGCCTCGAAGGCCGAAATGTCGAAGCGCTACGGCTTCATTCACGTCGACAGAGACGATGCCGGCAACGGTAGTCTCGAACGCCGCCGCAAGAAGAGTTTCTACTGGTATCGCGATGTGATCCACAGCAACGGCGCCAGCCTGAAAGACCGACGCTAACCCTTCAGCCCGGCGGCAAACGCCGGGCGTTAACTAACCTTATTCGCTGCTGTTCATGATGGGAAATTCTCTCCCAGGGAATGCTGTTGCCCGCAGTCAGCCGTTATGCGGAGAAATATAATAATGATGAAAAGCTTATTACCTCGTTCCATGACCCTGGCGGCGCTGGCGCTGCTCTGTAGCCAGGCGCAGGCGGAAACGCTGCAAACCGGCAAGGACGTTGAAGCTCCCACCGCCAAATGGGAAGGGGTGGCGCTCGGCTTTGAACCGCCGCAGCCTGGGCTGTTGGGGGATATGCTGGGGATCAGGCCGATCCTGGAGGATCACGGTTTCCACTATAATCTCGGCTACCTCAGCCAGCTGTCGTATAACGCCGGCGGCGGTTACAACCACGATAAACAGGCGTCGTACATCGACCAATTTTCGCTGACCTTCAGCCAGGATCTGCAGGCGCTGACCGGCATTCCGGATGCGGCGATCGAAGGCAATATCGTCAACCGCAACCATGACAACAACCTGACCCGCGATCGGCTGCAGGATCCGCGCGTCGGCCTGACCGATCTGTCGCAGGAGAGCTTTGGCGGGCAGTCGATCACCCGGCTGGGCTGGTTGACCTTCAGCCGTTCCTTCCTCGACAGCCGGCTGCAATGGCGTATCGGCATGATGAACAAGGTGCAGGATTTCGATCAGATCATCCCCTGCGATTTTCAGACGCTGACGCTGTGCGGCGGCAAGTCCGCCAACTCGTTGACCTGGTACAACTGGAACGTGCATTACTGGGGCACCACGCTGCAATACAAGCTGACCGACGGCCTGACGCTCAAGGGCGGCGTGATGGAGCAGAACCCGAGCGCCCCCAGCCGCAGCCACGCCTGGAGTTGGTCCACCAAGGGCAGCAAAGGCTTCCTGTTGCCGATGGAGCTGGAGCTGAAAACCCACGCCGTCAACCAGCTGCCGGGGGTGTATAACCTGGGCGTGCTGTTCACCAACGCGCGCCAGCGCGATCTTTATGAAGGGGTGTCCGGTGGGCCGGGCGCCAGCGATCCGCAGGGCTATCGCAGCCACGATCGCACCTGGTTCCTGTATACCGGTTTCAACCAGCAGATGACGCGCCATGCGGATGACGTCAACCGTGGCCTGAGCGTGTTCTACAGCCTGGGGCTGGGGGATCAGCGCAGCAACTACCTGCACTGGTCCACTTCGACCGGCATCCGCTATCGCGGGCTGTTCGATGCGCGGCCGGACGACTGGCTGGGGCTGGGCGTTTCGGTGGTGAAACTGAGCGACCGCTATAAAGACAATCAGCGTTACCTCAACGAGATGAGCGGCATCAGCGATTATCACGATCCGAACTACCGGCCGGTGCCGGGCCACTCGGTGACGGCGGAGCTGTACTACCGCGTTAACGTCACGCCGTGGCTGCAGCTGCAGCCGGGCCTGCAATACTGGCATCATCCGGCGGGCGTCAGCGAGACGCAGGACGCCTGGGTGACGGCGTTGAAAACGGTGGTGACCTTCTGATCAGGCCGCGTCGTTCTCGCGGTAGCGCCGGCGGGCGTGCTCAAACCAGCTGGCCGGCACGTTGTGCGGCGGCTGCTGTAATCTGAGCAGCCCCTGTTCGACGATATGGCTGGCCTGGCGCCACAGCGTCGGGTCGCCTTCGGTCAGCACTTCCAGCAGGCGCTGTTTCTCGATCAGATAGGTTTGGGCGAAGTGGCTGTCGTAGTCCAGCAGCGAGCGGGTGTTGTCGATCAGATCCGCCAGTTTGATGGTTTTGGCCTGCGGCGATGCGCCGGCGCTGTGGCGCCGATCGCGGTTTTTACGCTCGAAGCGATTGCCGTCCTCGGCGTGGCTGACGTTGGTTAACATTCGCACCAGCTCCGCTACCTGCGGCCCAAAGTGGCTTTCGATATCGCCGAGGGTGGTAGGCGTGTCTTCTACCGTGTCATGCAGCCAGGCGGCCGCCAGCATCTCTTCGGTGTGCGGCACGCTGCGCACCAGCTCCATGACCGCCTGCGGGTGGACGATGTACGGATCGTTGGTGTATTTGCGGCGCTGATCGATGGCCGCATGCGCCTTGGTGGCGTAGCGGCGCGCGCGTTCTGCAAGCGTATTCGTCATTTCCTTTCCCTCCCGGCATCCTCTGCATGAAAAAAATGTAGCATACCTCACAAGAAATAGCTTGCGATTACATCGTGCGCTATCTATATTCACTCACATGAAAAGCACCGATACCGAACAACCCAACGCGAAGAACCTGCTGCTGCTCGATCAGCAGCTCTGTTTCGCGCTGTACTCCGCCAACCTGGCGCTGCACAAAGTCTACCGCAAGCTGTTGAATCAGCTCGAGCTCACCTACCCGCAGTATCTGGTGATGATGGTGCTGTGGGAACGCGATCGGGTGACGGTATCGGATATCGGCGAGCGGCTGTTCCTCGATTCCGCCACGCTGACGCCGCTGCTGAAACGGCTGGAAACCGCCGGTTTGCTGGTGCGCTATCGCGCCACTACCGACGAGCGCCAGGTGATCATCGCGCTCACCGAAGCCGGCCGCGCGCTGCGTGAACGGGCGCAGTCGGTGCCCGAGGCGGTGATGTGCGCCACCGACTGCAGCCTGGACGAGATCGTCTCGCTCAAACAGCAGCTGGAAAAGCTGCGCGGCAGCCTGATCGATCAGATTTGACCCACCGACGCCGGACGCAAGAACGGCAGGGGTGGTCTACACTGGTTAATAAGCGTCAAAAATAAGTAGTGCACGATTTAATCGTAAAAGATATATATGTGACCGGCTACCCCTCGCGGGGGCTGTTGTCATCTCGCCAACCAGCAAGAAGGAATGAACGATGTCTATTGAGAAAGTGGTTTACCGCGCTCACGCCACCGCAACCGGTGGCCGCGACGGCCGTGCGACCTCCTCCGACGGCGTGTTGGACGTGAAATTGGGCGTACCGAAAGAGATGGGCGGCGCCGGCGGCGAAGTCACCAACCCCGAGCAGCTGTTCGCCGCCGGTTACTCGGCCTGTTTCCTCGGCGCGTTGAAGTTTGTCGCGGCGAAAGAAAAGGTCAAAATCCCGGCCGAAGCGAAGATCGACGGCACCGTCGGCATCGGTGAAATCCCGAACGGCTTCGGCATCGAAGTGCAGCTGGATATTTCGCTGCCGGGCATCGAGCGCAGCGTGGCGGAAGATCTGGTGAAAAAGGCGCACGTGGTGTGCCCGTATTCCAACGCCACCCGCGGCAATATCGACGTCACGCTGAACGTTAAGTAAGTTTTTTGCCGACACCATGGAAAAAATGGAGGGTTTATCCCTCCATTTTCTTTGATATCCCGTCTGAAAAGTGCTCAAAAAAGCGGTAAATTTTGCCCGTTTTGTGAGAATTCTCTTGATTATTACTCGCAAAATAACGCTTATTGCCGGTTGGCTGAACCAGAAGCCGCAATCAGTGTCTGACTGAGTCAGAACCGCTACACCGTCCCCGGAGCCACCGCGTTACATGAACAAAGTTAAATCGCTATCACAGCAGAATTTATCGTTATTGTTAGCGATCTATATCGGCATCTTTCTAAACCTGTCCGTTTTTTATCGCCGTTTTGATTCGCTGGCGCACGGCATTCAGGGAATTAAGCTTATTTCGGCGGTGACGGAAGTCATCGCTATCGTCCTGTTCACGTTCTTCATCATGCGGCTGGTGTCGCTCGGCGGCCGGCTGTTTTATCGCATCGTCGCCTCGCTGCTGGTGCTGATCTCGGTTGCCGCCAGCTACTACATGACGTTTTTCAACGTGGTGATCGGCTACGGCATCGTGGTGTCGGTGATGACCACCGATATCGATCTGTCGAAAGAGGTGGTCGGCCTGCATTTCGTGCTGTGGATGGTGGCGCTCAGCGCCTTGCCGCTGCTGCTGATCTGGAAAAACAGCCTGCGCTTCACCCTGATCGAACAGCTGAAAACCCCCGGTCACCGCATCAAACCGCTGCTGGTGTTGTTGGCGGTAGTAGCGTTGGTCTGGCTGCCGCTGCGCATGCTGGACGACGAGCAAAGCGTGCAGGAGAAGCTCGCCAACGTCGATCTGCCGAGCTACGGCGGCGTGGTGGCGCACTCGTACCTGCCGTCTAACTGGCTGTCGGCACTGGGGCTGTTCGCCTATACCCGCTATGACGAAAGTCAGGATCAGAGCACGCTGTTCGATCCGGGCAAACACTTTACCTATGTGCCGCCGGCGGACATCGACGATACCTACGTGGTGTTCATCATCGGCGAGACCACGCGCTGGGATCACATGGGCATGCTGGGCTACGAGCGCGATACTACGCCGCGCCTGTCGAAAGAGAAGAATCTGGTGGCGTTCCGCGGCGAGTCGTGCGACACCGCCACCAAGCTGTCGCTGCGCTGCATGTTCGTGCGCGAAGGCGGCACCGAGGACAACCCGCAGCGCACGCTGAAAGAGCAAAACGTGTTCGCGGTGATGAAGGAACTGGGCTTCTCTTCCGAGCTGTTCGCCATGCAGAGTGAGGTGTGGTTCTACAACAACACCGAGGTGAACAACTATTCGTTCCGCGAGATGATCGCGTCCGAGAAGCGCAACGACGGCAAGGCGGTCGACGATATGCTGCTGGTGGACGAAATGAAGGAGTCGCTGGCGCGTTATCCGAAGGGCAAACACCTGGTGATCCTGCATACCAAAGGCTCGCACTACCTGTACTCGCAGCGTTATCCGCGCAGCTATGCGCGCTATCAGCCGGAGTGCATGGGGGTGGATGACTCCTGCACCAAGGCGCAGCTGATCAACGCCTTCGACAATACGGTGCTGTATACCGACAGCTTTATCAGTAATGTGATCGACCAGGTGCGGGACAAGAAGGCCATCGTGTTCTATGCCGCCGACCACGGCGAGTCGATCGGCGAGAATACGCACCTGCACGGCACGCCGCGCGAAATGGCGCCGCCGGAACAATTCCGCGTGCCGATGATGGTGTGGGCGTCGGACAAGTTCCTCGAGAACCCGCAGCACCTCAGCGCCTTTGAGCAACTGCAGGCGCAGCAGCGCATCGGCAAAACGCATCGCCACGTCGAGCTGTTTGACACTATCCTCGGTTGCCTCGGCTACACCTCGCCGAACGGCGGCATCGTGGATAAAAACAACTGGTGCCATCTCCCGCAGAATAAAACGGCACCTGCCAGCCTGTAATCCCTCCCGCCGGGTGCCTTGCGCACCCGGTAATTTCCGCCAATACATTCTCTTCATCAATTATTCCGGTGTGTGCATACGGTATACTTGCGCACTTCCCCTTCTAACCGGAGATTTCCATGACCCTGCGCGTGGCGTTTATCGACGATCATGACATTGTGCGTTCGGGCTTTGTGCAGTTGCTGTCGCTGGAGGCCGATATTCAGGTGGTGGGCGAGTTCAGCAGCGCGGCGCAGGCGCGCGCCGGCCTGCCGGGGCTGGAGGCGGAAATCTGCATTTGCGACATTTCGATGCCCGACGGCAGCGGGTTGGATCTGCTGGCGGACATTCCCTCCGGCATCCGCGTGGTGATGCTGTCGATGCACGATAATCCGGCGCTGGTGGAAATGGCGCTGGAACGCGGCGCCAGCGGCTTTCTCTCCAAGCGCTGCAAGCCGGAAGATCTGATCACCGCCGTGCGCACCGTCGCCGGCGGCGGCGTCTATCTGATGCCGGAAATCGCCCAGCAGCTGGCGCGGGTGAAGGTGGATCCGTTGACCCGCCGCGAGCGCGAGATCGCGCTATTGCTGGCGCAGGGCCAGGAGGTGCGCGAGATCGCCGCCGCGCTGGGGCTGTCGCCAAAGACGGTGCATGTGCATCGCGCCAACCTGTTCGCCAAGCTGGGCATCACCAATAACGTCGAGCTGGCCAGACGGATGCTGAACCTGTGACGCAGCGTCTGATCACCCAGCTGGCGCTGTTCTTCATTTATGCCGCCAGCGCATTTTGCCTGTGGGGCATTGGCACCGCGCTGATCGACCCGCCCTGGCAGGCGCTGTTGCTGTTCCCGTTCGGCCTGCGCATGGGCATTTTGCTGCAGAGCCCGTACCGTTTCTGGCCGGGGATCCTGCTGGCCGACCTGCTGCTGATGGCGCTGCTGGCGGACCAGTACGGCTACGGCCCGGCGCTGTGGGCGTCGGTGGCGGTGCTGGTGCTGACGGTGCTGCTCAGCCTGTTGGCCTCGCCGTGGCTGCTGCGCCATCAGCAGAGCGACAGCGAATGGCGCTGGCCGCTGTTGCAGGGCGCGGTGGTCGCCGCCGCCGCTTTGCTGCAGGCGCTTGTGTGGCAGCTGGTGAGCGGCGAAGGCGCCCGCGCGCTGCTGCTCGGCCTGACCGGCGGTTTCACCATCGCGCCGACCTGCCTGCTGTTGTGGCACTATCTGGCGCGCCAAATCTGGGTGCCGCTGGAGCCGGGGCTGATCCACAAGCCGGTGGAGCTGCGCCTGGGCCACCTGGCCAGCTATCTGCTGCTGTTTGCATTCAGCATCTGGCTGCAGCAGCAGGTTAACGCCGCCGAGCTGCGCCGCTTTGCGCCTTTCTGCCTGGCGATCCCGATCGTGTTCATGTCTTACCGCTATGGCTGGCAGGGCGCGCTGTTGGCGACGCTGCTCAACGGCGTGGCGCTGATGGTCAACGAGCCGCCGCAGCCCGAGTCGCACCGCGACTTGCTGTTGTCGTTGCTGGCCCAAAGCCTGACCGGGCTGCTGCTGGGCGCCGGTATTCAGCGCCAGCGCGAACTGAATCAGCAGCTGCGGCTGCGGCTGGCGGAGAACCGGCAGCTGGCGCGGGCGCTGGTGACGGCGGAGGAACAAACCCGGCGCGAGGTGGCGCGCGAGCTGCACGATGAAGTGGGGCAGACCATCACCGTGATCCGCACACAGGCCAGCATCGTCAAGCGCCTGGCGCCGGAGCCGGCGGTGATCGGCTGCGCCGACACCATCGATGCGTTAGCGCTGCGGGTCTACGATGGGGTGCACGATGTGCTGACCCAGCTGTGGCCGGCGGCGCTGAACAACCTGCCGCTGTCGGCGGCGGTGGCGGCGATGCTGCGGGAGTCGCTGCCGCAGGACGCCTCGCTGGTGAGCAGCATGCAGTGGCAGGTGCCGGACGAACTGCTGGATGAAACGCTGAAAATCACGCTGTACCGGGTGTGTCAGGAAGGGGTGACCAATGTGTGCCGCCACGCCGGCGCCAGCCGCCTGGAATTGGACGCGCGTCTGCAGCCGCGCAAAGGCGCTGCGCCGCAGATTGCCCTGACCATCCGCGATAACGGCGTGGGCTTCGATGCGGACCACCATCAGCCGGGGTACGGCCTGCGCGGCATGCAGGAGCGCATCAGCGCTCTCGGCGGCAGCCTGCGGCTCACCTCTGAGCGGGGCGCCTGTTTGAGTGTGATCTTGCCCACAGTTTCACCGGCGCAAGCGCAAAACTAGGAAAAACTCCTAACCGCGTCGGGAATCCGGCGTAAGCCTCCCGCGCGCGCGGGGAGCATCATAGCGGCACTTTATTCAATCCTCTGAGGTTCCACATGTGGTCTTTCCTTAAAAGCCGCCCGGATGCGCCGCAGGTCACCGATCAACGGCAGATCGACGCCAGCTACAAATACTGGCGCATCCAGCTGATGTGCACCATGTACATCGGCTACGCCGCGTTTTACTTCACGCGCAAAAGCTTCAACTTCATCATGCCGGCGATGCTGAGCGATCTGGGCCTGACGATGTCCGACGTCGGCATCCTCGGCACGCTGTTCTACATCACCTACGGCTGCTCGAAATTCATTTCCGGCATGATCAGCGATCGTTCCAACCCGCGTTACTTTATGGGGCTGGGCCTGATCATGACCGGGGTGCTGAATATCTTCTTCGGCCTCAGTTCTTCGCTGCTGATGCTCGGCACGCTGTGGATCCTCAATGCCTTCTTCCAGGGCTGGGGCTGGCCGCCGTGCTCCAAAATCCTCACCAGCTGGTATTCGCGCTCCGAGCGCGGCAGCTGGTGGGCGATTTGGAACACTTCGCACAACGTCGGCGGCGCGCTGATCCCGCTGCTGGTGGGCTTTATCTCGCTGCACTTCAGCTGGCGTTACGGCATGATCATCCCCGGCATCATCGGCGTGGTGCTCGGCCTGCTGATGTGCTGGCGCCTGCGCGACAAGCCCTCCACCCTGGGGCTGCCGAGCGTCGGCAAATGGCGCAACGACGCCATGGAGCTGGTGCAGGAATCGGAAGGCCAGGGGCTGAGCAACCGCGAGATCATCAAGCGCTACGTGCTGACCAACAAGTACATCTGGCTGCTGGCGGTCTCTTACGTGCTGGTGTACATCGTGCGCACCGCGATCAACGACTGGGGCAACCTCTACCTGACGCAGGAAAAGGGCTATTCGCTGATGACCGCCAACTCGGCCATTTCGCTGTTTGAAGTGGGCGGCTTTATCGGTTCGCTGGTGGCCGGTTGGGGTTCCGACAAGCTGTTCCGCGGCAACCGTGGCCCGATGAACCTGATCTTCGCCATCGGCATCTTCCTGTCGGTGGCGGCGCTGTGGCTGATGCCGGGCGTCACCTACCTGCTGCAGGCCTGCTGCTTCTTCGCCATCGGCTTCTTCATCTTCGGCCCGCAGATGCTGATCGGCATGGCGGCGGCGGAGTGCTCGCATAAAGATGCGGCGGGCGCGGCGACCGGTTTCGTCGGCCTGTTCGCCTACCTGGGCGCGGCGCTGTCCGGCTACCCGATCGCGCGGGTGATGGAAATCTGGCACTGGAACGGTTTCTTCGTGGTGATTTCCATCGCCGCCTGCCTGTCGGCGCTGTTCCTGCTGCCGTTCCTGCGTGCGCAGACGCCGGTGCTGAAAACCGCCAAAGCCTGAGTAAAATGCGCTGCGCAACCCCCGGCGCAGCGCATTATGGCGCTTTTATCACCACTTGAAATGCAGGGGAAAAAAAGTGATTGACGCCTATAACCGCCAGCAGTAAGATGCGCCCCGCATCGGCGAGTAGCGCAGCTTGGTAGCGCAACTGGTTTGGGACCAGTGGGTCGGAGGTTCGAATCCTCTCTCGCCGACCACCATTCGAAAAACCTGCTTTTTAAAGCAGGTTTTTTTTCGCCTGCAGTTTATGAGGATGAGCACCTCCGCAGGAGGTTCGAGCCTCGCGAAGCGAGACAACGTTGCTTTAGCAACGGCCCGCAGGGCGCGCATCAACGATGCGCGTAATCCTCTCTCGCCGACCACCATTCGAAAAACCTGCTTTTTAAAGCAGGTTTTTTTTCGCCTGCGGTTTATGAGGATGAGCACCTCCTGCGATACGACCGGCTTCGCTTTATGGCACGTGTCAATCCGCCATCCTCGTGAAATATATTTATCCTTTACGCTTAATTAATTCAAACTCCTTATTCCAGTTAGGTTCTTTTTCTCATATTTAAATAAATTCACGCTTGCTGAATAAAACCCAGTTGATAGCGCTCTTGTTTTCACGCCTTTTTTATTTATAGTCTGAATGTACGCGGCGGGAATGATTTTTTTCCGTTACGTGGAAAAACGCTGTTTTTATTTGTTGACTTTAATCTTCGTGGATTATTGCGGAATTTTTTCGCTTCGGCAATGCGTAGCGACGATTAACTCTTTTATGTTTATCCTCTCGGAATAAAGGAATCAGTTATGCGCAAATTTAATAAACCGCTGTTGGCGCTGTTGATCGGCAGCACGCTGTGTTCCGCGGCGCAGGCCGCCGCGCCGGGCAAGCCGACCATCGCCTGGGGCAACACCAAGTTCGCCATCGTTGAAGTTGACCAGGCGGCTACCGCTTATAATAATTTGGTGAAGGTAAAAAATGCCGCCGATGTTTCCGTCTCCTGGAATTTATGGAATGGCGACGCGGGCACGACGGCCAAGATTTTATTAAATGGCAAAGAGGCGTGGAGCGGCCCTTCAACCGGTTCTTCCGGTACGGCGAATTTTAAAGTCAATAAAGGCGGCCGTTATCAAATGCAGGTGGCATTGTGCAATGCCGACGGTTGCACCGCCAGCGACGCCACTGAAATTGTGGTGGCCGACACCGACGGCAGCCATTTGGCGCCGTTGAAAGAGCCGCTGCTGGAAAAGAACAAACCGTATAAACAGAATTCCGGCAAAGTCGTCGGTTCTTATTTCGTCGAGTGGGGCGTTTACGGGCGCAATTTCACCGTCGACAAGATCCCGGCGCAGAACCTGACTCACCTGCTGTACGGCTTTATCCCGATCTGCGGCGGCAACGGCATCAACGACAGCCTGAAAGAGATTGAAGGCAGCTTCCAGGCGCTGCAGCGCTCCTGCCAGGGCCGCGAGGATTTCAAAGTCTCCATCCACGATCCGTTCGCCGCGCTGCAAAAAGCGCAGAAGGGCGTCACCGCCTGGGATGACCCCTACAAGGGCAACTTTGGCCAGCTGATGGCGCTGAAGCAGGCGCGTCCCGATCTGAAAATCCTGCCGTCGATCGGCGGCTGGACGCTGTCCGACCCGTTCTTCTTCATGGGCGACAAGGTGAAGCGCGATCGCTTCGTCGGCTCGGTGAAAGAGTTCCTGCAGACCTGGAAGTTCTTCGACGGCGTGGATATCGACTGGGAGTTCCCGGGCGGCAAAGGCGCCAACCCGAATCTGGGCAGCCCTCAGGACGGGGAAACTTATGTGCTGCTGATGAAAGAACTGCGGGCGATGCTGGATCAGCTGTCGGCGGAAACCGGCCGCAAGTATGAGCTGACCTCCGCCATCAGCGCCGGCAAGGACAAGATCGACAAGGTGGCATATAACGTCGCGCAGAACTCGATGGATCACATCTTCCTGATGAGCTACGACTTCTACGGCGCCTTCGATCTGAAAAACCTGGGGCATCAGACCGCGCTGAATGCGCCGGCCTGGAAACCGGACACCGCCTACACCACGATGAACGGCGTGAATGCGCTGCTGGCGCAGGGCGTCAAGCCGGGCAAGATCGTCGTCGGCACCGCCATGTATGGCCGCGGTTGGACCGGGGTGAACGGCTACCAGAACAACATTCCGTTCACCGGCACCGCCACCGGGCCGGTCAAAGGCACCTGGGAGAACGGCATCGTGGACTACCGCCAGATCGCCAGCCAGTTCATGAGCGGCGAGTGGCAGTACACCTACGACGCCACGGCGGAAGCGCCTTACGTGTTCAAACCTTCCACCGGCGATCTGATCACCTTTGACGATGCCCGCTCGGTGCAGGCCAAAGGCAAGTACGTGTTGGATAAGCAGCTGGGCGGCCTGTTCTCCTGGGAGATCGACGCGGACAACGGCGATATTCTCAACAGCATGAACGCCAGCCTGGGCAACAGCGCCGGCGTTCAATAATCGGTTGCAGTGCGTTGCCGGGGGATATCCTTTCGCCCCCGGCTTTTTCACCGCCGAAAGTTTTTTTACGCCGCACAGATTGTGGGCCTGCCCGGCGAAAAATGCGCTCATCGGACTCACCCTTTTGGGTAATCCTTCAGCATTTCCTTCTGTCTTTAACGGCGATCACAAAAATAACCGTTCAGATATTCATCGTTCAGCAACAAAGTTTTGGGGTTTTTTAGCGGAGTTTAAAACCAGTAAATTTATCAGGGTCAGACCAATGCGCTAAAAATGACCGCTTAGCATAAATTTTCATGCTGGAACTGTTAACAAAAGGTTTTTTTTATGTTTGTTTGCTGTTTCTCACAGTCTGCGTAAATCCCCACTGGTTATATTGACGACACCCCAAACAGTTGGCAACTTGATAGCCTCAGGGGTAAGAGCGAGAGTTGTTTGAGTGAATTCCACGCGCTCAGACGTCCCCGTCGCGATGCGTTCCATCCGGCATCCTCTCATCGTACGCCTTCTGCCTTCGGGCGCTGACCGCACAGGCCACGCAATAAAAAATACAGGTCTGGCGGCAATTACACACATCACATCACACAATGGAGCACTAACGATGACACGTTCCTTGGGTAAATCGGGGGTTCTGAAATTCGGCATTGGGCTGATCGCGCTGACCGTGGCGGCCAGCGTACAGGCCAAGACGTTGGTTTACTGTTCTGAAGGTTCCCCGGAAGGGTTCAACCCGCAGCTGTTCACCTCCGGCACCACCTACGACGCCAGTTCGGTACCGATCTACAACCGCCTGGTCGAATTCAAAGTCGGCACCACCGAACTGCAGCCGGGCCTGGCTGAGAAGTGGGACGTCAGCGAAGACGGCAAAACCTATACCTTCCACCTGCGCAAAGGCGTGAAGTGGCAGAGCAGCAAAGATTTCAAACCGACGCGCGACTTCAACGCCGACGACGTGGTGTTCTCCTTCGAACGCCAGTTGGATGCCAATAACGCCTACCACAAAGTGTCCGGCGGCAGTTACGAATACTTTGAAGGCATGGACATGCCGAAGCTGATCGCCAAGATCGAAAAAGTAGACGACAACACCGTGCGTTTCGTGCTGAACCGCCCGGAGGCGCCGTTCCTGGCTGACCTGGGCATGGACTTCGCGTCCATCCTGTCCGCCGAATACGCTGACGTCATGATGAAAGCCGGTACGCCGGAAAAAGTCGACCTGAACCCGATCGGCACCGGTCCGTTCCAGCTGCTGCAATACCAGAAAGACTCCAAAATCCTGTACAAGGCGTTCGACGGTTTCTGGGGCACCAAGCCGAAGATCGATCGTCTGGTGTTCTCCATCACGCCTGACGCTTCCGTGCGTTACGCCAAGCTGCAGAAAAACGAATGCCAGGTGATGCCGTTCCCGAACCCGGCCGATATCGCCCGCATGAAGCAGGACAAATCCATCAACCTGATGGAGCAGCCGGGGCTGAACGTGGGTTACCTGTCGTTCAACACCGAGAAAAAACCGCTGGATAACGTGAAGGTGCGTCAGGCGTTGACCATGGCGGTCAACAAGCAGGCGATCATCGACGCGGTTTATCAGGGCGCGGGCCAGGCGGCCAAGAACCTGATCCCGCCGACCATGTGGGGCTATAACGACGCGGTGCAGGATTACGCTTACGATCCGGCCAAGGCGAAAGAACTGCTGAAAGAAGCGGGCATGGCCGATGGTTTCAGCATCGACCTGTGGGCGATGCCGGTACAGCGTCCTTACAACCCGAACGCGCGCCGCATGGCGGAAATGATCCAGGCCGACTGGGCCAAGATCGGCGTGAAAGCCAAAATCGTGACCTATGAGTGGGGTGAATACCTCAAGCGCGCCAAAGCGGGCGAGCACCAGACGGTGATGATGGGCTGGACCGGCGACAACGGGGATCCGGACAACTTCTTCGCCACGCTGTTCAGCTGCGCGGCGGCGAAAGACGGCTCCAACTACTCCCGCTGGTGCTACAAGCCGTTTGAAGATCTGATTCAACCGGCGCGCGCCGAGTCCAACCACGACAAACGCATCGAACTGTACAAGCAGGCGCAGGTGGTGATGCACGATCAGGCTCCGGCGCTGATCGTCGCGCACTCCACCGTGTATGAGCCTGTGCGTAAGGAAGTGAAGGGCTACGTCGTGGATCCGCTCGGCAAGCATCACTTCGAGAATGTCTCTGTAGACTGATTCCGACCTAAACCGGAGATGCACGAATGGACTTGCAGGGGCGCAACAGGTTTGCGCCTCTGCTGACCAGTCTCCGGCGTATGGCCGTTGGATCGTTCAAAGGCATGTGAGCGTTAATAAGCCTGGCGGACGATGAGCTGCCGGGCATTGATACAGAGAGTTCGGGATATGTTGCAGTTCATACTCCGACGTTTGGGGTTAGTTATCCCAACGTTTATCGGCATTACATTGCTGACTTTTGCATTCGTCCATATGATCCCCGGCGACCCGGTGACCATCATGGCCGGGGAACGCGGTATCTCCGCCGAGCGCCACGCGCAGCTGATGGCGGAAATGGGGCTGGACAAGCCGCTCTATCAACAATACTTCTCCTATGTGTCCAACGTGCTGCACGGCGATCTGGGCACCTCACTCAAAAGCCGCATCTCCGTCTGGAGCGAGTTCGTTCCGCGCTTTCAGGCCACGCTGGAGCTGGGCCTGTGCGCGATGATCTTCGCGGTGCTGGTAGGCATCCCGGTCGGGGTGCTGGCGGCGGTCAAACGCGGCTCGGTCTTCGACCATACCGCGGTGGGCATCTCGCTGACCGGCTATTCGATGCCGATTTTCTGGTGGGGCATGATGCTGATCATGCTGGTGTCGGTGCAGCTTAACCTGACGCCGGTGTCGGGGCGCATCAGCGACACGGTATTCCTCGACGACAGCCACCCGCTGACCGGCTTCATGCTGATAGACACCCTGATCTGGGGCGAACCGGGCGACTTTATCGATGCGGTGATGCACATGATCCTGCCGGCCATCGTGCTGGGCACCATCCCGCTGGCGGTGATCGTGCGCATGACCCGCTCCTCGATGCTGGAGGTGTTGGGCGAAGACTATATCCGCACCGCGCGCGCCAAGGGCGTGAGCCGCATGCGGGTGATCGTCGTTCACGCGCTGCGCAACGCGCTGCTGCCGGTGGTGACGGTGATCGGGCTGCAGGTCGGCACCATGCTGGCCGGCGCCATTCTGACCGAAACCATCTTCTCCTGGCCGGGTCTGGGCCGCTGGCTGATCGATGCGCTGCAGCGCCGTGATTACCCGGTAGTGCAGGGCGGGGTGTTGCTGGTCGCCTGTATGATCATTCTGGTTAACCTGCTGGTAGACGTGCTCTACGGCGTGGTCAACCCGCGTATTCGCCACAAGAAATAAGGGGCGCTCTCATGTCTCAAATCACTGAGTCTGCAGTTAAAGGTGCGCCGAAGCCGATGACCCCGTTTCAGGAGTTCTGGCACTATTTCAAGCGCAATAAAGGGGCCGTGGTCGGCCTGGTGTATATCGTTTTGATGCTGGTGATCGCGCTCGGCGCCGGGGTGCTGGCGCCGCATGCGCCGGCGGACCAGTTCCGCGACGCGCTGCTCAAGCCGCCGGTGTGGCAGGAGGGCGGCAGTTGGCAATACATCCTGGGCACCGACGACGTGGGCCGCGACGTGCTGTCGCGCCTGATGTACGGCGCGCGCCTGTCGCTGCTGGTCGGTTGTCTGGTGGTGGTGCTGTCGCTGGTCATGGGCGTGGTGTTCGGCCTGCTGGCCGGCTACTTCGGCGGCGCGGTGGACGCGGTGATCATGCGCGTCGTCGACATCATGCTGGCCCTGCCGAGCCTGCTGCTGGCGCTGGTGCTGGTGGCGGTATTCGGACCGTCGATCGTCAACGCCTCGCTGGCGCTCACCTTCGTCGCCTTGCCGCACTATGTGCGTCTGACGCGCGCGGCGGTGCTGGCGGAGGTGAACCGCGATTACGTCACCGCTTCGCGGGTGGCGGGCGCCGGCGCGCTGCGTCAGATGTTCGTCAATATTCTGCCTAACTGCCTGGCGCCCTTGATCGTTCAGGCTTCTCTCGGTTTCTCGAACGCCATTCTCGACATGGCCGCTCTCGGCTTTCTGGGCATGGGCGCGCAACCGCCGACGCCGGAGTGGGGCACCATGCTCTCCGACGTGTTGCAGTTCGCGCAAAGCGCCTGGTGGGTAGTGACCTTCCCCGGCCTGGCGATCCTGCTGACGGTGCTGGCATTCAACCTGATGGGGGACGGTTTGCGTGACGCTCTCGACCCCAAACTCAAGCAGTAACAGAGGACGAGAGAGATGGCGTTATTGAATGTAGACAAGCTTTCGGTGCACTTCGGTGACGAAGGCACCCCGTTCCGCGCGGTAGACCGCATCAGTTACAGCGTGGATCAAGGTCAGGTGGTCGGCATCGTCGGTGAATCCGGCTCCGGCAAATCCGTCAGTTCGCTGGCGATCATGGGCCTGATCGATTTTCCCGGCAAAGTGATGGCCGACAAGCTGGAGTTCAACGGCCAGGACTTGCGCAAGATCTCCGAAAAAGAGCGCCGCCAGCTGGTGGGCTCCGAAGTGGCGATGATCTTCCAGGATCCGATGACCAGCCTGAACCCGTGCTACACCGTCGGTTATCAGATTATGGAGGCGCTGAAGGTGCATCAGGGCGGCAACCGCCGCACCCGCCGCCAGCGCGCTATCGACCTGCTGACACAGGTGGGGATTCCCGATCCGGCCTCGCGGCTGGACGTGTACCCGCACCAGCTTTCCGGCGGCATGAGTCAGCGCGTGATGATCGCCATGGCTATCGCCTGTCGGCCGAAGCTGCTGATCGCCGATGAGCCGACGACCGCGCTCGACGTGACCATCCAGGCGCAGATCATCGAACTGCTGCTGGATCTGCAGCAGCGCGAGAACATGGCGCTGTTGCTGATCACCCACGATTTGGCGCTGGTGGCGGAAGCGGCACATCACATCATCGTGATGTACGCCGGCCAGGTGGTGGAATCCGGCAAAGCGGCGGAGATTTTCCGCGCGCCGCGCCACCCGTACACCCAGGCGCTGCTGCGCGCGCTGCCGGAGTTCGCCGCCGACAAGGCGCGGCTGGCTTCGCTGCCGGGCGTGGTGCCGGGCAAATACGATCGCCCGACCGGCTGCCTGCTCAATCCGCGTTGTCCGTACGCCAACGAGCGCTGCCGTAACGAGGAGCCGGAACTGCGCAGCATTCCCGGCCGTCAGGTTAAATGTCACACACCGCTGGATGATGCGGGGAGGCCGACCGTATGAGCCAGAATCAACCTTTACTGCAGGCGATCGACCTGAAAAAGCATTACCCGGTGAAAAAGGGCCTGTTCGCGCCGGAGCGGCTGGTCAAGGCGCTGGACGGCGTGTCGTTCACTCTGGAGCGCGGTAAAACGCTCGCGGTAGTCGGTGAGTCGGGCTGCGGCAAATCCACGCTCGGCCGCCTGCTGACGATGATCGAAGTGCCGACCGGCGGCGAGCTGTACTACCAGGGACAGGATCTGCTGAAGCCGGACGTTTCCGCCGAGAAATTGCGGCGCCAGAAGATCCAAATCGTGTTCCAGAATCCTTACGGATCGCTCAACCCGCGCAAGAAGGTCGGGCAGATCCTCGAGGAGCCGCTGTTGATCAACACCTCGCTCAGCGCCGCCGAACGGCGGGAAAAAGCGCTGGAGATGATGGCGAAGGTCGGCCTGAAGACCGAGCATTACGATCGCTATCCGCACATGTTCTCCGGCGGCCAGCGTCAGCGTATCGCCATCGCCCGCGGGCTGATGCTGAATCCGGACGTGGTGATCGCCGATGAGCCGGTGTCGGCGTTGGACGTGTCGGTGCGCGCGCAGGTGCTGAACCTGATGATGGATCTGCAGCAGGAGCTGGGGCTGTCCTACGTGTTCATCTCGCACGATCTGTCGGTGGTGGAACACATCGCCGATGAAGTGATGGTGATGTACCTGGGCCGCTGCGTGGAAAAGGGCAGCAAAGAGGCGATCTTCAACAACCCGCGCCATCCGTACACCCAGGCGCTGCTCTCGGCGACGCCGCGGTTGAACCCGGATATGCGCCGCGAGCGCATCAAGCTGACCGGCGAACTGCCCAGCCCGATGAACCCGCCGCCGGGCTGTGCGTTCAATGCCCGCTGCCGCCGCGCCTTCGGCACCTGCGTACAGCTGCAGCCGCAGCTGAAGCAGTACGGTGAGCAGATGGTGGCCTGCTTTGCGGTCGATCAGGACGAACATCCGGGGGCGTAAAGCGTCGAACGTCATCGCTTAAATTCACGCCGGCATCACGCCGGCGTTTTTTATTATTTAATCAATCAGTTAATCGAATCGCTTTTCAGGGCGTTATTGAATGCTTAACGAAAATCTGACGAATGCTTATTTTTATAGGAGTTTTCGCAATGAATTAATAAGCGAATAAGAAATTTAACGGGAGGTGAGTAATAATATTTTTGCCAGACGTTTAACCTCGCTTTTTGTCGGACTTGCTCAATAAAAAAAGCACGCCGTCGGCGTGCTTTGGGTCGATAAGGCCGCGATTATTGCGGATAAGGCACCCAATCGCCGCCGTTCAGGCGAATGTAAGGTTTCCCCTGATATTGCATCACGATGGCGTTGTCGTTTTCGGAGATGACCGGCGTCTGCGGCAGCCCTTGCGTCAGCGCCTGCCAGTCGACGCTGGACTCGCTGAAGACTTTGCCGTCCACCAGACGTGATACCAGCTCCGACAGCGCCAGATAGCTGCTCGGCGTTTTGATCTGCAGCGGACTGACCTGATGCGGCGCCTTCATGCCGATCAGTTTGATGCCGACCGGCGTATGGGTGATGTTCAGGCTGGGGATATCGCGCAGGCCGGACATTTGCATCTTGTCACCCACTAACGCCGCACCATGCTCCGGCACGATCACCACCACCACTTTGCGGCCGGATTTTTCCAGCTGATCGAGGAAGGTGTTCAGCTGATCGAACAGCTTCTGCGCGCGCGGCTGATAGTCGGCGCTCTTGTTAGAGCCGACGAAGCGGTTGCCGTCGTGCAGCGGGATGACGTTGAAGAAGGTGGCGGTGCGGGCGTCTCCGGCTTTTTGCTGCTGATCCAGCCAGCGGGTCAGCAATTCCAGATCGTTATAAATCGGCTCGCCGTCGAACGACGTCAGCTCGTTGCCGACGCCGGCCTGCGACATCAGCGGCGCCTGCATGTCGCCCTGTTCACGCAGCTCTTTCAGGTAGTTGCCGAACACCCCGGAGTGATCGAGCATCAGCTGTTCCTTGAAGCCGAGCTTCGCCAGGTTGTCGAACAGGTAACACTGCTGGTTCACCGGCTGGTACAGATCGTGATGCGAAAGCTGGCCGCAGCTGGCGCGCAGCAACCGTATCGAGGCCGGGCCGCTGTAGGCGGTGGCCGAGTTGAAGCTGTCGAACATGATATCCATCTTCGACCACAGCGGATGATTCTGCAGGTTGACCGCCTCCATATCGGCCCAGGCCAGCGAGCAGATGTTGATCACCAACAGATCGAACGGTTGGGCGTCGGCGGGCAAAGTGGCCGGGAACGCGGTGGCGCGGCCTTTTTCCCGCTCGTAGAACTGGTTCAGATAGGCCGTCAGGTTGGCGCTGGTTGGCGGCAGGCTGTCTGCGGGCGCATTATCTCCTGCCGTCGGCGCGGCCGTGGCCGGCGTGCCGGCGCCGCCGGCGGCAGCCGTGGAACTGGCGGGCAGCAGTGAGACCGCCGGCCCGGCGATGTTGACGATATTGAGCCACACCAGCGCGGCCACGGTGAACACCGTAACGCGCACCCACTGGGCGACGAACAGATAAGCGATAAGCAACACGAAGGCGGCGCCGACCATCTGCCAGTTGATAAAGCGGCTGACCAGCTCCAGCAGGTACTGGGCGCTGAAGCCGGCCAGCTGAGAGCCCTGGCTGAGAATGCTGTTGATGCCCGGCAGCCAGGTATCGTGGTAGAACAACGCGATGCCGATCGGGATGGCGAGGTAATGGCGCCAGCGGTGCAGCCGCGGCGAGGGGATCGGCATCAGCAGATAGGCCATGAACACCAGGTTCGGCAGCGCGTGGAAATTCAGGTAGCCGAACCACAGCAGGGCGAATTTCGCCAGAAAGTAGAGGTTCCAGCCACCCAGCCCGCGCCAGTAGCGCCACAGAGCGTTATCGGATTGCGTATTTGAGTTTGGATTCATGGCTGCTTCTTATGACGTTTAATCTGGGAGGATGAGCCTGTGCGCACCCATAAACCGGCGGATTTCAAATAGCGCGGCGATAACAACAGGTTTTGCCAGTATTGACGCAAATGCGGAAAACGCCGGTGAAAGGCGTAGCCCAGCGGAATGAAGACCAGCGCGCACAGCAAGATCAGTTGCAGGATGTCGTTAAGGTTCAGCATGCTTTTCCTCCTGCGGGCCAAGCGGCAGCGTGAAAGCGATCGGCTGGCGGCGTTCTGCGGGCTCTGCGGCCGTCACCACGGGGGGCGGCGGCGCGACGCCCCCGGCGCCGGTGGCGGTAAGCTGCCAGCGCCCCTGAGCCATGCGTTTGATTTCCGAAATGATATCGACATCCTGGTGCCACACCACCCGGTTGCTGAAGGCTTCATCCACCGGCAGGCGGAAGATGAACTTCAGCGCGGTGTTCAGATCGTTGATGCGGCAGGTGGAGAGGAACAGCACCAGACGCCCCTGCACCACGGTCATCACGTCGCCGAAACGCCGCAGGTGGCACAGGGTCATCGCCTGTTCGGCGCGCAGGCCGGTGGCCGGGCGCAACGCCACCATCACGCCTTTGCCGTCCTCGGGCAGCAAAGTGTTGGCCATCAGCGAAAGCACCGCCTGGCTAAACGGTTCCGGCCGCATGTAGCCTTTCAGCTGCAGCGGACGCAGCCCGGCCAGCAGCGCATCGATGTCGGTGGGCACGTGACGTGAGAAGCGCTGCCCCTGGATGCCTTCAAGCATGGTCAGAAAACGCGACAGCGGCGCGACGTGCGGCACGATCAGGTTGGCGCCGCAGGCCAGCAGCAGCCGTTCGTCGCTGTAGCGCAGGCTGGCGCTCATCTCGCGCACCGCGATTTTCAGGCCGTTGCCGCGGCTGCGGCGCAGGGTGTGGATCTGGTGCGCCAGATGATCGATTTGGTCGCTTTGATACAACGCGAAAATCAACGTCGCTGAGAGTCTCAGCATGCCGTGCTGCGCCAGTTCGTCGTTGTTCTCCAACAGCTGCCAGTTGGCGGACAGCGGCGGCGCGCCTTCCAGGATGCTGCGCTCGGCCAGATACTGGCCTTCGTCGCTGCGCAAGGCGGTGGGGGAGGGCTGGCTATTTTCCTCCTCGCCCTGCCAACCGCCTTCCGCCGCATACAGCGTCAGCAGCTGATTGGCGTTGATGCCGTTTTCGGTGCTCCACCAGTTCACCAGGTATTGCGCGCTGTCCTGCTGCCATTGCAGGCTGGACAGGCCGTTCAGGATGCGGTGCTGTGTGCTGAGCTGCCCTTTGAGCTTATTGATGCCGCCGCCGTGGCTGAGGATCAACAGCGTACACCCCTGCCGCCGCAGCCAGGCGGCGAGGGTGCGCGTCCATTCGCGCAGTTCTTCGGTGGTGAAGGTTTGCCACAGGCTGGCGTGGGCCAGCAGGATAAGTAAGCGATTTTGCGGCCGCAGGGCGCGCATCAGATCGTCGCTCAACTGCGCCAGCGCGGCTTTTTTCTCCGGTAGTTGATACAGCGGCAGCTTCTGCAAAGCGGGCGCAGCCAGCTCGGCCAGCAGGCGATCGGGTTTGTCTCCGCTGCAGATCAGGGCGAGCTTGCGGGTGGCCGGCTGGGCGGCGATGGCCTGGCGACACAACAGCGCGGCGTCGCTTTGCCTGTCGATATTGATCCAATAAAGCCCGGGGGCCTGCATCACCGACAGCTCTTCCCAAATCTGCCGAATGCCTAGAGAAAAAGAGTGCGCCATAGGATGTGTTCTACTTTCGTTGAAAGCCGACTAAAGGCGTTTATATTTAAAGATAGCCATTTTTACGCTGGCAATAACAAATATCCGATGCTCTTCAATAATATTTGTTGAGAATCATCTTATTGCCTGTCTCTTTTTGTATCGTTGCTATAGTTAATTAACATAGCCTATTTTCGCCAAGGCGGAAGAATGAATAACGCACCCAGCCATTTTCGTGCAGCGGCGCAGGAGGAGAGCCAGGATGACCTGCAGGCGCTCAGCCAGGCTTTTTCATTACCAAAATTAAGCTATGTCGATATTTCGCGGCAGGAGCGGTTAACGCAAATGATGACGCGCTGGCCGCTGCTGGCCGAATTGGCGCAAAACGCGGGGAGCCAGTGATCTATGCCGGCGATCGCGCTGCAAGGGTTGCGGGGTGGAATGGGGACGACGTCAGTCACGGCGGCGCTCGCCTGGGCGTTGCGCCAGCTTGGCGAGTCGGTGCTGGCGATAGACTTTACGCCGGACAATCTGCTGCGCCTGCATTTCAACACGCCGTTCGAACTGGCGCGCGGCTGGGCACGCGCGGAACAGGACGGCGGCGGTTGGCGGGAAGGCGCGCTGCGTTATTGCGAAAACCTCGACTTTTTACCGTTTGGCCGCCTGAATGCGGCGGAACGGCTGGAAGTGCAACATCGGTGTCAGGCGCATCCCGATCGCTGGCGCGATAATTTGCGTCAGCTGATGGCCGGCGATCCGCAGCGCTGGATCCTGCTGGACGTCCCGGTCGGGGACGGCGTTTTGGCGCAGCAGGCATTGCAACTGGCCGACAGCGTGTTCGTGCTGTTGAACCCCGACGCCAACTGCCAGGTGCGGCTCCATCAGCAGGCGCTGCCGCACGCAAGTCATTTCCTGATTAACCATTACTCTTCGGCCAGCCGGCTGCAGCAGGATTTGCATCAGCTGTGGCTGCAAACGCTGAGCGGCCTGTTGCCGGTGGTTATCCACCGCGATGAAGCGTTGGCGGAAGCGCTGGCGGCCAAACAGCCGCTGGGCGAGTACCGCCCCGAGAGCCTGGCGGCGGATGAAGTGCTGACGCTGGCCAACTGGTGCCTGATCAACCTCAAACGGGGTATTGCGCCATGAGTCGGGTGCTGAGCCTGCTGCTGGTGCCGCCGGTGCGCCAGGCGGTGCAGGCGCGCTACCGCGCCTATCGCCGCAGCGGGGCGTCGGCGCTGACCGCCTTTTTCACTACGCTGTTGGTGGCGCTGGGGTGGATGCTGCTGCGTTTGGAGTCACCGGCCTGGCGGCGCGTGCGCGCCGGCCGCGCTTACTGGTTCCCGCATCTGTCCGCCGAACGCCCCCGTCCGGCGGATGCGCTGCGCTATTTGCTGCAGGGGGCGTGGCTGCTGCTGTTCCGCAGCGGCCGCGCGCCGGTGCAGCGCGATTATTTCGCCGGTTGGCGGCGGCTGCAGCAGCGCTATGCCGACTGGCTGCAGGGCTTGCCGCAGCGGCTGAAAAACGCCGGCGTGGAACAGCGCTCGGTAGAGCGACTCGGCCGCATGAACCGCGGATTGCGGCGCGCGCTGTTCATTCTGGTCGGCGTGCTGGCGGCGATCCTCGCCATGCTGTGCATCTCGCAACCGTTCGATCTGTCGGCGCAGTTCGTGTTCGTTCTGCTGCTGTGGGGGATCGCGATGGTGGTGCGCCGGGTGCCGGGGCGCTTGCCTGCGTTGATGCTGATCGTGCTGTCGTTGACCGTCTCCTGCCGTTACCTGTGGTGGCGCTATACCGCCACGCTGAACTGGGACGATCCGCTCAGCCTGGTATGCGGCCTGCTGTTGCTGGTGGCGGAAACCTACGCCTGGGTGGTGTTGGTGCTGGGCTATTTCCAGACTATCTGGCCGCTTAACCGCCAGCCGGTGCCGTTGCCCGAAGACAGCGCCACCTGGCCGACCATCGATCTGATGGTGCCGACCTACAACGAAGACCTCGGGGTGGTGAAGCCCACCATCTATGCGGCGCTGGGCATCGACTGGCCGAAAGAAAAAGTGAACATCTATATCCTTGATGACGGTAATCGCCCCGAGTTCCGGGCGTTCGCCGCCGAGGTGGGAGTGAAGTACATCGCCAGGCCGACTCACGAACACGCCAAGGCCGGCAACATCAACAACGCGCTGAAGCAGGCCACCGGCGAGTTCGTGGCGATTTTCGACTGCGACCATGTCCCGACGCGCTCCTTCCTGCAGCTGACCATGGGGTGGTTCTTCAAAGACAAAAAGCTGGCGATGCTGCAGACCCCGCACCACTTCTTCTCGCCGGATCCCTTCGAGCGCAACCTTGGCCGCTTCCGTCAGACGCCCAACGAGGGCACTTTGTTCTACGGGCTGGTGCAGGACGGCAACGACATGTGGGACGCCACCTTCTTCTGCGGCTCTTGCGCCATCCTGCGCCGCAGCGCGCTGGACGAAATCGGCGGCATCGCGGTGGAAACCGTCACCGAAGACGCCCATACCTCGCTGCGTTTGCACCGGCGTGGGCATACCTCGGCCTATATCCGCATTCCGCAGGCCGCCGGGCTGGCGACCGAAAGCCTGTCGGCGCACATCGGCCAGCGCATTCGCTGGGCGCGCGGCATGGTGCAGATCTTCCGGCTCGACAACCCGTTGCTGGGCAAGGGGCTGAAACTGGCGCAGCGCCTGTGCTACGCCAACGCCATGCTGCACTTCCTGTCGGGCATCCCGCGGCTGATCTTCCTCACCGCGCCGCTGGCGTTTTTGCTGTTGCATGCCTACATCATCTTCGCGCCGGCGCTGGCGATCGCGCTTTACGTGCTGCCGCACATGATCCACGCCAGCCTGACCAACTCGCGCATCCAGGGGAAATACCGCCATTCGTTCTGGAGCGAAATCTATGAAACGGTGTTGGCCTGGTATATCGCGCGGCCGACGACGGTGGCGCTGTTCAATCCGCACAAGGGCAAATTCAACGTGACCGCCAAGGGCGGGCTGGTGGAGGAGGAGCACGTCGACTGGGTGATCACCCGGCCTTACATGTTCCTGGTGGTTCTTAACCTCGCCGGGCTGGCGTTCGGCGCCTGGCGGCTGGCCTATGGCCCGACGGACGAGGTGATGACGGTGATCATCAGCCTGGTGTGGGTGCTGTACAACATGACCATTCTCGGCGGCGCGGTGGCGGTGGCGGTGGAAGCCAAACAGGTGCGTCAGGCGCACCGCGTGGAGATCGCCATGCCGGCGGCGATCGCGCGTGCCGACGGCCACCTCTACCCCTGCACGCTGCGCGATTACTCCGATGGCGGCGTGGGCATCGAGATGCGGGTGGCGGACACGTTGAAAGAGGGCGACAAGGCCTCGCTGCTGCTCAAACGCGGCCAGCAGGAGTACAGCTTCCCCTGCGTGGTGACGCGCGCCTTCGGCAACAAGGTGGGGGTGCGTCTGGTCAGTCTTTCCACCCGCGAACACATCGATTTTATTCAGTGCACCTTCGCCCGCGCCGATACCTGGGCGCTGTGGCAGGACGGGTTCCCTGAAGACCGGCCGATCGAAAGCCTGCGCGACGTGCTGGCGCTGGGCTTCCGCGGCTATGTGCGCATGGCGGACTACGCGCCGCCGCTGGTACGCGGTCTGCTGGTCGGGGTCACGTCGCTGACCGCCTGGGTAGTGTCGTTTATTCCGCGCGGCGTCGGCAGGGATCCGACCTTGGGTCAACAAGAAACCGTGGGTTAGCTGCGAGTTCAACCGCCCGCTCACTCGCCCGGTGAACAGGCTCCAACATTGATGATGATACGATGACGAGAAAAATAACCTGGTTTACTGCTCTGGCCTTAGGCATCAGCACCCTGTCGCAGGCCGAAACCGCCACCGCGCCGACCGTGGCGGCCCAGCCGCCGATCGCTGCGGCGGCCGATACGGCGACCGCGCCACCGCCGGCCGCCGCGCCGCAGGATCCGAATGCGCCGGTGCGCGACGTGTCGCTGCCGTTTGCGCAGATAGCGCCGCCGCCGGGCACCTTTGTTCTGCGCGGCACCCGGCCGGACGGGCAGATCGAATTCGGCGTGCGCAGCGATGAGGTGGTCTCGCAGGCGATGCTCGACCTGGAATTTACGCCGTCGCCGGCGTTGATCCCGGTCGAGTCGCACGTCAAGGTCTACCTGAACGACGAGCTGATGGGCGTGACCACGATCGCCAAGGAGCAGTTGGGCAAGCCCAATCGCATCCAGATGGCGATCGATCCGCGCTATATTACCGATTTTAACCGCGTCCGGCTGGTGTTCGTCGGCCATTATCAGAACATCTGCGAAAACCCGGCCAGCACTTCGCTGTGGCTCGACGTCAGCAAATCCAGCGCGCTGAAGCTGCGCTTCCAGACGCTGCCGGTGAAAAACGAGCTGTCGCACTTCCCTGAGCCGTTCTTCGACAGCCGCGACAATCGGCCGCTGACGCTGCCGATGGTGTTCGCCGGCCAGCCGGATCTGGCCCAGCAGCGCGCGGCGGGCATTCTGGCTTCCTGGTTCGGCAGCAAGGCGCAGTGGCGCGGGCAATCCTTCCCGACGCTGTATAACGCGCTGCCGACGCAGCACGCGGTGGTGTTCGCCACCAATAAGCAGCGCCCGGATTTCCTGCGCGATTACCCGGCGGTCAACGGCCCGACGGTGGAGATGATCAGCCACCCGGACAATCCCTACGTCAAACTGCTGCTGATTCAGGGGCGTGACGACAACGATTTGATCACCGCGGTGAAAGGCATCGCGCAGGGCGACATTCTGTTCCGCGGCCAGAACGTGACGGTGGACAAGGTGGAACAGCTGGCGCCGCGTCAGCCTTACGACGCGCCGAACTGGGTGCGCACCGATCGGCCGATGACCTTCGCCGAACTGCAGCAATACGCCGAACAGCTGCAAACCAGCGGTATCGAGCCCGGCCCGATTTCATTGACCATGAACCTGCCGCCGGATCTGTTCCTGATCCGCAGCACCGGCATCGACATGCACCTCAAGTACCGTTATACCGCGCCGCGCATTCAGGACGGTTCGCGGCTGAGCGTCAGCCTGAACAACCAGTTCGTGCAGGCCTACTCGCTGGTGCCGGAACACGAACAGGGGGCGCAGCTGCTGCGCCTGCCGTTGACGCAGGGGCTGCTCGACTCCGACAAGAACGTCAGCATTCCGGCGCTGCGGCTGGGTGCCACCAACCAGCTGCGCTTTGACTTTGACTACACCACGCTGCTGGCCAGCGGCGCGGAAGGGCGCTGCGAAACCTACTCCTTCACGCAAAACCACGCGGTGATCGACGGCGCGTCTACCATCGATTTCTCCGGCTACCGCCACTTTATGGCGATGCCGGACCTGCGCGCCTTCGCCAACGCCGGCTTCCCGTTCAGCCGCCTGGCGGATCTGTCACAAACGCTGGTGTTGGTGAACCAGAAACCGCAGCCGGCGCAGGTCAGCGCGCTGCTGAACGCGCTCGGCGTGATCGGCGCGCAAACCGGTTATCCGGCGCTGGCCTTCACGCTGAGCGACGACTGGTCGCAGGCCACGGATCGCGACGACGACATCCTGATGGTCGGCACCATTCCGCCGGAGCTGCGCGACGACAAGAAAATCAGCCTGCTGGTGGACGCGACCCAAAGCTGGGTGAAACAGCCGACGCGCCAACCGCCGCTGCCCAGCTCGGAAGTGCTGGCGGAGGACGCCAAGCCGGACAGCAAGACCACCGTCAGTTCCGAGGGGGCGATGTCGGCGATCATTGGTGTGCAGTCGCCGTTCAACGACCAGCGCAGCATCGTGGCGCTGTTGGCGGACAGCCCGCGCGGCTATGAGCTGCTGAACAATGCCCTGCTGGACAGCGGCAAGCGCGCCGCGGTGTTCGGCTCGGTGGCGGTGATCCGCGAATCGGGGGTCAACAGCCTGCGCGTCGGCGATGTTTACTATGTCGGTCACCTGCCTTGGTGGGAGCGGCTTTGGTATGCCCTCTCCACCCATCCGGTCCTGCTGGCGGTGCTCGCGGTGGTGCTGGTAGTGATCCTGGGGTTGATGCTGTGGCGCGGCCTGAAGGCCTTCAGCCGGCGGCGTCTGGCGCCTGAAGATCGGGATTGACGGCGGTGAACGCGATGCTGCAACGCCTGTCGCTCGGCATGCTGCTGCTGTGCGCTTTCAGCGCGGCGGCGGCCTGCGAATGGCCGGGCTGGCAACAGTACAAGCAGTTCTACATCAGCCCGCAGGGGCGGGTGATCGATCCGAGCAGCCCGAACAAAATCACCACGTCGGAGGGGCAGAGTTACGGCCTGTTCTTCGCCCTGGTGGCCAATGACCGGCCGACCTTCGACCAGCTGTTGACCTGGACGGAGAACAACCTGGCGGCGGGCGATCTCAGTGCCCGTTTACCCGCCTGGCTGTGGGGCGAGGGCGACGACAAGCAGTGGAAGGTGCTGGACGCCAACTCGGCGTCGGACGCCGATCTGTGGATCGCTTATAACCTGCTCGAAGCCGGCCGCCTGTGGAAAAGCCGGCGTTATCAAACCCTGGGGACGCTGCTGTTGCAGCGCATCGGCCGCGAGGAAGTGGCCGACATCCCCGGCCTGGGGCTGATGCTGCTGCCGGGCAAAGTCGGGTTCGTGGCGGAAGATCGCTGGCGGCTGAACCCCAGCTACCTGCCGCCGCAGCTGTTGACGCGTTTTGCGGCGCTGAACGGCCCGTGGCGCGCGATGCGCGAGATCAATCAGCGGCTGTGGTTGGAGACCGCGCCGCACGGCTTCTCGCCGGACTGGGTGGTATGGCGGGTCGGCGCCGGCTGGCAGCCGGACACCGTCAAGCCGAACGTCGGCAGCTACGACGCCATTCGGGTCTATCTGTGGGCCGGCATGCTGGCGGACGACGATGAACACAAGGCGGCGCTGCTCAAACGCTTCCAGCCGATGGCGCAGCTCACCGCCAGCCAGGGCGTGCCGCCGGAGAAAACCGATACCGCCAGCGGCAAAACCACCGGCGACGGCCCGGTCGGCTTTTCCGCCGCGATGTTGCCGATGTTGGCGGCGCAGGCCGACGCGCTGGCGGCCCAGCGGCAACGGATCGGCGAACACCCGCCGGGTGACGACGCCTATTTCAGCGCCTCGCTGACGCTGTTCGGCCAGGGGTGGGATCAACAACGTTATCGCTTTAATCGTCAGGGTGAACTGCAACCCTCGTGGGACGGCCAATGCACAACTTCAAAATAAACTGGCTGAATTTGATTCCGCTGAGTCTGGCGATGCTGCCGCAGGCGCGCGCTGCGGAGGCCGTGGCGCCGGAGCAGTGGCTGCTGGAGCAGGTGCGCATTGGCGAGGCCGGCAACAAGGACGATCTGGTGCGCCAATCGCTGTACCGGCTCGAACTGATGGATCCGAACAACCCGGACGTGATCGCCGCGCGCATGCGTTTGGCGCTGCGGCAGGGCAACATGGCGCTGGCGCAGCAGCAGTTGGACAAGCTGAAAACGCTCGCGCCGCAGTCCAGCGCTTATCGCCAGGCGCAAATGAACATGCTGCTGACCCAGCCGGAAACCCGGCAAAAGCTGCAGCAGGCGCGCCTGATGGCGACCGCCGGCCGGTTGCCGGAGGCCAAGGCGCAGTACGATGCGTTGTTCCACGGCGAGCCGCCGACGCTCGATCTGGCGGTGGAATACTGGCGGTTGGTGGCGCGCTTGCCGGGACAGGAGGCGAAGGCGTTAAAGCAGCTGCAGGCGCTGGATCAGCAATATTCCGGCAACGCGGCGCTGCGCATGTCGCTGGCGCGCATGCTGTTCAGCCAGAATCAGGACGCGCAGGCCTATGAACTGCTGCAGAAGATCGCCGCCGATCCGGCCGGGCGCGGCGATGCCGCCGATCTGTGGCTGGACAAGGTCAAAGCGATGCCGGTCAGCGCGCAGAGCGTAGCGGCGCTCAACCGTTTCCTCGGCGTGTTCGACACCGGCGATCAGGCGACCAGCGCCCGTGAAGAGCTGGCCAGACAGCAGAAACTGTTGGCCGATCCGGCTTATCAGGCGCGGGTGCGCGGCCTGGCGCAGGTGGATAAAGGCGGCAGCCGGGCGGCCATTCCTGAGTTGCAAAAGGCGTTGGCGGCGACGCCGAACGACGCCGAGGTGCTGGGCGCGCTCGGCCAGGCCTATTCACGCGCCGGTGACCGCCCGCAGGCGCTGAAGCTGTTTCGCCAGGCGCTGGCGGCCGACAAGAATGGCTACGGCAGCGGCAAATGGCAGAGCCTGATCAAGAGCACCGGCTACTGGCTGGCGATCGACGAGGGCGACAAAGCGCTCAAGGCCGGCAATCTCGCGCTGGCACGGCAGAAATATCAGCAGGCGCGCCAGCTCGACGACAGCAACGGCGACGCGTTTATCGGCCTGGGCGATGTGGCGGTGGCGAGCAAGGATGACGCCGCGGCGGAAGGGTTTTATCAGCAGGCGCTGCGGCGCGATCCCGGCAACGGCAGCGCGCTGCGCGGCCTGGTGAATATCTATCAGCGCCAGTCGCCGGAAAAAGCGCTGGCCTACCTTGACGGCCTGCCGCGCAGCCAGCAGGCCAAGCTGCGCAGCACTCTCGATGGGCTGCGGCTCGACAGGCTGAAACAGCAGGCGGAGACGCTGGCGCAGCAGCAACAGTGGCAGCAGGCGGCGGAAATCTATCGGCGCGCCCAGCCGATGGCGCCCGACGATGTCTGGCTGACCTATCGCTATGCCCAGGCGCTGCGTCAGGCCGGGCAGCCGCAACAGGCGGACGCCTTATTCCGGCAGCTGGCGCAGCGCCAGCACGCCAATCCGCAGCTGACCTACGCCTATGCGCTCTATCTTTCCGGCAGCGATCGCGACCGTCAGGCGCTGGCGCAGCTCAATACGCTGCCGGCGGCGCAGTGGAACGACAATATGCGCGAACTGGCGCAGCGGCTGAAAATGCAGGCGACGATCGCACATGCCGAAGGGCTGCGGGCGGCCGGTGACGAACCGGCGGCGGAAGCCTATCTGCGCCGGCAGCCGGCGGACACGCGCATCGATTTGCTGCTCGCCGACTGGGCGCTGGCGCGCGGGGAGTATGCGGCGGCGCTGGACGACTATCAGCGGGTGAAACGCCGTGAACCGAACAATCCGGATGCGCAGCTGGGCGAGATCGAAGCCTATGTGGCGCAGGGGGATCTGGACGCGGCGCGCCAGCGGCTGAAAACCGAACCGCAGCCGCAAGACGCTTCGCTCAACAGCCAACGGCGGGTCGCCAATGCCTGGGGCGCGGTCGGCGATGCGCAGCAGGCCGAGGCGCTCTTCGGCCGGCTGAAAACGGCGGCGGCTTCAGAACCCGTCGGGCAGACCAAAGCGCTGATCTACCGCGACGCCGCCCGCCTGGAGCGGGCTCAGCAACAGCCGGAGCGGGCGCAGCAGGATTACCGCCAGGCGATGGTGGCCGGCGGCATCACGCCGACGCTGCCGCAGGATAATGACCGCTACACCTATTTGACGCGCAATAATCCGGGCGACGACTGGCTGAAACGCGGCATCCGCTCCGATGCCGCGGATCTGTATCGGCAGCAGGACGTGAACGTCACGCTCGATCACGATTACTGGCGCTCGAGCGGCACCGGCGGCATTTCCGACTTCAACGCGCACGACACCATGCTGCAGGTGGATATGCCGCTGTATGACGGGCGCGCCTTCTTGCGCACCGACACCGTGCAGCTGGATGCCGGCCGCTTCTCGACCGACGGCAGCGGCAAATACTACGAAACCTTCGGCACCTGCCACACGCAAGGGTGCCGCGGCGATGAACACCAGAAAACCACCGGCACCAGCGTGGCGGCCGGTTGGAAAAACGATCGCTGGGCCGCCGATATCGGCACGACGCCGATGGGCTTCGAGGTGGTCGACTGGAGCGGCGGCCTGGCCTACAGCGGCGACTGGAACCACATCGGCTGGACGCTGGCGGCCTCGCGGCGGCCGATCTCCAGCTCGTTGCTGGCGTTTGGCGGTGCCAAGGATCCGAATACCGGCACTACCTGGGGCGGCGTGCGCGCCACCGGCGTCAGCCTGAGCGCCAGCTACGATCGCGGCGAGGCGAACGGCGTGTGGGCCGATCTCAGCGCGCACCAGCTCACCGGCAAGAACGTGGCGGACAACCAGCGGCAGCGGTTGATGGCCGGCTATTACTACAAGGTGATCAACGAAGACAATCGCCGCCTGAGCGTTGGGCTCAATACCATGCTGTGGCACTACCAGAAAGACTTGAGTGGCTATTCGCTGGGACAGGGCGGCTATTACAGCCCGCAGCAATATCTGTCGCTGTCGCTGCCGGTCAACTATCGTCAGCGCACCGAGAACTGGTCGTGGGAGCTGGGCGGTTCGGTTTCGCTGTCGCATTCGAAAACCGACAGCCAGCGCCGTTATCCGCTGCAAGGCCTGATCCCGGATTCACTGCCCGATAAGTTCGCCGTCGAGGACGGCAGCGCCTCGAGCGGCGTCGGTTATACCCTGCGGGCGATCGTCGAACGCCGTCTCAGTTCGCACTGGACGCTCGGCGCCGGCATCGATATTCAGCAGGCGAAGAACTATACGCCGAGCCACGCGTTGATTTATCTGCGTTATTCCCTGGCCGGCTGGCAGGGGGACCTCGATTTGCCGCCGCAGCCGCTGACGCCGTATGCCGACTTCAAGTAACCGGGAGGAGAGAGATTCGGAGTGTCGGACACCGGGGAGTTTTGTTACCCTGTGTCCGGGTCGTGTTTGTTCGCTCTAGGAAAAGACTGAAACCCGCGATTTTCTTGGTTATGCCTGCGGCATAGCCAGATAAAAACAGCCGATGATCGAGTATACTCAGCCCGGTTCGAGGGGGCGGGTGAGAGTCAGCCCCCTTTTTGTTTCAGCCCGATTTTACGGAGAGCAGGTTTGCGGGTCAGGCGTTCGTTAACGATTAAGCAGATGGCGACAGTGTCCGGCGTGGCGCTGGTCACGATCTGTATCTTTATCGTGATTCAGTTGTTCCATTTTGTGCAGCAGCGCAGGGATGACTACGCCCAGCAACTGGAGAATATCGCTCACTCCGTACGCCAGCCGCTGGCGGAAGCGGTGCTGCGCATGGACGTGCCGGAAGCCAAAAAGGTGCTGAATACGCTGTTGCCGGTCGGCATTCTGAGCCGGGCGGATATCGTCTTGCCGAACGAGTTTCAGGCGCTGCACGCCAATTTCCCGCCGGAGCGGCCGGTGCCGACGTTGATCGCCCGGCTGTTTGAGTTGCCTATCCAAATTTCCGTGCCGCTCTATTCGCTGGAACGGGTGCCGGCCAACCAGCAGCCGCTGGCCTACCTGGTGCTGCAGGCCGATTCGTTCCGCATGTACCAGTTTATCCTCAGCATTTTGTCGACCATGCTGTCGACCTACCTGCTGCTGGCGCTGATCCTGTCGGTGTCCATCACCTGGTGCATGAACCGGCTGATGGTGCATCCGCTGCGCGCGATGGCCAAAGAGCTGGAAAACATCTCGCAGGACGAAGCGCCTTATCACCAGTTGATGCTGCCGGCGCTGCACCAGGACGACGAGCTCGGCCTGCTGGTGCGCAACTACAACCGCAATCAACAGACGCTGGCCAAGGCGCATGCCGACATGAGCCGCCTGAGCACCCGCCACCCGGTGACCGAACTGCCGAACCCGGCCTTGCTGAACGCGTTGCTGGAACAGCATATCGCCTCCAGCCTGCGCCCCGAGCGTTTTAACCTGCTGGTGATCGGCATCGAGACGCTGCATGAAGCATCGGGCGTGATGAGCCCGGCGATGCGCGAGGCATTGCTGTTGGCGCTGGCGAAGAAGCTGCGCGGCTGCATCGACGAAAACGGCGTGCTGGCACAGCTGAGCAATACCGAATTCGCCATCCTGGCCAAGGGCATCGAGCGGCCGTTCCACGCCATGCAGCTGGCGCGGCGCATCATGGCGGAGATCAACGCGCCGTTGACGCTGGAAGGCCTGGCGCTGCGGCCCAACGCCAGCATCGGCATCGCCCACTACCTCAATCAGGGGGAGAGCGCGGAACAGCTGCTGCGCAGCGCCACCTCGGCGATGATGTCCGCGCATCGCGAAGGGAAAAATCAGATCCTGTTCTTCGAACCCAGCCTGACGGAGCGCACGCAGAAGCGATTGACGCAGGAGAGCGAGATCCTGCACGGCATTGAGCAGCGGCATTTCACGCTGTTCCTGCAGCCACAGATCGACATGCAGTCCAACGAGGTGATTGGCGCAGAAGCGTTGCTGCGCTGGCAGCAGTACGACGGCAGCTATACCCTGCCGGCCGACGTCATTCCGCTCGCGGAAGAGCTGGGCGTGATTGTGCCGCTCGGCAACTGGGTGCTGGAAGAGTCCTGCCGTATCCTGGCGGACTGGCAGCAGCGCGGCATTGCGCTGCCGCTGGCGGTCAACGTTTCCGGCATTCAGATGCAGGACGAGGCGTTTGTTCCGTATCTGAAAAATCTGCTGGCGCAGTATCGAATCGATCCGCGCAAGCTGCTGTTGGAGATCACCGAGACGGTACGCATCGACGATCTCGACCGCGCGCTGGCGCTGCTGCGCGAGCTGCACGATCTGGGGCTGTCGATCGCGCTGGACGACTTCGGCATGGGCTACTCCAGCCTGGAGTACCTGAACCGGTTGAAATCCCTGCCGATCGATTTGATTAAAATCGACCGCAGTTTCATTCAGGGGTTGCCGGCCGACGATGCGATGGTGCGCATTGTCAGTTCAATCTCTGAAGTGCTGGCGTTGCCGGTGATGGCCGAAGGCGTGGAAAACGCCGAGCAGCGCGACTGGCTGCTGAAGCACGGCATTCGCAGCGGGCAAGGGTTCCTGTTCGCTCGGCCGCTACCGCGTGAAGCGTTCGAAACCGAGTTTTGCCGCGCGGCGCCGTGAGCCGCGTTACCTTTCCGGTACTTTTCCCCGTCCGAAAATCGCTATTCCCCTCATACCTCTTTTGCGTTAGTGCAAACAAAGGCTTACGCAATTTTCAGCTTTGCACCCGGACTGACGCGTTTCAGCTCTTAAATTCACATCAACCCTGAGGGGTGGGTGCAACAAATTATTTCCATGTTGTTAAGTGGGTGTTATTTTCCGCGCAAGCAATGAACAGGCTGGATTTTTAGACTGCCGCCTGGTGCGTGTCTTCCCCCCATAGGATGTTCATATGAAAACAACAATTTTTAAGAGCCTCTATTTTCAGGTGCTGACGGCGATCACGCTGGGTATCCTGCTTGGCCACTTCTACCCTGACCTCGGCGCCCAGATGAAACCCTTGGGCGATGGCTTCGTCAAACTGATCAAGATGATTATCGCCCCGGTGATTTTCTGCACCGTGGTGACCGGCATCGCCGGCATGGAAAGCATGAAGGCGGTGGGGCGCACCGGCGCCATCGCGCTGCTGTATTTTGAAATCGTCAGCACCCTCGCGCTGATTATCGGCCTGGTGATCGTCAACCTGGTGCAACCGGGCGCCGGCATGAACGTCGATCCCGGTACGCTGGACGCCAAAGCGGTGGCGATCTACGCCGAGCAAGCGCAGCAGCAGGGCATCATTCCGTTCCTGCTGGACATCATCCCCGGCAGCGTGATCGGCGCGTTCGCCAGCGGCAACATTCTTCAGGTGCTGCTGTTCGCGGTGCTGTTTGGCTTCGCCCTGCATCGTCTGGGCGACAAAGGGCAGCTGATCTACAACGTGATCGACAGCTTCTCGCGGGTGATTTTCGGCATCATCAACATGATCATGCGCCTGGCGCCGCTGGGGGCCTTCGGCGCCATGGCGTTTACCATCGGTAAATACGGCGTCGGCACGCTGGTGCAACTCGGCCAGCTGATCGTGTGTTTCTATATCACCTGCATCCTGTTCGTGGTGGTGGTGTTGGGCAGCATCGCCCGCGCCAACGGCTTCAGCATCTTCAAATTCGTCAACTACATCAAAGAAGAGCTGCTGATCGTGCTGGGGACCTCGTCGTCTGAATCCGCGCTGCCGCGCATGCTGGATAAAATGGAGAAGTTGGGCTGCAAGAAATCGGTGGTGGGTCTGGTGATCCCGACCGGATACTCCTTCAACCTGGACGGCACCTCTATCTACCTGACCATGGCCGCGGTGTTTATCGCGCAGGCGACCAACACCCACATGGATATCATGCATCAGATTACCCTGCTGGTGGTGTTGCTGCTCTCCTCCAAAGGGGCGGCGGGCGTGACCGGCAGCGGCTTTATCGTGTTGGCCGCCACCATCTCCGCCGTGGGCCACCTGCCGCTGGCCGGCCTGGCGCTGATCCTCGGCATCGACCGCTTTATGTCGGAAGCCCGCGCGCTGACCAACCTGGTGGGCAATGGCGTGGCGACCGTAGTCGTGGCCAAATGGTGTAATCAGCTGGATGAGAAGCAGCTGAAAGACACCCTGAACAACAAAAACACCGGCGCGGACAAAACGCTGCCTTCCGCCTGATTTCGGCGGTAAATCACCGGCCGCATCCGCGGCCGGTGAGCTTCTTCCCCTGCCTCGTAACGATTTTTTGCATTAAAAACCCCGCAATCTATTATTTTTCACTCTAATGAGTGACATCCGCAAAGGCGCGCGGTCTAACACGATGGTACACTTTCTGCTTTCCGCCCCACCGTGAAACTCAGGGCGTATTTTTATGATTCCATTGAATGGAATACACGCATTTGCATAAGAAATTGGATAGTCATTAAGTAGGGGTTCACATGCAGGGCACCAGAATTCATCTTATAGTTGGTGGGCTGCTACTGGCGGCAGCCAGTGGCAGCGTGCAGGCTGAAGCACTACAACCCGATCCTGCCTGGCAGCAGGGGGCGCTGGCCAACGGGTTTTCATGGCAGATTCTCGATACGCCGCAGCGGCCGAGCGACCGCGTGGAACTGCGGCTGATCGTCAATACCGGCTCTTTGGTGGAGTCTTCGCAGCAGACCGGCTTTGCCCACCTGCTGCCGCGGCTGGCGTTGACGCGCAGCGAAAGCTTCACGGCGCCGCAGCTGCGGGCGCTGTGGCAGCAGAGCGTAGATAACGAGCGGCCGCTGCCGCCGGCTATCATCTCGTACGATTTCACCATGTATAACCTCAGCTTGCCGAACAACCGGCCCGATCTGCTGAAAGAAGCGCTGGCCTGGCTGGCGGACACGACCGGCAAACTGGCGATCGACGAGCACACGGTGCACGCGGTGATGAATTCCAGCATCAATCCGGTCGGCACTTTCCCACCCAATACCAAAGACGCCTGGTGGCGTTACCGCCTGAAAGGCTCGACGCTGCTGGCGCACGATCCGGCGCAGCCGGCGAAACGGCCGGTCAACCTTGAGCAGTTGAAGAAATTCTATCAGCAGTGGTACACACCGGACGCCATGACGCTGTTCGTGGTCGGCAAGGTTGACAGCCGCAGCCTGGTCGAGCAGATCAACAAGGCTTTCTCGCCGCTGCAGGGCAAACGTGAAACCCCGGCTCCGATGCCGACCCTGACGCCGCTGCCGCAGCAGCCGGTGAGCCTGATCAGCGAGCAGGTGAAGCAGGATACGCTGTCGATCATGTGGGATTCGCCGTGGCACCCGATTCGCGATTCGCAAAGCCTGCTGCGCTACTGGCGTGGCGATCTCGCCCGCGAGGCGTTGTTCTGGCACCTCCAGCAGACGCTGGAAAAAAGCGACCAGAAAAACCTGCATTTGGGCTTTGACTGCCGCGTGCAGTACCAGCGCGGGCAGTGCGCCATCCACCTGGATACGCCGAACAACAATCTGAACGGCAGCCTGGGCTTCATTGCCCGCGAACTGGCCAACGTGCGTGACAACGGCCTGTCGAAAGAGGAATTCGATGCGCTGCTGGCGCAGAAAAACGATCAGCTGAGCAAGCTGTTCGCGACCTACGCCCGTACCGACACCGACGTGCTGATGAGCCAGCGTCTGCGGTCGCAGCAGAGCGGGGTGGTGGATATCGCGCCGGAGCTGTACCAGAAGCTGCGCCAGGAGTTCCTGTCCAGCCTGACGCTGGAGACACTGAATCAGGCGCTGAAGCTGCAGTTGTCTCAGGACGCGACGCTGGTGCTGATGCAGCCGAAGGGCGAGCCGGAAATGAGCATGAAGCAGCTGCAGGATACCTATAACGGCATCATGATGCCGCCGCCGGCGGTGGTGACGGAAGAAGCCAAACCGGCGGACACCGCAGTCGCTTCGCCGGCGACGGACGCCGCTGGCGCGCAGTAATTCGTGGCAGGGGGCTCAGGCCCCCTCAGTTGCGGTACAGCACCTTGATGATATGGTAACCGAACTGGGTTTTGACCGGGCCGTAAGGTTTGAGCAGCGGGATGCTGAACACCGCTTTATCGAACGCAGGCACCATTGCGCCTTTGTTGAATTCGCCCAGCGAGCCGCCGTTGCGTTTTGACGGGCAGCTCGAGTATTTGCGCGCCAGCGTGTCGAAGCTGACGCCACGCTTAAGCTTGGCCAGCAGCTCGTTGGCCAGCTTTTCATTGTCTACCAGAATGTGCAGGGCGCACGCCGTTTTTGCCATGGTATTGCCTTTGTCGATGCGAAAATTGCGCTGATTATACCCGCTAAATCTCATCGGCGCTTTCTGCTACAATTCCCTTCCACGTTTTACAGTCGAGCAAGTCAGCGCCATGCGATTAAACCCCAGCCAACAACAAGCCGTCGAATTCGTTACCGGGCCCTGCCTGGTGTTGGCCGGTGCCGGCTCCGGCAAGACGCGCGTTATCACTAATAAGATAGCCCACCTGATCCACCACTGCGGCTATCAGGCGCGGCACATCGCCGCCGTGACTTTTACCAACAAAGCCGCGCGCGAGATGAAAGAGCGTGTGTCGCAAACCCTGGGACGCAAAGAGGCGCGCGGGCTGATGATTTCCACCTTCCACACTCTGGGGCTGGAAATCATCAAGCGGGAATATGTGGCGCTGGGCATGAAGTCCAACTTCTCGCTGTTCGACGACCAGGATCAGCTGGCGCTGTTGAAAGAGCTGACCGAAAAGTGGCTGGAAAGCGATAAGACGCTGGTGGCGCAGCTGATTTCGACCATCTCCAACTGGAAAAACGACCTGATCGATCCCCAGCGGGCGGCGGAGCTGGCGCGCTCGGAGCGCGACAAGCTGTTCGCCCACTGCTACGGCCTTTACCACGCCCATATGCGGGCGTGCAACGTACTGGACTTCGACGATTTGATCCTGTTGCCGACGCTGCTGCTGCAACGCAACGAAGAGGTGCGCGAACGCTGGCAGCAGCGCATCCGCTATCTGCTGGTGGATGAGTATCAGGATACTAACACCAGCCAATACGAGCTGGTGAAGCTGTTGGTGGGCCATCGCGCGCGCTTTACCGTGGTGGGCGACGACGATCAGTCGATTTACTCCTGGCGCGGCGCGCGGCCGCAGAACCTGGTGCTGCTGAAGGAAGATTTCCCGGCGCTGCAGGTGATCAAGCTGGAGCAAAACTACCGTTCCAGCGAGCGCATTTTGAAGGCGGCCAATATCCTGATCGCCAATAACCCGCACGTGTTTGAAAAAAGGCTGTTTTCCGAGCTGGGGTATGGCGAAGAGCTGAAGGTGGTGACCGCCAACAACGAGGATCACGAAGCCGAGCGCGTGGTGGGGGAACTGATCGCCCACCACTTCGTGAAAAAAACCAACTACGGCGACTATGCGATCCTGTACCGTGGCAACCACCAGTCGCGGGTGTTTGAAAAGATGCTGATGCAGAACCGCATCCCGTACAAGATTTCCGGCGGCACGTCGTTCTTCTCTCGCCCCGAGATCAAGGATCTGCTGGCTTACCTGCGGGTGCTGACCAATCCGGACGACGACAGCGCCTTCCTGCGCATCGTCAATACCCCCAAGCGCGAGATCGGTCCGGCGACGCTGCAGAAGCTCGGCGAATGGGCCAACCAGCGCAACAAGAGTTTATTCCACGCCAGTTTCGATCTGGGGCTGAGCCAGCACTTGACCGGGCGCGGGCTGGAATCGCTCCAGCGCTTCACCCACTGGCTGGGCGGCATCGCCCAACAGGCGGAGCGTGAGCCGGTGGCGGCGGTGCGCGATCTGATCCGCGGCGTGGATTATGAAAGCTGGCTGTTTGAAACCTCGACCAGCCCGAAGGCCGCCGAAATGCGGATGAAAAACGTCAATACGCTGTTCGGTTGGATGACGGAGATGCTGGAAGGCAACGATTTGGACGAGCCGATGACGCTGACCCAGGTCGTGACGCGCTTCACCCTGCGCGACATGATGGAGCGCGGTGAAAGCGAAGAGGAGCTGGATCAGGTGCAGCTGATGACGCTGCACGCTTCCAAAGGGTTGGAGTTCCCCTACGTGTTCCTGGTGGGCATGGAAGAAGGGCTGCTGCCGCACCAGAGCAGCATCGACGAAGACAATGTCGATGAAGAGCGGCGTCTGGCCTATGTGGGGATCACCCGCGCGCAAAAAGAGCTGATCTTCACCCTGTGCCGCGAACGCCGTCAGTACGGTGAGTTGGTGCGGCCGGAGCCGAGCCGATTCCTGCTGGAGCTGCCGCAGGACGATTTGGCGTGGGAAACCGAGCGCAAAGTGGTGAGCCCGCAGGAGCGGATGCAGAAGGGGCAGAGCCATCTGGCCAATATCCGCGCCCAGCTGGCCAAGGCCAAAGGCGGGAATTAAAAAGAAAGGGCGCTCATCGCGCCCATGCTATTTCAACGTTGTTCTTCCAATCGCAGCGTCCAGTGGACGTAGCTCTGCCAGTGGCTTTCCTGCTCCAGCGCCTCGGCGCGCAGCGGATGCTGCTCCAGCCAACCCGGCGGCAAGATCACCGTCAGTTCATCGTCCTGATTGGCGCGTAAACGCACCGCCGGCAGCGTGTCGTCGCGGCGGCGGCTGGCGAAGATGATCGCCAGGCGCAAAATACGGCACAGACGCTGCGCGGTGCGCGGCGGCAGGGCGTTTTGCTGGTTCAACAGCGACAGGTCGAGGGTGTTGCTCTGGTTTTGCAGCAGGGTGGCCAGCAGTTTTTTCTGCGCGGGGGTAAAGCCGGGTAAGTCCAGGTGGCGGATCAGGTAGGCGGCGTGTTGCGGCGCCTGCTTGAAATCGACGCTGAGGCCGAGTTCGTGGATCAGGCTGGCGCTGTGCAACAGCTCGCGACATCGCGCATCCAACTGCCACTCGTTGGCGACCTGCTGCGAGAAGTTGGCGGCGAGCTGGCTGACGCGCTCGGCCTGCTCGGTGTCGATCAGGTAGCGACGCTGCAGGTTGCGGATGGTGCGGATGCGAATATCCTGCTCCACCGGCAGATGCAGCATGCCGTAAACCAGGCCTTCACGCAGCGCCCCGCCGGCCAGCATCATGCTTTCGATGCCCAGCTCCTGGAAGATGGCCAGCAGAATGGACAGGCCGCTCGGGAAGACCAGCGCGCGTTCCAGCGTCAACCCTTCGATCTCCAGCTCTTCCAGCTTGCCGCACTGAATGGCCCGCTGTTTCAACTGGCGCAGCTTGGGCAGGGTGATGCGTTCATCCATGCCTTGCGCCACCATGATTTCCTGCAGTGCTTGTACGGTGCCGGAAGCGCCGACGCAGATTTGCCAACCGTGCTGGCGCAGCTGCGGCGCGATCGGCCGCACCATGTCGCGCGCGGCCTGTTCGGCGCGCTCGAAGTTTTCTTGCCCGAGGTTGCGATCGCTGAAGTAGCGCTCCAGCCAGGTGACGCAGCCCATCGACAGGCTGTACAGCTGCGATGCCTGTGCGCCGGTGCCGGTGACCAGTTCGGTGCTGCCGCCGCCGATATCGACGACCAGCCGCCGATCCGGCCCGCCGGTGGTGTGCGCGACGCCATGATAAATCAGCCGCGCTTCTTCTTCGCCGCTGATGACCTGCACCGGGCAGCCGAGGATTTGCTCGGCTGCCTGCAGGAACTCATCGGCGTTGGACGCCAGGCGCAACGTGGCGGTGGCGACGACGCGGATCTGCTCGCGCGGGATGTCCTGCAGGCGTTCGGAGAACAGCCGCAGGCACTGCCAGCCGCGTTGCATGGCCTCATGCGACAGGTGATTGTGCTGATCCAGCCCGGCCGCCAGGCGCACCTTGCGCTTTATCCGCGCCAGAGTCTGAATGCTGCCGGCCACCTCGCGCACCACCAACATATGGAAGCTGTTGGAGCCGAGATCGATGGCAGCATAAAGCGTGCTGGAGCTGAGCATGGCGATCAGCTCGAGCGTTTACGGTTGCTGCGCGGCGCGCCGCCGCGACGTGGCGCGGAGTTGCGACGTGGGCCGTTGCCGCCGCGCGGACGCGACAGGCGCTTCGGTGCCGGCAGATCGGTCAGCAGCGCATCGCTGTTGTACTTGCTCACCGGAATGCTGTGATCGATATAGGTCTCGATCGCCGGCAGGTTGAGCGCGTACTCTTCACAAGCCAGGCTGATGGAGTGGCCGCTGGCGCCTGCTCGGCCGGTACGGCCGATGCGGTGCACGTAGTCTTCGCAGTCGTCAGGCAGATCGTAGTTGAAAACGTGCGTGACGGCGGGAATGTGCAGACCGCGCGCGGCGACGTCGGTGGCGACCAGGATATCCAGATTGCCCTTGGTGAAGTCGTCGAGGATGCGCAGGCGTTTTTTCTGCGCCACGTCGCCGGTCAGCAGGCCGACGCGGTGACCGTCGGCGGCCAGGTGGCCCCAGATGTCTTCGCAGCGGTGCTTGGTGTTGGCGAAGATGATGGCGCGATCCGGCCACTCTTCTTCGATCAGCGTCTGCAGCAGACGCATTTTTTCTTCGTTGGACGGGTAGAACAGCTCTTCTTTAATGCGGTGGCCGGTTTTCTGTTCCGGTTCCACTTCAACATATTCGGCGTTGTTCATCTGCTCGAAGGCCAGTTCGCGTACGCGATAGGACAGCGTGGCGGAGAACAGCATGTTCAGGCGTTGATCGGCCGCAGGCATGCGGCGGAACAGCCAGCGGATGTCTTTGATAAAGCCGAGATCGTACATGCGATCGGCTTCATCCAGCACGACAACCTGCATCGCGCCGAGATCGACATAGTTCTGCTTGGTGTAATCGATTAAACGGCCGGTGGTGCCAATCAGAATGTCCACGCCGCTTTCCAGCACTTTCAGCTGTTTGTCGTAGCCGTCGCCGCCGTAGGCCAGGCCCAGCTTCAGGCCGGTGCTCTGGGAGAGGGCTTCCGCATCGGAGTGGATTTGCACCGCCAGTTCACGCGTAGGCGCCATGATCAAGGCGCGCGGCTGATTGGTCTGGCGATCCTGTTTCGCCGGGTGGGTCAGCAAATAGTGAAAAGTAGACGCCAAAAACGCCAGCGTCTTTCCGGTACCGGTTTGCGCCTGACCTGCAACGTCACGCCCGGAGAGCGTGAGCGGCAATGCTAACGCCTGGATGGGCGTGCAATTGTGAAACCCTTTTTTCTCAAGGGCTTCAAGGACTAACGGGTGCAGGGCGAAGTCGGAAAACTTCTGTTCAGTCAAGTGTGTTTTGCTCATAGTGTGGTAGAATATCAGCTAACTATTGCTTTACGAAAGCACATCCGTTGAAATAAACGCGGTGCAATAAAATCACCTTGAGTTGGTTAATGCTACACCAACAAGGTAGACATAATCCTGTGGAGTAGAACATGAGCGATAAAATTATTCACCTGACTGACAGCAGCTTCGAAGCTGACGTGCTGAAAGCGGAAGGGCCGATCCTGGTCGATTTCTGGGCTGAATGGTGTGGGCCGTGCAAGATGATTGCTCCGATTCTGGATGAGATTGCCGAAGAGTTCGAAGGCAAACTGACCATCACCAAGCTGAATATCGATCAGAACCCGGCTACCGCGCCTAAGTACGGTATCCGTGGCATCCCTACGCTGTTGCTGTTCAAGAACGGTGAAGTGGCCGCGACCAAGGTTGGCGCGTTGTCCAAAGGTCAGCTCAAAGATTTCCTGAACGCGAATCTGTAATCGGGCGGGAAGCCCAGTATCAGGCGCCTGGCGGTGATGTTCAATTCACCGCTAGACGCCTGCCAAGAAGCGTGTTAAGTTTAACCACACTGCATATAGAACTTGCCCGAAGTTTTAAATCTAAAGAGTTTGAATCTAAAGCTATACTCTGTGTCGAACCACCGGCGTTGAAAGTAAACTGAACTCAACCCGTGTTTTGGCAATCAAACGGTTTTGCAAAAATCATTTTTAAGGTACCTTCGATCTTCAACCGTCAATGCGTGCGCCCGATGTAAGCCATTTCTTACCGCGACGGCTCTGCGCCCGGTGATCGAACGTCCAGTAAACAGGCACGCATCTCGCTGCCATACCATTCACGATACAAGTTCGAGACATACCCCGAGTTTAAGAACCCACCACTATGAATCTTACCGAATTAAAGAATACGCCGGTTTCTGAGCTGATTACTCTCGGCGAAAATATGGGGCTGGAAAACCTTGCCCGCATGCGCAAGCAGGACATCATCTTCTCCATTCTGAAGCAACATGCGAAAAGCGGAGAAGATATCTTCGGCGACGGCGTGCTCGAGATATTGCAGGATGGATTCGGTTTCCTCCGCTCTGGAGACAGTTCCTACCTCGCCGGTCCCGACGACATCTACGTATCCCCTAGCCAAATCCGCCGCTTCAACCTCCGCACAGGTGACACCATTTCCGGTAAGATTCGTCCGCCAAAAGAAGGCGAGCGCTATTTTGCCCTGCTGAAAGTCAACGAAGTCAACTACGACAAGCCGGAAAACGCCCGCAGCAAGATCCTGTTCGAGAACTTGACGCCGCTGCACGCCAATTCCCGTCTGCGGATGGAACGCGGCAACGGCTCGACCGAAGACTTGACGGCGCGCGTACTGGATCTGGCGGCGCCAATTGGCCGCGGCCAGCGTGGCCTGATCGTGGCACCGCCGAAAGCCGGTAAAACCATGCTGCTGCAGAACATCGCGCAGAGCATCGCCTACAATCACCCAGACTGCGTGCTGATGGTGCTGCTGATCGACGAACGTCCGGAAGAAGTGACCGAGATGCAGCGCCTGGTGAAAGGCGAAGTGATCGCATCGACCTTCGACGAGCCGGCTTCGCGTCACGTACAAGTGGCCGAAATGGTGATCGAGAAGGCCAAGCGCCTGGTTGAGCACAAGAAAGATGTGATCATTCTGCTCGACTCCATCACCCGTCTGGCGCGCGCCTACAACACCGTGGTGCCGGCCTCGGGCAAGGTGCTGACCGGTGGTGTGGACGCCAACGCCCTGCATCGTCCGAAGCGCTTCTTCGGTGCGGCGCGTAACGTGGAAGAGGGCGGCAGCCTGACCATCATCGCGACCGCGCTGGTTGATACCGGTTCGAAGATGGACGAAGTGATCTACGAAGAATTTAAAGGTACCGGCAACATGGAATTGCATCTGGCGCGTAAAATCGCCGAGAAACGCGTATTCCCGGCTATCGATTACAACCGCTCCGGTACCCGTAAAGAAGAGCTGCTCACCACCTCTGAAGAGCTGCAAAAAATGTGGATCTTGCGCAAAATCATTCATCCGATGGGTGAAATCGACGCGATGGAGTTCCTCATTAATAAGTTGGCGATGACTAAAACCAACGATGAATTCTTCGATATGATGAAACGCTCATAATTCGTTAAAAAATTCGCTGAACGCCACGCCTAGTCGTGGCGTTTTTCGCTTTTGGCGGATACGATAAGTAGCAGTAATGGAAAAGTAAGTTGTTTCCTCGACTTATTGAGAATTCATCTTGTTTGTCGGTCGGTTTCGCGCCGGTCGGCTTTGCTGCTGTCATTTTGTCAGTCGATGCGAAGAAAATAGGCATGAATCACCGTTGTCATAGGAAATGACCGAAAGGTAGCGGGGGCCGATGGCACAAGCCTTAGCCCGTGGTAAGCTGCCTTATCTTCTACAGAGATCTGTTAACTGTGAACTTACTCACTATGAGTACTGAAATTCTATTTGTTTTCCTGTTTTCTTTGGCTTTTCTCTTTGTTGCCCGCAAGGCGGCAAAACGTATTGGTCTGGTAGATAAACCCAATTATCGCAAACGCCATCAGGGGCTGATTCCTCTGGTCGGCGGTATTTCCGTTTATGCCGGGTTGTGCTTCGCGTTTTGGATCTCTGAACAACCCATCGCACACGCCAAGCTTTATCTCACCTGCGCCGGTATTCTGGTGTTTGTGGGGGCGCTCGACGATCGTTTCGATATCAGCGTTAAAATTCGCGCCCTGGTGCAGGCGCTGGTCGGCATCGCCATGATGGTGTTCGCCGGTCTGTATCTGCGCAGCTTCGGCCATGTGCTGGGTGACTGGGAGATGCTGCTGGGGCCGTTCGGCTATCTGGTGACGCTGTTCGCGGTATGGGCGGCGATCAACGCTTTCAATATGGTCGACGGCATCGATGGTCTGCTGGGCGGTTTGTCGTGCGTCTCCTTCGGGGCGCTGGGCCTGCTGCTGTACCTGAGCGGCCATCATGAGCTGGCGTTCTGGTGCTTTGCGATGATCGCCACTATCGTTCCCTATATTTTGCTCAATCTCGGCATCCTCGGCCGCCGTTATAAGGTGTTTATGGGGGATGCCGGCAGCACCCTGATCGGTTTTACCGCCATTTGGCTGCTGCTGCAAAGTTCACAGGGAAAGGCGCACTCGATCAACCCGGTGACCGCGCTGTGGATCATCGCTATTCCGCTGATGGACATGATAGCAATCATGTATCGTCGTTTACGCAAGGGGATGAGCCCCTTCTCTCCCGATCGTCAACATATTCACCACCTGATCATGCGCGCCGGCTTTACGCCGCGGCAGGCTTTCGTGCTGATCACCCTGGCGGCCGCGTTGCTGGCTGCGGTGGGCGTGATCGGCGAACGCCTGACTTTTATCCCTGAGTGGGTTATGTTGGCATTATTCTTGCTTGCCTTCTTCCTGTACGGTTACTGCATCAAGCGCGCCTGGCGGGTTGCGCGGTACATTAAGCGTATCAAGCGCCGGCTGCGGCGTTCGGGCGATAACAAGCAAGTACCTTAACCAGAGACCAGAGGCTTTTTGGCTGTGATGAATCCAGAAACAACGTCTGACAAGCATACCCCGGCGGTGGATAACGAACTCGATATCCGCGGCCTGTGCTGCACCCTGTGGCGCGGCAAACCGTGGATTATCGGCATTGCGGTGCTGTTCGCGGCGGTCGCGCTGATCGTTTCTTACCTGGTTAAGCAAGAGTGGAGCGCCACCGCGATCACCGACAGGCCGACGGTGAATGCGCTGGGCGGTTATTACTCCCAGCAGCAGTTCCTGCGCAATCTGGATGTGCGCACGCTGCCGGCGGCGGCGGCCGGCGATCAGCCGAGCATCGCGGATGAAGCGTACAATGAATTCATCATGCAGCTGGCGGCTTACGACACGCGTCGCGATTTCTGGCTGCAGAGCGATTACTACAAACAGCGTCAGGAAGGGGATGCGCGTGCCGATGCGGCATTGCTCGACGAGCTGATCAATAACATCCTGTTCACGCCGCGCGACGACAAAAAAGTCCCGAACGACGGCGTGAAGCTGACGGCGGAAACCGCCGCGGACGCCAACCGCCTGCTGCGCCAATACGTGGCCTTCGCCAGCCACCGCGCAGCCCTGCACCTGAACGAAGAGATCCAGGGCGCGTGGGCCGCTCGCACCACCTCGATGAAGGCACAGGTCAAGCGTCAGGAAGCGGTCGCGGAGTCGGTTTACAAGCGCGAGCTGAACACCACGCAACAGGCGTTGAAAATTGCCGAGAGCCAGGGGATCAGCCGTACGCAAACCGACACTCCGGCCGAACAGTTGCCGGATTCGGATCTGTTCTTGCTGGGCCGGCCAATGCTGCAGGCGCGTCTGGAAGGCCTGCAGGCCTCCGGCCCGACCTACGATCTGGATTACGATCAGAACCGCGCAATGCTGGCGACGCTGAACGTTGGCCCGACGTTGGATGAGAAGTTCCAGACCTATCGCTATTTGCGCACGCCGGAAGAGCCGGTAAAACGCGACAGCCCACGCCGGGTCTTCTGGCTGATTTTGTGGGGCGCGATGGGCGCGTTGGTTGGCGCCGGTGTGGCCTTGGCGCGTCGGCAGCCGAAGTAACCATAGATTTAACTTACCGATGGGCGCTTAGTGCGCTCGGTTCGCAGGTACGCCTGCGCTTAACTGACCAAAAAGAGATTCTCTGTGAAAGTGTTGACTGTTTTCGGCACCAGACCTGAAGCCATTAAAATGGCGCCGCTGGTACATGCTTTGGCTCAGGATGAGGCCTTTGACGCAAAGGTCTGTGTAACGGCGCAGCATCGTGAGATGTTGGATCAAGTATTGCGGTTGTTTGAGATTACACCGGATTACGACCTGAACATCATGAAACCTGGCCAGGGGCTAACGGAAATCACCTGTCGCATCCTGGAAGGGCTGAAAGGGGTGTTGGAAGAGTTCAAACCTGATGTGGTACTGGTGCACGGCGATACCACCACCACGCTGGCGACCAGCCTGGCGGCGTTCTATCAGCGAATTCCTGTCGGGCATGTGGAAGCCGGATTGCGTACTGGCGATCTGTACTCCCCTTGGCCTGAAGAAGCCAACCGAACTCTGACGGGGCATTTGGCGAAATTCCATTTCGCGCCGACCGAAAATTCACGTCAAAACCTGCTGCGCGAAACACTGCCGGATAATCAGATTTTCGTGACCGGCAATACGGTAATCGACGCGCTGTTTTGGGTGCGCGATCGGGTGATGAGCGATGCCGCTCTGCAGGCTAGCCTGGCGCAGCGTTACCCGTTCCTCGACGCCGACAAAAAACTGATTCTGGTCACCGGCCATCGCCGGGAAAGTTTCGGCGGCGGTTTTGAGCGGATCTGCAGCGCGTTGGCTCAAATAGCCCGCAACCACCCGGAGGCGCAGGTAGTATATCCGGTGCACCTGAACCCGAATGTCAGCGAGCCGGTCAACCGTATTCTGAAAGGTATCGATAACATCATGTTGATCGAACCGCAGGATTATCTGCCGTTTATTTATCTGATGACCAAAGCGCACCTGATCCTGACCGATTCCGGCGGCATTCAGGAAGAGGCGCCCTCGTTAGGCAAGCCGGTGCTGGTGATGCGCGATACCACCGAGCGTCCGGAGGCGGTGGATGCGGGAACGGTGCGTCTGGTTGGGACCGATGTGACCAAAATCGTTGATACGGTAACTCGGTTGTTGACGGACGAAAGCGAATATCAAGCGATGAGCCGGGCGCATAACCCATACGGTGACGGACATGCCTGCCAGCGTATCCTCGAAGCCTTAAAGAATCATCAGGTGACACTATGAGCTTTGACACTATTTCTGTCATTGGTCTGGGTTATATCGGCTTGCCAACGGCGGCGGCGTTTGCCTCACGCAAGAAAAAAGTGGTGGGCGTTGATGTAAACCAACATGCGGTAGATACCATTAACCGTGGCGCGATCCACATCGTCGAACCGGATCTGGATAAAGTGGTCAAGGACGCCGTTGAGGGCGGTTATCTGCGGGCGGTGACCAAACCGCAGCCGGCCGATGCGTTTCTGATCGCGGTGCCCACGCCGTTCAAGGGCGATCATGAACCCGACCTGAGCTATGTCGAGACAGCGGCGAAGTCGCTGGCACCGGTGCTGAAAAAAGGCGATCTGGTGATCCTTGAGTCCACTTCGCCGGTGGGCGCCACTGAGCAGGTGGCGGAATGGTTGGCTGAAACGCGCAGCGATCTCAGCTTCCCGCAGCAAGCGGGCGAAGCGGCGGACGTGAATATTGCCTACTGCCCGGAACGCGTGTTGCCGGGGCAGGTGATGGTGGAGCTGATTAAAAACGACCGTGTGATCGGCGGTATGACGCCGAAGTGCTCGGCGCGCGCCAGTGCGCTATACAAGATTTTTCTCGAGGGTGAATGCGTACTGACTAATGCGCGAACCGCCGAGATGTGCAAGCTGACGGAAAACAGCTTCCGTGATGTGAACATTGCCTTTGCCAACGAGCTGTCGTTGATTTGCGCCGAGCAGGGGATCAACGTCTGGGAACTGATTCGTTTGGCGAACCGTCATCCGCGAGTGAATATTCTGCAGCCTGGCCCGGGCGTCGGCGGCCACTGCATCGCCGTCGATCCGTGGTTTATCGTGGCGCAAAATCCGCAGCAGGCGCGTCTGATCCACACCGCGCGCCTGGTAAACGACGGTAAACCGCTGTGGGTAGTCGACCGTGTGAAAGCGGCGGTAGCCGATTGCCTGGCCGCGACTAACAAGCGCGCGTCCGAGTTGAGAATCGCCTGCTTCGGCCTGGCGTTCAAGCCGAATATCGACGATCTGCGTGAAAGCCCGGCGGTGGAAGTTGCCCATTTGATTGCTGATTGGCATTCGGGGGAAACGCTGGTCGTGGAACCTAACGTCGAACACCTGCCGGCATCGTTGGTGGGTCATGTGGCGTTGAAAACGATCGCTGAGGCGTTGCAGCAGGCCGATGTGATCGTGATGTTGGTCGATCATCAGCAGTTCAAGGCCATCCGGCCGGAAGAGATTAAGCAAAGCTGGGTGGTGGATACCAAAGGAGTTTGGCGTTGAAGCGTATCTTAGTCACCGGTGGCGCCGGATTTATCGGTTCTGCGGTCGTGCGACATATCATCGAGGCCACCGGCGACAGCGTAGTGGTGGTGGATAAGCTGACCTATGCCGGTAACCTGGAGTCGCTGGCGGTAGTGGCCGACAGCGATCGTTATGCCTTCGAGCAGATCGACATCTGCGATCGCGTCGGGTTGGATCGGGTGTTTGCCCGCTATCAGCCGGATGTGGTGATGCACCTGGCGGCGGAAAGTCACGTCGATCGCTCTATCGACGGCCCGGCGGCATTTATCGAGACCAACGTGGTCGGCACTTACACCCTGCTGGAAGCGGCGCGCCACTATTGGCAGCCGTTGGCGGCGGAGAAGAAGCAGGCTTTCCGTTTCCATCATATCTCCACCGACGAAGTGTACGGCGACCTGCACGGCACCGACGATCTGTTCACCGAAACCACGCCCTATGCGCCGAGCAGTCCGTATTCCGCCTCCAAGGCGTCGAGCGATCATCTGGTGCGTGCCTGGTTGCGCACCTACGGTTTGCCGACCCTTGTGACTAACTGTTCGAACAACTACGGCCCTTATCACTTCCCGGAGAAGCTGATCCCGCTGGTTATCCTGAATGCCGTCGCCGGTAAACCGCTGCCGGTATACGGCAACGGCGCGCAGGTGCGCGACTGGCTGTATGTCGAGGATCACGCGCGTGCGCTCTATCAGGTGGTGACCGAAGGCGTGGTGGGCGAAACTTACAATATCGGCGGCCATAACGAGCGCAAGAATATCGAAGTGGTGCAGACCATCTGTGACCTGCTGGAAGAACTGGCGCCGAACAAACCGCAGGGCGTGGCGCACTACCGCGATCTGATCACTTACGTCAAGGATCGTCCGGGCCACGATATGCGTTACGCCATCGACGCTGGCAAGATCGACCGTGAGTTGGGGTGGCGGCCGCAGGAAACGTTCGAAAGCGGCATTCGCAAAACCGTGGTTTGGTACCTGAATAACGAAGTCTGGTGGCGCCGGGTGCAAGACGGTTCTTATGCCGGCGAGCGTTTGGGGCTGTCCGATTGAATGTAGCGCAGTGCTGTCCTTATAAGGTGCTGCGGATTTGGGAGCTAGTATGAAAGGTATTATTCTGGCCGGCGGTTCCGGCACGCGTTTGCATCCGATCACGCGCGGCGTGTCCAAACAGCTGTTGCCGATCTATGACAAACCGATGATTTATTATCCGATGTCGGTGCTGATGTTGGCGGGGATTCGCGACATTTTAATCATCTCGACCCCAGCGGATTTGCCGTCATTCGAACGTTTGCTGGGTAATGGCGAACAGTTTGGCGTCAATCTCAGCTACGCCGCGCAACCTAAGCCGGAAGGCCTGGCCCAGGCGTTCCTGATCGGCGAGGAGTTCATCAACGGCGATTCTTGCTGCCTGGTGTTGGGAGATAACATCTTCTTCGGCCAGTCTTTCAGCCCGAAATTAAAAACCGTTGCGGCCCGAACCGAGGGCGCCACCGTGTTTGGTTATCAGGTGATGGATTCTGAGCGCTTTGGCGTTGTGGAGTTTGACGACAATTTCCGCGCGCTGTCGATCGAAGAAAAACCGAAAAAACCGAAATCCGATTGGGCGGTAACCGGCTTGTATTTCTACGATAGCCAGGTGGTGGAGTTCGCCAAGCAGGTGAAGCCTTCCGAGCGCGGCGAGCTGGAAATTACCAGCATCAACCAGATGTATCTGGAGCGCGGTGATCTGACCGTCGAGCTGCTGGGGCGCGGTTTTGCCTGGTTGGACACCGGGACTCACGACAGCCTGCTGGAAGCCAGTAGCTTCGTGCAGACGGTCGAGAAACGTCAGGGATTTAAAATCGCCTGTCTGGAAGAGATCGCCTGGCGCAACGGTTGGCTGGATGATGAGGGCGTCAAACGTGCCGCCCACTCCTTGTCCAAAACCGGCTATGGCAAGTATTTGCTGGATTTGCTGCATGTGCGTCCACGCCATTATTGAGCCTTTGTCATGGGAAAGTGAGTTTTTCGCGCTGGACAGCGCGAAACTCATCTTCTCCTCCTCAGCCCCGGTTCTGGCTGAGGCCGACGTGGCGGCTTATGCCCTGGTGCAGGCCAAAGTTTCCGCACAGCAATTGGCCTTGGCGGATGGCCTGGCCGATTTAGGCTTCCGCCTGGTTGAGGGCGAGGTCGATTTGGTTTTGGCGCTTGATAACAGACCGATGCTTGAATTTGGTGACCGCGTACAGGCGATACGCTTTGCGACCGAGGCCGATATCCCCGCATTGCGTAGCGCGGCGGCTCAGGCATTCGCCGCCAGCCGCTTTCGTGCGCCCTGGTATCAACCTGATGACAGCGGCCGGTTTTATGCTTTGTGGATCGAAAAGGCCGTTTTGGGCACCTTCGATCATCAGTGCCTGTTGGCGCTGGACGAACAGGGGCACCCAGAAGGATTCGTCAGCCTGCGCAATTTGGGCGAACGGGAAACACGCATCGGCCTGCTGGCAGCTTTCCCCGGCGCATCCGGCCGGGGGATTGGTTCCAGGCTGATGGCGGCGGCGATCGCCGAATCCCGGCGTCAGGGGATGCAGCACCTGCGGGTCGCGACCCAGATAGGCAATATCGCCGCATTACGACTCTATCAACGACAGGGTGCCGTGATTGAAAGCACCGCGTACTGGTTATACAGAGGTAGACATGATTCCATTTAACGCACCACCGGTTGTTGGCACTGAACTGGAATATATGCAGGCTGCCATGGGCAGCGGCAAGTTGTGCGGCGACGGCGGTTTTACCCGTCGCTGCCAGCAGTGGATGGAACAGCATTTCGGCAGCGCGAAAGTGCTGTTGACGCCTTCCTGCACCGCGTCGTTGGAAATGGCCGCCATCCTGCTGGATATTCAGCCGGGCGACGAAGTGATCATGCCGAGCTTTACCTTCGTTTCAACCGCCAACGCCTTTGTGCTGCGCGGCGCCAAAGTGGTGTTCGTTGATCTGCGTCCGGACACCATGAACATCGACGAAACCAAAATCGAAGCGGCGATTACCGATAAAACCCGCGCGATCGTGCCGGTACACTACGCCGGCGTCGCCTGCGAGATGGATACCATCATGGCGCTGGCGAAGAAATATAACCTGTTCGTGGTGGAAGACGCCGCGCAGGGCGTGATGTCGACCTATAAAGGCAAGGCATTGGGCACCATCGGCCATATCGGCTGCTTCAGCTTCCATGAAACCAAAAACTATACCGCCGGCGGCGAAGGCGGCGCGACGCTGGTGAACGATCCGGCCCTGATCGATCGGGCGGAAGTCATCCGCGAGAAAGGCACCAACCGCAGCCAGTTCTTCCGTGGCCAGGTCGACAAATATACCTGGCGCGACATCGGCTCCAGCTACTTGATGTCTGACCTGCAGGCCGCCTACCTGTGGGGGCAGCTGGAAGTGGCGGAGCGCATCAACCAGCGCCGCCTGTCGCTGTGGCAGAAGTACTACGACAGTTTCCTGCCGTTGGTTCGGTCAGGCCGTATCGAGTTGCCGAGCATTCCGGCGGACTGCGTGCATAACGCGCACATGTTCTATATCAAGCTGCGCGATATCGAAGAGCGCACGGCCTTTATCGACTACCTGAAGGAAGCCGAAATCATGGCCGTGTTCCACTATATCCCGCTGCATGACTGCCCGGCCGGCGAACAGTTTGGCCGCTTTGCCGGCGAAGACCGTTACACCACGCAGGAAAGTGCGCGTCTGGTGCGCTTGCCGCTGTTCTACAATATGTCCGATGTCAATCAGCGTACGGTAATCAATACCATTCTGAGCTTCTTCGCCTGATATGTCGTTGGCAAAAGCATCGATATGGACCGCCGGCTCTACGCTGATCAAAATTGGCGTGGGGCTATTGGTGGTGAAATTGCTGGCGGTGGCGTTTGGCCCCAGCGGCGTGGGGCAGGCGGGTAACTTTCGCCAGTTGATCACCGTGCTGGGCGTGCTGTCCGGCGCGGGCATTTTTAACGGCATCACCAAATACGTGGCGGAGTACCACCAGGACTCGCAGCGTCTGCGTCTGGCGGTCGGCACCGCGTCGAGCATCGTGCTGGGCTTTTCGACCTTGCTGGCGCTGGTGTTTTTGTTCGCCGCCGAGCCGATCAGCATCGGGCTGTTCGGGCATGCCGATTACGTCGGCGTGGTGCGCGCCGTCGCCTTCATTCAGATGGGCATCGCCTACGCCAACCTGTTCATGGCGGTGCTGAAAGGCTATCGCGACGCGATGGGCAACGCGCTGGCGGTGATCGGCGGCAGCCTGATCGGCGTGGTGGCTTATTATCTGTGCTTCACGCTGGGCGGCTATGAAGGCGCGCTGGCAGGGCTGGCGTTGGTGCCGGCGTTGGTGGTGGTGCCGGCCGGGCTGATGCTGTGGCGGCGCAAAACGTTGCCGCTGCGCTACCTGACTCCGCGCTGGGACAAAGGGGTGGCCGGCAACCTCGGCAAATTCACCCTCATGGCGTTGATCACCTCGGTGACGCTGCCGGTGGCCTACGTGATGATGCGTAACCTGTTGGCCGCGCATTACGGTTGGGATGAGGTGGGGATCTGGCAAGGCGTCAGCAGCATTTCCGATGCCTATCTGCAGTTTATCACCGCCTCGTTTACCGTCTATCTGCTGCCGACGCTGTCGCGGTTGACGGACAAGGGCGCCATCTCGCGGGAGATCGTGCGCTCGCTGAAATTCGTGCTGCCGGCGGTAGCGGCGGCGAGCTTTACGGTGTGGTTGCTGCGTGATTTCGCCATCTGGCTGCTGTTCTCGGACAAGTTCGTCGCCATGCGCGATCTGTTTGCCTGGCAGCTGGTGGGCGACGTGCTGAAAGTCGGGGCCTATGTGTTCGGCTATTTGGTGATCGCCAAAGCGTCGCTGCGCTTTTATATCCTGACGGAAGTCAGCCAGTTTCTGCTGCTGACGCTGTTCTCGCACTGGCTGATCCCGCTGCGCGGCGCGCTGGGGGCGGCTCAGGCCTATATGGCAACCTACATCGTGTATTTCGCGCTCTGTAGCTGCGTGTTTCTTATTTATCGTAGACGAGTATGACCACACTGATTCACGTTCTGGGATCCGATATCCCGCATCATAACCAGACGGTGCTGCGCTTCTTCAACGACGTGCTGGCGCCGCGTTTGCCGGCTGAGCAGACGCGGCATTTTATGGTGGCGGCCAAGGATGTGGCGGCACTGGGGGATTTCCCCGCCCTGAACATTGAGCCTTACGCCGACAAGAAGAGCCTGGCGGCGGCGGTGATCGCCCGCGCCCAGGCCGATCGCGATGCGCGCTTCTTCCTGCACGGTCAGTTTAACCCGGGGCTGTGGCTGGCGCTGCTGAGCGGCAAGATCAAGGCGCATCAGGTCAGTTGGCATATTTGGGGTGCCGATCTGTACGAAGACGCCACCAGCTGGAAATTTCGGCTGTTTTACCTGCTGCGCCGCATTGCGCAGGGGCGAGTGGGGAACGTGTTCGCCACCCGCGGCGACGTGATCCACTATCAGCAGCGCCATGCGCGGGTGCCGGCCTCGTTGTTGTACTTCCCGACGCGGATGGATCCGGCGCTGACCGACGTTCACGTCGAGAAAAATCTGGCCGGGCCGATGACGATTCTGGTGGGCAACTCCGGCGATCGCAGCAACCGGCATATCGAAGCGCTGCAGGCGATACATCAGCAGTTCGGCGCCGACGTGCGCGTGATCCTGCCGATGGGCTATCCGGCCCATAACGACGCCTACATCGAGCAGGTGCGCGCCGCCGGGTTGCCGCTGTTCGGCGAGAAAAACCTGCAGCTGCTCACGCAGCAGGTGGCGTTTGAGGACTACCTCAACATCCTGCGCGCCTGCGATCTGGGTTATTTCATTTTCAATCGCCAGCAGGGGATAGGCACCCTGTGTCTGCTGATTCAGTTTGGCGTGCCTTTCGTGCTCAGCCGGCAGAACCCGTTCTGGCAGGATTTGGCGGAACAGCACCTGCCGGTGCTGTTCTACGGCGACTCGCTCGACGAGGCGGTGGTGCGCGAAGCGCAGCGTCAGCTGGCGGCGGTGGACAAGCAGACGATCGCCTTCTTTAATCCGAACTATGTCGATGGCTGGCAGCAAGCCCTGGCGCTGGCGGCGGGAGAGCACTCATGACGTTGGCGCAATTCGGCGGCCTGTTCGTCGTCTACCTGGTCAGCCTGACGTTTATTCTGACGCTGACCTACCAGGAGTTTCGGCGCGTGCGCTTTAACTTCAACGTCTTCTTCTCGCTGCTGTATTTGCTGACGTTTTATTTCGGCTTCCCGCTGACCTGTCTGCTGGTGTTTCAGTTTGACGTCGAGGTGGTGCCGGTGGAGTTTCTGCTGTACGCCTTGCTGTCGGCGACGGCGTTTTACGCCATCTATTACGTCACCTACAAGACCCGGCTGCGCAAGCGCCGCTCTCAGCCGCGCGCGGCGCTGTTCACCATGAACCGGGTGGAAACCCATATGACCTGGGTGCTGCTGGCGCTGGTGGCGATCGGGACCGTGGGTATCTTCTTCATGCAGAACGGCTTCCTGCTGTTCAAGCTCAATTCCTACAGCCAGATCTTCTCCAGCGACGTGTCCGGCGTGGCGCTCAAACGGTTCTTCTACTTCTTCATTCCGGCGATGCTGGTGGTCTATTTCCTGCGGCAGGATCTGCGCGCCTGGTTCTTGTTCCTGGTGGCGACGGTGGCGTTCGGCATTTTGACCTACGTGATCGTCGGCGGCACCCGCGCCAATATCATCATCGCCTTCGCGCTGTTCCTGTTTATCGGTATCGTGCGCGGCTGGATCACGCTGTGGATGTTGGCGGCGGCCGGCATATTCGGCGTGGTCGGCATGTTCTGGCTGGCGTTGAAGCGCTACAGCCTGGACGTCAGCGGCGCGGAAGCGTTTTATACCTTCCTCTATCTGACCCGAGACACCTTCTCGCCGTGGGAAAATCTGGCGCTGCTGCTGCAAAATTACGACAAGATCGATTTCCAGGGCCTGGCGCCGATCCTGCGTGATTTCTACGTCTTTATCCCAACGTGGCTATGGCCGGGCCGGCCGGACGTGGTGCTGAACTCGGCCAACTATTTCACCTGGGAAGTGCTGAACAACCACTCCGGGCTGGCGATATCCCCGACGCTGATCGGTTCGCTGGTGGTGATGGGCGGCGCGCTGTTCATCCCGCTCGGCGCGATTCTGGTGGGCATGATCATCAAGTGGTTCGACTGGCTGTATGAGTTGGGCAAAACCGAACCGAACCGCTATAAGGCGGCTATCCTGCAAGGATTCTGCTTCGGCGCGGTGTTCAACATGATCGTGTTGGCGCGCGAAGGGGTGGACTCATTCGTTTCGCGCGTGGTGTTCTTCTGCATTATTTTCGGCGCCTGTCTGGTGCTGGCGAAGTTGCTGTATTGGCTGTTCGATACCGCCGGGCTCATCAAGGCCAGAGTGACGCGCGCCCGCGCGCTGGCCTCTCCCCCACGGGCGGACGGTCTTTTGTAAGGGTAATGACGACGATGGAAACAAAGATTTCGGTGCCGCAGTATGAGCTGCGCGGTTTCAGCCTGTGGGGCTTTCGCGATATGGCGCACTGCATGGACTTTCTGTTCGACGGCGGCCGGGTCAAACAGGGCACGTTGGTGGCCATGAATGCGGAAAAGATCCTGAAGGCGGAAGAGGACCCGGCGCTGCATGCGTTGCTGGATGAAGCGGAGTACAAGTACGCCGACGGCATCAGCATGGTGCGCTCGATTCGCCGCAAATACCCGGCGGCGGACGTTTCGCGCGTCGCGGGCGCCGATCTTTGGGAAGCCTTGATGCAGCGCGCCGGCCGTGAAGGCACGCCGGTCTTCCTGGTCGGCGGCAAGCCGGAGGTGCTGGCGGAAACCGAACGGAAGCTGCGCAGCCAGTGGAACGTTAACCTGGTGGGCAGCCAGGACGGCTATTTCAAACCGGAGCAGCGAGAGGCGCTATTCGAGCGTATTCGCGCCAGCGGCGCCGCCATCGTGACGGTGGCGATGGGATCGCCGAAGCAGGAGATCCTAATGCGCGACTGCCGCAAGGTGCATCCGCAGGCGCTGTATATGGGCGTGGGCGGCACCTACGACGTGTTTACCGGCCATGTGAAGCGTGCGCCCAAGGTGTGGCAGAACCTCGGTCTGGAGTGGCTTTACCGCCTGCTTAGCCAGCCCAGCCGCATCGGCCGGCAGCTGAAGCTGTTGAAGTTTGTCGGCTACTACTACAGCGGCAAAATGTAATCGCTTATCCGGGGGGGAATGTGTCGGTTCGCCCCGGTCTGCTGTACCAATAATCTGCTTTTGCCTATTTCTCCCGCATATCTATAACCCCCAGCCCTAAACGTCGCCGCATTTATTCCATAAAGTTTTAAATTGCGGTTTGCTTATAGCGACGAAATGCGAAACGATACCGCCCGGAAATTATCCCTGGCCGCTGAAGCCTGATGCGACAGCGCTGAACGATGTTCTTCTCACGGTAACTTCGCTCCGACTACCCGTTGATGCCAACCCGAACGGCAGGGGATGATTTATTCTTTTAATAATGACAATAACGACCGGCAGCGGCCGGCAGGCAAACACAACCCGAGAAAAATTATTGAGGATTTATGGCACACAAAGAGAAACCGCAAGGGCTACACCGAGGCCTTGAGGCCCGGCACATCGAGCTTATCGCTCTCGGGGGCACCATTGGTGTCGGCCTGTTTATGGGATCGGCCAGTACGCTGAAATGGGCCGGGCCGTCGGTACTGCTGGCTTACATCATCGCCGGGCTGTTCGTGTTCTTCATTATGCGTTCGATGGGGGAGATGCTGTTCCTCGAGCCGGTCGCCGGGTCGTTCGCCGTTTACGCGCATAAATACATGAATCCCTATTTCGGCTACCTCACCGCCTGGGGGTACTGGTTTATGTGGATCGCCGTCGGCATTTCGGAGATCACCGCCATCGGGGTGTATGTGCAGTTCTGGTTCCCGGAAATACCGCAGTGGGTCCCCGCGCTGATCGCCGTGGCGATGGTGGCGCTGGCCAACCTGGCGGCGGTGCGCCTGTACGGTGAGCTGGAGTTCTGGTTCGCCATGATCAAGGTCACCACCATCATCGTGATGATTCTGGTGGGGCTGGGGGTGATCTTCTTCGGTTTCGGCAACGGCGGTGAACCTATCGGTTTCGCCAATCTGACGGCGCACGGCGGCTTCTTTGCCGGCGGCTGGAAGGGCTTCCTGTTTGCGCTGTGCATCGTGGTGGCGTCCTATCAGGGGGTTGAGCTGGTGGGCATCACCGCCGGTGAAGCCAAAAACCCGCAGGTGACGCTGAAACGCGCGATCAACAATATCCTGTGGCGCATCCTGATCTTCTATGTCGGCGCGATCTTCGTCATCGTGACCATCTTCCCGTGGAACGGCATCGGCACTACCGGCAGCCCGTTCGTGCTGACCTTCGCCAAGATCGGCATCGTCGCCGCTGCCGGCATCATTAACTTTGTGGTACTGACCGCCGCGCTTTCCGGTTGCAACAGCGGCATGTACAGCGGCGGCCGCATGCTGTACGCCCTGGCCAAGAATCGCCAACTGCCGGCGGCGCTGACCAAGCTTTCCGCCAGCGGCGTGCCGGTCAACTGCATCGCCGTCACCATCGGCTGCCTGTTGGTGGGCTCCGCGCTGAACTACATCATCCCCAATCCGGAGCAGGTGTTCGTCTATGTCTACAGCGCCAGCGTGTTGCCGGGCATGGTGCCGTGGTTCGTGGTGCTGATAAGCCAACTCTATTTCCGCCGCGCGCACAAGGAAGCGATCAAAAACCACAGCTTTAAGTCGATCATGTTCCCGTATGTGAACTATCTGACCATCGCTTTTCTGGTTTGCGTGCTGGTCGGCATGGGAATCAACCCGGATACGCGAATTTCCCTGCTGGTCGGGGCGATTTTCTTAGCGGGCGTCAGCCTGTGCTACTTCGCTTTCGGCATGCATAAGAAACATCATCCGGCTGAAAATCGGGTAGAAACGCGGCAATAAACGGTGAAAAGGGGCTACGGAGTGCGCTTTCCTGCGCAGGAGTGAGCAAAGCGTAATCAAACGCAACATTTCTGCGAAAAAGCACTAGACAGGATTGGCGTAAATCCGTAGTATCCCCTCCCGCAACGGCGCTACGCGCCCGTAGCTCAGCTGGATAGAGCGCTGCCCTCCGGAGGCAGAGGTCTCAGGTTCGAATCCTGTCGGGCGCGCCATTAAGTTTGTGCGCAGGAGCTGCGGTGGTAATATTACCGCGTGAGTAAGAAGAAGTAGCAATGGTGGCTATAGCTCAGTTGGTAGAGCCCTGGATTGTGATTCCAGTTGTCGTGGGTTCGAGTCCCATTAGCCACCCCACTTCCTAAGCGAAGTGAAGATTTAGCAGTATTTTGTGACAGTGCGAAGGTGGCGGAATTGGTAGACGCGCTAGCTTCAGGTGTTAGTGTTCTTACGGACGTGAGGGTTCAAGTCCCTCTCTTCGCACCACGCAAAATATCTGATAAATATAAGATTTATATGGACAACGGTCTGATAAATCGGGTAGTATGAGCAACACAAATCGGCGAGTAGCGCAGCTTGGTAGCGCAACTGGTTTGGGACCAGTGGGTCGGAGGTTCGAATCCTCTCTCGCCGACCACCATTCGAAAAACCTGCTTTTAAAGCAGGTTTTTTTTCGCCTGCGGTTTATGAGGATGAGCACCTCCGCAGGAGGTTCGAGCCTCGCGAAGCGAGACGACGTTGCTTTAGCAACGGCCCGCAGGGCGTTACATCCTGGGGCGCGCGTCATCTTTCTCTCGCTGACCAGTTTCAAAGAAACCGACGTAAGTCGGTTTTTTTACGTCCGCTGTTTATGAGGGTAAGTCCTTCCCGCCGCGACGAAACGCATAGCGACCAACCCGTGCAGCATTGCACGGGTTTTTGCGTATCTGAACATTGGCATTTTGTTTCAACCGGCACGTGTGTAGGTTTTCAGCGACAATGTGGTTCGACGTTGTCGCCAGTTTGAGACACATAATGCATTGATTTTAAACATTAAAAGTGGCTTTGGCTTAAGTCGTCGTTTTGCGGCGACAGCGTCAGATCGGCCGTGGGTAAAGAACGACAGGGGACGGCATGCTGAGAGAAAGTTAGGCGTAAATAAAAATTCAATATTTTCAATCAATTGAATGCTATTTTTTATAGCGACTTTCCTGAATCTGAAAGTTGGCACGCCAAGTGCAATACCTACAGCGTAGATGCTCATTCCATTTCTTATGTTCGCCTTAGGCTTCATAAACCCTGGGAATGACGCAGAGCCGATTTAGGGTGCCTATCGCCCACGAGAACGATGACTAACCCGTCATCACGCTCAGGGCAAAACGTTGAGTGAGGCACCGCCCCTGTTGTCCTAGACCTGATTGCTTCTTTATACACTTGCCATGCGGCAAGTGTTTTTTTTTTTGCGCTTCAGCAAGCTAACGGGCAAAAAAAAGCGCGGCACCGAGGCCACGCTTTCTCTGCCGGGCGGGCGGTTATTCGCCGCCGTTCTGTTTCAGCGTCAACATCAGTCCTTCACGCCGCATCTGCGCCGCTTCATCCGAACGATGCAGTTTCTCCAGCGTATCGGCCAGCCAGGCGTAATCGTAGGCGTCCGGACGCTGTTTCAGCGCTTCGCGGAAGGCGTCGGCCGCCTGCTGCCACTCGCCGTGCTTCATCAGCAACTGCCCCAGCGTGCTGTTCAACAGCGGCGTCGCGCCGTGCTGCTTCATCTGCTGACGCAGCGCTTTCTCAAGCTGCTCGGGGTTGCCGGACTTCAGCCGTGGCAGCAACAGCACCAGGCGCTCGTCATATTGGCGTTTCAGGCCGTCGAGCACAATCTCCTGCGCCAGTTCGTGGTCGTTGCATTCGATCAGGTGCTCCACCATCGCGATTTGCAGCGGCACTTCGTGACGCGTCTTGCGGCTCTGATCTTTCCACCAGCGCTTCAGGCCTTCGCTGCCTTCGTCCGCCATCGCCTGATTCATCAGCCCGATGTAAGCCTGTTGCTGCAACGCCTGCAGCTGCTCTTCGCTGTGCAGTTCGATTTTACGCATCGACGGCAGCACTTCCAGCAGCGACGCATAGGCGCCGGTGCGCAGATAGGCTTGTTCCGCCAGGCGCAACACTTCCGGATGGCGCGGCGCCTGGTTCAGCAGGCGATCGACGCCGTGGCGCGCGGCGTGGTTCTCGCCCTGCGCCAGCTGGATGCGAACCCGGGTGATATCCACCGGCAGCTGATCGGTATCGGCGGCTTCGGCGGCCCGCTCCAGATATTGGTTGGTGCGGAAGTCATCGCCGCGTTGCTGCGCAGCCTCGGCGGCCAGCAGATAGTTCACCACCGGCTGTTCGGCGTGATCGGCGTTGCGCGTCATCAGCTTTTCAACCTGCTTGTAGTCGCCCTCCGCCAGTTTGATCAGCGCGGCTTTGGTTTGCTGACGCGCGCGGGTGCGCTTGCGGCCGATAAACCAACCGCGCGTGCGGGCGCCGGTACGGAAGATGCGGCGCAGGATCCACTCGATCGCCAGCAGAACCACGAACAGCAGCACCAACATGATCACCAGGCCGGTGACGCTGGTTTCAATATTGTAGTTATCGGTCTGGATCAGCACATAGCCCTGATGCCCGGCCAACATCGGCCCGAGCACCACGCTGGCGATCACCACCAGGAACAGAAATAGCACGCGTAACATGGCTTAACCCTCCTGATGAGCGGCAGGGGACTGGGTCATCAGGTTGCGCACCCGGGTCTGCATCACTTTTTCGAGCAGCGGCTGGCTTTTCAGCTGATCCGGCACGTCCATCGAGATCGACTGTTGGCTCAGGCTGTCCAGCTCTTCAAGGAAGGCCTTGGTCGCCGGATCGGTGGTGTCGAAATAGGCGCGCACCCAGGTGGAGACGGTTTCCAGCGACTGCTTGTAGGTCTCGTTCTGGTGACGCGGAATGGCCTGTGCGGCCACCAGCAGGCGCGAACGGATGTTTTCGCGCAGGTAGATGTCCTGATTCGGGGCCAGCAGCGGTTCGGCGCTGGTATCGCGACGGCGGATGGTGATGAAGTCGGCCATGAAATTGCGCCAGCTCTTGGCCAGGTTCTGCCGCCATTCGCCGATCGAGCCGGAGAGCTCGCTGCTGTTTTGATCCATCGGCGCTTCGTCGGTGTCGTTATCGGCCAGGCGCAGGTTATCCACCTGATTGGACAGCTGATTGACCTTGAGGATGATGCCGTCGTAATCGACCTGGGTCAGCGTAGAAAGCGTGCTGATGTCTTCGGTAATGGCGCGGCGCACGTCGAGCAGGCTCGGATCGTTCATGTCCGCCAGGCTGGCGTCGGCGCTTTTCAGCAGCGCGGCGGCGCTGGTCACGTCCTGATCGCTCCATAGCTTGCGGCCGGCCATTTTCACCAGGAAATCGGCCTGCGCCAGCAGCCAGGTTTTGGCGTCGCTGCCGGAGATGGTCGCCACTTTTTCCTGCAGCTCGCTCAGTTGGCGCGCCAGGTTCGCCTGCTCGCGATCGGCGGCGTCCAGGGTTTTACCCTGCTGTTGCAACAAGCCTTCCAGCGCATTTCTTTCCTGCTGCTGGCTCTGCTTCACGCCGTCAAGCTGCTGCTGCAGCGCCTGATTGGCGGCGATCAGCTGTTGTGCCTGCTTGTGCGTATGGTAATAACCGCCCGCGCCGAGGGCGATGACCAGCACGATAGCGATCGCGCCGAGCACCGGGCCGGTGTTCTTGCCTTTGCGGCTGGCAGCGGCTGGCTGCTGGGAGCTCTCAACCGCGGTGGTGGGTTCTTCAACCGGGGCGGCTGGGGTATTTTGTTCCGTCATAGTGGCACATCCCATAGTCAGATTATTGTAGCGCGCGGATCAGCGCGTCATTATCGGCGTTGTCAGCTACCCGAATCGTACGCCAGCCCAATTCCCGGGCGAGGGTAGCCAGGCGTTCGCTCACTACTACCAGGCGGCAACGCAGCAGCCATGAAGAACGATAGTAATCAGGAACTAAAGTATAGAGCTGTTGTAACATTTCACCGCTGGTCACCACCAGCGTATCCACACCGGCGCGCTGCCAGTGGGCGCTTTGCTCGCTGCCGTCGTAGTGCACCGGGCTGCGTTGATAACATTCATAATAGCTGACGTCGGCGCCGCGCTCGCTCAGCGTCGACCCCAACAGTTCGCGGCCGCCGTTGCCGCGTAAAATCAGCGCGCGTTTGCCCGCCAATTTTTGCAGCGCCGGCAGCAACAGCAGCGTTTCGCTGATCTCGCGTTCGCGCGGGTATTCCACCGGCAAACTGCTGATGCGGTGCAGCGCCAGCCCGGTGGTGCGGCCGATGGCGTAATAAGCCAGGTGAGCGGGCCAGCTCAACCCGGCGCGGCCGATAACCGAATCGGCATAACTCACCGAATGTTGCGACAGCACGAAGACCAGATCGCCGGCGCTAAGCTGCTGCAACGCCTGCGGCAGCTTCGGCAGATCGCCGCCCGGCGCGAAGTCGATCAGCGGTGCATGATAGGCAACCCGGCCGAGTGCGCGCAGCCGGCTCACTAACCGCTCCCCCGAAGGCGATGGGCGGGTTACCAGGATCGTCATGCCGGCGGATTTCCCTGATAAACCTCGCGCAGGATCTCGCGCGCGCCGCGCGCCAGCAACTCTTCCGCCAGCTCAACGCCCATCCGTTCGGCCTCGGCGGCCGGGCCGCGGCGTTCGCCGCGCACCATCTGGCTGCCGTCCGGCGCGCCGACCAGGGCGCGCAGCCACAGGCTGTCGCCATCCAGTTCGGCATAGCTGCCGATCGGCACCTGGCAGCCGCCTTCCAGGCGGGTGTTCATCGCCCGCTCGGCGCGCACGCGGGTTTCGGTGGCCGCATGGTTCAGCGGCGCCAGCAGCGAGCGGGTGACGCTGTCGTCGAGACGGCATTCAATGCCGACCGCACCCTGGCCGACCGCCGGCAGGCACTCTTCGGCGCTCAGTGGGCTGCGGATGCGTTGCTCCAGGCCTAAACGCTTCAGGCCGGCCACCGCCAGGATAATCGCGTCGTAGTCGCCGTTGTCCAGCTTGGCCAGGCGAGTGCCGACGTTACCGCGCAGGTCACGCACGACAAGATCCGGGCGGCGTTCACGCAGCTGGCACTGACGGCGCAGGCTGGAGGTGCCGACCACGCTGCCCAGCGGCAGCTGATCGAGCGAGGCGAAACGATTGGAAACAAAAGCGTCGCGCGGATCTTCGCGTTCGCAAATGGTGGTCAAACCGAGCCCGGCAGGGAAATCGACCGGCACGTCTTTCATCGAATGCACGGCGATGTCGGCGCGGCCTTCCAGCAGCGCGAGCTCGAGTTCTTTAACAAACAGGCCTTTACCGCCGACTTTCGCCAACGGCGTATCCAGAATAACGTCGCCGCGGGTGACCATCGGCACCAACTCGACCTGCAGGCCGGGATGGCAGGCCATCAGACGTTGCTGCACATAATGTGCTTGCCAAAGTGCAAGCGGGCTTTGTCGGGTGGCAATTCGAATAATTTTGTCTAACATGCTTGTTACCGTTTTTATATTTCGCCATCCATCCTACCACTGAGAGTCAATACTGTCAGTGCAAGAAGCCGGAGGCGGAAAAAGGACAACGGAATCAAAGGGACGTGTGATGTGCTTTGGGGCAGTTAACACTGCGGGTAAATCGTTTAGGGAAGCGCTACAATAATTGTGAAGCGTTACCTCCTTTACGGTCAATCAGCAAGGTGTTAAATTGATCACGTTTCCAGCAATAAGTCGCCAAATATTCTTCTTACACTAACGGCGCTTATGGAATACGGGTTTTTTTCTAAACACCGGGATAATCAGGCGAGACGTCTTGTACCTCTACATCGAGACATTGAAGCAGAGACTGGATGCGATCAATCAGCTACGCGTCGATCGCGCCCTGGCGGCTATGAAGCCCGCGTTTCAACGGGTATACAGTCTGCTGCCCACCTTACTGCACCACCACCACCCGCTGATGCCGGGTTACCTGAACGGTAACGTTCCCCACGGCATTTGCCTCTACACGCCTGATGAAACTCAACAAGATTACCTGAACGATTTAGAAGACAAATGGGGCAGCCCGTTTGACAAACCGGCCAGCGGCGAGCTGCCGATCACCGGCGTCTATTCGATGGGCAGCACCTCGTCTATCGGCCAAAGCTGCAGCTCGGATCTCGATATCTGGGTCTGCCACCAGTCCTGGCTGGACAACGAAGAACGCACCCGCCTGCAGCAAAAATGCAGCCTGCTTGAGAAGTGGGCCGCGTCGATGGGGGTGGAAGTCAGCTTCTTCCTGATCGACGAAAACCGCTTCCGCCATAATGAAAGCGGCAGCCTGGGCGGCGAAGACTGCGGCTCGACGCAGCACATCCTGTTGCTGGACGAGTTCTACCGCACCGCAGTGCGCCTGGCCGGCAAACGCATCCTGTGGAACATGGTGCCGGGCGAAGAAGAAGCGCACTACGATGAATACGTGCTGTCGCTGTACGCGCAGGGCGCGCTGACGCCGAACGAGTGGCTGGATCTCGGCGGCCTGAGTTCGCTGTCGGCGGAAGAGTACTTCGGCGCCAGCCTGTGGCAGCTGTACAAGAGCATCGATTCGCCTTACAAGGCGGTGCTGAAAACACTGCTGCTGGAAGCCTATTCCTGGGAATACCCCAATACCCAACTGCTGGCGACGGACATCAAACATCGCCTGCACCAGGGCGAGATCGTCAGCTTCGGGCTCGACGCCTACTGCATGATGCTCGAGCGCGTCACCCGCTACCTGACCGACATCAACGACACCACCCGCCTCGATTTGGCCCGTCGCTGTTTCTACCTGAAAGTGTGTGAAAAGCTGTCGCTGGCCAAGGCCTGCGTCGGCTGGCGGCGCGAGATCCTCAGCCAATTGGTCAGCGAGTGGGGCTGGAGCGAAGAGCGTCTGGCGATGCTGGACAACCGCGCCAACTGGAAGATCGAGCGAGTGCGCGAAGCGCACAACGAACTGCTTGACGCGATGATGCAGAGCTACCGCAACCTGATCCGTTTCGCCCGCCGCAACAACCTCAGCGTCAGCGCCAGCCCGCAGGATATCGGCGTGCTGACCCGCAAACTGTATGCGGCGTTCGAAGCGCTGCCCGGCAAGGTGACGTTGGTGAACCCGCAGATCTCGCCGGACCTGTCGGAAAACGATTTAACCTTTATTCATGTGCCGGTTGGCCGCGCCAACCGCACCGGCTGGTACCTGTACAATCAGGCGCCGGCCATGGATTCGATCGTCAGCCATCAGCCGCTGGAATATAACCGCTACCTGAACAAGCTGGTGGCCTGGGCCTATTTCAACGGCCTGCTGACGCCGCAGACCCGCCTGCACATCAAGAGCGGCAATCTGTGTGACACCGCCAAGCTGCAGGAGCTGGTGGCCGACGTTTCCCATCACTTCCCGCTGCGCCTGCCGGCGCCGACGCCGAAAGCGTTGTACAGCCCGTGCGAGATTCGCCATCTGGCGATCATCGTCAATCTGGAAAACGATCCGACCGCCGCCTTCCGCAATCAGGTGGTGCACTTCGATTTCCGCAAGCTGGACGTGTTCAGCTTTGGTCAGCAACAGCAATGCCTGGTCGGCAGCATCGATCTGCTGTACCGCAACTCCTGGAACGAAGTGCGCACCCTGCATTTCAGCGGCGAGCAGTCGGTGCTGGAAGCATTGAAAACCATTCTCGGCAAAATGCACCAGGACGCCGCGCCGCCGGAGTCGGTGGAAGTGTTCTGCTACAGTCAGCACCTGCGCGGCCTTATTCGCACCCGCATTCAGCAGCTGGTGTCGGAGTGCATCGAGCTGCGCCTGTCCAGCACCCGGCTGGAACCCGGCCGCTTCAAGGCGGTGCGCGTCGCCGGGCAAACCTGGGGGCTGTTCTTCGAGCGCCTGAGCGTGTCGGTGCAGAAGCTGGAAAACGCGGTGGAGTTTTACGGCGCCATCTCCAACAACAAGCTGCACGGCCTGTCTATCAAGGTGGAAACCGATCAGGTGCATCTGCCGCCGGTGGTGGACGGCTTCGCCAGCGAAGGGATCATCCAGTTCTTCTTCGAAGACACCTCAGACGACAAGGGCTTCAACATCTATATTCTGGATGAGTCGAATCGGGTGGAGGTGTATCACCACTGCGAGGGCAGCAAAGAGGAGCTGGTGCGCGACGTCAGCCGCTTCTATTCCTCGTCGCACGACCGCTTTACCTACGGCTCCAGCTTCATCAACTTCAACCTGCCGCAGTTCTATCAAATCGTGCAGCTCGACGGGCGCACGCAGGTGATCCCGTTCCGCAGCAACGTGCTGTCCAGCCTGTGCGTAACGGTGGCCGACGGCGCCGCTCAGCCGCTGAAGCAGCAGTTCCAGCTGCATTGACGCCGCAAGGGCTCGGTTGCCGAGCCCTGCTTAGCCTCAGGAAAAACTCAGTTCCTCGCCGGCCTGCGCGCTGGCCGCTTCGCTGAGCAGTTGGTAAAACGGCTGCCCGCTGCGATCGCATACCCAGACGCCGTCGCGGTAGTTGAAGTGGTAACCGCCGGCCTTGGTGGCGAGCCACACCTGGTGCAGCGGCTCCTGGCGGTTGATGACGATTTTGGTGCCGTTTTCGAAGCTCAGCGTCATCACGCCGCCATTGGTTTCGTAATCGATATCCGCATCGCCGTCAAAATCGTCCAGTGTCTCTTCAATATTCAGCATCAGCTGGTCGGCCAACTGGTGAAACTCACTGTCGTTCATATTCAATTCCTATTGCTTTTCATGATCCACCTGCGATTATAGAGACCTTGGACGCATGAATTACAGGCATTAATGCAAATGAAAAAACAACTACGCTATGCGCTGATGGCCGTTCTGGTTACCGGCCTCGCCGGCTGTGGTCTGAAAGGCCCGCTTTACTTCCCACCTGCCGACTCCGCCGGCCAAAAACCGGCCAAACCGCCGGTGCAAACGGGCGATCAGGTGCAAAAGAACCAGCAGGAGCAGTCTGGCTCTCAGCAAAAACCGTCGATGGTTGCCCAGTAACACCCGGTTTGCGGTGGCGAGCGCCGCCGCAAAATCAAGACGGATAGCGCGTCCAGATAGCGGAGTATGATATGCAGTTCTCCAAAATGCACGGTCTGGGCAACGACTTTATGGTGGTCGATGCCGTTACACAGAATGTCTATTTTTCACCTGAGCTGATCCGCCGGCTGGCCGATCGGCACCTGGGCGTCGGCTTTGACCAGATGCTGGTGGTAGAACCGCCTTACGATCCCGAGCTGGATTTTCACTACCGAATTTTTAACGCCGACGGCAGCGAAGTGGCGCAGTGCGGCAACGGCGCGCGCTGTTTTGCGCGCTTTGTGCGGCTGAAAGGGCTGACCAACAAGCGCGATATCCGCGTCAGCACCCAAACCGGGCGCATGGTGCTCAGCGTCACCGACGACGATCTGGTGTGCGTCAATATGGGCGAGCCGAATTTCGATCCGCAGGCGGTGCCGTTCCGCGCCGCCAAGGCGGAAAAGACCTACATCATGCGCGCGGCGGAACATACCGTGCTGTGCGGTGTGGTGTCGATGGGCAACCCGCATTGTGTTTTGCAGGTGGATGATGTAAAAACCGCCAAGGTGGAGCTGCTTGGGCCGGTGCTGGAAGGGCACGAGCGCTTCCCGGAACGGGCCAACATCGGCTTTATGCAAGTGGTCAGCCGCGATCACATCAAGCTGCGCGTTTACGAGCGCGGCGCCGGTGAAACGCAGGCCTGCGGCAGCGGCGCCTGTGCGGCGGTGGCGGTCGGGATCCAACAGGAATTGCTGTCAGAAGAGGTGCATGTAGAACTGCCGGGCGGCAGCCTGCATATTCGCTGGAAAGGGCCGGGCAATCCGCTGTTTATGACCGGTCCGGCAACCCATGTCTATGACGGATTTATTCATCTATGAAAAGCGTAGAAGAACAGAGCGTCGCCGGCCTGGCGCTGGATGACGACGCCGTGATGCAGTACCTGCTGCAGAACCCGGATTTCTTTATTCGCAACGCGCGCCAGGTTGAGCAGATGCGCGTGCCTCACCCGGTGCGCGGCACCGTTTCGCTGGTGGAATGGCATCTGGCTCGCCAGCGCAATCACATCGAACGGCTGGAAGAAGAGATCACGCTGTTGATGGAGCAGGCCAGCGCCAACGAAGGGCTGTTCGCCAGGCTGCTGCACCTGCAGGCCGATCTGGCCACCGCCGACAGCCTGCAGGACATGCTAAACCGGCTGCAGCGCTGGGCGCGCGGCTTCGGTTTGGCCGGCGCCACGGTTCGGCTGTTCGCCGAGCGCTGGAATATCGGCGCGCCTTCCGATTTCACCCACCTGGCGCTGACGCGTTCGGCGTTCGAGCCGTTCCGCATTCAGCGGCTGGGCAGCGAACAACACTATCTCGGCAGCCTGAACGGCCCCGAGCTGCTGCTGCTGTTGCCGCAGGCCAAACAGATTGGCCAAATTGGCTCGGTGGCGCTGTCGATGTTGGGCGACGACGGCGAGCTGGGCATGGTGATCTTCAGCAGCCGCGATACGCAACATTATCAGCAGGGCATGGGCACGGTGATGCTCAATCAGCTGGCGCGCATGCTGCCGGCGCTGCTGGAACGCTGGATCGAACGCGCATGACGCCGATTGCGCCCAGCCTGCAGCAGCCGGTGGACGCTTTTCTGCGTTATCTCAAGGTAGAACGGCAACTCAGCCCGCTGACGCAGCTCAGCTATTCACGCCAGCTGACGGCGCTGATGCGCCTGGCGCAGGAGATCGGCGTCACCGACTGGACGACGCTGGACGCCGCCCGGGTGCGCATGCTGGCGGCGCGCAGCAAACGCGCCGGTCTGCAGTCCGCCAGCCTGGCGCTGCGGCTCTCTTCGTTGCGTAGCTTCCTCGATTGGCTGGTCAGCCAGGGCGTGCTGCACGCCAACCCCGCCAAGGGCATCCGCACGCCGCGCAGCGGCCGCCATCTGCCGAAAAACATCGACGTCGATGAAATGAACCAGCTGCTGGAGATCGATCTCAACGATCCGCTGGCGGTGCGCGATCGCGCCATGCTCGAGGTGATGTACGGCGCCGGCCTGCGCCTCTCCGAGCTGGTGGGGCTGGATTGCCGCCATGTCGATATGGCGGCGGGCGAGGTGTGGGTGATGGGGAAAGGCAGCAAAGAACGCAAACTGCCGATTGGGCGCACCGCCGTCACCTGGCTGGAACACTGGCTGGCGATGCGCGATCTGTTTGGGCCGCAGGACGACGCCATGTTCCTGTCCAATCAGGGGCGACGCATCTCGACGCGCAACGTGCAAAAACGCTTCGCCGAATGGGGCGTGAAGCAGGGCGTCAATAGCCATATCCATCCGCACAAGCTGCGCCACTCCTTCGCCACCCATATGCTGGAGTCCAGTGGCGATCTGCGCGCGGTGCAGGAGCTGCTCGGCCACGCCAACCTGACCACCACGCAAATTTATACCCACCTCGACTTTCAACATCTGGCGAACGTGTACGATGCCGCACATCCGCGCGCCAAACGGGGGAAATCCTGATGCATTTTTATCGCCCGCTGCGCCCGCTGGCGGCGCTGACTTTCGATCTGGACGACACGCTGTATGACAACCGTCCGGTGATCCGGCAAACCGAGCAGCAGTCGGTGGCCTTCCTGCAGAGCTACCATCCCGGCCTGAACGGCTTCCAGTCGGCGGATTTCCACCGCCTGCGCCAGGAACTGCGCGAGCAGGATCCGGAGATCTACCACGACGTCACCCAGTGGCGCTGGCGCGCCATTCATCTGGCGTTGAGCCGGCAGGGGCTGCGCGACGCCGAAGCGGCGATCGGGGCCGATGCGGCGATGCAGAATTTCGCGCTGTGGCGCAGCCGTATCGAGGTGCCGGAAGCGACCCATGCCACGCTGAAGGCGCTGGCGGCGCGCTACCCGCTGGTGGCGATCACCAACGGCAACGCCGATCCGGCGCAGTGCGGCCTGGACGGCTACTTTCAGTTTGTGCTGCGTTCCGGGCCGGACGGGCGCGCCAAGCCGTATCAGGACATGTATCACCTGGCCGTCGAGCGGCTGGGCGTGGCGCCCGAGCAGATCCTGCACGTGGGCGACGATCTGACCACCGACGTGGCCGGCGCGCTGCGCGCGGGGCTGCAGGCCTGTTGGATCAACGATCGGCAACGCAGCCTGATGCAGGCCGCCGACAGCCGCCTGCTGCCGCATATTGAGATTTCGCAGTTGGCATCGCTGACAGCATTGTTATAATCCCTGCCAGAACTCTGTATAAATTTCCAGTGAAAAACCCGTCGCCGGCGGGTTTTTCCTTAACCATTAGTGGTGCCTATGGACGTCTCCGATCTGCTCGACAGCCTGAATGAAAAACAACGTGAAGCCGTGGCGGCGCCGCGCAGCAACCTGTTGGTTCTGGCCGGAGCGGGCAGCGGCAAGACGCGGGTGCTGGTGCATCGCATCGCCTGGCTGCTGTCGGTGGAGAACTGCTCACCGTATTCGATCATGGCGGTGACCTTCACCAACAAGGCGGCGGCGGAAATGCGCCACCGTATCGAACATCTGATCGGCACCAGCCAGGGCGGCATGTGGATCGGCACTTTCCACGGTCTGGCGCACCGCCTGCTGCGCGCTCATCATCTGGAAGCCAACCTGCCGCAGGATTTCCAGATCCTCGACAGCGACGACCAGCTGCGGTTGCTCAAGCGCATCATCAAGGCGCTGAACGTCGACGAGAAACAGTGGCCGCCGCGTCAGGCGATGTGGTACATCAACGGCAAGAAAGACGAAGGCCTGCGCCCGCAGCACGTCGAGACCTACAACAACCCGGTAGAGGCCACCTGGCTGCGCATCTACCAGGCCTATCAGGAAGCCTGCGATCGCGCGGGGCTGGTGGATTTCGCCGAGCTGCTGCTGCGCGCGCACGAGCTGTGGCTGAACAAGCCGCATATCCTCAACCACTATCGCGAACGTTTCACCAACGTGCTGGTGGACGAATTCCAGGATACCAACAGTATCCAGTACGCCTGGATCCGCCTGCTGGCGGGCGGCAACAGCAACGTGATGATCGTCGGCGACGATGACCAGTCGATCTACGGCTGGCGCGGCGCGCAGGTGGAAAACATCCAGCGCTTCCTGAAGGATTTCCCCGGCGCGGAAACCATCCGCCTGGAGCAGAACTACCGTTCCACCAGCAACATCCTGAAAGCGGCCAACACCCTGATCGCCAACAACGACGGGCGCATGGGTAAAAACCTGTGGACCGAAGGCGGCGAAGGCGAGCCGATTTCCCTCTACTGCGCCTTCAACGAACTCGACGAAGCGCGCTTTGTGGTCAACCGCATCAAGACCTGGCAAGACAACGGCGGCGCGCTGAACGATTGCGCCATTTTGTACCGCAGCAACGCCCAGTCGCGCGTGCTGGAAGAGGCGCTGCTGCAGACGGCGATGCCGTACCGCATCTACGGCGGCCAGCGGTTCTTCGAACGTCAGGAAATCAAGGATGCGCTGGCTTACCTGCGCCTGATCTCCAACCGCAACGACGACGCTGCCTTCGAGCGCGTGGTCAACACCCCGACGCGCGGCATCGGCGATCGAACCCTCGACGTAGTGCGCCAGGCGGCGCGCGATCGCCAGCTGACGCTGTGGCAGGCGACGCGCGAACTGATGCAGGACAAGGTTCTGGCCGGCCGCGCCGCGTCGGCGCTGCAGCGCTTCATCGAGCTGGTGGAGTCGCTGGCGCATGAAACCGCCGATATGCCGCTGCACGTGCAGACCGATCGGGTGATCCGCGATTCCGGGCTGTTCATCATGTATGAGCAGGAAAAGGGCGAGAAGGGACAGGCGCGCATCGAAAACCTTGAGGAACTGGTGACGGCGACGCGCCAGTTCAGCTATCAGGAAGAAGATCAGGATCTGATGCCGCTGCAGGCATTCCTGTCGCATGCGGCGCTGGAAGCGGGCGAGGGCCAGGCCGACGCCTATCAGGACGCGGTGCAGCTGATGACCCTGCACTCGGCCAAGGGGTTGGAGTTCCCGCTGGTGTTTATCGTCGGCATGGAAGAAGGCATGTTCCCGAGCCAGATGTCGCTGGACGAAGGCGGCCGTCTGGAGGAGGAGCGCCGTCTGGCCTATGTGGGCGTGACGCGCGCCATGCAGAAACTGACGCTGACCTATGCCGAAACGCGCCGTCTGTACGGCAAAGAGGTTTATCACCGGCCGTCGCGCTTTATCGGCGAATTGCCGGAGGAGTGCGTGGAAGAAGTGCGCCTGCGCGCCAGCGTATCGCGCCCGGTCAATCACCGCCGCATGGGCACGCCGATCAGCGAGAACGACACCGGTTACAAGCTGGGCCAGCGCGTGCGTCATCCCAAGTTTGGCGAAGGCACCATCGTCAATCTGGAGGGCAGCGGCGAGCACAGCCGGCTGCAGATCGCCTTCCCGGGTGAAGGCATCAAATGGCTGGTGGCGGCCTACGCGCGTTTGGAAACGGTATAAAGAGAGAGGCGTTGCAGGGGCCAGCCCCTGCAACCTTTCACGATCAGTGAGGGTACCGGTCGCCGACCTGTGCGGTGGCATACCAGCGCATCACCGCTTCGGTGCCTTCACCGCCTTCCTGTGGCGCCCACTGCATGCAGTCTTCTTCGGTCAGCGCCTGATACGGGCCCTGCTTCACTTCGAACACTACGCCGCCGGCATCGACCGACAGCACCGCATGCCAGGTAAAGGCCGGCATCTCCAGCACTTTGGTTTCTTCGCCAAGCAGGGTGCGCTGTGTTACGACGCCGTCATCGTTGAACTGCAGCACCACAAAGCGGCCGCGCAGCGGCGTCAGCAGCTCCCAGGTTTGCGGGTGGCGGTGCGGGCGGATATAGGTGCCGGGTTCCATGGCGATAGCCAGGCGTTGCACCGGGTCGCTCAGCTCTTCGTGTAAGGTGCGGTGCGCGCGCAGGCGGGCCACGCTGGCGGCCTGTTCGCTCATCGCGGTCAGTTCATGGGCGGTAATCTGTTTCATCATTTAAATCCGCATGCTTGTCGTACCATTAGGGTGATGTCATCTTAGCAACATTCTTGGTGGCGGTAAGCGATCGCCGCGACTTTTTCAGTACGGTTTAAGCCCCATTTCTGCTATTGATCATCGTGATGATTTGTTGCGCAATTATCCCGCCTAACGTGTTGACAGGCTTTTTCTTCTCGGCGTAACATGCGCGCACTATTATCATTGAGGACAGACGCCTTGGACACACCCAGTAGATACTGGCTCACTGACCTGCGCCGCAGGTATAACTTCTAAGGCTCTCCGTTTTTGCTGATAGCCTTCGTGGTTGTCGGCGACCCCGCAAAGTGTCGCTATGAGTCAGATCTCTTCATGGTCTGAAACAAATCGGTGATACGCATCTCCCTCTGTTTCTGTGCTTCAACGCGTTGTCCGCACCCGTTACCTTCACGGAGTTTTGGCACATGCTGAGCGCTTTTAAATTAGATAACCGCCGCTTGTCCCGTCTGGAACTGGACGACTCAGATGATCTCACGTCATCGCTGTGGGTTGATCTGGTCGAGCCGGAAGAGGGCGAGCGTGAGCGCGTGCAGAATGAGCTGGGACAAAGCCTGGCGACGCGTCCTGAACTGGACGACATCGAAGCCTCCGCCCGTTTCTTCGAAGACGAAGACGGTCTGCATATCCACTCTTTCTTCTACTTTGAAGATGCGGAAGATCACGCCGGCAACTCCACGGTGGCGTTCACCATCCGCGACGGCCGCCTGTATACCCTGCGTGAGCGTGAACTGCCGGCGTTCCGCCTGTACCGCATGCGCGCCCGCAACCAGACGATGCTCGAAGGCAACGCTTACGAACTGCTGCTGGATCTGTTCGAGACCAAGATTGAACAGCTGGCGGACGAGATAGAGAATATCTACAGCGATCTGGAACAGCTCAGCCGGGTGATCATGGAAGGGCATCAGGGCGACGAATACGACGCCGCGCTCTCGACGCTGGCGGAGCTGGAAGATATCGGCTGGAAGGTGCGTTTGTGCCTGATGGATACCCAGCGTGCGCTCAACTTCCTGGTGCGCAAGGCGCGTTTGCCGACCGGCCAGCTGGAGCAGGCGCGTGAAGTGCTGCGCGACATCGAATCCCTGCTGCCGCACAACGAATCGCTGTTCCAGAAGGTGAACTTCCTGATGCAGGCGGCGATGGGCTTCATCAACATCGAACAGAACCGTATTATCAAGATCTTCTCGGTAGTGTCGGTGGTGTTCCTGCCGCCTACGCTGGTGGCTTCCAGCTACGGCATGAACTTCGAATTCATGCCGGAACTGAAATGGTCGTTCGGCTACCCGGGCGCGATCACGCTGATGATCCTGGCGGGCCTGGCCCCTTACCTGTACTTCAAGCGCAAGAACTGGCTGTAACCCGGCGACGCCGGGCTCAGCGCAGCTTGCGCTGGGTATAGAGCGCGTCGAGGGTGAACAGGATCAGCGCCGCCCAGATAAAGCCGAAGGTCACCAGCTTGTCCTGGCCGACGGTCTCGCCGTAGAAGGTGACCGCCAGCAGGAACATCAGCGTCGGGCCGAGATACTGGAAGAAACCGAGCGTCGACAGGCGCAGCCGGGTAGCCGCCGCGGTGAAGCACAGCAGCGGCACGGTGGTGACGATGCCGGCGGCGACCAGCAGCAGGTTCAGCGACCACGGGTTGGCGCTCAGGTGGCTGGTGGGGCTGTCGGCGAACAGGAACAGATAGGCCGCCGCCACCGGCAGCAGCCACAGCGTCTCAATCAGCATGCCGGTCTGCGCGTCGATGGCGATTTTCTTGCGCAGCAGGCCGTAGAAGGCAAAGCTGAACGCCAGCCCCAGACCGATGATCGGCAACGACCCGAACTGCCAGAGCTGCACCAGCACCCCGGTGAACGCCAGCGCCACCGCCACCCACTGCATGCGGCGGAAACGTTCGCCGAGAAACAGCATCCCCAACAGCACGTTAACCAGCGGGTTGATGAAGTAGCCCAGGCTGGCTTCCAGCATATGGTGATTGTTCACCGCCCAGATGAACAGCAGCCAGTTGCCGCCGATCAACAGCGCGGTGACCGCCAGCAACAGCAGCCGTTTGCGATTTTGGCAGGCGGCGCGCACTTTAGGCCAGTTGCGGCCCAGCGTGATCAGCGCCAGCATGAAGAAAAACGACCAGATGATCCGGTGGGTGAGGATCTCATCCGCGGACACTTGCTGGATCAGTTTGAAATAAGCCGGGGCGATGCCCCACATAAAATAGGCGGCCAGGGCAAAGAAAATGCCCTGACGCGTTTGCTTTGCGTCCATGACGTCACTCTGGTGGGGAACTTAAGATGCGGTGAGTGTACTGAAGACGCTCACCGCACACAATCATCAGCCGACCAGGTAGGTGGCGGTGGCGGTCGCGATATGCAGGCCGTCGTGGTTATGCAGTTCTACGCGCGCGACGGCGACTTTGTTGCCGCTGCGCAGCACGCTGGCGGAGGCGACGAAGTGCTCGCCGCGGCCGGGGCGCAGGTAGTCGACGCGCAGGTCGATGGTGCCCATGCGCGACAGCTTGGCGGCGATCTCCTCTTCGACCAGCGGCTCCAGGCGCGTCAGCACGCCGCCGGCGCAGGCCAGCCCGGCGGCGACGTCAAGCACGGCGGCGATCACGCCGCCATGCAGAATTTCCTGCGCGGCGTTGCCGACCAGCTTGCGCTGGTTGGTGAAGCTCAGCTCGACGTAGTCATCGTCGAAGCGGCGCAGCTCCAGGCCAAGCTCGCGGTTGAACGGCATGTGGTAGACAAAAATTTCGCCGATCTTGCGGCGGGCGGCTTCCAGGGTCAGTGGTGTTGTCGACATAGCGGGTTTCCGTTTTTCTTTTGCGTTTTAAGGGAGCTAACTGGTCAGTCCAGGTTAATGGAATGTTGATTTTATGCTTAACCTTTGTTGCTTACCAGCCCGTTTAGGCAAAAGAGTCACGCGCGCGTTGGTGTCATGCTGAACGATATTGTGTAATCATACCCGGTGGGTGTGTACCGATGAAAAAATGGGGAAGTGTGTGTCAACCGCAGCAGTGATTAACAGAGAGTTGCTGGCCGAGCAGGTATTGCGCGATACCTTCGGCTACCAGCAATTCCGTCCGGGGCAGCAAACGATTATCAATGCCGCGATCGGCGGGCAGGATTGCCTGGTGGTGATGCCGACCGGCGGCGGCAAGTCGTTGTGTTACCAAATCCCTGCGCTGGTGATGGACGGCCTGACGCTGGTCGTTTCTCCGCTGATCTCGCTGATGAAGGATCAGGTCGACCAACTGTTGGCCTACGGCGTTTCCGCCGCCTGCTACAACTCGACGCAAACCCGCGAGGAGCAGTTGGACGTCATGGCCGGCTGCCGCAACGGCACCATCAAGATGCTGTACATCGCGCCGGAGCGGCTGATGATGGAAAGCTTCCTCAACCTGCTCGATCACTGCCCGCCGGCGATGCTGGCGGTGGATGAGGCGCACTGCATCTCCCAATGGGGCCACGACTTCCGGCCGGAATACCGCGCGCTGGGGCAGTTGAAACAGCGCTTCCCGTCGATGCCGGTGATCGCGTTGACCGCCACTGCCGACGAAGCCACGCGCGGCGATATCGTGCGTCTGCTGTCGCTGCAGGATCCGCTGGTGCAGGTCAGCAGCTTCGACCGACCGAACATCCGCTACACGCTGGTGGAAAAATTCAAACCGCTCGACCAGCTGTGGCGCTTCGTGCAGGATCAGCGCGGCAAGAGCGGCATTATCTATTGCAACAGCCGCGCCAAGGTGGAAGACACCGCCGCGCGCCTGCAAAGCCGCGGGCTGAGCGTCGGCGCTTACCACGCGGGGCTGGACAACGATCGCCGCGCCCAGGTGCAGGAGGCGTTCCAGCGTGACGATCTGCAGGTGGTGGTGGCCACCGTCGCCTTCGGCATGGGCATCAACAAACCCAACGTGCGTTTCGTGGTGCATTTCGACATCCCGCGCAATATCGAATCCTATTATCAGGAGACCGGCCGCGCCGGGCGCGACGGCCTGCCGGCCGAAGCCATCCTGCTGTACGATCCGGCCGACATGGCCTGGCTGCGCCGCTGTCTGGAGGAGAAACCCGCCGGGCAACAGCTGGACATCGAGCGTCACAAGCTGAACGCCATGGGCGCTTTCGCCGAGGCGCAAACCTGCCGTCGCCTGGTGCTGCTCAACTACTTCGGCGAAGGCAAGCACGAAAACTGCGGCAACTGCGATATCTGCCTCGATCCGCCCAAGCGCTACGACGGGCTGGAGGACGCGCGCAAGGCGCTGTCTTGCGTGTACCGTGTCGGCCAGCGCTTCGGCCTCGGGTACATCGTGGAAGTGCTGCGCGGCTCCAACAATCAGCGCATTCGCGAATACGGTCACGACAAGCTGCCGGTGTACGGCATCGGCCGCGATCAAACCACGGAGCACTGGACCAGCGTGCTGCGTCAGCTGATCCACCTGGGCTTTATCACCCAGAACATCGCCATGCACTCGGCGCTGCAATTGACCGAGGCGGCGCGTCCGGTGTTGCGCGGCGAGGTGGCGCTGCAGCTGGCGGTGCCGCGCATTCAGAGCCTGAAGTCGCGCAGCAGCGCCAACCAGAAATCCTACGGCGGCAATTACGATCGCAAGCTGTTCGCCAAGCTGCGCAAACTGCGCAAGTCGATCGCCGACGAAGAAAACATTCCACCCTACGTGGTGTTCAACGACGCCACGCTGCTGGAAATGGCCGAACAGATGCCGATCAAGGCCGGCGATCTGCTGAGCGTCAACGGCGTGGGGCAGCGCAAACTGGAGCGTTTCGGCGCGCCCTTTATGGCGATGATCCGCGACCATCTCGACAATGACGAAGACTGAGGGCGATAAATCATGCTGATGCTGTTTCTCACCGTGGCGCTGGTGCATCTGATTGCGCTGATGAGCCCGGGGCCGGACTTCTTTTTCGTGTCGCAGACCGCCGCCAGCCGCTCGCGCCGCGAGGCGATGATGGGCGTGGTCGGCATTTCGCTCGGCATCGTGGTATGGGCCGGCGTGGCGTTGATGGGGCTGCATCTGATCCTGCAGAAGATGGCCTGGCTGCATCAGATAATCATGGTCGGCGGCGGCATTTACCTGTGCTGGATGGGGTGGCAACTGCTGCGTTCCGCGCGGGCGCAGCAAGCTCCGCCGGCGGCAGAGGCCCAGGTGGCGTTGCCGAAGGCCGGGCGCAGCTTTATTCGCGGCTTCTTGACCAACCTGTCCAACCCGAAAGCGGTGATCTATTTCGGCAGCGTGTTCTCGCTGTTCGTCGGTGACAGCGTCGGCGCCGGGGCGCGCTGGGGGCTGTTCTTGCTGATCGTCGCCGAGACCTTCGTCTGGTTCAGCCTGGTGGCGGTGGTGTTCGCGCTGCCGGCGATGCGCCGCGGTTATCAGCGGTTGGCCAAGTGGATAGACGGGATGGCGGGCGTGCTGTTTACCGGCTTCGGGTTACACCTGATCTTTACCCGCTAACCGGCAGTGAAATGCCCAAGGCCGAGCAGCGATGCCCGGCCTTTTTTGTCAGGCTTTGCGGGCGGTCGCCAGCAGCCCCGCCACCAAAATGAACAGCGAACCGAACACCCGGTTGAGCAGCTGCATTTGACGCGGGGTCTTCAGCCAGCCGGCGATGCGCGTCGCCAGGGTGGCGTAACCGATCATCACCAGAATATCCACCACCACGGTGGTGACGCCGAGCACCAGATACTGTTCGGCCTGCGGCTGATGGGGCAAGATGAACTGCGGGAACAGCGCGGCGAGGAACACGATGCTTTTCGGGTTGGTCAGGTTGACCAGCACCGCGCGGCGGAACAGGCGGCGGCGCGGCATGCTGCCCGCCAGCGCATGCAGATCCAGCGCGCCGGCGGCGCGCCATTGCTGGATGCCGAGCCACACCAGGTAGGCGGCGCCCAGCCATTTCAGCAGCTCGAACGCCAGCAGCGATTGCGATATCAGCGCGCCGAGGCCGATGCCCACCAGCACGATGTGCGCGCTCAGCCCGACCTGCAGCCCGGCGATCGACGCGGCGGCGCCGCGATAGCCGTGGCTGATGCCGGTGCTCATGGTGTTGATGGCGCCGGATCCGGGGGAGAGGCTAAGGATAAGCGTGGTCAGCAGGTAGGTTAACCACCAGTCCAAGGTCATGGTTCTCGGCTCCCTGAAAGTGTCGTTTTGTGCCACAATGCGCCGAGGCGGCGCCGTTTTTTGTCAGAATTGAATCACAATACGCTAGTATGATTTCTTGTGCCAGCGGTCACATTTTCCGCCGGCTCCACAGGGAAAACGCTCTCGATGACCTCGTTCACTCTCAGCTCCGATGACTGGTTAACGCGTGAAACGCAGTTCGCTGCCTTCGCCACCGGGCCGCTGCTGGATTTCTGGCGGCAGCGCGAAGAAGGCGAGTTCAGCGGCGTGGACGGCGTGCCGATCCGCTTTGTGCGTTTCCGTTCCGCGCGGCATCAGCGGGTGGTGGTGGTCAGCCCCGGCCGCATCGAAAGCTACGTGAAATACCCTGAGGTGGCCTACGACCTGTTCCACTGCGGTTACGACGTGGTGATCGTCGATCATCGCGGCCAGGGGCGCTCCGGGCGTTTACTGGCGGATACGCACCGCGGTCATGTGGTAAACTTTGCCGACTACGTGGACGATTTCGAGCAGCTGTGGCTGCGCGAGGTCGAGTCGCGCGGTTACCGGCAGCGTTTCGCGCTGGCGCATTCGATGGGCGGCGCGATCCTGGCGCAGTTCCTGCAGCGCCGGCCGCAGGCGTTCGACGCGGCGGCGTTTTGCGCGCCGATGTTCGGCATCCAGCTGCCGATGCCGGGCTGGCTGGCCGACCGCATTCTCGACTGGGTGGAGACACGCCCGGCGATCCGTGATTATTACGCGGTGGGCACCGGCCAGTGGCGTCCGCTGCCCTATGTGGTCAACGTGTTGACCCACAGCCGCGAGCGCTACCGGCGCAGCCTGCGTTATTACGCCGACTATCCCGAGCTGCAGGTGGGCGGGCCGACTTACCATTGGGTGCGTGAGAGCATCCGCGCCGGCCGGCAGATCATCGCGCAGGCCGGGAAAATCACAACGCCGCTGTTGCTTTTGCAGGCCGGTGAAGAACGGGTGGTTGACAACCGTTCGCACCAGGCTTTTTGTCAGGCTCTGTCAGACGCGGGGCGCCCTTGCGAAGGGGGGCTTCCGTGGGTTATCAACGGCGCACGCCATGAGATCCTGTTCGAGCGGGACGCGATGCGCGCCGAAGCACTGAACGCAATCCTGCGCTTCTTTGCTCAACACTTAGGCGGCGCGCTGCCGCCGACAACTCCATCAGAGGTTAGAACATAACGCTATGTATCACGTCGTCGCTTCCGATTTAGATGGCACGCTGCTGTCTCCCGACCATACCCTGTCGCCGTACGCCAAAGAAACGCTGAAGTTGCTGACCCAGCGAGGCGTGCATTTCGTGTTCGCCACCGGCCGCCACCACATCGACGTGGCGCAGATCCGCGACAGCCTGGAAATCAGCGCCTTTATGATCACCTCCAACGGCGCGCGGGTGCACAACACGGCCGGCGAGCTGATCTTCAGCCATAATCTGGATGGGGATATCGCCCGCGATCTGTACGGCATGCTGCACGACGATCCGCAGATCACCACTAACGTCTACCGCAACGACGATTGGTTTACCAACCGCGAAAGCCCGGAGCAGGAAGAGTACTTCCAGGAGTCGGTGTTCAAATATCAGCTGTTTGAGCCGGGCCTGCTGGAAACCGACGGCGTCTGCAAGGTTTACTTCACCTGTGAAGACCACGAGCGGTTGCTGCAGGTGGAAGACGCCATCAACGCCCGCTGGGGCGATCGGGTCAACGTCAGCTTCTCGTTCCCGACCTGCCTGGAAGTGATGGCGGGCGGCGTGTCGAAAGGGCATGCGCTGGAAGAAGTGGCCAAGATCATCGGTTATACGCTGCAAGAGTGCATCGCCTTCGGCGACGGCATGAACGATCTGGAGATGCTGTCGATGGCCGGCAAGGGCTGCATCATGCGCGATGCGCATCAGCGCCTGAAGGATATGCTGCCGGAGCTGGAGGTGATCGGTTCCAATGCCGACAACGCGGTACCGCACTACCTGCGCAAGATGTTCCTCTGAAATAACAAGGGCGCCTTGCGGCGCCCTTGGCATTACTTGTGCTGGCCCTGCTTCTGCAGGAACTGCACGCCCTTGTCCGGGAAGTCGGTGAACACGCCGTCGACGCCGGCCTGGTTGTAAATCACGTCATACAGTTGGTTCACGTCGGTCACGTACTTTGGCAGCGCATCGGCGCGGATGGTGAACGGATGCACCGCCAGCTTGCTGGCGTGCGCTTCTTTCACCATGTCGGTCAGCACGATGTGGCCCGGTTTGGATTGATCCGCCACCACCAGCATGTGGTAGTCCGGCCCGATGCCGTCGGCATACTGAGCGATTTTCTTCATCGCGCCCGGTTTGAACATCCAGTCATAGTCGTATTCCACCCACTTGCCGTCGGCTTTCTGCTCGTAGGTTTCCTGCCAGTCGTTGTAGGCGATCAGCTGCACCAGCTTCAGATCCATGCCCAGCTTCGGCTCCAGCTCGTTCTTGATGCGTTTGAGCTCGTTGGCGTCGAAGCACTGCAGGTAGACGTTGTCGTTTTTGCCGGTGTAGCCGTACTGCTTGAGCACCGCCAGCACTTTGCTGGAGATGTCTTTGCCTTCCTGCTTGTGGAACCAAGGCGCTTTGATTTCAGGATAGATGCCGATGTTTTTGCCGGTCGAATGGTTCAGACCCTGTACGAACTCGATCTCTTCCTGGAAGGTGTGGACGCGGAAGTCGGATTTGCCCATCGGGAAGCGGCCAGGGTAGCCCTGTACCTTCTTGCCGTTTTCGATGTCAAAGCCTTCGGTGAACTTCAGCGATTTGATCTCCGCCAGCGTAAAGTCGATGGCGTAATAACGGCCGTCTTTGCGTGCGCGGTTCGGGAAACGTTCGGCGACGTCGGTGACGCGATCGAGGTAATGGTCGTGCAGCACCACCAGCTCGTTGTCCTTGGTCATTACCAGATCCTGCTCGAGGTAATCGGCGCCTTGCGCGTAGGCCATCGCCTTCGCCGGCAGGGTGTGTTCCGGCAGGTAGCCGCTGGCGCCGCGGTGGGCGATCACCACTTTGTCCGTCGCCTGTGCGGCGCTGACCATTGAGGTGGCGAGAATGATCCCTGTCAGCAGGGCTTTGACTTGAGTCCGCATTCCGTTTTCTCCGTGTTGTTGGGGGCAGGGTAGTAAAAAGGCCGCAGGGCGGCCTTTAAATCATGCAAAAGTCGTGTGACGGTTAGCTGCGCTTGCCGGCAGCGATTTCCGCGTGGTGTTTCTTCTCGTTCAGCATGGTCAGCAGCAGCAGGATAACCGCCAGCACGCCGCCGCCGATCATCACCATGAAGCCGCCGTCCCAACCGAAGAAGTCTACGGTGTAACCGACGATGGCGCTGGCCGCAACCGAGCCGCCCAGGTAGCCGAACAGGCCGGTGAAGCCCGCGGCGGTGCCGGCGGCTTTCTTCGGCGCCAGCTCCAGCGCGTGCAGGCCGATCAGCATCACCGGACCGTAGATCAGGAAGCCGATGACCAGCATACAGATCATGTCCACGGTCGGGTTACCGGCCGGGTTCATCCAGAACACCACGGTGGCGATGGTCACCAGCGTCATGAAGAACACGCCGGTGGCGCCGCGGTTGCCTTTGAACACTTTGTCCGACATCCAGCCGCACAGCAGGGTGCCCGGGATACCGGCGTATTCATACAGGAAGTAGGCCCAGGAAGACTTGTCCAGCGCGAAGTGCTTCACTTCTTTCAGGTAGGTCGGCGACCAGTCCAGAATGCCGTAACGCAGCAGGTAGACGAACACGTTGGCGACCGCGATGTACCACAGCAGCTTGTTCGGCAGGATGTACTGCATGAAGATCTGCTTGGCGGTCAGCTCTTCTTCGTCTTTTTCGCTGTAGTCGTCCGGGTAGTCGTTTTTGTACTCTTCAATCGGCGGCAGGCCGCAGGATTGCGGGGTGTCGCGCATCAGGCCGAAGGCGATCAGGGCTACCAGGATGGCGCCGAAGGCCGGCATGTACAGCGCCGCGTGCCAGTCGTTGAACCAGGCCATGCCCAGCAGGAACAGCAGCGGCGGCAGGCCGCCGCCCACGTTGTGGGCGCAGTTCCAGATGGAGACGATGCCGCCGCGTTCTTTCTGCGACCACCAGTGCACCATGGTGCGGCCGCACGGCGGCCAGCCCATGCCCTGGAACCAGCCGCACAGGAACAGCAGGACGAACATGATGGCGATGCTGGAGGTTGCCCACGGCACGAAGCCCATGAACAACATCACCGCCGCCGCCAGGATCAGGCCGGCAGGCAGGAACACTCGCGGGTTGGAACGGTCGGAGACCGAACCCATGATGAATTTGGAGAAGCCGTAGGCGATGGAGATGCCCGACAGCGCGAAGCCGAGGTCACCGCGGCTGAAGCCTTGTTCGATCAGGTAAGGCATGGCCAGGGTGAAGTTCTTACGCACCAGATAGTAGGCGGCGTAACCGAAGAAGATCCCCAGGAAAATTTGCCAGCGCAGCTTACGGTAGAGCGGGTCTACCTTATCGCTCGGCACACGGGCGATGTGTGCGGCCGGCTTAAAAATACTCAACATGAGCGCCTCCGATGGCTTTATCTGTTATCACATCAATATGACCTTTTACGTTCATTTGATGATTGAGCGGATATCGAATGTGGTGTTTTTGTGTTCCATAACGAGCGCCATTGTCATCAAATACGCCTGGTGTCGCTGTGACGAATGGCGCAATTGTTACACTTTCATGAAACCACGGCGGATTTTGAGCGATTCGTTAACGTTATGAAATAGAAAAACGTCCAAAAATCGTGATTATGATCACATTGATGGTTTTTTGTGGACATTTTTATTTCGTTTCATGTTCGTTATTGTTCCTTATCAAACAAAGACCCCAATAACCGTGGCTCAATAGGCTCATAACTACCGATCCTGAGGGAGCGACATGAGCAGCTATTTTGACGGCGGCGAAACGGATGTGATCATCATCGGCGGCGGCGCCACCGGCGCAGGCATTGCCCGCGACTGTGCGCGGCGCGGCTTGCGATGCATTTTGCTGGAGCGCCACGACATCGCCACCGGCGCCACCGGCCGCAACCACGGTTTGCTGCACAGCGGCGCGCGCTATGCGGTGACCGACGGCGAGTCGGCGCGCGAATGCATAGAAGAGAACCGCATCCTGAAACGCATCGCGCATCACTGTATCGAGCGCACCGACGGGCTGTTCATCACCTTGCCGCAAGACTCGCTGGACTATCAGCAGCAGTTTATCGCCGCCTGTCGCCAGGCCGACATCGACGCCGAAGCGATAGACCCGCAGCTGGCGCTGCGGCTGGAGCCGGCGGCTAACCCGGCGCTGATCGGCGCGGTGCGGGTGCCGGACGGCACCGTCGATCCCTTCCGGCTGACCGCCGCCAATATGCTGGACGCGCGCGAGCACGGCGCGCAGATCCTGACCTACCATCAGGTGGTGGGGTTGCTGCGCAGCGGCGATCGGGTGACGGGCGTGCGCGTTTACGACCATCAGAATCAGCGGCGCTATGAGCTGCACGCGCCGGTGGTGGTCAACGCCGCCGGTATCTGGGGCCAGCAGATCGCCGAATACGCCGATTTGCGCATCCGTATGTTCCCGGCCAAGGGAGCGCTGCTGATCCTCGGCCATCGCATCAACAACATGGTGATCAACCGCTGCCGCAAACCGGCGGACGCCGACATCCTGGTGCCAGGCGACACCATCTCGCTGATCGGCACGACCTCGACCCATATCGACTACGACCAAATTGACAACATGCTGGTGACCCCGCAGGAGGTGGACATTCTGATCCGCGAAGGGGCGCTGTTGGCGCCCACCCTGGCGCAGACCCGCATTTTGCGCGCCTATGCCGGGGTGCGGCCGCTGGTGGCCAGCGACGACGATCCCAGCGGGCGCAACGTCAGCCGCGGCATCGTGCTGCTCGATCACGCCGCCCGCGACGGGCTGGAAGGGTTTATCACCATTACCGGCGGCAAGCTGATGACCTACCGCCTGATGGCGGAGTGGGCCACCGACAAGGTATGCGAAAAGCTCGGCGTAAATAGTCCGTGCACCACCGCGCAGGACGCGCTGCCCGGATCCCGTCAGTCGGCGGAGGAAACGGTGCGCAGCGTGGTTTCTCTGCCCGCCAGCATTCGCGGCTCGGCGATCTATCGGCACGGCGATCGCGCCAGCCAGGTGCCGGCGGCCGATCGGCTCGACACCAGCCTGGTGTGCGAATGCGAGGCGGTGACCGCCGGGGAAGTGCGCTATGCGGTCAACTCGCTGACCGTCAATAACCTGGTGGATCTGCGCCGCCGCACCCGTGTCGGCATGGGCACCTGCCAGGGCGAACTCTGCGCCTGCCGCGCCGCCGGGCTGTTGACGCGCTTTAACGTCAGCACGCCGCAGCAATCCATCGCGCAGCTGTCGCAGTTCCTCAACGAACGCTGGAAAGGCGTACGGCCGATCGCCTGGGGCGATGCGCTGCGCGAGAGCGAATTCACCAGTTGGGTTTACCAGGGATTATGCGGGCTTGAAGCCCAGGCCGACCAGGAGCAGGAGGCGGATGATGCGATTTGACGTTGTGGTGATTGGCGGTGGTCTGGCGGGCCTGAGCTGCGCCATTGCCGTGGCCGAACAGGGCAAGCGCTGCGCGGTGGTTAGTTCTGGCCAGAGCGCGCTCTACTTCTCCTCCGGCTCGCTCGATCTGCTGGCGAGATTGCCGGACGGCACGCCGGTCGAGATGCCGCTGGCGGCGTTGCCGCAGCTGGCGCAACAGGCGCCGCAGCATCCGTACGCCCTGATCGGGCCCGGCCGGGTGGCGGCGCTGTCCGCCGCCGCGCAGCGGCTGCTGGAACGCTGCGGGTTGAATCTGCAGGGCGAGGGGGTGAACAACCATCTGCGCATCACGCCGCTCGGCACGCGCCGCGCCACCTGGCTCAGCCCGCAGGCGATCCCGACGCTGCCGCTGACCGGCCAACTGCCGTGGCGGCGTATTGCGGTGATCGGCATCGAAGGGTTCCTCGACTTCCAACCGCAGATGGCCGCCGACGCCCTGAGCCGCGAGCTCGGCGTGCAGACGGACGTGGCCTATCTGCACATGCCGGCGCTGGACAGATTGCGCAATAATCCCAGCGAGTTCCGCGCGGTGAACATCGCCCGGGTACTGGATTTGATGGAAAGCCTGCCGCCGATGGCCGAAGAGCTGCGGCGGCTGGCGGGCGAGGCCGAGGCGCTCTTCCTGCCGGCCTGTCTGGGTCTGGAGGACGACGCGTCGCTGGCGGTGCTGCAGGATGCGGTCGGCAAGCCGATCCGACTGCTGCCGACGTTGCCGCCTTCGGTGCCCGGCATGCGCTTGCATCAGGCGCTGCGGCGGCGTTTCCAGCAGTTGGGCGGCGTTTTCATGCCGGGCGACAGCGTGCTGCGCGCCGAGAGCGAGGCCGGCCGCGTCACCGGTTTGTACACCCGCAACCACGGCGATATTCCGCTGCGGGCGCAGCAGGTGGTGCTGGCCAGCGGCAGCTTCTTCAGCAATGGACTGGTGGCCGATTTCGACGGGGTGCGCGAACCGATCTTCGGGCTGGACGTACACAGTCGGGCGGATCGCGCCGACTGGAGCCGACGCGAGCTGTTCGCGCCGCAGCCTTACCTGCAGTTCGGCGTGCGTACCGACGGCAGGTTGCGGGCGATGAAGCAGGGAGTGCCGTTCGACAACCTGTACGCCATCGGCGCGGTCGCCGGCGGCTACGACCCGCTGCAGCAGGGCTGCGGCGCCGGCGTGTCATTGATCGGCGCGCTGCACGTCGCGCAGCAGATCGCCGCGGAGGAGAACGTATGAGCCTGCATCGGGACCACAGCTTTGAAAGCTGCATCAAATGCACCGTCTGCACCACTTACTGCCCGGTCGCCAAAGTGAACCCGCTTTACCCGGGACCGAAACAGGCGGGGCCGGACGGTGAGCGGCTGCGGCTGAAAGACCCGGCGCTGTACGACGAAGCGCTGAAATACTGCACCAACTGCAAGCGTTGTGAAGTGGCCTGCCCGTCCGACGTCAAAATCGGCGACATCATTCAGCGCGCCCGCGCCGACTTCGCCCAGAGCAAGCCGACGCTGCGCGATGCCATCCTCAGCCATACCGATATCATGGGATCGCTGTCGACGCCGTTTGCGCCGATCGTCAACGCCGCCACCGGGTTGAAACCGGTGCGCAAGCTGCTGGACAAGGCGCTGAAGATCGACCACCGGCGCGAACTGCCGAAATATTCCTTCGGCACCTTCCGCCGCTGGTACCGGCAACAGGCGCAGGCTCAGCAGCGTTACGCCGAGCAGGTGGCATTTTTCCACGGTTGCTTCGTCAACTATAACCACCCGCAGCTGGGCAAGGATTTGGTCCGGGTGTTCAACGCGCTGGATATCGGCGTGCAACTGCTGAAACGCGAGAAATGCTGCGGCGTGCCGCTGATCGCCAACGGATTTATCGAGCAGGCTAAAAAGCAGGCCAGGGTCAATGCCGAATCGCTGCATGAAACGGTGCTGGAGCGCGGCATTCCGGTGGTGGCGACCTCATCGAGCTGCACCTTCACCCTGCGTGACGAATACCCTCATCTGCTGGACGTAGACACCACTGCGGTGCGCGATCGGGTGGAGCTGGCGACGCGCTATCTCTATCGCCTGATCAATCAGGGGCGCAGCCTGCCGCTCAAGCGCACGCCGCTGCGGGTGGCTTATCACACGCCTTGCCATATGGAGAAGATGGGCTGGACCGCCTATACCCTGGAGCTGCTGCGGCAGATACCGGGGCTGGAGCTGGTGGTGCTGGATTCGCAGTGCTGCGGCATCGCCGGCACTTACGGGTTCAAATCGGAGAACTACGCCACGTCGCAAGGCATTGGCGCGCCGCTGTTCCGGCAGATAGAAGAGAGCGGAGTGGATCTGGTGGTGACCGACTGCGAGACCTGCAAGTGGCAGATCGAAATGTCCACCAGCAAACGCTGCGAACACCCGATCACCCTGCTGGCGCAGGCGTTGGCATAAAGACTCAGGGGCCGGCGAACCGGCCCCTGCGGGATTACTGCTTCAGTTTCAGGGTGGAGATGATGCCTTCGGCTTCGGTCTGCGCCTGCTGCTGATTGTCCGCCGGTAGCGAGATCTGGATGGTCAGCAAGTTGTTGTTCAGTGCGCCAACCAGAATGGAAGAGTAAGCTTTCTTGCCACTGTTGGTGACGATGCTGTCCAGCTGACGCAGCGGCACGCCGTCTACTTCGATAGCCTTGTTGGTAATCAGCTGCAGATTGGCGTCGTTCGCGCGTTGGTTGTTTTCCAACCGTTGGGCCAGGGTTTCCAGACTGTCGGCGGTCTTGTCGCCGAGGATCACAACCACTAGGCGCTGGCTGGTGCTGTCAGCATATGCGTGCATGTTGTTGGCCGGTTTTTCCAACTTGCTGGTCTGATCCGCCATGCCGACCGGCAGGGTGAACGCCAGTTTACCGTCCAGCAGGCTGACTTGCTGCCCGGCCGGCGCGCTGGCCGCCGCGCCATCTGGCGCTGCCTTGGTGTCTTTGGTGTTGCCGTCGCAGGCCGCGAGGCCAAGCGCCAGCAGGCTGATACCCATCAATTTCGCTACTTTACGCATCGGGCTTCCTTCTTCCTTTCCGGTAGGGATTCACTGTCGTATCGCAACCTATTCCAGGTTGAAATGCAAGGCAGATGTTGTCACAAGTTTTTTTCCAGTAATAGCCGATAATCAGCCACTTCGCCTTTCTTTTCCAGATGAACAATCTGATAGTGATGGGCGAGCAGCATCGTCAGCATGGCGCGGAACCGGTTACGGGTTTTGACCGTCAGTTGGCGATAGCCCTGCGCCCGCGCCCAGCGCTCTTGTTCGGCCAACAAGGCCTGCGCCACGCCGTGGCGACGGAATGCCGGCAGCACGCCGCCCAGCCAGCTGTAAAACACCGTTTCCTGCCGTTGATAACCGAGTTTGAAACCGGCCGGCTGCCCGCCTATCTCGGCGATCAACAGGCTGGCGGGGGCGGCGCCGATACGTTGCTGCAGATCGGCCAGGCTGTGCAGGCCGCCGAATTCGGGGATGCGTTGGTAAAGGCGGTGGATTTCTTCGAGCGTGGCGGTGCGGACGATTGGGGTCATGAGCGGCCTCCAAAGGATAGGGCCGCCCAGAATAACACGACTCAGCCCGGCTGCAGGCTGCCGCTGCGCGCCGCGATGCGTTTGAGCAGCATGTTCAGCAACACGCCGTACATCGGCAGGAAGAACAGCAGGCAGATCATCACCTTGAAGCTGTAATCCACCAGCGCGATCTCCACCCAGTTGTTGGCCATGAAGGGATCGCTGCTCTTATAGAAGGCGATGAAGAAGAACGCCAGCGTATCGCTGATGTTGCCGAGGAACATCGCCGCCGCCGGCGCCACCCACCAGGCGCTGCGTTGACGCAGGCGGTTGAAGACGTGTACGTCGAGGATCTGGCCGAGCACATAGGCCATAAAGCTGGCCACCGCGATGCGCGCCACGAACAGGTTAAAACTGCTCAGCGCGGCGAAGCCCTGCCATTCTCCCTGATAGGTGACGGTGGAGATCACGTAGGAGATGAACAGCGCCGGCACCATCACCGCCAGGATGATGCGCCGCGCCAGCGGCGCGCCGAAGATGCGCACGGTCAGATCGGTCGCCAGGAAGATAAACGGGAAGGTAAAGGCGCCCCAGGTGGTATGGAAGCCGAAAACGCTGATCGGCAGCTGCACCAGGTAGTTGCTGGAGGTAATGATGGCGATATGAAACAGCGAAAGCCAGACCAACGCCGTGAAGCGCTGCTGTGCGGTAAACGAATACATACTTGTAGCCTTTTTAGCAGTGGGGTGAGGGAACCCAGTGTGTCTTGTCAAAACAGCAAAAAACGCTGCGCGGCGGCATGATACGCGTTTGCGCAACCAATGCAATGGTTAAATTTAACGCAAACGTTAACGCATCTTGCGCAGAAAAACTACCGGCGTAAACTAGGCGCTAATGAGATGCGGCGAGCGTTCGCCGATCGTTTTTGAACGAGAAAAATTGCATGACTGACTTATTTGCCCAGGCAGACCAGACGCTCGACGCGCTGGGGCTGCGTTGCCCGGAACCGGTGATGATGGTGCGCAAAACCGTGCGCCATATGGACAACGGCGAAACGCTGCTGATTATCGCCGACGATCCGGCCACTACCCGCGATATCCCGGGGTTCTGCCGCTTTATGGAGCACACGCTGGTGGCGCAGGAGACCGAGCAGGCGCCATACCGTTATCTGTTACGTAAAGGTGTATAGTTTTTAATCGTCTCGTAAGATAAGCTCCCTGCGATTGGGGAGCGTTCGAAAGGGACAAACGATGATGAGTATTTTACTACTACCTACGGTTGCCAAGATGGAAAATGAGGAACACACACAGGGCTATGAGCGCTGGTTTCTTGAAAGAGTTCAGGAAGCCATGGATGAGCCGTGGCCCGGTATTCCTCATGATGACGTGATGGCTGAAATGGATGCTGTTATCGCTGCTGCAGAAGCCAGGATCAACGCGAAGCAGGCATAATGCTCAACATCGAATGGACTCGAGCCGCACGTCAGGATCTGGCGGAGATTGTGGGATTCATCGCCAACGATAACCCTCTGGCGGCCAGAAAAATGAAGGTTCTCATCATGGAGGCCGTCACTCCCGCCGCCAGGCATCCTCGAATTTTCCGGCGTGGCAGAGTGGACGGCACGCATGAAATCCCCTTGCATCCCCATTATCTCCTGATTTACCAGGTGCTGGAAACTCACATCCGGGTGTTGCGGGTATTACATACGCGCCGACAATATCCTTAGTATCTTCGCTGCAATCGATAATGGCGGGTTCCCATTGAGGAACCCGGCCTGGCGTCACGTTATTGGCGCTTTCTCAACAGCCGCAGCGCGTTGGCGGTGACCAGCGCGGTGGCGCCGGAGTCCGCCAGCACTGCCAGCCACAGCCCGGTTAACCCCAGCAGGCTGGTGATCAGAAAGACCCCTTTCAATCCCAGCGCGATGGTGATGTTTTGCCGGATATTGGCGTGGGTGGCGCGCGAGATGCGGATCATTTCCGCGACGCCCACCAGCCGGTTGTGGGTCAGGGCGGCGTCGGCGGTCTCCAGCGCCACATCGGTGCCGCTGCCCATGGCGATGCCGATGTTGGAGGCTTTCATCGCCGGGGCGTCGTTGATGCCGTCGCCGATCATCGCCGTCGGGCGCAGTTCGTTCAGCTCGGTAACCGCGGCGACCTTATCTTCCGGCAACAGACCGGCGCGATAGTCGAGGCCCAGCTCGCCGGCGATCGCCGCGGCGGCGCGCGGGTTGTCCCCGGTCAGCATCACGCCGCGAATACCCAGCGCGTTCAGTTCGGCTATCGCCTGTTTGGCGTCGCTGCGTAGCGTATCACGCAGCGCCAGCAAGCCGATGGGCGCGCCGTCTTCCAGCACCACCACCGCCGTTTTACCGGCGTTTTCCAGCTTGTCTACCTGGCTCTGCCATTGGGTGGCGAGCAGGCCCGGCGCCAGCTTGCCCGGCGCGCTGATCAGCACGGTCTTGCCGTCCACGATCCCTTCCACACCGACGCCGGCCAGCGCGCGGCGCGCCTGCGCCAGCGGCAGCTCGGCCCCGCTGGCGGCGGCGCGGTTAATGATCGCTTGCGCCAGCGGGTGATGCGAACCGGCCTCTACCGCGGCGGCAAGCTGCAACAGCCGTTGTTCGGTCAGCGCGCCGATGGGCAGCACGTCGGTGACCGTCGGCTTGCCTTCGGTCAGGGTGCCGGTTTTATCGAAGGCGATGGTTTGAATCTGGCCCAGTTGCTCCAGCGCCGCACCGCCTTTAATCAGCGCGCCGCGCCGCGTGGCGGCGGCCAGCCCAGATGTGATGGCCGCCGGCGTCGAGATCACCAGCGCGCATGGACAGCCGATCAGCAGCAGCGTCAGGCCGCGATAGATCCAGGTCTCCCACGGCTGCGAGAACAGCAGCGGCGGCACCAGGATCACCGCGACGGCCAGCAGCATGATGGCCGGGGTGTAGTAGCGGCTGAAGCGATCGAGGAAGCGTTCGATCGGCGCGCGGCGCTCTTCGGCCTCTTCAATCAATTGCAGAATGCGGTCGATGGCGTTTTTGCCGGGCTCTGAGATCACCTTCATCTGTGCCGCCTGATCGACGGACAGGCTGCCGGCGGCCACTTTTTCCCCCCGTTGACGCTCGACCGGCACCGATTCGCCGGTCAGGGCGCTTTCGTCGAAGCTGGCGAACGGATTGAGCAGCTCGGCGTCGGCCGGCAGACGCCCGCCGGGCGCGATTTCAATCACGTCGCCGGGGCGCAGGCTGGCGACCGGCACGCGTTTGCGTTCCGTGCCTTGCAGCAGCAGCGCATCTTCCGGCACCAGCTCCATCAGCGCCTTCACCCCGCGCCGCGCACGGTTGGCGGCGTAGGATTCCAGCAGCTCGCCAACCATAAACAGCAGCAGCACCATCGCCGCCTCGGCGGTGGCGCCAATGAACAGCGCGCCGATGGCCGCCACGCTCATCAGCGTTTCGATGGCGAACGGCGTGCCGGAGCGAATCAGACGCAGCGCCTTGGCGGCGACCGGCGCCAACCCGACCAGTGTGGTGGCGATAAAGGCGATGCGACCCAGCTCCGGGTTAATCCGATCCAGCACCCAGCTGACCACCATCAGGGTGGTTAACAACAGCAGCGGCGCAAATTCGCCGAAGCGCGAGGCTTTTGGCGCGGCATCTTTGGCTGTCTGAGCGCCGAGCAGGGTAAAACCGGCCTGGGCGACCGCGTCCTGGATCCGCAGGCTGATATCGGACTGTGCGTCGACCACCAGTTTTTCGGTGGCGAACAATACGCGTGCGCTGTCAACGCCGGGGAGCGCGGTGACGGCATTTTCGATTTTCTTGGCGCAGCTGGGGCAGTCCATACCGGTGACTTTCCAGCTGAAACGTTGGCTGCCGGAAGGGGGAGCGGCGGCCAGCCTGTCGCTTTCCTCGTCCGGATCGTCGTGGGCGGCGGCGCAGCAGCCGCTCTCGCCATGATCGTGATGGTGATGGGCGTGTTCGGTCTGCGCAGCGGCGTTTTTCGGCTCGCTGCTGCAGCCATGCTGGGTTTTGCTGTGGCTGTGGTTGCAGCCGCATCCGCCTTCGGCGTGGTGATGTTCCTGATGATTATGATTTTGCTGATTGTGCATAACGTCCCCCTTCGGGCAGTTAACCGGGTTTGCTCAGCTGACTCTACACCCTGGAGTCCACTCCAGAGTCAAGCGCCGGATGAGAATTATTGCTAACGGCGTTCAGGCGTTATGGGGGGATTCATTCAATAATGAATAATGCGAATTTTAATCTATTGCTTTTTCTTATTACCTATTTCGAGAAAAAGTCTCGCCGCCGTTAGTTTAAATAAGAAAATAATATTCCTATAGAAACTAAAAAGTCGCCCGGTCTAATAATAAAGAGTTATTTATCTATGACGCGTTAGCAAAATTTATCTTTTGGCGCCTAATTAGCCAGCATGATTCGCTTGTGTCTGCAAGCCGCATTGCTATTGAAGTTTGGTGCCAACTTCTCCTCTCTAAGTTTCATTTGTTTTGTAAATAAGCGCAAAAAGTAGCATAACAAACTTTCGTTGCGATAATAAATGGTTGATTATTTTATGTGCAGTTTTGCGGTCCTGCCTATAATTGGAATCGATTACCATTTTTAATGGTGATCTTATTTGCTGATATATATGCATTAATTCTACCAAACACACTGCCGGCAACGGCGCATAAGCCCCTTCCAGCAAGCTTAAGGTTCATTAACCGTGGCTTACGGGGAGGTTATGTCTATCTGTCTGATTGATATCAATCAGGTAATGAGTGGAATCGAACCAATGCAATCTACTAAAAAGGCAATTGAAATTACTGAATCCAACTTCGCGGCCGCCACAACCGGCTACGATGCTGTAGACGACCTGTTGCATTATCATGAGCGGGGCAACGGGATTCAGATTAATGGCAAGGATTCATTTTCTAACGAGCAAGCTGGGCTGTTTATTACCCGTGAGAACCAAACCTGGAACGGTTACAAGGTATTTGGCCAGCCGGTCAAATTAACCTTCTCCTTCCCGGACTATAAGTTCTCTTCCACCAACGTCGCCGGCGACACCGGGCTGAGCAAGTTCAGCGCGGAACAGCAGCAGCAGGCTAAGCTGTCGCTGCAGTCCTGGGCCGACGTCGCCAATATCACCTTTACCGAAGTGGCGGCCGGACAAAAGGCCAACATCACCTTCGGTAACTACAGCCAGGATCGTCCCGGCCACTATGATTACGGCACCCAGGCCTACGCCTTCCTGCCGAACACCATTTGGCAGGGGCAGGATCTGGGAGGCCAGACCTGGTACAACGTCAACCAGTCCAACGTGAAGCATCCGGCGACCGAAGACTACGGCCGCCAGACGTTCACCCATGAGATTGGCCATGCGCTGGGTCTGAGCCACCCGGGCGATTACAACGCCGGTGAAGGCAACCCGACCTATCGCGACGTCACTTATGCGGAAGACACCCGCCAGTTCAGCCTGATGAGCTACTGGAGCGAAACCAACACCGGTGGCGATAACGGCGGTCATTACGCCGCCGCTCCGCTGCTGGATGACATTGCCGCCATTCAACATCTGTATGGCGCCAACCTGTCGACCCGCACCGGCGACACCGTGTACGGTTTTAACTCCAACACCGGTCGTGACTTCCTCAGCACCACCAGCAACGCGCAAAAACTGATCTTTGCGGTGTGGGATGCGGGCGGCAACGATACCTTCGACTTCTCCGGTTATACCGCTAACCAGCGCATCAACCTGAACGAGAAGTCGTTCTCCGACGTGGGCGGCCTGAAAGGCAACGTCTCGATCGCCGCCGGTGTGACCATCGAGAACGCCATTGGCGGTTCCGGCAACGACGTGATCGTCGGCAACGCGGCCAATAACGTGCTGAAAGGCGGCGCGGGTAACGACGTGCTGTTCGGCGGCGGCGGGGCGGATGAGCTGTGGGGCGGTGCCGGTAAAGACATCTTCGTGTTCTCTGCCGCCAGCGATTCCGCGCCGGGCGCTTCAGACTGGATCCGCGACTTCCAGAAAGGGATCGACAAGATTGATCTGTCGTTCTTCAACAAAGAGGCGCAGAGCAGCGATTTCATTCACTTCGTCGATCACTTCAGCGGCGCGGCGGGTGAAGCGCTGCTGAGCTACAACGCGTCCAACAACGTGACCGATTTGTCGGTGAACATCGGGGGTCATCAGGCGCCGGACTTCCTGGTGAAAATCGTCGGTCAGGTAGACGTCGCCACTGACTTTATCGTGTAACGCAGCAACGGAGCGCCCGGCGCAGTCTCGGCCGGGCGTGATGTGGGAGCCGGTATGAAAGGTACTTTAACGCGCGCCGCCCTGGCGGCGGGAGGCATGATGGTGACGAGTGCGGTGATGGCCGGCAGTCTGGCGCTGCCGACCGCGCAGTCGCTGGCGGGGCAATGGCAGGTAGCCGACAGCGAACGGCAATGCCAAATCGAGTTTCTGGCCAATGAGCAAAGCGAGACCAACGGCTACCAGCTGGTGGATCGGCAGCGTTGTCTGCAAAGCGTATTTGCGGCCGAGGTGGTGGGCTGGCGCCCGGCGCCGGACGGCATCGCCCTGCTGCAGGCGGATGGCAGCACGCTGGCGTTCTTCTCGCGCGACGGCGATCTGTACCGCAATCAGCTGGGTGCGGGTGATGCCCTGACGTTGAAAGCGCTGGCTTGATGAAGAAACGGGTTCGGCGCGCCGAACCCGCGGCAGGTCTCTACAGGTAGAGCGAACGCACGATCAGGAAGTGGCCGGAGAAGTAACAGAAAGCCACGATGGCGTCCGCCGCGCGGAAGGTGAAGCGGTAGCGGTTGAGCAGCCAAACCACGTTGGCCAGCAGCAGCAGCGAGGTGCCGGTCAGCAGCGAGAAGCCGAAATCGGTGCTGCGCAGGAAATATTGCTCGCCCGCCAGCCAGACCATCAGCAGCGTCATCGCCACATAGGTGACGATCGGCCAACGCATCTCTTCCAACCGGGTCCAAAGGGCGGCCAGCAGCAATGCGCCGATCGCCAGCAGCGCCAGCGGCAGCGGCCAGAACAGACTGAACGTCATCTGGCTGGCGAAACTCAGGGTGTACAGCAAGTGGGACAGGAAAAAGGCGCCGATGGCGTACAGCACCCGCTCGCGCGGCAACAGAAGCAGCGCATCGCCGATCAGTGTCGCCAGCAGGCCGAGTACGATCAGATAGCCCGCGGCGCTGAGCACCGGCGCCTGCCAGGCCAACAGCAACAGCAGCAGCAGCGTGACGGGTTTGAACACCCAACGCTGCCAGCGCGGCCCACGGTAAGAGGCGTCGACGAACAGCCAACCGGAAAAGAATACGGCAAGGAACGGCCAACTCATTTATGTCTTCCTTATGTAGGAGGGAGCCGCAACCACCGGCTCCAAACTGTCACCCATGTCACTTCTTCATTTCAGTGTAGGTAGCCTGCCGACGATCGACAATGCTTTCTTGAGAATGCTATGTTTACGCCGATTTGACCGTGAAGGAAATGGGAAACCGATGAGTAAGCCACCGTTATTTTTTGTCGCCGTCATTGCGTTGATCGCCGTGCTGGCCACGCAACGTTACTTCAAACAGCGCCAGCAGGAGGCGGAAAACGATCGCGCGCCGATGCGCAGTCTGCAGGTGACGGTGAGTGACAAGCGGAGCTTCCCGGTCGCCAAGACCCGTGCGCCGCAGCGCGAGCCGTTGGTCAACGAGCCGATGTATTACGAGGTGGTGTTCAGCCCTAACCAGGGCGGTGAAAACATTACGCTGCGGCTGAAGCAATGGCAGTACAACCCGATAGAAAAAGGCGCGCAGGGCACGTTAAACATGCAGGGCACGCGCTTCGTCTCGTTCACCGTTCAGCCGTAGCGGTCACTTTTTCTTGATGGGCGGCTGTTTCTTTTGCCAGGCCAGCAGCTCGAACACGCCAAAGATAAAGATCTTGGCCTCTTGCCAGTAGCTGATCGGCTGATCCTTCGGCTGGGTGGATTTCAACAGCACCAGCTGCAGGCCGTGCATCACCACCATAAAGAACAGCGCCACGTCGATGAAATACTTCAGCGGCTTGGGAAACGGATGGAACAGGTTAGAGAGCAGGAAGCCCCATACGCACAGCATCAGCAGGCGGCCCAGATTAATCAGCATGATCGGTTTTCTCTTGCGAACGAAGATAAAGGCGATAAGCCACCTGGCCGGCGACCTTCTCCCGGTGCAACTGCCAGCTGGCAGGCACGTCTGCCGCGGCGCTTTCCGCCTCGGCTTCTACATAGATCCAGGCCTCGTCGGCCAGCCAGCCCCGCTGCTCCAGCAACAAGACGGTCTCCGCCAGCAGGCCTTTGCGAAACGGCGGATCGAGGAACACCACGTCGAACGGTTGACCGTCGCCCGCCAGCCAGCTCAGCGCGTTGGTGTTGATAACCACCCCTTTGCCCTGCAGCAGCGCCAGATTTTTTTCCAGCTGCTGCGCCACCGGCCGCTCGAATTCCAACAGCGTGGCGCTGCCGGCATAGCGCGACAGCGCTTCCAGCCCTAATGCGCCGCTGCCGGCGAAGCAGTCCAGGCAGCGCGCGCCCTGAATCACCGGCGCCAGCCAGTTGAACAGGGTTTCGCGTACCCGATCGGTCGTGGGGCGCAGCCCCGGGCTGTTCGGCACCGGGAGCTTACGGCCGCGCCATTGGCCGCCGATGATGCGGATCTGTCCGGCTGCGGCCTGGGGCGGTTTTTTGGCCGCCGCCCGTGGCGAGAGTCTTGTCATAAGCGTTGTTTGATTTCTTTTGCGGCGCGGGGCCGCAGAGGTTAACGAAAAGTTGTCCCTATTCTACCGGTGACGGGCGTCGGGGGGAACGGTAAAACTTTGTTGTCTGCTTTCACACCGGAAAGCATGCCGGATGCGTGTTGCTGCGCGAGGGAAAGTGATAGACTCGGCGGATTATTGTCAGCATATATCCTTCAGGTATGTAGGGTAAGCGAGCCTTCGGTACGGAGTAGAGTCATAACATGGCAAAAGATAAGAAACGTGGGTTTTTCTCCTGGCTGGGCTTTGGCCAGAAGGAAAAGGAAGAAGAGCAACAGCAACCTGAGCAGCCGGTAGAGCAGGCGGAAGCTCAGGCCGCGGAGACGCCGGCTGCACCGGCCGCCGCCAAGCTGGACGACAAGCTCCCCGCCCAGGAATCTGAACCTGCCGCCTCCGTCGACACCCCGGGAGAGTGGGATAACGGTCAGGCCGGCGAGCAAATCGCGGAAAACCTGCCGGCGGCGGCTGAACAGCCGGCGGCGCAAGCGCTGGCCGAAGAGATCGTCAGCGTCACCGAACAGGTGGCGGTGCAACAGCAACCGGTCGTTGAGCCTGAGCCGGTCGTTGAGCCTGAGCCGGTCGTTGAACCTGAGCCGGTCGTCGAGCCTGAGCCGGTCGTTGAGCCTGAGCCGGTGGTTGAACCCGAGCCGGTGGTTGAACCCGAGCCGGTCGTCGAGCCTGAGCCGGTCGTTGAGCCTGAGCCGGTGGTTGAACCCGAGCCGGTGGTTGAACCCGAGCCGGTCGTCGAGCCTGAGCCGGTTGTTGAGCCTGAGCCGGTCGTTGAACCTGAGCTGGTCGTCGAGCCTGAGCCGGTCGTTGAACCTGAATCCGTGCCGGAAGTGGAAGAAGAACCGCTTGAGCCGGTGGTGCCGGCCGCGGCGCAAGAACAGGAAAGGCCGACCAAAGAAGGCTTCTTCGCCCGCCTGAAACGCAGCCTGCTGAAGACCAAACAAAACCTCGGCTCCGGCTTTATGGGGCTGTTCCGCGGTAAAAAGATCGACGACGATCTGTTCGACGAGCTGGAAGAACAGCTGCTGATCGCTGACGTCGGCGTGGATACCACGCGCAAAATCATCACCTCCCTGACCCAGCACGCCAGCCGCAAGCAGCTGAAAGATGCCGAAGCGCTGTACGGCAAGCTGAAGGAGGAAATGTCCGAAATTCTGGCCAAGGTCGATCAGCCGCTGGATGTCAGCGGGAAAACCCCGTATGTCATCTTGATGGTCGGCGTGAACGGCGTGGGTAAAACCACCACCATCGGCAAGCTGGCGCGTCAATTCCAGGCGGAAGGCAAGTCGGTGATGCTGGCGGCGGGGGATACCTTCCGCGCCGCCGCGGTGGAGCAGCTGCAGGTGTGGGGTGAACGCAACCGCATTCCGGTGGTGGCGCAGCATACCGGCGCGGATTCCGCTTCGGTGATCTTCGATGCAGTGCAGGCCGCCAAGGCGCGCGGCATTGATGTGTTGATCGCCGATACCGCCGGCCGTCTGCAGAACAAATCGCACCTGATGGAAGAGCTGAAGAAGATCGTCCGCGTCATGAAAAAACTGGACGACCAGGCCCCCCATGAGGTTATGCTGACGCTCGATGCCAGCACCGGCCAGAATGCGGTCAGTCAGGCGAAATTATTTAATGAGGCCGTGGGCTTAACCGGCATCACGCTGACTAAACTGGACGGTACCGCCAAGGGCGGGGTGATCTTCGCCATCGCCGATCAGTTCGGTATCCCGATCCGCTATATCGGCGTCGGGGAAGGCATCGAAGATTTGCGGCCGTTTAAGGCTGACGATTTTATTGAGGCACTTTTTGCCCGAGAGGATTAATACGGATGATTCGCTTTGAACAGGTCAGTAAAGCTTATCTGGGCGGACGGCAAGCGCTGCAGGGGGTTGATTTCCATCTGCGCCCAGCGGAGATGGCGTTTCTGACCGGCCATTCCGGCGCGGGGAAAAGTACCCTGCTGAAACTGATTTGCGGTATCGAACGGCCCAGCGCCGGCCACATCTGGTTTGGCGGTCACGACATCAGTCGCTTGAAAAACCGCGAGGTGCCGTTCCTGCGTCGGCAGATCGGCATGATCTTCCAGGATCACCACCTGCTGCTGGATCGCACGGTGTATGACAACGTGGCGATGCCGCTGATCATCGCCGGCGCCAGCACCGAAGATATCCGCCGCCGCGTTTCCGCCGCGCTGGACAAGGTCGGTTTGCTGGATAAAGCGAAAAACTTCCCGATTCAGCTGTCCGGCGGTGAGCAGCAGCGCGTGGGCATCGCCCGTGCGGTGGTGAACAAGCCGGCGGTGCTGCTGGCGGATGAACCGACCGGTAACCTGGATGATGCGCTGTCGGAAGGCATTCTGCGCCTGTTTGAAGAATTCAACCGCGTCGGCGTGACCGTACTGATGGCGACGCACGACACCGGGCTTATCGCCCGCCGCAATTACCGCATCCTGACGCTGAGCCAGGGCCGCATGCAAGGGGGCGCTCACCATGGCCAATAACGCAAAAACCGCCAAGAGCAAGGCGCTGCGCGGCGGCTGGCGCGAACAGTGGCGTTACGCCTGGATGAACGCCATCAAAGACATGCTGCGTCAGCCGTTGGCGACGCTGCTGACGGTGATGGTGATCGCCATTTCCCTGACGCTGCCGAGCGTGTGCTACATCGTGTGGAAAAACGTCAGCACCGCGGCCAGCCAGTGGTATCCAACGCCGCAGCTGACCGTTTATCTGGATAAATCGCTCGATGACGACGCCGCGCTGAAAGTGCTCGACGCCATCAAGGCGGAAGCCGGCGTGGAGAAGGTCAATTACCTGTCGCGTGAAGAAGCGCGCGGCGAGTTCCGCAACTGGTCGGGCTTTGGCGGCGCGCTGGACATGCTGGAAGAGAACCCGCTGCCGGCGGTGGCGATCGTCACGCCGAAGATGAGCTTCCAGAGTTCGGATACCCTCAACACCCTGCGCGATCGCGTAGCGGCGGTGCAGGGCGTGGAAGAAGTGCGTATGGATGACAGCTGGTTTGCCCGCCTGGCGGCGCTGACCGGGCTGGCGGGTCAGATCGCGGCGATCATCGGCGTGCTGATGATCGTGGCGGTGTTCCTGGTGATCGGCAACAGCGTGCGTCTGAGCATCTTCAGCCGCCGCGACACCATTAACGTGATGAAGCTGATCGGTGCCACCGACGGCTTTATTCTGCGGCCGTTCCTCAACGGCGGGGCGATGCTGGGTTTTGCCGGCGCGCTGCTGTCGCTGGTGTTGTCCGGCGCGCTGGTGTGGCAGCTGGAGTCGGTGGTCGCCGGGGTGGCCAAGGTATTCGGCACCACCTTCACCTTGCACGGGCTGGGCTGGGATGAGGCGCTGCTGCTGCTGATCATCTCCGCGATGATCGGCTGGATCGCCGCCTGGCTGGCGACGGTGCAACATTTACGCCGATTTACACCACAGTAAGATTTTTTTGGTATACTCTTCTCCTGCTGCTTTTGATCGCGTTGCGGGAGAAGAGTGACCTCAAGCGAAGTCAGCACCATCCCTCTCTTCTTAGCGCACAAATTCCCTATCGGCCTGCACCCTCGTCACGTATTGTCAGCAACAATGCTTGCAAAAAAGGGTGAACTTTTAGGGCGGAGTACGGTCAAAAATTGCAGCAAATGTTAAGGTGCCCGGCGTGTGGAACCGCTTTTGCTTCAGCAACTGCCGTAGAATCAATCATTTCCCCGCTGTAATAATCACCTGCATGATTTTGTATTCTCATAGAGAGGGTTTGAATGACCAAAGAAATGCAAACTTTAGCCTTAGTACCCCAAGGTAGCTTGGAAGCCTATATCCGGGCAGCCAACGCCTATCCGATGCTGACGGCAGAGGAAGAGCGGGAGCTGGCTGAACGGCTGCATTATCAGGGCGATCTGGATGCCGCTAAGCAGCTCATCCTGTCTCACCTGCGCTTTGTCGCTCATATTGCCCGCAACTATTCAGGCTACGGTCTGCCGCAGGCGGATCTGATTCAGGAAGGCAACATCGGCCTGATGAAAGCCGTTCGCCGCTTCAACCCGGAAGTCGGCGTGCGTCTGGTTTCCTTTGCGGTGCATTGGATTAAGGCGGAAATCCACGAGTACGTATTGCGCAACTGGCGCATCGTGAAAGTGGCGACCACCAAAGCGCAGCGCAAGCTGTTCTTTAACCTGCGCAAAACCAAACAGCGTTTGGGCTGGTTCAACCAGGACGAAGTGGAACTGGTGGCCCGTGAGCTGGGCGTCACCAGCAAAGACGTGCGCGAGATGGAATCGCGCATGGCGGCGCAGGACATGACGTTCGATCCGACTCCGGACGACGAGGCCCGCGATGGCCAGTCGATGGCGCCGGTGCTGTACCTGCAGGACAAGAGCTCGGACTTCGCCGAAGGCATCGAGGAAGATAACTGGGAAAGCAACGCCGCAGACAAACTGGCCTATGCGCTGGAAGGTCTGGACGAGCGCAGCCAGCATATCATCCGTGCCCGCTGGCTGGATGACGACAACAAGTCGACGCTGCAGGAGCTGGCCGATCAGTACGGCGTTTCCGCCGAACGCGTGCGCCAGCTGGAAAAGAACGCCATGAAGAAACTGAAAATGGCGATCGAAGCCTGAGTCGATGCGAGATTCGATAAAAAAAGCCCGGCAAGCCGGGCTTTTTAGTGCCTGAAATTCGGCGTTATGGCGCCACGGCGGCGAAGTCCGGCGCCGGGCAGTCGTAGCCGAATTTCGTCGCCCACGGATAACGGGTGCCGGTGTTGATATAGCGCTGATAAAGCGCCCGGCCGGTTTTGGCATCGCGTTTGATAACCCAGCTGGCGGCGTTACACAGCACGGCGGCATAGGCCTGGCTCTTCGGCGGCAGCAGATCGGCCGCCTGTTGCGCCAGTCCCACCGCCTGCCAGCGATAGTGCAGGAAACGGTTGTCTTCCTCCGGTAGCGCCGCCTTGGCGCGCGCCGCTTCTGCGCTGTCGATCCAGCTTTTATGCTTCAGTTCGCGGGTATCGAACGCATCCCCCAGATAGGAATAGCCGGCGCCATAGATGGCGTAATCCGGCGTCATCTCATAGCCGGTAAACTCCAGCCCCTGGGCGCGCAGCAGGTTGGCGGCGCGATAGTAAGCCTGCGCGCGCGCCAGCGGCGCAGCGGATTTGTCCTTGGCGGCCTTCAGCTCGTCGGTGAACTGCTGCGCCGCTTGCCGGTAGTTGGGGATATCGAAGTAGGCCAGCGCCTCCGGCGCTCGCCCGACGCGCATCAGCCGCCGCGCCAGCAGTTCGCGCAGCTGCACCTCCGGCGTGATCTGCTGGCCGCCGTAATCGTCCGGATTAACCGGCTTGAGCGGCGTCGTCGGCGCCGGGGCGTGCTTATCGACAAAGCCTTTCAACTCATCGACGGTCAGCACCCGTTCCGCCACGTCGGCCACGTCGGCCCAGTAGAGCGCTTTGCCGCGATACAGCAGGTCCATCGCCTGCAGATAGTCGCCTCGGTTCAGCGCCAGGATGGCCTGTTCGCCGGCCACCCGGCACTCGGGCACGATGGTTTCCGCGACGAAGTCGGCGTTGCGCTGTTCACCCCAGCTTTCGTCGGCGGGGAACGCGCTTGCCGCCTTGGCGTAGGCGGCGGTGGCGGCTTTCACGTCACCGTCGCGCAGCGCCATTTTGGCGCGCAGCCACCACGCCAGGCCGCTGTCGCCGGCGTTTTTCAGCAGGCTCGCCGCCATCGGGTACTGCCCCGAACGGTAAGCCAGCGCCGCCAGCCGATCGCTGCCGGCGAAGCCGCTTTTCACTGAGCCGTCCAGCAGCGTCAGGATCTGGTTGATGATTTGCGCGGAGCGGCCGTTGCCGTCGGTATCCGCCATTTGCAGGTTGCCGCTGCGGGCGAACAGCTCAATGGTCACCAGCTGCTGGATCAACGGATCGCCGATAATCTGTTTCAGCGTGTCCAAATGGTCGGGATTGACCAGGAAGCTGGAGACGTACTGCAGCGACTGCCCGCCGCTCGGATCGCCCTGCGCCGCCTGTTGCGCGTACAGATGGGCGGCGGGGGCGACGTCACCCAGCCACAGGTGGATGCGCGCCTGCTGCCCAAGGCTGCTCAGCGCCAACTGATCGGGATCGGCGGCGCCGCTTTTCACCCGGTCGATCACCTGCTGGAATGCCGTCAGCGCCTGTTCAAGCGCGGCTTTTGGCGGGTGCTCGGCGGCGGGGGCCGCTTCACCGGATTCGTTTACCGGCGTCCCGTGGTCAGCCATCAGTACGCGGCCAAGCGAATACTGCGCCCGCAGTCCCCAGTCGCCCTGTTCGGCGGCCGGTAGCTTCAGCACCTGCTGGAAATAGTCTGCGGCGCGCGGATCGTGGCTGGCGAAAGCCACGGCGCCCAGTTGATAGAGACGCGCGGCGTTGGACAACCCCTGCGTATTGACGGCGTCAGCCTCTTCCACCGTTTTGGCGGCGCGCATTTTGCCTATCGCTATCGTTTCCGGCGATTGCGGCATCGGTTTCGGCGGCATCGGCGGCGGCGGGGCTTGCCAGTGCGGCAACTGTTTATCCGTCGGCACCAGCCGGCCGGCTTCGAAGGCGAAATTGCCCTCCGGCATATACAGCAGGGTGCCGTTGCGATCGATCAGCAGCCGGTTAGGAAAATCCGGGCCGCAGGCATAGCCGCCCAGCGGCAGTGCGGCGCCGATCAGCATGGCCAGCGGAAGAAGGCGGCGGGTGTTCCGTGCCGCGCGCGAATCAAGGTGTGACAAGGGTGCCTCCTGGCGTCAGTTGTTGGCAGCGCAGCCAGCCCAACGGCCGGGATTGCCCGGCTCGCAGCTGGTCGCTGCTGATGCGAATAAAGCGTTGCCGTTGCGGTGCGGATTCCAGCCGGTAGTTGCCGACCGCGTCCGCCGCCAGGCAGTCGTCGGCGCGGATGATGACTTCTTGCGGCAGCGGGGCGTCCACCGGCCCGTTGTTATGAATTATCAGATCATACAGCCCGTTTTGCTGTGGCTGAGGCCTAAATTTTACCTGCCAGTCGACATTCAGCGGCCGCCGTTCGATCACCGCTCGCAGCGTGGCGAGCGACCAGGCGCGCCGATCGTCCGCCAGCGGCAAGCGGAACCAGATAATGCCGCGCAGCCGGGGCGGCGTTTGCTGCGCCAGCGTTTGCAGAAAATCGGCGATCTGCTGCGGCGCGACCGTCAGTTCGCGGCCGTTGCCGGCCACGCGCAGCGAGGATTCGCTCTCCACCTGCGCGCCCTGTGCATCAAAACCCAGCAGTGCCATGCCATAGGCCGGCAGCGCGACGCGAAACGGTTTCGGTGTGACGGCGGCGTACTGCCGCACCCAGCGTAGCGCCAAGGAGCCGTCAAACAGCCCCTGCTGCGGCGAGAGCACCGCATGCACTTGCAGAACGGAACTGTCGACCTGTTGCAGTACGCCGGGCAAGTTGGGCGAGCCGATCCAGGCAGGCAGGGCGGTGATGCCGAGTTGCAAAGCGGCGGGCAGCCGTTGGCGCAGCCGCTGCAGAAAACGTTGGTAATCAGGCAGGCGAGCCGTGGCGGCGTCATGATCGATCTCGACGCCGGTGACGGGCAGCCCGGCCGCCTGCCAGCGCTGGGTGATCGCCAGCAGACGCTGGATAATGGCTTCTTGGTCCAGCTGCGCCAGCTGGCCGTCGAGGCGCGCTACCAGCCAGAGCGGGCGGCCGTCCTGCTTCAGCAGGCTGAGATCGGCCGGGATTTCCCGCCAGCCCTCGCGTGGATGCACCTGCAGCGCCAACACCCGCAGCCCGGCGAACAGATCGCGGCTGCGCGCCAGCGCATCGGCGTGTTGCGGCGTCCAAACCCGCTGCCAAACGTAAACCTGCTGATCCCCGCCTGAGGCCTGGCGCAGCGCCTGCTGACGCCCGGCGAACCAGGCCGCCAACCCCAGCGCAATCAAGACCAGCGCCGCCAGCCGGCGTTTCATTTTTGCCAGAGATCGCCCTGCGGCGCGAAGCCGCAGGCGCGCATGAAGTTATCGACTTCCCCACGTTCGCGCGGCGCCAGACCGGCGGTCGACAGCTGCCAATGGGCGACCTGCGGCAGCTGACGCTGTGCATCTTGCACCAGGTAAAGACCGACGCCGCGGCGGCGCGTCACTTCGCGTACCAGCAGATCCTGCAGTTCGGCGCGGTCGTCCTGCAGCGCAATTTTCACCGCGCCCAGCAGACGCTCGTTGAAGCGGGCGGCGAACAGCGCCTTGCCGCCGCTCAGCCAGCTCTGCCACTGTTCCGGCTGCTGGTGCGGCCAAATTTTACCGAGGTCGATAAGGTCTTGCGGGGACAGCGCGGTCAGGCGCTCGATGGTCAGTTTCATGCAGAATTTCCGCGCAGCTAAATGATGCCGACAGTGTAATAGATCTTGTGCAGAGCGTTGTGTAAGTTTTTCTGTACGATTACTGTGCAATATGTTTTTTGCACGGGGCATTTTCCGAGTAAATAGTTAGTAAACGGATTGTTAACCAGCACAACGCGCTACGCCTCAAGGTAAACAGCGCAGATTTAATTCGAATTTTATCCTGTTTACACCGCTTGTTTCTGCCGGATGAAGTTGATTTGCAGCAGAAAATTCCTGTTTAATGGTATGAAAAATAAAGTCTTATTAGAAAATAATGCCAACAAAACGCCTAAATCATTATTACTTATAACAAAAGCGGTCAATAACGATCGGGCGCAGGCAAACACAACAGGTACGTTCACAACGACAGATGGGGATTTGCGGATGAAATTAACAACAGGTAAGGCACTGCTGGCGGGTTGTATTGCGATGGCCATGAGCCAGGCGGCCATGGCGAAAGACATCAAGGTGGCGATCGTCGGGGCAATGTCCGGCCCGGTCGCGCAGTATGGCGACATGGAATTTACCGGCGCGCGCCAGGCGATTGCCGACATTAATGCCAAGGGCGGCATCAAGGGCGACAAGCTGGTCGGCGTGGAATACGACGACGCCTGCGACCCGAAACAGGCGGTTGCGGTCGCCAACAAGGTGATCAACGACGGCATTCGCTACGTGATCGGCCACCTGTGCTCCTCTTCCACCCAGCCGGCGTCCGATATCTATGAAGACGAAGGCGTGATCATGATTACCCCGGCGGCCACCAACGCCGATCTGACCACCCGCGGCTACAAGATGATCCTGCGCACCACCGGTCTGGATTCGGATCAGGGCCCGACCGCTGCCAAATACATTCTCAGCGACATCAAGCCGAAGCGCATCGCCGTGGTGCACGACAAGCAGCAATACGGCGAAGGCCTGGCGCGCTCGGTGCGCGACAGCCTGAAAAAACAGGGCACCGAAGTGGCGATGTTCGAAGGCATCACCGCCGGCGACAAAGACTTCTCCACCCTGGTGGCGCGCCTGAAGAAAGAGAATATCGACTTCGTGTACTTCGGCGGTTACTACCCGGAAATGGGCCAGATCCTGCGTCAGGCCAAACAGGCCGGGTTGACTACCCGCTTCATGGGGCCGGAAGGCGTGGGCAACTCCTCACTGTCCAACATCGCCGGCGCCGCTTCGGAAGGCATGCTGGTGACGCTGCCGAAACGCTACGATCAGGTGCCAGCCAACCAGCCGATCGTCGATGCGCTGAAAGCCAAGAAGCTGGATCCGACCGGCCCGTTCGTCTGGACCACCTATGCCGCGCTGCAGTCGCTGACCACCGGCATGGAGCGCAGCGGCAGCCAGGAGCCGGCGGACATCGTCAAGGATCTGAAAACCGGCAAGCCGGTGGAGACCGTGATGGGGCCGCTGACCTGGGATGACAAGGGCGATCTGAAAGGCTTCGAGTTCGGCGTGTTCGAGTGGCATGCCAACGGCACGTCCACACCGATCAAATAAGCCATAATGATTAGGGTGGGGCGCAGCCCGCTGCGCCCGGCGGGTCGGCTTGTCGGCCCCGTCTCCCTTTACCCGCCGGTTCTCCGCCGGCGGGTTTCGCAGCCAAGGGTTCAGAGTATGTCAGAGCAGCTCCTCTATTTTCTGCAGCAGATGTTCAACGGCTTAACGTTGGGCAGCACCTATGCATTGATCGCCATCGGTTACACCATGGTTTACGGCATCATCGGCATGATCAACTTCGCCCACGGCGAGGTGTACATGATCGGCAGCTATGTCTCCTTTATCGTTATCGCCGCCCTGATGATGCTCGGCATCGACGTCGGCTGGCTGCTGATCGGCGCCGCGTTCCTGGTCTCTATTGTCATCGCCAGCGCCTACGGCTGGAGCATCGAGCGGGTGGCCTACAAGCCGGTGCGCAACTCCAAGCGCCTGATTGCGCTGATCTCGGCCATCGGCATGTCGATATTCCTGCAAAACTACGTCAGCCTGACGCAGGGCTCACGCGATCTGGCGCTGCCCAGCCTGGTCACCGGCCAGTGGGTGCTGGGGGAAAGCAACGGCTTCGCCGCCACCATCAGCACCATGCAGCTGACCATCTGGCTCGTGACCTTCCTGGCGATGCTGGCGCTGACGCTGTTTATCCGCTATTCGCGCATGGGCCGTGCCTGCCGCGCCTGTGCGGAAGATCTGAAGATGGCCAGCCTGCTGGGCATCAACACGGACCGGGTGATCTCGCTGACCTTCGTCATTGGTGCGGTGATGGCGGCGGTGGCCGGGGTGTTGCTCGGCCAGTTCTACGGCGTCATCAACCCTTACATCGGCTTTATGGCCGGTATGAAAGCCTTCACCGCCGCAGTTCTGGGCGGCATCGGCAGCATTCCGGGCGCGATGATCGGCGGCCTGGTGCTGGGCGTGGCGGAAGCGCTGACCTCCGCCTACCTGAGCACCGAATACAAAGACGTGGTGTCGTTCGCGCTGCTGATCGTGGTGCTGCTGATCATGCCGACCGGCATCCTCGGGCGTCCGGAGGTTGAGAAAGTATGAAACTCAATCTGCTCGATGCGCTGATCGCCACGGCGGTGCTGTTCGTGATGGCGTCGTTCCTGATGGGCATGCAGCTCAGCCTGGACGGCACCAAACTGGTGGTGCACGGCGCGGCGGAAGTGCGCTGGATGTGGATCGGCATCGGCTGCGTCATCGTCTTTTTCTTCCAGCTGTTGCGCCCGCTGCTGCAGCAGGGCCTGAAAAAGGTCTCCGGCCCGGCGTTCGTGCTGCCGAGCTTCGACGGCACCACGCCGCGGCAAAAGCTGCTGGCGGCTCTGCTGCTCGTCGCGGCGGTCGCCTGGCCGTTCCTGGTGTCGCGCGGCACGGTGGATATCGCCACCCTGACGCTGATCTACGTGATGCTGGGCCTCGGCCTCAACGTGGTGGTGGGCCTGTCCGGTCTGCTGGTGCTCGGCTACGGCGGTTTCTACGCCATCGGCGCCTACACTTATGCGCTGCTGAATCATTATTACGGCCTCGGCTTTTGGGAGAGCCTGCCGCTGGCGGGCATCGTCACCGCCGCCTTCGGCTTCCTGCTCGGTTTCCCGGTGCTGCGGCTGCGCGGCGACTATCTGGCGATCGTGACGCTCGGCTTCGGTGAGATCGTGCGCATCCTGCTGCTGAACAATACCGAGATCACCGGCGGGCCGAACGGCATCAGCCAGATCCCGAAACCGACCTTCTTCGGCCTGGAGTTTAACCGCAGCGTGCGCGACGGCGGCTGGGATACCTTCCATAACGTCTTCGGCCTGAAATATGATCCGAGCGATCGCATCGTATTTCTGTACCTGGTGGCGTTGCTGCTGGTAGTGCTGACGCTGTTCGTCATCAACCGCCTGCTGCGCATGCCGCTCGGGCGCGCCTGGGAAGCGTTGCGCGAAGATGAGATCGCCTGCCGCTCGCTGGGCCTCAGCCCGACGCGCATCAAGCTGACCGCCTTTACCATCAGCGCCGCGTTCGCCGGGTTTGCCGGCACGCTGTTTGCCGCGCGCCAGGGTTTCGTCAGCCCGGAATCCTTCACCTTCGTCGAGTCGGCCTTCGTGTTGGCGATCGTCGTACTGGGGGGCATGGGATCGCAGTTCGCGGTCATTCTGGCGGCGATCCTGTTGGTGGTGTCGCGCGAGCTGATGCGCGATCTGAATGAATACAGCATGCTGCTGCTGGGCGCTCTGATGGTGCTGATGATGATTTGGCGGCCGCAGGGGCTGTTGCCGATGAAACGGCCGCAGCTGAAGCTGCAGGCGGCGGACATTCACGCGGGCAAGGGGGAACAGGCATGAGCGTTCAACCTTTACTGCAGGTGGAAGGCCTGTCAATGCGTTTTGGCGGGCTGCTGGCGGTCAACAATGTCGCGTTGACGCTCAATGAAGGCGAAATCGTGTCGCTGATCGGCCCCAACGGCGCCGGTAAAACCACGGTGTTTAACTGCCTGACCGGTTTCTACCGCCCGAGCGGCGGCACCATCAAATTGCGCGATCGCCATCTGGAAGGGCTGGCGGGGCAGGCCATCGCCCGTATGGGCGTAGTGCGCACCTTCCAGCATGTGCGGCTGTTCCGTGAAATGACGGTGATTGAGAACCTGTTGGTGGCGCAGCATCAGCACCTGAAAAGCGGCGTGTTCGCCGGGCTGCTGAAAACCCCGGCCTTCCGCCGCGCCGAAGCCGAGGCACTGGCGCACGCAGCGGAGTGGCTGGAGCGCGTCGGCCTGCTATCGATGGCCAACCGTTCGGCGGGCAATCTGGCCTACGGGCAGCAGCGTCGGCTGGAGATCGCCCGCTGCATGGTGACCCGGCCGGAGTTGCTGATGCTGGACGAACCGGCCGCCGGTCTGAACCCGAAAGAGACCGACGAGCTGGATCATCTGATCGTCGAGCTGCGCGATCGGCATAAGGTCTCGGTGTTGCTGATCGAGCACGACATGAAGCTGGTGATGGGCATCTCCGATCGCATTTACGTGGTGAATCAGGGCACGCCGCTGGCGCAGGGCACACCGGCGGAGATCCGCAACAATCCGGACGTGATCCGGGCTTATTTGGGCGAATAATAATATGTTGTCATTCAATCAGGTATCCGCCCATTACGGCAAAATCCAGGCGCTGCATCAGGTCAGTCTCACGATTAGTCAGGGCGAAATCGTGACGTTAATCGGCGCCAACGGCGCCGGTAAAACCACGCTGCTCGGCACCCTGTGCGGCGAACCGCGCGCCAGCGAAGGCAGCATCGTCTTCCAGGGGCAGGACATCACCCAGTGGCAAACCTCGCGCATCATGCGCGAAGCGGTGGCGATCGTGCCGGAAGGGCGGCGCGTCTTCTCGCGCATGACGGTGGAAGAAAATCTGGCGATGGGCGGCTTCTTCGCCGATCGTCACCAATATCAGCAGCGCATCGAACGGGTGTTCACGCTGTTCCCGCGCCTGCTGGAGCGCCGAAGCCAGCGTGCCGGCACCATGTCCGGCGGCGAACAGCAGATGTTGGCCATCGGCCGCGCGCTGATGAGCCAGCCGAAGCTGCTGCTGCTCGACGAACCTTCGCTTGGGCTGGCGCCCATCATCATCCAGCAGATTTTCGACATCATTCAGCAGCTGCGGGAAGAGGGCATGACCATCTTCCTGGTGGAGCAAAACGCCAATCAGGCGCTGAAATTGGCGGACCGCGGTTATGTGCTGGAAAACGGCCGCGTGGTGTTGGAAGATACGGGGGCTGCATTGTTAGCCAACGAAGCAGTGAGGTCGGCGTATCTGGGCGGTTAATCCGCCCCCTACGAATTAAAATAATCAGGTACGAGAAGAAGAAATGAAGACAGAAGGGTTACTCGCGCAGCGCATCGTTAACGTAAAAAGTTCGGCCATCCGTGAATTGCTTAAGCACAGCAAGATGGAACACGTCATTTCGCTGGCGGGCGGCATCCCCTCTGATGCGCTGTTCGATTTCGAAGGATTGAGCATCGCCACCCAGCAGGCGATCACCGAACAGCCGAAAAGCGCATTCCAGTATGGCCTGACCGAGGGCAGCCCGCTGCTGCGTGAGCGCATTTGCGCGCTGTGCGCCGAGCGCGGCGTCACCGCGCGCGCAGAAGAGGTGATGGTCACCGCCGGCTCTCAGCAGGCCCTGGATTTGGTGATGCGCGCCATCGTCAACCCGGGCGACGTGTTCGTGGTGGAGCGCCCGACCTACCTGGCGGCGCTGCAAACGCTGGAACTGGCGGAGGCCAACATCATGTCGGTCTCGTCCGACAGCGACGGCATGGTGGTGGAAGAGCTGGCCGAGCTGCTGAAAACCCAGCGCATCAAGGGCGTGTACGTGGTGCCGAACTTCGGCAACCCCAGCGGCATCACCCTCAGCGCCGCGCGCCGCGAACTGCTGGTGAAGCTGGCCGCCGAACATAACTTCCTGATCATCGAAGACGATCCGTACGGCGAGCTGCGTTTCACCGAAGAGCGCCACCCGACGCTGCATCAGGTGTCGCAGCAGGTGCTGGGCAACACCGACCACATCATCTATACCTCGACCTTTTCCAAGATCCTGGCGCCGGGCCTGCGTTTGGGCTGGGCGATCCTGCCGCCGTTCCTGCTGCATAAAGTGGCGATCATCAAACAGGCGGCGGATCTGCACGCCAGCGCCCTGTCGCAAAGCATCGTCGAATGCTACCTTGGCCTGGATCGCCTGCCGGCGCAGATCGACAAGATCCGCGCCGCCTACAAACAGAAGGGCGAGATCCTGGCCGGTTTGGTGGAGCAGGAGCTGGGCGACTACATCACCTTCGATAAACCGAAGGGCGGCATGTTCCTGTGGGCGCGTTTCCGCCAGCCGTTCAACGCCACCGAATGGCTGAACACCACGCTGCAGCAGGGCGTGGTGTTCGTGCCGGGGGAATACTTCTTCTCCGACAACCCGGATCGTTCGACCTTCCGCCTGTCGTTCGCCACCGCCACCGAGCAGCAGATGCAAGAAGCGGTCGCGCGCCTGCGCCGTTCGCTGTAATCCTCGCGGCGGCGGAGCCCATGCCCGCCGCCGACATCAAACCGCCATCTTCACTTCACCTTGCCGTCATGTGGCTGTCATCTAACGGTTATTTTTCTGTCATCCGCGCATGGCATGTTAGCTTCCGAACAAAAAACTGATTCTTTTCGCTCACGCGCTTTTACACCAGCTTTTTCAGGAGTTAGGCATGCTCACCTACGCTATTCGCAAAACCACGCTGTGCGTCGCATTGACCCTGGCGGTCAGCGCACAGGCGCTGGCGGCGACAGAAATCCCGTTCTGGCATTCGATGGAAGGCGAACTGGGTAAAGAAGTGGACTCTCTGGCGGATCGCTTCAACCAGTCGCACAGCGACGTCAAGATTGTGCCGGTTTATAAAGGCAACTACGAACAGAGCCTGGCGGCGGGCATCGCCGCTTACCGCTCCGGCAAGGCGCCGGCGATCCTGCAGGTTTACGAGGTGGGCACCGCCACCATGATGGCCAGCAAAGCCATCAAGCCGGTCTATGAAGTGTTTAAAGAGGCCGGCATCAACTTCGACGAGTCGGTGTTCGTGCCGACGGTGGCCGGCTATTACACCGACAACAAGAGCGGCCATCTGCTGTCGCAGCCGTTCAACAGCTCCACGCCGGTGCTGTACTACAACAAAGACGCCTTCAAAAAGGCCGGCCTGAACCCGGATCAACCGCCGAAAACCTGGCAGGAACTGGCGGCGGATACCGCCAAACTGCGCGAAGCCGGCATGAAGTGCGGTTACGCCAGCGGCTGGCAGGGCTGGATCCAACTGGAGAACTTCAGCGCCTGGCATGGCGTGCCGTTCGCCAGTGAAAACAACGGCTTTGGCGGCACCAGCGCCAAGCTGGAGTTCAACCAACCGCTGCAGGTCAAACATATTGCGCTGCTCGAAGCGATGAACAAGAAGGGCGACTTCACCTATTTCGGCCGCAAAGACGAATCCACCGAGAAGTTCTATAACGGCGACTGCGCCATCACCACCGCCTCATCCGGTTCGCTGGCGGACATCAAGCACTACGCCAAATTCAACTACGGCGTCGGCATGATGCCGTACGACGCCGACGCGAAAAATGCGCCGCAAAACGCCATCATCGGCGGGGCCAGCCTGTGGGTGATGAACGGCAAAGACGCCGCCACCTACAAGGGCGTGGCCGAATTCCTGCAGTACCTGGCGCAGCCGGAAATCGCGGCCGAATGGCACCAGAAGACCGGCTATCTGCCGATTACCACCGCGGCTTACGATCTGACCAAGCAGCAGGGCTTCTACGACAAGAACCCGGGTGCCGACGTCGCCACTCGCCAGATGCTGAACAAGCCGCCGTTGCCGTTCACCAAGGGCCTGCGCCTGGGCAACATGCCGCAGATCCGCAGCGTGGTGGATGAGGAGCTGGAAGGCGTGTGGACCGGCAAGAAAACGCCACAGCAGGCGTTGGACGCCGCCGTACAGCGCGGTGACGTGCTGCTGCGCCGCTTCGAAGCATCGACCAAGTAACCCTGCGTCGCGAGCCCGACAGACCGGGCTCGCATCTTCACGCCGTTCCTTCCGTACCCGATTAATGGTTTAACTGCTATGTCATCTTACCGTCCCGGTTTCGGCTGCAGCTGGTTGCCCTATGCGCTGGTGCTGCCGCAGCTGCTGATTACCGCCGTCTTCTTTTTATGGCCCGCCGGCGAAGCGCTGTGGTATTCGGTGCAGAGCCTCGATCCGTTCGGCCTGTCCAGCCAGTTTGTCGGGCTGGATAACTTTAAACAGCTGTTCCAGGATCCTTACTACCTCGACTCGTTCTACACCACGCTGATCTTCAGCTTCCTGGTGGCGGGCATCGGGCTGGCGGTTTCGCTGTTCTTCGCTGCGCTGGTGGACTACGTGCTGCGCGGCAGCCGCCTCTATCGCACGCTGATGATCCTGCCCTACGCGGTGGCGCCGGCGGTGGCGGCGGTGCTGTGGATCTTTCTGTTCAACCCCGGTCTGGGGTTGATCACCCATTTCCTCAATGGTCTGGGCTATAACTGGAATCATGCGCAAAACAGCGGCCAGGCGATGTTCCTGGTGGTGCTGGCCTCGGTATGGCAGCAGATAAGCTATAACTTCCTGTTTTTCCTCGCGGCGCTGCAGTCGATCCCGCGTTCGCTGGTGGAAGCGGCGGCCATCGACGGCGCCGGCCCGGTGCGGCGTTTCTTCCATCTGGTGCTGCCGCTGATCGCGCCGGTGAGCTTCTTCCTGCTGGTGGTCAATCTGGTGTACGCCTTCTTCGATACCTTCCCGGTGATCGACGCCGCCACCGGCGGCGGGCCGGTGCAGTCCACCACCACGTTGATCTACAAGATCTACCGCGAAGGCTTCGCCGGGCTGGATCTCTCCAGTTCCGCCGCGCAGTCGGTGATCCTGATGTTGCTGGTGATCGGCCTGACGGTGATCCAGTTCCGCTTCGTTGAACGTAAGGTGCGCTACCAATGATTGAGAATCGACGCGGGCTGGATGTCTTCAGCCATGTGATGCTGATTATCGGCGTGCTGGTGGTGCTGTTCCCGCTGTACGTGGCCTTTGTCGCCGCCACGCTGGACGACAAGCAGGTGTTTCAGGTGCCGATGACGCTGGTGCCCGGCGGGCACCTGTGGGAGAACATCCGCAATATCTGGCAGGGCGGCGTGGGCAACCTCAAGGTGCCGTTCTCGCTGCTGCTGCTCAACAGCGTGATCATGGCGCTGGCGATCACCTGCGGCAAGATCGCGGTGTCGGTGCTGTCGGCTTACGCCATCGTGTATTTCCGTTTCCCGCTGCGCAGCCTGTTTTTTTGGCTGATTTTCCTCACCCTGATGCTGCCGGTGGAAGTGCGTATTTTCCCGACGGTGGAGGTGATCTCCAACCTCAACCTGCTGGACAGCTATACCGGCCTGACGCTACCGCTGATGGCCTCGGCCACCGCCACCTTCCTGCTGCGCCAGTTCTTCATGACGTTGCCGGATGAGCTGCTGGAGGCGGCGCGCATCGACGGCGCCGGGCCGATGCGTTTCTTCTGGGACATCGTGTTGCCGCTGTCGAAAACCAATCTGGCGGCGCTGTTCGTCATCACCTTTATCTACGGCTGGAACCAATACCTGTGGCCGATCCTGATCACCAGCGACGCTTCGATGGGCACCGCGGTGGCGGGCATCAAGAGCATGATCTCCACTTCCGGCGCGCCGACCCAGTGGAACCAGGTGATGGCGGCGATGATTCTGACTTTATTGCCACCGCTGGCGGTGGTGCTTCTGATGCAGCGCTGGTTTGTGCGCGGTCTGGTTGATAGCGAGAAATAACGACGATGGCAGGATTAAAACTACAGGCGGTCACCAAGTCTTACGACGGTAAAACGCCGGTGATCAAACAGATCGACCTCGACGTGGCGGACGGTGAATTCATCGTGATGGTCGGCCCGTCCGGCTGCGGCAAATCCACGCTGCTGCGGATGGTGGCCGGACTGGAGCGCACCACCAGCGGCGATATCTATATCGATACCCGGCGCGTGACCGATCTGGAGCCCAAGGATCGCGGCATCGCGATGGTGTTCCAGAACTACGCGCTCTATCCGCACATGAGCGTGTACGACAACATGGCTTACGGCCTCAAGATCCGCGGTTTCGGCAAGGAGCATATCCGCCAGCGAGTGGAGGAAGCGGCGCGCATCCTGGAGCTGGAGCCGCTGCTCAAGCGTAAACCGCGCGAACTTTCCGGCGGCCAGCGCCAGCGCGTGGCGATGGGGCGCGCCATCGTGCGCGAACCGGCGGTGTTCCTGTTCGATGAACCGCTGTCCAACCTGGACGCCAAGCTGCGGGTGCAGATGCGCCTGGAGCTGCAACAGCTGCACCGACGCCTGAAAACCACCAGCCTGTACGTGACTCACGACCAAGTGGAGGCGATGACGCTGGCGCAGCGGGTGATCGTAATGAACAAGGGCGTGGCGGAGCAGATCGGCACCCCGAGCGAAGTGTACCAACGGCCGGCTTCGCTGTTCGTCGCCGGCTTTATCGGCTCGCCGGCGATGAACCTGTTGCCCGGCACCCTGAGCGCCGACGGCGGCCAGCTGCTGCTGGCGGACGGCATGGCGCTGCCGTTGCCGGCGGCCAAGCCGCAGTGGGCGGGGCGGCCGTTGACGCTGGGCATTCGGCCGGAGCATATTCAGCTGGTGGCGCAAGGCCAGGGCGTGCCGCTGCAACTGCAGACGCTGGAACTGCTGGGAGCCGACAATCTGGCGCACGGCCAGTGGGGCGGTCACGGGGTGATCGCGCGGTTGTCGCATGAAACCTTGCCGGCGGCGGGCAGTACGCTATATTTGCAGCTGCCTGCTCAGGCGCTGCACTTCTTTGACACCCACAGCGGATTACGGATGGATTGATGACGAGACCCTGGCCTTACCCTCATATTGTCGCCCACCGCGGCGGCGGTTCTCTGGCGCCGGAAAACACTCTGGCGGCGATCGACGTCGGCGCGCGCCACGGCCACAAGATGATCGAGTTCGACGCCAAGCTGGCGCAGGACGGACAAATTTTCCTGCTGCATGACGATACGCTGGATCGCACCAGCAACGGCTGGGGCGTGGCGGGCGAACTGCCGTGGGATAAACTGGTGCAGCTGGACGCCGGCAACTGGTACAGCTCGGCCTTCAAGGGCGAGCGGCTGCCGCTGCTGTCGGAGGTGGCGGAACGCTGCCGGGAACATGGCCTGATGGCCAATATCGAGATCAAACCGACCACCGGCAGCGACGATGAAACCGGCCGGGTGGTGGCGCTGGCGGCGCGGTTGCTGTGGCAAGGGCAGACCGACCCGCTGCTCTCCTCCTTCTCGGTGGAAGCGTTGGCGGCGGCGCAGCGCACCGTGCCGGATTTGCCGCGTGGCCTGCTGCTGGAGGAGTGGGACGACAACTGGCGCGAGCTGACGGAGCGTCTGGACTGCGTCTCGCTGCATATCGACCACAAAGCGCTGACCGCCGAGCGGGTGAACGCGTTGAAAGACGCCGGGCTGCGCATTCTGGTGTATACCGTCAACCAACCGGATCGCGCGCGCCTGCTGCTCGACTGGGGCGTTGACTGCATTTGCACCGACCGGATAGATTTGATTGGCTCGGATTTTTAATCCGGCGCCGATAAATCCCGCGACGACAAGCCTTGCCGCCGCGCCAACGGAAGGAATGCGATGCCAGGCTTTATGATGTCACTGTGGCACCAGATCGTGCTGTCTTTACCGCTGTTCGCCCTGATCGCGTTGGGTTATGGGCTGATTCGCTGGGGGAAATGGCCCTCCAGCATCACCGATGGCCTGACGCGTTTCGTGTTTTCCCTCGCCTTGCCCGCCATGCTGTTTCGCATGATGTGCGACTTCTCGCAGCGCCCGGCGGTCGACGCCCGGCTGTTGATCGCGTTCTTCGGCAGTTGCCTGATCGTGTTCGTGCTTGGCCGCCTGGTCGCCCGGCACCTCTTCCGGCTGGATGGCGTCGCCGGATCGGTGTTTGCGCTGGGCGGTATTTTCTCCAATAACGTGATGCTCGGTTTACCGATCGCCAGCGTAATGCTGGGGCAGGCGGCGATCCCGTCGGTGGCGCTGGTGCTGGTGTTCAACGGCCTGATCCTGTGGACGCTGGTCACGGTATCGATCGAATGGGCGCGCAACGGCTCGCCGACGCTGGGGGGCTTTGCCAAAACCGCGCGCAGCGTGCTGACCAACCCGCTGATCGTCGGCATTTTGTCCGGTACGCTGTTTAGCCTGACCGGCCTGCCGCTGCCGGACTTCGTCGATCGACCGGTCAGCATGCTCGGCCAGGTGGCGGCGCCGCTGTCGCTGGTGGTGCTTGGCATGGGGCTCGCCGAGTACCGCATCAGCGAAGGCTGGCAGCTGAGCAGCGCCATCTGCGTGCTGAAGTTGCTGGTACAGCCGTTGGTGATTTGGCTGCTGGCCTGGATGATGGATCTGCCGCCGATGGAGACCCGGGTTGTGGTGCTGCTTGGGTCGATGGCGGTGGGGGTGAACGTCTACCTGATGTCGCGCCAGTTCAATACGCTCACCGGCCCGGCCGCCACCAGCCTGGTGATGTCCACCGTGCTGGCGGCGATCACCACGCCGCTGATCCTCACCGTTATGGGCGTGCGGGCGTAGCCGGCATCGGCGCCTGCGGCACCGCCGGCGCGGTGCGATTGAACGGATCGCGCGGCTGGTTGCCGTTAGGCAGCAGTTGCCCGCCGTTCGGCGCGGTTTGCAACAGCTGTTGCCGTTGATTGTCGAACTGTCGCTGCTGCTGCAGGCGGCGTTGATCCATCTGCCGGTTGTTCAACAAGCGCTGTTGTTGCGCCTGCTGGCTGTTTTGGTTGAGTAACTGCTGCTGTGAGCGCAGGTCGGTTACGCCGTTGGCCGCCGCCAACCCAGGCAGCAACAGCAGAGCGAACAGAATGTGAGAAGTTTTCATGATGGTTACCTCGCCTTTTTATTAAGCCTAACTCAGCGCTGAAATTTTGCTGGTAGTTTGTATTTTGTTCAGACGTAAACCGCCTTTCATCCCCTTATGCGTCCATCTTCCGTTACAATCGCGGTTTATGAATTGCTAGGATGAACCCATCGTGCTGCTCTTGGTTATCACCACCATTCTGTGGGCGTTCTCTTTCAGCCTGATCGGCGAATATTTGGCGGGCCATGTCGACAGCTGGTTCTCGGTGCTGATGCGCATCGGGCTGGCGGCGCTGGTGTTCCTGCCGTTCCTGCGCTGGCGCAACATCAAACTCAAGGTGATCCTGCTGTATATGCTGGTGGGCGCCTTCCAGCTGGGCATCATGTACCTCATCAGCTTCCGCGCTTATCTCTATCTGACGGTGCCGGAGTTCCTGTTGTTCACCGTGCTGACGCCATTGTACATCACGCTGATCTACGACTTGCTGAGCGGCCGTCGCCTGCGCTGGGGCTACGCCTTCAGCGCGCTGCTGGCGGTGCTGGGCGCGGCGATCATTCGCTATCACCAACTGAGCGAACACTTCTGGTGGGGGTTGTTGCTGGTGCAGGCGGCGAACATCAGCTTCGCCATCGGCATGGTCGGCTATAAGCGCCTGATGGAAGTGCACCCCTTGCCGCAGCACACCGCCTTTTCCTGGTTCTACCTGGGGGCGGCGGCGGTGGCGGTAGTGGCCTGGTTCCTGTGGGGCAATCCGCAGCAGCTGCCAACCACCAATCTGCAGTGGGGCGTGCTGATCTGGCTGGGCGTGGTGGCGTCGGGGTTGGGTTACTTCATGTGGAACTACGGCGCGACGCAGGTCGATGCGGGCACGCTCGGCATCATGAACAACATGCATGTGCCGGCCGGCTTATTGGTCAACCTGGCCATTTGGCAGCAGCAGCCGCACTGGCCGAGCTTTATCCTCGGCGGGGCGGTGATCGTCGCTTCGCTGTGGGTGCACCGCCGCTGGGTGGCGCCGAAACAGCTCGGCTAAACGGGGGCCGGCAGTTTATACGCCGGCCGCCAACGCTTTGGCGCCGGTCGCGCCGGGGCGTGCCGCGTCGCGCACGAACGGCAGATGATCGCAGGCGTGCTGGCGGGCCGAGCGGATAAAGGCTTCGGTCACCGCCTGGCGCTGTTCACCGTCGCGCACGGCGGCGTACAGGCGGCTCCACAGGCCGTCACCCAGGGTTTTGGTCACCACCAGCCCCTGCCGTTCGAAACTTTCCACCACCCAATGCGGCAGCGCCGCAATCCCCATCCGCGCCGAGACCATCTGGATCAGCAGCAGCGTGTTATCGACGTTCTTCAACGCCGGGTTGACGCCCGCCGGCTGCAGGAAATGCCGCCAGATATCTAGCCGCTGGCGCTGCACCGGGTAAATCAACAGCGTTTCATCGCTCAAGTCTTCCGGCTCGATGTGCGGCTTGCCGGCCAGCGGATGATCCGGCGCCAGCACCAGACGCACCTCAAAATCGAACATCGGCGAATAGTGCAGGCCGCTGCGCGGCAGGATATCCGACGTCATCACCAGATCCAGCTCGCCCTGTTGCAGGGCCGGCTGCGGGTCGAAAGTGACGCCGGAGGTGAAGTCCATCACTACCTGCGGGAAACGCTGGCGGAAGTTGTCCAGCGCCGGCGTTAGCCACTGAATGCAGCTGTGGCATTCGATGGCGATGCGTAGCGTGGTTTGATGCGGCTCGTGGCAGGCCTGCAGCGCCTGCTGGATCTGCGGCAGCACCTGTTCCGCCAGCTGCAGCAGGATCTCGCCCTGGGCGGTGAAGCGCAGGGGCTGGCTTTTGCGCACGAACAGCTTGAAGCCCAGACGTTGCTCAAGATCGCTGAACTGGTGCGACAGGGCAGACTGCGTCTGATGAAGTTGGGCCGCCGCCCCCGCCAACGAACCGCTGTTGCGCAGAGCCTGCAGCGTCCGTAAATGTTTCAGTTCGATCATGAGAGTCCTTCACATTGACAGTGAATAAATTGCGCTTGTGGTTAATACAGTACCTGCTGATTATGGATGTGTAAACATCTGGACGGCTAAATGGGGAATATGACGATGGCAATTTTGAATCACACACTGGGTTTTCCTCGCGTTGGGCTACGACGTGAGCTGAAAAAAGCTCAGGAAAGCTACTGGGCCGGCAACTCAACGCAGGAAGAGCTGTTGGCGGTTGGCCGCGAGCTGCGCGCTCGTCATTGGCAGCAGCAACGGCAGGCCGGGGTGGATTTGGTGCCGGTCGGCGATTTCGCCTGGTACGATCATGTGTTGACCACCAGCCTGCTGCTGGGCAACGTGCCGGCGCGCCATCAGAATGCGGATGGCTCTATTGATCTGGACACGCTGTTCCGCATCGGCCGTGGCCGCGCACCGACCGGCGAGCCGGCGGCCGCGGCGGAAATGACCAAATGGTTTAACACCAACTATCACTACATGGTGCCCGAATTCCAGCAAGGCCAGCAGTTCAAGCTGGGCTGGACCCAACTGCTGGACGAAGTGGACGAAGCGCTGGCGCTGGGGCATCACATCAAGCCGGTGCTGCTTGGCCCGGTGACTTATCTGTGGCTGGGTAAAGTGAAGGGCGAGCCGTTCCACCGCCTGTCGCTGCTGAAAGAGATCCTGCCGGTTTACCAGCAGGTGCTGGCGGAGCTGGCGAAGCGCGGCGTCGAATGGGTGCAAATCGACGAACCTGCGCTGGTGCTGGAGCTGCCGCAAGCCTGGCTGGACGCCTTCAAACCGGCGTATGACGCGTTGCAGGGGCAGGTTAAGTTGCTGTTGACCACGTATTTCGACAGCGTCGGCCACAACCTCGACACCATACGCACGCTGCCGGTGCAGGGGCTGCACGTCGATCTGGTCGCCGGCCATGACGATATCGCCGCGCTGAGCGCCGCATTGCCGCAAGACTGGCTGCTGTCGCTGGGCGTGATCAACGGCCGCAACGTTTGGCGCGCCGATCTGAGCCGATGGTTCGAACGTCTGCAGCCGCTGGTGGGGCAGCGCCCGCTGTGGATCGGCACCTCCTGTTCACTGCTGCACAGCCCGATCGATCTGAGCGTGGAAAGCCGTCTGGACGAAGAAGTGAAAAGCTGGTTCGCCTTCGCCCTGCAAAAATGCGCCGAGCTGGCGCTGTTGAGCTCGGCGCTGAACGCGCCTGACGCGACGAAACAGGCCGAGCTGGACGCCTACAGCGCGCCGATCCGCGCCCGTCGCCAGTCGAACCGCGTGCATAACCCACAGGTTGAGCGCCGTCTGGCCGCGATCACCGCGCAGGACTGCGAACGCCGCAGCGCGTACGCCGAGCGCGCCAGGGCGCAGCGCGAGCGTTTCAAGCTGCCGGCCTGGCCGACGACGACCATCGGTTCGTTCCCACAGACCACCGAAATCCGCGGCCTGCGTCTGGACTTCAAACAGGGCCGTTTGGACGGCAGCAACTACCGCACCAGCATCGGTGAGCACATCAAACAGGCGATCGTCGAGCAGGAGCGCCTCGGGCTGGACGTACTGGTGCACGGTGAAGCCGAGCGCAACGACATGGTGGAATATTTCGGTGAGAACCTCGACGGCTTCGTGTTTACCCAGAATGGTTGGGTGCAGAGCTACGGTTCCCGCTGCGTGAAGCCGCCGGTGATCATCGGTGACGTCAGCCGCCCGGAAGCCATTACCGTCGAATGGGCCAAATTCGCCCAGTCGTTGACCGACAAGCCGGTGAAAGGCATGTTGACCGGGCCGGTGACCATCCTGTGCTGGTCGTTCCCGCGTGAAGACGTGACCCGCGAAGTGATCGCCAAGCAGATTGCGCTGGCGCTGCGCGACGAGGTGGAGGATTTGGAAAAAGCCGGCATCGGCATCATTCAGATCGACGAACCTGCGCTGCGCGAGGGGCTGCCGCTGCGACAATCCGACTGGGCCGCCTACCTGAACTGGGCGGTGGACGCCTTCAAATTGAACGCCGCCGTGGCGCAGGATGACACCCAGATCCACACCCACATGTGTTACTGCGAGTTCAACGACATTATGGACTCCATCGCCGCGCTGGACGCCGACGTGATCACCATCGAGACCTCGCGTTCCGATATGGATCTGCTGGAAGCCTTCAAAGAGTTCGAATACCCGAACGAAATCGGGCCGGGCGTCTACGATATCCACTCGCCGAACGTGCCGAGCGTGGAATGGATCGAAGCGCTGCTGCGTAAAGCGGCGCAGAACATCCCGGCGGAACGCCTGTGGGTCAACCCCGATTGCGGCCTGAAAACTCGCGGTTGGCCGGAAACCCGGCAGTCGCTGGCCAACATGGTATTGGCGGCGCAGCGCCTGCGCGAGCACGCGTGATGCCGTGCGGCGGGTAAACCGCCGCAGATAGATTTACTGGTGTGATGATTGGGCGCTTCGGCGCCCTTTTTTGCTTGGGATGAATTAAATATTCTCTGCTAATTTATTTAGACTATTAATTGTCAAAGCTAAACTTTTTGAACGCAAAGATGCTTCTTCAGGATTCCAGTTCCGTTTAACAAAGTCGCATAGCAATGAATTATATTGTATCCCTTGTATGGCAGTACTCCCTTTTTTTGCTACTAATGCTTCTTTTACATCTCTTGGTGCTTTTCCTGCGAGTGAAAGTAAAGTCGCTTTTGGATTAGGCAATAGGTCAGGGTTATCAGGGAATTTACCTGCTTTCTTACCGAAAAGAGTATTCAATCCAGAGTGGTCGGCTAGTATCCATGATTCAATTTCTCTGACTGCTACCCTAAATATAAAACTGTCGGGCTCTTTTCTTTCTTTTAACCAAGATAATTTAAGTTTCTCGGGACATGCAGCATTATCCAAGTCAGTGATTAGCAATACGGGATGTCGCTCTGCGAGTTGACAGAAGTTATGAATTCTCTTCTTTAAGTATCCAAAACCATTTTGCCGGAGCTTTTGATTTACTATCAATTTCCCATTTGTAAGTGAGACTAGTTTTTCACCAATAGCTTCGCTTAGCTCATCTTCGGTTCCTAACACAAGATTTTGGCTATTCATTACCACAATCCTAGTTGTTCAGCAAATTGTGGACGAGTTTTTGGCAGTACTACTTCTGCAACAGAGAAACCACTTTTAATCGCATCTTTTTCTGTTGGATTCAATTGCCTTATGCTTGTCCCTTCGGCACTAGGTTCGAGGATCATTACTCCACTGGCATCAATACCTTGATTGCTAAGTAAAGCTTCACTGTGCGTACTTATAATTAGCTGACGCTTCCTTTTTTTATCTTTTTGCATCCGTTGCAAAATAGCGGGAATTTCTCTTACTATAGCATCATTCAGAGATAATTCTGGCTCTTCAAGTAGTAATAATGAGTTGCCATCTAATATAGACCAAAATAACCCAAGTAGTCTTAATGTACCATCAGAGAAGTGCTCCTCTCGCTGCCAGCCAGCGTTAGGCCTATGATGTGTATACAAAGCTTCAAGATGAGGCCTTCCAGTAATAGAGTCTTGAGAAAATCTCAACTGTTTAAATTGAGGAACAGCAAGACTCAGAGCGCTTTCAATTTTACGTAATCGGCTATCTCGAGTTCTCGGCGTCGTTTTTGCTAGCCTTTCTAGAAAACCTTGTCCAAACGGATCATCTTCGATAATTTTTCCACCAATCAGATCTCCGAATTTCAATAATTGTGGAACTAGATGTAAGTAAGTCGTATTACTTAGGTAGTCTGATATTTCTCTAAAGTCAGCATTTGTTTGAATTTGTTCAAGGTATGTTTGCGTCAATCTAACTTTGTCTTTCTCATCTGCTGCTGTAGGGCGATTAACGATTCTTTTCCCTTTATGGAATACTTGCTCCTCTTTTATTAAAGTCCTTTGTGCACCTTTACCCTCTGGCATAAATGAAAGGACGTATCTCCAGGTTGGGACTAAGTCATCAATATTCTCAGAGAGGGATATATCAATTCTTACCTCTGGTGGGCGTCGAGCATGTAAGCATCTGAGTTTAGGAATCCCTCCACGCTCAGCAATAGCTTTTTGTAATCCCCCACCTTGAGCCTTACAGATATCCCTTAAAAAACGGAAAACATCAAGTAAGTTAGATTTACCGGAAGCATTTGGACCCAATAGCCAGGTAGTTTCCTTTAGTGGCATGTCTAACTCCCTGAAATTTCTCCAGTTCCTTAATTTTAGATGGGTTATATTCATAATTAATCACTCCTGAGTGTCATAGCAATAACGAAGTCTCGACATGATACGATGATTCTATCTTACTGTATATATTAGTAATATGTATTTGGTCAAACTTGGATGATGGGGGATAGACAAGAGTCATGAGCACCTGATTTTAGTAAGTGGTAGAGTTTCTCTTTTGTTCAGCGTTTCTATCTTCTCCGAAGTATGTCCGCTTGTATTTTTTTATTGATTATTCTGATGCTAACCTATGTTAATAATTCAGCTCGAATAATTCGATTTTAAAAAGTGTTGTATTGCAAAAAAACCGGTACAGCTCAAATATTACAGTGTACCGGTTGATGGGATGAGAAAAATTAATTGACGCCGTGCTGGGCGAACCACGCCAGCATGCGCTGCCAGCCGTCTTCCGCCGCTTCGGCGTTGTAGCTGGGGCGATAGTCGGCGTTGAATGCGTGCCCGACGCCAGGATACACCACGATTTCGGCATCGGCGTTGGCGGCGCGGATCGCCTGACGCATGTTTTCCACCGTATCCAGCGGAATGCCGCTGTCCTGCCCGCCATACAGCCCCAGCACCGGCGTTGACAAGTGTGTGGCGACATCGACCGGATGCTTCGGCGAATTCAGCGTTTTTTCACCCACCAGTTTGCCGTACCAGGCGACGGCCGCTTTTAACTGCGGGTTGTGCGCCGCGTACAGCCAGGTAATGCGGCCGCCCCAGCAAAAACCGGTGATCGCCAGCTTGCCGGCGTCGCCGCCGTGGCGGATAGCCCAGTGCGCGGCGTGATCCAGATCCGACAGCACCTGACGATCCGGCACCTTGGTCACCAGCTGCTGGAACAGCTCGCCGATATCGGTGTAGTCGTTGGCGTCGCCCTGGCGGAAATAGAGCTCGGGGGCAATCGCCAGATAGCCCTGTTTGGCCAGGCGGCGGCACAGATCCTGAATATGTTCATGGACGCCGAAGATTTCCTGCACCACCAGCACGATGGGGAAGGGGCCGTTGTGGTCGGCGGGTTTGGCGACGTAGGCCGGCAGCGCGTCTCCCTGGGAAGGAATAGTCGTTTGCCCGGCGTGAATGCCCTGTTCATCGGTGATAATCGCGGAGGCGGCTACCGGCGCGGCGGCCGGGGCGAATCCTCCCTGAGCCTGTTCTAATGTCATCACATGTTCGGTTTTCATTGCGGTCTCCGTGCAATAGAAAAAAGCGCTGAGATTAACTATAGGAAAGATTACCCATTATTGGCGCTGCGTGGCGCACTTTCGGACAAGTCGATAAAAAACGGCTAATTATCTGGCTTTACGGCATTTTTAAGCGCTTTTTATCATGTTATTACGCGTTTTGGCCCGCGTAAGTGCCATAAGGTGCGTTAGAGGGCTTTTTTGTCCCTAAGCAACCGATAAGATGGGGGTATTTCGAATTGATGAGCTAAATAGTTTCAGCCGGCAATCAACGGTCAGGGAGCTGCAAGGTTTGTCGGCTAGACTGAGGTTTAGCGGTGCGTTCTGGATGCCTTATAGTGCTTTTTTTGTGATAAAAATCACAAAAAATATGTAGCATGTAATTTGTTTCTCTTTTCATAGTGACTATCGTCACGAAATTAAGCGGCGATTTTCAGTAGAGTGCTTTTTTGTTCCTCCCAATAAACATGATCCATGAGGAGTCTCGTATGTCTCAGTCTGATGTTTTTCATCTCGGCCTCACCAAGAACGATTTACAAGGGGCCCAGCTTGCCATCGTGCCGGGCGATCCGCAGCGCGTAGAGAAAATTGCCAAGCTGATGGAAAATCCGGTGCATCTGGCCTCCCATCGTGAATTCACCACCTGGCGCGCAGAGCTGGATGGCAAGGCGGTGATCGTCTGCTCCACCGGCATCGGCGGCCCGTCTACCTCTATCGCGGTGGAAGAGCTGGCGCAGCTGGGCATCCGCACCTTCCTGCGTATCGGCACCACCGGCGCCATTCAGGCGAACATCAACGTCGGCGACGTACTGGTGACTACGGCAGCGGTACGCCTCGACGGCGCCAGCCTGCACTTTGCGCCGATGGAGTTCCCGGCGGTCGCGGACTTCGCCTGCACCACCGCGCTGGTGGAAGCGGCCAAAGCCAGCGGCGCCACCACCCACATTGGCGTGACGGCTTCTTCCGATACCTTCTATCCGGGCCAGGAACGTTACGATACCTACTCTGGCCGCGTGGTCAGCCGTTTCAAAGGCTCGATGGAAGAATGGCAGGCGATGGGCGTGATGAACTATGAAATGGAATCCGCCACGCTGCTGACCATGTGCGCCAGCCAGGGCCTGCGCGCCGGCATGGTGGCCGGGGTGATCGTTAACCGCACCCAGCAAGAGATCCCGAACGCCGAGACCATGAAAAACACCGAAAGCAAAGCGGTGCAGATCGTGGTGGACGCCGCCCGCCGTCTGCTGTAATCGCCTTCCCTCAACGGGCCGCCGACGCGGTCCGTTGAGATTGATGACAAACCTCATGCCATTGCCCGGTTTGCAGAAAGCAGCGGATAACAAACAGGGAAAATCAATTTATTGATTTTCGGCGGATAACCACAAAGGAGGAAAAACCACGCTTTTTCCTCCTTTGTCAACGGACTGAACGGGCCGCCGACGCGGTCCGTTTTTCCATTCGCGGCTAATCTGTTACGGTGATACTCCTCAGCGCTGCGCCGATGGCTGCCGCGCGTTGTCAGAACAAAAACAACGAGGACGTTTATGACCGCCCAGATCCTGCTTCATCCTTCGCTTGCGCCGCTCGACGGCGGCATTAACTTCCGTGACTTCGGCGGCAACGGCGTGGCCGACGGGCGCCGCATCAAACGCGGCCTGCTGTTCCGCTCCGGTTCTCTCGAGCGGCTGACGGAAAACGACTGCACTTTCCTCGCTGGGGTGCCGGTGCGTTCGGTGCTGGACTACCGCGATGCCGACGAAGTGCAGGCCAAACCGGATATTCTGTGGAATGGCGCCGACTATCACCACGTGCCGGCCAACCCGCTGAGCAGCGAAGTCAACGCCAACCTGGAAAAGCTCACCAACGAAACGCTGGCCGCTTTCGACGCCCGGGCGTTCATGCTGGAGCTGTATCGCCGCCTGCCGTTCGGCAATGCGGCCTATCAGCGGTTGGCGCAGCTGTTGAGCAACCCCGGCGGCGGCGCAATCGTGCAACACTGCGCGGTCGGCAAGGATCGCACCGGGGTCGGTTCGGCGCTGGTGCTGTTCGCGCTGGGGGCCGACGAAGCGACGGTGCTGGAAGACTATCTGCTGACCGAAACCACGCTGGCCGCTTTCCGCGAGCAGATGCTGGATCAGCTGTCTATCAAGTTGAATGCGGCGGCGCTGGAGCAATTCGCCTACGTGCTCAGCGCGCGCGAGGAGTTCCTGATGACGGCGCTGGGCTGCATCCGCCAACAATACGGCTCCACCGACCGCTGGCTGGAAGCGGAATACGGCCTGGGCGCGGCCCAGCGCGAAGTGCTGCGGGCGTTCTACCTCGAGTAAATTGCCGCGTGTTTAGCCGGGGTTTAACTCGCCCCGGCTTATCCTAGGCGGCGAACCATCGCGTATCAGGAGCCCCGCATTGAGCCTCAATGACGTTATTAACTGGGTCAGCGACGTCGTGCGTCAGCACGAAGGCTGGGCCATTCCCATCATCTTCTTCCTGGCGTTCGGCGAGTCGCTGGCGTTTTTGTCGCTGCTGCTGCCGGCCACGGTGATCCTGCTGGCGCTGGGCGCGCTGATCGGCGAAAGCGGCATCGCCTTTTGGCCGATTTGGGCCGCCGCCGCCGCCGGGGCGTTTTTCGGCGACTGGCTCTCGTACTGGATCGGCTACCACTATCAGGATCGGGTGGCCCATATGTGGCCGCTGTCGCGCAATCCGCAGCTGCTGGCGCGCGGCCACGCCTTCTTTGAGCGCTGGGGCGTGCTGGGCATTTTCATTGGCCGCTTCTTCGGCCCGCTGCGCGCCGTGGTGCCGCTGGTGGGGGGCATTTGCGGCATGCCGCAGCGCTACTTCCAGTTGGCCAACGTCACGTCGGCGATGATCTGGGCGTTCGGCATTCTGGCGCCGGGGGCGTTCGGCATCAAGTGGCTCAGCCAGTGGCTGGGCTGATTTCTCGCTAAATTGCGCAGCGCCGCGCAATATTGTGCGCGGCGGGCAAAATCAGGCTGGACATCCATACAGCCTCCCCTTAACGTGACGGGCAATGGGCGTGCGAAACGCCGGAACGGCAAGGTGCAACAGGAGGCAGGGTGGATACCAGTCTGATTTATGGGATTGGCGGCGTCGCGATCGGCATGCTGTTAGGGTGGCTGATCGCCAGTCTGCGAGTGCAGCAGACGAACGCGCAACATGAAACCGAACTGCGGTTGCTGGAGCAAGCGTTGCAGCAGGCGCAGCAGGAGACGGCCGTGCGGCAGGAGGCCCTGCAGCGCCACGAACAGCAGTCGCGCCAGAACGAGCTGGAGCTGCGCAACCTGCACAGCCAGCTGGCGGCCGGACATGAAAAACTGCAACAGCTCAACCATTGGCGCAACGAATGCGAGCTGCTCAACCAAGAGCTGCGCGCCCAGCGCGAGGTGAACAGCGCGCAGGAGGCCGAGCTGCGCGAAGTCACCATCCGTCTGGAAGAGACGCGCATGGCGGCGGAGGAGAAGCAGCGTCTGCTGATCAACAGCGAACAGCGCCTCACCACCCAGTTTGAAAACCTCGCCAACCGCATTTTTGAACACAGCGGCCGCAAGGTGGACGAGCAAAATAAGCAAAGTTTGGATCGGTTACTGCTGCCGCTGCGCGAACAGCTGGACGGTTTCCGCCGGCAGGTGCAGGACAGCTTTGGCCAGGAGGCGCGTGAGCGCCATACGCTGACGCACGAGATACGCAATCTGCAGCAGTTGAATGCGCAGATGGCGCGCGAGGCCATCAACCTCACCAAGGCGCTGAAAGGCGACAACAAGACCCAGGGCAACTGGGGTGAAGTGGTGCTGAGCCGGGTGCTGGAGGCCTCCGGCCTGCGCGAAGGGCACGAGTATGAAACGCAGGTCAACGTGCGGGTAGATCATCAGAGTCGCATGCAGCCCGATGTGATCGTGCGCCTGCCGCAGGGCAAGGATGTCGTGATCGACGCCAAGATGTCGCTGATCGCCTACGAGCGCTATTTCAACGGTGAAGACGAGGCGGAGCGCGAAGCGGCGCTGAGCGAACATATCGCTTCGCTGCGCGGCCACATTCGCATGCTGGGCCGCAAGGACTACCAGCAGCTGCCGGGGCTGCGTTCGCTGGACTATGTGCTGATGTTCATTCCGGTCGAGCCGGCCTTCCTGCTGGCTATCGATCGCGAGCCGGAGCTGATCAGCGAAGCGCTCAAGCACAACATCATGCTGGTCAGCCCGACCACGTTGCTGGTGGCGCTGCGTACCATAACCAACCTGTGGCGCTATGAGCATCAGAGCCAGAATGCCCAGCGCATCGCCGAGCGCGCGGCGAAACTGTATGACAAGATGCGGCTGTTCGTGGACGATATGTCTGCGCTGGGACAGAGCCTGGACAAGGCGCAGGGCAGTTATCGTCAGGCGATGAACAAACTGAGCGAAGGCCGTGGTAATCTTATCGGCCAAATTGAAGGTTTCCGCGCGCTGGGGGTTGAGGTCAAGCGGCCGATAAACCCGCTGCTGGCGCAGCAAGCCGGCGCGCAACACGATGAAGCGGAAGAGGCGAACGACGACGAGGTCGCCGCGCTGCCGCAGACGAACGACGATGATGATACCACCGGGGAACCGGGCTTCGTTTCGCACGGCTGAGGCCGTGGCGAGGTGGGGTATTCCTCGGGCTTCTGGTACACTCATCCACACAAAATTGACTGAATAGCAGGCAGGACAATGGCAGATCAATCGCAGGAAACCACCGATTTCGGTTTTCGCACCGTCGCTAGAGACGAAAAACAGGCCATGGTGGCGGACGTTTTTCATTCGGTAGCGGCAAAGTATGACGTGATGAACGACCTGATGTCGTTCGGCATCCACCGTATCTGGAAGCGTTTCACCATTGACTGCAGCGGCGTGCGCCGCGGGCAGCGCGTGCTGGATCTGGCCGGTGGCACCGGCGACCTGGCCGCCAAGTTCTCCCGCATGGTTGGCGAGCAGGGGCAGGTGGTGCTGGCGGACATCAACGATTCGATGCTGAAGATGGGGCGCGAGAAGCTGCGCGATCGCGGCATCGTCGGCAACATCAATTACGTGCAGGCCAACGCCGAAGCGCTGCCGTTCCCGGACAATTACTTCGATTGCATCACCATCTCCTTTGGCCTGCGTAACGTCACCGACAAAGACAAAGCGCTGCGTTCGATGTTCCGCGTGCTGAAGCCGGGAGGCCGCCTGTTGGTGCTGGAGTTCTCCAAACCGCTGCTGGCGCCGCTGAGCAAAGCTTACGACGCATACTCTTTCCACGTGCTGCCGAAGATCGGCGAGCTGGTAGTGAAAGATCCGGACAGCTATCGCTATCTGGCGGAATCGATCCGTATGCACCCCGATCAGGAAACCCTGAAGGGCATGATGGGCAACGCCGGTTTTGAAAACGTCACCTATTTCAACCTGACCGGTGGGATTGTCGCCCTGCATCGCGGCTTCAAGTTCTGAGAGGGAGATGCCGATGCTGTTTACCCCTCTGCTGACCGGTGCGCTGGAAACCTCGCTGAATAACCTGCTGTTTCGCGATCGCAGCATGAAAGCCGCTCGCCAACGCCTGGCGGGCAAGGTGCTGCGCATCGAACTGGAAGAGTTGGCTTCACCGCTGGTGCTGGTGTTCAGCGAACTGCGCGTGGATGTGCTGGGGCAGTCTGAAGACAGCGCCGATTGCACGGTGCGCAGCCGCATTCCCTCCTTACTGAAGCTGCGCGATCGCCAGCAGTTGCCGGTGCTGATGCGCAGCGGCGAATTGACGGTGGAAGGGGATATTCAGGTGGTGCAACAGCTGGTTGGCCTGCTCGATCTGGCGGAGTGGGATCCGGCGGAATGGCTGGCGCCCTATATCGGCGATATCGCCGCTCAAGGCATTACGCAGGCGCTGGGCAAAGGTGCTTCGTTACTCAAGGCCGGATTGATGCGTCGGCAGCAAGACATGGCTGAGGCGCTGACGGAAGAGTGGCGTCTGGCGCCGGGGCCGCTGGAAGTGGTGTGGTTCAATGAAGAAGTGGATGCGCTCGCCCGCAGCGCGGAAGCGCTGATTGCCCGCATGGATAAGTTGGAGGGCAAGCGATGACCCCAGGCGAACTGCGTCGTTTGTATTTTATCGTCCGCGTTTTTCTCAGCTATGGGCTGGACGAGCTGATCCCGACAATGCGTTTGACGCTGCCGCTGCGCTTCGGCCGCCGGCTGCTGTTCTGGATGCCTAATCGGCACAAGGACAAACCGCTGGGCGAACGTCTGCGGCTGGCGCTGCAGGAATTGGGGCCGGTCTGGATCAAGTTCGGCCAGATGATGTCGACCCGCCGCGATCTGTTCCCGCCGCACATTGCCGATCAGCTGACGCTGCTGCAGGATCGGGTGGCGCCTTTCGACGGTGCGCTGGCGCGCAAGCATATCGAGCTGGCGATGGGCGGCCCGCTGGAAACCTGGTTCGACGACTTCGAGCAGCAGCCGCTGGCGTCCGCCTCGATCGCGCAGGTGCATACCGCGCGGCTGAAAACCACCGGCCAGGAAGTGGTGCTGAAGGTGATCCGGCCGGATATCGGGCCGATTATCAAAGCCGACGTGCGCTTGATGTACCGGCTGGCAGGCTGGGTGCCGAAGCTGTTGCCGGACGGCCGCCGCCTGCGTCCGCGCGAAGTGGTGCGCGAGTACGAAAAAACCCTGCTGGACGAATTGAACCTGCTGCGCGAAGCGGCCAACGCCATTCAGCTGCGTCGCAATTTCGACGGCAGCCCGATGCTGTACGTGCCGGAGGTCTACTCCGACTACTGCCGCGAAAGCGTGTTGGTGATGGAGCGTATCTACGGCATTCCGGTCTCGGACATCGCCACGCTGGAGCAGCAGGGCACCAACATGAAACTGTTGGCGGAACGCGGCGTTCAGGTGTTCTTTACCCAGGTATTCCGCGACAGCTTCTTCCATGCGGACATGCATCCCGGTAATATTTTCGTCAGCTACGAACATCCGGAAGATCCTTGCTACATCGGCATCGACTGCGGCATCGTCGGTTCGTTGAACAAGGATGACAAACGCTATCTGGCGGAAAACTTCATCGCTTTCTTCAACCGCGATTACCGCAAGGTGGCTGAACTGCACGTCGACTCCGGCTGGGTGCCGCGCGACACCAACGTGGAAGACTTCGAATTCGCCATCCGTACCGTGTGCGAACCGATTTTCGAGAAGCCGCTGGCGGAGATCTCCTTCGGCAACGTGCTGCTGAACCTGTTCAACACCGCGCGCCGCTTCAATATGGAAGTGCAGCCGCAGCTGGTGTTATTGCAGAAGACCTTGCTGTATGTTGAAGGGCTGGGGCGTCAGCTTTACCCGCAGTTGGATCTGTGGACCACCGCCAAGCCGTTCCTCGAGAGTTGGCTGCGCGATCAGGTCGGCATTCCCGCCGTGGTGCGCGCGCTGAAAGAGAAAGCGCCGTTCTGGGCGGAGAAACTGCCCGAACTGCCCGAGCTGTTTTACGACAGCCTGCAGCAGCATAAACTGTTGCAACAAAGCGTTGATAAGCTGACCAACCAGATGCAGGCTCAGCGGGTTCGTCAGGGGCAGTCACGTTATTTGTTCGGCGTTGGCGCTACACTGTTGGTAAGCGGCACGCTGTTGCTGCTGGGGCAAATCGAGGTGTTCCCTGCCTGGATGATGGCCGCCGGCATCGTATGCTGGGTGATTGGCTGGAAGCGAACCACCTGATTTAATTCGTTACTCTGGTAAAGTCGGCTCTATAATGCGGGCTGGCTTTAAAAGACCCTTTAAAATAGAGGTAATTAAAATGGGCGGTATTAGTATTACGCAATTGTTGATCATCGCAGTGATCGTGGTGCTGCTGTTCGGTACCAAAAAACTGCGCACGCTGGGTTCCGATCTCGGCGCCTCGATCAAGGGCTTCAAAAAAGCGATCGGTGACGATACGCCGTCGACCCCCAACACGGCTGAAAAAAGCAGCCTGGATGACGCTGATTTCTCGGCCAAGCCTATTACCGATAAGCAGCCGGAAGTGAAACCGGAAGAGTCGAAGAACAAAGAGCAGGTATAAACCGTGTTTGACATTGGGTTTAGTGAGCTGCTGCTGGTGCTGGTGATCGGCCTGGTTGTTCTGGGGCCGGAACGCTTGCCGGTTGCGGTCAGAACGGTATCGGGCTGGATCCGCGCGCTGCGCTCGCTGGCGGCCTCGGTGCAGCACGAACTGTCTCAGGAGCTGAAGCTGCAGGAGCTGCAGGACAGCCTGAAGAAAGCCGAACAGGCCGGCCTGCAGAACCTGACGCCGGAGTTGAAGGCGTCGATGGATGAGCTGAAAGACGCGGCGGAATCCTTGAAACGCACCTACCGGGGCGAGAAAGAAGAGCTGGCGAACACCATCCATAACCCGCAGGCCATCGATCCGGAAGCCTTGCACGACGGCGTGACGCCGGCGGAAGCGGCAACCAGCGCCAGCGCGCCCGCCGCCGTGCCAAAACCGGCAGTGGAACCTGAAGCCGTCGTGGCTGCGCCAGTGGCGGCGCAACCCGCTAAAGCGCCGGTGGAAACCGCGCCTGCTCCTGTCGAACCTGTTGCGGATAAAACCCCAGCGTCTCACCAACCTAGTGGCGATCGTTAATACATGGCTGTTGAAGATACCCAACCCCTTATCAGTCATCTGATAGAACTGCGCAAGCGGCTGTTGAACTCGATTATTTGCGTACTGGCGGTGTTCGTGGTGCTGGTGTTTTTCGCCAACGACATCTACCAGCTGGTTTCTGCGCCGCTGCTCAAGCAGTTGCCGGCCGGCGCGAGCATGATCGCCACCGACGTGGCGTCACCGTTTTTCACCCCGATCAAGCTGACCATGATCGTTTCGGTGTTCGTCTCCGCGCCGATGATCCTGTATCAGGTATGGGCGTTTATCGCGCCTGCGCTGTACAAGCATGAACGCCGCCTGATGATGCCGTTGCTGGTGTCCAGCAGCCTGTTGTTTTACCTCGGCATGGCCTTCGCCTACTTCATCGTGTTCCCGCTGGCCTTCGGCTTCTTCGCCAAGACCGCGCCGATGGGGGTGACCATTGCGACCGACATTAAAAACTACCTCGATTTCGTCATGGCGCTGTTTATGGCGTTTGGCGTCGCCTTCGAAGTGCCGGTCGCCATCATTCTGCTGTGCTGGAGCGGCGTCACTTCGCCGGAAGACCTGAAGAAGAAACGGCCGTATGTGTTGGTCGGCGCGTTTGTGGTCGGCATGTTGTTGACCCCGCCGGACGTGTTCTCGCAAACCCTGCTGGCGATACCGATGTATCTGCTGTTTGAAGTGGGGGTATTCTTCGCTCGCTTCTATACCGGCAAACGCCGTCCGCAGGCGGAAGACGACGACGAGGGTGACGAACCCCCAGCGCCCTGATCCACATTGATTGCGAAGCCGCCCATAGGGCGGCTTTTGCTTTGGAAAAAACCATGTTTGATATCGGCGTTAACCTCACCAGCAGCCAATTCGCCAAAGACCGCGAGACCGTGGTGGAGCGCGCCCGCGCGGCGGGCGTTACCGGGATGTTGATTACCGGTACCGATCTGCCGGAGAGCCGCGAGGCCGCCAAACTGGCGCAGCAGCATGCGGGCTATTGCTGGTCCACCGCCGGTGTGCATCCGCATAACGCCGGCAGCTGGGATGAACGCAGCGCTGAGCAGATTTATGCCTTGGCCGCCGGCCCAGAAGTGGTGGCGATCGGTGAATGCGGTCTGGATTTCAACCGCAACTTCTCGACGCCGGAGCAGCAGGAAGCTGCGTTCAGCGCGCAACTGGCGCTGGCGGCGGAGTTGGCGCTGCCGGTGTTTCTTCACTGTCGCGACGCACACGCACGTTTTGCCGAGCTACTGACGCCGTGGTTGGATAAACTGCCCGCGGCCGTGGTGCACTGCTTCACCGGCACCGCCGAAGAATTAGCAAGCTGCCTGTCGCTGGGCCTGTCGATCGGGATTACCGGTTGGGTATGCGACGAGCGGCGCGGTCTGGAATTGCGCGCCCTGCTGCCGCAGATCCCGGCCGAGCGTCTGCTGCTGGAAACTGACGCCCCTTATCTGTTGCCCCGGGATTTACAGCCTAAACCCGCATCTCGCCGCAACGAACCCTGTTTCCTGCCCCACATCGTGCATCAGGTCGCCGTCTGGCGGCAGGAAGAGCCGCAATGGCTGGGGCAAAAAACCGATGAGAACGCCCGCCGGCTATTCCGGCTGGTTTGAGCTAGGAGAAAACTATGAGCTATGCATTCCCGGGCACCTTTCCTGGTCGCCGTATGCGCCGCGTGCGCCGTCATGACTTCAGCCGCCGTCTGGTCGCCGAAAACCAACTGACGGTCAATGACCTGATTTATCCGGTGTTCGTCATGGAAGGCAGCAACCGCCAGGAAGAAGTGGCCTCGATGCCGGGCGTATCGCGCATGACGATCGATCTGCTGGTCAAGGAAGCGGAAACCATCGCCAAACTCGGCGTGCCGGTGATCTCCCTGTTCCCGGTGATTGAACCGGGCTTGAAGTCGCTGCATGCGGAAGAAGCCTACAACCCGGAAGGGCTGGTGCAGCGCACGGTGCGCGCGCTGAAAGACGCGGTGCCTGAGTTGGGCATTCTGACCGACGTAGCGCTCGATCCCTACACGACCCACGGTCAGGACGGGGTGATCGATGAGCAGGGCTACGTGATTAACGACGTGACCAAAGACATTCTGGTGCGTCAGGCGCTGTCTCATGCCGAAGCGGGCGCGGAAATCGTGGCGCCGAGCGACATGATGGACGGCCGTATCGGGGCGATCCGCGATCGTCTGGAACTGCAGGGCCTGGTGAATACCCAGATCATGGCCTACTCCGCCAAGTACGCTTCCTGCTATTACGGTCCGTTCCGCGATGCGCTGGGTTCCAGCGGCAACCTGAAAGGCGGCAACAAAAAGACCTATCAGATGGATCCGGCCAACAGCGATGAAGCGCTGCAAGAGATTGCGCAGGATCTGCAGGAAGGCGCGGACATGGTGATGGTGAAACCGGGCATGCCTTACCTGGATGTGGTGCGCCGGGTGAAGGATACCTTCGGTGTGCCGACTTTCGCTTATCAGGTGTCCGGCGAGTACGCCATGCACATGGCGGCGATTCAGAACGGCTGGCTGCAGGAGCAGCCTGCGGTGATGGAGTCGTTGATGTGCTTTAAACGCGCCGGCGCCGACGGCGTGCTGACCTACTTCGCCAAACGTGTCGCCCAATGGCTGCATGAAGAAGCGCTGCGCCGCTAAGCGCGATACCGTAAAAAAGGCGCCTGAGGGCGCCTTTTTGCATTACATTTTCTGGAATTGCCGATTGTCGATGCTTTGACTGACCTGTTTGTTGATCAGGTTGAGCAACAGCATCGAGCGGGCCTCGCCGTCCGGCTCGGTGTAGATCGCCTGCAGCCCTTCGAATACGCCGTCGACGATCAGAACGGTATCGCCCGGCTGCGGGGTTTCCGGATCGACGTAGGTCTCGCTGGTGTGCGTGCGCAGCTCATCGATCACCTTGCTCGGGATGACGCTCGGCAGCGCGCCGAAACGCACGAAGTGGCTGACGCCGCGGGTGGCGCTGATGGTGGTGGTGTGAATGCGCTCCGGGTCGAATTCCACAAACAGATAATTGGGAAACAGGGGTTCGCTGACCGCGATGCGCTTGCCACGCACGATTTTTTCCAGCGTGATGATCGGGCTGAGGCAGTTTACCTGCTGCCGCTCCAGATGTTCCTGCGCTCGCAACAGCTGACCGCGTTTGCAATAAAGTAGATACCAGGATTCCATAATTTCACATGCCTTTCTGCCAGCCGGTAAGCATATCAAAAGCTATTCCGGATACATAGTGATGCAAGTTTCAGCATGTAACATCGCCTATCTTTCTGAATCTACGGCTATTAGCGAGGGGTCACACACTTATCGATACGGCGCTGGTATAACAGAGGGCTAAAAATTTGTTACCGTCACAGTATGGCAAGGCGTTGCGCCGCCGGCTGTGACGCTATTCATCGTTTTTGACCGAGGGGAGAAAAATGGAGCTGTTTCTGTTGAGCAACGGCAAGCTGTCTGGCGAAGCCGAGCTGCTGGGGTACGCCAAAAGCCAACTGCTGGCGATGATTGCGCGCCGCGGCATCAAATCCGCCGTCTTTATCCCTTACGCGCTGATCCGTTACGACTACGATCGGCGCGCGCAGGAGCTGGCACAAACATTGGGCATTGAAGTCACCAGCATTCACCACGCCGCTTCACCGGCGGCGGCGATCGCGCAGGCCGAATGCATTTTGGTCAGCGGCGGCAACACCTGGTTGCTGAACCAGATGCTGCACGAACAAAGCCTGATCGTGCCTATCCAGCGCGCGGTGCGCGAGCGTGAAGTGCCCTACGTCGGCTGGAGCGCAGGTTGCAACGTGGCGACGCCGAGCATTCGCACCACCAATGACATGCCGGTGCGCTGCAGCGTGGTGTTGCCGGCGCTGGGGTTGTTCCCGGTGCAGATTAACCCGCATTACATCGATGCGCACATCAGCGGCCACATGGGCGAAACCCGTGACGAGCGTCTCGCGGAGTTCTGCGCGATCAACCCGAGCGAATCGGTAGTGGCGTTGCGTGAAGGCAGTCTGTTGCACGTTGAAGGCAATGCGCTGCATTATTTCAGCGCCAACGGGCAGGGCTTTAAGGTGTTCCGCCACGGCGAAGAGACGCGCGAATATCAGGATACGCGCGCACTGGCTGCGCTGGTGCCGTTCAACTGCGGCTGAGAGCCACCCGGCAGCGGGCGGCGTTAACAAAATTGCAGCAACAACCTTGAAGAGGGCTTATAATGCCCTCCCCACTGGCCGCTATAATGATCAGCATGAAATACCGTGACTTACGCGATTTCCTCTCGTTGCTGGAGAAGAGAGGGGAACTAAAACGCATCAGCCAGCCGATCGATCCTTACCTGGAAATGACGGAAATTGCCGATCGCACCCTGCGGGCGGGCGGCCCGGCACTGCTGTTTGAAAACCCGAAAGGGTACGACATGCCGGTGCTGTGCAACCTGTTCGGCACCGCCAATCGCGTGGCGATGGGCATGGGGCAGGAAGACATCAGCGCGCTGCGCGAAGTCGGCAAACTGCTGGCTTTCCTCAAAGAGCCGGAGCCGCCGAAAGGTTTCCGCGATCTGTTCGACAAAATACCGAAGTTCAAGCAGGTGCTGAACATGCCGACCAAGGTGCTGGGATCCGCGCCTTGTCAGGAGCAGGTATGGCAGGGCGATGATGTCGATCTGGGCCGCATTCCGGTGATGCACTGCTGGCCGGAAGACGCCGCGCCGCTGATCACCTGGGGGCTGACGGTGACCCGCGGCCCGCATAAGGAACGGCAAAACCTCGGTATCTATCGTCAGCAGGTGCTGGGCAAGAATAAAGTGATCATGCGCTGGCTGTCGCACCGCGGCGGCGCGCTGGATTACCAGGAGTGGTGCCAGGCGCACCCCGGCGAGCGTTTCCCGGTTGCGGTGGCGCTGGGCGCCGATCCCGCCACTATCCTCGGCGCGGTGACGCCGGTGCCGGATACCCTATCTGAATATGCCTTTGCCGGGCTGCTGCGCGGCAATAAAACCGAAGTGGTCAAGTGCCTTTCCAACGATCTGGAAGTGCCCGCCAGTGCCGAAATCGTGCTGGAAGGCTATATCGAGCCGGGTGAAATGGCGCCGGAAGGCCCCTACGGTGACCACACCGGTTACTACAATGAAATCGACCAGTTCCCGGTATTCACCGTCACGCACATCACCCAGCGTCGCAACGCGATTTACCACTCGACCTACACCGGTCGGCCGCCGGATGAGCCGGCGATCCTGGGCGTGGCGCTGAATGAAGTGTTCGTGCCGATCCTGCAAAAACAGTTCCCGGAAATCGTTGATTTTTATCTGCCGCCGGAAGGGTGCTCGTATCGCCTGGCGGTGGTGACCATGAAAAAACAGTACGCCGGCCACGCGAAACGCGTGATGATGGGCGTCTGGTCGTTCCTGCGGCAGTTTATGTACACCAAATTTGTTATCGTCTGTGACGATGACGTCAATGCGCGCGACTGGAATGACGTGATTTGGGCGATTACCACACGAATGGATCCGGCAAGGGATACGGTTCTGGTGGAGAATACGCCGATCGACTATCTGGACTTCGCCTCGCCGGTTTCCGGACTGGGTTCGAAGATGGGGCTGGACGCCACCAACAAATGGCCGGGTGAAACCGATCGCGAATGGGGCCGTCCGATTCAGATGGATGAAAAGGTACGTGCGCGCGTCGACGAAATCTGGGATGAGCTCGCAATTTTCAGTGACAGGGAACCGACGTTATAGCGTCAGGCCCTGTTCTCAGCTTTGCATTGATGACCCGACAGAGGGAACGCATGACAATATTGAGCTGTAAAGTGACCTCGGTAGAGGCCATTACCGATACGGTTTATCGGGTACGTCTGGTGCCCGAGCAGCCGTTTTCTTTCAAGGCAGGGCAATATCTGATGGTGGTGATGGACGAGCGCGACAAACGTCCGTTCTCGCTGGCATCAACCCCGACGCAGCAAGATTATATCGAGCTGCATATCGGTGCTTCGGAGCTGAATCTGTACGCCATGGCGGTGATGGATCGCATTCTGAAAGAGCAGGCGATCACCGTCGATATGCCGCACGGCGACGCCTGGCTGCGGGAAGAGGGCAGCCGTCCGCTGGTGCTGATCGCCGGCGGCACCGGCTTCTCCTATGCGCGCTCAATCCTGTTGACCGCGTTGGAGCAGCAGCCCGATCGCGACATTTCCATCTACTGGGGCGGGCGTGAGCTGAAGCACCTGTACGATCTGAGCGAGCTGGAAGCGCTGTCGGTGCAACACCCGAACCTGAAGGTGATCCCGGTGGTCGAGCAGCCGGAGGCGGAATGGCGTGGCCGCAGCGGCACCGTGCTCAGCGCGGTGTTGCAGGATTTCGGCACGTTGGCGGAGCATGACATCTACATCGCCGGGCGTTTCGAGATGGCGAAAATCGCCCGCGAGCGTTTCTGCGCCGAGCGCGGCGCGCAGGAAGCGCATATGTTTGGCGACGCGTTTTCGTTTATCTGACAGAGGCGATGCGCAGTGAACGGGGTGGCCGAGGGTCGCCCCGTTTTTATTTGGGCGTCGGCAAATTTCAGGCATAAAAAACCCGCCCCTGACAGGCGGGAAGAACGGCAACTAAACTTGGCGGGATGCCGCGATTTGAAGTGGTGACGCGGTCATCCCAAGATAGACACAGCTAAACGCGTTCAAACACGGTGGCGATACCCTGGCCCAGGCCGATGCACATGGTCGCCAGGCCGAACTGCGCGTCGCGACGTTCCATGTTGTTCAACAAGGTGGTCGAGATGCGGGAGCCGGAACAGCCCAGCGGGTGGCCGAGCGCGATGGCGCCGCCGTTCAGGTTAATCTTGTCGTCGATGCTGTCCATCAGCCCCAGATCTTTGATGCACGGCAGTGACTGGGCGGCGAACGCTTCGTTCAGCTCGAACAGATCGATGTCCTGCACGCTCAGACCGGCGCGTTTCAGCGCCAGCTTGCTGGCCGGCACCGGGCCGTAGCCCATGATGGAAGGATCGCAGCCGACGACCGCCATCGAGCGGATGCGGGCGCGGGCTTTCAAACCGAGCGCTTTGGCGCGTGATTCGCTCATCAGCAGCATGGCGGAAGCGCCGTCCGACAGGGCAGAAGAACTGCCGGCGGTGACGGTGCCGTTGACCGGATCGAACGCTGGACGCAGGGCCGACAGGCTTTCGACGGTGGTTTCCGGGCGGATGACTTCATCAAAATCATAACGGGTCAGCACGCCGTCGGCGTCGTGGCCGTTGGTCGGAATGATCTCGTTTTTGAAGTAACCCGCCAGCGTCGCCGCATGTGCGCGTTGGTGGGAGCGCGCGGCGAACTCATCCTGCATCTGGCGGCTGATGTTGTGCATCTTGGCCAGCATTTCAGCGGTCAGCCCCATCATCCCGGCGGCCTTGGCTACGCTGCGGCTCAGGCCCGGATGGAAATCCACGCCGTGGTTCATCGGCACATGGCCCATGTGTTCCACGCCGCCGATCAGGCTGATGTGCGCGTCGCCAACCATGATGGCGCGCGCCGCGTCGTGCAGCGCCTGCATCGAAGAGCCGCACAGGCGGTTGACGGTCACCGCCGGCACACGGTGCGGGATCTCGGCCAGCAGCGCGGCGTTGCGGGCGATGTTGAAGCCTTGTTCCAGCGTCTGCTGCACGCAGCCCCAGTAAATGTCATCGATCTCGTCGGCGTTCAGCGCCGGGTTGCGGCTCAGCACTTCACGCATCAGATGAGCGGAGAGATCTTCGGCGCGCACCTGGCGGAAGGCGCCGCCCTTGGAGCGGCCCATCGGCGTGCGTACGGCATCAACAATAACTACGTTTTCCATCTTTATGACCTCATGCCGGTTGGCGGGTTGCGACGTCGGACAGCGGTGTCGCCACCGGGTAGTAGCTTTCATTGCGTTCGGCCTTGGCGCGCAGACCGGCCGGCACCTGATACAGGGCGCCGAGGTGTGCGTAACGCTGGGCCAGCTCAACGTAGTTGGCGGTGCCGAGCGTATCCAGGTAGCGGAACGCGCCGCCGTGGAACGGAGGGAAACCGATGCCGTAGACCAACGCCATATCGGCTTCGGCCGGGCTGGCGACGATCTTCTCTTCCAGGCAACGCACCACTTCGTTGATCATTGGGATCATCATGCGCGCAACGATCTCTTCGTCGCTGATGGTCTGGCGCGGTTGGCTCACTTCTGCCAGCAGCGCATCGGTCTGCTCGTCGTTGTCCTTGCGCGGCTTACCTTTGCTATCCTGGCTGTAGCGGTAGAAGCCCAGCTGGTTTTTCTGACCGAAGCGCTGGTTGTCGAACATCACGTCAATGGCGTCGCGATAGTCTTTGCTCATGCGCTCCGGGAAGCCGGCCGCCATTACCGCTTGCGCGTGGTGTGCGGTGTCGATGCCCACCACGTCGAGCAGGTAGGCCGGGCCCATCGGCCAACCGAACTGTTTTTCCATCACTTTATCGATCTGACGGAAGTCGGCGCCGTCGCGCAGCAGCAGGCTGAAGCCGGCGAAGTATGGGAACAGCACGCGGTTGACGAAGAAACCCGGGCAGTCGTTCACCACGATCGGCGTTTTGCCCATGCGGCTGGCGTAGGCCACCACTTTGGCGATGGTCTCGTCGCTGGTTTGTTCGCCGCGGATGATTTCGACCAGCGGCATACGGTGTACCGGGTTAAAGAAGTGCATGCCGCAGAAGTTTTGCGGACGCTTCAACGATTTTGCCAGATGATTAATCGGAATGGTCGAGGTGTTCGACGCCAGAACGGTGTCTTCGCCGATCAGGTTTTCCACTTCCGACAGCACGGCGGCTTTGACCTTCGGGTTCTCCACGACCGCTTCGACGATCACCTGCGCGCGCTCGATGCCGGCGTAGTCCAGCGTCGGCTGAATGGTCGACAGCACCTGCGCCATTTTCAGGCCATCCAGCTTGCCGCGTTCCAACTGCTTATTGAGCAGCTTGGCCGCTTCGTTCATGCCCAACGTCAGCGATTTGTCGCTGATGTCCTTCATGATCACCGGCACGCCTTTCAACGCCGATTGGTAAGCAATGCCGCCGCCCATGATGCCGGCGCCCAACACCGCCGCCTGTTTCGGCGCGTCCACATTCTTGGCCAGCTTTTTCGCCTGGCCTTTCACGAACTGATCGTTAAGGAAGATGCCGACCAGCGCACGCGCTTCGTTGGAGCGCGCCAACGGCACGAAGCTGGCGGTTTCCAGTTTCAGCGCTTCATCGCGGCCCAGCTTGGCGGCGGCTTCAATGGTTTTCACCGCGGTCATCGGCGCCGGGTAATGTTTGCCGGCGGTCTGCAGCACCATGCCTTTGGCGGTGGTGAAGCTCATTGCCGCCTCGATCGGGCTGAGCTTCAGCGGCTCCAGCTTCGGTTGACGCGCGGCGCGCCAGTTCAGCTTGCCGTCGATCGCCTGTTGCAGCATGTTGAGCGCGGCTTCGGCCAGTTTTTCCGGCGCCACTACCGCATCGACCAGGCCGACTTTCAACGCGTCTTTGGCGCTGACGTCTTTGCCGGCGGCGATGATTTCCAGCGCGCTGTCGTTACCCAGCAGGCGCGGCAGGCGGACGGAGCCGCCGAAGCCCGGCATGATGCCCAATTTGGTTTCAGGCAGGCCGATGCGCGCGTCCGGTGAGGCGACGCGGAAATCGGTCGCCAAAATGCATTCGCAACCGCCGCCGAGCGCATAGCCGTTAATGGCCGAAATGGTCGGCACCGGCAAATCTTCCAGCCGGTTAAAGACGTTGTTGGCGAATACCAGCCACTCCTGCAGCTTTTCAGCCGGCGCGGCGAACAGAGAAAGGAATTCGGTGATATCGGCGCCGACGATAAATGCGGCTTTGGTGGAGCGCAGCAGCAGCCCCTTGAGCTCTGGCTGGTTTTCCAGCACGGTGAGCGCTTCGCCCAGGCTGGCGACGGTGCGGGTGTCCAGCTTGTTGACCGAGCCCGGTGCGTTGAACACCAGCTCGGCGATGCCGTTATCGAGCCAGTGCAGTTGTAATGTTTCGCCTTGGTAGAGCATGTCTATCTCCTGAATCAGCGTATGATCTGGTATGACCAGATGAAGAGGAGTGTGGTTTTTATGTTAACAATATGCAAATGAGAGATTGCATTTTTGCTGGTCTGATCACATGTCGCCAAGTTAGTTTTTTGATTTGAAACGAAGTTATATTTTATGTGCTATCGGCATTTGCCGGAGCTTGTCGGCCCTCATACACTTGCTCGCAGCGAATGAACATTCAGACGAGGTTACGCATGACTAAGGCGGCTTGTGTTAAACGCAGCGGCTTATGGAGCATTCCCGCCAGAACCATGACGCTGGCGTGTCTGTTGGTGTTTATGGCGCAAATGGCGACGACCGTGTACTTGCCTTCGCTGCCGACGGTGATGCGGGAGCTGGCGATGAGCCGGCGCGCTACCGAGTTGTCCATTTCAATCTTCGTCATCGGCGCTGCCTTGCCGGTGCTGTTCTGGGGCGCGGCCGCCGATCGCTTTGGCCGCCGCGCGCCCCTGACGCTGTCTTTATTTCTTTTCATTGGCTGCAGCGGGCTGTTGGCGCTGTGCAGCAACGGCGCCCAATTGCTGACGCTGCGTGCGCTGCAGGGCGTGGGTGCCGGCGGTGCGGCGATCATCGCGCGCATCATCGTGCGGGATAACTGGAGCGGGGACGAACTGGCGCGGCGTCTGTCGGTGCTCTCCATCGCCTTTATCACCGCGCTGGGCGGCGGTCAGTTTATCGGTGGCCTGCTGAGCCAATATGCGCACTGGCAGATGGGCTTCGTCCTGATGGGCGCCACCGGTTTGATCATTCTGGCGCTGATGGCGACGCTGCCGCTGGAGGCGGGACGGGCTGGGGGCGTGCGCCCGGCGATGGCGGCAACCTACTTTGCCATCCTGCGGCGGCCTGGGTTCTTTTGGCCGGCCTGCGTCGGCGGGCTGGGGTTTGCCACCACGGTGACACTGCAGGAAGTGAGTCCGTTCGTCATGCAGCAGGAGTTTGGTCTCAACGTCACGGCGTTCGGCGCCCTGGGGCTGGTGATCGGCGTCGCCTACTTCAGCGGGGCGCTGACGGTGAACCGTACGGTGGCGCGTCTCGGCGGGAAAAAACTGATGCAGGCCGGCAGCGGCATCGTGGCGCTGGCGACGGCGGCGATCCTGCTGCTGTGGTGGAGCGGCGTCCTGGCCGGCCTTCCCGGCATGGCGCTGTTCATCGCGCTGTATTGCCTGACCATTTTTGGCCAGGCGGTGCTGTTTCCCAACAGCATGGCGATGGCGGTCAGCGATGCCAAAGAGTACGGCGCTTATGCGATGGCGCTGTGTGGCTTTCTGCAGCAGTGTCTGGCGGGCGTCGCCGCGGCCGGCGCGGTGTTGTTGGAACACCATGGCCTGTGGGCGCTGGCGATAGCGCTGCTCGGTTTGGGCGGCTGGTTAATGGTTAAGCTGCGGATGTAACGGCATTTGCAGGGAATTGCGAGCTGCTCCGCATGCCCAACGCGATGAGGTTGGTGCGTCGGAGCGCTGTGTTAAGATGGCTTCTTTCGTGCTAAGGCATAAGGGTACTGTGATGGAAACGCTGGCTTCTTTGTATAACGACCACCTGGCAGAACTGCAAAAACGCGCGCGTGAAGTGCTGGAGCGCAACAATTTGGATGCGCTGCTGATTCACTCCGGGGAACTGCAAAAGGTATTTTTGGACGACCATAGCTACCCGTTCAAAGTGAACGCGCATTTCAAAGCCTGGGTGCCGGTGACGTCGGTGCCGAACTGCTGGTTGTGGATAGATGGCGTCAACAAGCCGAAGCTGTGGTTCTACTCCCCGGTTGACTACTGGCACAGCGTAGAGCCGCTGCCGAACAGTTTCTGGACCAAGTCCCTCGAATTGATGCCGCTGGCCAACGCCGATGCGATCGCGCAGCAGCTGCCGCCGCAGCGTGAGCGCGTCGGCTATATCGGTTATGCCCAACAGCGCGCCCGCGATCTCGGCATCCCTTCGGAAAACATCAACCCGAAAGCGGTGCTGAACTACCTGGATTTCCACCGTTCGATTAAAACCGGCTATGAGCTGGCCTGCATGCGCGAAGCGCAGAAGACGGCGGTAACCGGCCATCGTGCAGCGCATGAGGCCTTCCTCTCCGGCATGAGCGAGTTCGACATCAATCTGGCCTACCTGACGGCTACCGGCCATCGCGATACCGATGTGCCTTACGACAACATCGTGGCGTTGAACGAGCACGCTTCGGTGCTGCACTACACCAAGCTGGATCATCAGCCGCCGGCCGAGTCCCTGAGTTTTCTGATCGACGCCGGGGCGGAATATAACGGCTACGCCGCCGATCTGACGCGTACCTATGCGGCGCAAAGCGGCAGCGAGTTCGCTCATCTGGTGAAAGATCTCAATAGTGAACAGCTGGCGCTGATCGACACCATTAAAACCGGCGTGCGTTACACCGACTATCATGTGCAGATGCATCAGCGCATCGCCAAGCTGCTCAAGAATCACAAACTGGTGAATGGCCTCAGCGAAGAGGCGATGGTCGAAACGGGTATCACCACGCCGTTCCTGCCGCACGGGTTGGGCCATCCGTTGGGCCTGCAGGTGCACGACGCCGCCGGTTTTATGCAGGATGAGCAAGGCACCCATCTGGCGGCGCCGTCCAGGTACCCATTCCTGCGTTGTACCCGCGTGTTGCAGCCGGGCATGGTGTTGACCATCGAACCGGGTCTGTACTTCATCGAGTCTCTGTTGGCGCCGTGGCGCAGCGGCGAGTTCAAGCAGCACTTCGCCTGGGATCGCATCGATGCGCTGAAACCGTATGGCGGTATTCGCATCGAAGACAACATCGTGATCCATGAAAAGCGCATCGAGAACATGACGCGCGATCTGAACCTGGCTTGATGCGGCCGTACCCGATACCGGCGGAAGCAACCTGCTTTACCGAAGAGATAAAGAAGAGCCGTTTCATCACCCTGCTGGCGCCGACCGGCGGGGTGGAGGCGGCAAAGGCGTTTATTCAGCAGGTGCGGGATGAGCACCCGGCGGCGCGGCACCACTGTTGGGCTTTCGTCGCCGGTAGCCCCGATGATTCGCAGCAGCTGGGGTTCTCCGACGATGGAGAACCGTCGGGCACCGCCGGCAAACCTATCCTCGCTCAGCTGATGGGCAGCGGTATCGGTGAAGTGACCGCCGTAGTCGTTCGGTACTACGGCGGTGTCAAGCTGGGCACCGGCGGGCTGGTGAAAGCTTATGGCAACGGTGTTCAACAGGCATTGAAGCAGCTGGCGCTGGCGCAAAAGGTGCCCGAAGCCGAATATATCTTGCAGTGCGACTATGCGCAGTTGGCGCTGGTGGAGAACTTGTTGCAGCAAACCGCAGGTCGGATCCTGCAGGGTGAATACGGCGCCGCCGTCGTGCTGCATTTGGCGCTGCCGGCGACTGAGGTCGAGCTGTTTGGGAATAAATTGCGTGATCTCAGTCGCGGTAATTTGCAATTAACCCCCATTTCGCAATAATCCTCCCAATTGAATTGCTAAGGATCGTGCTGAAATGCATTTTCGCGCCATAACCCGTATCGTTGGTCTGCTGGTCATCCTGTTCTCCGGGACGATGTTTATTCCCGGCCTGGTGGCATTGATTTATCGCGATGGGGCGGGGCGAGCGTTCAGCCAAACGTTCTTCGTGGCGTTGACCATCGGGCTGATGCTGTGGTGGCCGAACCGTAAGCAGAAACACGAGCTGAAGCCGCGTGAAGGTTTCCTGATCGTTGTGCTGTTCTGGACCGTGCTGGGCAGCGTGGGGGCATTGCCGTTCCTGTTTTCGGAACGTCCTAATTTGTCGCTGACCGACGCCTTCTTTGAATCCTTCTCGGGATTGACGACTACCGGCGCAACGACGCTGGTGGGGCTGGACTCGTTGCCTAAGGCCATCCTGTTCTATCGCCAAATGCTGCAATGGATGGGCGGGATGGGGATCATCGTGTTGGCGGTGGCGATACTGCCGATACTCGGCGTCGGGGGCATGCAGCTGTATCGGGCGGAAATGCCCGGGCCGCTGAAAGATAACAAGATGCGTCCGCGTATTGCCGAAACCGCCAAAACCCTGTGGCTAATCTATGTGTTGCTGACCGTCGCCTGTGCGCTGGCGCTCTGGGGGGCCGGGATGTCGGTGTTCGACGCCATCGGCCACAGTTTCTCGACCATCGCCATTGGCGGGTTTTCTACCCACGATGCCAGTATCGGTTATTACGCCAGCCCGACCATCAACACCATCATTGCCGTGTTCCTGCTGATTTCCGGCTGTAACTACGGTCTGCACTTCGCTTTGCTAAGCGGCCGCAGTCTGAAGGTCTATGGGCGCGATCCTGAATTCCGCATGTTTATCTTCGTTCAACTGACGCTGGTGGTGGTGTGCACGTTGGTGCTCTGGGGACATGGCGTCTATAAGAGCGGTATGGAAACGCTCAATCAGGCGTTCTTCCAGGTGGTATCGATGGCGACCACGGCCGGTTTTACGACCGACAGCATCGCCAAGTGGCCGCTGTTCCTGCCGATGCTGTTGCTGTGTTCGGCATTCATCGGCGGTTGCGCCGGTTCGACCGGCGGCGGCCTGAAGGTGATCCGTATTCTGCTGTTGTACCTGCAGGGCTCGCGCGAATTGAAAAGGCTGGTGCACCCCAACGCGGTCTATACCATCAAATTGGGCAATCGCGCACTGCCGGAACGTATTCTGGAAGCAGTGTGGGGATTCTTCTCCGCCTATGCGCTGGTGTTTATCGTCAGCATGCTGGCGATCATTGCGACCGGCGTTGATGATTTCTCCGCGTTTGCCGCAGTGACGGCAACGCTGAATAACCTTGGTCCTGGTCTGGGCGTGGTGGCGGACAACTTCACCACGATGCCGGCGGCGGCCAAGTGGATCCTGGTGGTGACGATGCTGTTCGGGCGCCTGGAAGTGTTTACATTGCTGGTGCTGTTCACGCCAACCTTCTGGCGTGAGTGAGCCTGTTATAAGGAGTACGCCATGAAGGCATTGATACTTTATTCGAGCCGTGACGGGCAAACACGTGCTATCGCTTCTTATATAGCAAGCAAATTGCAGGATACGCTGCGCTGTGAGGTTATCGATCTGTTGCAGGCGGAACAGATCGACCTTAGCCAGTATCAGCAGGTGATGATCGGCGCTTCTATTCGCTACGGGCACTTTAACCCGGTGCTGGATAAATTCGTTAAACGTCATGCCGAACAGTTGAATCGGATGCCCAGCGCATTCTTTGCCGTCAATCTGACCGCGCGCAAACCGGAAAAGCGTTCGCCGCAAACCAACGCCTATACCCGCAAGTTCCTGTTGGCGTCGCCGTGGCAGCCAAAACAGTGTGCGGTGTTTGCCGGGGCATTGCGTTATCCACGTTATCGCTGGTTCGATCGCATCATGATTCAATTTATTATGCGTATGACCGGTGGAGAAACGGATACCAGTAAGGAAGTTGAGTACACAGATTGGCAGCAAGTCGATCGTTTCGCCCAGGAATTTAGCCAGATTCAGTACGAAAAGTGACAAAAATGCGGGTTTGGCCAGCGTTTTGCCGAAAAAATCCGCGCTTGAAAAGTTTTTTGCATTTAGGGGTTGCGGCCTGCCGAGAACTCCCTATAATGCGCCTCCACTGACCGGGAACAACGACTGACAAGCCGCCGGGTCAGCGAGAGGAAAGCGAAATAAACGCTTGACTCTCTGGGTGAAAAGCGTAATATACGCCACCTCGAGTTAGCAAGCGAAAGCGCCTAACTCACTGCTCTTTAACAATTTATCAGACAATCTGTGTGGGCACTCCACAAGACGATATCCAGCATCTTCGGATGC
>NZ_JBPIYZ010000006.1:0-232341 GCF_051172415.1 Serratia sp. H402Y
TTTTTTGCATCCGAAGATGCTGGATATCGTCTTGTGGAGTGCCCACACAGATTGTCTGATAAATTGTTAAAGAGCAGTGAGTTAGGCGCTTTCGCTTGCTAACTCGAGGTGGCGTATATTACGCTTTCCTCTTTCAGAGTCAACCCTAATTTTCAGGATTTTTTCTCTGCGACCCCCGGATACTCTGTGAAGTTGTTCACATGTTCCGTGTCGATGGAGGCGCATTATAGGGAGCCGGTTCAGAATGACAAGCGTTAATATGCATTTTTTATCTGACCGCTCACTATTCATTCGTAACGCCTATTAAACCCGCTTTTTGATGGCTGCCGGCAGGTCCGCCAGGCTGTTTAGCACCCAATCGGCCAGTTTTTCGCCCTGCTCCGTCACCGGCTTGCCGGTACGCACCAGCACCTTGGTGCCGACGCCGGCCGCGATCGCCGCCTGCATGTCTTCCGGTTTATCGCCCACCATATAAGAAGCGGCCATATCGATGTTCAATTCCTGCTGCGCTTGCAGCAACATGCCCGGCTGCGGCTTACGGCAGTCGCACACCTGGCGATACTCTTCTACTGCCGCCTCCGGATGATGCGGGCAGAAATAGATGCCGTCGAAGTCGACGTCGCGATCGGCCAGCGACCAGTCCATCCACTCGGTCAGGTACATAAACTGGTCTTCGCTGAACTTGCCGCGCGCAATGCCGGACTGGTTGGTCACCATCACCAGCGCGAAGCCCATCTTTTTGAGCTCGCGACAGGCGTCGATCACGCCGTCGATAAAGTGGAAGTTGTCGATTTCATGGACATAGCCATGGTCAACATTAATCGTGCCGTCACGATCGAGAAAAATTGCTGGAACGCTTTGTGTCACCGCTTTGCTCCTGAGGGCCTGTATACGCTGACAGTATCGCATGTTTTACCCCACGCTGAGAACGCCGGAGAACGTCGTTGGTCGTTGACTTAGACGTCTAGACGCCTTAACATCTGAGGCATACCTTGGTTCCACGCCGAGGTTTACTTTTATCTAGCCACGGGCAACCACGCTAAAATAAGAAGAATATGATTAAACTTTCTAACATCACTAAAGTGTTCCAGCAGGGTTCGCGCACCATTACCGCGCTCTCTGACGTGACCCTTCACGTTCCTGCCGGGCAAATCTATGGCGTCATCGGTTCCTCCGGCGCCGGTAAAAGCACGCTGATCCGCTGCGCCAACATGCTTGAGCGCCCCACCTCCGGCCAGGTGCTGGTCGATGGCCAGGATCTGACGTCTCTGTCGGAAAGCGAACTGACGCGCGCCCGTCGCCAAATCGGCATGATCTTCCAGCACTTTAACCTGCTCTCTTCCCGTACGGTGTTCGGCAACGTGGCGTTGCCGCTGGAGCTGGACAATACGCCGCGCGCCGAGATCAAAAAGCGCGTGACCGAACTGCTGGAACTGGTCGGCCTGGCGGACAAGCACGACGCCTACCCGGCCAACCTGTCCGGCGGCCAGAAACAGCGTGTGGCGATCGCGCGCGCGCTGGCCAGCAACCCTAAAGTGCTGCTGTGCGACGAGGCCACCAGCGCGCTGGATCCGGCCACCACCCGTTCCATCCTGGAACTGCTGAAAGACATCAACCGCCGTCTGGGCCTGACCATTCTGCTCATCACCCATGAAATGGACGTGGTGAAACGCATCTGCGACCAGGTCGCGGTCATCAGCCAGGGGCAGCTGATCGAAAAAGACAGCGTCAGCGAAGTGTTCTCGCACCCGAAAACACCGCTGGCCCAACAGTTCATTCAGTCCACGCTGCATCTGGATATCCCGGACGACTACGCCGCGCGCCTGTCGCCGGAGCGTCAGGGCGACCGTCAGCCGCTGCTGCGCCTGGAGTTCACCGGTCAGTCGGTCGATGCGCCGCTGCTGTCTGAAGCCGCTCGCCGCTTCAACGTGAACAACAACATTATCAGCGCCCAGATGGATTATGCCGGCGGCGTGAAATTCGGCGTGATGCTGGCGGAGCTGCACGGCAGCGACGAAGACGCGCTGGCAACGATTAAGTTCCTGCAAGAAAATCAGGTAAAAGTAGAGGTTCTGGGTTATGTCTGAGGCAATGATGTGGTTGATGGCGCGTGGCGTGTGGGAAACCGTCATGATGACCTTTGTCTCCGGCTTTTTCGGTTTCGTGCTCGGTCTGCCGGTAGGCGTGCTGCTGTATGTCACCCGCCCGGGGCAGATCATCGCCAACAATTCGCTGTATAAGATCCTGTCCGGGCTGGTGAACATCTTCCGTTCCATCCCGTTCATTATCCTGTTGGTTTGGATGATTCCGTTTACCCGCATGATCGTCGGCACCTCGATCGGTCTGCAAGCGGCGATCGTGCCGCTGACCGTCGGCGCCGCGCCGTTCATCGCGCGCATGGTGGAAAACGCCCTGCTGGAGATCCCGTCCGGTCTGGTGGAAGCGGCGCGCGCCATGGGCGCCACGCCGATGCAGATCATCAAGAAAGTGTTGCTGCCGGAAGCCCTGCCTGGCCTGGTCAACGCCGCGACCATCACCCTGATCACCCTGGTGGGCTACTCCGCCATGGGCGGCGCGGTCGGCGCCGGCGGCCTGGGCCAAATCGGTTACCAATACGGTTATATCGGTTATAACGCCACAGTTATGAATACCGTATTAGTATTACTGGTAGTTTTGGTTTATCTGATCCAATTCTGCGGCGATCGCATCGTCAAAGCCGTTACCCATAAATAGTTTCACAGCATATTAATGCGAGTCTAATGAGGAAGGGATATGTCGTTAACATTTAAATCCATCGCGACAATTGGCGCACTGATCGGCACTCTGGCTCTGGCGGGCTGCGGCCAGGATGAAAAGAATCCAAACCACATCAAGGTCGGCGTGATCGTCGGCGCTGAACAGCAAGTGGCCGAAGTGGCGCAGAAAGTGGCGAAAGAGAAATACGGTCTGGACGTTGAGCTGGTCACCTTCAACGACTACGTGCTGCCTAACGAAGCGCTGAGCAAAGGCGATATCGACCTGAACGCCTTCCAGCACAAACCGTATCTGGATCAGCAAATCAAAGATCGCGGCTACAAGCTGGTGCCGGTCGGCAACACCTTTGTTTACCCGATCGCCGGTTACTCCAAGAAAATCAAATCGCTGGACGAACTGAAAGAGGGTTCTCAGATCGCACTGCCGAACGATCCGACCAACCTGGGCCGTTCGCTGCTGCTGCTGCAGAAAGTCGGTCTGATCAAACTGAAAGACGGCGTTGGCTTGCTGCCGACCGTACTGGACGTGACCGAGAACCCGAAAAACCTGAAGCTGGTTGAGCTGGAAGCCCCTCAGCTGCCGCGCTCTCTGGACGATCAGCAGATCGCGCTGGCGGTGATCAACACCACCTATGCCAGCCAGATCGGCCTGACGCCGGCGAAAGACGGTCTGTTTGTGGAAGATAAAGACTCGCCTTACGTCAACCTGCTGGTTGCGCGCGAAGATAATAAAGACGCGGAAAACGTGAAGAAATTCGTCCAGGCCTACCAGTCTGACGAAGTTGACGCCGCCGCCAACAAAATCTTCAACGGCGGTGCCGTGAAAGGCTGGTAAGCGCTTATTCACCAATTTTATTCCTATAATTGCAAGACGGGCCAAGGCCCGTCTTGTTATTTCCGCCATAGATTGCTTCAATAGCGCCACTTTCATTAAGGCAGAGGAATCTCAATGCGTGTTTTACCTCTCTGTTTGTTAGCGCTCGCGCTGGCCGGATGTTCATCGCAACGTATCGCGCCATCCTCAACAAACAGCACCAGCAAGCCGACCACGACCGCCCCGGCCAAGACCACGCCGGCCGCCCGCCCCGCTCCGGTAAAACTGTATAAAAGTGCAGAAGAACTCGTGGGTAAACCATTCCGCGATCTGGGTGAAGTGTCCGGCGAATCGTGCCAAACCACCGTACAAGACTCCCCACCGAATCTGGCTACCGCCCGTAAACGCATGCAAATCCGTGCGTCTTACATGAAGGCCAACGCCGTGCTGCTGCACGACTGCCAGATTGTCAGCGGCGTCGCCGGTTGTTACCAGCAGGCCGTTTGCCAGGGCTCGGCGCTTAACGTCTCGTCTAAATGACCGAATTCGTTTTCGAGCAGATCGGCGTGATCCGCTCGCCGTATAAAGAGAAATTCGCCGTGCCCCGCCAACCGGGGCTGGTCGAAGACGGTGGCGGCGAACTGCTGCTGCTGCCGCCCTACAACCAGGCGGAAGCGGTTCGCGGTCTCAGCGATTTCAGCCATCTGTGGGTGATGTTCATTTTCCATCAAACCATGGAAGGCGGCTGGCGCCCGACGGTACGCCCACCGCGTTTAGGCGGCAATGCCCGCATGGGCGTGTTCGCCACCCGCTCCACCTTCCGTCCCAACCCGCTCGGCATGTCGCTCATTGAGCTCAAAGGCGTACGGGTGAAAAACGGGGAAGTGGCGCTGGAACTGGGCAGCCTCGATCTGGTCGACGGCACCCCGGTGGTGGACATCAAGCCTTATCTCCCGTTCGCCGAGAGCCAACCGCAGGCCCGCGCCGGCTTTGCCCAGGCCGCGCCCGCCGGCGATATGCCGGTGCGTTTCGCGCCGCAGGCGGAACAGCAGCTGCAGCAACATCAGGCGCGCTACCCGCAATTAAGGCGTTTTATCAGCCAGGTGCTGGCACAGGACCCCCGTCCCGCCTATCGTAAAGGAGAGGACGTCGAACGGGATTACGCCGTCTGGCTGCTGGATTTCAACGTGCGCTGGCGCGTCGTGGACGGCCACACCGAAGTGCTGTCGCTCGACCCGCGTTAAAATTCCGCCGCCTCTCTTTTGGCGACCCGCTCGCGCTGGTAAACTAAATCACTTTTTGGCCGCCACTCTGGCAGCCCGATGCAATTTGCAGTTCTAACGGAACCAAAACACCATGCGTACTAGCCAATATCTGCTCTCCACTCTGAAGGAGACACCTGCCGACGCCGAAGTGATCAGCCACCAGCTGATGCTGCGCGCCGGGATGATCCGCAAGCTGGCCTCAGGTCTTTACACCTGGCTGCCGACCGGCCTGCGCGTTCTGAAAAAGGTTGAAAACATCGTTCGCGAAGAAATGAACAATGCTAACGCGATCGAAGTGTCCATGCCGGTGGTTCAGCCTGCCGACCTGTGGCAGGAAAGCGGCCGTTGGGAGCAATACGGCCCCGAGCTGCTGCGCTTCGTCGACCGCGGCGACCGTCCTTTCGTGCTGGGCCCGACGCATGAAGAAGTGATCACCGATCTGATCCGCAACGAGATCAGCTCGTACAAGCAGCTGCCGCTGAACTTCTTCCAGATCCAGACCAAGTTCCGTGATGAAGTGCGCCCACGTTTCGGCGTGATGCGTTCCCGTGAGTTCCTGATGAAGGATGCCTACTCCTTCCATACCTCGCAGGAGTCTCTGCAGGAGACTTACGACGCGATGTACGAAGCGTACAGCAAAATCTTCAGCCGCATGGGCCTGGATTTCCGCCCGGTGCAGGCCGATACCGGCTCGATCGGCGGCAGTGCGTCGCACGAATTCCAGGTGCTGGCAGACAGCGGTGAAGACGATATCGTGTTCTCCACCGGTTCCGACTTCGCCGCCAACATCGAGCTGGCGGAAGCGGTCGCTCCGGCAGCGCCGCGCGCGGCGGCCAGCGAAGAGCTGCGCCTGGTGGATACGCCAAACGCCAAAACCATCGCCGAGCTGGTGGAGCAATTCCAGCTGCCGGTGGAAAAAACCGTGAAGACGCTGATGGTGCGCGCCACCGAAGAGAGCGGCCATAAACTGGTCGCCCTGCTGGTGCGCGGCGATCACGAGCTGAACGAAATCAAGGCCGAGAAGCTGGCGCAGGTTGCCGCGCCGCTGACCTTCGCCACTGAAGAAGAGATCCGCGCCATCGTCGGCGCCGGCCCGGGTTCCCTCGGCCCGGTCAACCTGCAGATGCCGGTGGTTGCCGACCGCAGCGTGGCGGCGATGAGCGACTTTGGCGCCGGTGCCAACGTCGACGGCAAACACTACTTCGGCATCAACTGGGAGCGCGATCTGCCGCTGCCGCAGGTGGCCGACATCCGTAACGTGGTGGAAGGCGACGCCAGCCCGGACGGTCAGGGCACGCTGCTGATCAAACGCGGCATCGAAGTGGGCCATATCTTCCAGCTCGGCACCAAGTATTCGGAAGCGATGAAAGCGACCGTACAGGGTGAAGACGGCCGCAACCAGGTGCTGACCATGGGTTGCTACGGCATCGGGGTGACGCGCGTCGTGGCCGCCGCCATCGAGCAGAACCACGACGAACGCGGCATTATCTGGCCAGACGCCATCGCGCCGTTCCAGGTCGCTATTCTGCCGATGAACATGCACAAGTCGTTCCGCGTGCAGGCGCTGGCCGAAGAGCTGTACAACACCCTGCGCTCCCACGGCATCGACGTGATCCTCGATGACCGCAAAGAGCGCCCGGGCGTGATGTTCGCGGATATGGAGCTGATCGGCGTGCCGCACTCTATCGTTATCGGCGACCGTAACCTCGACAACGAAGAGATCGAGTACAAAAACCGCCGCGTCGGCGAGAAGCACATGATCAAAACCGGTGAAATCGTTGATTTCCTGCTGGGCCAGATCAAACGCTGAACACCGAGCGTCAGCGAATAAAAAACCCGCCTAGGCGGGTTTTTTTATGTCCATGGGGACAGGGGAAGTTAGTTGTTGCTGCAGCTTTTACTGCGGTCGAACGCGATTTTACCGTCCGGCACCACCGCCTTCTCTATCTGCCCCTCTTCCATCGACGGCTGCACGCTGAAGTGCGCGTTGAAAGTCAGAAACACCGGCTCACCGGCATTCTTATTGGCTTTGGCGTAACCTTGCTCCAGCGCGATGTTGTTATCCACCGGGAACGTGATGCCGGTGGCGCAATCTTTGAACACCGCCGCGTCGGCCATATAGGTGTAGCTGCCTTTCATCACCATCGGCGTTTTAGGCAATGGCTTCTCGACCGGCTCCAGACGATAATTCAGCTTGGAGGCGATCGGCGCGCCGCTGCGATCCAGCATCTCAAGACTCTTGCCCACCGGGCGGAAGTAGCGTTTTTCCCCGGTGCTGTCAGTCAGCACCAGCTTATCCGCGGTGCGCGCCCATTTGCCGTAGTCGGCGAAGGTCTGATCGCCGTCTTTGGTGCCGCGATAAGTTTCCTGCAGCACAAAGGTGCCGTCCTCATCCAGGAACAGCGCCGTATCCAGCCCGCCGCAATCGGCGCAAGGCAACAGCCCTTGATAACTCTGCGGCATCGCCTGCAGCGGTTGTTCCTTCGGTTGATAATGATTGTTGCATCCCAACAACGAGAGTGCGCCTGCCGCCAAGAACAGGGCTACCGTAATTTTCTTCACAGTTATTCTCCTACTGTGTTCATGTATTCCTAAGTGCGAACCTTGCCACGCAGCGCCTTGGTGGCGCCCTTACGCGCCTTGCCTTCCAAACGGCGCAATTTTGCCCCTTTGGTCGGCTTGGTCGCCTTGCGCATTTTTTCCACCACCATCGCCTGCTGAATCAGCGCGACCAATCTGGCCAACGCCGCTTCGCGATTCAATTCCTGACTGCGATACTCTTGCGCCTTGATAATCACTACGCCATCAGCGGTAATGAGATGATGATTCAGCGCCAGCAGCCTTTCCTTATAATACTCTGGCAGGCTGGATGCCCGGATGTCAAAGCGCAAATGGATCGCCGTTGAGGTTTTGTTCACGTGCTGGCCACCCGCGCCCTGCGCGCGGATCGCCGTCAATTCCAGCTCATTATCCGGTATGGCTACGTTTCTTGACAGTTCCAGCACCGGTCACACCTGTGCCTGCTGCCACTCGGCAAACTGGATTTCCAGACTATTCTGAGCATCAGACAGCCAAATAGTTCCCTCCTGCAGCGTTGCCTGCAGCGTCATGGTGCGGCTGGCCAGCGCCGTCAGGCGCGCCAGCTGTTCGTCATCGAGGAAGCGCACGCTCAGGTTCTTGTAGCCGGCCACTTTTCCCTGCATCGCCTGCCACCAAACGTGCGCGGCGCGCTCGCCGTAAGCGTACAAGACCACGCGCGGCGACTGGTTGCAGGCCTTGCGGATGCGTTTCTCGTCGGGCAATCCCATCTCGATCCACATTTCCAACCCGTTGTGGTCGTTGCGCTGCCAGATCTCCGGCTCGTCGTCGGCGCTCAGCCCTTTGGTGAACACCAGCCGCTCGTCGGCGTGACAGATCCAGGCCAACAGGCGCAGCATCATGCGCTGCTCATTTTCGGACGGGTGTTGCGCCAGCGTCAGCGTGGCGTCGTGGTAGAAGTGACGATCCATATCAGCAATATTGACCGCGGCTTTATAAATGGTTGCTTTCAGCGCCATGGGTGACCTCATTATTATCCGGCGACAGTGTACTTGATCAGGGCCAAACCCCGCCAGCGCGGCCAGGCTGCGGCAGTGCGAAAGGCGTGCCGGGGTGCTGATAACTCCATAACAGCTGTGCTATAGTCGTCTAGGATAGGATAAAACTCCGAGAGCCTGCGCCTCATCGCGATAGTAGTCTTGATGATGCAGAGGTTCTTAAGGGAGGAAACTGTGCAACAATACTGTGAGTTAGTACGCCGTACTTACGCCGAGATTGGCAGTGGAGATCTTGGCTACGTGCCTGATGCGCTGGCTTGTGCGTTAAAGGCATTGGACGATGTCGCAGCGAACCACGCGCTACCGTCCTCCGTTAGGGAACAGGCGGCCTTTGCCGCCGCTAACTTATTGGTGAGCGACTATGTTGATGAATGATGAGTACCAACCCATCAATTGCGATGACTACGACAACCTGGAACTCGCCTGTCAGCATAAACTTATTCTGAAGCTGGAGTTACGCGACGGAGAAGTGATCGAGGCCAAGGCGATCGACCTGCTGCAAAAGAAACGCGTTGAGTATCTGACCATCGAACAGAACGGCCAGCAGCGCGACCTGCGTCTGGACCATATCAGCAGTTTCAGTCATCCGGAAATCGGTACCGTGGTCGTCAGTCTGTCGGACTGAGCAGCGGTAACCCCATCCCAACAGGGCAGCCCAACGGCTGCCCTCGTCATTTAGGGCTTCAGGCTGGCGTAATAAGCCGCCAGATCGGCGATATCGTCATCCGACAATCCCGACACATAGGCTTTCATCACCTCGGCCTGGCCGCCGTTGCGTTCCCCTTTCTTGTACGCCTGCAACGCGTGCTGCAGGTACATGGCGTTTTGCCCGGCCAGATTCGGGTACATCGGCACCGTCACCTTGCCCTGCGCGCCGTGGCAGGCCGCGCACGCGGCGGCTTTGGCCTGACCGGCGGCCGCATCCCCCGCCGCCAACGCCGGCAGGCTGAACAGGCCGGCGGCCAACAGCGCGATTTCCACAAACTTCATCATTGCTCCTCACGATTATGATTTTTTTCCCAGCGCAGCCGCCACGGGCGTTCGCCTTCCGGCACCTGCCCCGCCTCACAGACGAATACGCCCAGCGCGGCGATCAGCTGCTCATCATAATAAATCAACGGGATGCGTTCACGCTGCCAGGGAGGAATACCCAGCTCCTGCCACAGTTTTTTTATCGGCCGCGAATGGGCGCGCCCCACGATGCGCACCGCGCCCTGCACGCCGCCGAAACGAATGCTAATCTGCTGCGATGGCAGCGGCGCGCGCAGCGCCAGATCGCCCTCACCGGCAACCAACTGCCCCATCCCGTCCGGCAACGTCAGCGGCAGGTCAGGCTGCCAGGGCAGATGCACATCGCGCAGCGCCGCCAGCGGCGGCAACAGGTGCAATCGGCCTCGGAAGCGGCGGATCTGATAGGCGCCGAGCTGCAGCTGCGGTTCGGCATCTTCCCGGCTGAGCGCCACCTCATCCCACAGACGCTGCAACTGCTCACGCGCCGGCATGGTAACGTTGAACAATGCGATCCAGCGCCGCAACAGAGCGAAGCGCCGCACCGGCGAACAGGCCGTCAAACCGTCGATCGCCAATGAGCGATCCGCCGCCAACAGGCTTTGCAGCGGTTCCGCCAGCAGCTCGTCCAACAATTGTTCCTGTTCGGCGCACAGGCTGGCGCTACGCGCCACCGCCGAGGCGAAGTGCGGCCAACGTTGATTGAGCTGCGGCAACACCTGCAACCGCAGGAAATTGCGATCGAAGCGCGTGTCCTGATTGCTGTCGTCGTCTATCCAGGCCAAACCGTGGCGTTGCGCGTAATTTTCCAGCGTTTGACGCGAGCAGCCCAGCAGCGGCCGCAACAGCAGGTGCTCGCCCAGCGTGGCGCGCGCCGCCATCGCCGACAACCCCGCCGGCCCGCTGCCGCGCTTGAGCGCCAACAGGAAAGTTTCGCTTTGATCGTCAAGGTGTTGGGCGGTGAGCAGCGCTTCGCCCTCCGCCAATGCTGCACTGAAAGCGGCATAGCGCGCCGCACGCGCCGCCGCTTCGATGCCGCCCTGGCGGGCATCCACCTGCACGTGCGTCACCGTCAGCGGGATCCGCCACTCGGCGCACCGGCTGCGGCAATGCTCAACCCAACGGTCGGCAAAGGCGCTCAGGCCATGGTGCACGTGCAGCGCGCGCAGCTGCAGCGCCGGACGTTGGCGGCGCAACGCCGCCAGCAGATGCAGCAGCACGCTGGAATCCAGGCCGCCGCTAAACGCCACCAGCAGCCGCTGCTGCGCGCCCAGCTGGTCCGCCACCTGCGTCGTTAATTGATCAGTATCCATCGGTAGGCTTTGTCACTTCTACATAGCTGCACGTTAACCCCGCCTACCGCCATCAATCAAGCATTAACCGTCCGGGCCTGGCGTCGCGTCAGCAGCCACCAGCCGCCCAGCACCGTGATCACCGCCAGCGCACATCCGGCCGCTCCCCAGCCGATCTGGGCGAAAATGCGGCCATACGCCTGCATCGCCGCCCCTTCGATGTGATCCTCGGCGGTCTGATTGGCGATAATGCCCGCCAGATAGTTGGCGATCGAACCGGTCGCCAACATATAGATGCCGGTCAACACGCCGGTGGCGCCGGGGATATTCAGCCGGGTGATCTGCGCCATCGCCACCGGATCGATAAACAGTTCGGCAAAGCCCATCACCGCCAAACCGGCGATCATCAGCCCCATCGATCCCGGCCCGTGCAGCCGCGTATTGAGCGCCATCAGCGTAAAGCCGACGCCGATCAACAGCAGACCGAAGGCGAACTTGCACCAGATGCGCAGCGTGCGATCGCCATCGCCGCTCGCCAGCCAGGCCAGCGCCACGCCGCCCAGCATCACCGCGCAGGCGTTAACCGACTGGAACAGCGCGGTCGGCACCGTCCAGCCGAACCAGCGCCGGTCAACGAAATGATCGATAAACAGGCTGATGGAGCTGCCGCCCTGCTGGGCAAAAGCCCAGAACAACGTGCCCAGCAGCATCAGTACGATGATCTGCCACAGCCCCCGGCGCTGGCCGGCGTCCGCACGCAGCATAATGCGCGCCACCAGCGCCACCGCCGCCACGCACACCAACCCGAGCAAATAGCCGGCCCAGCCGCGTTCAAACAGCAGCGTGAAGAACAGCGGCGACGTCAGCAACGCCGCCAGCAGCCATCCCCAGTGCGGCAGGCCCAGGCTCCTGGCGCGCATCAGCGGTGCATTCACGCCGCGCGTGTGGCGGAAATGGCGTCCGCCCAGCAGAAAAATCACCAGACCGGCGAACATGCCGATCCCGGCCAACGCAAAGCCGACGTGCCAACCATAGCGCTCGGCCGCCAGCCCGCAGGCGATCGGCGCCAAAATGGAACCGACGTTGCCGGCGGCGTACAGCAGCGAGAAGCCCCCTTCGCGCCGCGAGTCCTGCGCCGGATACAGCTCGCCCAGCAGGCAGCTGATATTGGATTTGAACAGGCCGTAGCCGCAGATGATGATCGCCAGCGCCAGATAAAGCGACTGGGTGGAGACCGCGCTCAGGCCGAGCACGATATGCCCCAGGGTCATCAGCGCCGCGCCGGCGATCACCGCGACGCGGTTGCCCAGCAGGCGGTCGGCGAGCCAGCCGCCAAGAATAGGAGTGACGTAAACTAACGAAGCGTAAGCGCTGTAGAGATCGATGGCGTGGCTGTCGGTATAGCCGAGTTGGTGGGTCAGATAGAGGATCAATAACGCACGCATGCCGTAAAAGCTGAAATATTCCCAAATTTGTATCGCTACGACATAGTAGATTGCGCGCGGCTGTGAGGGTGTTTTCATGGTGGTCTCCCATCAGTCGGTGAACGACAAAGGGGAAGCGCGAGCGCCTCCCCTCTTATTGGCTGCGGTTATTTCGCCTTCAGCACTTTCACCCGATAACGTCCGTCCGCCTGGCGATAGGCGCCGTGAATGTCGGTTTCAAAGCCCGGATAATGCGCGCCGATTTCGCACAGCATCTGCAGGAACTCCAGCACCGGCCGGCTCTCTTCGGTCAGCATCTCGCCCGGCATCACCAGCGGCACGCCCGGTGGGTATGGGAGGATCATGTTGGCATTGACCTTACCGACCATCTCTTCCAGATAGACCTCTTCCACTTCGCCGTGCAGCTCTTTCTGGAACGCCTGGTACGGATTCATCACCATGGTTGGCAGCACTTCGAACGCGCGGTACATCAGGTCCGGCAGGTTGTGTTGTTCCACCAGGCGGTGAATGTTCTGCGCCAGATCCTGAATGCGCATGTTTTCATAGAAATCAGGCGCTTCCTGATACAGCGAAGGCAGCATGTTTTTCACCCGCAGGTTCAGGTCGAACGAGCGTTTGAAGTCGGTCATCGCGCGCAGCAGGCTGAGCGCCTTGGTTTTATCGATGCCGATGCTGAACAGGAACAGCAGGTTGTAAGGCCCGGTTTTCTCGACGATGATGCCGCGCTCGTCGAGGTATTTCGCCACGATGCTGGCCGGGATGCCGAACGGCTGCATCTCGCCTTCCTTGCTCATCCCCGGGGTCAGGATAGTGACCTTGATCGGGTCCAGATACATGTGTTCGTTGTCGATGTTCTTGAAACCGTGCCAGGCGCTGTCGGAGCGCAGCGGCCAGCATTCCGGCTCATCGATATGCTCCGGCTGCCAGACGTCGAAGAACCAGCCGTCGGACTCGACTTTCAGGCGTTTGATCTCTTTGCGGAACTTGATCGCGCGCTCGATAGAGCCGTTGATCAGGCGCTTGCCGGCGTTGCCTTTCATCATCGCCGCGGCGGTTTCGGTCGACGCCACGATGCCGTAGTGCGGCGAAGTGGTGGTGTGCATCATGTAGGCTTCGTTGAAGGTCTCTTCGTTGATATCGCCCTTCACATGAATCATCGAAGCCTGCGAGAAGGCCGCCAGCAGTTTGTGGGTGGACTGGGTTTCATAGATCACCTTGCCCTCCACGCGGCCGCCGCTCATGCCGCACTTGCCTTTATAGATCGGATGGAAGTTGGTGTAAGGCACCCAGGCGGAGTCGAAATGGATCGACTTCACGTCCAGAGTGTTCTTGATAAAGTCGGTGTTGTACAGCAGGCCGTCATAGGTGGAGTTGGTGATCACCGCATGCACCGGCCAGGTGGCGTTCGGGGTCTCCTTCACGCGTTTGGCGATGGTGGCGCGCTGGAACTCGCTCTGCGGAATGCCGCCGAGGATGCCGTAGGCATTGCGGGTCGGGCGGAAGTAGATCGGCGTGATGTCGCTCATCATCATCAGGTGAGTCAGCGACTTGTGGCAGTTACGGTCAATCAGCACCGTGCTGCCCGCCGGCGCCGAATACATGCCGACGATCTTGTTGGCGGTGGAGGTGCCGTTGGTCACCATGTAGCTGCGCTCGGCGTTGAACACGCGGGAAATGTACTCTTCCGCCTCTTTGTGCGGGCCGGAGTGATCCAGCAGCGACCCAAGCTCGGACACCGAAATCGAGATATCCGACTTCATGGTGTTCGGGCCGAAGAAATCGTAGAACAGGCTGCCCACCGGGCTTTTCTGGAAGGCTGTGCCGCCCATGTGGCCCGGCGTACAGAAAGTGTATTTGCCTTCGCGCACGTATTTGAACAGCGCCTTGGTCAACGGCGGCAGGATGGTGTCGATATACTCGTCGGTATTCTGTTTGATCTTGGCGGCGATGTCGGTTGCCGCGCCGAGCGCATACTCGAAGAAGCGCACCTGCATGCGCAGATCGTTCAGGCTGACGTCCAACGTGGAATAGGTGTTGGCGAATGCGTACAGCGGCATGTATTCGTTCAGCTGGCTGATCTCTTCGCACAGCTCCAGATTGTATTTGTCCCAGTCGAAGATCACCCCGCACAGACGGGCGTTGTTCTCGATCAGTTTCAGCAGGTCTTCGCGATCGTTAGGGTAAACGATGCGGAAATCCAGACTTTCCAGCGCCTGATGCAGTTCACGGATAGGCTCTTCTTTGAAGTAGACACCCATGTGATTCATGATGGCGATAACGTTCATATGCATTTCTCCTGGCAAAGCAAGCCCCTTCCCGTCGCGGCTGACAGGTCGGAAAGAAAGGGGCTGGGTAAATTCAGTCGGTCAGCGGACGCGAATCAGTGCGCTTTGGCCGTGGTGTTTTCATCGACCGCCGCTGCATTGGCAGCCTGGCGGGTATTCATTTTCCGGGCGTAGAACATCAGGATAATCAGGCTGATGATAAAGGTGCCGGACAGTTCGAAAGAGTTGGCGCCCATCAGCGCGATAAAGCAGAAGCCGCAGCCGCACACCGAAGCGATCAGGCTCAGCAGGTTGCGCACGTTGACCCCTTCGAAGCGAATCAGGTCTACGCAGGAGTAGAAGTAAGGCAGCATGGTCAGCAGCACCGCGATGCCGGTCAGCTCGCCGAACAGATCGGAAGCCTTGCCGCCGGCGGAGCTCATCAGGGTGATCAGCACCATCAGCGCGGTCATTTTGCAGCTCGCGAGCAGCAGGCCTTTTTTCGGAATGCCGTTTTTATCCAGCTCGCCGTACACTTTCGGGAAGTTGCCGTCGTTGGCGGCGCGCACCCCGGCCTGGCCGACCAGCATCATCCATGACCCGAGCGAGGTCAGGCAGGCGAAGGCGGTGAACGCGGAAACCATCGGTGCCGCCCAGTTGCCCATAATCGCCGAGGCGCTGATGGCGAACGGCGCGCCGCTGGCGGCCATTTCAGACGCCGGGAACATGCCGCTGATCACCTGGGTGGCGGCGATGTAGATGATGCCCGCCAAACCGGTGCCAAGCATGGTCGCCAGCGGCACGGTGCGTTTCGGGTTTTTCACCATGCCGGTGCTGACCGCCGCGGATTCCACGCCGATGAACGCCCACAGGCACAGCAGAATACTTTTGATGACCGCATGGCTGTCGGTGGTGCCGGAGGTATTCCAGTTAGCCTGGTAGGTGGCGGCGTCAAACCAGTGCCAGCCGAGGGTAGCGGTTACGATCACCGGGATCAGCACCAGCACCAGGCCCAGGGTGGTCAAGCGGCTGACCCAGGTCCCGCCCAGCATGTTGACGAAGGTGAAGATCCACACGATGGCGATACAGGCGATGCCGGCAGGCACCGGGTTGTTCAACGCCGGGAAGAAGGTGGAGAGATAAGAAACGGCGGTAATGCCGATGGCCAGGTTGCCGATCCAGTTGGCATGGTAATAAAGCACGCCGGTCTGGAAGCCGAACGCCGGGGAAATTTCACCGGCGTAGGCGATAGGGCCGCCCTGCTGCGGGTTTTTGGTCGCGAGGCGGGCGTACACGTAGGCCAGCGACATCGCCCCGATAATCGAGATCACCCATCCCCAAATGGCGATGGATCCGAGACTCGCCAGGTTGGCGGGCAATAAGGCAATCCCGCTCCCCATCATATTACCGGCGACTACGCCGGTGCAGGCAATAAGCCCTATTTTCTTGGGTGAAGCCATGGTCAGTTTCTCCTGATTTACGTTTCTTATAAGCCACACCCATAAATAAAAGATTTTAATGAGCCGGCTTGATAGTCAGGATGCTAACCATCGGCAGAAATAAAGTCCTAAAGATAAAGTGAGATTACGCTCATGATCATACAAATGATAATCTGAGGTTTTTGATTAACACATCAAGATAAAAAGGTAAGCTAAAGAAAAGATAAACATCGTTAAAAAACAGGACAATAACCAGGTTAATCACGAATAACAAACGGCAGAAAAGGAACGATATTGCGCAGCAAAATAACACAATGGCGCAACATGTCTTCACCAATAAATAACGCCGCCGGAATTCCCTGAGAATAATGGCAGCGTGGTTCTGGTGAATTATTGGCGCTGATAGTTATTTAAATAAGGCACCACGTTGGTCAATGACGTCTGGAATACGCCATTGGTGATCCAATGCAAGGTATCTTCACCGGGGCGCAGGTTGAACGCGGTAATATAAGAATCCGCCGCCAAATGATTCTGCCCCTGCATTTCATACACTTTGCCCAGCAGCACATAATTCAGCCACGACATTTGCAACTCAATCCCCAGCTCGATCGCCCGGTGCGCATCGTCAATGCGTCCCTGCGCCAGCGCATCAACCGCCAGAACTTGCTGCACGATCGGCGTATTTTTCAATTCGGGGATCGTCGCCAGATGGCTGATATCGGCGCGCAATTGCGCCAGCCCCTGGCTGTCGAACGGTTGATAAGAGTTGCGCAGCACATCCACCAGCGCTTTTTCCGCCAGCAGGTAGTGGAAATTCGGCGCGCTTTTAATCAGCTCGCTCAGCTGCGCGCTGGCTCGAGTCAACGAATCGGCGTCGCCATGGATCAACAATTGATGCGCCTGGTAGAAGCGCTGCAGCAGCGGCCCGTTGTCCGGCAGCAGCTGCGCCAGACGCTGTTCCAGCTGCGGCGGCCAGGGCTGTTTCAGCGCGGCGGACAGGCTGGCGAGGAAGTCGCTTTGGATCTTCAGCTGGTTATCGGCGGTAATGAAGTAACGCTTGTCCAACATGATTGAGCTGTCGGCGTTATCCACCAGCCGCACGGACAGGAAACACTGCTGGGCGCGGTAGTGGCGCTGATTGACGAACTCGATATACAGCGACTTGCCGGAGTTGCTGGGGCCGGAATAGTTGTAATTGGTTTGGTCGTGCACCAGGAAGGTCGAGTAGGTGTTGAGCGAATCAGTGATCAGCTCGCTGACGCCCACCACATAGGAGAGCTGCGGCATCCAGTTGCTGCAGCTCTCGCCGCCCTGAATGCGGATATCGATATCGCGCGGATTGAGCAGCACCGGCATGGTCGATACCGGCACGCGCTGCGACAGCGTGGCGATGCCGACAAACGCCACGCAGACGCTGAGCGCCGCCAGAAACGCCAGCCACACCCAGAACGCCGAGCGGCGATAAAAGCGCGGCTGCTTTTCGCCGGGCGCGGCAACCGGCGTTCGGGTCCGGCTCGGCGGCACGTACGGCGTATCGTCTTCATCATCGCTGCCGTCTTCCGGCTCATGCATGATCACCGCAATCTGCGGCGCCGGCGCAGGGGCGGGCTGCGACTCCCCGTCTTCACACCAGATCACCGAAGCCGCCAACTTATACCCGCGCTTAGGCACGGTGATAATGTATTCCGGACTGTCGCTGTCGCCGTCTTTCAGGTATTTGCGCAGTTCTGAAATGCATTGGGTCACCACGTGATTAGTGACGATATTGCGCTTCCAAACGCTATCGATCAGCTCGTCGCGGCTCAACACCACATCGGGGTGCCGGGCGAAATAGCACAGCATGTCGATCAGGCGCGGTTCCAGCGTTTTCTGGCGGCCGTCACGGCTGATGGTATTGTCGGCAGGGGTAACCAGCCACTCCCCGACGCGAAAAGCAGGCTCTTGCATGGCGGAAATAACTCTGTAGGCATGTGGGGCAAGGGCGCGATCATAGCATAATCGCCCCCGGCTGTGGCCGCCGGGAGGCGATTAAGCCGTTAACTCTCGTATAATTCTAACGGTAAACCATCGGGATCGCTGAAAAAGGTAAAACGAGATTGAGTATAAGGATCGACGCGTACCGGTTCACAGGCGATGCCGGCCGCCTGCAGATGGGCGATGGCCTGCTCGATATCGTCAACGCTGAACGCCAGATGGCGCAGGCCGCAAGCCTCCGGGCGGCTGACGCGGGCCGGCGGCGAAGGGAAAGAAAACAGCTCGAGGGTGTATTGCCCGTTGAGCGCCAGATCCGCTTTCCAGGAGTCACGCTCCTCGCGGTAAACTTCACTCAGCAGGGTAAAGCCGAGAATGTCGCAATAGAAATGCTTACTGGCGGCGTAGTCCGCGCCAATGATCGCGATGTGATGCACCTGACGTAATGCCAGCATAGAAACCCTCTCCTGTTCATTCTGATGGTGCACGGTATCCGGCGGCGATGAGGCCGTCAATGAGGAAGCCCGGCGCATCTTTCCAAACCGCCGGGCGCATTATGGCCTTATGGCTGCGGGGCTTTCAGCACCTTCACCAGATAGCGTCCGTCTTCCGTCAGCTTGGCGCCGTGGATATCGGTTTCAAAACCGGGATAGCGCTCGCCGATCGAGCACAGCATCAGCAGGAAATCGAGCACCGCCCGGCTCTCTTCGGTGATCATTTCCCCCGGCATCACCAGCGGCACGCCCGGCGGATAAGGCAGGATCATATTGGCCGCCACCTTGCCCACCAACTGATCCAGCTCGCAGGTTTCCACATTGCCGCGCACCTGCTCCTGGAACATCTGGTGCGGCGTCAGCTTCATTTCCGGCAGCACGTCAAACGCCCGCTGCATCAGGCGCGGCAGATCGTGTTGGCAGATCAGGCGATGAATGCCGGCGGCCAGATCCTGGATGCGCATATGGCGATAGAAATCCGGATCCTCGGCGTACAGATCCGGCAGCATGTTCTTCACCCGCAGGTTGAGATCGTAGGCGCGCTTGAAGTCGGTCAGGCCGCGCAGCAGGCTCATCGCCTTGGTTTTATCGATGCCGATGCTGAACAGGAACAGCAGGTTGTACGGCCCGGTCTTCTCCACCACGATGCCGCGCTCGTCGAGGTACTTCGCCACCAGCGCCGCCGGGATCCCCTCTTCCTCCAGCGCCCCCAGCTCATTCATGCCCGGCGTCAGGATCGTCACCTTGATCGGATCGAGATACATATGATCGCGATCGGTCTGGCCGAAACCGTGCCAGTTATCGTCCGGATCCAGCGGCCAGCACTGCGCTTCATCGATCTCTTCCGGCTGCCAGATATCGAAGAACCAGCTGTCGCTTTCCTCGCGCAGCCGCTGCACTTCACGGCGAAAATGCAGCGCGCGCTCCACCGAACGGTTGATCAAGCGGCGCCCCGGATTGCCGCGCAGCATGGCGGCGGCGGTCTCCATCGACGCCACGATGCCGTAGTGCGGCGAAGTGGTGGTGTGCATCATGTAGGCTTCGTTGAAGGTGCTCTCGTCGTAGTCGCCCTTGATATGAATCATCGAGGCCTGCGAGAAGGCCGCCAGCAGCTTGTGGGTGGATTGGGTTTCGTAGAAAACCTTACCGGGCACCCGATCGCCGCTCATGCCGCTCTTGCCGTCGTAAATCGGGTGGAAGTTGGTGTAAGGCACCCAGGCGGAGTCGAAGTGGATCGACGGCACCTCCAGCGTCTGCTTGATGTAGTCGGTGTTGTACAGCAGGCCGTCATAGGTGGAATTGGTGATCACCGCATGCACCGGCCAGGTGGCGTTCGGGGTCTCCTGCACCCGGGCGGCGATGCTGGCGCGGGTAAACTCGCGCTGCGGAATGCCGCCGAGGATGCCGTAGGCGTTGCGCAGCGGGCGCAGATAGATCGGCACGATATCGCTCATCATCAGCAGGTGGCACAGCGATTTGTGGCAGTTGCGGTCGATCAGCACCGTGCTGCCCGCCGGCGCTGAATACATGCCGACGATCTTGTTGGCGGTGGAGGTGCCGTTGGTGACCAGATAGCTCTGCTCGGCATTGAAGGTGCGCGCGATGTACTCTTCGGCCTCCAGATGCGGGCCGGTGTGATCCAGCAGCGACCCGAGCTCGGTGACCGAAATCGAGATGTCGGCCTTCAGGGTATTGGCGCCGAAGAAGTCATAGAACAGGCAGCCCACCGGGCTTTTCTGGAACGCGGTGCCGGCCATGTGGCCCGGCGTGCAAAAGGTGTACTTTCCTTCGCGCACGTAGTTGAACAGCGCCTTGGTCAGCGGCGGCGTAATGGTGTCGATGTATTCCGCCGTGTATTGCTGGATGCGCTGCGCGATATCGTCCGCCGCATTCAGGCCATACTCGAAGAAATAGAGCACCATGCGCATTTCATGCAGGCTGACGTCGAAGGTGGAGTGAGTATTGATAAAGGCGTACAGCGGCAGGTATTCGTTAAGCTCGTTGATCTCGCTGCACAGCTCCAGGCTGTAATCGTCCCAGTCGAAGATCACGCCGCAGATGCGGGCATTGGCTTCGATCAGCTTCAGCAGGTCACCGCTGTTTTTGGGGTATACCAGCTGGAATCCCATCGCGCCCAGCGCCGCGTGGAGCTCGCGGATCGGCTCATCTTTGTAGTAGACGCCCGTCGGGCCCATGATGGCGATGATATTCATCGGCAGCTCCTGTCAGTTAACGGCCAAGTCTCTATAACACCACGAAAATCCGGCGGTGTGTAGCCAAAAAAAAACCGCCCGAAGGCGGTTTATTACCGTGAAGATCGCAACTCAGCAGTAGCCGTAGTTCATCAGACGCTGGTAACGGCGGTTGAGCAACTCTTCGTCGTTCAGGCCATCCAGATCTTTCAGATCGGCCAGCAGCTGCGCTTTCAGCGCGGCGGCCATCGCCGGCACGTCGCGGTGCGCGGAACCCAGCGGCTCCGGGATCACCGAGTCGATCAGCTTCAGCTCTTTCAGACGCGGCGCGGTGATGCCCATCGCTTCCGCGGCCAGCGGCGCCTTGTCGGCGCTCTTCCACAGGATGGAGGCGCAGCCTTCCGGCGAAATCACCGAGTAGGTGCTGTACTGCAGCATGTTCACCTTGTCGCCCACGCCGATCGCCAGCGCGCCGCCCGAGCCGCCTTCACCGATGACGGTGCAGATGACCGGTACGTTCAGGCGCGACATCTCACGCAGGTTGCGCGCGATGGCTTCCGACTGGCCGCGTTCTTCCGCGCCCACGCCCGGATAAGCGCCCGGGGTATCGATAAAGGTGATGATCGGCATTTTGAAGCGGGCGGCCATTTCCATCAGGCGCAGCGCCTTGCGGTAGCCTTCCGGCGCCGGCATGCCGAAGTTGCGGCGGATCTTCTCTTTGGTCTCACGGCCTTTCTGGTGCCCGATGATCATCACCGGGCGGCCATCCAGACGCGCAATCCCCCCGACGATCGCTTTGTCGTCGGCGTAAGCGCGATCGCCCGCCAACTCTTCGAAGTCGGTAAAGATGTGTTTGATATAATCCAGGGTATAAGGACGGCGCGGGTGGCGTGCCAATTGGGCAATCTGCCAGGCCCCAAGATCGGCAAAAATCTTGCGCGTCAGCTCAACGCTCTTTTCACGCAGGCGCTGAACCTCTTCGTCCAGATTAATATCTAATTTTTCGTCTTGACGGCTGACTGCAGTCAGCGAGTCAATTTTCGCTTCCAGCTCTGCAATCGGCTGTTCAAAATCAAGAAAATTCAGACTCATAGCATTCCTATTTTAGTCAAATTCCAAGTCCACCTGCTCATTGCCTACCAACGTCCGCAAGTCTATCAACAAGCGGTCGGTGGGCGTCACGCGCCAGGTTGCGCCAAAACGCAGCTTGGCTCGCGCATCTTCCCGTTGATAGTAGAGATGCACTGGAATCGTCCCCGAGCGATGGGGTTCCAACGACTGACGGAGACGGTTCAAAAGCTGGTCATCAATTTGCCTGTCAGTCAGCGAGATAGCAAGCCCGCGAGCGTATTTTTCCCGGGCTTCACTGATGTCCATTACCTCGCGGGCCATCATTTTAAGCCCGCCGCTAAAGTCATCAAAGCTGACCTGTCCACTGGCGATAAGGATACGGTCTTTTTCCAACAAATGCTGGTATTTTTCTAACGCTTCGGTGAATAGCATCACTTCCAGACGGCCCGAACGGTCATCCAGCGTACAGATGCCGATGCGGTTGCCGCGCTTGGTCACCATCACCCGCGCGGCGACCACCAACCCGACGGCGGTAGTCATTTTGCCCCGATCCGTCGGGTGCATGTCTTTCAAACGCTGGCCACCGGCGTAACGTTCGATCTCCTTGAGGTATTGGGTGATCGGGTGGCCGGTCAGGTACAGCCCCAGCGTTTCCCGTTCACCGTCCAACACCACCTGCTCCGGCCAGGGCGCGATGTTGGCGTAGGATTGCTCCACCTGCTCCGGCGCTTCCGCCAGCACGCCAAACATGTCCACCTGGCCGATAGCTTCGGCTTTCGCATGCTGATCCGCCGCTTTCAACGCGTCGCCGAGCGAATTCATCAGCGCGGCGCGGTGTGGCCCAAGGCGATCGAACGCCCCGGACATGATCAGTTTTTCCAGAATGCGGCGGTTCAGTTTCTTGATGTCGGAGCGCGCGCAGAGATCGAACAGGTCTTTGAAATAACCTTGCTCGCCGCTGTTGCGCGCTTCGATAATGGCTTCGATCGGCCCTTCCCCCACGCCCTTGATGGCGCCGATGCCGTAAACGATCTCGCCGTCGTCGTTGACGTGGAAGTGATACAGGCCGCTGTTGATGTCCGGCGGCAGGATCTTCAGCCCCATGCGCCAGCATTCGTCCACCAGCCCCACCACTTTGTCGGTGTTGTCCATATCGGCGGTCATCACCGCCGCCATAAACTCGGCCGGATAGTGCGCCTTCAGCCACAGCGTCTGGTACGACACCAGCGCGTAGGCGGCGGAGTGCGATTTGTTGAAGCCATAACCGGCGAATTTCTCCACCAGGTCGAAGATTTTCACCGACAGTTCGCCGTCGATGCCGCGCGCTTTAGCGCCGTCTTCAAAGCCGCCGCGCTGCTTGGCCATTTCGACCGGGTTCTTTTTACCCATTGCGCGGCGCAGCATGTCCGCGCCGCCCAGCGTATAGCCGGCCAGCACCTGGGCAATCTGCATCACCTGTTCCTGATACAGGATGATGCCGTAGGTCGGCTCCAGCACCGGCTTGAGCGACTCATGCTGCCACTGAATGTCCGGGTAGGAGATCTCTTCGCGGCCGTGTTTGCGGTCGATGAAGTTATCCACCATGCCCGACTGCAGCGGCCCCGGACGGAACAGCGCAACCAGTGCGATCATGTCTTCGAAGCAGTCGGGCTTCAGACGTTTGATCAAATCTTTCATGCCGCGCGATTCAAGCTGGAACACCGCCGTGGTTTCCGAACGCTGCAGCATGTCGAAGCTTTTCTTGTCATCGAGCGGGATGGCGGCGATGTCAATCGGTTCCAGCCCAGTCTTGGCGCGCCGGGCGTTGATCATCTCCAGCGCCCAGTCGATGATGGTCAGGGTGCGCAGACCGAGGAAGTCGAACTTCACCAGCCCGGCGTATTCCACGTCGTTCTTGTCGAACTGGGTCACCGGGTGGTTCCCTTCGGCATCGCAGTACAGCGGCGCGAAGTCGGTGATCTTGGTCGGCGCGATCACCACGCCACCGGCGTGTTTCCCGGCGTTGCGCGTCACCCCTTCCAGCTTGCGCGCCATGTCGATCAGCGCCTTGACCTCTTCGTCGGCCTCGTAAATCTCCGGCAGCTGCGGTTCGGCGGCGAAGGCTTTCTCCAGCGTCATGCCCGGATCCGGCGGCACCAGTTTGGAAATGCGATCGACGAACCCGTACGGGTGCCCCAACACGCGGCCTACGTCACGGATAACCGCTTTCGCCGCCATGGTGCCGAAGGTGATGATCTGCGATACCGCTTCGCGGCCGTACATCTCCGCCACGTGCTCGATTACCTGGTCACGTTTCTCCATGCAGAAGTCGACGTCGAAGTCGGGCATCGAGACACGTTCCGGGTTCAGGAAGCGTTCGAACAGCAGGTCGAATTCCAGCGGATCGAGGTCGGTGATTTTCAACGCATAGGCCACCAGCGAACCGGCGCCGGAGCCACGCCCTGGGCCCACCGGCACGTTGTTGTCCTTCGACCACTGGATAAATTCCATCACGATCAGGAAGTAGCCGGGGAACCCCATCTGGTTGATCACTTTCAGCTCGACGTCCAGACGCTCGTCGTATTCCGGGCGGCGCTGCGCGCGCACTTCAGGATCGGGGAACAGGAACTCGAGGCGCTCTTCCAGCCCCTCTTTCGATTTGAGTACCAGGAAATCCTCGGTGCTCATATCGCCGGTCGGGAACTGCGGCAGGAAGTACTCGCCGAGGCGAATGGTGACGTTACAGCGTTTGGCGATTTCGACGCTGTTCAGCAGCGCTTCCGGGATGTCGGCGAACAGCTCGCACATCTCGTCTTCGCTGCGCATGTATTGTTGCGGGCTGTAGTTGCGCGGCCGCTTGGGATCGTCCAGCGTAAAGCCGTCGTGGATGGCGACGCGGATCTCATGAGCGTCGAAGTCATCTTCCACCAGGAAACGCACGTCGTTGGTGGCCACCACCGGCAAACCGCGCTCGGTGGCCAGCGCCACCGCCGCATGCAGATAGTTCTCTTCGTCCGGGCGGCCGGTGCGGATCAACTCCAGGTAGTAGCAGTCCGGGAAATATTGCTGGTAGAAATCCAGACACTGATCCACCTGCGCCTGGTTGCCGCGCAGCAGGAACTTGCCGACGTCGCCCTGACGCGCGCCGGAAAGCAGGATCAGCCCTTCGCGATGTTCAATCAGCCAGTCGCGATCGATGATCGGGCCGGCGGCGCCGTAGCCGCGCTGATAGGCGCGGGAAATCAGCAGCGTCAGGTTCTGGTAGCCTTCGTTGTTGCTGGCCAGCACCGTCAGTTGAGCGAGTTCGTCGCCCAAGACTTCGCTTTGCACATGGAAATCCGCGCCGATGATCGGTTTGATCCCGGCGCCGTGCGCGCTGCCGTAGAACTTCACCAGCCCGCACAGGTTGGTGAAATCGGTGATTGCCAGAGCAGGCATGGCTAACGCGGCGGCTCTTTTCACCAGCGGCGCCGTCTTGGCCAATCCATCAATCATGGAGTAGTCACTGTGGACGCGCAGGTGAATAAAACGAGGTTCGGCCATCTCCAGATACCTGATTGAAGGGGCTCAGCGTGCTGAGCCCGGGTTAATGCTATCGTCGAGCCGGTCAGGCTCGCAGGCTACAGCGCGAGCGCCCTTTTCACCGGCGCGAAGCTGCGGCGATGATGCTCGGTGGCGCCCAGCGCGGCCAGCCGCTCCAGGTGGAAGGCGGTCGGGTAGCCTTTATGCTGCGCGAAACCGTAGTCCGGGAACTCGCTGTCCAGCTCGGCCATTTCGCGATCGCGCGTGACCTTCGCCAGAATGGACGCCGCGCTGATCTCCGCCACGCGGCTGTCGCCCTTCACCACCGCCTGCGAACGCATCGGCAAGCTCGGGCAACGGTTACCGTCGATTAAAACCATGTCCGGCGCGATATGCAACCCGGCCACCGCGCGCTGCATCGCCAACATGGTGGCGTGCAAAATGTTCAGCTGGTCGATTTCCGCCGGTTCGGCGCGCCCCAGGCTCCAGGAGAGCGCTTTGGCGACGATTTCGTCATACAGCGCCAGACGGCGTTTTTCACTGAGCTTTTTGGAGTCTGCCAGCCCGACGATCGGCTGCGCCGGATCGAGGATCACGGCGGCGGTGACCACTGCGCCGACCAACGGGCCGCGGCCCACTTCGTCCACACCGGCAATCAGCGTGGCAGCGGGATAGATAAAGGGTTCAATCATGCTTTCGCCAGCTCCAACACAGCCTGAGCGGCCTGTTCGTCCGCACCGCAACGGATGCTTTGGTGCAAGGTAAGGAAAGTCTGTTTCAGCGCGTCGGTTTCCGGGCTCTCTTCCAGCAGCGGCATCACGGCGGCAGCCAGTTTGTCCGGGACGCAGTCATGCTGCAGCAGTTCGGTGACGATCTCCCGCCCCGCCAGCAGATTCGGCAGCGAGACATAAGGCGTTTTCACCAGCTTCTGCGCCAACCAGAAAGTGAACGGCTTCATGCGATAGCCCACGACCATCGGGCACTTGGCCAGCATGCATTCCAGCGCCGCCGTGCCGGATGCCAGCAGCGCCGCGTCGCTGGCGATCATCGCTTCACGCCCCTGCCCATTCAGCAGGTGTACGGTCAGATCCGGCGCCACTTCGGCCTTGATGCGCTCAAACTGCTCACGCCGTTTGGCGTTGACCAGCGGCACCACCACTTCCAGCTCGGGATAACGCGTACGCAGCAGCTGCGCGGTTTTGAGGAAGTCGGCGCTCAGCATCTCGACTTCGGCACCGCGGCTGCCCGGCAACAAGGCCAAACAGCGCGCCTGCGGAGCGATGCCAAGCTGAGCGCGCGCCGCCAACCGATCGGGCTGCAGCGGCATAGCGTCCGCCATGGTGTGACCGATAAACCGGCAGGGGACGTTGAAACGATCGTAAAACGCTTTTTCGAAAGGGAGAAAGGCCAGCACCAAATCGGTGGCTTTGCCTATTTTGAAAACGCGCTTTTGTCGCCAGGCCCACACGGAAGGGCTGACATAGTGGATGGTGCGAATGCCGCGCTGCTTGAGGCGGCCTTCCAGCGTGATGTTGAAGTCCGGCGCGTCGATGCCGACAAACACGTCCGGCCGCAGCTCACCGAAGCGGCGGGTGAGATCCTTGCGGATCTTCAACAGGCGTGGCAAGCGCTCGAGCACTTCCACCACGCCCATTACCGCCAGCTCTTCCATTTCGTACCAGGCTTCGCACCCTTCGGCCTGCATCAGCGGGCCGGCGACGCCAACGAAACGCGCGTCAGGGATCTGCGCCTTGAGCGCACGGATCAAACCGGCGCCGAGAATGTCACCGGAGGTTTCTCCGGCGACCAATCCGATAGTCAATGGACGATTCGACATAACTCAGCGAATGATGCCACGGGTAGAACGGGTGAAGAAATCGAGGTACTGCTGCACCACCGGCTGCTCTTTGGCCAGGGCTTCGATTTCCGCTTTCGCTTCATCCAGCGTTTTTTCGCTGCGATACAGGATTTTGTAGGCGTTGCGGATCGCCTGCATTTCATCCTTGTCAAAACCGCGGCGCTTGAGGCCGACCGCGTTGACGCCGAACGGCGTAGCGTGGTTGCCCTGAGCGATGACGAACGGAGGCACATCCTGAGCGACACCGGAACAACCGCCTACCATCACATGCGCGCCGATAATGCAGAACTGATGGATCGCCGTCATGCCGCCGATGATGGCGTGATCGTCGATTTCCACATGCCCCGCCAGCGTGGCGTTGTTGGCCAGCACGCAAGCGTTGCCAACTACACAGTCGTGGGCGACGTGCACGTTGACCATCAGCAGGTTATCGTTGCCCACTTTGGTCAGGCCGGTGCCCTGCGCGGTGCCGCGGTGGATGGTGACGCTTTCGCGGATGCGATTGCGATCGCCCACTTCCACACGCGTCGGCTCGCCCGCGTATTTCAGATCCTGATTCACTTCGCCGATAGAGGCGAACTGATAAATCTGGTTATCGCGGCCAATCTTGGTAATGCCGTTCACCACCACGTGGGATTTCAGCACCGTGCCGGCGCCGATTTCCACCTGGGAGCCGACGTAGCAGAAAGGGCCGATATGCACGCCGGCGCCAATCACGGCGCCTTCTTCGACTATCGCGCTAGGATGGATAAAGGCGGTTTGGTCAATCACGGATTAAGCCTCCCGGCTGCGGGCACACATCATGGTTGCTTCGCAGACAATTTTACCGTCAACGGTCGCCACGCCTTTGAAGCGAGTCAGACCGCGGCGAGTTTTCTCGAAGGTGACTTCCATGACCATCTGATCGCCTGGCACCACAGGGCGCTTGAAGCGAGCTTCATCGATACCGGCGAAGTAATACAGCTCGCCCGGTTCCAGTTTGCCGACGCTTTTAAACGCCAGGATGCCGGTGGCCTGCGCCATGGCTTCCAGGATCAATACGCCTGGGAAAATCGGTTTGCCAGGGAAGTGGCCCTGGAAAAACGGTTCATTCACCGATACGTTCTTCACCGCACGCAGATATTTGTGCTCTTCAAACTCGAGGACGCGGTCGACCAGCAAGAACGGGTAACGGTGAGGAAGCAGATCCAAAATTTCTGCAATATCCAGAGTATGAGTGTCAGTAGTCAAAATACTCTTCCTGTCTCTAAAAACTGATGGCATCAACAACACGGCCTGCGCTGACCCCAAAAGGAGATCATCATGCAGGCCGCAAATTAACATCTCTTTGCGCTTTTGGTCTCACGACCAACGCGTTTCGTTTTGTACCCGCGAGAGCGGGCGGCAATGACTAGTCTTTTCCGACTTTACGTTCGACAGCTTTCAAGCGCTTGCTGATCTCATCGATATTCATTACCAACGCAGCGGTTTTACGCCAAACCTTGTTAGGCTGCAACGGAATGCCCGAAGAGTATACCCCAGGTTCGGTGATTGGTCGCATAACCATTCCCATTCCGGTAACAACAACCTTGTCGGCAATTTCCATGTGACCGTTGATCACGCTGGCGCCGCCAATCTGGCAGTAGCGGCCGATTTTCAGGCTGCCGGCCATGATCACACCGCCGGCGACGGCGGTATTGTCGCCAATCACGACGTTATGTGCAATCTGGCATTGGTTGTCGATGATAACACCATTCCCGATTTGGGTGTTATCCAAAGCGCCGCGGTCAATGGTGGTGCAAGCGCCGATTTCGACGCGATCGCCGATAATCACCGTGCCCAACTGAGGGATCTTGATCCACTCGCCGCGCTCATTCGCATAGCCGAAACCGTCTGCGCCGATCACGGTGCCCGACTGAATCAGGCAGCGCTGGCCGATTTCGACCGCATGATAAATCGTTACGTTCGCCCACAGACGCGTTCCCGCGCCGATGCGTGCGTGTTTGCCGATGAAGCAGCCCGGGCCGATAACCACGTTATCGCCAAGCACCGCACCCGACTCGATCACCGCGTTCGCCCCAATGGCGACATTCTGCCCCAGCTGCGCTTCAGGCGAGATCACCGCGCTTGGCGCGATATCCTGAGCCGGCGACGGCGTGGTGTCCATCAGCTGCGCCATGCGCGCATAGGTCAGGTAAGGGTTCTTAACCACCAGCGCCGCAGCACGGCAGTGTGGTAAATCCGCTTCGGTAAGCACCACGGCGCTTGCCTGGCAGGAAGACAGCTGCTCTTGATAGCGGCTGTTTGACAAAAACGTGATTTGGCCAGGCTGTGCCGAATGCATAGAAGCAATGCCGGTGATGACGAGATCGCCATCACCGTGCAATTGTGCATCCAACTGCTGCGCTAAATCAGCCAGTCGAATTGAAAGCATGTGTTATTTAACCTGTTTCAGCACGTCAGCAGTGATATCTTTGGAAGAGTCTGCATAGGCAACGGCGTTGGCGTCGATCACCACGTCATAACCGCCTTTGCTCGCGACAGATTTCACCGCGTCCTGAATGCGGCTCAGGATCTTGTTACGCTCTTCCATCTGGCGACGACGGTTGTCCTGCTCGAAAGCCTGGGCTTTCTGAGAGAACTGCTCGCGCTGCGCCATCACGTCTTTTTCCAACTTGCTGCGGTCGCTGGCTTTCATGGTAGCGCCGTCACGCTGCAGACGTTGCATTTTGGTCTGCAGGCTACGTTCCATGTTCTGGAGTTCGCTTGCACGGCCTTTAAACTCGTTTTCCAGCTGTTTAGCGACCGCTTCACGGGCCGGCAGCTGTTGGAAAATGCTGGAGACGTTAACGACAGCGATCTTATCTGCTGCCTGAACGCCAGCTGAAGCAGCCATTGCTAAACCGAGGCCTGCGGCACACAACCACTTTTTCACTATAAACTCCTTACCATCACCCATTTGTGTCATATGACACTGAAGTACACAATTTGCCAGACTTGTCCCACCAAACAATGAGAATCATCTCCCTCTGCCGGCGGGCGCCTGGCCATTGCGATTCTTAATAACTGTTATGCCCAGAGGCGAGACCCGTTACCAGGTCTTACCGATGTTAAACTGGAACTGTTCGGACTTGTCGCCTTCGTATTTCTTGATCGGGTTGGCGTAAGAGAACACCAATGGCCCCAATGGCGACATCCACTGCAGCGCGATACCGGCGGAAGAACGAATATTGCTGGCCTTGCTGTAGTCCGGCACGCCGTACATCAGCGTCTCGTTGGTATTCTTCCACTTGGTATCCCACACGGTACCCGCATCGATGAACAGCGAGGTCCGCACCGAGTTGGCGTATTTGTCGCTGATGAACGGCGTTGGGGTGATCAGCTCCAGGCTGGCGACCGCCATGGCGTTACCGCCCACCGCGTCATCCGAGCCACAGATGCTCTGACGATCGGTGGTGCTGCCGGCGTTGAACTGGCACTGGTACGAATTGGAGTTGTAGTACACCGCCTTCGGACCAATGGTGTTGGACTGGAAGCCACGCACGGTGCTCGAACCACCGGCGTAGAAGTTCTCGTAGAACGGCATTTCCTTGCCGCCCAGCCCATCCGCGTAACCCAGACGGCCGCGACCCAACAGCACCCAGGTGCGGTCGTCGTTGATCGGCACGTACTGTACGCTGTCCAGCGTCACCTTGTAGTATTCGTTGTCCGAGCCCGGAATGGTGACCTTGCCGTTCAACGTGGTGCGGTTACCCGAAGTCGGGAAGTAGCCGCGGTCCAGGTTGTTGTAGGTCCAGCCCAGGTTCAGGGTAAAGTCGTCCGTCGAGTAGCTGGCGCGGTCGGTCTTGTTCGCATCCACCCCCATCGAGTCGAGGTAACGCCACATGGCGATCTGCGGCTGCATGTTCGACAGGCCGTTGTGGACATAGCCCAGGCCGGTGCGCAACGAGTTGTTTTCGTTGATCGGGAAGCCCAGCGTGCCGTCAACACCGTAACTCTTGTTAGTGTAGTCGGACAGGTCCGCGTTATCCGCTTTAAAGTCGTTGTAGAAGACGCGGCCGCCCAGGCTCACACCGTCAACGGTGAAGTACGGGTTGGTGACCGAGAATTCGGTATACGTCTGGTAATCGTTCTTGGTGCCGCTGATGCCGACCGAGTAGCCGGTACCCAACCAGTTATCCTGCTGCACGCCGGCCTGGAAGCTGACGCCGCTCTCGGTGCCGTAACCGACGCCGAAGTTAAAGGTACCGGTATTGCGTTCTTTCACCTTGTAGGTCACGTCGACCTGATCGGCAGTGCCCGGCACGCGCTGGGTTTCCACATCGACCGTTTCGAAGTAGCCCAGGCGGTTCAGACGCTCCTTGCCCTGCTCGACCTGCTCGTTGCCGAGCCAGGCGCCTTCCATCTGGCGCATTTCGCGACGCAGTACGGAATCCTTGCTGGTGTCGTTGCCTTCGAACTTGATGCGGCGCACGTAGAAACGGTTGCCCGCGTCAACGTTGACGTGCAGCTTGACGGTTTTATCCGCGTCATTGATCTCCGGCTGGGTGCCGACGCGCGGGTAGGCGTAACCATAACGGCCCAACATCGTTTTGATGTTGTCTTCCATTTTGGTCACTTTGCTGCCGTTATACAGCTCGCCCGGCTCGATTTTGGTGATCTGAGCGACTTCCGCCGAGTGGCCGGCCAGGTTGCCGTTCACGACAACATCAGAAAGCTTGTACTGATCGCCTTCGGTGATGTTGATGGTGATGTAGATGCCTTTTTTATCCGGCGTCAGGCTCACCTGGGTAGAATCGATGTTAAAGCGGGCATAGCCGCGATCCAGATAGAAGCTGCGCAGGGTTTCGAGATCGCCCGCCAGTTTTTGCTTCTGGTATTTGCGATCGCCGACCAGGTTCCACCACGGCACTTCGTCACGCAGCTGGAAGCGCGAGATCAGTTCGTCGTTGGTGAAGGCGTGGTTGCCGACGATGTTGATTTGTTGAATCTTGGCGGAGACCCCTTCCGTGAACACCAGCTTCAGGTCGACACGGTTGCGCGGCAACGGCGTGACTACGGCTTTCACCGAGGCGCTGTATTTACCGACGCTGTAGTAGAAGTCTTCCAGCCCTTTTTCAATGCTGGAAATCGTGGTGCGGTCGAGCGCCTCGCCCACCCGGACGCCGGAGGCTTCCAGGTTTTGCTTGAGCATGTCATCCTTCACCGACTTGTTGCCGGAGAAAGTGATGCTGGCGATGGTAGGACGTTCCTTCACCTGCACGATCAAGGTATTACCATCGCGCAGTACGCGCACGTCCTCGAAGTTGCCGGTGGCAAACAAGGCACGAATGGTATTACTGATGTCATCGTCAGTGACGGTATCGCCGACGCGAACCGGCATGTTGAGTAACGCCGCACCGACGGCAACTCGCTGCAGGCCTTCGAAATGAATGTCTTTCACTACGAACCCGTCTGCACCGTATACGGTGGCGCTGCCAAACAGCAGCGACGCTATGAGCAACTTTTTCATCGCCATCGTTGTTATGCGTTCTTCCTAACCTATCCCCGCCCCTAAAGGCGGGAAAAATCATTGAAAAGTGCAAGACCCATCAACAACACCAGCACGATCGAACCTATGCGGTAGCTGTAGTCCTGTACTCGCTCGGAAACCGGCCCACCCTTCAGCTTTTCTATCGCCAGGAAGAGGAGATGCCCACCATCTAACACCGGTAATGGGAACAGGTTGATGATCCCCAGGTTGACGCTAATCAACGCCAGGAACATCAGATAATACACGAATCCGACTCCGGCTGACGCCCCAGCTCCCTGTGCAATCGAGATCGGGCCACTCAGGTTGTTCAGCTTTACATCACCGGTTATTAATTTGCCCAGCATGTTGACCGTCAGCCGCATCAGCTGCCAGGTCTTGTCGCCGGCCTGATACAGCGCCGGGAACGGTCCATACTGGCGAATCGTCTTATACTCTTCCGGCAGCGGCAGCACCTTTGGAATGATGCCTGCAAACCCCACCGATTTGTCTTTTCCCACCGGCTTTGTATCCGGTATCAGCGTCAAAGACAAGGGGGCGCCGTTTCTTTCAATCTCCAAAGCCAGCGGTTGCCCCGGGCCATCGTGGATACGCTTCACCAGCGTCTGCCAACGACCCAACGGCTGACCATCGACTTTAACGATCCTGTCCCCCGCTTGTAAACCCGCCTTTTGCGCCGCCGAGTTCGGCTGCACTTCCGCCAACACGGATTCGATCTGCGGGCCGCGCGGCATAATCCCCAGCGCGACAACGGGATCCTGCTTGTCCGGTTCAAAGTTCCACTGGCGCAAGTCCAGGGTTTTGGTCACCACCTGCGAAGAGCCGAACGGCGCTACGCCGACTTCGGTTTGCGCATCGCCAATCTTCGCCACCAGCGCCAGACGAACTGACTCCCAATCAGGCGTTTCGATGCCGTCAACCGACTTTAGTTCCATGCCAGACGAAATTTCAGCCTTGGCGGCGATCGATTGCGGCGCGATTTCGCCGATCACCGGACGGAAACTCGGCACGCCGATGATGAACACCAGCCAGTAGGCAAGGATAGCAAACAGGAAGTTGGCGATGGGGCCGGCGCTGATGATGGCCGCGCGCTGCCAGACGGTTTTATTGTTGAAGGCCTGGTGGCGCATCTCCGGCGCCACCGACTCCACGCGCTCGTCCAGCATCTTCACGTAGCCGCCGAGCGGGATCAGAGCGATAACGTACTCGGTGCCCTGGCGATCGGTTCGACGCCACAGCGCCCGGCCGAAGCCGATGGAGAAGCGTTCAACGCGCACGCCGCAACGACGGGCAACCCAAAAGTGTCCGAACTCATGCACGGTAATCAAGATACCGAGCGCAATCAGAAACGCCACCAGGTTCCAAAGCACGCTGACCATCATCCCTCACTTTCCGTCATCGACGGATTAAAACACCAACAGCATCAGGCAGGCAAACACCGGCACCGCCGCGGTCAGGCTGTCGATACGATCCAGTATGCCGCCATGACCGGGAATCAAATGCCCGCTGTCCTTGATGCCCGCTTCGCGTTTGAACATGCTTTCGGTCAAATCGCCCAGCACCGAAGCCAGCGCGGCGATCACCGAACAGGCCAGCAGCGTGGTCGGCACCACGTTCAGCGGCGCATAGCGGCCGAACAGCCACGAGATCACCGCCGACGTCAGCAACCCGCCGATCAAACCTTCCCAGGTTTTGCCCGGTGAGACCTTCGGCGCCAGTTTATGCTTGCCGAACAGCTTGCCGAACATGTAGGCGCCGGAATCCGCGCCCCACACCAGCAACATCACGTACAGCAGCCACCAGGCGCCGGTAAACGGGTTTTGCTCGTAGCCGAACTGGCGCAGCGCCAGCATGCCCCAGAAGAACGGCACGATGGTCAGCAGGCCAAACAGCAGACGCAGCGGGCGCGAATTGCGCCAGATAGCGGCCGAGCCGGGATAGAACAGCACCAACAGCAACGCCGCCAGCCACCAGGCCAACGACAGCCACAGCGAGCCGCTTATCTGCGGCACGGATTGATGGTAAGCGGGGACGCTGAGCATCATCAGCGCAAGCAGAAAACCGCACAGTATCGCCAACCAGATGCGCTGCGAACGGGAGGTAAAACCGGCCAATTGGCCCCACTCCCAGGCAGCTAACATGCACACGACGAGCGTTACCAGAGCAAAGGCCAACGGCGGCAACAGGAACAGCGCCGCGATAACGATCGGGATTAAAATCAGAGCAGTTATGAGGCGATACTTCAGCAAAAGTTCTCCCTAGGACGCATCGGCGCCGTTAGGTGTTGTTCCCCCGAAGCGGCGCTCACGTTGTGCAAATGCATTCAGCGCACCTTCAAAGACAAGTTCATCGAAATCAGGCCAGAGCACATCAGTAAAGTAAAGTTCAGCATAGGCGATTTGCCACAGCAGGAAATTACTGATGCGATGCTCGCCACCGGTGCGGATAACCAGATCCACCGGCGCCAGGTCGCTCATGCAAACCCGCTCGTTCAATAATTCCTCGCTGATCTGATCCGGGTGCAACTCGCCTACCCGTACCTGTTCGGCCAGTTCCCTTACTCCCTGAATGATATCCCAACGGCCGCCGTAGTTGGCAGCGATATTGAGCGTCAGGCCATCGTTATTTTCCGTCAGAGCTTCAGAGCGGCGGATCCGCTCCTGCAAACGCGCGCTGAATCGGCTGATATCGCCGATCACTCGCAGCCTGACGTTATGTTTATGCAGGCTTTTTACTTCACTATCCAAAGCGCGGACAAAAAGCTCCATCAGGGCAGAGACTTCCTGCACCGGACGGTTCCAGTTTTCGCTGCTGAAGGCATAAAGCGTGAGCGCATCTAAATGGTGGCTGGCGGCAAAACTGACCGCGCGGCGAACCGATTTCACCCCTGCTTTATGACCGAAGACACGTAACTTGCCCTGACGTTTGGCCCAGCGTCCGTTACCGTCCATGATAATGGCGACATGGCGCGGCCCCGGGGAAGATGGATTAGCCTCTTGTTGGTTTGCGGACGACATAACTCGTACTTATTTCCTCAATAGAAATATAACTGCCTTTCCGGAACATCAGGCCCTTACGCGCAAAAAAAGCCGTGTGCCCGACACGGCTTTCAGCCTGCCCTTGCGACACCCGGCGCAGCCGGGCCGCCATTGACGCACAAGGCGCCAATCGGGCCATAATTCAACGGTATAACCGCTGACAGGTGGCGCAGACTATACCACCTCAGCGGGGCATGAACAAACGGCCCCGCTGCGGCGCACGCGAATTACGAGCAAAATCGGATAATCACCGTGATCGGCCGCACAACGCGCGAACCCGCTCCTCAGCGGCGGCGCGCGCCTGACGGTCAATGTCTAAGACCGCTTCGATGCTCGTCGGTTCCTGCAGCGCGAGACGTTCCACCACCTGGCGATTGACCGCCGCGATATCGGTAAAGCGAATCTGCTGCTGCAAAAATGCCGCCACGGCGATTTCGTTGGCCGCGTTCAGCGCGGTGGTGGCCGCCTGGCCGGCATCGAACGCTTCGATCGCCAAATACAGGCAAGGATAACGCTCACGCTCCGGTTCGGCGAAGGTCAGCGAACCGATACGGCAGAAGTCCAGCGCTTCCACACCGGAATTCACACGCTGCGGATACGCCATCGCGTGAGCGATTGGCGTGCGCATATCCGGCGTCCCCAACTGCGCCAGCACGCTGCCGTCGGCATAGCGCACCATCGAGTGAATCACCGACTGCGGGTGCAGGATCACTTCCATTTGCTCGGCCGAGGCGTTAAACAGCCAGCGGGCCTCAATGTATTCCAGACCTTTGTTCATCATGGTGGCGGAATCCACCGAGATCTTGCGGCCCATCGACCAGTTTGGGTGGGCGCAGGCTTGGTCCGGCGTCATCGCGGCGAACTGTTCCAACGGCGTGGTGCGGAACGGGCCGCCGGAACCGGTAAGCACGATGCGCGAAACACCATGACTGTCCAGTGAAGAGTATCCCAACTGACGCTGAATGTTCTCAGGCAAACTCTGAAAAATCGCGTTGTGCTCGCTGTCGAGCGGCAGCAGTTGCGCCTGGCTTTGCCGCACCGCGTCCATAAACAGACGGCCGCAGGTGACCAGCGACTCTTTGTTGGCCAGCAGCACCTGCTTGCCCGCGCGGATCGCCGCCAGCGTCGGCAACAGCCCCGCGGCGCCGACGATGGCCGCCGTCACTTGATCGACGTCATCCAAAGCGGCCAATTCACAGGCCGCTTGTTCCCCGGCCAACACTTCGGTAGCGACACCGTTCTCCGCCAGGATAGCGCGCAGCTCGCGCGCGGCGCTTTCATCCGCCATCGCGGCAAACGCGGGCCGAAATTCCATGCATTGCTGTGCCATGACCGCAACGTTGCGGCCGGCCACCAGCGCTTTGATCGCAAAACGGTCGAGATTCGCCCTGACCACGGCCAGGGTGCTGGTCCCTACCGAGCCGGTCGAGCCAAGAATGGTCAGTTGCTTCATGAGTTCACTCTGAATAACTGTCTGATGAGATCGGAGGTGCTCCAGTGTGGAACCTTGGACACCGCTTGTCCATGATCTTTCAGTACGATGAAACGGGATCTGCGCCACAAAAAACAAAGCGCCGCCCAGGCGACGCTTTTTTTCTGCGCGATGCTGATTAGAATTCCATCAGCTCTTTTTCTTTCTCCGCCAGCGCGGCGTCGACCAGCTTGATGTAAGCGTCGGTCATTTTCTGAATCTCGTCTTGTGAACGACGCTCTTCGTCTTCGCTGATCTCTTTATCTTTCAGCAGCGCCTTGACCTTGTCGTTGGCGTCGCGACGCACGTTACGCACCGCTACGCGGCCCTGCTCGGCTTCGCCGCGCACGATCTTGATCAGATCCTTACGACGTTCTTCGGTCAGCGGAGGCAGCGGAACGCGAATGTCAGAACCGGCGGAAGACGGGTTGAGGCCCAGATCGGAGCTCATGATCGCTTTCTCAACGGCCTGGCTCAGGCTGCGGTCGAATACGTTGATTTTCAGCGTGCGGGAGTCTTCCACGGTCACGTTGGCCAGCTGACGCAGCGGCGTAGCGGCGCCGTAGTATTCCACCATGATGCCGTCCAGAATGCTTGGAGAAGCACGGCCGGTACGGATCTTGCTGATTTGGTTTTTGAATGCTTCTACGCTTTTTTCCATGCGTGAATCAGCATCTTTTCTGATTTCATTAGTCACGTTGCAAACCCTTGGAAGCTGGTTACTTGGCAGGCGATACTCAAGTATAGCCCGTAATCGTACTCGAAGAGCGCGCGGCGCCTGGCGTCACGCGCTCCGAAAAAGAGGTGTGAACAGCCTTATTTGCTGATCAGCGTACCTTCGTTCTCACCCATCACCACGCGGCGCAGCGCACCAGGCTTGTTCATGTTGAACACGCGGATCGGCAGACCGTGATCGCGGGCCAGCGTAAACGCCGCCAGATCCATCACTTTCAGCTCGCGCTCCAGCACGTCCTGATAGGTTAATTGTTCATACAGCGTCGCATCCGGGTTTTTCACCGGATCGGCGGAGTATACGCCATCCACTTTGGTGGCTTTCAGCACCACGTCCGCTTCGATCTCGATGCCGCGCAGGCAGGCAGCGGAATCGGTAGTAAAGAACGGGTTGCCGGTACCGGCGGAGAAGATCACCACGCGGTTGTTGCGCAGCAGGCTGATAGCCTCTGCCCAGCTGTAATTATCACATACGCCGTTCAGCGGGATCGCTGACATCAGGCGGGCGTTCACATAGGCACGGTGCAGTGCATCACGCATAGCCAGGCCGTTCATCACGGTAGCCAGCATTCCCATGTGGTCGCCCACTACGCGGTTCATGCCGGCTTGCGCCAGCCCCGCGCCGCGGAACAAGTTCCCGCCGCCAATAACTACACCGACCTGAATTCCCAGTTCGACCAGCTCTTTCACTTCCTGAGCCATGCGATCCAAAACGCTGGCGTCGATACCAAAACCTTCTGCACCTTGCAGGGCTTCGCCACTCAGTTTAAGCAGAATACGCTGATATACGGGTTTTGCATTGGTTGCCATGGTGTTCTGTCCTAAGAAGCAGTATTAGTAGTGGGGATTTCAGCCGATGAAACGCGCCTGAGGTGAGCATCACGCTGCAGGGCCTGCCACCGGTGTAATTCTGGCTGGATAGTATGGAACCGCCAGACGGCGGTTCCATCGACAGTCATTAAGACTGTTTGCTCATCGCGGCAACTTCAGCAGCGAAGTCGGTTTCGACTTTCTCGATGCCTTCGCCCACTTCGAAGCGAATGAAGTTGGTCACGTCAGCGTTGTGCTCTTTCAGCACCTGAGCAACGGATTTGCTCGGATCCATAACGAAAGGCTGACCGGTCAGAGAAACTTCGCCGGTGAATTTCTTCATGCGGCCTTCAACCATTTTCTCTGCGATTTCTTTCGGCTTGCCGGACTGCATGGCGATGTCCAGCTGAACCTGGTACTCTTTTTCTACCACTTCAGCAGACACGTCTTCTGGCTTCACGAACTCTGGCTTGCTCGCCGCAATGTGCATTGCGATTTGCTTAACCAGCTCTTCGTCAGCGCCTTTAGCCGCAACCAGAACGCCAATGCGCGCGCCGTGCAGGTAGCTGCCCAGCACGTCGCCTTCCAGGGAAGCAACGCGACGAATGTTGATGTTTTCGCCGATTTTTGCCACCAGCGCTACGCGCTCTTCTTCGAACTGTGCTTTCAGCACGTCAACGTCAGTGATTTTGCCGGCCATAGCGGCATCCAGCACTTTGTCGGCGAACGCCTGGAAACCGGCGTCTTTCGCAACGAAGTCAGTCTGGCAGTTAACTTCCAGAATGATGCCGTAGTTGCCTTCGATCTTGGTTTTGATCACGCCGTCAGCAGCTACGTTGCCTGCTTTTTTAGCGGCTTTGATCGCACCGGACTTACGCATGTTTTCGATTGCCAGTTCGATGTCGCCGTTGGATTCAACCAGCGCCTTCTTGCAATCCATCATGCCAGCGCCGGTACGCTCGCGCAGTTCTTTTACCAGGGCAGCGGTAATATCAGCCATTTATTTTTCCTCGGTTATCTCGCGTGGAGACAGTTCTCATTCAGATAAGCAAAGGGGGCCTTTACAGGCCCCCCTAACCAACATATGTCAATACCTGGTTAATAAGGGCTCAGTGACGAGCTTGCCTTATTATTCAGCTTCTACGAAGCCTTCTTCCGCCTGAACGGCCAGATCTTGAGAACGACCTTCACGCACAGCGGCAGCAACAGCAGTCAGGTACAGGTTTACTGCACGGATTGCGTCGTCGTTACCAGGGATGATGAAGTCAACGCCGTCTGGGTTGGAGTTGGTATCAACGATAGAGAATACCGGGATACCCAGGTTGTTGGCTTCTTTGATCGCGATGTGCTCGTGATCGGCATCGATAACGAACAGTGCGTCTGGCAGACCGCCCATATCTTTGATACCGCCCAGGGAGTTTTCCAGCTTGGCCAGTTCACGAGTGCGCATCAGCGCTTCTTTCTTGGTCAGCTTGTCCAGGGTGCCGTCTTGAGACTGGATTTCCAGATCTTTCAAACGCTTGATGGACTGACGAACGGTTTTCCAGTTAGTCAGCATGCCACCCAACCAGCGGTGGTTCACGAAGAACTGGTCACAGCTGTTCGCAGCGTCTTTTACCGCTTCGCTTGCTGCGCGTTTGGTACCAACGAACAGGATCTTGCCTTTACGGGAAGAGATCTTGCTCAGTTCAGCCAGAGCGGCGTTGAACATTGGTACGGTCTGCTCCAGGTTGATGATGTGAACCTTGTTACGAGCGCCGAAGATGAAAGGCTTCATTTTCGGGTTCCAGTAACGGGTCTGGTGACCAAAGTGAACACCAGCCTTGAGCATGTCGCGCATGGAAACAGTTGCCATGATTAAACCTCTATAGATTAATTGGGGTTATGCCTCCACGTATCCCATAACGCCGACCCTGGCGGCGACAAGTCACCTCAGGGCACCCCGGCGGATGTGCCGATACGTGTGTGTTATTTACACAAAATGAGTGCAGTTAAAGTATTTTCGGCTCATTCCCGCCAGGTCACAAGAACCAAGACACGGATCGCCGGCGCGCTTTATACCATAAACCCGCCGCCGACACCAACTTTTGTTGCGTTTCGCCGGGCGTCAGGAAATGAAATTTGGCAGCCCCCGGCCGGGCTGATACCATAAGTCACTGCTTCTTATTGTCGACGATAACGACACCTGCGGACGAATTTCATGGCAATCTCAATTAAAACACCTGATGACATCCAAAAAATGCGCGTGGCCGGCCGCCTGGCCGCCGAAGTGCTGGAGATCATCGAGCCGCACGTCAAACCTGGCGTGACCACCGGCGAGCTGGACCGTATCTGTCACGAGTACATCACCAACGAGCAGCAGGCCATTTCCGCCTGCCTCGGCTATCACGGCTTCCCGAAATCCGTGTGCATTTCGGTGAACGAAGTGGTGTGCCACGGCATCCCGAGCGACGACAAAACGCTGAAAGACGGCGACATCGTCAACATCGACGTGACCGTGATTAAAGACGGTTTCCACGGCGACACCTCGAAGATGTTCATCGTCGGCAAACCGACCATTCTGGGCGAGCGCCTGTGCCGCGTTACTCAGGAAAGCCTGTATCTGGCGCTGAAGATGGTCAAACCGGGCATCCGTCTGCGCACCCTGGGCAAGGCTATCCAGCAATTCGTCGAAGCCGAGAAGTTCTCCGTGGTGCGCGAGTACTGCGGCCACGGCATCGGCGAAGTGTTCCACGAAGAGCCGCAGGTGCTGCACTATGACGCGGACGACGGCGGCGTGGTGCTGCAGCCGGGCATGGCCTTCACCATCGAACCGATGGTCAACGCCGGCGACTACCGCATCCGCACCATGAAAGACGGCTGGACGGTAAAAACCAAAGATCGCAGCTTGTCGGCGCAGTATGAGCATACTATTGTGGTGACTGATAACGGCTGCGAGATAATGACGTTGCGCAAGGATGACACCATCCCCAACATCATTACGCACGAGATGTAAGCACCGCGGCGAACGCCGCGTGCAGAATATCACCAGGCCGGCTTATGCCGGCCTTTTTTATGGGCTGCGCACTATGTCTGACAATCTTCTTCAACAGGCGGCCCCGGCCGTGCCGATGCCGCCCGCCTCCCCCAGCGCCTACGGCGACGACGAGCTCACCTGCCCGGTGCTGAAACAGCGGCTGGAACAGTTTCAGCTGTGGCTGGCGGCGGCGTTCGACGCCGGCTCCAGCGCAGAAAGCCTGGTGGCGGCGCGCAGCGACTTCATCGATCGCCTGCTGCGCCGGCTGTGGACGTTCTACGGCTTTGAAGATATCCCGGAAACCGCGCTGGTGGCGGTCGGCGGCTACGGCCGCGGCGAGCTGCACCCGCTGTCGGATATCGACGTGCTGGTGCTCAGCCAGCGCCGGCTGACGGAGCAACAGTCGCAGCGGGTCGGCGAATTCATCACCCTGCTGTGGGATCTCAAGCTGGAAGTGGGCCACAGCGTGCGCACCCTGGAAGAGTGTCTGCTGGAAGGGCTGGCGGATCTGACCGTGGCCACCAACCTGATCGAATCGCGCATGATCTGCGGCGACGTCGCGCTGTTCCTGCAGATGCAAAAACATATCTTCAGCGACGGCTTTTGGCCTTCGCCGCAGTTTTTCCACGCCAAGATCAACGAGCAGCAAGAACGTCATCAGCGCTACCACGGCACCAGCTATAACCTGGAGCCGGATATCAAAAGCAGCCCCGGCGGCCTGCGCGACATCCACACGCTGCTGTGGGTGGCGCGCCGCCACTTCGGCGCCACCTCGCTGGACGAAATGGTCGGCTTCGGCTTTCTCACCCAGGCCGAACGCAACGAGCTGAACGAATGCCAGAGCTTCCTGTGGCGCATCCGCTTTGCGCTGCACCTGGTGCTGCCGCGTTACGACAACCGTCTGCTGTTCGATCGCCAGCTCAGCGTCGCGCAGCTGCTGCGCTATGAAGGTGAAGGCAACGAGCCGGTCGAGCGCATGATGAAAGACTTCTACCGCATGACGCGGCGCGTCAGCGAGCTGAACCACATGCTGCTGCAGCTGTTCGACGAGGCCATCCTGGCGCTGGACGCCACCGAAAAACCGCGTCCGCTGAACGACGATTTCCAACTGCGCGGCGATCTGATCGATCTGCGTGACGAAACGCTGTTCATCCGCGAGCCGCAAGCCATCATGCGCATGTTCTACCTGATGGTGCGCAACCGCGAGATCAAAGGCATTTACTCCACCACCGTGCGCCAGCTGCGCCATGCGCGCCGCCACCTGAAACAGCCGCTGTGCACCATCCCGGAAGCGCGCGATCTGTTCATGGCCATCCTGCGCCATCCCGGCGCGGTGTCGCGCGCGCTGGTGCCGATGCACCGTCACAGCGTGCTGTGGGCCTATATGCCGCAGTGGGGCAAGATCGTCGGGCAGATGCAGTTCGATCTGTTCCACGCCTATACCGTCGACGAACACACTATCCGGGTGCTGCAGAAGCTGGAGAGCTTCGCCGATCCGCAAACCCGGCCGCGCCATCCGCTGTGCGTGGAGCTGTATCCGCGCCTGCCGCACCCGGAACTGCTGCTGCTGGCCGCCTTGTTCCACGATATCGCCAAAGGGCGCGGCGGCGATCACTCGATCCTCGGCGCGGAGGACGTGGTGGAGTTCGCAGAGTTGCACGGCCTCAACTCGCGAGAAACCCAACTGGTGGCCTGGCTGGTGCGCTGCCACCTGCTGATGTCGGTCACCGCGCAGCGCCGCGATATCCAGGATCCGACGGTGATCCAGCAGTTCAGCAGCGAAGTGCAGAGCGAAACTCGCCTGCGCTACCTGGTATGCCTGACGGTGGCGGATATCTGCGCAACCAACGAAACCCTGTGGAACAGCTGGAAGCAGAGCCTGTTGCGCGAGCTGTATTTCGCCACCGAGAAACAGCTGCGCCGCGGCATGCAAAACAGCCCGGATCTGCGCGAACGCGTGCGCCACCACCGGCTGCAGGCGTTGGCGCTGCTGCGCATGGACAACATCGACGAAGAGGCGCTGCACCGCATCTGGAGCCGCTGCCGCGCCGACTATTTCCTGCGCCACTCGCCGAATCAGCTGGCCTGGCACGCCCGCCATCTGCTGGCCCACGATTCCACCCAGCCGCTGGTGCTGGTCAGCCGCCAGGCGACGCGCGGCGGCACCGAGATCTTCATCTGGAGCCCGGATCGTCCTTATCTGTTCGCCGCCGTTGCCGGGGAGATGGATCGCCGCAACCTGAGCGTGCACGACGCCCAGATCTTCACCAACCGCGACGGTATGGCGATGGACACCTTTATCGTGCTGGAGCCGGACGGCAGCCCGCTGGCGCAGGATCGCCACGCGGCGATCCGCCAGGCGCTGCTGCAGGCCATCACCCAGCGTGAGTACCAGCCGCCGCGCGTGCGCCGCCCCTCTTCCAAGCTGCGCCACTTCAGCGTGCCGACCGAGGTCACCTTCCTGCCGACCCACACCGATCGCCGCAGCTACCTGGAGCTGACCGCGCTCGACCAACCCGGCCTGCTGGCGCGGGTGGGCGAAGTGTTCGCCGATCTGGGGCTGTCGCTGCACGGCGCGCGCATTTCCACCATCGGCGAGCGGGTCGAGGATTTGTTTATCCTGGCCGACGGCGAGCGGCGCGCGCTCGACCAAGAAACGCGCAGAAAGTTGGAGCAACGGTTGACAGAGGCCCTCACCCCAAACGATAAAATGTGATACAAGTAACTTTTTACCGACAACATCAGGAAAGAGAACAGCATGCAGCAATTACAGAACGTTATTGAAAGCGCCTTCGAACGCCGTGCGGACATCACCCCGGCGAACGTAGACACCGTAACGCGCGAAGCGGTAAACCAGGTGATCGGCCTGCTGGACAGCGGCGCCCTGCGCGTCGCCGAGAAGATCGACGGTCAATGGGTCACCCACCAGTGGCTGAAGAAAGCCGTGCTGCTCTCTTTCCGCATCAACGACAACAAGGTGATGGACGGCGCGGAAACCCGCTACTACGACAAAGTGCCGATGAAATTCGCCGACTACGACGAAGCGCGCTTCCAGAAGGAAGGCTTCCGCGTCGTGCCGCCGGCCACCGTGCGCCAGGGCGCGTTCATCGCTCGCAACACCGTGCTAATGCCGTCTTACGTTAACATCGGCGCCTACGTCGACGAAGGCACCATGGTCGACACCTGGGCCACCGTCGGTTCTTGCGCGCAGATCGGCAAAAACGTTCACCTGTCCGGCGGCGTCGGCATCGGCGGCGTGCTGGAGCCGCTGCAGGCCAATCCGACCATCATCGAAGACAACTGCTTCATCGGCGCGCGTTCCGAAGTGGTGGAAGGCGTGATCGTGGAAGAAGGCTCGGTGATTTCGATGGGCGTCTACCTCGGCCAGAGCACCCGCATCTATGACCGCGAGACCGGCGAAATCCATTACGGCCGTGTGCCGGCGGGTTCGGTGGTGGTTTCCGGCAACCTGCCGTCGAAAGACGGTTCTTACAGCCTGTACTGCGCGGTGATCGTCAAGAAAGTCGACGCCAAAACGCGCGGTAAAGTCGGCATTAATGAGTTATTGCGTACTATCGACTAAATTGAAATAGCGGGTGATTCACCCGCTATTTTTTTGTCTGCGTTTCGCTGGCAGTCACAGTCGCAGATCTCGCTTTCCGCCATAATCGCAGTCGTGGAATATAACGATCACATCTAAAGAGGGCGCAGTATGTACGATAACTTGAAGAGTTTGGGCATCAATCAACCGGAAGACGTCGATCGCTATAGCCTGCGTCAAGAGGCCAACAACGACATCCTCAAGATCTATTTCCGCAAGGACAAGGGCGAGTTCTTCGCCAAGAGCGTGAAGTTCAAGTATCCGCGCCAGCGTAAAACCGTGGTGGCGGACAACGCCGGCCAGGGCTACAAGGAAATTCACGAGATCAACCCGAACCTGCGTTACGTGATCGACGAGCTGGATCAGCTGTGCCAGCGCGATCAGGTGGAAGTGGATCTGAAGCGTAAAATCCTCGACGACCTGCGCCATCTCGAAGGCGTGGTGTCGCACAAGATTGCCGAGATCGAAGCCGATCTGGAAAAACTCACCCGCGGCAAATAATGCGGATCGGCTGACCCGCATCATCGTTAAGGCGCCCTGTTACGGCGCCTTTTTACGTTATGACTGCAGCAGCGTGCCCCACTGCTCGACCCACGGGCAGGCGGCCACTTCCGGCTCCGGCTGTTCCATCGCATCGATTTCCAGCACTTCGCCAACGCGGGTGGCGCCCTGTTCCTGCAGCAGCGCATCGAACGTGCGCCCGGCGCCGCAGAAGTGGTCATAGCTGCTGTCGCCGAGGGCGATCAGCCCATAGCGCAGCTCCGGCTGATAGCCAACCTGATCGCGGATAGCGTGGAACAGCGGCGCGATGCTGTCCGGCAGATCGCCCTGCCCGGTGGTGGAGGTGATCACCAGCGCGTAGTGCTGACGATAAAACTGCCAGGCCTCCAGCGTGCCCTCTTCGAACAGTTTGACCTCATGGCCCTGCTCGCTGAGGATGTTTTGCGCCTCTTCCGCCACCAGCAGCGAATTGCCGTAGACCGTTCCCACGAAGATACCAACCTGAGCCATGGCTCCTACTCCCTTCATTACCTTTAAAAATTGTCAGCTATCCTGACCGTTAGCCGCGCTAAACTCAACCCCGGCAAGTTCAGGGAATACCCCCGCCCAGCCGAACTGCGCCATCACCCCTTGCCAGGCCTCGTCCCAGCGCGCCGTTACCTGCAGCGGCTCGCCGGTCACCGGGTGCGTCAGCTGCAGATGGCTGGCGTGCAGCATCAGGCGCGGGCAACCGAAATGCTGCGCCATCCCGCGATTCTGCCGCAGATCGCCGTGCTTGCTGTCGCCGATGATCGGGTGGCGCAGGTGCGCCATATGGCGCCGCAGCTGATGTTTGCGGCCGGTTTCCGGCTGCAGTTCCACCAGACTGTAACGCGCGCTGTCGTAGCGGCCGACGGCCACCGGCATCTCTACCTGCGCCAACGGCCGGTAGTGCGTCACGGCCGGCTGCGGCCCCTTGTCGGCATCGGCATGTTTATCGGCGATTTTATCCAGCTCCGCCGTCAGCGGGTAGTCGAGGGTCGCCTCCTCCTGCACGTAACCGCGCACCACCGCATGGTAGGTTTTCTGCACCTGATGCTGCTCGAACTGCTGCGACAGCAGGCGCGCCACCTCGCTGGAGAGCGCCATCAGCAGCACGCCGGACGTCGGACGATCGAGACGGTGCACGGTAAAGACGTGCTTCCCGAGCTGATCGCGCACCGTCTGCATCATAAAGCGAGTTTCATGACGGTCCAGCCAACTGCGGTGCACCAACCAGCCCGACGGTTTGTTCACCGCCACCAGGTGTTCATCCTGATACAAAATCTCAATCACATCGCATTCCCAGGTCAATAGCCGTTTCGGGCGCGAGTATAACAGGCATGAGACGCAACGCTAGTTCACCCATTCGATGGTCACCAGGCGCGTATCGGCGCGGCCGCGATCGTCCACCGCCCGAATGCGGTAGCGCCCGTTGTTGATCGGCCGCCAGTCGATCGGTTTTTTACTGGCGCTGCTGCCGAGATAGATATCGTCGACGAACCAGTACACCGTCTTGCTGTCGGCGTCTGTCACCGCATTGAAGGCGATTTTGTCCCGTCCCTGTTGCGACTGGCGCAGGGTATAAGTGGTGTTTTTCAACGGCGAGGTGATGCGCGGCGCGTTGCCGCCGACGGCGATGCCGTTGTCCTTGCAGCGATTGACCGGCGGCGCCCGCTTCGGCAGCCCGGCCTGGGCGAACACGTTGGCCAAATCGGAAGGCCAGAATTCAAAAATTTCGGTGCGGGTCTGCGCCGCGTCATACGGCGGGCAAACAACCTCGCCGCTGTGAATATCCAGCACCACCGGCCGGTAGACGCTGTCTACCTTGATCGGCGACTTGCCGGGAATGAACCAGGTCTTGCCCTTTTGCTGGCACCACGGCGTCGGCAGATCGCCGCTGGCGAGACAGATGTCTACCCGCCGCAGCCGCTTGGGGAACGGATGTTTCGGTTCCCGCAGGGCGGGATAGCTGGCGTTGACGCTGTCGATGATATTGAAAAACAGCGGCGCGGCCGCCTCGGCGCCGACCAACGCATTGTTGCCGCGCCCATCGAAGTTGCCTTCCCACACCACCAGCACGTAAGGGCCGAAAATCCCGACGCTCCAGGCGTCGCGAAAGCCCCATGAGGTGCCGGTCTTCCAGTACACCGGCAGCGACGAAGAACGCTGCGCCAGCGTATCGCCCGGCCGCCGGTGCTGGCGCAGCATATCCAGCGTGATGAAGCTGGCCTCCTCGCTCAACAGCCGCACCGGCCTCGGTTCACCCTCGTTCAGCCGCAATCGCAGCGGCCGCAGCTCGCCGCGGTTCGCCAGCAACGCGTACAGCTTCGCCAGCTCCTGCGCCGTCACCTCGCCGCCGCCCAGCACCAGCGACAGTCCGTAGTGGCTCTCATTGGCCATATTGGCGACGCCGGTCAGGCGCAAAAACTGATAAAAGGTCGGCTGACGCAGCTGTGAGGCGACATAGACCGCCGGGATGTTACGGCTGAAATTCAGCGCGTCGGTGGCGGTCACCGGGCCGAGAAAACGCCGGTCGAAATTTTCCGGCGCATAGGCGCCGAACGACGAAGGCACGTCTTTCAGAATGGTCATCGGATGCAGCACGCCCTGCTCCATGCCCAGCGCGTAGATGAACGGCTTCAGCGTCGATCCCGGCGAACGCTTGGCGTTGGTGCCGTTCACCTGCCCCTGGATCGGACGATTGTAATAGTCCGCCGAGCCCACCAGCGCGCGCACCCCCATATCGCGGCTGTCCACCAGCAGCACCGCGGCGTTTTGGATGCCGCGGCTGCGGTTGCGGGCGATAAAAGCGTTGACCTGCCGTTCGACCAGCCGCTGCAGCCCGGCGTCCAGCGTCGTGTCTACGCGGGTATCGCGCTGCACCAGTTGCTGCGTCTGCAGGCGCAGCTGTTCGATAAAGTGCGGTGCGATATAAGGCACTTGTTCAGGCTGCCGCAGCGCCAACGGCAGGCGGAACAGCGTTTGCTGGCTGGCGTCGGTGGGGTAAACCCGCTGCCAACGCTGGAACAGACGATTGCGCGCCTGCGTCAACGCCGCGCCGAGCACGCCGGTTTTCGGCTCCAGACGGTAGCTGGGCGACTGCGGCAAGACCGCCAGCGTCAGCGCCTCCGGCAGAGTCAACTCCCGCGGCGACTTGGCGAAATAGATCAGGCTGGCGGCGCCGATGCTTTCAATGTTGCGGCCGTAGGGCGCGTAATTCAAATAGGCTTCCAGGATATCGCGCTTGGAGTAGCTCAGTTCCAGCTGCACCGCACGCAGCACCTGCAACACCTTGCCGCCCGGCGTACGGGTATTGAGATGCCAGCGCATCCGCGCCAGCTGCATGCTGATGGTCGAACCGCCCTGCATTTTGCCGCCGGCGACATAGCTGCGCCAGAAACCGCGCATCAGGCTGACGGGGTTAAAGCCGGGGTTATAGTAGAACCAACGATCTTCGTGCAGCAGCAACCCGCGCACCGCCAGCGGCGACACTTGCTCCAGCGGGGTCCACAGCCGGTAGCGATCGTCGTTGGCCAGGGTAATGCGCAGCAGCGCGCCGTGCCTGTCGTAATAAACGGAAGACTGCGGCAGCCCCTGCCACAGGGGCGGATGCGGCCACAGCCGAATTGCGGTCAACAGCAGCGCCAGTAAAAACACCGCCATCAAGCCGTTTTGCAGCACGCGCCCGGTCAGGATCTTCATACGTTCTCAGCATTCCGGCGCCAGACGCTGGCCTGGCGCCGGATACGGCCTAGTCGTTGCCCGCCGGCACCACCACCAGCTTGCCGCCGCCGGCCGACATGGCCTGCACTTCTCGGTCATACATGGCTTCGCCGTAGGCCGGTGGAATAATAAAGCTGCCGGTATTGGTGGCCTTGATCTGATAGACGAACTCCTGCACCTCGGTGCCGGCGCTGCCATAGATAATCACCCGATCTTCACGGATGTCGCTGTAATCCGGCGCCCAGGTGGAGCCTGTGGCGGCCAGCGGCGACTGCCAGCCGCCGCGATCGTCGCTCTCCTCACCGGCATCGGCCGGTTCCGGCGGCGTCTGCTGCACCACTTCGAACCCGCCCGGCAGCAGATCGACAATCGCCAGGTTGCTCTGCCCCTCTTTCGAGTTGGCGCGCACCTTCAGATGGACGTTGATCTTCTGCCCCAGCGTCACCTGCGTCACCGGTTTGCCCTGTTCGTCGGTGTACTCGCGGACGATCTCAATCCCGCGCGACAGCGCTTTTTGTGGCGCATTCAGATCGTAACCGGCCTGCGTCACCACATACCAGGCCGGCGCGCTGCCGCCGTTGGTGAAGCGCACGGCGGTAGCGTCGGCGTTAAATTGCCCCTGAACGAACAGCCCCTGCAGCTCGCTGATGCGCTGCGGGTCGCCGCCGCTTTTGCCCACCTGCACGATGCCTAACGCGTCCGCATTGGCGGATTGCGCCGCCACCTGGGCCGAATAGCTTTCCAGCGCCAGGATGCTCATTGCAGAGGAGTAGGTGGTATAACGCTCTTCCTTCAGTGCCTTGACCATATTCTCCAGCACCTGCGGCGGAATCGACGCCACCTTCTCAGGGAAGTGACGGGTAATCAAATACAGCCGCGTCGCATCCTGCACCAGCGGATCGAAATAGTTCTGCGTCCACCAGGCGCTGTCATAGGCTTTGCTCAGTTGCTGCCAGCTCGGTTGCAACAGCGCGGCGGCTTCGTCGTCCATCTTCAACAGGCGATAGGAAGAGGCCAGATACAGCGCGCTCAGATCGGTTTTCCACCCTTCGCCATAGCGTTTTTGCAGCGTATCCTGCACGGCCGCCAGCGAGTTGGTGGTCACTTCGCCCTGCAGCGTCAGCAGGTAGACCGCCCAACTGCGCAGGCGCAGCAGATACAGATCGTCGAAACCGCTGGCCGCCAGCTCCCGCAGCGCGCCGTTGGCTTCGTCCAGCATGCCTTCCGGCAGGGCGTAACCCGCCGCTTTGGCCTCGAGCAGATATTGCACCACATAAGGCGTGACGAAAGGATCGGCATCCGGCGACGAACGCCAGGCGCCGATCGCCCCGCTGTCGTTCTGACGGGCGCGCAGCACGCCCAGCAGGTTGCTCAGCTGCTTGCTGACTTCCGCCTGGCTCAGGCTGCTTTTCATCTCGGGATGGCGGCTCTGCAACATCAACGGAATGGAACGGCTGACGATCTGCTCGGAACAGTAATACGGATAATCCGCCAGGTATTGCGCCAACCCGCTGGTCAGCACCAGCGGCGAATTCGACACCGCCGCCCGGCGCTGCGCGAAGGCGTCGAACATCTGGCGCAGGCCATCGACATTCTGGCTGCCGCCGCTCATGCGCCCCATCACCGATTGAGTACGGTACGGCGCCGCCGGCCGCACCGAGGTGCTGACGGTGCGACGGCTGGCCTGGCCGCCGTAACGGGCGTCGAACACCAGCGGCGCATCGCCCAAAACGGCTTTGGCGCGCAGACGGAAGGCGATCACGCCCTCGCGTTTTTCCGCCAGCGTCAGGCTTTGCGTCGCGTTGCCCACCACCTCCAATTGCGGCGGCGGCGTCAGCAGGACGTTGATGGCTGCCGACTGGCCGTTCAGCCCTTCGAGGTTGTTGCTGACGCCCACGCTGACGTCGAACTCATCGCCCGGCGCCACCATCGCCGGCACGTTCGGCGTCATGATGAAGCTGTCGCGCACCGTAGCGGCGGTTTGCGCCTTGCCGATTTTCTCCGGCGTCACCGAAATCGCCATGACGCGGATCTTGCCGTTGAAGTAATCCGGCACCGGATAGACGAACTGTTTCTCGCCGCTGACCTCGGTAATGCCGGACCAATAGGCCACCGGCTTATCGCGCTTGCGCTTGAACGGGTTGAGATTGAGATCCAGCCCTTCGCCCGCATCGCCGCCCGGCGCCGCGGTCAGCGCCATCAGCTTGCTGAATTCCGGCAGGATCAGATCGAGGATCTGCGAGCTGCTCACGTTCAGTTCGCGCTTGCTGAAGAAGAACTCCAGCGGATCCTTCAGGCGATAACGCGCCACCTGCAGAATGCCCTCATCGACGGCGAACAGCGCCACCTGCTGCGGCGCATCGGTCTTGACCGTCATCGTCAGGTTTTCACCCGGTTTGATGACCTCCGGTGCCGTCACCTCAAGGCTGTTTTGGCGCGCCTTGGTACTGATCTTGAACGGCATCACGCCATAGCTCAGCGGGCTCATGAAGATCTCGCTGGAGTTCATGTCGCGCACGAACTGCACGTTGATGTAGCCGTTGCCCTCCATGCCGGCCGGCACGCGGATCGTCTGCACCGAGCTGGTGGTGTCGGTGTGGAACCACTGCCAGGCGTAAACCTTGTCCTTCTCGATGGTGATCAAGCCGCTGCCGGTATAGGGCGCGTTAATCGCCACCTCGATCTCTTCACCGGGCTGGTATTCCGCCTGGTTGAGTTTTAGCTTCAGTTCGGCGTTGCGATCCAGCGAACGGCTCAGGTTGGCGTTGCCGGCCACGCTGTAGGCGACGCGGTTGAGCGTCTTGCCCTGCGCATCTTCGATCACCAGCACGAAGTCGCCCGGCTTATCGGTCGCCAGCCGCAGATCCGCGCCCTGATCGCCCAGCGCCAGCGGCTGTTCCGAGAGCTGCACTTCCTTCATCTTCGACTGGTATTTGTAAACGCCCGAATCCTGTTTGGTCAGCACCGAAATGTATTTCTGTTCGATCAGCACCTGCTTCAGGTTCGGCATGGCGATCTGTTTCAAGGCCGGATCAATGGCGATCACGTTCAGATGCCGCTCCGCATCGCGATTGATGTAGCCCAGATCGCCGTCGGCCTTCACCCCAATCAGGTAATCGTAAGGCGAAACCAGCGTACGGGCGGTCGCCGCCACCGAGCGACCGCCGCCGGCAACGAACGCCTCCGACAACAGCTGCAGCTGATAAGTGGCGTCGGCGTAAGATTTCAGATCGAGCGGAATATCAGCCGCGCCGTGTTCATCGGTGGTGCGATCTTCCAGCTCGGTTTCGAACCCGTCGCTGTTTTGTCGGTTTTCGTAGAACGCATAATCCGGGAAACGATCGAAGCTTGGATACATTGGCCGCAGCGTCAGCCTGGTGGTCACACGGCGATCTTGCGCCGGGGTGCCGAACAGGTTCTGCACATCGATGCTGGCCTTCAGCTCAGACGGTTTGACCCAGCCTTGCTGGCGGTCCGGCGTCAACGCCAGCTTCACTTTCAGCTGATCCGGCTCGAACTCCTTCACATTGACTGCGGTATGGCCGAGCAGCGTGGAGGTGTCGTTGTTTTTGCCGATCAGATACAGATAAACGTTCCACTCGCCGGTGGGCGAGTTTTCATCGGTGGTATAGCTCAGTTCGTTGAAACCGCTGGCGCCCAGCGTCAGCGGCACGGTGGACATCAGCTTGTCGCGCGGATCGCGAATTTCGGCGCGCACCGGCACGCCGGCGAGGCCAACGCGCCAGTCAGCGGCGCGAGTGATCAGGCCGATATTGAAGGTATCTCCCGGCCGATACACGCCGCGGTCGGAGAACAGGTAGCTGCTGAGCGTGCGCGGATCGGTCGGCGTTTGTTCACCGGCAACGTCGAAGCGCGAGAAATCCAGCCCGCGATCGTTATAGCTGCCGGTCGGCAGGAAGGAGACATCCCCTTCTTTCTCCACCAGGAACATCACCGGCTGGCGCTCGTTGGTGTACACATCCAGCGCCGGGAAACGCACGTGGCCGTCGGCGCCGGTGGTTTGGCTGAGCAGCGTCACGCCGTTTTTGGCCACCACCGATACGTTGGCGCCGCTGACCGGCGCACCGCTTTGGATCGACTGCACGAAGACGTCGCGCGTCTTATCCTGCGAGCTCTTGGCGACGATGCCCAGATCGGTCACCACCACAAAACGCGAATCGCCGACGTCGGGCTGTTCTTCCCCTGCGCTCTCGTCCTGTTCCTGCTCCTGCTCGGCACCCGCCTCTTCCGCCGCCGGTTTGCGATTCGGCTGCCATTCCGACAGCGTCAACAGAAACACCCCACGATGGGAACTGGCGTTGGTGGAGAGATAGCGGGAAAGATCGATGCCCTGATAGTTCACTTCCCCCGGCCGCTCGTTGTTGAGCGACGTCTGGTATTTGAAATGCTCGGTGAAATACTCATCGTTGAGCCGGTTGAATTCCGTGGACGAGTATTCCCGGCTTTTGAAGGAAACAATGTGCTGCAGCTGACTCGGGATCACCCGCTTGATGTCCAGCCGCAGGCCCGCCACGTTGCGCGCCGCCACGCTGATCTGCTTGTCGCCGTTGACCGACAGCAGCGAGCCCTGCGACATGAACTGCAGCGATTTCGGGAACTCCGGCACTTCGACCACCCGATAAACCTTCTTCGGCATTTTGTAACCGCCGGCGGAGATCAGCTGGTTATCGATCTCGAGCAGCATAAAGCGGTGCGCCGGGGCGTCAAAACGAAAGCTGAACTGCGGCTGATAGGCCTCTTCCGCCTCGTTAAGCGTCAACGGCAGCGGCGTCGCCTGCGCCAGCACGTTCTTGCCGACGCTGTCTACCGTCCATGGGTAAAAGTCTTCAGCATCATTGGCGGCCTCGGCATCGCTCGGATCGTGCTGCGGCAGCAGCCAGGCTTTCGCGGCCCGCGCCAGCTCTTTATCCTTCACCGCATCGCTGAAACCAACCACCAGCGCACGCTGCCCTTTGCCGCCGTCGGTGTCCACCACCTGGGCGCTGGCGTCGCTCAGCGCCAGGCTGTACAGGGTAGGAACCTTGACCCAGTTGCTTTTCGCCTCTTCGACCGCGTTGCCGGCCGCCGTCGATTTAACGCCCTTGCCGACGGTCAGATGTACCGCGCCGCCCTGATCCAGCGCCTGCAGCGGCTCGGAATGCACCCAGGCGTTCAGTTTTTTCTCGTCATAGACCAGAGAGAAATTCAGCTTCTTCTCGGAGGTGGCGCTGCCTTCTTTCAATCCCAGCGAAATCTGTTTTTCAAAGCTGGCGACGTCGACCGGCGCGTTGAACTGCAGATTGAAAATCGCGCTGCGTTTCTGCGCATTCTGCGGATCGCGGTAGTACTCGGCCTGCCCCAGACGGTAGTCGAACGCAGGCACGGTGAAGGCATAGCGGGTTTTAGCGAGTTTGACCTGCGGCGCCAGCAAGGTAGCGGGCTCGAGGGTCACGTCATATTTCGCGCCCATCGGCAGCGGCTTTTTCGGCGTGAACACCAGCGTCGATTCATTGTTCCACGCCCACTGCCCTTCCGCCGTCGGTTTGAGGGTGATGCCGGCGCTCACGGTTTTACCCACCGCGGCGATCGGCGCGACCGAGCCGCTGAAGGCCAGACTCACCGTTTGTGGCGCTTGCCGGGCGGCGGTGTAATCTATCGGCGCGGGGTTAGCCAGCGATGCGCTGACCTCCTGAACCACCATCGGCGCCGGTTCGATCGGCTGGGGCCGATTTTGCCACCAGTGCCAACCGTAAAACGCGCCGCCCGCGGCGCCTGCCAGCAGCAGCAGGCCCAGACCGATCGCTTTCGGATGTTTATCCACGCCGCTTTCCAGCCGCAGAAAACCGCGCGGCAGCGCAGCCCACCAGGCCGGCGCGCGCCAGCTGAGGTTGCCGACCAGCGGTCTCAGCAACCGCCCCAACAGCGACAAGACCCCACCCAACAGGCGGCAAACGCCCTTAACCAGGGTAAAAGGCAAACGAAGGATAAACCTTAATAAATCCATTATTGCAGCACCTCATCATCCTAATGCAGCCCCCGGTCAACCGCCGCGGTTTAACCGAGCCGAAAGACGCCGTCGGCTCTCCTGCCCGGCATCCGCGCGAGTACTCTACACTGCCGGGCGGCAAAAATCTGCGCGCCGCCGGCGAATTACGGCTCTTTATTCAACATCAAATCCAACTGCTGCAGCAGCACCAACAGCGGCAGACTGCTCGGCTCACGCTCCTTCAACGCCTCCTCGAAGTAAGGCGTGATGGCAAAACGCGTCGGCAGCGGCGCTTCGGCGTCCAACAGCGCATACATGCGCGGCAGAAACACCCACTGCAGCCAAGCCTCGGCCGACATGCTGTCGATGCAGAACGGCTCGGTGCTGGAGAAAGCCTCAGGCTCGGGCGGCGCGGCCTGCCACAAGGCCAAATCGCGCATGGATTGTTCAATCGCCTGCAAACTGCGGCGAACCTGATTATGTATACTCATCTGCATTCCCGATCTCTTTTCATCATGATATTCAGCTCGCTGGCTGAAAGGCGGCAAAGCATAGCATTTTTATAGCCCAAATTTGGCGCGCCCGAGACCGGCTGCCGTTTTTATCTGGTGGCGTGCGCCGCCGCGCTGCACAATAGGCCCACCGAATTCACCACACAGATAAAGATTCATGTCCGTAATAACAGAGAAAAAAAATCACGCGACGCCCGGTAAGGCCATGCTGGCCTCGGTCACCGGTTACGCCATGGACGGGTTTGACCTGCTGATCCTCGGCTTTATGCTGCCGGCCATCAGCATCGAATTAGGATTAACCTCATCGGCCGCCGGTTCGCTGGTCACCTGGACGCTGATCGGCGCAGTGCTGGGCGGCGTGATCTTCGGCCATCTCAGCGATCGCTTCGGCCGCATCCGGGTGCTGACTATCACCATCCTGATGTTTTCCCTGTTCACCGGCCTGTGCGCCGTGGCGCAAGGCTATTGGGATCTACTCGCCTATCGCACGCTGGCGGGCATCGGGCTGGGCGGCGAGTTCGGCATCGGCATGGCGCTGATCGCCGAAGCCTGGCCGGCGGAGAAACGCAACCGCGCTTCGGCCTACGTCGGCATGGGCTGGCAGTTGGGGGTGCTGGCGGCCGCTTTCCTGACGCCGCTGCTGCTGGAACATATCGGCTGGCGCGGCATGTTCCTGGTCGGCCTGCTGCCGGCGCTGGCGTCATTCCTGATCCGCCGCACGCTGGGCGAACCGGAGGAATTCGTGCGGCAGAAAGACGCCGGGCAGCCGCTCTCCTTCCTTCAGCGTTTGCGCCTGCTGTTTAAGGATCGCGCCACCAGCAAGGCCAGCATCGGCATCTTCATTCTCTGTTCGGTGCAGAACTTCGGCTACTACGGGCTGATGATCTGGATGCCGACTTATCTGGCGAAAAACTTCGGCTTCTCGCTCACCAAGTCCGGCCTGTGGACGGCGGTGACGGTGGTCGGCATGACGTTCGGCATCTGGCTGTTCGGCGTCCTGGCCGACCGCTTCGCCCGCTGGAAGATTTTCGTGCTGTATCAGGTCGGCGCGGTGGTGATGGTGATCGGCTACGCCCAGTTGAGCGATCCGATGCTGATGCTGTTCGCCGGCGCAGTGATGGGCATGTTCGTCAACGGCATGATCGGCGGTTACGGCGCGTTGATTTCCGATACCTACCCGGTGCAAGCACGCGCCACCGCGCAAAACATCCTGTTCAATCTGGGACGCGGCGTCGGCGGCCTGGGGCCATTGGTGATCGGCGCGCTGGTGACGCAGGTATCGTTTACCGCCGCCATCAGCCTGTTGGCGGCGATTTACCTGCTGGATATCTACGCCACGCTGTTCCTGCTGCCGAAAAAACAGGGCGCAGGCGATACGCTGGGCGCGATTGGTTAACGCGGAAGAAGGATTGAGACGGGGCGCACGCGCGGCGGAATAGAACAAAAAGTTGGGGGCACTGCGTTAACAGTGCCCCCGGTTCGTTTTATAGCCATCCCGCTACACAGCATGCTCCCTGCTCAATCCTTGAAAACTTTTCCTGCGGCCATCCTGACCAAGTGGTCCTTGCATCATCCTGCAGCATCGTCCTGACGCGGTTCCTCAGCCTTCCTGACCCGCCGACAGTCCTGCGCCGGCTCTCAATCTCCGTCCTGGAGGTGTCCTTGGTTTCAATCCTGAAACATCCTGGGCATCTCCTGACGCCATCCCTCGCTCTTGCCTGAGCGCTTCCCTTTCTTCTTCCTGAAGCTGCATCATCCTGATGCTTTCCTGCTCCGCCGGGTCCGTGCCGGTAATGATAAGATCGCTCAAATTTCCCGGAATCACAAGGGTTTGAGAGGTGTCTCACACTAAATTAAGACTAAGAGTTATCCTAAAGAAATTCTAACCAATTGATCTGGATAACAATAATCTCATGGTCCAAAGAGAGGTGAAAAAAATTAAGAGCGATCTCTCACAGCCCGTGTGAGAGATCTCTTACACGACCGACGGCGAATCCGCCGCGCTTCAGTCCAGCACTGGGCGCAGCGCATCGAGGAAATTCCCCAGCGTCGCCGCCAACAAGGTGCGCTTATCACTGCCGAATTGCTCCAGCACCACGTTGCCGCTGACGTTGCACAGCGACACCATCGTCATCTCGGATTCGGTGGTCGCCAGGAAGAGAGTCGGTGACAATTTGAGGCGCTTTTGCGTCACCAGATGGCCGATCAGATTCTCCTGCAGGCGGATGAAATCCTCTTCGCTCCATACCTGCAGCAGGCTCAGGCGATGCTCCCCAAATTGCGCGCTCATGTCACCGGCGTATTGCTGCGTGTAGAAACGGTGCGCATCCGGCTGCAAACGCAGCTCCAGCGCGGCCTCGACCTTCTCCAGCGTCGCCGCCGGTTCGAAAGGCTGCGGCAACCACAGCACGTCGTCCTCGCGATTCTCCACGATGCAGGGCGACGGCACGCCGTACAGCGCCTCGCTGGCCGGCGCGTGGCCGCGCTCTTGCTGCCACAACTCGACATAGCGTTGAGTGAATTCACGCAGAGCGTGCGATACATCATGGTCCATATTCTTTCTCGCATACGTTAAACTGACGGCCATTGTACCTATCTCTGACCGAGGTGACAGCAGATGTCCTCATATCAAGACCACCAGGCCCTGTCAGGGCTGACGCTGGGCAAACCCACCGCCTATCGCGATCGCTACGACGCCACGCTGCTGCAGGCGGTGCCGCGCAGCATGAACCGCGAGCCGCTGGGGCTGTATCCCGACAACCTGCCCTTCCACGGCGCGGACATCTGGACGCTGTACGAACTCTCCTGGCTGAACGCCAACGGGCTGCCGCAGGTGGCGGTGGGCGAGATCAGCCTCAACGCCGACAGCCTGAACCTGATCGAATCGAAAAGCTTCAAGCTGTATCTCAACAGCTTCAACCAAACGCCGTTCGCCGATTGGGAAACGGTGCGCAGCACGCTGCAACGCGATCTGTCCGCCTGCGCCCAAGGCGAGGTGAGCGTCACCCTGTTCAGCGTCGACCAACTGGAAGGCAGCCCGATCGCTCGTCTGGCCGGCGACTGCATCGACCAGCAGGATATTCGCATCGACAATTATGAGTTCAACGCCGACTACCTGCAGAACGCCGCCGGTGAAGAGGTAGTGGAAGAGCAATTGGTCAGCCACCTGCTGAAGTCCAACTGCCTGATCACCCATCAGCCGGACTGGGGCTCGGTGCAGATAAGCTACCGCGGCGGCAAGATCGATCGCGAAGCGCTGCTGCGCTATCTGGTTTCCTTCCGCCACCACAACGAATTCCACGAGCAATGCGTCGAGCGCATCTTCAACGATCTGATGCGCTATTGCCGGCCGCAAAGCCTGACGGTTTACGCCCGCTATACCCGCCGCGGCGGACTGGATATCAACCCGTGGCGCAGCAACGTCGCATTCGCTCCCGAGCACGGCCGCCTGGCGCGCCAATAAGTGCGAAACATTGCTCAACAACTGAGCTAACGAGCGGTTTGTGTTGGTAAAAGCGCAGGGACGGCGGTAAGGTTAAAACGAGGCTGCGGCCGGGCAGAGCGCCCGCTTCGCCGCAGCACGCCAACCATAACGAGATGCTGTTTTGCTGCGTATGGATTACTACCGCCCCGCACCGGGTGCAAAGGAGTTACCTTGATTACACACATCAGCCCGCTTGGCTCTATGGATTTATTGTCGCAGCTGGAAGTAGACATGCTGAAGCGCACCGCCAGCAGCGACCTGTACCGCCTGTTTCGCAACTGTTCGCTGGCCGTGTTGAACTCCGGCAGCCAAACCGACAACAGCAAACAGCTGCTGTCGCGCTATGAAACCTTCGATATCAACGTGCTGCGCCGCGAGCGTGGCGTGAAGCTGGAGCTGGTCAATCCACCGGAAGAGGCGTTCGTCGACGGCCGCATCATCCGTTCACTGCAGGCCAACCTGTTCGCCGTGTTGCGCGACATTCTGTTCGTGCACGGCCAAATCGCCAGCGCCGGCCGTTTCCAACACCTGAACCTGGAAAACTCGGCCCACATCACCAACCTGGTGTTCTCGATCCTGCGCAATGCGCGCACGCTGCATCTGGATGAGGATCCCAACATGGTGGTGTGCTGGGGCGGGCACTCGATCAACGAGAACGAATACCTGTACGCGCGCAAGGTCGGCAGCCAGCTGGGCCTGCGCGAGCTGAACATCTGCACCGGCTGCGGGCCGGGCGCCATGGAAGCGCCGATGAAAGGCGCGGCGGTCGGTCACGCGCAGCAGCGTTACCGCAACAGCCGCTTCATCGGCATGACCGAGCCGTCAATCATCGCCGCCGAGCCGCCTAACCCGCTGGTGAACGAGCTGGTGATCATGCCGGACATCGAAAAACGTCTGGAAGCGTTCGTGCGTATCGCGCACGGCATCATCATCTTCCCGGGCGGCGTCGGCACCGCCGAAGAGCTGCTGTACCTGCTGGGTATCCTGATGAATCCGGAGAACAGCGAGCAGGTGCTGCCGCTGATCCTGACCGGGCCAAAAGAGAGCGCCGATTACTTCCGAGTGCTGGACGAGTTCATCATGAACACGCTGGGCGACGCCGCGCGCCGTCACTACACCATCATCATCGACGATCCGGCGGAAGTGGCCCGGCAGATGAAAAAAGCCATGCCGCTGGTGAAGGAAAACCGCCGCAACACCGGCGACGCCTACAGTTTCAACTGGTCGATCCGCATCGCGCCGGATCTGCAGCTGCCGTTCGAGCCGACCCACGAGAACATGGCGAACCTCAATCTGTATCCGAACCAGCCGCCGGAGCAATTGGCCGCCGCGCTGCGCCGCGCCTTCTCCGGCATCGTGGCCGGCAACGTGAAGGAAAACGGCATCCACGCCATTGAGCAGTTCGGCCCATACAAGCTGCACGGCGAACCGCAGATGATGAAGCAGATGGACAGCCTGCTGCAGGGCTTTGTCGCCCAGCACCGCATGAAGCTGCCGGGCAGCGCCTATGTGCCCTGCTACGAAATCGTCGCCTGACCCTCAATCCCGGGCGGCGTAACGGCCGCCCTGTTTTTTCTGACCTTGCCGCCCATGATGATACACCTACTGATTGTCGACGCCCTGAACCTCATCCGCCGCATTCACGCCGTACAGGGCTCCCCTTGCGTCAACGCCTGTCGCCACGCGCTGCAGCAGTTGCTTCAGCACAGCCGCCCGACCCACGCGGTGGCGGTATTTGACGAGGACGACCGCAGCGAAAGCTGGCGCCACCAAATTCTGCCGGACTACAAGGCCGGGCGCTCGCCGATGCCGGAAAACCTGCAACAGGAGATGCCGCAGCTGCGTGAGGCCTTCGCCGAACTGGGCGTCGCCAGCTGGCATTCGCCCGGCAACGAGGCCGACGATCTGGCGGCCACGCTGGCGGCGAAGATCGCCGGCGGCGGCCACCAGGTGACCATCGTCTCCACCGACAAAGGCTATTGCCAACTGCTGGCGCCGAACGTACAGATCCGCGATTACTTCCAGAAACGCTGGTTGGATATGCCTTTCGTGCAGCAGGAATTCGGCGTGCTGCCGCAGCAACTGCCGGACTACTGGGGGTTAGCGGGGATCGGCAGCAGCAAGATCCCCGGCGTGGCCGGCATCGGGCCGAAAACCGCCGTGCTGCTGTTGCAGCAGTCGGGCAGTCTGGACGGGATCTATCAGCACCTGGAGCAGGTGCCGGAGAAATGGCGCGGCAAGCTGGAGCAGCACCGCGAGCTGGCCTACGTCAGCAAACAAGTCGCCACGCTGCGCACCGATCTGTCGCTGGACGGCAACCTGCAGCAGCTGCGCCTGCCGATACAATAAGGGCGCTGCAAGCAGCGCCCTTTATCAGGTTTAACGCGATTAATCGCGCTCGTCGCGGCGGCCCGGCACCGCCGACCACATGCGGCGCACGTGTACGGTGATCTCTTCGCGGTCGTGATACAGCTGCTTGGCATGCACTTCAACGCTGATGCCGGCAGCGCCCAGCGCTTCGCGGATGCTCATCAGGTTTTGCGACACTTCCTCATAGCGCTTTTTCATCGGCAGTTTGAGGTTAAAGATCGCTTCGCGGCACCAGCCTTTCACCAGCCACTGAATCATCAGGCTGGTCACCTTCGCCGGTTTCTCCACCATGTCGCACACCAGCCAGTAGATCTTGCTGCTGTTCGGCTCGAACTTGAAGCCGTCGGCGCGGTGGTGCGTCACCTGGCCGGTTTCCATCAGGCTCGGCGCCATCGGGCCGTTATCCACCGAATGCACCATCATGCTGCGCTTCACCAGCTGATAGGTCCAGCCGCCCGGGCAGGCCCCCAGATCGACCGCATGCATGCCGCTGGCCAGGCGCTCGTCCCACTCGTCGGCGGGGATGAACACATGGAACGCTTCTTCCAGTTTCAGCGTCGAACGGCTCGGCGCATCGGCCGGGAAGCGCAGACGCGGAATACCCATGTAGAACGGCGAGTTGTTGTTGCTGTAGGAGTAACCGACATAGCAGCAGCCCGGCGCGATGAAGAACACGTGCACCACCGGGCGAGTCGGGTTCTCGCGCGCCATCAGCACCTTCTGCTCACGCATCGCGGCGCGCAGCGGCACCGTCAGCTTGCGGCAGAATTTCATCAGCTCTTTGCTTTCGTTGGTGTCCGGCACTTCCACCCGCAGCTCGCCGCCGCGATCAACCACGCCGATCAGCATGCCGACGATCGGCGATACCCGATCTTCCGGCGGCAGATCGCGCAGCAGCTCACCCACCACGATCATTTGGCGGGCGAAAATCAGTTCGCGGAACGGAATCTCCCGCGCCAGGCGGTCGGCATCGTCCGGCTGATAGCATTCGAACAACACGTAACCGCTGTGCTCTTTTACCCGCGCAAAGCCGTAAATCTCCAGCTGGGCGGCTTTATCGGTGATCTCCGCCGCACACTCTTTTTCGAAGCCGGGACGGCAGTACAACGCAATCTTATTCATGGCGCTCGGCCTTTTTCCTCAGACGCAAAGCGCCAATCAACATCAATATCCAGCCGATCAAGAAGCACACGCCGCCAACCGGCGTGATATATACCCAGACCTTCAGGTGCGACAGCGCCAGACAATAGAGGCTGCCGCTGAACAACACGGTGCCGAACGCCAACAGCGCTCCGCTCCAGTAAAACCACAGGCTCACGCGGCGCTGCATCGCGACCGCCAGCGCCAGGATGGCCAGGGTGTGGAACCCCTGATACTCCAGCCCGGTGCGGATCCAGGCCATTTCGTTGGCGCCCAGCGTGCCGCTTAACACATGCGCGCCGAATGCGCCCAGCGCGACAAACACAAAGCCGCTGATAGCGGCGAAAACCAGCATGGAACGGCTGCTCATCGTGATCTATCCCATTAAAAATCACCGACCGCGGCAAGGCGGCGGCCGGCCTTATTGTTCGTAGCGGAAGCGGAACTTCTCTTGTTCGCTGGCGGCGCGCGCCAGGATCCACTGCCGGAAGGCGGCTATTTTACCCAGTTCTGCCTGGCTGTCATGACATACCAGATAAAAAGCATTTTTACTGACCAACACATCATTGAACGGGCACACCAGACGACCGGCTTCAATCTCGGTTTGCGCCATCACGTTGTTCACCAGCGCCACGCCCTGACCGTGCACCGCCGCCTGCACCACCATGGCGCTGTGGCTGAAGATTGGCCCCTGCTGCACGTTGATGTGCTGCAACCCCAGCTGGCGCGTATAGGCCAGCCAGTCGCGACGTGAAACGTCATGCAGCAGCGTATGATAAGCCAGATCGTCTGCAGTTTTCAGCGGATGATCGCCGGTCAGCAGGCTCGGCGAACAAACCGGCAGCAAATATTCCGCATACAGGCGCTCGGCGCGCAGCCCCGGCCAATTGCCGCGGCCATAGAAAATCGCCACGTCGACGTCGTCCGCCAGCTTGTCCTCTTCACGGTCCACCGCCTGGATGCGCACGTCGATGCCCGGATAAGCTGAGTTAAAGCCGGACAGACGCGGCACCAGCCACTGAATGGCGAAGCTCGGCGGCAAACTGACGGTCAATGCCCCCTTGGCGCTGCGCGCCTGCAGCTTGCGCGTCGCCTCGTTGATCGAAGAGAAGATCTCCTTGATATCAAGGTAGTAACTTTGCCCCTCTTCGGTCAGCAGCAACGAGCGATTGCGCCGGCGAAACAGCTTCAGCCCGAGGAAGTCCTCCAGCGACTTGATCTGGTGGCTCACCGCGGCCTGAGTCACGAACAGCTCTTCCGCCGCCTTGGTGAAACTCAGGTGGCGAGCGGCCGCATCGAACACGCGCAGCGCATTGAGGGGAGGTAAGCGTTTAGACATTAAATTAGCTACTTTTGTGTAACATTAATCCGAATGATTCGGCGCCGAAAATCGAGCGGCTTTGTGTGGCAAGCCATGGACAAACGCTAACGGCGCATTGCCATTAGTTTTTTTAATCCGAGCCATTATAATTTGTCCGTTGAGGATGCGCCAGCAAATACCTATAGTGGCGGCACTTCCCGGGCCGGAACGAAAAGGGAGTGGGTGTCGAGGACGCCGATGAACTTTTGGCTTGTGGTTGTGATGTTGTGTTTGCAAATTGTCCGGCGATTCCGGACATGGTAGCTAGGCTACTGTTTTTTCACTTCCTGTACATTTACCCTGTCTGTCCATAGTGATTTTATGCAGCACCGCAAAACTTGCGGTGCTTTTTTTTTTGCCTGACGGTTACTGGTTGCTTTCAACCATCTCTTTCACATCGGCGCGGTTGATCTGCTGTTCGACGCCGTTGGCGTCTTTATAGCTGATCATGCCGGTATCGTTATCCACTTTAGGCTTGCCGTCAGCGACAATGGTGCGTCCGTCATTGGTATGCATCACGTAGTTGCTGGAACAGGCGGCCAGGGTGAACGTAAGCATCAGGGCAGAGAGAACTGCGGCTGTTTTCTTCATTGAGGACTCCTTTTTAGTTTTAAATGCTGATAAATACCTTTTATGTGTATATATGCGATTAATAAGCGCACGTTTAATAGCATAACAAACTTTCCCAATTTTTCCAGGCGATAAGTCCTAATCGGCGCGAACGCTTGTCTCCGGCGGAAAAATAGGACAGGATCACCCATCGACTCAAGCCAGTGACAATCAGGGTATGACGCCTTTTAACCCCAGCCTTTTTCGCCAACAGTTTCCCGCGCTCGCGCAGGACGGCATCTATCTGGACAGCGCCGCCACCGCGTTGAAGCCGCAGGCGGTGATCGACGCCACGCAGCAGTTTTATCGCGACGACGCCGCCACCGTGCACCGCAGCCAGCATCGGGCGGCGCAGGATCTGACCGCTCGTTTCGAGCAGGCGCGCGGCCAGGTCGCGCAACTGATCCATGCGCCGTCGGCCGACGACATCGTCTGGACGCGCGGCACCACCGAGGCGATCAACCTGGTGGCGCAGAGTTATCTGCGTCCGCGTCTGCAGCCGGGGGATGAAATTCTGGTGAGCGAAGCGGAGCACCACGCCAACCTGATCCCCTGGCTGATGGTGGCGGATCAAACCGGCGCGCGGGTAGTGAAACTGCCGATCGGCGCCGACCGGCTGCCGGACCTGGCGCAGCTGCCCGCCCTGCTCAACGATAGAACCCGCCTGTTGGCGCTGGGGCAAATGTCCAATGTCACCGGCGGCTGCCCGGATCTGGCGCCGGCGATCGCGCTGGCCCATGCCGCCGGCGCGCGCGTGATGATCGACGGCGCACAGGGCGTGGTTCACGATCCGGCCGACGTACAGCGGCTCGATATCGATTTCTACGCCTTCTCCGGCCACAAACTGTATGGCCCGACCGGCATCGGCGCGCTGTACGGCAAATCCGAGCTGCTGGCGCAGATGGCGCCGTGGCAAGGAGGGGGAAAGATGTTGACCCAGGCGTCGTTCGACGGTTTTATCCCGCAAAAACCGCCGCACTGCTTCGAAGCCGGCACGCCAAACATCGCCGGCGTGCTGGGGTTGGCCGCCGCGCTCACTTGGCTTCGCGAACAGGACATGGCGGCGGCGGAGCGCTACAGTCGCGAGCTGGCTGACCGGGCGGAACAGCGGTTGGCGCAGCTGCCGGGCTTTCGCAGCTTCCGCAGTTCCGGTTCCAGCCTGCTGGCGTTCGATATCGCCGGCGTACACCACAGCGACATCGTCACGCTGCTGGCGGAGCAAGGCATTGCGCTGCGTGCCGGCCAGCACTGCGCGCAGCCGCTGATGGCGGCGTTAGGCGTCAGCGGCACGTTGCGCGCGTCGTTCGCCCCCTACAATACTCAACAGGACGTCGATACGCTGGTCAGCGCGTTGACCCACGCCCTCGACCTGCTGGCCGACTGACTTGATTCCCGGAGACGCTATGCTCGCCCCCCATCCTTTTGGCCGAGAGATCACCGCCGAAGCGTTGATCGCCACCTTCAGCGCGCTGAAACAGTGGGAAGACCGCTACCGCCAACTGATTATGCTCGCAAAACGGCTGCCGCCGCTGCCGGAGGCCTTGCGCAGTGAAGAAATGGCGTTGAGCGGGTGTGAAAACCGCGTCTGGCTGGGGCACCAGTTGCTGGAAGACGGCACGCTGCACTTTTATGGCGACAGCGAAGGCCGTATCGTGCGTGGCCTGTTGGCGGTGCTGCTGACCGAAGTGGAAGGGAAAACGCCGCAGCAGATCGCCGAGTTGGATCCGCTGGCGCTGTTCGACCGCCTGGCGCTGCGCGCTCAGCTGAGCGCCACTCGCGCCAGCGGGCTGGCGGCGTTGGCCGCCGCCGTGCAGGCGATCGCCGCCCGTTACGCCTGACGCGCCGCCTTCGCCACCATCTTTTTCAGCGCATGCGACACGGCGACGAAGCCAAAGGTGGCGGTGACCATGGTCGCCGCGCCGAAACCTGCGCTGCAATCCATTCTTTTCGGCCCTTCCGCCGTACTGCGCGAAGCGCATACCGAACCGTCCGGCTGCGGATAAACCAGCGGCTCGCTGGAAAAGACGCAGTCGATGCCCAGCTTGCCCTTGCCGTTTTTCACCACGTTAAAATCGTGCTTCAGCCGCTCGCGCAGCTTGGCGGCCAGCGGATCCTGAATGGTTTTCGCCAGATCGGCCACTTCGATTTTGGTCGGATCTATCTGCCCGCCGGCGCCGCCGGTGGTCACCACCGGGATCTTGAAGCGGCGGCAGTATGACAGCAGCGCCGCTTTCGGCCGCACGCTGTCGATCGCGTCGATGACGTAGCTGAAGTTATGGTCCAGCAGCTCGGCGACGTTGTCCGGGGTAATGAAATCGTCAATGCAGGTCACCCGGCATTCCGGGTTGATCGCCAGGATACGCTCCGCCATTACCTCGGTTTTCGATTGCCCGACGTGCTGGCGCAGCGCGTGGATCTGACGGTTGGTATTGGTGACGCAAACATCATCCATGTCGATCAGAGTGATGGCGCCGATGCCGGTGCGCGCCAGCGCCTCAGCCGCCCAGGAACCCACGCCGCCGATGCCGATCACGCAGACGTGCGCCTGCGCGAACACCGCCAGCGCCTGCTGGCCGTATAACCGCGCCGTGCCGCCGAAACGCTGCAGATAGGCTTCCGAATAAGCTGTGCTCATAACGCTTTAATTACCTTCGTAATGCAAATGATAAGGGCCGGAAAATCCGGCCCCTGCGGGTCAATCTTTTCACGCCGTGCGCGTTTAGCGGGTGACCAGCAACGAACCGCCGCCGTTTGACTGATTGGCGCTGAACAGCTGGCCGCCGCCGTTGTTCTTCAGCACCCAGACGCGGCCATAGTGGTTGTAGTAGCCCGCCGAGTGGCCGGCTTCCGGCCCGATGCCCTGATACATGTCAAAATGCTGGCCCTTGATGGCGCCGCCCACGTCGAGCGCGACCATCAGACGCATCTCGTATTTTCCCGTGAATTTACCCTTGTTGTCCAGCAGCGGCACTTCGGCCAGCAGCGTGGTGCCTGCCGGGATCAGTGAACGGTCGGAGGCCACCGACGCTTTGGCGATCAGCGGCACCGCGCTGGCGCCTTTCACCGGCGCAAAAGCTTCCGGGCGGAAGAACACGAACGACGGGTTCTGCTCCAGCAGCTCGCGCACCTCTGCGGCGCTGTGGGTATCCGCCCACTGACGGATCGCCTGCATCGACATGTCCGCCTTGGCCACTTCACCGCGATCGATCAGCACTTTGCCGATGCTGCGGTAGGCGTGGCCGTTCTTGCCGCCGTAGCCGAAGAACACCAGCGGCTGACCGTTACCGTAGTCGACGTAGCCGCTGCCCTGGACTTCCATCATGAAGTTGTCCATCAGCGAGTTGGTGTAAGCGATGATATAGCGATCGTCGAGCGCGCCGGAATAAATGCCCGCGCGATCCGGCAAGCGGCCCCTGCCCTTCGGCGGCATGCGGTACAGCGGATAACGGAACTCGCCCTGTTGGGTATAACGCGCCTGCACCACCGGCGTGTAGTAGCCGGTAAACTGCACGTTGCCGTAATTGTCGACGCCTTCCATCTGGTAAGCGCTGAGGCCGTACTGGCTCAGCATGCGCGTGTCGGCGCCGGACGCCATCCAGTTTTGCACCGCCTGATAGGTGCTGTTGTTGCGGTTAAACAGCGAAGGCGACGCGTACTTGATCTCCATCAGCTGATCCGAATAATCCTTGGCGTTGACCGGCGAACCTTTGGCGTTGGGCTGATTGACCAGCTCCAGCGATTGATCCAGACGGCCGTCCTTATATTGCTGACCCCGATCGGTCGGCTTGGACGAACAGCCCGCCAATACCGCCACCATCAACCCGCCCAGCAGGTATTTGCCCCAACGTCCTTTCATCGCGCACACTCTCAAACTGATATGATCTACCGGCTGAACGATAACAAACGCTCATTGATAAAGGAATCGCTGCAAATAAAAAAAGCCGCACGGAGGATGGTGATGAAAAAGAAGGCAAATTGCGGGCAAATTCAGCAGAAAAACGGGTTTAGGCCAATAAAATGCAAAAAGGGTTTGCAACAAAACGCATGGAGAGTATAGTGCGCATCCATCGGACGCGGGGTGGAGCAGCCTGGTAGCTCGTCGGGCTCATAACCCGAAGGTCGTCGGTTCAAATCCGGCCCCCGCAACCAACCGATGCCGCAGTGGCGGTATTTTGCGTTTGGGTTCGATAACAAAGTATTACACGGACGCGGGGTGGAGCAGCCTGGTAGCTCGTCGGGCTCATAACCCGAAGGTCGTCGGTTCAAATCCGGCCCCCGCAACCAACCGAATGCCGTACCAGCGGCATAACATGAACGGTGGTTTCGTCGTAATACCGCATCAAGACGGACGCGGGGTGGAGCAGCCTGGTAGCTCGTCGGGCTCATAACCCGAAGGTCGTCGGTTCAAATCCGGCCCCCGCAACCAACTCTTGATGACAACAGATAAGCACCCTGACGGGTGTTTTTTTGTATCTGCAATCCGCAAAAACAGCCGGACTTGCGCCCGGCCCTGCCGCTATCGGCTCGCTAACGCGCCGCCGTTGGCGAAATAAGCCTTGATGCCCGCCAGAATCGACTCCGCCACCTGCTGCTGGAAATGGCTGGTGCGCAGCTTGCGCTCCTCTTCGATATTGCTGATAAACGCCGTTTCCACCAGGATCGACGGGATATCCGGCGCCTTCAACACCGCAAAACCGGCCTGATCGACGCGATTCTTGTGCAACCGGTTGATTTTACCCATCCGGTTCAGCACTTCCTTGCCGAACTTCAGGCTATCGTTGATGGTTGCGGTCTGGATCAAATCGAACATGGTGTGGTCGAGATAGCGATCGCCGCTCTTGCTGACGCCACCGATTTGGTCCGAGGCGTTCTGCGTCTGCGCCAGGAACTTGGCCGCCGAGCTGGTGGCGCCTTTGGTGGACAACGCGAACACCGATGACCCGCGCGCGGCGCGGCTGGTGAAGGCGTCGGCGTGAATCGAAACGAACAAATCGGCGCGTTGCTTGCGCGCCTTGGCGACGCGCACCTTGAGCGGGATAAACACGTCTTCATTGCGCGTCATGAACACCTTCATGTTCGGCTCGCGCTTGATCATGGCGCTCAGCTTGCGGGCAATCTGCAGCACGATGTCTTTCTCGCGCGTCTTATACTTGCCGATCGCACCGGGATCTTCGCCCCCGTGGCCAGGATCCAGCATGATGACGATCGGCCGATCGCGCCCCGCCTTGCCGGCCTGCGGCGCTTCGGGCGGCAGCGTGCGCTCCAGATCGCCTTTGTTGTAATCTTCCAGTAACGCCAGTAGCGGATCATACTCCTCGCCGCCGCTGCCGCCTTTGGTCGGGTAGAGATCCATCACCAGACGGTTGCGATACTCCGGCACCGGCGCCAGCGAGAACATGTGCGGGCTGACGCTTTGCTTGAGCTCCAGCACCAGCCGCACGGTATTCTGATCGAACTGGCCGACGCGCGCCTGCTTGAGATAAGGATCGTCGGCGCGCACCTGCCCGGCGATGCCTTTCAGCACGCTGTTGAGATGCACGCCTTCGATATCCACCACCACGCGATCGGGATTGGTCAGGGCGAACTGCTTGTATTTCAGTTCGACGTTGGATTCCAGCGTGACGCGGGTATAAGTGGAGGACGGCCAGACGCGCACGGCAATCACGTGCGATGACGCGGCGAAGCCCGTGCGACTCACACTCAGCAACCAGCTGGCGGCAACGCCCTGTAATAAACGACGGCGGCCCAGATTGTGATTAGCGTTTGGCATGCGGCTCCGGCAGTAATAACTGTTTACAACAGATGAAAAAAACACCAATGACTTGGGAATGCCGAAAACTTTAACCAATCATTCCAGCCCTGTCATCAGAAAATCTTTTTATGGTTTTTCAATTTATTAACGATTTAGCGCCCTTAGCTCGCTCTTCATGACGATTTCCCACTTGCCATTGGCGCAATAAAAGAATAAAAATACAAAAATATCGTATAAATATGCAAAGAGGTTTGCCCGTGAAGGAACGTAGTACAGAGCTGGTGCAAGGATTCCGTCACTCCGTCCCCTATATCAACGCACACCGCGGCAAGACGTTTGTCATCATGCTCGGTGGGGAAGCCATCGAACACGAGAATTTTTCCAACATCGTCAATGATATCGGGCTGCTGCATAGCCTGGGCATTCGCCTGGTGGTGGTTTACGGCGCACGGCCGCAGATCGACGCCAATCTGGCGCAGCACAACTATGAACCGATCTACCACAAGCATACGCGCGTGACCGACGCCCATACGCTTGAGTTGGTCAAGCAGGCGGCCGGTTTATTGCAGCTGGACATCACCGCCCGGCTGTCGATGAGCCTCAACAACACGCCGCTGCAGGGCGCACACATTAACGTGGTCAGCGGCAACTTCATCATCGCGCAGCCACTGGGCGTCGATGACGGCATCGACTACTGCCACAGCGGCCGCATTCGCCGCATCGATGAAGAAGCGATCCATCGTCAGCTCGACAGCAACGCCATCGTGCTGATCGGCCCGGTCGCCGTCTCGGTGACCGGCGAGAGCTTCAACCTGACCTCGGAGGAAGTCGCGACTCAGCTGGCGATCAAACTGAAAGCGGAAAAAATGATCGGTTTCTGCTCCTCGCAGGGCGTGACCGACGCGGAAGGCAACATCCTTTCCGAGCTGTTCCCCAACGACGCGCAAAAGCGTCTTGAAGAGCTGGAGGAAGGCGGTGATTACCATTCCGGCACCGTGCGCTTCCTGCGCGGCGCGGTGAAAGGCTGCCGCAGCGGCGTGCGCCGCAGCCACCTAATCAGCTATCAGGAGGACGGCGCGCTGGTGCAAGAGCTGTTCTCACGCGACGGCATTGGCACCCAAATCGTGATGGAAAGCGCCGAACAGGTGCGCCGGGCGACGATCAACGACATCGGCGGTATTCTGGAACTCATTCGGCCGCTCGAACAGCAGGGTATTCTGGTGCGCCGTTCGCGTGAACAGCTGGAAATGGAGATCGACAAGTTCACCATTATCGAACGCGACAACCTGACCATCGCCTGTGCGGCGCTGTACCCGTTCCCGGAGGAAAAAATCGGTGAGATGGCCTGCGTGGCGGTGCATCCCGATTACCGCAGCTCTTCGCGCGGCGAGATGCTGCTGCAGCGGGTGGAAAATCAGGCGCGGCAGATGGGATTGAAGAAGCTGTTCGTGCTGACCACCCGCAGCATCCACTGGTTTCAGGAGCGTGGTTTCACCCCGGCGGAGGTCGACGTGCTGCCGATGCAGAAACAGGCGTTGTACAACTACCAACGCCGCTCCAAAATTCTGCTGGCGGATCTGTAATCCCTGTGGGCGCGGCCGCTACCGCGCCCCTTCATCGCTTATTCCGTCGTCTGCAGCCGTTCAGCCAATCCGCTGCGACGCTGGGTCGGCGTGCGAATGGCCCGCAGCAGCACCGCGTCCGTGGCGTACAGCGAGAGCTGCTGACGCGCACGGGTGATCGCGGTATAGACCAGTTCACGCGTCAGCACCGGCAGGAAATGGTTCGGCAACACCAGAACCGTATGCTCAAACTCCGATCCCTGGGACTTGTGCACCGTCATGGCATAAGCGGTTTCATGCGCCGGCAAACGGCTCGGCTGCACCGACTTGATGCTGCCGTCCGGCAGTTGGAAATGCACGCGCAGCTCGCCGCGCTCATCCGGCAGAGTAATGCCGATATCCCCATTGAATAACCCCAGCGCGCTGTCGTTGCGGCCGATCATTACCGGCCGCCCCCGATACCAGCGGCCGAGCACGCCCGGTTTGCGGTCGATCAGACCGGCGCGCTGCAGCCCGAGTTCAATACGTTCATTCAGGCCGGCGACGCCGAACGGCCCTTCACGCAGCGCGCACAGCACCTGGAAGCGGCTAAAGGCGGCCAGCACCACCGCCGCATCCGCGCCTTCGGCAGTCAGCCGCAGATAGTCGCGATAGCCCGCCACGCACGCGTCCAGCAGCGCCAGATACTCTTCGCTCGTCGCCAGCGCATAGCCCGCGACATCGCCGAAACGGCCGTTTAATGCCGCCAGCGCGCGATCCCCCGCACCGGCGTTGACCGCCAACGCCAGTTGACCGATGCCGGAACGGGCGTCGAAACGATAGCTCTTGCGCAACAGGCACAGGCTGTCGCGCACCGCCGCTTGCGCGTCGGCCCGCTGCCCAGCGATCGAACAACCGGTCAGGCGGCTCAGCTCTGCGGCGCGCGCCTCGCTGTATCCCTGCTCGGCAAAACGGCAAATATCCCCCAGCACCGCGCCGGCCTCTACCGAAGCCAGCTGATCGCGGTCGCCGAGGAAAATCACCCGGGCCCGATCGGGCAACGCCGCAATCAGGCGCGCCATCATCGGCAGATCGACCATCGAGGCCTCATCCACCACTAACACATCCAAATGCAGCCGGTTACCGCGGTGATAGCGCATGCGCTGACTGTTGGGTTGCGCCCCCAACAAACGGTGCAACGTCGCCGCCTCCGTTGGGAACAACGCCTGCTGCGCCGGGGTCAACGCCAGCTGACGGCTGGCGCTGCCAAGCGACTCCGTCAGGCGTGCCGCCGCCTTGCCGGTTGGCGCCGCCAGCTGAATCCGCAAGCGCGCGCTTTCATCCAGCTGCACCAGCGCCGCCAGCAGTTTAGCGACGGTGGTGGTTTTACCGGTGCCCGGTCCACCGGAAATCACCGCGATGCGCCGCGTGGCAGCTACCGCGGCGGCGATCTTCTGCCAGTCGGGTTCATCGCTCGCCGCGCCGAACAAGCGGTCGAGAATGGCGCGCAACGCCTCCTCCGGCACCGTCAGCGATTCACCTTCACCGCCGATAAACGCCGCCACTTCACCTTCGTTTTGCCACATGCGTTGCAGATATAAGCGCTGCCCACGCAGCACCAGCGGCGTAGCGCCGCTGCCGTCCCCAACCGCCGCGCTGCTCGCCAGGCGCTGCTGCCAACGTGCGCTATCCGGTCGCCCGGCCGCCTCCCATAGCGCCAGCGCCAGCGCCGGTTGGCGCCCTTCAAACAGCGTGTCCGCCTGCAGCTGCTCCAGCATCAGGCAAACATGCCCCGCCCCCGCCTCTGCGCTCAGACAGGCGGCGGCCAGTAAAATATCAGGCTCGTCTTCGCTCGCCACCACGCGGGCGAACTGCACGTCCAGCGGGCGCAGCGCGCCAAGCGCCACCGCCTGCTCCAGCAGTGCGATCATGATTTTTCCTCCGTCGCCGCAGCTTCGCCGCTGAACAAGCTATCCATTCCCGCCACCAGTTCAAACGCGGGGAGACAGGTGAAAATGCCGTTGCCCGGGTGCGCCGCATCCACGCCGCGCAGGAACAGATAAATCACCCCGCCGAAATGGCGCCGGTAATCATAATCCGGCAACCGATGGCGCAAATAACGATGCAACGCCAGCGTATACAGCTGGTATTGCAGATCATAACGATGCTCCGCCATCGCCTGCTCCATCGCCGGCCGGGTATAGGCGCTGCTGTCCTCCCCCAGCCAGTTGGACTTGTAGTCCAGCAGGTAGTATTTGCCTTGCCAGCAGAACACCAGGTCGATAAAGCCTTTCAGCATGCCCTGCACCTGATGGAAATCCAGCGCCGGGCAGCGGGCGGAAAGCGGATCGTAACGCTTCACCAGAGCATCGAGCTCCTTCGCCTGCAACAGCCGGTTGATCGGTAAATAGAACTGCAGCTCTGCCTGCTTATGCTGCGGCGTCAGCGCCGCCAGCGTCACGCCGCTGTCATCGAGCGGCGTATTGAGCAGCACCTGCATCCACGCCAGCAGTATCGGTTGCCAGTGTTCGGCAAACCCTTGCTGCTGCAGCTGTTCCAGCAGCCACTGTTCGTCGAGCGGCTGGGTGAAGTCCAGCGTTTCAAACAGGCTGTGCAGGAAGGTGCCGGGCGTTGCGCCGCGCGGGAAGGTATGCGGTGTAAGCGCTGGCTCACTTTCTTCCCCGCGCTCACCGGCCGCGTCGACATCCAGACGCGGCAGCAGATCCTGCATCAGGCTCGCGCCGTGCTGTTGCAAACCGGTATAGCTGGTCACCCGCCAAAAATCCTGGATCCGCCGGGTAAAGCTTTTCGCCGCCAACGCTTCGGCCAGCGACGCCTGGGGTTGCCAGGGTTCTGCATCCGGCGGTTCAACCAGCGACAGCGCGATACCGCCGCCCACCAATTGCTGCAGCCGCTCCTGCAGATACACGGCGTCGCCGGGCTGCCCGCCCTGCACCAGATAGCCCAATGCGCTGCGGTGCAGGTCGGTATCGCCCTGTTTCTTGCGCGTGCCTTGGAACAGCGGCGCAATGCCGATACTGCAGTGGTACACCGAGCGGGTCAGCGCCACATACAGCAGACGCAGATCCTCCGCCAACCGCTCCTCCTCCGCCCAGGCCTGGCTCTCTTCATTGGCGTCGAGGTCCAGCAGCGCCTGGAAACTGTGGCGATCGTGATACAGCGCCTGCTGCTGCTGGCGGAAGTTGCCGACGAACGGCAGCCACACCAGATCGAACTCCAGCCCCTTGGACTTGTGGATCGTGATCACCTGCACCAGATGCCGGTCGCTCTCCAGCCGCAGTTGCTGATTGTCGGACTGGCGATTAGGCTGAGCGATCTGCTGCGCCAGCCAGCGCACCAGCGCATGCTCGCTGTCGAGCTGCGCCGCCGCTTCTTGCAACAGCTCCCCCAGATGCAGCACGTCGGTCAAGCGACGCTCGCCGCCGGCGCTGGCCAGCAGGTTCTCCGCCAATTGGCGCGCTTTCATCACCTCGCTCAGCATCGGCAACACGCCGCGGCGCAGCCAGAGCGTGCGGTAATTGTCGAATTCATTAACCAGCGCGTCCCAGGCGCGCTCATCGCGGCTCAGGCCGTCCAGCGTCGGCGCGTCCAGCCCCATCAGCCCGGTGGCCATGGCGCTGCGCAGCGTGCGCTCCTGCTCCGGCGCCAACACCGCCTGCAGCAACCACAGCAGGTCTTTGGCCTCCGGGGTGTCAAACACGCTGTCGCGGTTGGACAGGTAGACCGACGGAATAGACAGCGCGCTGAGCGCATCGCGCACCAACGCCGCCTCGTTGCGGCTGCGCACCAGCACCGTGATATCAGAGGCTTGTACCGGCCGTGACGCCTTGCCGCTCTGCAGCCGCGCCAGGCCCTGCTGCCCGGCGCTGAGCCAGTCGCGAATTTGCGTGGCGCACAGGCGCGCCATTAGCTGTTGGTAATCACTTACACCCGCGCCTTCCCCCTGCTGCAGCCAGAACTGCATCGCCGGCTGGGGCTTGCCGTGCAATTCAAACGCCAGCCCTTGGTTCTTTTCCGCCGCGTTAACCTCAATAAAGGGGATTTGGCCGAACAGGAAAGGTTTTTCTACCTGAGAAAACAGGTGATTGACGCTGGCGACCATCGACGGCGACGAGCGCCAGTTGGTCTCCAGCGTATAGTGGGCGCTCACCTCTGAACGCGCGCGCATGTAGGTAAAGATGTCGGCGCCGCGAAAGGCGTAAATCGCCTGCTTGGGATCGCCGATCAGCAGCAGGCCGCAATCAGGCCGGCCGACGTAAAGTTTTTGGAAAATACGGTATTGCTGCGGATCGGTATCCTGGAATTCATCGATCATCGCCACCGGATAGCGCTGACGGATCGCCTGCGCCAACTGTTCGCCGCCGCCGCTTTGCAGGGCGCTGTCCAAACGGCTGAGCAGGTCGTCAAACCCCAGCTCGGCGCGCTGGCGCTTTTCCTGCTGAATGGAGGTGCGGATCTCGCTAAGCGCGCGCGCCATGATCAGGTCGCGCAGCGTCAAGGGTTCATCGAACAGTTCGTCTATCGCCGTGAACAGCGCATGACGCGGCGGCTCGCCCTTCTTGGTCTTATCCAGCAGCACCGACTGGCGAAACTTGTCCAGCTCCTTCGGCAGTTGGTAATCCTGGGTCTCCTGCCCGCTCCATTCGCCGACCTTGTTCAGCCAGTTCGGCAGGTGTTTGCTGCTGTAGCTGCGCTTATCGACGCCGGACTGGGCGATTAACGCCTCAAGATCGCCCGCCGCCGCCCGCCATTGCGCCTTGATAGCGTCGATGCGCGCGACAATCTGCTCGTGGCGCATCAGGACGGTTTCTTCGTCCTTCGGCGGCCGCCGCAGCGCCGGCGCTTCACCGTGCAGATAACCGGAAAGGTCGGCCAGCAACGCTTCCGGGCCGCTCCACTCCTGGCTGACCGCACGCGCCACGCCCAGCGGCAACGGATAGCAATGACGCCGCCAGAAATCGGCGCAGGCCTGCCGCCGCAGCGGCAGTTCGTCCTGTACCAGCGTTTGTTCAAACAGCATGCCGGACTCGAAGGCGTTGTGCGTCAACATCCGTTGGCAAAAGCCGTGGATAGTGTAAATCGCCGCTTCGTCCATCTGCCGCTCCGCCGCCAGCAGCTGCGCAGCGGCGTCAGACAAATCGTCAATTTCTTCCATCAGCGCCGAAAACAGCGGGTTAGCGCTGATGCCGCGCACGCAGGCGATGCGCAGCCCGTGGATATTGTCGCGGATACGCCCGCGCAGCTCCTCGGTGGCGGCCTCGGTAAAGGTCACCACCAGGATTTCTTCGACCGTCAACGGGCGGGGAAACGCCGCTTCCCCCCCCAATCCCAGCAGCAAGCGCAGATACAGCGCGCCGATGGTAAAAGTTTTGCCGGTGCCCGCCGACGCCTCGATCAGGCGTTCGCCAAACAGCGGCAGCGTCAGCGGCTCCAGCCTCTGCGGGGCAATTTCCGTCATGGTGTTGCCACTTTACGCGGCAAAATCTGCTGCAATGCCGACGCGTTCGGATAGGTGACCCAATCCTTAGGCGCCGCGTAATCCGCCTTGTCTTGCCCGCTGCCGCTGACCTGCGACAGCACCGCCAGCCCCTGTGGCTGGATCACCGCCTGGTGGAAATAATCCGCCAGTTTGGCCGGCGTCAGCTGTTGCACCTGCGCGATCAGTTTCTGACGAGTATCGAAGGCGAAGTTGCCGCGATCGAAATCGTTGGCGAACCGGCTGGCCTCTTCGCTCAGAGTTTGCGGCCGCTGTTTCAGCTCATTGATGAGCGCCTGTTTGTACTGTTCAAAGTCCGCCTCGCTCATGTCGCGCAGGCGTTTCTCGGTTTTCGGGTAGAAATCCTGATAGCGCTGGTACAGGTAGGCCGGCTGTTTGCTGTTGCTCTGCAACAGGAAGCCCACGCCCCACTGGCGCCCCACCGACATCGGGAAAGCGAAGACCGCGTACCCCAATTGCTCCTGAGTGCGCAGCTGGCTGTAGAACCACGGCTGAATAATCTGCCCCAACAGCGAGCTGTAGGCCATGCCGGTCACTTCGTCGTAACCGGTCGGTACGTAGACCGCCGCCAGCGCCGAGTCGGTGCTGCTGCCTACCTGTTGCAGGTTGGCCAGCTGATTCTTGTCCACCACCACGTCTTCGCCGTGCCACCACTCAATACCGGTACAGCCCAGACGGTGCTTCAGCGTCGACGCCAGCGTATCGACCTGTTGCTTGCTCATGTTGCCCACCACCAGCAGCTCCGGCGTGGCCTCGGCCAGCAGGCTGTCGCGATACGCCAGCACGTCTTTCAGCGTCAGCGTTTTCAGCACTTCGCGGCGCTCGCTGCGTTCGGAATACGGCACGCGGGAAACCATCTGCACCGGCTGAATGGCCAGTTCAAACGCCTTGCCCTTCTCGGCGGCGTCCAACTGCTCCAGGTACCAGGACTTGGCCTGCGCCAGCTGATCTTCCGTCGGCGTGAAGCTGGAATAGCCCTCGATCAGCGCCGTCAGCAACTGCGGCAGGCGCTGGGTAAAGCCGTTGGCGTTAAACATCAGGCCGTTGTTCGGCGACGTCGAGAAACTCAACCCGCCGACCGACGCCTGATAGCTCAGCTGATCCAGCGCCAGGCCGGCCAGATAATCCGTCAGCGAGAACAGCACCTGGTTGCGCGCGGAATCCATGGTCTTGGCGTTGCGGAAAGCGACGGTGACGTCGGCCTTCGGCTCATCGGCGAAGTAACGGCTCGGCATATACAGCACGCGCAGGCCGGGCTTATCCACCACCATTTCCGGCTTTTTGAATTCATGCGACGGTTTGGTCAGGGTGAAATCATCCGGAATATACGGGTTGAGCGCCGGCAATGACAGGGAAATGCCGCTGCCCAACTGCTGCCACTGCGTAAAGCGCTGTGGCGTGATTTTGTCGACCTGGTAAGGCGCATTGACGAAATAGGCCGTCTTGTTGTGCGGCTCATCGGGGCTGACGAACCAGATGCGCGCATTTTGCGGCGTCATGGCGTCCAGACGTTCAGCGATCGCCTTAGGATCATAGCGATCGGCCAGGTAAGGCGCGTCCAGCGCATGCTCAACCGGCACGCGCAGCATAGTGTCCACCAGCCATTCGATGTAGTCCATGTCGCGCGTGATCGACGGATAGCGGAAGTCCAGGTTCAAAACATGCGAGATTTCGTCGAAGTAACTCTGCTTGATACCTTCGCTGCGCAGCATTTTCAGGTAGTTGAAAATGGCGGCGACGACTTGGTCGCGCTGGGCCAAGCCTTTGTCAGTCAGCGAGACGCTGATGGCGAAGACGCCGCCGTTGCGATCCACCATCGGATCGGCGCCGGCATTGATGGCGTCCGCCAATCCCTGCTTCTGCAACCAGTCGGACAGGGTATTTTTACTGCGGTTGCCGATCAGGTAACCGATGTAGGTATCGGTTTTGCTGCGAAACGCGGCGCTGTTGTTATCGATGCGGAACTCAACCTTCAGCTGCTTGCGCGGCTGCGCCGGCACATAGTGAATGATGATGCCCTGCTGCTCCGGCGTGACGGCCGGTACGGTGATCGGCGGCACGCTGGCGTCATGATTCGGCACGCGGCCAAAGGTTTTTGCAGCAATGTCAGCCAGCTGCGGCAGCGGTTGATTGCCGTACAGCACTCCCATCATCAGATTGGCGGAGTAGTAGCGCTTATAGAACCCCGTCAGCTCATCGTGCAACTTGCTGCCCGGCTTGTCTTTCAGCGTGTCCAGATTACCGCCGGAGAAGCGCGCGCTCGGGTGCGCCGGGTTGAGGGTTTCCGCACCGACCTGCGCCATACGCATGCCGTCGCGCGAACGCGCCATCGTCAATTCTGCATTCACCGCGTTGCGCTCGCGATCGGCATTGCCCGGATCCAGCAGCGGCTCCGCAATAGCGTCGGCCATGCGATCGACCGCCGGCTCCAGCGCGTCATTCTCCACTTCCAGATAGAAGGCGGTGCGATAAGACGCCGTGCTGGCGTTGTGGCTCCCGCCGTGCTTTTTCAGGAATTCGGACAGGTTTTCCGGCTCGGGATAACGTTTGGAGCCCATCAGCACCATATGTTCCAGATAGTGCGCCAAGCCCAGTTGGCTGTTCGGATCTTCGAGCGACCCGACCGGCAATGCCAGCGCCGCCAGCGATTTCGGCGCCTGGACATCGGATACCAGCAGCACCGTCATGCCGTTAGCCAACTTGATCGCCTCGTACTGACGCGGATCGTGCTCGCTTTTGTTGATCTTCTCCGCCAGCGGTTGCCATCCTTGTGCGGCCCAGCTCAACGGCGCCCAACACATAGCCAATAATACCAGCCCGGTGATGCGGGCCAACTGTCTGCGCATATCCAAAATAAACCCCTATTCTGACATCGCCACGCCCACTCCCTGACGCTGGCGACGTACATCAAAACCACATAACCAAATCTGTACTCGCCGGGTTCTTCGCCAATGTGGCGCCCCAAAACGCGGCGGGTATATGCCTGTACGTTATGTAAGACCGGGAATTACCCCAATGGTTGAATATAACCTTCGTTATTTTTACCACCTCCCGCCGCACAGCACCACCGGGGGATTGTTACCCCAGGTTATGACGCGCCACCGGCAGCAGATAACGCTCTGTTTCGGCCAGTATTTGCGCCAGGTAGTCATTGTCCAATTGGCGGAACACTCGCTGAACATAGGGATCTTCCCCTTCTCCTGGAATGCGCTGATCGCCCTGCCAAGCCTGCAGCAATTTGGCGCGAGCCTTTGTTTGCGCTTCTTCCTCCCAGTCGATTTGCTGCGTTTCCGGCTGATAGCACTGACTCAGCCACGCCCAGCCGCTCTTGTTCAGCAACAACAGCGGCTGACACAGACCGCGCTGATAGCCCGCCAGCAGTTCCGCCAGCTGCGCATGCGCGTCTTCGGGCGTAAGCGCGGCAAAGCGCCAAGCGGAGTTCTTGCGACCGTACATGCGGCTCTCGCCGGTGCCGCCGGCGCAGCAGTACACCAGGTGCTCCAGCCACAGCAATATGCCGTCCACCGCCGACAACGTGGCGGGCCGCCAGCGCAACAGGCCGTCATCCTGCACCTGATGCAGCCAGCCGCTGAGGCGCACGCCGGCGATATCGATATCCAGCTCCAGGCTATGGCTCTCTGCGCGTTCCGCACGCACCTGTTCGGCCAGTTCGCTCATCTCTTCCTGCTGCTTTTGCCAATAGATTTCTCCGAATGCGCCATAGGGCAACCCCCCGGCGGCGCGCACCCGCTGGAATAGCTGCTCGGGATCGTCGCCGTCAATCAGGGTATTCAGCAGTTGGCTGTTGAACTGGTAGCGGCTGAGGTTATCCAGCGTGAAGGGCTCTTCGTCCGGCAGCTCGGTCTCTTCCAGGATAAAGCTGACGCCCAACCGCAGTTGGAAGAAGGCGCGAATAGGATGGCGGTAAAACCGCAGCAGCTCCTCTAACGCTATTTGCTGCAGCACTTCGGCGGGCAGCGGTTGGTTGAAGGCCGGGTGCGCCGCCCCGCGCCCGTCGGCGGCGGGCAGCCACTCGGCGGCATAGCTTTGCGCTTCCGAGCCCGGCAAGAAATTCTCGGCGGCGAACGGCATGCGCGCATGCCACTTCAACAAATGCTCGCCCACTCGCCGGGCGCTGTCGTCTGCGGTGCGCGCCTCGTCTCCCGGCAGGCAATAGCTTTGCTCCAGATACTCCAGCAGCTCGGTAACCAGCACCGAAGGATAGCGCGGGCTGTTGTCCTGAATGGAACGGCCAATGAAGCTGATATACAGCCGTTGTTGCGCGGACAGAATCGCCTCCAGGAACAGATAGCGGTCGTCATCGCGCCGGCTGCGGTCGCCGCGCTTGACCTGCTGCGCCATCAGATCAAAACCCAACGGCGGCAACGTGCGCGGATACACGCCGTCGTTCATGCCCAGCAGGCACACTACCTTGAACGGAATCGAGCGCATCGGCATCAGCGTACAGAAGTTGATTTGCCCGGCGAGGAAGCGCTGGCTGATGCGCTCCTGATCGAGGCGCGCCGCCAAATCGTCGCGCAGAATCGTTAAGGGCACGTCATCCGGATAGCGCGCCGCCAGGCCAAAATTGATGGCCTGCTGCCACTGCTGCTCGATCAATGCCAGCACCACTTCGGTATCGCTATCCGCTTCGAAGAAGGCATCCAACAGCTGTCGGCACAGCGGTAGCCATGCCTCGAGCGAGCGCGCTTCGCTCAAGACTTGCCGCCAATGGCTCAATTGGGCCAGCAGATCCGCCAACTGCCCCGCCAGTTCGGCGACCAACCCGCTCGACTCGTCGTAAGGCAAAATGCCCTGCCAATCGCCGGCGTTGCTGTCCATGGCGTAACCGAGCAGCATGCGCGTAATGCCGAATCGCCAGGTGTGCTGGCCCGTTGCGGGCAGATCCAGTTCGCGCACGTTATCGTCGTCCAGCCCCCAGCGCACGCCGGATTCACCGACCCAGTGACGCAACAGGCGCAGCCCCTCTTCGCCAATGGCGAAACGGGCGGCCAGGGCCGGCACTTCCAGCAGCGCCAGCACCTGTTCCGACGTAAAGCGGCTTTGCGGCAAATCGAGCAGTGAGATGAGCGCCTGCAAAGCCGGATGCGCCTGCCGCGCTTTACGGTCAGAAATGGCGAACGGCAGGTAGCGCTCGGCGGGAGCATTGCCGAACACGGCCTGAATATAAGGCGTATAGCTGTCGATATCCGCCACCATCACGATGATGTCGCGCGGCGTCAACGCGGGATCCTGCGCCAGCATGGTCAGCAGTTGATCGTGCAGCACCTCCACTTCCCGCTGTGGGCTGTGGCAGGCGTGCAGGCTGAGGGAACGATCTTGCGGATCGAGCCTGCGCTTGCTGAAACTACTTTCCAGCGTTTCCGCCGTGATGCCGATCACCGCGTGATCTTCCAGCTCCAGCATATCGCGTTGAACGGCGTGCAGCATGGTATCCGCCGGGATATCGACAAAGGCGTCGACCTCTTGCGCCCCTTCCATCTGCGACAGCAAATAAAGGTGATCGCGCCCGAGCTTGCCCCAGGAGGCCAGCAGCGGGTTACTGAGCTGCTGCTGCCCTTCAGCGTCAAACAGACGCGCCGCGTCGGCCGGCTCGCGAAACAGCCCTTGCTCGCGCGCCTGATGATAGTGACGGCGCTTGCGGCTCTGCAAGCGGGCCAGGAAAGCGTAATCCTGAATGTCGCCCCAGTAATAACGACAAGGGTTGGTGAACATCAGGTGGATATCGATATGCCGCCCCAGCGCCTGCAGCGCCTCCAGATAGACCGGCGGCAACGCCGAGATGCCGCAGATAAACACCCGCGGCGGCAAACCGGGCGGGCACGTTGTTGCCTGCTCCAGCGCGTGGATAAAGCGGCTATACAGATTGGCGCGGTGCCATTCCGGCTGCCCCAATTCGCGCGTGTACTCCACCAGCCGCGCCCAGAGCGGCGCCTGCCACTGCTGAGCCTCGGGCAGACCGTCGATGCATTCGCCGCGCTGCCAGCTCTCCAGCCACTGCGGACGATAAACCAAATACTGGTCGAACAGGTCGGCAACCCGGCCGGCCAATTGGTGGATTTTTCGCTTGTCGCCGTCATCGGTGAGATAGTGCTGCAGTGGCGCGAACGCCGGCTGGGTCAGCATCTCCGGCAGCAGCCACATCAGCTTCCAGGTCATGGCGTCCTTGCTGAAGGCGCTCTCTTTCGGGATATCCGGCAATACGCGGGTGAACATGTCCCAAATGAAGGTCGCCGGCAGCGGAAACGCGACATTGGCGGCGATGCCGAACTGCTCCGCCAGCTGCATTTGCAGCCATTGCGCCATACCGGGGCTCTGAACCAGCACCACTTCCTGTTGAAAAGGATCGGCCAACGGATCTCTGGCTATCAGCGCGCTGGTCAGCGTTTTCAATAAATCCAGCTGATTGGAATGATAAACCGTGAACATGATGGCTCCTTTAAAACAAGATACGTACCGGCTCAAAAACGGGTGCAATACCAGCGGCTCAGCGTCGCCCACTGCCGTTGCGGAGTTTGTACTCTGACCGTCAATCGGCGGCAATCCGCATCCGCGCCGTCGAACGCCGTCTCGCGTCGCCAGCCTTCCGGCAGCGGTTCGGCATCGAGCCGACCGGTGACGGCGAACGCCTCCAACTGCTGATGCGCCATCACCCAGGCTTGCCGGTAGTGCCACTGGCGCTGGAACGACTGCAACAGCACCTGATGATACTGTAACAAGCCCAGCAGCGACACCGAGAACAACAATGCCGCCACCAACACTTCCGGCAGGCTGAAGCCGTTGCGGGATAACCGCCCTGCGCGAGCGTTAACCCTCACAGTCGGCCGGCCTTTTCTCGGGGCAAAAATCCAGCCGGCCGCCCGGCTGCGCTTGCACCCTGCCGACCGATTCCGCACCGTCAAACGCGCCCCATTGATACAGCCAAAGCGGCTCACCGCCGCGCATCTCCCCAAGGCCGCGTACCGTCACGACGCCCGCTCTGGCAGACAGCCGGGCGCAGGCCGTCAGTTCCGCGCGCTGCCTGCATAACCAGGCCGCCGCACTCAGCTCGGCGCGCGGCCAACGCTGGAGCATGCCCCAACTCAGCGCCGAAGCGGCCTGATTGTAAGCCTGGAGGTAGCGCTGCTGATCGGCGGCCAGTAACAGCGCGTTATCCAATTGCCGGTGCTGGGCATTGAGCAACATCAACCCCAACGCCAACAGCAACATTACCGCCGCCAAAGTGCTGCCGCCTCGCTGGCTCCACCGGTTCATGGCAACGCCGCCATTTCGACGTTCCCGCTCAGGCTGCGCCTGATACGCGCATCGCCGACAGAGCGCCCCGCCAGAGTCAAACGGCCCAGCGCACCGCCATGCTCCCCGCGCTCTATCGCCACATGAAACCGCTCAATGCGCACTTCGTCACGATCGAGCAGCCGCTCCCAGCCGCCGCCGTCGCATTGGCTTACGCCACGCTGCCCTTCCAAGCCGCCATTGCGCAGCCGATAACCGAAATAACCTGCATCCTCGCCCGAGGTGAGCCATTGCCCGCTGCGGGTGATGTCGTAAGCGACGATAACGCAGCTGCCCGCCGCTTCTCCCGCCGCCTGGCCGATCAGCAGCGGGCGGCCGGCGCACTGCCCGGCACAGAAACCGGCGCGGCGCAGGTCTTTCTCGATACCGAACGCCAGTTGCCGCAGCGTTGACTCCAGCCGAAAATGCTGGCCGACGGCCACGTTTTGCTGGCGCAACAGCGGGTAGGTTTTCGCGGCGCCGAGCGCGATCACGCTGCCGAACACCAGCGCCAACATCACCTCCGGCAAGGTAAAACCGCGTTCGACAGTCAGCATGGCGCGATCCCCCTTATCCGGAGCCCTTCGCTGCACAAACGCAGCCGCCCTCGGGCGGACAGCACCAGCCGCAGGCCGCCTGCCTCGTTGCTGAGCAGGATGTGCCCCGCCTGCGCGGTATTGCGCAAGCCGTAAAACCCGATCTCTTTGTCGGTGTAGCCGCTCAAAACGACGTCGCGGTAAGACGGTGAGAAAACGGAACCCTCGGCGGAAGCGCAATCCGGCGGCGGCACACCGCCGCCCAGGCACCAGGGCGTGCCGTTCTTGAACCACAGCAGCGTCGTGCGGTTGCGCCAGTTGGCGTCCGCCTGCAGTCGCAGTAAAAACGCCAGCAGCTGCTGGGCAGTATGTTCCAGACGCAACATTTGCTGATGGTGGCGCCATTGACCGACGCCCCAGCCGGTGAGCATGCCGGCGATCAGGAGCGCCGCCAACAGCTCAATCAGTGTCATGCCACGCTGGCGGTCATCGATGTTCGAGAGCGTATTTTCTTTCATGCGGCCAGTTTAAGGGCCGTAACAAGGCGGTAAAGCCGCATGCGCAAGCCTTGCGGCAAGTTGCGCAATGTTTTCCCTATAGCGACAAATGGCGACAATAAAATGCGGCGCGGCGCGCAATGCGGATAAAAAAAGGGGCGCAATCGCTGCGCCCCTGGTGTGATGCGGTTAAGGTCAGATCGCGACCGGTGCCTTGATGGCCGGGTGCGGATCGTAACCTTCGATCTCGAAGTCTTCGAAACGGTAATCGAACAGCGAAGCCGGCTTGCGTTTGATCACCAGCTTCGGCAACGGACGGGGTTCACGCGTCAGCTGCAGCTTCGTCTGTTCCATATGATTGCTGTACAGATGGGTATCGCCACCGGTCCAGACGAAGTCGCCGACGTCCAAATCGCACTGCTGCGCCATCATATGCACCAACAGCGCGTAGCTGGCGATGTTGAACGGCAGGCCGAGGAACACGTCGCAGGAACGCTGGTACAGCTGGCAAGAGAGCTTGCCGTCCGCCACGTAGAACTGGAAGAACGCGTGGCACGGCGCCAGCGCCATCTGGTCCAGCTCACCGACGTTCCAGGCGGAAACGATGATGCGGCGCGAATCCGGATCTTGTTTCAGTTGCTGGAGTACGTTGCTCAGCTGATCGATCTGACGACCATCCGCCGCCCCCCAGGCTCGCCACTGCTTGCCGTACACCGGGCCGAGATCGCCGTTTTCATCGGCCCACTCGTCCCAAATGGTGACCTTGTTGTCACGCAGATAGGCGATGTTGGTATCGCCGTTCAGGAACCACAACAGCTCATGAATGATCGAACGCAGATGACATTTCTTGGTGGTCACCAACGGGAAGCCTTCCTGCAAATTGAAACGCATCTGGTGGCCGAAAATCGACAACGTGCCAGTGCCGGTACGGTCGGCTTTAGGAGTGCCCTCGGCGAGCACCTTGTTCATCAAATCCAGATACTGTTTCATTTGTTCCTCACGACAGTTGTTGCTGCGGGCGACGACGGTACGCCCAAATCATCATAATAACACCGGCCACCACCATCGGGATGGACAGGATCTGCCCCATGCTGATCACGCCGTCGAACAGGCCAAGCTGGGCATCCGGCTGGCGGAACGCTTCAACGATGATGCGGAATGCGCCATAACCGATCAGGAACAGGCCCGATACGGCACCCATCGGCCGCGGCTTGCGGATGAACAGGTTCAGAATGATAAACAGCACCACGCCTTCAAGCAGCAGTTCATACAGCTGGGACGGATGACGCGGCAGCACGCCATACTGATTCAGCAGCGGCAGCAGAGAAGGATCGGCGGCGGCGAGCGCCACGTCTTCGCTGCGCGAGCTTGGGAACAGCATCGCCCAAGGGGTGTCGGTGGTCACGCGGCCCCACAGTTCACCGTTGATGAAGTTGCCAAGGCGGCCGGCGCCCAAACCGAACGGGATCAATGGCGCGATAAAATCGGAAACCTGGAAGAAGGTGCGTTTGGTGCGGCGAGCGAACCAGAACATCACCAGAATCACCCCCATCAATCCGCCGTGGAACGACATGCCGCCATCCCAGACTTTAAACAGATAGAGCGGATTATCCAGGAACAACGGCAGGTTGTAGAACAGCACATAGCCCACGCGGCCGCCGACGAATACGCCCAGGAAACCGGCGTAGAGCAGGTTTTCCACTTCGTCTTTGGTCCAGCCGCTGCCCGGCTTGTTGGCGCGGCGCACCGCCAGCCACATGGCAAAAACGAAGCCGACCAGATACATCAGGCCGTACCAATGCAAAGAAACCGGGCCAATGGAGAAAATGACCGGATCAAATTTAGGAAACGCCAGATAGCTATTGCTCATCTATCACCACAACATGTCTGTTATTTTTCCCCATGCGGGGGCGGCAGGTGCCAAACGTCGGCGCAGGTTGTCACACGCCTTTCAAACGGCAGCGTTGGCCGCTGCGGTTTGCAAGACGACGAACATGCGTCGCGCTGAGGTTGCGCATCATAACATAGGCTTAGCGCGGTCCGGGCCGGCAGCGCGGGAAAAGTTCTGTAAAAAAATCACATCGCGCGGCGATTATCTGCCGCCGCGAATCAACCCGCCCATGCCGCGTCGCTCCATAAACGCCGCCACCAAATGGCGCACTTCCGTGGTCATTTGGGTGTTCAACACTCGGTGCGCCAACACTTCGGCGTCGGCAAGATCGATATGCCGCAGCAGGTATTTGATGCGCGCCACGCTGCGTCCGTTCATGCTCAGATTGCGATAGCCCATGCCTACCAGCAACAGCGCGCCCATCGGATCGCCGGCCAGTTCACCGCACAGGCTAAGCTGCAGCCCGGCCGCTTTCCCCTGTTCGGCGATCAGCTTCAGCACCTGCAGCATCGCGGGATGCAGGCTGTCGTACAGCGAGGCTACCCGCGTGTTGTTGCGATCCACCGCCAGCAGGTACTGGGTCAAATCGTTGGTGCCTACCGAGATGAAGTCGACGCGCCCGGCCAAATGCGGGATCAGGAAAATCATCGACGGCACTTCCAGCATCACGCCGATTTTCGGTTTCGGGATCGCGTAGCCAAGCACCTCTTCCACCTCGCGCCCGGCGCGGTCAATCAAGCGCTTGGCCTCATCGACCTCTTCCAGGCTGGTGACCATCGGCAGCAAAATGCCCAGATTGCCGGTGCCGGCATTGGCGCGCAGCATGGCGCGCACCTGTATCAAAAAAATCTCCGGCTGGTCCAGAGTGATGCGAATGCCGCGCCAGCCCAGGCAGGGATTTTCTTCGCTGATCGGCATGTAGGGCAGTTGCTTGTCGGCGCCGATGTCCAGCGTGCGCAGCGTGACCGGTTTGTTGGGGTAAAGCTGCAGCATGCCTTGATACTGCGCGACCTGTTCTTCTTCGGAAGGGAAACCGCTTTGCAACATGAACGGAATTTCAGTGCGGTACAACCCCACGCCGTCCACCCGGCCGCCCAACAGCTGTTCATGTTCCGGGCTGAGGCCGGCGTTCAACATCACCTGAACGCGTTCGCCGCTTTTCAACTGCGCCGGCTGTTCGACGTCGTCTTCCGCCAGCTTGCTCAGTTCCTGTTCTTCGCTGATCAGCCGTTGGTATTCCTGCACCAGCACCGGCTCAGGATCGACCAGCAGTTCACCGCGATACCCATCGACGATCAGCAGCCGCTGGCTGAGCAGAGAAGGCTGGATGTCGGCGCCCATCACCGTCGGCACCCCCATCGCCCGCACCAAAATCGCCGCATGCGAGTTGGCGGCGCCGTCGCGCACGACCACGCCGACCAGGCGATCCTGCGGCACTTCGGCCAGCAATGTCGCGGTCAGTTCATCCGCCACCAGCACAAAACGCGCCGGCCACTGGGTGGCCCCCTGAGTGGTGTCGTCGAGGTGGAACAGCAGGCGCTGGCCCAGCGCACGCAGGTCGCTGCCGCGCTCGCGCATATAGGTGTCCTGCAGTTTGGCGAACTGTTCGGCAAAGGCTTCTATCACCTGCTTCACCGCCCATTCCGCCACCGAGCCGTTGTCAATTTCGGCGAACAATTCGCGCTTGAGGCGGGCGTCGTTTAGCAGGTGAGAATAAAGATCGAAGATCGCCGCGCTCTCTTTTTGCGAGCTGGCGGCAAAACGCTTGCTGAAGCGGCGAAATTCCGCGCCGGCCTCTTCCAACGCCAACGTCAGGCGCTCGCGCTCGCTGGCGGTGTCCAGCGTCGACGCGCGGTAAACCTGATCGAGCGAAGGCTGGCTGCTGTCCTGCCACCCTTCCGCCACCGCTACGCCGGGCGAGGCCGCCAGCGCGCGCACGCGCGTTTGGCGATACTGGCCGAAAATGGCATTAAGCTGCGACTGTGAAAGGATCCCGGCCATCTGCGTGGCCAGGGTGACCATGAACGACTCTTCGCTTTCGTCGAACTGGCGCAGCTCGCGCTGCTGCACCACCAACACCCCCAACAGCTGGCGCCGGTGAATGATCGGTACCCCGAGGAAGGATCGGAAACGATCCTCTTTGACCTGCGGAACGTACTTGAAGCTGGGATGGCTTTGGGCATCGGCCAGGTTGATGGGTTCTGCCCGGCGGCCGACCAACCCGACGACACCTTCGTCAAACGCCAATGCGATAGTGCGCCCGCGCGGCTTTTTCAGCCCGCGCGTGGCCATCAGGTAGTAACAGCGGCGATCGTTGTCCGCCAGGTAAATGGAGCACACTTCGGTGTCCATCGCCAGACAGGTTTCATTGACCAGCAGATCCAGCGCATCCGTCAGACTGGCCGCCGCGGCCACCTTCTCTACAATTTCTCGCAAGCGCGTGAGCATAGTCGGCTTAACTTAACCTCTCTTTCGGCGATAAGCAGGGGCCTGCCGCGGCGCCGCCTGCTCTTGCATCGGCATCACGGTCACGGCGAATTCTTTCATCACCCGGCGGTAGACGTCGCGTTTAAATGACACCACCTGGCGCACCGGATACCAGAAGCTCACCCAGCGCCAACCGTCGAACTCCGGCGTGCTGCTGCGCTGCATATTGATATCAGCGTCATTGCACAGTAGCTGCAACAAAAACCATTTTTGCTTTTGGCCGATACAAACCGGCTTTGTGTCCCAACGCACCAAACGTTTCGGCAATTTATAGCGCAACCAGTTGCGGGTCGAAGCCAGGATGCGCACATCCTTTTTACTCAGCCCCACTTCTTCGAACAGCTCACGGTACATCGCCTGCTCCGCAGTTTCGCCAGGGTTAATCCCACCTTGGGGAAACTGCCAGGAGTGCTGACCGTAACGGCGGGCCCATAAGACCTGCCCCTGACGATTACAGATTACGATACCAACATTCGGGCGGTAGCCATCATCATCGATCACCGGACTACCTCGATAAGCTTAAATTCGCATAGATGTCCTGATTGTTTCACACAAGCTACAGGCGGTAAACCACTGCTTTACGGCGCTGCGGGCCGGATAACATTGGGATAACTCACAGATATAGGCAAAGTTATAAACATGCATCGGCATTTCAGACCGGTTTTATTCACTTTTTCTGTGGATAGGTGTGTGTAGAACTCGAGGGATAAGCCGGTAAAACTCTCGTCCCCGAAAATCCCCCCTCACACAGATAAAACAATATTATTCATAAAAACATATAATTAACCAATATTCCACAGTTATGTACAGGGCAAAAATGTGATCTATGCACGGTAAGGATCTTACCCTGGCGAAAGATCCACCAACGCCGTTTTTATCCACAGATTATCCGGGCAAGTTACGCACAAAACGGACAAATTCGTAAAAAACCGCCCGAGTCAAGGCTGTAAATTGAACCAGTGATCGGTAAAAATTTGGGTTATCCCATAAATCTGTGGATAAATAGGTGTAAGATCCTGTTTATTGTCGGTGGCTTCAGGTGAACAAGCCTCGCGGGTGCATTGTCGCCCGCGCAAGGAAAGAAAAAAAGTCATGTAAAATCATGCTACTATTATTCTTTTCCCCAGGCGACTGGGGTTACCGTTTCCCGTGTATCTTTGCAGTACGTTTTTCAACCAAATTCGACAGGCTTGATTTATGGCGTTTTTATCCCCTCTGCCGCCCCCGCCGGAAAATGAACGGCAGCTGTTCGAGCGCGCTCAGGCGCTGGCTGGCTTCAGTTTTGGCGAACTGGCCGCCCGCGCGCAGTTGCCGATCCCCAAGGATCTGAAACGCGATAAAGGCTGGGTGGGCATGCTGCTGGAGCTGTACCTCGGCGCCATGGCCGGCAGCAAACCGGAACAGGATTTTCCTGAGCTGGGCATTGAGCTGAAAACCATTCCTGTCGACGCCGCCGGCAAACCGCTGGAGACCACTTTCGTCTGCGTGGCCCCGCTCACCGGCAACAGCGGCGTCACCTGGGCCAGCAGCCACGTTCGCCACAAGCTGGCGCGCGTGTTGTGGATACCGGTAGAGGGCGAACGGCAAATCCCGCTGGCGCAGCGCCGCGTCGGTTCGCCGCTGCTGTGGAGCCCGAGCGCTGCAGAAGAAGAGATGCTGCGCCGCGATTGGGAAGAGCTGATGGATCTGATTGTGCTCGGTCACGTAGAACGCATCACCGCACGCCACGGCGAAGTGCTGCAACTGCGCCCCAAAGCGGCCAACAACAAGGCGCTCACCGAAGCCATCGGCGAACAGGGGCAACCTATCATGACGCTGCCGCGCGGTTTCTATCTGAAAAAGGGTTTTACCGGCGCGCTGCTGGCAAGACATTTCTCAATCTAAGCGATTTCGTTTAACTCTGGTTTAGCTAGCCCTGTCAGCGCCACGATAAACGCGTATAATTCACCCTTTGCATTTATTAAGTATTAAGGTGTGTCGGGCAATGTTCGAATGGATTATGGATCCCAATGCCTGGTTAGCGTTAGGTACGCTAACCATTCTTGAGATCGTACTGGGTATTGATAACATCATTTTTCTGTCGCTGGTGGTGGCCAAGCTGCCCAAAGCGCAACAGAACAAAGCTCGCCGAATGGGCTTGGCCGCCGCCATGCTGATGCGCCTGGCGCTGCTGGCCTCCATCGCCTGGGTGATCCGCTTGACGCACCCGCTGTTCACCGTGCTGGATCACGCCATTTCCGCCCGCGATCTGATCCTGCTGCTCGGTGGATTGTTCCTGATCTGGAAAGCCAGCAAAGAGATCCACGAAACCATCGAAGGCACGGAAGAAGAGCACCACACTAAGGTGCACAGCTTCTTCGGCGCGATCGTACAGATCATGCTGTTGGATATCATCTTCAGTCTGGATTCGGTGATTACCGCCGTAGGCCTTTCCGATCACCTGTTCATCATGATGGCGGCGGTGGTGATTGCCGTCGGCGTGATGATGTTCGCCGCACGGCCGATCGGCGAATTCGTCAATCGCCATCCGTCGGTGAAAATGCTGGCGCTGGCGTTCCTGATCCTGGTGGGCTTCACGCTGATGCTGGAAAGTTTCCAGGTGCACGTGCCGAAAGGCTACATCTACTTCGCCATGTTCTTCTCCATGTCGGTAGAAGCGCTCAATCTGATGCGCAGCAAGAAAAACCGTTCGCCGGAATAACCCTACGCGGAGGCCGCCATCGGCGGCTTCCGCCGTTTCGTTGCCCCCTCATTTCAGTTTTTCTTATCAGATAAAGACTTATCTGAGACGCTCTCTGCCAAGAGTTTGCTAATCTTGAAAGAACATTGTTTTCTGCATAATCGAGGATCCGCAGGATGAAAAAGTGGGTAATGGCAGTGTCTGCGCTGGTTATGGCCGCCGGTTTGGCGGGATGTTCCAGCGACTACGTCATGGCGACCAAAGACGGCAACATGATCCTGACGCAAGGCAAACCGGAGATCGACACCGATACCGGGCTCATCAGTTATAAAGATGAGAAAGGCAATCACCGCCAGATCAACGGCGATCAGGTTTCCCAGGTTATCGAACGCTAATCACCGCACGCCGGCTATCGCCCGCTCGAGCGCGGTAGCCCTCATTCGTGTCCGCACGGAATCCGCTTCCCCCATCTTCACCGCTTGGTTATAGTCAGGAAAGGCGACATCGCCGCCCGACGGACTTTGCGCCGTCTTCTGAATTGGGCTCCTGTTTCACCGGGCCGCACGGCCCGTCAGCGCTAACAAGAAAGGAAGGCCGTTAATGCAATACCACCGTATTCCCCACAGTTCTTTAGAAGTGAGCGTGCTGGGACTGGGCACCATGACCTTTGGCGAACAGAACAGCGAAGCCGACGCCCATGCGCAACTGGACTATGCATTGGCCGCAGGCGTGAACCTGATAGATACCGCCGAACTGTACCCGGTGCCGCCCCGCCCGGAAACCCAGGGCCTGACCGAAAGCTATATCGGCAGTTGGATCAAAGCGCGCGGCAATCGCGAAAAAATCGTCCTGGCCAGCAAAGTCTCGGGCCCGGTGCGCGGCACTGACAGCAGCATCCGCCCGCAGCAGGCGCTCGATCGCAAAAACATCCGCGCCGCTCTGGACGCCAGCCTCAAGCGGCTGAACACCGATTATCTCGATCTTTACCAATTGCACTGGCCGCAGCGCGCCACCAACTGCTTTGGCAAACTCAACTATCAATATACCGATGACAAAGCCACGGTCACGCTGCTGGAAACCCTGGAGGCGCTGACCGAGCAGGTGCGCGCCGGTAAAATTCGCTATATCGGGGTCTCCAACGAAACGCCCTGGGGCGTGATGCGCTATCTGCAACTGGCGGAGAAACACGAGCTGCCGCGCATCGTGTCGATTCAAAACCCGTACAGCCTGCTGAACCGCAGCTTTGAGATTGGCCTGGCCGAAATCAGCCAGCACGAAGGGGTAGAACTGCTGGCCTATTCCAGCCTGGCGTTCGGCACGCTGAGCGGTAAATACCTCAACGGCGCTAAACCGGCCGGTGCGCGCAATACGCTGTTCACCCGCTTCAACCGTTATTCAGGGCAGCAAACCCAACGGGCGATCGCCGAATACGTGGCGCTGGCCAAAAAACACGGGCTGGATCCTTCGCAGATGGCGTTGGCCTTCGTGCGTCAGCAGCCGTTCGTCGCCAGCACCCTGCTGGGCGCCACCTCGGTGGAGCAGTTGAAAATCAACCTCGACAGCCTCGACGTGATTCTGGATGAGGACGTGCTGCAGGCGCTCGAAGAAATCCACACCCGGTTTACCATTCCGGCGCCTTGAAGCCGGAGGGCGCAGCCTGGCTGCGCCCCGTTTCACCGCCGCTGCGACCACCACAACGCGCTAATCGCCAGCGCAAACACCACGCCAAACCCTACGCCGACGCCCACCACCGGCACGCCCAGCTTCACGACCAAAGAATACAGGCCCAGCATCAGTAACATCGCGGCGTTTTCACCCAGGTTTTGCACTGCGATCGCATTGCCGGCGCCGACCGAATGTTTGCCCCGCTCCTGCAGCAACGCATTGAGCGGCACGACGAAGAAGCCCCCCAGCATGCCGATGAGCGCCAGCAAGACGTAGGCATTGAGCATGGTCGTTTGCAGCGCAAACACCGCGACCGCGACGCCGATCAGGATCCCGGCCGGCATACAGCGTTTCACCGTTTTAAGCGTGACGAAGCGCGCGGCGGCACCTGCGCCCACCACGATGCCGACGGCCACCATGGCGTTCAGCAGCGTTGGCGTGGCGTTATCGGCGATGCCGAGCGCCACCGGTACCCACAGCACCAGCAGAAAACGCAGCGTCACGCCGGCCCCCCAAAACAGGCTGGTGCCAATCAATGAGAAACGCGTCTGTCCATCGCGCCACAGCGTAACGCAGGCAGCAAAGAAGCTGTGCGTCATGGCCTGAGGACGCCACGAAGCGCCAGGACGCGCCGCCGCCAAACGCGGAATATACCGGTTGGCGACCACCGCTCCCGCGTAAACCAACGCGCAGGCCGCCAGCGCCGCCGCCACGTGCCAGTCCGCCAGAATACCACCGGCCACCGAACCGGTCAGAATGGCCGCAATGGTCGAAGCCTCGATCAGGCCGTTAGCCTTGACCAGTTTCTCGCCGCTGGTGATCTCGCCCAGAATGCCGTATTTAGCCGGTGAATACGCGGCCGCTCCCACGCCGACCAGGCTGTAACCCAGAAACGGATTCCCCCCAAAACAGATCACCAATGCCCCCGCCAATTTCAGGGCGTTGGCGAACATCATCACCCGCCCTTTGGCAAAGCTGTCGGCGATCTGGCCGACGAACGGAGCCAGAATGATATAGGTGGCGACAAAGGCCATCTGCAGGATCGGCTGGCTCCAGTCCGGATACAGCTGCTGCTTGATCAACGCCAGCGTGGCGAACAGCAACGCATTGTCGCCGAACGCCGAAAGGAACTGCGCGCTGATCACCGCAATCATGCCGCGTGACAACAAAGGGGATTCGGTCGAAGGATTCATCAGGCACTCTCCGGCTGTTCGGCCATATGACGCAGGGTGACGAAATCAGGTTTGCCGCTGCCGAGCACCGGCAGCGTTTTCAACAGGCGAATATCGCGCGGCACCGCCAGCTCCGGGCTGCCCAGTTCGCGCGCTACCCGCAGCAATGCCTCGCGGGTAATGGCGGGATCGGTGGTAAACAGCACCAACGCCTCGCCTTTGCTGCTGTCGCTTTTGACCGTGGCGGCATGCAGTTTATCCGGCGACAGCCGTTGCGCCAGCAGTTCGACGCTCTCCAGCGACACCATCTCGCCCGCCAGCTTGGCGAAGCGCTTCACGCGCCCGCGAATGGTGCAGTAACCCTGCTCATCCAGGCTGACGATATCGCCGGTGTCATACCAGCCCGGCTGCAGCACGCCGTTCGCATCTTCCGCCGCCGGCGGCTCCAGTTCGCCGGGGCGTTCAACCCGCAGATAGCCTTTCATGATATTCGGCCCCTTCAGCTGCAGACGGCCGCCGTTATCAATACCCGGCACCGCGATCAGACGCGCCTCCATCTGCGGCATGATGCGGCCGACGGTGCCCACCTTGGTCGCCAGCGGCACGTTGATCGAGACCACCGGCGCGCACTCGGTCACGCCATAGCCTTCCAGAATGCGGATGCCGTATTTGTCCTGGTAGATCTGTTTGGTGCTATCCGCCAGTTTCTCCGCGCCGGCCACGACATAGCGCAGGCGGGCAAAATCATACGGATGCGCGAAGCGCGCATAGTTGTTAAGGAAGGTCGCCGTGCCGAACAGCACCGTGCAGTTACGGTCATACACCAGCTCCGGCACCACGCGATAGTGCAGCGGGCTGGGGTAGAGGAAAATGCGGCTGCCGGTGATCAGCGGCGTAAGCAGCCCCACCGTCAGGCCGAACGAGTGGAACAGCGGCAGCGACGACATGAAGCGGTCGCGCGGCGTGAAATCGGCGATGGTGCGGATTTGTTCTACGTTGGCCAGCAGGCTGGCGTGCGAATGCACCACGCCCTTGGGATGGCCTTCGGATCCGGACGTGAACAGGATCAGCGCCGGATCCTCCGGACGTTGCGGCAACGCCGCGCGCTGCGGCTGCAGCAAGTGACGCAGGATCCACAGCTTATCCGCCAGCGTGACCGTATCTTTCAGATCTTCCAGATACACCCAGTTAGCCTGTGGCACCTGTTCCGGCAGGTGGGTCAGCTTGCCTTTCTCCAGAAACTGGCGCGAGGTGACGATGGTCTTGATGCCGGCGGCCGTCATCGCGCTGTTCAGGCCGTTGGCGCCTGCGGTGTAGTTGAGCATCGCCGGGATGCGATTGCGCAGCGAAGCGCCGAAGATCGCCGCCGCGGTAATGGTGGCGTTGGGCAACAGCAGCCCAACGTGCTCCCCCTCGGCGGTAAAGCGCTGCAGAATGCGGCTGACGCCCAGCGATTTCTTGACTAGCGTCTGGTAACTGTCTTCTTTGAAAGCGATGTCTTCGATGCAAGGCTTGCGGCGCCCATAGCGGTGCTGCGCCGCCAGCAAAGCATGGAACAGCGTTTGCGGCTCGCGCGTCTCCATGCGCGCCCACATCATGATCTGCATCAGCCGATCGCCCGCCAGCGCCCGGCGTTCACGCGCGCGCGGCGCTTCCGGCATCGGCAGCGTGGTCGGCGGCAAGATGCGGATGCTGATTTGCGGGAACCAGCGGATCTTGAACACCCCGGCCATGCGGCCAAACGGGCTGAACTCCGGGCCATCGATCCGCACCGGCACCACGGTCGCGCCCGATTTGGCGGCGATAAACGCCGCTCCGTCGTAAATTTTCATCAGCGCGCCGGTCACGGTGATGCGCCCTTCAGGGAACACCACGATCGGCCGTCCCTGCTCGACCATGCGCACCAGTTGCTTGATGGCCATCGGCTTGGTGGGATCGAGCGAGACAAAATCGATGTAAGGCCGCAGCCAGCGCATAAACCAGCTCTCGCCGATACTGGCATAGACCGCAAACACCGGTTTTATCGGCAGGAACAGCGCCAGCAGTACGCCGTCGAGGAAAGAGACGTGGTTCGGCGTAATCAGTAATTTTTGCCGTTCGAAGTGCTGGACGTCCCCTTCGACCCGTACCCGAAACAACAGGCGAAACAGCGCGCGCAGCAGTGAAAAGATCATGCCCTTCTCCCTTGGCCATGGAGGCGTAAATCGTTGTAGGGAAAAGAATACTATATGGCAGGCAAAAAAAAACCTACGCATCCGCGTAGGTTGGTGCAATTGAAAATGGCTTCAGCATGCAAGGCACGCTGATTTCTCACCAATCAATACCTCTGGGATCACCTACTCTAGAGAGATGGCGTGCAGGAAACTACCGGCGAATCGCAAGAGTTCTGCTCCAAATGCAACCAGCTGTAAATTTCCCACGATCTGCTGTAATAACTCAATGAAACTTAAACCTTCCCGCAGCGACGAAAATAAATATAACAACGACGAGCCAGTGACCCAGACGTGACATCTTCGCTCATCGTGCGCTGACCTCGACCAGGCAGCTCATGGCGTTCGGCCCCTGCGTCAGCGGCGAGGTGCCGATATCCAGCGTCAGCACGTTCGGGTTGCCCGCCTGCTCGACCGGCCGGCGCTGCGCGTCGAAACCCGGCTCGAACCAGGCACCGGTCGCCATCAGCACCACGCCGCGCGTCACGCCATCGGTGAGCGATACCCCCGCCAGACAGCTGCCGCGCGCGTTGCTGACCAGCACTTCGGCGCCGTCCGCCACACCGCGCGGCGCCGCATCGTCCGGATGCATGTACAAGGTTTCTCGCCCGGCGGTCTTGTTGCCCTGCGCCAGCGGCGCCGGATCCATCTGGCTATGCAGGCGATCGCTCGGCTGAATGGAGATCAGATGCAGCGGCCAGTTTTTGGCCTGCGGCGCGCCCAGCCACTCCACCGGCGGCCGCCACTGCGGATGCGGAGCGAAATCTTCGTAGCGATAGCCGGCGATCCGCTCGCTGAACAGCTCTATCTTGCCGCTGGGCGTTTGCAGCGGGTTAGCCTGCGGATCGGCGCGGAACGCGTCAAAAAATACGAACTCTTTAGCCGGCGCGGGCAGCTCGACATAGCCCCGTTGCCAGAAGGCCTCAAACTCGGGCCAGGCGACGCCGGCGCGCTGCTGCGCTGTGCCGCATTGCCGGTAGATAGCTTCGATCCAGGCCCGCTCGTCGCGATTCTCGGTAAAGCGCTCACGATAGCCGAGACGCTCCGCCAGATCGGCGAAGATATCGAAATCGTTGCGCGCCTGATGCTGCGGCGCAATGGCCTGATGCATCGCCAACACGTAGCGATCGCGCGACGAGCCGCCGATATCGTTACGCTCCAGCGAACTGGTGACCGGCAGCACGATGTCTGCCATTTTGGCCGCCGCCGTCCACCAGATATCTTGAACGATCACCGTGTCCGGCTTCTGCCAGCCCTCCACCAGCCGATTCAACTGCTGATGATGATGGAACGGGTTGCCGCCGGCCCAGTGCACCAAATGGATATCCGGATAATGCCGCGTCTCGCCGCAAAATTGATAGGCCTCACCGGGGTGCAACAGCATGTCGCAGATGCGCGCCACCGGGATCGCCAGCCCGGCCGGATTTTCGCCTACCGGCATGGTCGGCGCAGGCGTGTCCACGCGTGGATTGCCGACGCCGTTCATCGAGCCGTGGCCGAACGAGAAACCGCCGCCCGGCAGCCCCACCTGGCCCAGCATCGCCGACAGCGCGATCATCATCCAATACGGTTGCTCCCCCCGATGCGCGCGTTGCACGGAGTAGGAACAGGTGATGAAACTGCGCACGCCGATCAGTTGCCGCGCCAGCAGCGCGATGCGCGCCGCCGGAATGCCGGTAATTGCGCTGGCCCAAACGGGGGTTTTCGCCACGCCGTCACCGGCGCCGTTCAGGTAATCCGCCAGTTGTTGATAGCCCACGCAGTGGCTGTGCAGGAAGGCTTCATCCTGCGCGTCCAGCCGCTGGATTTCGTAAGCCAGCGCCAGCATCAGCGCCACGTCGGTATTCGGCCGGATCGGGATCCATTCCGCGTTGACGAACTCGGGACAATCATCGCGCATCGGGCTGATGTTGACAACCGGCGTGCCCTTGCGCGCCAGCTTTTGCAGCCAGGGCTTGAGCGCATGTTCCGCCGCGCCGCCGGAAGAGACCTGAGCGTTTTTCAGCGCCAACCCGCCAAACGCCACAAACAGCTCGCAATGCTCCACCACGCTCGGCCAACTGGTGACGCGCCCGGTCAAGGGCGAGAAAGTGCCGATCACATACGGCAGAAAAAACTGCGCCGCGCCCCAGCTGTAGTTGCCCTGCTGATCGACGCCGCCGCCGCCGCTGAAGTAGAACCGCCGCACCAGCGAGCGGGCATGGTGCAGCCGCCCGGCCGACGACCAGCCATAAGAGCCGGTAAACAACCCGGAGGCGCCGTAACGATCGCGCACCCGGCGATTCTCCTGCGCCACCAAATCGAGCGCTAACTCCCAATCCACCTCGACGAAATCTTCCCTGCCGCGCAGCGTACGGTCGCTGCCCTCGCGCTTTTGCAGCCACGAGCGGCGCACCGCCGGCTTGCGGATGCGTTTGTCGGAGTAGACCATCGGGACGATGGAATCGAGCAGCGGCGAAGGGTCGGGATCGTCGACGAAGGGTTCACAACGGATAAGCCGGCCGTCTTCAACCACGGCGGTATAAGCGCCCCAATGGGCGAGCTGCGGATAGCGTTTAATGGACATGGCGTTCTCGGCGCAAATCGGAATGCACAGACGTTACCTCAGCCCGCCGCCAGTGCCAACGTACAAATTGCGCTATCGTTCGGTAGCAGTCGGTTATGCGTACAGACTCGAAGAGATTCTGCAACCGCCACCACAAGTTGCGCACGAGACCGCTTGCAGCCCCGGTTTTTTTCCGCAAAACTGGGGGATGTAAGCGATTACCCAGGATGTGTTGACTGATATGGCTACGATAAAGGATGTTGCCAGGCTGGCGGGTGTTTCCGTGGCCACGGTATCCCGCGTGATAAACAATTCCCCCAAGGCCAGCGAAGGGTCGCGCACCGCGGTGCAGGCCGCCATGGAACAGCTGCAGTATCACCCTAACGCCAACGCACGAGCGCTGGCGCAGCAATCCACCGAGACGCTGGGGCTGATCGTCTCCGACGTTTCCGATCCCTTCTTCGGCGCGATGGTCAAGGCGGTCGAGCAGGTGGCCTACGCCACCCACAATTTTCTGCTGATTGGCAACGGTTACCACGACGCCGAAAAAGAGCGTCAGGCGATTGAACAGCTGGTGCGGCACCGCTGCGAAGCGCTGGTGGTGCACGCCAAAAGGCTGAGCGATCAGGAACTTTGCGGCTGGATGCAACAGATCCCGGGCATGGTGCTCATCAATCGCACGCTGCCGGGGTTTGAAACGCGCTGCGTGGCGCTCGACGATCGCTACGGCGCCTGGCTGGCGACCCGTCATCTGATCCAGCAAGGGCACCAGCGCATCGCCATCATCTGCTCCACCCACCAGATTTCCGACGCCACCGATCGTCTGCAAGGCTATCTCGACGCGCTGCAGGAACACGGCATTGCGGTGGATGAAAAGCTGATCGCCTACGGCGAACCGGACGAGATCGGCGGCGAACAGGCGATGACCGAATTGCTCGGCCGCGGCCGTTCGTTCTCCGCCATTACCTGCTACAACGATCCGATGGCCGCTGGCGCGCTGTCGGTGCTGAGCGATAACAGCGTCGACGTACCGGGAGAAATTTCGCTGATCGGTTTCGACGACGTGTTGATTTCGCGCTACCTGCGCCCACGCCTGACCACCATTCGCTACCCTATCGTGGCGATGGCCACCCAGGCGGCGGAGCTGGCGCTGGCGCTGGCCAACCGGCAACCGCTGCCGGAAATCACCAACATGTTCAGCCCGACGCTGGTGCGCCGCCACTCGGTCGCCACCCTCAACAACGCGCACGAACAGCCGTAATCATGCCGCCGCATGGGTGAGCCGTCACCCATGCGCTCAGATTGCGCAGCCCGCCGCATTTCTCGCTTTTGGATTTTTTCCGCTCTCTGCGTTCGTGCATATTGTTGGCACAATAACCTTTACGCTATATAGCATAAACGCTATATTCGGAGCGCATCATGTGGCAAGTGGTGACCGTCGAACGATTCGACGACTGGTTTTTGGCGCTGAACAACGCCCAGCAAACAAGCATCCTGGCGGCGATCTTCAAATTACAGACGTTGGCCCGCAGTTGGCGCGGCCGCACGCCGATACGCTGCATTTTTCCGACGCGGCCCGGCAGTTGAAGGAGTTGCGCGTTCAACATCGCGGGCGCCCTTTCAGGGTGTTTTTCGCCTTTGACCCACAGCGGCAAGCAGTATTACTGTGCGGTGGCGATAAAACCGGCGACAAACGCTTTTACCAGCGCATGTTGCCCATCGCTGCCATGGAATTTTCACATTATCTGGCAACCCGGAGGTAGTGCAGATGGCCAAACCGTTATCCCAACTGATCGACAAGCTCGATCCCGCCGTCGTTGCCGCAGCTAGGCAAAAAGCGGACAAGGAAATTTTCGAACTGCGGCTGGCAATGCTGAGGGAAGAGCTGGCGGTTTCTCAGGTTGAATTGGCGAAGCGGCTCGGTATCAGCCAACCCTCCGTCGCCAATTTGGAAAAGCGCGGCAGCGAAATAAAGCTGTCGTCGCTCAAACGCTATATCGAGGCGATGGGCGGCACGCTATCGCTGGATGTGCAATTGCCCAATGGCCAGCACCGCCGCATGACGCTGTGAAGCGGGCGCAAGGCGCCCGCCCGCCTATCAGATAAGTTCCAGCGCGATCAGTTCTTCGATGGTTTGGCGGCGGCGGATCAAACGCGGCTCGCCGTTTTCGAACAGCACTTCAGGCAACAGCGGACGGCTGTTGTAGTTGGAGGACATCGATGCGCCGTAGGCGCCGGTATCGTGAAACACCAGATAATCGCCGATCTGCACCGGCGGCAGCTCGCGGGTTTCCACGCCGCCGCCCGCCTGCTGGGTGAAGACGTCACCGGATTCGCACAGCGGCCCGGCGATCACCGTGTCGCGCAGCGGTTGTTCCGAGGTGTCGCGCCCATCGGCCGGCAACAGCGAAATATGGTGATAGCTGCCGTACATCGCCGGGCGCATCAGATCGTTAAAACCGGCATCCACCAGCACAAAGTGGCGGCTCCCCATGTCTTTTACCGCCCGCACCTCGGCCACCAATACGCCCGCCTCCGCCATCAGGAAACGTCCGGGTTCAATCTCCAACTGCACCGGGTGCCCCAGATGCGCGGCGATGCGCTCACGCGCCCGGTTCCACAAACCGAAATAGTGTTCGGTATCGATCGCCTCTTCGCCGTACTGATACGGGATAGACAGGCCGCCGCCGGCGGAAATGGCGCTGATGTCATGACCGAGATCGATCACCTGCTGCACCATCGCATCGCAGACGCGCTCCAGATGCTGGTAATCGACGCCGGAGCCGATATGCATATGCACGCCGATCAGCTTCAGGCCGTAGCGGCGGATCTTCTCCACCGCCTGCGGCAGGTCGGCATACCAGATGCCGTGCTTGCTGTTCTCGCCGCCGGTGTTGGTTTTCTGGCTGTGGCCATGGCCAAACCCCGGATTAATGCGCAGCCACACCGGATGCCCCGCGGAAGCCTGGCCGAGCTGATCCAGCATATCGATGGAACCGGCGTTGACCGGGATCTTCAATGCGCTGACGCGCGCCAGCGTCGCGTGATCCAATACGTCCGCGGTAAACACGATATCGCTCGGCTCGCCGCCCGGCTGAAAACCGGCCTGCAGCGCCCGCTCGATTTCGCCGAGCGACACCGAATCCACCTTCACGCCCTGCTCGCGCATCAGGCGCAAAATATGAATGTTCGAACAGGCTTTCTGCGCGAAACGGATAGTGTCGAAGTGGCGCAGCTGAGCGATGCGCTGGCTGATGATGTCGGCATCATAAGCCCAGACCGGGCAACCGAAGCGCTGCGGCAAGGCCAGCAGGTTAGCGGCGTTCAACGCGGTGGAGGTGTCGTGCAACGGGCGTGGCATGGCGATATTCCCAATTCGAAAGTAACGGCAGATAAGGCCATAGTGCCGCACGCTGAATCGGGTGGAAAATATCTATTTAGCCGTAGTCTATTCATTTATGATATAGCTTTCTTTACAGTCGAGCAGCCTCGTCATGCACAGCATCTCTTTGCGGCAGATAGAAATCTTTCGGGCGGTGATGACCACCGGCAACCTGACCGAGGCGGCAGCCCTGCTGCAAACCTCGCAACCCACCGTCAGCCGTGAGCTGGCGCGCTTTGAGAAGCTGATTCGGCTGCAGCTGTTCGATCGGGTTCGCGGGCGCTTGTCCCCCACGGTGCAGGGCCTACGGCTGTTCGAAGAGGTGCAACGCTCCTATTATGGCCTCGATCGCATCGTCAACGCCGCCGCCGGCATTCGCCAGTTTCAGCAGGCGCAGCTGTCGATCGTGTGCCTGCCGGTATTTTCCCAATCGCTGCTGCCGGCGGTGTGCCGGCCCTTTATCGAACGTTACCCGGAAGTCAGCTTCAGCGTGATCCCGCAAGAATCGCCGCTGCTGGAAGAGTGGCTGTCGGCCCAGCGCCACGATCTGGGGCTGACGGAAACCACCCTGACGCCGGCGGGCACCGAGCGGGTAACGCTGATGACGTTGAATGAGGTCTGCGTACTGCCGGCGGGCCATCCTTTGCTGGCGAAAGGCCAACTGACGCCGCAGGATTTCGCCGGGCAAAACTTTATCAGCCTGTCGAGCACCGACAGCTATCGCCACTTGCTCGATGCGCTGTTCGCCGAGCAGGGCGTCGAGCGCCGCATGGTGATGGAAACGCACAGCGCGGCGTCAGTGTGCGCCATGGTGAGAGCCGGCGTGGGGGTCTCGATCGTCAACCCGCTGACGGCGCTCGACTATGCCGGCAGCGGCGTGCACGTGCGGCCATTCAGCATCGACGTGCCGTTCACCGTCAGCCTGATACGGCCGCTGCACCGCCCTTCATCGGCGCTGGTGACGGCCTTTATCGACCATCTGCATCAACAGGCGGCGCTGTTCTCCGCCCGCCTGGCCGCCGCCGTCAAACGGTGAAAACGGCGTGGGAATGTTGCCGCGGCCTTAGCGCAGCGTCGCCTGCCACTGCGGATCGCTGGCGAACCATTCCACCAGAAAGTCCAGCATGGTGCGCAAGGTGGCGGGCATTTGTCGGCGTGAGGTGTAGATGCCGTAGATGCCCATCGATTGCGGCCGGTAACCCGGCAGCAGCTCTACCAGTTCGCCGCTGGCCAACAGCGGCGCCGCCGAATAGTAGGGCTGCAGGGAAATGCCCGCCCCCTGCACCGTACCGGCCATCAGCACCACCGATTCGTTGGCGCTCAGGTTGCCGCTGACCGCCACCGCCGATTTCACCCCCTGAGCGTCGAAATGCCACAGGCTTTTGCCGAAATAGGAATAAGTCAGGCAGTTGTGCAACGCCAGATCCTGCGGCTGGCGCGGCGTGCCGTGCGCCGCCAGATAAGCGGGCGCGGCGCACACCACCGACGCGCAGGTGGACAGCGGCCGGGCGATCAGGTTGGGATCCAGCTCATTGGTGATGCGCAGCGCCAGATCGATGCGCTCTTCCACCAGGTTCACCGCCCGGTTGTTCATCTGCAGATCGACCGCCACCTGCGGATGACGCTTCAGATACTGGGCGACGGCCCCCACCAGCGCCGTTTGTCCGAGCGATTGCGAACAGGTGATGCGCAGCAGGCCGCGCAGTTCGTCGCTTTGCCCTTCCTCCACCAGATCGATTTCCCCCGCCAGCGCCAACATTTGTCGGCAGCGCTCCAAAGTACGCTCACCGGCGTCGGTCAGACTAAGCTTACGGGTAGTGCGGTGCAGTAAACGCGCCCCGGCCCATTGCTCCATCTGGGCCAGGTAGCGAGTGACCATCGCGCGCGACATCTCCAGCGTTTCCGCAGCGGCGATCATGCTGCCGCGATCGACGATGGTGACAAAAACCTCAGCGGCGGTAATGCGATCCATGATTAGTCCGATTTATGCAACGAATAATTGCTTATTATCCGGTTTTTCTATCGCTTTATGCAACCTAACATCATTACAACATTAACCGATACCTAAGGACCTCTGCCCATGTTTAAGAAATCACTGTTAACTCTGGCCTTCACCGGCGTCGCCACCCTGAGCACCTACGCCACCGCTGCCGATACCCTGACCATGGAAGTGTATAACCCGGGCGAGAAAAGCGTGTTCCCGGTGTCTTCCGAAATCGTCAGCGGCAAACACGAAGTGGCGCTGATCGACGCACAGTTCCAGCGCAACGATGCCGAAGAGCTGGTGAAAAAGATCAAGGCGACCGGCAAGAAACTGACCACCGTCTACATCAGCCACTCAGATCCGGATTTCTATTTCGGTCTGGACGTGATTAAGGCCGCTTTCCCGGAGGCGAAAATCATCGCTTCGCCTGGCACCATCAAGGACATTAACGCCACCAAAGACGGCAAAATCGCCTACTGGGGCCCAATCCTGAAAGACAACGCGCCGAAAACCGTGATCGTGCCGCAGCCGCTGCAGGGCGACAGCTTCACCATCGACGGTCAAAAAGTGGAAGTGAAAGGCCTGAACGGCCCGACCCCCGATCGCACCTTCGTGTGGATCCCGGCGCTGAAAGCGGTCGTGGGCGGCGTGGCGGTCGCCGGTGACAATATCCATCCGTGGATCGCCGATAACCAGAGCGTAGAATCGCGCCAGCACTGGCAGCAGACGCTGAAAAACATCGAAGCGCTGAAGCCACAGGTCGTCGTGCCGGGCCACTTCCTGCCGGGTGCCGCACAGACACTGGCATCGGTGCACTTTACCCAAAAATACCTGACCACGCTGGAAACCGAACTGCCGAAAGCCAAGGATTCCGCCGCGCTGATTGAAGCGATGAAAAAGCACTACCCGACGCTGAAAGACGAATCGAGCCTGGAACTGAGCGCGAAAGTGCTGAAAGGCGAGATGAAGTGGCCGCAATAAGCGCCCGAGCGTGATTGAACCAGCCCTGGCGCCGCGGCGGCTTGCCGCGCGCCAAGCGAGGAGTAAAAATGACCGAAACCACTCTGCATTACATTTTCGATCCGCTGTGCGGTTGGTGCTACGGCGCCGCGCCGCTGGTGAAAGCGGCTCAGAGCCTCCCCGGGCTGAAGGTCGTGCCGCACGCCGGCGGCATGATGACCGGCAACAACCGCCGTCAGATTACCGACGAATGGCGCAACTACGTTATTCCGCACGACAAGCGCATCGCCGAGATGACGGGCCAGCCTTTCGGCGAAGCCTATTTCAACGGCCTGCTGCGCGACACCACGGCGGTGATGGATTCCGAGCCGCCGATCACCGCTATCCTGGCGGCGGAAAAACTGGCGGGACGCGGGCTGGACATGCTGCACCGCATTCAGCAGGCGCACTATCAGGAAGGGCGACGCATCGCCGACACGCCGGTGCTGGAAGCGTTGGCGAAAGAGCTGGGGTTGCCTTCGGCGGCGTTTATCGCCGAAATGCGCTTCAACAGCGGTGCGCCGACCGCGCAACACATCGCGGAAAGCCGGGCGCTGCTGGCCAAAGTGCAGGGCCAAGGCTTCCCGACCTTTGCGCTGCAGGATAGCGAGGGCCAGCTGCATCTGCTGCCGGCCGGCAATTATCTGGGCAATGTGGAAGCCTGGAAGAATCTGTTGGGCGCCGCCGCGCTGGCGTAACCCTTCTCGCCCCGGCCACCGGGGCGGGTCATTCGACCCGCACGAACCGCCCTTCCGCCCGCACATTGTGGCCGAACCCGCAATCCCCCCGCGTATGCATCTCCAGCGCTTGCTCGCCAAACGCCATCGTCACGTCGCAGACCTGCGCGCTTTCCGAGTCATGTTGATGGTAGACGGCCTTGCCGTGCTCAATGGGCAGCTCGGCGGTGAAGTCGCCCATGTTCGGGCCGTAATACAGCCCCATCTGCGGCATGGCGTAGCCGGAAAAATCGATCAGCCAGCGCTCGCCCTGCGGCTTCACCACCACTTCGCTCCACACGCCGCGCCCGGCGTATTGCCAGTACACGCCGCCCGGCCCCTGCGGCTGCGGCCGCTGCGCCAGGCGTTGGCGCAACAGACTCATGTTGTGCTGCGATTTGTCATCGTGCGGCGCCAGCGCCAGATAGGCCTGCGCCTTGAGCAATTCACCGGCGTGCATCAGCGACAGCGCCACGTTGTTGTAAGCCGTGGCGACAGCCTGCTCGCTCAGACCGCAAAACTCGCTCCAGGCCGCCTGATCGCGAAAGATGTCGGCGGCTTTGGCGTAATCCTGGCGCTGATAGGCCTTTTTTCCCAGTTCGGCGTAGCTCGCCACCTTTTGGCAGTCGGCGGCGATGTCCGGCTCGTCAATGTGCGCCCAGGCCCGGGCGCTGGCGAAGACGCCGCAGGTCAGCAACAGGGGAAACCAAGCCTTCATCGTTTATCCTTTCTGCAAAAATTCGGCGCCAGTATAACCGCCCGGCGCCGGAGTGTATGCCGCAATTGCGCTCACCTGCGCGCCGCCGGCGATTCAGCAGCCTTATTTCAAACGGTTAGCGGAGTCAAAACTGCTTACAGTCGCGGTTTGTTTGTTACCGGCCCGCAGCCCATGCTGAACAAAATACCGCAATTATCGAGCCGTTATGAACGCAACCCCCTTGCAGAGACACGCCATTTGGCAGTTGATCAAACCCTTTTGGGTGTCGGAGGAACGATGGCGCGCCTGGATGATGCTGATCGCCATCGTCGTCCTGTCGCTCGGCCTGGTCTATATCAGCGTGCAGATCAACCAGTGGAACCAGGTGTTCTACGACGCGCTGCAGAACAAAAACTACCCGGTATTCAAGGCGCAGCTGTGGCGCTTTACCTATCTGGCGCTGATCTTCATCGTGCTGGCGGTCTACAAGATCTACCTGACTCAGGGGCTGCAGATGCGCTGGCGGCGCTGGATGACGGAAAGGTTCATGGGAAAATGGCTGGCGCACCAGGCGTATTACCACACCGAGCAGCAGCAGATCGTCGATAACCCCGATCAGCGTATCGCTGAAGATCTCAACGTGCTGACCCAATATACCCTGTCGCTGTCGCTCGGGCTGCTCTCCAGCCTGGTGACGCTGTTTTCCTTTATCGACATTTTATGGCACGTCAGCGGGCCGATGACCTTCGCGCTCGGGCAACACGCCATCACCTTGCCCGGCTATATGGTGTGGTTCGCGCTGCTGTATGCGGTGTTGGGATCGCTGCTGATCTGGTGGGTCGGCAAACCGCTGGTCATGCTGGGCTTCAACCAGGAACGGTATGAGGCGAACTTCCGTTTCGGCCTGATCCGCATCCGCGAAAACAACGACGCCATTGCGCTATACCACGGCGAACCGCGCGAGGCGCAGCAGTTGGGCGACCGTTTCGACACCATTCGCAGCAACTGGTGGGCGATCATGCGCATCACCCGGCGGCTCAACATCGCCACTAACTTCTACGGCCAGTTCGCCATCGTGTTTCCCCTGCTGGTGGCGGCGCCGCGCTACTTCTCCGGTGCCATCCAGATGGGCGGCCTGATGCAGATCGCCTCGGCCTTCGGCCAGGTGCAGGGCGCGCTGTCGTGGTTTATCGACGCATTTAACGATTTGGCGACCTGGAAAGCCTGCGTTAACCGTCTGGCCGGCTTCAACGCCGCCGTCGATCAGGTTCACCATCAGCCGCGCGGCATTCAATTGCGGGAGGAGACCGCCCATCCGTTAACGCTGGACAACCTCAGCCTGCACTTGCCCGACGGCCAGCCGCTGCTGACCGGCGCCGAGATGACGCTGCAACGCGGCGATCGCCTGCTGATCGTCGGGCCTTCCGGCTGCGGCAAGTCGACGCTGCTGCGCGCCATCGCCGGTATCTGGCCTTACGGCGCGGGCGCCATCGGGGTAGAGGGCAACGCCAACATGCTGTTCCTGCCGCAGCGCAGCTACATTCCGATCGGCACGCTGCGCGAAGCGCTGAGCTACCCGAGCCTGGCGTCGGAATACAGCGACGCGCAGCTGATGCGGGTGCTGGAAAACTGCCGCCTGAAGCACCTGCAGCGCTGGCTGGACACCTCCGCCAACTGGAGCCATCGCCTGTCGCCGGGCGAGCAACAGCGGCTAGCCTTCGCCCGCGCCCTGTTGATTCGCCCGAGCATCCTGTTCCTCGACGAGGCCACCAGCGCGCTGGACGACGAAACCGAGCAACTGATGTACTGCCTGCTGGTGGATGAACTGCCGGACGTGACGCTGGTCAGCGTGGCGCACCGCAACAGCGTGGCGAAATACCACCAGACCTGCTGGCGCTTCAGCCGCGGCGAAGACCAACCGGCGCGTCTGGCGCTGAGCCCGTTGCCGGCCTAACTCACGGAGCCGGGCGCGCCCGCGCCCGGTTTTCGTTCAGATGCCGTCGGCCTGCGCGTCTTCGCACTTCACTCGGCGGCGTTCATGCCACAGGCTGGTCAGGCCGCGTTTACCGCACGCCAGCGCCACCTCGCGAAATTCATCCAGGCTCAGTCCGTCACGTTCCAGCATCATTTCCGCCGCCAGCTGCATGTTGACGCCGGTCAGCACTTCGCAATCACCCCGCGCATCCGCCAGTTCACAGGCGCTGCGAAAAGGCGAACCGCCGAGCATGTCGGTCAGGAACACCACGCCGTCCGGCTGCGCCACCGCGACCAGCGCCGAGCGTAAGGCATCCCTGAGCTGCGCGGTGCTCATCTGTTCGGGGAAATCGACCGCCGCGCAATGTCGCTGCGGCCCCACCACCTGTTCCACCGCCTGCAGCAGCCCGGAGGCAAAGCCGCCGTGGCCGGTAATCACAATGCCTGGCATATCCCGCTCCTCATAAAATGCCGATAAATTTGCCCGCCACGCCGATCGCTACCGTGACGCCAATCAGCTTCACCGGCGAGAATCCGCGCTTCATCAGGAAGAAAATGAGCAGCGTAAAGCACAGCGGCAGCAAGTTGGGCATCAACTTGTCCAGCACGTCGGTCTGCAGTGCCACGCTGGCCTTGCCGGCATGCATCACCAGCGGCGTGGACAGGTGCACGTACGAGGCCACCAGCGCGCCGATCACCGTCATGCCGACAATGGAAGCGGCGTGAGAAATGCGCCGGGTATGGGTCTTCAGCAGCGCCAGCGCGCTGGTGCCGGCCTGATAGCCGTAGTGCGCCAGCCCAAAACGCAGGCCGAAGTGGAACAGGTTGAACAGCAGCAGGAAGACGATCGGCCCGAACAGGCTGCCCTCCAATGCCAGCGAAGCGCCTATGCCGGCGCAGATCGGCAACAGCGTCAGCCAAAACAGCGCGTCGCCGATACCGCCGAGCGGCCCCATCAGCGCCACTTTCACCGCGCGAATGGTGGAGATCTTTTCCTTGTTCTGCTCCATCGCCAGCACCAGGCCGGACAGGAAGGTGACGTCGAACGGGTGCACGTTGATAAATTCCATGTGCATCTTCATCGAGTTGGCCAGATCCTGCGGGTTGCGGTGGATCTTGCGCAGCGCGGGGATCAGCTGATACAGCCAGCCGCCCGCCTGCATGCGCTCGTAGTTGAACGACGCCTGTAGCAACAGCGAACGCCAGGCCATGCGGTTGATGTCGCCGCGCGTCAGCGCTTCGGCGGGCCGGCTGTCCAGATAGTCGTCCTGCTCCACCTGGCTGGTGGCCAGCGCCTGCGCCATACGCTGCTCGGCCTTTTGCGCCAGCAGATCGTCGGAATCGTTAAATGCCATCTTCGGCGTCCTCCTGCGGAGCGGGCCGGGCCGTCGCCTCTGCCGCGCCGCGTTGCGTGTTGAAGAAATCAATCAAAGCGATCGCCAGGGCGCCCAGCGCCACCGCCAGGATCGGCAGTTTGAGAAACGTGACCGAGATGAAACCGAGGATAAAATAGGCCACGTAGGTTTTTTTCATCATCACCTTCATCAGCAGCGAGAAACCGATCGCCGGCATCATGCCGCCCGCCACCGCCAGCCCGTCCAGCAGCCAGCCCGGCGCTTTCTGCACCATGGCGCTGGCCGCATCGGCGCCGAAGTAAATCGGCAGGAACGCCACCACGAAATAGAAGATGAACAGAATGCCGATGCCGAGATAGTTCACCCGTTCAATGCCGCGCCAGTTCAGCGCTTTCACCATGCGATCGCAGCGGTGCATCATCGGCGAGAACAACGTAAACAGCAGCGTGATGCAGCCCTGCACCGCGATCGAGAACGGCACCGCCACGCCGATCGCCACTTTAGGATCGGCTTTGGTCAGAATGGCGAATGCGGTGCCGATCACCCCGCCGATCACCACGTTAGGCGGTTGGGCTCCCGCCAACGGCACCATCCCCATCCACACAAGCTCCAGCGTGCCACCCACCAGCAACCCGGTATAGACATCGCCCAAAATCAGCCCCACCAGCGGCCCCATCACTACCGGCCGGTGGAAGTGGGTCAGACCGTCGAACAGGTCAACCCCCGCCAGCCCGGCCAACAGCGCAATCAATAACGCATCCGTCAACATGCTTTCCCCCTGGCTCAAAAGAGCAGTTTGCCGATCGCCTCACCCGCTTCATCCGGCACCCGTCGCACTTCGCACTCCACGCCCAGTTCCGCCAGCGCGCGGAACGCGGCCACGTCGCCGTCGTCCAGCGACACCGTTTTGTGCACCTGCCGCTTCCCCTCGGCGAAGTGCATATTGCCGACGTTGACGAAACGGATCGGCACCCCGCCGCGCACCAGCGTCAACACGTCCTGCGGCGTTTTGCACACCAGAAAGATCTTCTGCCGATCCGCCGCCTTGTGGATCACGTCAATGGTTTTCTGCAGCGTGAAATAACGGGTCTGCACCCCTTCCGCCACCACCATGTCCATCAGGTTCTGCTGCACCGGATCGGCGGCGGCCTCGTCGTTGGCCACCACCACCAGGTTGGCGCCGAGGGTATTGGTCCAGGTCACGCCCACCTGGCCGTGCACCAGGCGATTGTCGATGCGGGTCATTAAAATGTTCGGCATGCTAGCGGCCCTCCGGGTAACAGGCGGCGTGGTAATCGTCGAGTACCTGCGTCACTTTATGCAGCACCCACTCCTGCGGATCGGTGCTCAACTCGCCGGCATTCAGCGCCCGCGCCTGATCCGGCAGGTACTGGCTGAGCAGCGCCAACGGCGCCGGGTTGCGGCGCAGGTTGTCCAGCAAGCCGTCGACCGCCTGCTGCACCTGCGGCTGCGGCCAGTAGTAACGCACCCGATCGCTCAGGCTGTAGTGGCGATCGAGATACTGTTGGTGCGGCGTGCCGTGGTAATAGCGGCTCCACTGCTGCGGCTGCTCGCGCATCACCTGTTCCAGCGTGGCGCGCAGCTGCGACGACTGGCGTTCCCCCAGCCATTCACGCTCGATGCGATCGAGGGCGAACAGCGCTTCTCGCAGCGCAAAGGTCAGCGCCGGCCCCACTTTCAGGATGGCGAAGTGATCGCGCACCAACTGGCGATAGGCCTGCGGCGGTTGGTAATCCGTAGAGTGCGCTTCATAGATCATGCCCGGCTGCCGTTCGATGAAATGGCTCAATGCGTCGGCGCGCTGCGGCTGATAACGTTCGACGCTGTGGTGATCGAACTCGACGCCCGGCTGCACCACCAGCGCAATGGTTCGCTGCCAGGCATCGTTCAGCTCGGCTTTTTGCCAGGCGATACGGTGCATTTCCAGCGTTTGCGCCACCGCCTGCGGCGTGGTGACCTGCAGGCCCGCCAACGCCTCCTGCGCCCCGCCCGGCACCGGCACCTCGGTGCCGATCACATAGACCGGCGCTTCGCCGCCGCTCTGCGCCCAGGCGCGTTCCGCCACCGCGCACAGGCGTGCCGCACGCTCGGCGACCGCCGCATCTCCCAGGGGCGAGGGATCGCCGGCGCACGACATGGAACAATCGAGATGAATTTTGCGAAATCCGGCGCGAACGTAATCGTCGATCAACGTTTCCGCCAGCGCCATCGCTTCCTGAGCCGGGCGATCCTGCCAGGCGTTCGGCCCCAGATGATCGCCGCCCAGCCACACGCGCTCGCGCGCCAGGCCAACCTCATCCGCCAGACGCCAAAGCGCATCGCGGAACTGGGCCGCCGTTTGGCCGGTATAGCCGCCGAACTGATTGACCTGGTTGGAGGTCGCTTCCACCAACACCGGCGTGCCGCGGCTTTTAGCCTGCCGCAGCGCGGCCTCCAGAACCCAGGGATGGGCGGAACAGACGGAAAAAATCCCGACCGGCATACCGGCCTTGTGCTGCTCGACAAGCTGTAACAACTGCTGCATGAAGCCCCCATGCAGGCGCCGTGCTACCGATCGGCGATGATGACCTCCACGCCCAGCTCGGTTAACGCCCGCTCGTAATCGTCCGGAAGACGGCTGTCAGTGATCAGCCGATGGATTTGTCCGGCTTCGCGAATCATGCAAAAGCTCTTGCGACCGAATTTGCTGGCATCCGCCACCGCGATAATCTCGCGCGCCACCTCGCACATCACGCGATTGAGGTGCGCTTCACCGGGGTGAGGCGTGGTGATGCCGGCGCTCAGATCGAACCCGTCGACGCCCAAAAACAGCTTGTCGAAGCGGTACTGACGCAATTGCTGCTCGGCAGCCGGGCCGTAGAGCGAGTAAGAGTTGCGGCGCACGCTGCCCCCCAGCACCATGACTTCCACCCCATCGTTTCCCGAAAGCTCATAGGCAATGTTCAGCGCGTTGGTCATCACCACCAGATCGCGCCGCCCCTTCAGGAACGGCACAATCTGCGCGGTGGTTGAACCGGAATCGAGGATCAGCGCATCGCCGTCGCGCACATAGCCGGCCGCCGCGTTGGCGATCAGCGTTTTGACATCGCGATTCAACCGCCCTTTGTCCCGCAGCGGCCGATCGAAAGCGAATTGCTGATTGAGCATTGCGCCGCCGTAAGCGCGCAGCGCACACCCTTTTCGTTCCAGAAAGCGCAGATCGTTGCGGATCGTCACCGTGGATACTGCAAACTGTTTGCTGAGCTGTTCCACACGCACGCTGCCGTGCTCGCATAACAGATCGATGATGTGTTCACGTCGCTTTGCGGTATTCACTGGCATGAGCTGCGGTCCTCAGGTTTCCGGTATCGCCGGGGAGAAGATGGCTTTCGCTCTACTGCGCTGGCATTACAGCAAAGCGAAAGCAATGAAATTGTGATCGGGCTTACAGCCCCGTTTTAGCAAAAAAACCGCCAAAAAACCTTTCGAATCGAAACGAATCGAAAAGCCAAAAAATGGAATGGGAGAAAAATGAAATGCCATGACGAGCATGAGCGCCGGAGAGCAGCCGCACCGGCGGCGGCAGAAGTGAAAGCGCTGCAGACCCCGTCCTGCACTATGACTTTTAGTTCGCTAAGTGACCAGGATCACATAATGGTAATTATCCTGCGGCCGGTGGGGATCAGCCCTCTCCATCCCGCCGGGCCATCCCCTTGTCAGCACGAGCCATCTTCCCTACACTTGCGATCAGATATCGGCTCCTTGTCGGTACGTAAGCGTTAACGTCAATCAACGCATCACGCCATGCAGCGCTGATTGTCTGCATGCCCTGGTGCGAGGAACTCATGCCGCAACCCGCTTCATCTTCATCATCCATCGCGACCCCGCGTCGCCGTTTGCATCGCCCTGCTCTGCTGATCGTTGGCATCATGCTGATCGCGGCTAACCTGCGCGCCGCCCTCACCAGCGTCGGCCCGCTGCTGGAACAGATTCAGCAACAGCTGGCGTTGTCCGCCACCGCCGCCGGCCTGATCAACTCGCTGCCGCTGATCCTGTTCGCCGTCCTCTCGCCACTCACCCCGGCGCTGGCGAAACGCTTCGGAATCGAACGCACCCTGGGCTTTGCCCTCGCACTGCTGGTTTGCGGCATCGCGCTGCGTTCCCTGCCGCAAGACGCCATGCTGTGGCTGGGAAGCGTTCTGATCGGCGCCGCCATCGCCTTCGCCAATGTGGTGCTGCCAACGCTGGTGAAAAGAGATTTTCCTCATCGCGCCGCCGCGATGATAGCGGCCTATGCAGCGGTGATGTCACTGGTCGCCGCCATCGCCTCCGGTCTGGCGGTACCGCTGGCTTCCCTGGCCGATCTCGGCTGGCGCTTCTCCTTGCTGTGCTGGGGATTACCTGCGCTGTTGGCGCTGTTGATCTGGTTGCCGCAGCTGCGGCGCACAGCCATACCCGCAGCCAAAGAGCCACAATCGGCAGAGCCGCAACGTTATCGCTCTCCCTGGGGCAGCGCGCTGGGCTGGCAAGTGGCGATGTTCATGGGGCTGCAATCGATCGCCTTCTACACCATTATCGGCTGGTTCAGCGCCTTTGCCGTCAGCCACGGCGCCTCAGCCCAGCAGGCGGGCTTCGAGCTGTTCGTTTATCAGGTGGTGGCGATCGTCGCCAACTTTGTCATGGTGGTGATTTTGCCGCGGGCGCGCGATCAGCGGGCGATAGCGCTGGGCAGTTCTCTGCTGATCTTTATCGGCGTCGGTGGATTATTGGTGCAACCCGCCAGTTCACTGGTATGGCTGACGTTTGCCGGGTTGGGAGCGGGGAGTTCGCTGGTGCTGGCGCTGTCGTTCTTTGGATTGCGCAGTCAGCATCATCATCAGGCGACGCTGCTGTCGGGCATGGCGCAATCCGTCGGTTATCTGTTGGCGGCGCTGGGGCCCACCTTATTCGGCCTGTTGCACGATCTGACGGAAGGCTGGCGCTGGCCGTTGATCGCTCTGCTATGCCTGACCGTCTTGCAAATGCTGTTCGGCGCGCTGGCCGGCCGCAGCCGCGTGATCGGCTAACGTCGCTGAGCGATGGGCCGCGCCGCTACGGGGTCGGTATCCTGCCATAAATCTTCAATAAAGGCGCGCTGCTCATCGCTCAGCCCCCATGAAGGCGGAATTTTTGACTGCGCGCGACGCTGAGCGCCCTCACGGTTTTTAGCCTGCTTCTTGTTCACGAATCGTCTTCCTGCTTAACCTGCTAACTCAGTAACCAGTAAATCACGGCAGCGGTTAGCAGCCAGAACAGCCCACTAACGATAAACACGCATAGCCATGCTTTACGTTTGATATTTGATCCATCCTTGCTCACCACAGCGCCCCTAACCAATAGATTAAACCACTCAAAATAAAATTATTGATCTATTTTAACGATCAATAAAGTCGTTTTTTCCTATGGAAATTTAAAAAAATGCTGCTACCCATAGGTCTGCATTGCCGAATCAGCCAGAACGGCACCGTGGATATCACTGTTATCGGCAGGCGAGAACGTGTTTTGATAGGCGAACGAATGCGCAGTGTGCCACACCTTTAAAGGTCAAAATTAAACCACCGGTAAATAATTCAAACATCAATTATTTGACTGGTCGTAAGCCAAATCGGCAGCAGACAGCATTGGAGGAGGGAGAGAAAATGAAGCGACGCACTGAAATAATGCGCGGGAGAAGCGCCGGCCCGTTTTGGTCTGGCACGGGCCGACGTAAGTTAACCGATCCTGCTGACGGAATCCCGGCTGGCGTGTTCACGCTCGCTGCCGGTCAACTCGCGTAAATGGCCTGAGCGCATCTCCAGCAACCGATCGGCGTGTTCGAAATAGTGATCGTCATGGCTGATGGCGAACACCGTTTTGCCTAACGCGCGCAGCGCCGGCAACAGTTCGCGATAGAAAATGCGCCGGAACTGCGGATCCTGATCAGCGGCCCATTCATCCAACAGCAAAATATCGCGTTGTTCCGCCACCGCCAGCAACAGGGCCAGACGTTTGCGCTGCCCCTGCGACAGTTGCGGGTTGGTCACTCTGGCGCCGTCGAACTGCAATTTGCTTTTCATATTCAACCGTTCAAGCCAATGCGCGACCAGCGCCGCATCAGGTTCGCCGCCTTCCGGTCCTTGTAAACGATCGAACTGATGAAAATCGGTGAAAATCGCTGAAAACAGCCGGCGATAGTCCGGCATATCCGCCGCGGTCTGTGCGACGCCATCCAGAACGATGTGCCCGCTTACCGGCCGATACAATCCGGTCAACAGCATCGCCAGCGTTGACTTGCCGCTGCCGTTGCCGCCGATAAGAAACACCAGCTCACCGCGCCGCAGCGTCAGATTGAGCGGCCCGACGGTAAAACCGGGCTGTTGTTCCGCATCTGCATAGTGAAAAACCACGTCGCGCAGCTCCAGCGTCTGCCAGGAACGGCCAACGGCGGCTGGAAACCCCGGCTGATACTCGGCCAAACGCAGCGCTTTTAGCTTGTTGAAGGCCACTTCGGCGCCGACCAGCGTCGGAAACGCCCCCACGGCCTGCAGTAAGGGCGTGCGCAAGAACAGCAGCGTCAGCGAGTAGGTCGCGGCCACCGTCGAGTCCGCCCATCCCAAACTGTTGGCCATAAAGAACACCAACCCGATCGCCCCCAACATCATGATGTTTGACCAATTGAGCGCACTCAAATGGAAGGTATCGGCGCGAATGATATGGTAGCGATAGGCTTGCGCGTCGGGCTGATAGGCCTGCTCGTATAACGCCTGCGCCCGTTTGCGGTTCAACGTCAGTTCCTTACGGCCGTCAATCACCGATTCATAACGATGATAGAGACGCTCTTCTGACTCGCGCAAACTGGCCATATGGCGATAAACCCGTGACACCAGGCAGCCGCTACCCACCACGGTCACCGCCACCCAAACCGCCGTGACCGCCAGCATTTTCGGCGATAACCACCCCAGATAGGCCGCTGCCCCCAGGGTCAAAATCACCCCTTGCACCAATTCGGGCAAGCGCACGAAGGCGATGGTGATATTGCGGATGTCACTGGACAGACTGGCCAGCAATGAGGCGCTGCCTAACTGTTCGAGGCGCTCGATCTCGGTATCCAGAATGCGCTTCACCAGTTGCCCACGCAGCCGATAGACGAAGTAATGGCCCAATGTGGTCAGCGCCAGCTGTGAACCCAACGTGACCGCTATCAACAATGCCAGCAGGGCGAGAAACATCGGCAACACGGCCAATGGGTTGCCGCTGACGTCCATCAGATATTGATTGATAAAAGCAATGATACCGATGCCTAAACCGGCGCTGGCCATGGTCAATGCCATAACCGCCAGAAATGGCCAACGATACTGGCGATAAACCACCCGTAGCAGTTCCATGAACAAACCTCTGAAGTCGCGATCTGGCAGGCATTGTAAGCGGCGTGAGAATGAGATCAAGACGAATTCTCATCGCAGCTTATCAAGCACCGGTCGGGGTGAGGCGTTATCGCGGTTGCTGCCTGCCGGCGGCCAATTCGCAGCATCGTTCGCTCTGGGCGCTAAATATTCGCCAATTAAATAAGCTGCTAAAGAAAATAGATCTATAAAATCAAAATACATTCACTAAAAAAATAACAAAAAGAAAAATATAAAATAAACCCATGCTTTAGCAAGTAAAATTATTTATTTTCTTTGCCGCCTATTATGTTCCAATGCTTTAATAAAACTTCATGATGGAAATCGACAGTACCAGATACGCAGGAAAGGAAAATGAAAAAAAGGAAATTCCTTAGCCAGATTGAAATTGAACAACTGATTGCCGCCGTGCATGAGGGTAAAAATAGCATTCGAGATCGTTGTTTACTATTAATGTGCTTCATTCACGGCTTGCGGGTGAGCGAACTGCGATCATTACGCCTGCAAGATATTGATCTTACCTCCCATCGGATCCATATATCTCGGCTAAAGAACGGTTTTTCCGTTCAGCACCCCATTCAGCCGCGAGAACGACAGGCGCTGTTAAACTGGCTGGCCCAGCGGGCGAACTATCCTGACGCCAATTCCCCATGGTTATTTCTGTCGCGCCACGGCGGGCAAATTTCACGTCAGCAACTGTATCGCCTAATGAGAATGTACGGTGAAATGGCCGGTATTAGCGTTCAAGTTCATCCTCACATGCTGCGACACTCCTGCGGTTACGCGCTTGCAGATAACGGGGTCGATACGCGCTTGATTCAGGATTATTTAGGGCACAAAAATATCCAGAATACGGTGATCTACACCGCAACCAATGTAGAGCGATTCCGCACGATCAGCATTTAATCTTACGATGGATATAACGGTGCAGGCGCTCATCTTCTTTTAACATGCGCATCGAGTAAGGTAAAAATATCGGATGGAAAAATGCAGCCCGGCACGTCAACAACGGTCTAATTCAGCACTATTCCAACGCCGAGCTGCTTTCATCCACCCGCCCAGGGGAACACTTGTTTGATTGTTTTTTCAACGCCTATGCTACCTGCTTATACCCTGTCATTAACGATTAAGTCCCCTTTGACCACTTCCCGCCAAATTGCCGCGTAATATTGCCGTGCAATGAAAATAGTTCGCTGTCATTCTTCACCTGCAGTTTGCGCATGGCGCTGCATTTATGCGCGCTGATCGTCTTGATGCTGCGGCGTTGCAATTCGGCAATTTGCCGCAGGCTCATGCCGTTGAACAAAAAGTCCAACACATCAGTCTCGCAGCGAGTCAGCTTTCGGGTGAACACCTCATCTGCGCTAACCGAGGGTGCCAGAAAAGTCCCTATCTGTGGGCTCAACACTCGCTCCCCAAGCAAGACCCGATTAAAAAACTCCGCCACCAGCGGTAAAGCGTCATCTCTGGCGACGATGCTGACATTGGGCTGAGGCAACAATCGCCCTAACTCTTCTGCATTACGGCAACGGGTATAGGCAATCACCCGTAATTCGGGCAGTTGCGTGCACAGGGCCAGCAACGCTTCCCTGCCCTTAGCGGGCGTCTCATCTTCACCGTCCAGTTCGGTAATCAGCACGTCAGCCTGCTGATAGACCACGCTATCCACTACCGCACGTACGCTGGTTTCCTTTACGACGACTTTTACCTGGGTTGGCAGCGTTTTTAAAAAACTGGCCAACCCTTCCAGCGTCAATGGACATCTGTCCATTAATGCTATGTTCAGCGGTTGCTGACGCCATAAATGCATAATCTGCTCCTATGCTTGCTTGCCCACGAGACCTCGTGCGCTTGCCTAGCGAACCAAGGATGAACCTTGCGCAGCCATCCATTTCCCCTGAAGATACAGTTCCCCATCGCTGTGAAACCCCAGCTTCAACATCGCATTGCGTTTATGGGTGCTGACGGTGCGGATATCACGGCACATGGTCAGCGCCACGCTGGTCACGCTCTTACCGGAAAACAGTTGGGTCAACACATCCAATTCCTTCGCCGTCAGCGGTTTATCGGCGCCAGCCTCATGCAATTGACGTTGGCGTACCCGGTGGCTGAAGCTGCAACTGCCTGTCAGGACTTGCTGAACACAGTGGGTCAATGCAATAGCCGGTTCCTGCTTCAGCATCAGGCCGCGAATGCCGGAAGCGATGAGCTGCCGCAACAGCCTCGGTTCATCCAATGCCGTACAAATGACAATCGCGGTGTCCGGCGAATTTTCCCGCACCTCAGCGATCAGCTTGAATCCCTCCAATACCGACTCTGATTGACCACACAGCTCCATCACCAATAAACGATGCGGATGCTCAGTCAATAAGGCTCTCAGTTCCACCAGATTCGCCACCTGCCGAATGTTGCCAGGTTGGAGACCGCAGGATTCAATCAACCGGTTTCTCATCCCCAGAGCCGTCATGGCGCAGGGTTCCATGATAGCCACGGCACTCGCCGCTTCATTGCCCGCCGCCAAGGCCATTCCATTGGGATAATTGATTTTCATATCATCACCTTAACTCTGTCGTTAACCTTCCGCCCACGCCGGCCCTTTTGTCCCATTGCCTACTGATAGACAAAAGTGACCTGCAGAGCGCCGTCTATTGAACCTGGCGTCGATCCGCCATGGGTGCTGTATGCGCGCGCACGCAAATCGAATCTGGCATTATTCGTCGCGCGATCCACCAGTTGCGTCATGCTCTTGCCATTGCCCAGGTTGGCCCCTTGGCTATTCTGCAACTCAATTTGCACCCGACGAGAGCCGCCGTTGCTCTTGTACAAGCTGGCGCTTTCCTCGGCGGGCGTCCCGCTGAAGGTCGCGACGACAGAGGTGGTGGTGCTTGGGCAGTTTTTTAACGTCAGAGGAAACTCTATCCAGGGGCTGAAAGCCCCGGACGTCGCCAGGGTAGCAGCGGAAATATCGTCTCCCAAATTGACGGACACAGTGCCGTTCGCCCCGTCGATTTCGCAGGGGGCGGCTTTAATGTTGCCGCTAATCACTATTTTCGATACCGCGTGCGCCGCCGGTACGGTCAAAAGCAACGCGCCGGTCAGCGCCAGGTTGCAGCCAAAACGATTACACATTTTCACCATAATCTGCTCCTTGTCGTTAAACGCAGGGGCCCGTCAGCCCGCTGCCGTTGAAATATCCGTTTATTGGATTTCGGCCTGAATGGTCGCCGTGGCATTAAACTGCCCCACTGAAGGGGCTTGCCCGGTGGTATTGATCGGATACACGCTGATCTGAGAACTGCCCTTTTGGTTGGGATAGTAGAAGTTATCGATAGGCAAGCGCCCGCTCTGCGGCCGTATCACATTGCCCTGCATATCCTTAATCATCACGCCGATATCGCGGTTGCTGGTCTTCAGCGCCTCCGGCATGTTGCCGTCGGCCTCTCCGCGAAATGACAGGCTGACCTTGACGCCATCGGATATATTGCGGCAGGCCAGCGTCAGCGTTTTCTCATGTGGTGTAAAGCGGGGGGGCATCGCGCCCTTGGTTTGGAAATCCGACGTCAAGATATCGCCAAAATCGACCGTGACCGTTTGCGGTTCGATAACACAACTCTGCGGCACGGTGACGGTGCCGCTCATGGAAACCGTAGAAACCGGCACATCGCTTTTCACGCCACTCGCCACCGAGACGTAGGTGTCTACCAGGCGAGTGCTGGGGATGGTGGTCACGCCAACGAAAGGACGGCGGAAATACAAGTGAATTCGCCCGCGAGCCCCGCTGTTGTAAGGTGTGCTGGCGCAGGATTCGTCATCTCCATCCATATCGGTTTTTTTATTTGTTTCATTTTCAAACGGTGTGGGGATGTACTCGTTACGATAACCCGCCACGTAGACCTCACTGGCAACGCCCAAATACTCATTCAGTGCGTAATAAGTCAGTTGGTTTTCGCTGAATACTGGATCGCTCAGCGCCACCTTGGCGGTAACATAGGATGCCGTACGTTGCTGGCACTCGCATTTTACGTAATACGAACCAGACAAGTTCCAGTTGTTACCGGCTGCATTACTAATAATTCGCCCCGTTACGTTTTGAGACGGGTCGGTTAAACGCGGGGAAAAGAGGAATGAAAACCCGTGGGTCCCCGAAATGGGAGCACACTGCCCGAAAGCCGCCTGTACCTGCGGTGCGCCCAACATTGCGCATGCCCATAGCCCGCCGGCAATAATCCTTCGTTGAATCGATATTCCTGTCGCCATTGTCTGCACCTTATAAACACTGTCCGTTAACGAGACGTATTCCGCCGCTCTCAGGCTGACTGGCCAATTGATAGTTAGCCTGACACTGCTGAGCCGCGTCATTGCCCCACTTAACCTGCAGCCGGCCACTCTCCGCCATGCCGGCCAAATAAACCTGCCCGCCGTCGCCGACAATGCCGGCATTATCAGAGGGGCTATTGAGATTGCTGACGGTGGCGCCGAACGGCACCGGATTGCCACTGCGCGTCAGTAACGTCAGCAACACGCGGGCACCAACATCCGGATTGAAGCTGGCACGCACCACGGCGCCACGGGTTGGGATCACCGTTTGGCTGCTCAAGGTCATATCGACATCCTCGGCGAAAGACTCGCCGTCCAGGCCGACGATATTGCGCCGATAAGGCGTCAGGTAAGGCACAACCGCATAGCCGCGCCAGTCGGTGCTGACCCCGGTCTGGTTCAAAACATCCACCCCTGAAGCGCCGGGTGCCTGCACTAATGCCACCGTATCGCCCAGCGGCTGCGACAGCGTGACGCCGTTTTGATGCACCAGAACACCGCCCTGCACGCCGTAGTTCACCTGTTGGCGATGGCGATCGTAGCCATATCCCAGGTTCCACTCGGCGAGGGCGCCTTTGTAGTCCGCCTGAATATTGCCGTTCGCCCCCACGCCCCTGCCGGTGTAGCCCTGGCTGATGCTGTAGTTCAGGTTGTTGCCCGGCAAAGCGGTGCCGCTCAACCCAAGGTTGTTGCTGGTGGCACCGTTGCGGCTGGCGTTCATGTTGTAGGTGGCGTAGCTGCCTGGCAGCCATTTGCTGAGCGGCACGCTGACGTTGAAGGCCACGATATGGTCACGAATACTGCTGCGATTGCCGTTACTGTCGTAGCCGTTCTGGTTGAAGGTGTAATTCAGTCCGTAACTGACAGCTTCCCAACTGTTGTTGTAGCTGAGGCTGACCGACTGCGAACGACGATTGTCATTCCAGTAGTCTTCGTTAAACAGGCTGAGCGACAGCGTTCCCCCCCGCTCCCACAAGCTTTGGCTCATCGTCAGCTCGGCGCGACTCTTTTTGTGATCGTTATAGATAGCGCTGTTGCCGCCGTAGCTCTCCAGCGCCTCTTGCAGGTTATAAAAACCGCGCGTGGAATAGCGGTAGCTGGCCAAGCTGAAGTTAGTGCCGGTTTCAATGAAGTTCTTGCCGTAACGCAAACGCCATGACTGCCCCTGCTCCTTCGGCCGGGTTTCCTGCTTGGTCCAGGCCTGGGTGACATCGGCAGACAGCGCGCCCACCGCGCCCAGGTTCTGCCCCCAACCCAGCGCCAGGGACTGATACTTACTGGCCGCCTGCACGCCGCCATACAGCGTGGCCCCCCACGGAAGGCCGTAGATCCCGGTCGCCTGGCTGAACGGGCGTTCATCAACGCCACCGCCGTATGAACGGTATTTCCCGCTGGTCAGGCTGTATTTAAAACGCCCTTCGCGCTGCAATACCGGCACCACGGCGTACGGCACCACAAAATGCTGCTCCTGGCCGTCAGCCTCACGTACGTTCACATTCAAGTCGCCGCTGCCGCCCGTGGGATACAGATCGGTAATTTCAAATGCCCCCGGCGGCACATAGCTTTGATAAATCACATAGCCGTTTTGCCGGATTACGATTTGCGCATTAGTACGCGCGATCCCGCGCACCACCGGCGAGTACCCTTTCATGCTGTCCGGCAGGATGTCGTCCTCAGAGGCCAATTGCCCCCCACGAAACTGCACGCTATCGAACACATCTCTGGGCGTTGTGCTGTCCCCCAGGGTCAGGCGGCTTTGCAACGCAACGATATCGCGCTGCAGGTAGGTGTTGATTGAGCGCCAGGAAGCAGAACCGCCGGTGTAATGGTTCCAGATCGAATAGTTACGCAGGCGCCAGGCGCCCCAGTTGATGCCCGAGCGCAGATTGAGGTAATAGTTATTGTTGTTTTGCCGTTCGCTGTCGCGCATCTGGTTATTGGCGCCGCTGAAGTTGTAATTGACCAACAGCGCCGGTATGCCGGAGTCCCATTTATCCGGGGAAACGTAGTCGCGCGCATTCAAGCGCAGTGCCGCTTGCGGGATGCTCAAATTCAGCCTCAGCTGATTGAACAGGAATACCGCAGAGGCCTGTGGAATGGTCTGTGCCAGGTTGACGCAGCTATCCCCGGGCACCATCGCCGGAAACATCGCCACCCTCACGCCCAGTTCCGCCAATTTTTCCGTGCTGAAACAAGGCTGCAGCGCTTGCTTCCCGTCGGCTCCCGGCATAAGCCGAAACTCGACGTCAAGGCTGTCGATCTGTTCGCCGTTAAGGTAAAGATCGACCCGGTAGTTCCCGGGCGCCTGGCTGCTGTTCTCCTCAAACACCGAGAGATCGGCGCCGCGCAGCGCCGGATTATCAATTTCCAGCAGCGCCGGGTTGAAATAATCGCGCGCATGAGCCGTGCCGATCGAGCTCAGCAGCGCCATTTGGCAAGATATCAGGCTGGCCAGAACCGATCGTGCCCCTGGTAAACTAATGCAATTCGGGTTATTCATCCTTTTAACTCCCTGTCCCGATTGGCTCGGCCCGACGAAGAATCAGGTAAGCCGAACGCCTGCTCCAGCGTTATCCCGGAGCAAAAAAACACGCACCGCGGCCCGGTTATAACGTGCTGGTGAAGGTCTGGCCGGTGCCGCCATAGTCGTTGATGATTTGCCAGCTCAGGCTGCCAACTGCGCCACTTGCCGTCGGCAACGGGAAACTGGCGTTCGCCTGCGGCGCCACCATGGTGTTGCCGGTAATGGCGCGGCCATTCAGCTTCAAATTGAAAAAGGTGAGGTAGTAGGGAGAAGGGTTGGTCACCTGCAAACGATCCCCACTGCGCCGCCACGTCACTTTACCGGCCGCCTCTTCCAGATTGCCGACGAGCCCCTGCGGGCGATAAATCAGCTTTATGCGGGTCTTGATCGCAATTTGCAGCGTGTTCTCTTTCTTTTCCACCGAAGGAATAGCCTTCACATTCAGCCAATACAGCGACTCTCTGTCCGTCGGTAAATTGCCGCCCGCACGTACCACGCGCAGCAGGTTATTTTGGCCTCCGTCCAAACGAAATAGCGGCGGCGTGATAATAAAAGGCGCTTTCGCGCTATCGCCCTCTTGCGCATCGACCCAGGATTGGATCAGATAAGGCACCGCATCCGGATTGTTGATATTCAGAGCAGACTCTTTTTTACCGCCGTCATAGATGAGGCGCGTTCCACCCACTACCACGCCGGCCTGTACCGGAGCCCAAAGCGTCATCAACAACGCCGCCGTCAGCGCAAAGTATCCAGCTTTCATCTCTTTCTTCCCGTTCCCATCACCGATGAACAAGAGCCAGAGAACACGCCCTCTGGCTCATTTTTCTAACTGTTTCGCCGCCGTGACGGCATAGCCTTACTGATAAACGATGGTGAAGTTGGCCGTAGCGTTGGCGCTACCGACGGAAACGTCGTCATAAGCGAAATAGCGCGCGACAAAGCCCAAGGTGTTGTCTTTGTTCTCTTCCAGCGCATACACGCGGGAATCGTTGCCGATATTGAGCACGTTGCTGCCGTCGTCCAGCAGCTGTACGCCAATACCGCCCGCGACCCCAGCGGTGCCGGCGCCGGTCAGTTGCAACAGCCCGGACTGCCCCTGCACCTGAGTACCGTCAAAACGCACGGTGGCACCAGTCACAGTTTGCGGGCAGTTTTTCAGCACCAGGTTGAAGGCTTTGGCGCCAGCGGTTTTAGACAGGGTGAATGCGTCTTTGGCAATCTTACCCAGAGCGACCTGCTTGTTCTGGGAGTCCGGATCGACGGTGCAAGACTGATCGGTAATGGTGCCAGTGATATTCAGCGCGCCGTCAGCAGCAAATGCAGAGGGGATAAATGCGGACGCGGTCAATACAGCTACAGCCAACAGATTCTTTTTCATCCTACTTTCCTTAAAATTATGCAAAATATGCATGGGGTTTATTTCCGACATATCCTTAATGTCATTCCTTTTATTTAGCTCCATGAATGTAAAGGGCCGTAGCCAGACTGATTAATGGCTTCGGGCTTATTCACCCAAACGATTCATTTTGAACTAAAGTGACTCCTTTAGTTTTTAAAACCAATAAAAACCAATTTGACAGAATTTAAAACCAGCTGAGTAACAAAGTGATATTAAATCAGACTAAAAAACCAAGACGTAAACTCAATGATTTAAATCCGCGGATTTTTGATTAAGATTTTACTTAGATGAAGAGGAGAGAAGCGACACGAGAAAAAATCACAACACACTGTTTTCAAAAAGAATTAAGCTTTAAGCAGGAAAGAGGGCATGGGAATATTGACATTGTTTTTACGCGTCCTTACAGTATGTTTCAGTTTAGTTCAAAGTGACTCCTTATCGTTATTAACTTAAATCACGCTTACCAAATTTCTTTAAAGCGCTGTGCATTGCTGGCGGTATAAATCACTGTATTCTGAATATTTCGGTGCCCGAGGTAATCCTGAATTAATCGGGTATCGATACCTCGGTCCGCCAACGCAAATCCGCAACCATGCCGCAGCATATGCGGATGGGCGTTAATCTCCAGTTTCGCCACCTTACTGTAATGACGAAGCAGGCCGTAAATACGTTGGCGCGACAAACGCCCGCCCCGATTGGAAAGAAATAACCATTCCTGATCGGCCCAGCGGTGTTGCCGGCGTTTATCCAGCCAACGCCGCAAACATTGCCTTTCTCGCAGATAAAGCGGATGCACCGTGGAAAAACCATTCTTCAAACGATGAACATAAATGTTGCCGCCTTCCAGATCGATGTCCGACAAACGCCATCCCCCAATTTCGCTGGCGCGGCAACCATGGATAAAACACATATAAATCAGACAATAATCGCGTTCTGGATTCTTTCCATGCAGCGTGACCTCAAGCAGTCTCTCCACTTCAGAAGGCGTCAGATGTTTACGATTAGACATACAACCTCTATTACTTTGATCGGAAAAATGTGGCTGTCATTTTCCTTTTACATCACCACAATGGACACTCAGGGTTTCCCCTGGCTATGGATAGGTTCCTGCATCCAGCGCGGAGTATAACGGATTTGCCAAACGCGAACAGTGTACAGGGATTAATCCCCCCTTCAGTGCCTCCCTTGAGGCCCCCTCATTAATCAAAACCGCAGCTCAACTGCCACCATCAGAAATAATAAGGACGGCATACTTCCCGATTCACTTTAGTTTGCGTTAATACTTCCATTTCACACATGCGCTGAAATTGGCAAACAAACCGACAAAACAAAGAAAAATCCTAATAAAATCGCGAGGCGCCATGGGTTTCAAAGCGTTATACGGCTCGTAAAAAAACGAAATAAATCCGCCGGCGCGAACGTATCTTAACCAAACCGATAAGTTTTAATCTTTATGTGAATCGATAAGAGGAAAAATCAGGGCAGGAGGAAATAAAGTCACGATGGGGAATAACCCAGGCCTGACCGCATCACACGGCCGCCTGGGGGGAGAATTATTGACTGGTCATAACGTGACACAGCTCGCCAAGGGTCAGGTCAGGCCGTTCGATAAACATTTCCGCATTGAGCGTAATGCCGAACTCACGCCTAACCAGCAGCATCAACTCCATATAATCCAGGCTGTCCAACCCCAACTGTTGCAGCGGCATATCGGCCGACAGCAGCGTTCTGTCCAATCCTTTGGCTTCATACAACAGGCCGCAAATCGCCTCATACAATCGATGATACTTTTCCATAGGCCCTACCGTTATTCATTGTGATAACCAAATACCAGCGCCGCATTAGCACCGCCGAAACCGAAGTTGAGACTCATGACATTGCGCAAACGACCGCGACGATGCCCCTCGCGAATATAATCAAGATCGCATTCGGGATCGCTCTCGTGCAAATGGCAGGTTGCCGGCATCATTTGCTGCTGCAATGCCTGTAGGCAGACGATCGCCTCAAAGCTGCCGGATGCGGCGAGCAAGTGCCCGGTATAGGATTTCGTGCTGGAAATCGGCGTGCGATAAGCATCGCGCCCCAGCGCCGCCTTGATCGCAACGGTTTCGTTCACATCGCTTTGCGCCGTCGACGTGCCATGCGCATTGATATAGTCGATCTCATGATTGCTTAGCCCCGCCTGCTCCAGAGCCCGTCGAATGGTTTTCACCTTGGCCTGCGGATCCTCCGCCGGCGCGGTAAGATCAAAAGCGTCTGAAAAGTTGCCGTATCCCTTGACCTCCCCCAGTATTGTCGCGCCGCGCGCTAAAGCCGCCTCTCGCTCCTCAAGACACAACACGGCGGCCCCTTCCGCCAACACGAAGCCGCTGCGCTCCCGGCTGAACGGGCAACTGGCCTTGGTGATATCCTTTTGCTCCCGACTCAGCAAACGCAACGCGTCGATGTTCCATATCGCGCCATTGCCGCTCAGTGATTCCGACGCGCCGGCCAACATCATTGAAGCGCGGCCGCTGCGGATCACCTCAAACGCATCGCCAATCGCGATGCCGCCGGTCGCGCAGGCCGCCGCTGGCGAGCCCTGATAGCCCCGCAGCAACCAATGTTGGCCGCATATGGCGGTCGCGATATTGGGCATCGCGTGAAAACAGCCAAACAGCTGCCCCATGCCGGATTGCAGATAATCCGCATTGTTTTGCATGATCTCATCCTGGCCGCCCCAGCCGCTGCCGATAATCGCCCCGCACTCCAACGACGAATAAAAGTGCGCAGGCCCCACAAAACTGGATGAAAACGCCATGTCGATCGCCTCCGAGGCGGCGGCCAACGCCAGCCTGGCGAATCTGGGCAGCCGGCGGCTTACCCGCGCGGCTACGCCTTCCAGCGCCGGTTCGGCCTCCAGCAAAGCAAAAAAGCGCGCGTGGATCCCCGCCGCCGATTTATCGTGATAGCGATAGGCCAAACGGTTGGCCATGATAGCCTGCCAGTTTTGCTGCGCGTTGCCACCCAGCGCGGTGACGGCGCCGTAACCGGTGACCACCACACGTCTTGTATTCCGTTCTTTGTCCATGCTTACTCCCCTTGCCCGGATGCGAAAGCCTCGTTGCCGCCCAGCGCCAGCCAGAGCTGCATCGTGGCGTTCAGGTAGCGATATTGCAGTGCCGACAGTGAATTCTCGCTGGCTAACACCGCCTCTTGCGCGTCCAGCAACGTTTGCAGCGCGACGGAACCGGCCTGATATTGATAGCGGGCCAATGCCACGGCTTGTCGCCCCATCGCCAGATGCCGCTGCTGATTGCCGATTTGCCGCTGCGCTTCCAGACGTTCCCGCATAGCGCTGTCTACCTCTGCCAGCGCGCGGTAAACCGCATCGCGAAATTGAATCTCCGCGCGCTGCGCCTGCAACGTCGCTTTGTCGCTGGACAAGCGCATCTTGCGCCACTCGATGAACGGCAGCGTCAACGTCGCGCCCAGCGAGCGCGAAGGTTCACTGAACCATTGGCGAAAAAGCCCGCTGCCGGCATCCAGTGCGGCATCCAGACTCAGCGCCGGATAAAAACGCAATGTAGCGGCCTCCGCACCGGCCAGCGCCGCCCGCAGGCGCCGCTCCGCCGCCTGCACATCCGGCCGTCGCGCCATTACCGCCGCCGGCAGACGTGGCGCAATGGGCACCTCGTTGATCGGTAGCGCTCGCCTTTCGCTGTATCGCAGCAAGGGTGAACGGCCGAACAACAGCGCCAGCGAGTTGCGAGCGTCTTCCCGCTGCCGTGCCAGTTCATCCCGTTGATTCTCACGCGCCAATAGGTTTTGCTCCGCCTGCAACAACTCGAATCGGCCGACGTCGCCGGCGGTGTGACGTGCCGCCACCAGCCGTACAGTCTCACGCGCGAACGCCACCGCCTGTTGCTGATGGGTGACTTGCTGATTCAAATCGGCGATCTGCCAATACCCGCGAGCGGTAGCGCCGATCAAAGTCAACGCGGTATTGCGCCGATCCAACTCCGAAGCGACGGCCAGCCACTGAGCCTGCTCGCGAATGCGCGCCAGCTTGCCCCATAAATCCAGTTCATAACTCAGTGACAGTCCTGCGCGGTAACTTTCTTGCGGCCGCGCCGCGCCGCGCAATGCCTTGGTATTGCGGCCACTCAGGCTGGCGGCCAGGTCGGGGGTCGCATTGCCGGCTACCAACCCGGCCTCCAACATCGCCTCACGCCACTGCAATCCAGCCAGCGCCAGATCCTGATTCGCGATGAGCACGCCATCGATCAGCGAGGAAAGCTGCGGATCATTGAAGTTTTCCCACCAGGCGACGCCTGCCCGCAATGAACCGGAACGTTCATCGACCACGCGCCACTGCTGCGGCAACGACGGTGGCGCCGTGGCGTCGATCGGCCGCCCTCCGCAAGCGCTCAAAGACAGCATGACCAGTCCATAAATCAAAAGTCGGTTCATTCTCGCGCCAACGCCTCCACCGGCTGCAGGCGCGCGGCGGCACGGGCTGGAAAGAAGCCGAACCCGACGCCGATCAACGCCGAAAACCCGCAGGCCAGCAGCAATGGCGGCCAGGTAAAGATCATCGTCACCTGCGGCGCCAAGCCGCTCAGAATCCCTTTAACCAGCGCGGCGCAGGCGATCCCCAACACGCCCCCCAGGCTGCAGATCACCACCGCCTCAATCAAAAATTGCCGCATAATGTCTTTCTCAGCGGCGCCCACCGCCAATCGAATGCCGATCTCATGGGTTCGTTCCGTCACCGAAACCAACATGATGTTCATCACCCCCACCCCACCGACCAGCAGCGAGATGGCGGCAATCGCGGTAATCAGCAATCGCATGGAGTCGGAGGCACGCTGAATGGATTGCGTCAGTTGATCGTCAGTCAGCGTGAAAAAATCCCGCTGGCCATGTTCTACGGTCAAACGCCGGGTCACATCCCGCCTTGCCGCTTCCAACGTCAATTTTTCATTCACTCGCATCACAATCGATTCCAGCGGCATATCGCCGGCGATGCGGCCAGTCAGGGAGGTATGGGGCAGCCAGGCAAGCGGTTGAGAACCGGCGTATTGGGCGCCGCGGCGCTGCGCGACGCCGATCACCCGATAAGGCACACCCGCGATCAGCAAAACCGCGCCCACCGGATCTTGCCGGGAAGAAAACAGAGCCTGTTGCAGCAAGGGATCGATCACCGCCACCGGTGCGCGGTCACTCAGATCCTGCGCAGTAAACAGGCCACCGGAAAGCAGCCGAATGCCCTGCGTGCGGAAATACCCTTCGCCGACGCCCATCACGGCGAGCGGCACCTGCTTGCCTTCGCGCACGGCCGACAGTTGAGTGCTGATAACCGGCGAAACGCTGTCGACATAAGGCAAGGCCGCCAGCAGCGCTGCATCCCGCGCACTCAGCGAACGCGCAAAATCGGGACGCGTTTTTTCCCATCCCAATCCGGGACGAATGTCCAACGTGCTGGAGCCGAGCTGGCTGATTTCCCTGAGGATGCTTTGGCGCGTGCCTTCACCGATGGCGATGGCGGAAACGACCGCCGCAATGCCGATGATGATGCCGAGCATTGATAATAATGCCCGAACCCGATGCCCTAATAATGCCCGCCAAGCCATGCCGAGCGCCTCTCGCAGCGCCGCCCAAGGGCTCATGCGTTTCAGCGGCGCAGCCAACGCCAGCGGCCTCTCGAACGCAAAACGCTGTCGGGCGGCATCGTGGCGACTATCCGCCACGATCTCGCCGTCGCCGATCTCAATGATCCGCTGCGCCTGCTCGGCGATCCGCCGATCGTGCGTCACGATGACCACGGTGTGTCCGACAGCGTTCAGCTCATGCAAAATGGCCATCAGCGCCTGACCGCTGGTGCTATCCAACGCGCCGGTAGGTTCATCGGCCAAAATGATTTCCGCGCCGTTCATAAGAGCTCGGGCAATACTGACCCGCTGTTGCTGCCCACCGGAAAGCTGCGCCGGACGATGGCCACCTCGCTGCGCCAACCCGAGGCGAGCCAACAAATGCGCGGCCCGCAAGCGGCGCTCGGCGGCCGGCATGGCGGTATACAATGCAGGGATCGCCACGTTCTCACCGGCCGTCAGATAGGGCATCAGATGATAGCGCTGGAAAATAAAGCCGATATGCCGACTGCGGAGCCGCGCCAGGCGATTGCCGTCGGCTTGCCCAATCGCCACCCCGTTGATGTACACATCCCCCTGAGAAGGCTTGTCCAGACAACCGATAATATTCATCAACGTCGATTTTCCGGAGCCGGAGGCGCCGACGATAGCGACCATTTCTCCCCGCTGAATGCTCAGGGAAACGCGTTTGAGGACCGTGATTTTCTGCTCTCCGGCTTGAAACTCGCGCGAAACGTTCTCCAAAACGATAATGGGATCCGTGCTAGCTGACATGCTCACCCTCCGTATCTGGCTGGTGTTCCAGCAGCACTTGCTCACCCACTCTCACGCCTTCCAACACTTCCGCATAGCGGCGATCGCGCTTCCCGATGCGCACGCTGCGCGCGACAACCCGCTGGCCTTCCAACACTCTGATCTGATAGCGCTCGCCATCCAGTGCCTCTCCCAATGCCGCCATCGGCAGCCGCACCACCCCCGTGGCGCGTTCGGTAATGATGAATACCTGCGCCGTCATCGCGGTGCGTAATCGACGTTCGCCGTTGGCGACGGCAAATACGCCGTTGTAATACACCGCCGCCGTTTGCTGGCTTGAATTTCTGCCCAGCGGATCGGCTTCCAGCGCTTCTGCCGGCGCTTGCTGTATCGCACCCATGACCCCTTCATATCGGCGGCGGGGATCGGCGGCGACATAAAACCACAGCGGCTGCCCCGCCCTCACCTGCAAGATGTCATTTTCCGATATGCGGGTATGCACCATCATCGTATCCACGTCTGCCATCACCAAAATGGTCGGTGCGCTTTGCGATGAGACGATGGTTTGCCCTTCCTGAGTGACGATACCCAGCACTTCGCCGTCGATAGGCGCGGTAATACGGGTAAAAGCCAGGTTGGCTCTCGCCGTTTCCTGCGCGACTTCGGCCTGAACGATCTGCGACTCGTTCACTTTCAACTGCGCCAGTTGCGCGTCGTGCTGCGCCTGCGCTTTTTCCAAATCGCTGGCCACGCCGGCACGATCTCGCGCCAACGCCCTTTGCCGCGCCAACTCCAGTTGGTACTGCTTGAGCTGCGCCTGACTCGCCAATTTCTGCGCCTGCGCGCTGCGTAATTCGGCCTGCGACTTGCGCAGTTCGTTAAGTTGCAACGTCGGATCTATCTCGGCCAACAGCTGGCCCTGAGCCACTCTGTCCCCCGGTTTGACATACAGTTTTTTCAGTTGGCCGTTGACCTGCGCGCCAACGTTCACCTGCCGGGCCGGTTTCAAAATGCCGGTAGCCAACACGCTTTTTTCGATGTCGCCGCGATCGACGCGCGCCGTCTGCGGCGGTGATACGTCAGGCGCCCGATTCAACCCTAACAGCCCGCCAGCCAGCCCCCCCAACACGATCGCCACCAGCGCCACACGCCGCCAGCGTTTCTTTCCGGGCACGTCACTCCACCTCAGCACAGTCATTCATCCTGGTGTCGACGGCGGCCAACAACCGGCCCTGCGACAAGTGCAGCACCCGATCAAACAACGGCAGCAGCCGCGGGTTATGCGTCACGGTCACCAAGGTTTTACCCTTCTCACGGCAATGCGCTACCAGAGCCGACATCACCGCCGCAGCGGTTTTTTCATCCAGATTCGCCGTCGGTTCATCCAGCACCAACACCGGACAACGGCTGTACATGGCACGCGCCAGCAACAGACGCTGCCGTTGCCCCAGCGACAGCCCGGCATGGCTCTCTCGCACCAGAGCGTTCACGCCTCCGGGCAGCTGCGCCACCGCATCCGCCAGCCCCAAACTGCATAGCGCCTGTTCCACTTGTCTCTGCTGGCCCGGCGCCGACGGGGCGAACAGCGTGACGTTTTGCAACACCGAGGCATTGAACAGAATGTCCTCCTGGCTTTGCAGGAAGAACAGCCGCTGCGCGGCGGCGTTAGCCAGCACGCGGCCATCCAGCGTCAGTTCCCCCCGCTGCGGCGTCAACAGACAGGCGAGCACCTTCAGCAAGGTGCTCTTGCCCGCGCCGGAACCGCCGCAGATGGCGATACACTCGCCCCGTTCCAGCGTCAGCGACAGGTCGCGCAAAACCGGTTGGCCGGCGTCGTACGCGAAGCTCACCCCCCGATACGCCAACTGCACATCAAAATGGTTCACGCTTTCGTCGCCAGACCCGGTACGCAGAGATACGGCAGGAAACAGATCCCGCGCGCGCTCATCGATCACGTGCAGTTGGTTTTTCTGCAGGACGGCAAAAAAGATCTTGCTGGTGTAAGAGGTAAAAATTTCGCGCAGAAAGCTGTAGGCGAAGAATGCCCCCAGACTGAGTTCGCCACCCTTTAGCAGCGGCAGCGCCAGCAGCATGAACACCACCATTTCCAGGCTGCCAATCAGTTGATAAATGCTGCCCTTGACCTGCTCATAGACTTTTTGCCGCTGCAGGCAGTTGAACAGCGAACGGGCATGCTCGGCAAAGCCCTCTTGCCGCTGGCCGGCGAGCCCGGCGGACTTGATGGTCGAAAACCCCTGAATGGTTTCCAGAATAAAATCATTCTGCGCCGCCCCTCTCACCTGCAGCTGCTGGGTGAAGTGGCGATCGCGATAAATGGCCCAAACGCTGATCGCCCCCATCAGCAGTACGCCGGCAATCGGCACCAGCGCCAACATCGGGCTCAAATAGCCCATCACCGCCAGCGCGATAGCAGCGATGATCCAGTCGGTGCGCAGGCCGTTATCCAGCTCGATTTTCTGGCCGGCGGCCATCTGCCAGCTGGTGAAACGACTGAAAATCTCGCCGGGCGCGCGCTTGCTGAAGAAATTCAGCGAATTTTCCAGCAGGCGGGAAAACCCGGCGGCGCCGTGCAGCAACACGAAGTTTTTGATAAAACGCTCGGTGATGATGCGCGCCATCAGGGCCAGCGCCGTGGATGCCACAAACGCCAGCAGATAGTAGGCGTAAGGAAACGCGACCTCACCGGCCATGGCGAACACCTGATTGATCGCGCTGGCGACCATCATCGGCATGATGAACAGCGTCAGCGAGATAAGAAACGTCATCGCCGCCAGGCGATAAATGCCGGCGATGCCGGCGGTATCCTTCAGGCTTAAACTGGCGAAAGCGCCGCGTCGGTGGCTCCGCGCGGCGGGGGGGGTGGACGGTGAATCGTCGCGATCGAGCACCAATGCGTAGCCGCTGATTTCCGCTTTCAAAGCGGCGTACGGCAGCAGCTGTTGCCCCAACGCCGGATTCATTACGCACACGTAACCGCCCTGACGATATGCCAGCAATACATAGTGGCCCGCGCCGTAATGCAGAATCGCCGGTAAAGGCAGCGCCGCCAGATCCCGGTGCTCGAACGCCACCGGATAAGCTGGCAACGCCAGCTCCCCTAAAATGGCGCACAGCGTCGCCAGCGAAGTGCCGTGTTGCGAAGCGGGGTAACGCTCACGCAGTTCCGTCAATGGCGCGCGAACGCCCTGCGTTTCCGCCAGCATGGCGATGCAGGCCAGCCCGCACTCATTGATTTCGCTCTGCAAGACCGGCGTAGGGAGGGTGTTTTCCATGCGTAGTGATATCCCTGACTTATTCGTTGATAAAAAATAAAGAGTGCGAATGCCACAGCAACCAATCATCCGCATGTCGCCACAGGGTGCGCTCGACGATCGCCGGCACGGCGCGGCCGACCAGCTCTGTGGCAATCGGTTCTTCTATGTGAATGCGAACGCCGCGATCGTAATAAAGCGAATAGCACACCACTCGAGCCCGCATCGCTCGGGATAATCGAACGATGCCGCTATGCAAATGCGCTGGCCGGTTGAACAAACGGCAAGCCAGTTTGGCCGAGGTGTCCCGGGTGCTGTTCAAGGTGTAATCCGGCGTGATGTCCGGGAAGAGGATGATGTTGCGCCGATGCTCCGTCGCCTCCAGCAGCGCCTGCGACAAGGTGCCGGCAATATGCCGGGGATCGTCGTGAATCGAGCAATAGTCGAGCCGCTGCCGCCATTCCCCCTCAGGCGCTCGCCGCGCTAACGTCTGTGCGTCGCCGGAAACGATCACCGTTGCCCGCCCGGGATAAACGCCCGCGCCGACCAGCGTCGCCAGCACATCGGAAACCGTGTGCATCGGCGCCAACAACACCGGCACCCCGGCGCGATGCAGCGGCTCCACCACCTGATTGAGCTGTGAGGTGCACTGCGCCAAATGCTCCATCAACGCGGCGTTGCGGGCCTGGATCGCCGCCAAATCCAGCCATTGTCGCCGCTGCATCAGCCAGGCGAAGTCCAGCCTGCCGTCGCCCAACAGGCTTTGGCGATTCGCCTCAGCGACCGCTTGCCGGTGGCGAAAACGGCGTTGCTGCAGACCCCACCTCAACCGCCTCTGCATCTTTAGCCACAGGCGATAATCCACGCGCCGCAGCAGAGCGCACGTCAGACTCCGGCTCACCCCGGTGCGGACAGCCGAGAGACGCGCCACGGCGTCCAGGCCGTTACGCCAGGCCAGAAAGCCCCGAACCGCGAGCAGGCGCATCAGGGGGCCAGCGGCTTATCGTGCTGCAACAGCGACAGCAGTTGCTGGCTGAAAGCGGAAAACTCACGGTCTTGCAACGCCAGCCATTTGCGATTGACGATAAAGCTGGGGGTCGCGTTGACCTGGTAATAGCGGCTTACCGCCGTCATATACGCCAACAGTTCCTTGACCCGCTCTGAATCTCTGGTCCGCTGATAGGCGGCCTCGTCGATGCCGTTGGCCACCAACCAGGCGCTGAGCTGCTTTTCATCCGCCAGATTGAGGTTTTCTTTGATAATGGCGCGGTAAGCGGCGGGACGATGCTGCGCCTCGATCCCCATGACCGTCAGGGTGGCGAAGAGGGGCGCAAAGGCCGCCATGCCGGCGTGATCGTCGTCGCTGAGATGCAGGCGCACCAATTTGGCTCCCGCCGGTAAGCGTTTTTCCAGCTCGGCCACGCCGCTTTCGTTAACTTCACAATAGTGGCAGGCGTAAGAGAAGACTTCGACAATGGCGTTATCATCTTGCAATGGGCTTTGCTCTATTTTTTCCGGAGAGATAAAACTCAGGCTTTCCGCCGCCGGCGAGGCCATAACGTAATGCTGGAAATAAAGCGCGGTCAAAAAAGAAGAGGCGAAAATAATGACGAGCGTGTAACTAAAAAACAGCAAAGGACGTTTATACATAGCAGACGCATCCTGCGCATAAATAAATGCTCACTTGAGCATGAGCGTTATAAATCAGAAAGGGAGATTGACGGTTCAGCGATAAAAAAGGAATTCATCTCCGTTATCAGGCGGTGCGCGCAAGCGCCCCGCCTGTCCATCACTAACCTAACTGCAAGCGTTCAGCTCGCATCAGCTCGGGATTGTCGGCGTGGAAGGGCAGCTCGCCACCGGCGCCGGATGATAGGTTTTTTTCACGCCGCCAAACTTATCGGCACAGGTGGTCACCAGTTGGCAAGTGCGGTTATTGCCACCGCCCACCCAGGCAAATTCCTTGGTACACACAAAAGTACCGCCGACGATGTTTTCCGCTTCAGACAGGTTGATTTTCTTCATTACAATATCCTTATATATATTAAAATATAAACACACTACCCATCACTCTGCCTGCAAGACAGAGTAATTCTTCAATACATTGAAAAACATTTAATTGATAACAATGAGAGCGCTGCGGGAAAAAGAATAGCCCTCTCACACAAGCAGATCAATACAATTATTTACACTGCACCGCAGGCTTAGTGGAATAAGTAACGTTTGATATAAGGATTATTCTAATTTAATTGCTTATAAAAACATGGAAGTTAATTTCACCCCCGGAATAGCCACGATTTATTTGAAGGATAATTCTCAGTTTAAGAGGTAATTAACCAAGAAAATTTCAGATCCGACCAGTTAACCGGTGCTGGAAACAGGCTGAAAAGATTGCTTCCTGCCGCGCCGGACTTACACTGGGCAACAGGACTCTCACTCTTAGGATGCCCATGCTCGCGACTCACGAATACGCCAACGACTTGATTCTGTTTGCCCTGATTGTCGACTGCGGCTCGTTCAGCAAGGCGGCGGAGAGCGCCGGCATTACCAGTTCGGTGGTGAGCAAACGCATCGGGCGGTTGGAAAAATCGCTCGGCGCCCGGCTGATGTACCGCACCACCCGCAGCCTGACGCTGACCGAAAGCGGCCAGGCGCTCTACCAGCAGGCCAAGGAGATCGGCGCCAAAGTGCAGGAAGCGCTGTACGCCGTCAGCGAAAAGAGCGAAGAGCTGACCGGCACCATTCGCATGTCGGTGCCGACCATTTCGGGTGAGCTGCTGCTGAGTGAAAGCGTGGCGGAGTTTTGCGCTCAGCACCCCAGCCTGAAGGTCGAGATGCGGCTGGAAAACCGCTTCGTCGATCTGGTGGAAGAAGGCATCGATCTGGCGATCCGTACCGGCACCATGCCGGACTCCAGCCTGATTGCGCGGCCGATCTTCGATTCCCGCTGGGTGATCGTCTGCTCGCCGGGCTATCTGGAGAACCACCCGGAGCCGCGCAATCCCGACGATCTGCTTAGCCACAACTGCCTGACCTATACCTATCAAGAGAGCGGCACCGCCAACTGGCTGATGAAGCGGCCAGGGCGCAACGAAATCTACGAGCTGCAGGTTGACGGCAACCTGTCGGCCAATAATGCGCGGGCGATCCGCAAAGCGGTGATCGGCGGCCATGGCATCGCCATGGTGCCGCGCTGCATGGTGTACGAAGATTTGCAGGAAGGCAAACTGACGGAGATCCTGGCCGGCCACTGCGGCAAGGTATTGGGCATTTACGCCGTCTACCCTTATACCCGCAATCTGCCGTTAAAAACTCGCCTGCTGATCGAACATATCATCGGTTCCTATCAAAATATCAGCCACTACTTTTAAGTTTCCACTCCTGATTATTTCCACGCGTCGTAAAGTACCGCGTGGATTACCGCATTTTTGGACATGAACTCGTGAACATTAACGCCTAATTAATGTGATCCAGCGCATTCATTACACAACATAAAAACCCATCCAATTGATTTTAAATCAATTTAATTCAGCCTCAACAGCCGACATTTTTCCCGCCGCCGGCGCCATTCGCCGACGTTAAAAAATTATCGCGTGGCATCATCGCCAACGTTGTGATTAGAATGAAAATGTTGCGGTAATTAACCTTTCAGTTACATATCTCTGCCCATAAAAATAATAACCCTGAGGATCTTATGCCCCTGCTTTTCAGTATTGCGCCGATCGTCCTGCTGATATGGATGATGACCAAAAGGAATGGTGTGCCCTCTTATCTGGCCCTGCCGCTGACGGCCGCCGTGGTATATGCCCTGCAGCTCTGGTGGTTCGATGCCTCACTGCGGCTGCTGCATGCCAATATCATCACCGCGCTGGTCTCGACGCTGACGCCGCTCACCATCATCGCCGGCGCCATTCTGCTCAACAAACTGATGCAGGTAAGCGGTGCGGAAAACGTGGTGCGCCGCTGGTTGGAAGCCGTTAGCCCCAATCCGGTGGCCCAACTGATGATTATCGGCTGGGCGTTCGCCTTTATGATCGAGGGCGCCAGCGGCTTCGGCACCCCGGCCGCCATCGCCGCGCCGATTCTGGTCGGGCTGGGCTTCAACCCGCTGCGCGTCGCCCTGCTGACGCTGGTGATGAACTCGGTACCGGTCTCCTTCGGCGCCGTGGGCACCCCCACCTGGTTCGGCTTCGCCAACCTCGGCCTGTCGGACGCCAGCCTGCTGGAGATCGGCCGGCAAACCGCGCTGATCCACGTTGTCGCCGGCTTCGTCATTCCTCTGCTGGCGCTGCGCTTTATCGTTTCCTGGCAGGATATCCGCCGCAACCTGCCGTTTATCTTGCTCAGCGTGCTGAGCTGCACCGTCCCCTATCTGCTGCTGGCCCAGGTGAACTATGAATTCCCGGCGCTGGTCGGCGGCGCTCTCGGTCTGGCGCTGTCGGTGCTGCTGGCGCGCGGCGGCATTGGCCTCGCCCGCGCGGAAAAACCGCAGAGCGCCGCGCAGGCGGTGCCGTTCATGCAGGTGGTCAAGGCGATGACGCCGACCCTGCTGCTGATTGCTATCCTGATAGTGACGCGCATTCACCAGTTGGGCCTCAAGGCGCTGCTCAACACCACCACGCTGCTGTGGCAGGAAAACCTCGGCTGGCTCGGGGAGCTGCGCATCAGCCAGGCGCTGATCGTCGAACTGCAGCAGGTGCTGGGCACCGCCGCCGCCGCCGGCTACAAAACGCTGTATGTCCCGGCGCTGATCCCGTTTCTGCTGGTGGTGGTGTTGTGCATTCCGCTGTTCCGTCTGAATGGCGGCCAGGTGCGGCAAATGTTCAGCGAAACCGGCGGGCGCATCACGCGCCCCTTTATCGCCCTGTTCGGCGCGCTGGTCATGGTCAATCTGATGATGCTGGGCGGCGACAACGCGCCGGTGATCCTGATCGGGAAAGCGTTGGCGGCGCTGACCGGCGACAGCTGGCTGCTGTTCTCTTCGTTCCTCGGCGCGCTGGGCTCGTTCTTCTCCGGTTCCAACACCGTTTCGAACCTGACGTTCGGCGGCATTCAGCAATCGATCGCCCAGAGTAGCGGCCTCGACGTCAATCTGACGCTGGCCTTGCAGTCCGTCGGCGGCGCCATGGGCAACATGGTATGCCTGAACAACATTATCGCGGTCTGTTCGATCCTGGGGATCGGCAACGCCGAAGGCAAAATCATCAGAAAGACCGCGCTGCCGATGCTGGCGTACGGTGGGATCGCGGCCGCTATGGCGGCGATCCTCTCGCTCTGACTGACAACCCGTTATTTGCAAGAAGACAAGAAGGTAAACACTATGATCATCTCCGCGTCAACCGACTACCGGGCCGCCGCCCAGGCCAAACTGCCGCCGTTTCTGTTTCACTACATCGACGGCGGGGCCTACGCGGAGCATACGCTGAAGCGCAATACCGCAGATCTGGCCGATATTGCCTTGCGCCAGCGCGTGCTGCGCAATATGTCCGAACTCAGCCTGGAGACCACGCTGTTCGGCGAGCAGCTGGCGATGCCGGTGGGGCTGGGGCCGGTGGGGCTGACCGGCATGTACGCCCGCCGCGGCGAAGTGCAGGCCGCGCGCGCCGCGGCCAAAAAAGGCATTCCGTTCACGCTGTCCACCGTGTCGGTCTGCCCCATCGAAGAGGTGGCCCCGGCGATCGATCGGCCGATGTGGTTCCAGCTCTACGTGTTGAAAGACCGCGGCTTTATGCGCAACGCGCTGGAGCGCGCCAAAGCCGCCGGCGTGAAAACGCTGGTGTTCACCGTCGACATGCCGGTGCCCGGCGCCCGTTACCGCGACGCCCACTCGGGGATGAGCGGCCCCAACGCCGCCCTGCGCCGCGTGCTGCAGGCGTTTACCCATCCGCAGTGGGCCTGGGATGTCGGCCTGTTCGGCAAGCCGCACGATCTGGGCAACGTCTCGGCCTACCGCGGCAAACCGACCAGCCTGGAAGACTACATCGGCTGGCTGGGCGCCAACTTCGATCCGTCGATTTCCTGGAAAGATCTGGAGTGGATCCGCGAATTCTGGGACGGCCCGATGATCATCAAAGGCATTCTGGATCCGGAGGACGCCAAAGACGCGGTGCGCTTCGGCGCCGACGGCATCATCGTCTCCAACCACGGCGGCCGCCAGCTGGACGGCGTGCTGTCGACCGCGCGCGCCATGCCGGCGATCGCCGACGCGGTGAAAGGCGACATCACCCTGTTGGCCGACTCCGGCATCCGCAGCGGCCTGGACGTGGTGCGCATGATCGCCCTGGGGGCCGACAGCGTGCTGCTGGGGCGCGCCTTCGTCTATGCGCTGGCGGCGGCCGGCGAAGCCGGGGTGGCTAACTTGCTGGATCTGATCGACAAGGAAATGCGCGTCGCCATGACGCTCACCGGCGCGAAAACCATTGCGGAGATCAACGCCGGATCGCTGGTCAGAAACGCCTGAATCAAAGCGGCTGCACGCCTTCCGGGTAGGCGTTGTAGCTCATCTTGCTGATGAAGGCCCCGGCCGGTGACACCAACACCCGGCCGGCGGCGTCCAGCCCGAGGAAGGTACCGGTGCAGCGCCCGGAGATAAAGTCGAAGAAGAACACCGAGCACACCGGGATAATCTTTTCCCGGAAGGTGAACAGGAACATCTCGTCCTCAAACTTGTAGTAGGTGGCGTAGTCCATATCGCCGTGGCCGAACTGCTCGCCGCGCAGGTTTTGCCAGGCATAGCGCTCGGTATTGACGTAGAAGTGTTCGTAATAGTGGTTGGGGCTGTAGACGTTCAGCGTACGATAGCCGATCAGTTCGCGGGTCAGATGCGGCGCGACGCCACCCGGCGTGACGCCGACAATCCGGCCGACGTGGAAGCTTTGCTTGAGGCGCGAGCCCTTTTCCACCGTCTGTTCCGGCAACAGCGTGCTGCGCACCAGCAGCGCCCGACCGCTGTCACGATTGAGTACCAGCGTCAGGCACTCGTTGCCCGGCGACTGCAGCGGAATATTGAAGAAATAGCGCGCGGCGGAGGTTTGCACCTCTTCGTAAGCGTCCTCACCGCTCTCCCCTCCCCAGGCCCACAACACCCGTTGCCGGTCGGCGCTGAAACGCAGCGTGATGTCCCCGCCGTCTTCAAAGGCGATCTGCAGCGTTTTGCCGCGCCAGTCCTGGGTACCCGGCAACCGGTTGGTATCGATGCCGCGCGCGAAATCGTCGTAATTCTTCCAGTCCGGCTCGGCATTTTGATTCAGTACGGATGATTCTGCTGACATCTTCGCTCTCCTTAATTGAATGGGATAAAACTCGTCTCAAACGTCGGCGACGCCCGCCGGCTTCACCGCTCGGCGGTTCACCACGGCAGGGGCGGTTTCATCGAGAAAACAACTCAGTACCCCGGCGCACACGGCACCGGCGGCCGCCAGCCACATTACGCTGACCAGGCCGTAGCGATCGGCGATCAGCCCGGCGATAAACGGCGCCAGGCAGCCGCCAATCACCTCACCTATCCCCATCACCAGCCCCAACGCGGTGGCGATGCGCGCCGGCGACACCGTTTCCGACGGGATGGTGGCCATAAACAGCGTGAAACAGCCAAGGCCGGTATAAGACAGGAACACCAGCACGCCCAGCAGCCACGGATTGGCGACGTAGCTCAGGAACAGCGGGCAGCACACCGCCAGCAGCGAAAAGAAAATCAGCGTCGGTTTGCGCCCGAGGCGATCGGAGATCGCCGGTACCGCCACGCCCCAGAAGACCCAGGCGGCGCCGATGGCGCTCATGATGCCGCCCATCGTGCCTTCACCGAAGCCACGGTCGGTCACCAAAAAGTTAGGGGTGAAGGTTATGATGATCATGAACCAGGTGACGAACACGCAGGAGATCAGAATGCACAGCGTCACGTTCTTGATTTTGAACAGCTCGCCGTAAGCGGCCTTGCCCGCCGGCTTACCGGCCGCCGGCGCGGCGCTGAAAGCGGGATCCTTTTTGCCGTTCACATAGCGATAGATCAGCCACGCCAGAATGATGCCCGGCACGGCGGTCAGGTGAAACGCCATGCTCCATCCCCACTTCTGCGCCAGATAGATGATCAACGGCGGCGCGATGATGCCGCCCAACAGCCCCGGCGCCGCGCCCTGGATCAATCCCATGTTGAAACCGCGGCGCTGCGGCTGCGATCTTTCCACCATCAACGATTGCGCGATCGGCAATACCGGCCCCTCTGCAATCCCCATCAGCGCCCGGAAGATCAATAACATGGCAAACCCGCTGACCAGCCCCGACAGCGCGGAGAACAGCGAAAACACTAAGATGGACAGGATCAGCATCGGTTTACGGATATTAAACCGATCGGCTATCGCCCCCAACCCGGCGCCGGACAGCGCCCAGGTTAGCGCCAACACCGCCGACAGCGTGCCGAGATGCACATTGCTTAACTTGAGGTCGGCGGCAATCATCGGAAACAGAAACGAGATGGTCAGACGATCGACGAACACGCAGCCGAACACGAAAAACAAAATAATCAGCAACCGGTTCTCTTCACTTAATGCTCTGCGTGCCGCTGGCGATGTATTCATAGCGTCATTTGTCCATAAGTTAACTTATGAATGGCGACCCGCCATGGCATAAGTGTGTTAAGCGCTCGGCCAAGAGAGAAATTGGCCTTCCGTCACGACAACAACTCATTAACATGTTAATGACATAAAATTATCGCAAGCCGGCGGTCTGTCAACCGGCGCTCTTCGAGAGACAAATGAAATTCTGAACGGGTACTATTTCAATATCGCATTATCACCTTCAGGTTATTTATCCTTCTGTTCTTGATACATATAAAATAATGTCCGGTACTTTCTTGCGATTAAAAAAAGCCTGTTTGCGCGTTATTTGCGAATAATCCCATCGATGACGCTTCAGGCTTATTAATTTTTTATCGGCATTGAATGATCCCCGCTCGCGCTTCAGAGCCATTTTTATCTATTGAATCATCTCGTTTTATTTTAAGGCCGCAGAAAAAACTAACTCTTACGAGGGAAAGGCCAACGGCGGGGTTATATAACCCCGTCTGGACAATAACAAAAGCGCAGAGCGTGACGTAAATCACGACAAATATGCCGTATCCTGCAAAGCAATTATGCTCGCAACAGCAATTATCTATTGCGATTAGGGCTGTTTATCTCAATTAAGCGCCATGCAACACTTCGTGCCATCGTTCGACACCGCGCCGCAAGGCCTGAGACGGAGTGACACATGAGCATCGAAAAATTAACCCGGGAGCCGCTTTCCATCGGCATCGAGTTGCCGCTGGACAACGATTGGTCCACCAGCGGGCAGCTGAAACGCCAGCAGGACGGGCGACCGTTCGGCGTGCCGGACATGAGCGAACACGCTGCGCGCATCAAGCTGGCCGATGAGCTCGGCTTTCGCGCCGCCTGGGTTCGCGACGTGCCGCTGTATGATCCGGACTTCGGCGACGCCGCGCAGGTGTTTGAGACCTTTACCTACCTCGGCTACCTTTCCAGCCTGACGCGCAATATTCTGCTCGGTACCGCGGCCGTGGTGCTGCCGCTGCGGCAGCCGTGGCTGGTGCGCAAAGCGGCTTCCACGCTGCAAACGCTGAGCGGCGATCGTCTGTTGCTCGGCGTCGCCAGCGGCGATCGCCCCGTGGAGTACCCGCTGTTCGGCGCCGATTACGCCGCGCGCGGTGAAAGCTTCCGCGCCAGCGTCGGCATTCTCAAAGGGGAAGCCGACAGCGCGCTGCAACCGGGACTGCGCCTGCTGCCGGCCACGCCGCCGCCGCCGCTGCTGGTCGCCGGGCTGGCGCAACAAACGCCCGAGTGGGTGGGGAAAAATATGGATGGCTGGCTGTCGTATCCCGGCACACCTGCGGACCATGTTTCGCGGGTCAAACTCTGGCGCAACGTAGCCGGTGACAAGCCCTACGTCAGCTTTATTCATCTCGACCTCACCGATAACGCCGACGCGCCGATTCAGCGCCATCGCTTCGGAATCAAGAGCGGCCGCAATGGGTTGATTCAGGAACTGAGCGCCATGCGTGACGCCGGGGTCAACCATATCGGCCTGCATTTTCGCCGCAACCAGCGGCCGCTGGAAGAGACGATGCAGGAGATCGGCCAATGGGTGTTACCGGAATTCCATCGCGCCTGACGCCCGCTTTAGCCCGCTATTCCGACCTGAGCGGGTCTTTGCCCCGTTACCGGGGCTTTTTTATTTCCGCCGCTGCTGGTTCATAACAACTCGGTCTAATCCCTGCCGTCAAACGGCGGCATGATGACAAGGAAACGAGCCACCATGAGGAATGAGCAATGACGGCAAAACTGACAGAAGCAGGCTTTTGGCGCAAAACCGCCGACTCTTCATCGCTGCGCGAGCCGCGCGTGCTGATCCGGGTCTACGTCAACGAAGGCGAGATTGACCGCGCCATCGCGTTTTACGAGCAGCTGCACGGCGTGGAAGCGGATATGCGTTTCGACTTCCCCGAGCATCGGCTGGTGCTGGCGGCGGTGGGGCCATTTCTGATCCTGGAAGGCTCGGAAGAAAACCTGCGTCCTTTTCGCAGCACCGTCGGCACGTTGCTGGTCGATGACATTTATCCCTACCACCAGCGGCTACAGGCCGCCGGCGCCGATATCTTCTTTGGCCCGGTGGAAGTGCCCACCGGCGCCTGTTTCAATGCGCGCCTGCCGGACGGCACGATTATCGAATACGTGCATCACCGGCCGCGCGCGGACGAATAAGCCGCCTCAGGGGAGCGCCGGCTTCATGGCGTAGCCGCGCAGATCCTTGCGCAGGCTGAGCATGTACAGCACGATCACCGCCGAGAAAGGCAAGCCGCACAGCACCACGGCAGTCTGCATCGCGCTGAAACTGCCGGCGTACAGCAGCCCGGCGCACACCAGCGTGGTGACCGCCGCCCAGAACACCCGGAGCCAGGCCGGCGCGTCATCGTGGGCGGAACCCCCCTGGCAGGACAGATTCGCTATCATCAGCGTGCCGGAATCGACCGGCGTCAGGAACAGCACGAAGCTTATCACCACCACAAAACCGGCGGTCAGCTGGGTATAGGGCAGGTATTCGAACAGCTTGAACACCGCCATCGGCGGATCGCTTTGCGCCACCTGCCCCAGAATCGCTTGCCCGCCCTCCAGCACCAGACTGATGGCGGTATTGCCGAAGATCGACAGCCAAGCCAGCGTGAACCCCAGCGGGATCAACAACACGCCGAAGATCAGTTCACGGATGGTACGGCCTTTGGAAATACGCGCGATAAACAGCCCGACAAACGGCGCCCATGCCACCCACCAGGCCCAATAGAACAGCGTCCAGGCGCCCTGCCACTGGCGCGCCTTGCCGTACAGATACATATCGAAGCTGCGGCTGACGAGCGAGGTCAGATAATCCCCAATGTTCTGCAACATGCCGTTGAGCAGGTTCAGCGTCGGGCCGGCCAGAAACACGAACAGCAACAGCAGGCACAGGAAGCCGACGTTGATGTTCGACAGCATGGCGATGCCCTTTTCGACGCCGGTGACCGCCGCCAGCGTGGCCACCACCATCATCACCACGATCAGCGCCAGCAGCACGCCGGTGCTTTGCGGGATGTCGAACAGGTAGAACAGCCCCGAGTTCACCAACAGCGCGCCGATCCCCAGGTTGGTCACCATCGAGATAACCGTCACCAGAATGCCGAAGCTGTCCACCAGATGGCCGACGCCGCCGTGGATGCGCTCGCCGAAGATCGGGTACAGCGCGGAACGCAGCGCCAGCGGCAAACCGCGACAATAGGCGAAATAGGCGAGCGCGGTGGCGATCAACGCATACAGCGCCCAACCGTGCAGCCCCCAGTGTAAAAAGGTCAGCGCCATCGCCTGCCGCGCCGCCTGTACGCTGCCGCCGTCGCCCTCCGGTGGCGACAGGAAGTGATCCAACGGCTCATAGGCACCGTAATACACCAGCGCAATGCCGATGCCCGACGAGAACAGCATCGCCACCCAGGAGGGATAGCTAAACTGCGGCGGCTCATCATCCTGGCTGAGGCGAATATGGCCAAAGCGCGACAGCGCCAGCCAGAACACGAACACCATACAGGCGACCATCAACAGCATGTAATACCAGCCGAACACGTCGGCCACCCAACTTTGCGCGACATTCAGCCACTGTTTGCTGGCGGCGGGAAACAGCACAATCAGCGCCCCCAGCAGCAAGATCACCGCGGCTGAGCCGAAAAATACCGGGACATTCAATCTGACAGGTTCTTCGTCAAGCGATGGAGGAGTTTTTATTGTCATTGGCAGGCTTCCATGATGCGAAAGACAGAGGATTTAAATGCAACTTTTGATTAACATTTTATCGTCATTTATTTGACATTTTCGCAGCATATAGAGTATTGATTGACCGTTCAATCAATCAAATTCAAAGTGTGATTTGCCTATCAGTTGGGGAAAATATGTACCGCAGAGACATTCCTGAGCAGCGCAAGGAGCAGTTGATTAACGCCGCCTTCGAAACCATCAGCGTGGTGGGGTTGGCCGGCGTCACCCTGTCGCAGGTGGCGAAAGAAGCCGGGCTGTCGACCGGCATCGTCAGCCACTATTTTGGCGATAAGGAGGGATTGTTGAGCGCGACCATGCGCAAGATCCTGCGCGATCTGCGCGACGCGGTGGCCGAGTGCCGCGCTCAGGCGGCGAGAGACAGCCAGTCGCAACTGTGCGCCATCATTCAGGGCAACTTCCACCCCAGTCAAACCAACGCCATTTCTATGCGCGCCTGGCTCGACTTCTGGGCCGCCAGCATGCACCAGCCGGTGCTGCGCCGCCTGCAGCGCGCCAACGATCGGCGGCTCTATTCCAATATATGCAGCCAGTTCCGCCGCGAGCTGCCGCTGCAGCAGGCGCGCGACGCGGCGCGCGGGCTGGCGGCGATGATCGATGGGCTCTGGCTGCGCGGCAGCCTGGCCGGGGATGACACCGATCTGCAGCAGGATTACCGCATCGCCTGCGACTACGTGATACAACGGCTCAAGGCCGCGCCATCGATGGTGTGAACGGCAGCGTCAGCGCGGTTCCTGCTCTTCGCTGTACTGGGTTTGCCACATGGCGGCGTAGCGGCCGTTCGCCGCCAACAGCGCCTCATGCCCCCCGCGCTCGACGATCTCCCCCGCCTCCAGCACGATGATCTCATCGGCGTCCACCACGGTGGAGAGCCGATGGGCGATCACCAGCGTGGTGTGGTTGCGGCTCACCTCGCGCAGGTGCCCCTGGATTTCGCGCTCGGTCTGGGTATCCAGCGCGCTGGTCGCCTCGTCGAACACCAGGATGGCCGGATTTTTCAGGATGGTGCGCGCGATCGCCACCCGCTGCTTTTCACCGCCCGACAGCTTCAGCCCGCGCTCGCCCACCCGGGTGTCGTAACCGTCGGGCAGACCGACGATAAAATCATGGATATGCGCCAGCCGCGCCGCACGCTCGATTTCTTCATCGCTGGAGCCGGTTTTGCCATAGCCGATGTTGTAGCGCAGCGTATCGTTGAACAGCACCGTATCCTGCGGCACGATGCCGATCGCCTGCCGCAGACTGGCCTGGGTCAGTTGACGAATGTCCTGGCCGTCGAGGGTAATGGCGCCGCCCTGCACGTCGTAAAAGCGAAACAGCAGGCGCGACAGCGTGGACTTGCCCGCGCCGGAGGCGCCGACCACCGCCACCGTGTGGCCCGCCGGAATGGTAAAACTCACCTGCTTGAGGATCGGCCGGCGCGTGTCGTAACCGAAGCTGACCGCGTCGAACCGCACTTCGCCGCGGTCGAGGCGCAGCGGCTGCGCATCCGGGCTATCGACGATCTCACGCTTTTCCTGCAGCAGATCGAACATGTTCTCCATGTCGATCAGCGCCTGGCGCACCTCCGAGTAGATAAAGCCGAAGAAGTTCAGCGGCTGGTACAGCTGCAGCAGGTAGGCGTTGACCAGCACGAAGTCGCCGACCGTCATCGTCCCCTGCGTAATACCCTGCGCCGCCATGGCCATCATGACGATCAGCCCGATCGAGATAATGGCGGTTTGCCCCAGGTTGATCGCGGTAAAACTGAATTGGTTCTTGATGGCGGCGTATTCGTACAGCCGGCGCGACAGATCGAAGCGCTCAGCCTCGAACGCTTCATTGCCGAAGTACTTCACGGTCTCATAGTTCAGCAGGCTGTCGATGGATTTGCTGTTGGCGTCGGCGTTGGCCTTGTTGAGCTCGCGGCGAAAGCGGGTGCGCCAGCTCACCGCCAGCACGGTGAACAGGATGTAGCAGCCGACCGTGGTCAGGATCGCCAACGCGAACCAGCCGTTCAGCATATGCCACATGATCGCCGTGACCAGCGTCAGCTCGAACAGGATCGGCACGATGGAGAACAACAATCGCGACAGCACCGTGGACACCGCCTGGGTGCCGCGCTCGATAGACAACGACAGCCCGCCGGTCTGGCGCTCCAGATGGAAGCGCAAGCTCAGCGCATGCAGCTGGCGAAACACCCGCACGCCCAACAGGCGCGTGGCGTTCTGGCTGACGTGGATAAACATCACGTTGCGCAGTTCCTCAAACAGCGCGCCGCCCACCCGCGCCACGCCGTAGGCGACGATCAGCCCCAGCGGCACCGCCAGCATTTTCGCCGTCTCGCCGCTCAGCGCATCGACCATCGCTTTGTAGGCCAGCGGCACCAGCGTGGTGCTGACCTTGGCCGCCACCATGAACACGAAGGCCACCACCAAATACCCCCGCAGCCGCGGGTTGTCTTTCGGCCACAGATAGGGCAGCAGGAATTTCAGCAAGCGGGAACGATCCATCATGTAATATTCATCTTCTCGGTCGGGCTCGCGGCGCATGGCCGCGCGGGGGTTATGAGTTTGGCCTGGCCGGCGGCGAACGCCGCAGCCATTCCGTTTTCCTGCGATGGCAACTCAGCATCATCCGTCAGGAGAAGCGGCGGCGACTCGGGCAAAGTTCAGGCATGGAGGAGACAATCACATGGCCCAGACGTATGCAAAGCGCTTTGCGCAGGTCTTTGACTATATCGACCGCCACCTGGACGAGGCGCTTACCGTCGACAAGCTGAGCGAAGTGGCCCATTTTTCGCGCTTTCACTTTCAACGCCAGTTTAGCGCGTATTGCGGCATCTCGGTGTGGCGTTATATCCAGTGGATGAGGCTTAAACGCGCCTCTTACCGCCTGGCGTATAACCCGCTGGAGCCGGTGATTGACATTGCGCTGGACGCCGGCTTTCAAAACCCGGAGTCCTTCAGCCGCGCCTTCAAACAGGCGTTCAGCCAAACGCCGAGCCAGTTTCGCAAACAGCCGGCCTGGATCGATTGGCAGCAGCGCTTTCCCGAACCGAAACACAGAAGGAAACACCCCATGAAGGTAGACATTGTCGACTGCCCGGCCACGCCGGTGGCGATGCTCGAACATCGCGGCCCGTCCGCGCTGGTCAATGAAACCGCCGCGCGCTTTATCGAGTGGCGTAAAACCAGCGGCCTGTCGCCGGTCAGAAGCAGCCGCACGTACGGCATCGCGCCGCACGATCCGGCCACCACCGAAGCGCAGGACTTCCGCTTCTACCTCTGCGGGGAGGTCACGGCGCCGATCCCGAAGGACAACGCCTTCGGCGTGGTGAACAGCATGCTGCCGGCCGGACGCTGCGCGGTGCTGCGCCATCTCGGATCGCTGGATGGGCTCTCGGAAAGCGCCCGCTATCTCTACAGCGAGTGGTTGCCGGCCAGCGGCGAGGAACTGCGCGACTTTCCGCTCTATTTCCACTACCACAACTTCGTGCACGAGGTAGCGGAATATGAACTGGTGACCGATCTTTATCTGCCGCTGAAATAGCTGACATCCGGCCCCGCAAGGAGCCGGATTGACGTTAACAGGACGGCGACGATCCCTGCGGCGGCAGATAGCGCTGCGGATCGAGCGCGGTGGCGCGGTAGCGGATCTGGAAATGCAGGAACACCGAATCGGTGCCGGTGCTGCCCATGGTGCCGATCTTCTGCCCCGCTTTCACATCCTGGCCATTGCGCACCAGCGTGGTGTCGTTGTGCGCATAGGCGGTAATAAAGTCTTCGCCGTGCTTAATCATGATCAGGTTGCCGTAGCCGCGCAATTGGTTGCCGACGTACACCACTTTGCCCTTGGCGGAAGCATAGATCGGCTGGCCGCGTTTACCGGCGATGTCGATGCCCTTGTTGCCGCCATCGGCATTGGAGTACGCCTGCACGATCCGGCCGCTGGTCGGCCAGCGCCAGCAACGTGCGGCGCCCGGCGGCGGCGTTTGCTTGGCGATCGCGGAGGAAGACGAGGATGTTTTACGGCGCGTAGCGGCGGTTTTGGTCGGCGCGCCGCCGCTCAGCCGCAGTTTTTGCCCCACTTCCAGATTATAGGGCGGGCGTATCTTGTTGATTCTGGCCAGATCGCCGACTTCGCTGTCGGTGATCCAGGCGATGTAGTACAGCGTATCGCCCCGTTTGACGGTGTAGGACTTGCCGGTGTAGCTGCCCTTCGGCAGTTTGTCGTAGTCGCGGTTGTAGGTGTTTTTACCCGAACACCCGGCCAACAGCAGCCCCAATGTCAGACACACCGCGATGCGGCGCCACCTTGCCAGCTTGCTTCCTGTGCTCAAATCCTGTCCCCAATCGTCTTTCGGTTCTGATACGCGTCAGCCGCACAGTGTAACATTTGCGCCGGGTCAGTCAAAAACCCCCAGACGGTCTATGCTAAACAGGTAAGGATGACTGATTAATTACCCAACGACGAAATGGAGTACTGTCATGTTGAACCTCGACCGCAATAATCTGCCCCTCCTGAGCGAAGAGCTGCTCAAAAAGCAACGCACCACCCTGCTGATCATCGCCTTCCTGCTGCTGGCGGGCGGCATACTGTGCCTGGTGAATCCTTTCGCCTCCGGCGCAGCGCTGAGCATCGTAGTGGGCATCCTGCTGCTGTTGAGCGGCGCCGGGCTGATTATCGCCATGATAGCCAACCGGGCGCAGAATACCTGGCCGATGATCGGCGGCATTCTGCTGGGCGTGGCCTACCTGATTATCGGCTATGTGTTCATCACCAGCCCGCTGGCGGGCATTCTGGCGCTGGCGGTCTACCTCGCCGTGCTGTTTGCGCTCGGCGGCATCGCGCGCCTGGCGGCAGGCTATATGCGCCGAGGCCTGCCGGGCAACTGGCTGCAGTTCGTCATCGGCGTGCTCGATTTGATCATCGCCTGGATGCTGATCGGCTCAGGCCCGGCGGCGTCGGTGACGCTGGTGACGGCGATCGTCGGCATCGAGATGCTGGTCAGTTCCTTTGCCCTGTTCCAGGCTGCGAATCTGTTTAAACGCGCCTGATCGTAACGGCCCGCCGACGGCGGGCCGCCATCCCCTCCCCATTTGCAAACAAAACAAGGCGATACCCCCTCAGCTTGTCCGTGGTTATCTTCATCGGTAAGTGCCAATATAGGCGAAGACAAGGGAGCTGAAACCGATGACAACCCATTCCAAACCGTTGAACTCGCGGGAAGTCTGCCTGCAATTACGCCACTTCAACCAGGTAATCGGGCAACAATGCCGCAATATGGCGCGCCAAAAAACCGCTTGCCCGTGCTGCCTGACGGACATCGCCACCGGCTGCGACGCCGGTATCAAACTGTGTGGACAGCAGTTGGCCAAACCCAACCCGCAAACCCCGTTATTCCGGCAGATTCGCAACCTGCTGCTCGACCTGCGCGCAGAAGCGATAGGGGTTCACAGAATAGACGTCCTGAACCGCACCAATAACGAAATCTCCTGGCTGTTGCGCGAGCTTTATTTCGAAACATTCTGAACACGAGGGCCGCGCGCCCATCACTTGATACCTGCCGGTGCGGGCAAGATGCCGCACCGTTTCACCGCCGCACCAGCCGACTTTTCGCCACGTTATCTTTTTGCGTTCTCCCCACTTTACGACCGCCATCACACCTCGCCAACCCCACATTGCGTTGGTTATAGAGTCGTCTACAATTCAATCGAATTACCCCCTACAACATCAGAAATTATTATTATTAGAGGTGATTATGTTACAGAAACACGAAAACGTAATAAGTATGACTGTACTAAGCCCGCAAGCCACCCAAGAGCTGATGCCCTCATTTTCTTCCTTGCCCCACACGCAACATGCCGACGGCAAATATCGCCTGCGCCGTTATTCCGTCGTGAAATACCTCAACCCCAACATCGCCGAAGTGGGGCCGCGTACCTTCATGCAGTCGGATCAGATCAACCATTTCCAGGGCAACGTGGTGCGCCGCTTCGAGCCTATCGACAGCGCCGTGCTGCAGAGCGCCGGTATGGCGGAAATGTGCAACCTGTTTGCCGAAAACAACGAACTGCCGGAAGGCGCCGAAATAGAGATCCACCAGATGCGCGTGGTCGCCATCCAAAAAGATACGCTGGTGGCGCCGGAAGGCATTCACCAGGACGGTTTCGACCATATCGCGATGATTGCCATTCACCGCCACAATATCGTCGGCGGCGAAATCATGCTGTACGACGACAGCCGCCACGATCCTTTCTTCAAAAAAGCGCTGGCCGACGGTGAAGCCGTGCTGTTGGCGGACAGTAAACTGTGGCACAACGCCACGCCGATCAATACCGTAAGCCCGAATGAAGAAGGCTATCTGGATCTCTTCGTCCTCACCGCTCGGGGAGAGAAAGCATGACCTTTACCCCCGAGCTCGCCCGACGCCAGTTCAGCGCCCTGTCCCGGCAGATCGACGGCAAACCGGCGATCTTTTTCGACGGCCCCGGCGGTGCGCAAGTTTCCCGGGGCGTGCTGGAAAAAATGACCGACTACCTGGGGAAGTACAACGCCAACCTGGGCGGGCACTACTTCTCCAGCCGGGTTACCGGCGAGGTGATGAGTCAGGCGCGCGAATCGGTGCGCGCCTTGTTAAATGCACCGTCGCCCGACAACATCGTCTTCGGCATGAACATGACCACGCTGACCTTTCATCTCAGCCGCATCATCAGTCGCGATTGGCGGGACGGCGATGAGGTCATCGTCACCGCGCTGGATCACTACGCCAACGTCTCCAGCTGGCAGCAGGCCGCCGCCGACAAAGGCGCCGTGGTGCATCAGATAGCGCTGGAGAGCGCCGATTGTTCTCTCGACGCGGCAAAAGTGTGCGCGCGCATCAATGCCAACACGCGTCTGGTGGCGGTCAGCTACGCGTCCAACGTCACCGGCAGCATCGTCGATATCAAAACCATCGTTGAAGCCGCACATCGGGTGGGCGCGCAGGTGTATGTCGACGCCGTTCATTACGCGCCGCATAACCTGATCGACGTGCAGGCGTTGGGATGTGACTTCCTGGTGTGCTCCGCCTACAAATTCTTTGGCCCGCACGTCGGCATGGCCTACATCGCGCCGCAGTGGCTGCAGCGCCTGCGGCCGTACAAAGTCGAGCCGGCCACCGACGTCGGCCCCGGCCGTTTCGAGACCGGCACGCAGAGCTTCGAAGCGCTGGCCGGCGTCGCGGCCGCTATCGAGTATTTGGCGCAGTGGGGCACGCCCGACGCGCCGTTAAGGCAGCGCTTGCAGGAGAGCTTCGCCGCCTACCACCGGCATGAAGAGGCGCTGTGCCGCCACTTTTTGCAACGGCTGCAGCAACTCGACGGCGTGCGGCTCTACGGCAATCCGCAGGCGGACAGCGCACGCCGCACGCCGACCTTCGCCCTGACCTTCAGCGGCCAGGCGCCCGACGCGATCGCCCGACGGCTGGGGCACCACAACATCTGCGCCGGCAGCGGACATTTCTATGCGCTGGGCCTGATTCAGCAACTGGGGCTGCAGGACGGCGGCGTGCTGCGCATCGGCATGATGCACTACAACACCCTTGATGAGATCGATACGCTGTTTGAAATACTCGCCGAGGAGATCCTCGGTTAATGCGTCATAACGGCCCGCCCGGTTTTCCGGCGGGTCACACCGCATGAATAGCCGTGCGTGTCGCCGGAGGCGTTAAACGTGAATAACGCTCCCCCTGTTTGAGGGGTTGGGTAGAATAGGCGGGATTTTTTTGAAAAGGGATTTTTACGTTGAGAAAATATGCCGTTATCACCGCCGCGTTGATGATGTCTTCCTGCGCCACGCCGGAAAAGTGGGAAGCGCAAACGGCGGCTCCGACACCCCTTGTAGCCGCCAGAGCAAGCTGCCGACAAGAAGCCGAACAACGCTATCCCGTGAGCCTGTCTTTAGACACCCGCTCGCCTGTATTCTCCTCCATGAATATCAACGGCGCAGATATCCCCAATACTCACGGCGTCGTTTTTCCTTCGGACCGCAATGAAATGCGCAGAAAAGAACACGTTAATGCCTGCATGAAATTGGAGGGATGGGAAAATAAGAATAAGGTGACGGGGTTATTGGCCTTTTTATTTAACTAACGGCAACGTGAATTATTCGGAATTACCGCGTAGAGACAGCGGTAATTCCGCTCTATAGAGCGGCGTCGGCCTCCTGCGCCAGCCCGACTATTTTGCTACGATATTACAGTCACCACCTTTCCTCCATTCAGGGCGATAATCAAACAAATGGAATAAATCAATTTATGAGTGAGAAAGACACCTCCTTAAATAAGCCGCAAAGCCATATCAACAAAGCGGTATTCTTCACCTCTGCAGTCCTCATTTTTCTTCTGGTCGCCTTCGCCGCCTTTTTCCCCGACGTCGCTGACAAAAACTTCAAGCTTCTGCAGCAACAAATCTTCACCAACGCCAGCTGGTTTTATATTTTGGCCGTGGCGCTCATATTGCTCAGCGTGACGTTTCTGGGGCTTTCTCGTTACGGCGACATCAAACTTGGCCCCGATCATGCGCAACCCGATTTTCGCTATCACTCCTGGTTTGCCATGCTGTTTTCGGCGGGGATGGGCATTGGTCTGATGTTCTTCGGCGTGGCAGAACCGGTTATGCACTATCTCTCGCCGCCGGTCGGCACGCCCGAGAGCATCGAGGCGGCCAAACAAGCCATGCGCCTGACCTTTTTCCACTGGGGGCTGCATGCCTGGGCAATCTACGCCATCGTGGCGTTGATTCTGGCCTTCTTCAGCTATCGGCATGGCCTGCCGTTGACCCTGCGCTCCGCGCTTTATCCGATCATCGGCGATCGCATTTATGGCCCTATCGGCCACGCCGTCGATATCTTCGCCGTCATCGGCACCGTATTCGGGGTCGCGACCTCGCTGGGTTATGGCGTATTGCAGGTCAACGCCGGGCTTAACCACCTGTTTGGCGTGCCAATCAACGAAACCGTTCAGGTGATATTAATCGTGGTGATTACCGGGCTGGCCACCATTTCCGTGGTTTCCGGGCTGGAGAAGGGCATACGCTTTCTGTCGGAGCTGAACCTCAGCCTGGCGCTGTTGCTCCTGGCCTTGGTCTTGCTGTTGGGGCCAACCGTTTTGCTGTTGAAATCCTTTGTGGAAAATACCGGCGGCTATCTGTCCGAGCTGGTCAGCAAAACCTTCAACCTGTATGCCTATGAACCCAAATCCAGCAACTGGCTAGGTGGATGGACGCTGCTCTACTGGGGGTGGTGGCTCTCCTGGTCGCCTTTCGTCGGGATGTTCATCGCACGGGTTTCCCGCGGCCGAACCATCCGCGAATTTGTCACGGGCGTGCTGTTCGTCCCGGCCGGCTTCACCCTCATGTGGATGACCGTGTTCGGCAACAGCGCCATTTACCTCATCATGGAAAAGGGCGCGACAGATCTCGCCGCTACGGTACAACAAGACGTGGCCTTGGCGTTGTTTAACTTCCTGGAGCATTTCCCATTCTCCAGCGTGCTTTCGTTTATCGCCATGGCGATGGTTATCGTCTTTTTTGTCACGTCCGCCGACTCCGGCGCCATGGTCGTGGATACCCTGGCTTCGGGCGGCTCCAGCAACACGCCGGTATGGCAACGCATTTTCTGGGCGTCGCTGATGGGCATCGTCGCCATCGCCTTGCTGATCGCCGGGGGGCTCAGCGCGCTGCAAACCGTCACCATCGCCAGCGCGCTACCTTTCTCGGCCATCTTGCTGATATCCATTTACGGTTTGCTTAAGGCGCTGCGTCGCGATCTGACCAAGCGCGACAGCCAGAATATGGCCACCATTGCCCCTACCGCCGCCCGCAATCCTATCCCCTGGCAGCGCAGGCTGCGTAATATCGCTTATCTGCCAAAGCGCTCGCTGGTTAAGCGCTTTATGGACGAAGTCATCCAGTCGGCCATGACGCTGGTGCAGGAGGAGCTGAGTAAGCAAGGCACGCTCAGCAGTATCAACACCGGCGCGGAAGATCGCATTCGTTTCGAGGTTGATTTAGGCGATGAGCTTAACTTTATCTATGAAGTCAGACTGCGCGGCTACAGCTCGCCGACCTTCGCCCTGGCCGGGCTGGATAATGATGAACAGCAAGCCGAGCAGCACAAATATTATCGCGCGGAGATCTACCTGAAAGAAGGCGGCCAGAACTACGATGTCATGGGCTGGAATCAGGAGCAGTTGATCAACGATATTCTCGACCAGTACGAAAAGCATCTGCATTTCTTGCATCTGGTGCGCTGAATGCCGACATGCCGTCCCCAGGGGCGGCATTTTTTTGCCCTGCTTTCTTCACCACGGCGCTGACACAAGTTTGGGTCGCCGTTCACCTCGTTCTTCCCCTAGGGAAGGACATAATCCATCGTGTAGCGGTGCGTGCCTTGGTCGATCTCGATCGTCATCGTTCCACTCAATTGCGTCAGCTCGCCCGTCCCGGAATCGGGGACGACCGTCAACTGCAGCGACGAAACCCCACGGTTCATGGTGCCGCTGTGCTGTAACACGAAGCTGCCCTTGTGGCCATGCAAGGTCCCCGTTACGCGCTCCATTGCCACATAACCGGCGGAGCCATGCGCCTCCATGCGTACAGCCAGCATTTCTCCGAGGCTGGCCGCAGTCAGGTCACCATGAAATTGCTTATCAATCGTCATCCGACTGAGCTTGGCCGTCTCAATTTCAGCCGTTGCGGTTTGCGGCGTCAATTTGACGTCGAATGTTCCTGTCGCATGCATTTTACAAACCCCTTTGTTAAGGTTGATGACACAGACGCATCGGTGCGCGCTGCGTTCCTGGCAATGGCCGCGGCAAAGATTAAACGCGCCCATACAGATCAATCTGTCGAGTTATAAAATCGTCATTATCTTCCAGCAGCTATCGCGGCGCATAACGCGGCGCGAAGACATATGTGAATGTATCAGGAGCGACCAGGTAGATGATTGCAAAAACGCGACAAGTCGCCCCGCATGACGGTAGCTCAAGATGACGGCCGGGAATGCCAAACCGCGCGGAGTGCTGCATCCGCAGCCGACGCAAAGTCAGTTTATACACGAGCGCCACTCGCCATCAGCTGCGTTGGCCGATCTGGTCGAGCACTACTGGTGTGTGCGCTGGGATCTGCGGGAGTTACCGCCTCAGCGGCAAGCGACACTGCCCCACCCCAACGTGCATCTGGTGATCGAACGGAATGAATCATACGTTTACGGCGTTCACGCCGATCGCTTCGAGCGGCTCCTTGAAGGGCGAGGCTTCGCCTTTGGCATCAAGTTTAAGCCGGGCGGCTTCCATCCCTTTCTGCAAGCGCCCATATCGACGCTCGCGAACCGCTCGATGCCTGCGCAGACCGTGTTTGGCGCTGATTGCCAGTCGCTGGCGACGCGTATCGCCACGTGCGCTACGACGAGTGCGATGACGCTCGTCGCGGAGGCTTTCCTGCTGGCGCGGCGGCCCCAACCCGATCCTAACGTCGCGCGAGCGAACAGGCTCGTGGCCGCTATCGCCGACAACCTTGGCATAACGTCGGTAAACCAATTGCTGGGCACTGCGGCGATAGACAAACGCGCGCTACAGAGGCTATTTCATAAATACGTAGGCGTCGGCCCCAAATGGGTGATCCAACGCTATCGTCTGCATGAAGCCATCGCGCAACTGCAGGCTCACGCGCCGCGCGATTGGAGCAGGCTGGCGCTGGAATTGGGCTATTTTGATCAGGCCCATTTCGCTCGCGATTTTCGCGCTCTGGTGGGCCAGTCGCCCAGCGAGTATGTCAGGTCCCTGCACGCGGAGAATAACGGCATACAGGCGGCCTTTGCCAAACGCTGACCTGCTTTATTGAGAGACAAGGCGCAATGTCAGAATGACTTCGGCGAGATGAGTGCCAGAGGCTGAAACGGGAAATAACGCGTGCTGTGAACGTGTAAGACGAAGGAGTAAACGGGCTTGGAGCGGGTGAAGGGAATCGAACCCTCGTATGCAGCTTGGGAAGCTGCCGTTCTACCATTGAACTACACCCGCATCGGTGTGCGACAGGCATTATAACCGGTTATCGGCGGCGGGCAAGCGGAGATGGCGCGTAACTGTCGATGTTTTAAGCGGTTAAGTCTCGTAGACGAAAAAAAACCGGCGCAGTTGCCCGCACCGGTTGTTGCACGCTAAACGCGATTATTTCTGCGGGCGCATCGCCGGGAACAGAATCACGTCGCGGATGGTGTGGCTGTTGGTGAACAGCATCACCATGCGGTCGATGCCGATGCCCAGACCGGCGGTCGGCGGCAGGCCGTGCTCCAGCGCGGTGACGTAGTCTTCGTCGTAGAACATCGCTTCGTCGTCGCCGGCGTCTTTGGCGTTCACCTGATCGGCAAAGCGCTGCGCCTGGTCTTCGGCGTCGTTCAGCTCGGAGAAGCCGTTGCCGATTTCACGGCCGCCGATGAAGAACTCGAAGCGGTCGGTGATTTCCGGGTTCACGTCGTTGCGGCGCGCCAGCGGCGACACTTCAGCCGGGTACTCGGTGATGAAGGTCGGCTGAATCAGATGGCTTTCCGCCACTTCTTCGAAGATCTCGGTCACGACGCGGCCCAGGCCCCAGCTCTTCTCAACCTTGATGCCGATGGATTCCGCGATGGCCACCGCTTTGCCCATGTCGGCCAGGTCAGCCAGATCGGTTTCCGGACGGTATTTCTTGATCGCCTCGGTCATGGTCAGCTTCTCGAACGGCTTGCCGAAGTCGAACACTTCGTCGCCGTACTGCACCTGAGAGGTGCCCAGCACTTTCTCGGTCAGGGTGCGGAACAGCGTCTCGGTCAGCTCGATCAGGTCTTTGTAATCCGCGTAAGCCATGTAGAGTTCCATCATGGTGAACTCTGGATTATGACGCGGAGAAACGCCTTCGTTGCGGAAGTTGCGGTTGATTTCGAACACGCGCTCAAAGCCGCCGACCACCAGACGCTTCAGATACAGTTCCGGCGCAATGCGCAGGTACATGTCGATATCCAGCGCATTGTGGTGGGTGATGAACGGACGCGCCGACGCGCCACCCGGGATCACCTGCATCATCGGGGTTTCGACTTCCATGAAGCCGCGTTCCACCATGAAGTTACGGATAGCCGACATCACCTGAGAACGCACCTTGAAGGTGTTGCGCGACTCTTCGTTGGCGATCAGATCCAGGTAACGCTGGCGGTAACGGGTTTCCTGATCCGCCAGGCCGTGGAATTTGTCCGGCAGCGGACGCAACGCTTTGGTCAGCAGACGCAGTTCGGTGCAGTGGATCGACAGTTCGCCGGTCTTGGTTTTGAACAGCTTGCCGCGCGCGCCGAGGATATCGCCCAGGTCCCACTTCTTGAACTGCTCGTTGTACACGCCTTCAGCCAGATCGTCGCGCGCGACGTACAGCTGAATGCGGCCGCCCACGTCCTGCAGCGTAACGAAGGATGCCTTGCCCATAATGCGGCGGGTCATCATGCGGCCGGCGACGGTCACTTCTACGCCCAGCGCTTCCAGCTCTTCGTTGTCTTTATCGCCGTACGCGGCGTGCAGTTTGTCGGAGGTGGAGTCGCGACGGAAGTCGTTCGGGAACGCAATGCCGTTCTCACGCAGGCCGGCCAGTTTCTCGCGGCGGGACTGCAGCTCGTTATTGAGATCCAGCGCCTGATCGGCGCCCTGTACTTGTTGTTCAGACATTTCTATTCCTCATAACCCGGCTTTCAAACTTGCCTCAATGAATTTATCCAGGTCGCCATCCAGTACGGCCTGCGTGTTACGCGTTTCGACGTTGGTGCGCAAATCCTTGATGCGGGAGTCATCCAGCACGTAAGAACGGATTTGGCTGCCCCAGCCGATGTCGGACTTGTTGTCTTCCATCGCCTGTTTATCAGCATTTTTCTTTTGCATCTCAAACTCGTACAGCTTGGCTCGCAGCTGTTTAAACGCTTGATCCTTGTTCTTATGCTGAGAACGATCGTTCTGGCACTGCACCACGATGTTGGTTGGCAGGTGAGTAATACGTACGGCGGATTCGGTTTTGTTGACGTGCTGACCGCCCGCACCGGAGGCGCGGTACACGTCGATGCGCAGATCCGCCGGGTTGATATCGATGTCGATATCGTCGTCCACTTCCGGGTAGATGAACACCGAACTGAACGAGGTGTGGCGACGGCCGCCGGAGTCGAACGGGCTCTTGCGCACCAGGCGGTGAACGCCGGTTTCAGTGCGCAACCAGCCGAACGCGTAGTCGCCGATGATCTTGATGGTGGCCGATTTCAGGCCCGCAACGTCGCCGTCGGACTCTTCGATCACTTCGGTCTTGAAGCCCTTGGCTTCGGCCCAGCGCAGGTACATGCGCAGCAGCATGCTGGCCCAGTCTTGCGCTTCGGTGCCGCCGGAGCCGGCCTGAATGTCCAGATAGCAGTCGGCGCTGTCGTATTCGCCAGAGAACATGCGGCGGAATTCCAGCTGCTCGAGCTTGGCGATCAGTTGATCGAGTTCGGCGACCGCTTCGTTGAAGGTCTCTTCATCGTCGGCTTCCACCGCCAGCTCCAGCAGACCGCTGACGTCTTCGCTGCCCTGCTGCAGGTGATCGATGGTTTCAACGATGGCTTCCAGCGCGGCGCGCTCTTTGCCGAGCGCCTGTGCGCGCTCCGGTTCGTTCCAAACGTCCGGCTGCTCCAGCTCGGCGTTGACTTCTTCTAGGCGTTCCTTCTTGGCATCATAGTCAAAGATACCCCCTAAGAACCGCAGTCCGCTCGGACAGGTCCTGAATTCGGTTTTTTACCGGGTTAATTTCAAACATGGTTTTGCGTTCTTTTACGTTGATGTCGTCGATGGCGGAATGCCATTGGAACCGCTAATTCTAACGGATCCGGGCGGCAGTTTATAGCGAGTTGGTCAGTTTTTGTGGCGATCGGGAAGGATGCCGGGGATTGGAGAGCCCAATCCCCGAGTTGTGTTCAATTTCGCCTCAGCGCGGCCAAAGGTGCTGGATCAGCAGTTGCACGTTGCGGTTGCCGCGAAACTCGTTGACGTCGAGTTTGTAGGCCAGTTCCACTTCGCGCACGCTGCTGTCCGGCCACAGCGTGGTGTCCACGTTGAACGCGATGCCGTCGAGCAGCGGGCCGCCGCCAAGCGGTTCCACCATCAGCTTCAGGTGTTTCTCACCCACCAACCGCTGCTGCAGGATGCGGAACTTGCCGTCGAAGGTCGGTTCCGGGAACGCCTGGCCCCACGGGCCGCCCTCGCGCAGCAGCTCCGCCGTCGTCAACGACAGCTCCTGCATCGCCAGTTCGCCGTCGGACCAGATAACCCCTTCCAACATCGCCGGATCGAGCCATTCGCCCACCAGCTCGCCGAAACGCTGGCGGAACTCGTCGAATTTAGCCTCTTCCAGCGACAGCCCGGCCGCCATCGCGTGGCCGCCGAACTTCATCATCAGCCCGGGGTTCAGCATATCCAGCCGCTCCAGCGCGTCGCGCATGTGCAAGCCGGGCACCGAACGGCCGGAGCCTTTCAGGATGCCGTCGCCCGCCGGCGCGAAAGCGATCACCGGACGGTGGAAACGCTCTTTGATGCGCGAAGCGAGGATGCCCACCACGCCCTGATGCCATTCCGGATGATACATCGCCAGCCCGTAAGGCAGCTCGGTGCTGGTGCGCTCCAGCTGATCGCACAGCTGCAGGGCTTCCACCTGCATGCCCTGCTCTATCTCGCGTCGCGTCTGGTTCAGCGCATCGAGATCGTTGGCCAGCATGCGCGCCTGCGCGATGTCGTCGCTCAACAGCAGCGCCACGCCGATCGACATGTCGTCCAGCCTGCCGGCGGCGTTGAGCCGCGGGCCGAGGGCGAAACCGAGATCGTTGGCCGCCAGTTGGCGGGCGTCGCGGTTGGCCACCTCAAGCAGCGCGCGGATGCCCGGTCGGCATTTGCCGGCGCGAATACGGTTTAACCCCTGATACACCAGAATGCGGTTGTTGGCGTCCAGCGGCACCACGTCGGCCACGGTGCCGAGCGCCACCAGATCCAGCAGTTCCGCCAGATTGGGCATCGCCAGCGCGCGCTGCTCGAACCAGCCGCTGTCCCGCAGCCGGGCGCGCAGCGCCAGCATCAGGTAGAACGCCACGCCTACCCCCGCCAGCGATTTGGACGGGAAGGCGCAGCCGCGCAGGTTGGGGTTAACGATCGCTTCAGCCGCCGGCAGGGTCTCGCCCGGCAGGTGGTGATCGGTCACCAGCACCTGCATGCCTTTGGCGTGCGCCACGTCGACGCCGGCGTAGGAGGAGATGCCGTTATCGACGGTAACAATGAGTTCCGCGCCGCGCGCCGCCGCCTGCTCCACCACTTCGGGGCTCAGGCCGTAACCGTCTTCGAAACGGTTAGGCACCAGATAATCGACGGCTGCGCCGCCCATGCTGCGCAGCGCCAGCACCGTCAGCGCGGTGCTGGTGGCGCCATCGGCGTCGAAATCGCCCACTACCATGATGCGGCGACCGTCGGCCAGCGCTTGCTGCAACAGGCTGACGGCGTCGTCGATGCCGTCCAGCTGTTGCCAGGGCAGCATGCCCTTAACGCCGCGCTCCAGTTCTTGCTCAGCCTGCACGCCGCGCAGGGCGTAAAGCCGACGCAGAAGCGGCGGCAAACTGGCGGGCAGATGCGTGTCGTCCGCCGCCGGGCGGCGGCGTAGTTGCGTTTTGATACTCACCGGCGATTAACCACCGGCTTTGGTGGCGGCCTGATGCGCGTCCAGCATGGCGGCCATCTCTTTCGGCCCCTGATAGCCCGGGATCATCATGCCGTTTTCCAGGATGATGGCCGGCGTGCCCTGAATGCCGAACTGCACGCCCAGCTCGTAATGCTTGCTGATGTCGGTTTTGCAGGTCGCCGGAGAAACGGCGTCGCCCTTCATGGCGGCGTCGAACGCCTTGGCCTTGTCGGCGGTGCACCAGATCGACTGCATGTCTTTTTCAGCCTGGGAAGCCAGCCCCTGGCGCGGGAACGCCAGGTAACGCACGGTAATGCCCAGATCGTTGTACTCTTTCATCTGCTGATGCAGTTTGTGACAGTAACCGCAGGTGATATCGGTGAACACGGTGATCACGTGTTTCTCTTTCGGCGCTTTGTAAACGATCATCTGATCTTTCAGCGCGTCCATCTTGGTGCTCAGCAGTTGGTTGGTCACGTTGACCGGCTCTTTGCCGCTAACGTCGAACAGCGGGCCCTGCAGGATGTGCTTGCCGTCTTCGGAGGCGTACAGCACGCCGCTGTCGGTCAGCACGGTTTTCAGGCCGTTGACCGGCGAAGGCTGCACGTCCGCCTGCTGAATGCCCAGGCTGGCGAGCGCTTTTTTGATCGCCGCGTCATCGGCATGGGCGGCGCCGGCCACCGAAGCCACCAGCAGAGAGAGCAGCATTAAACCTTTTTTCATTGTTCCAATCCTTTCGAACCCGCCGCTCAGGCGCGCGGGTGATGCTGTTGATGTAGCTGTTTCAGTCGTTCGGTCGCTACATGAGTATAAATTTGCGTGGTCGAGAGATCGCTGTGGCCTAACAACATCTGTACGACACGGAGATCGGCCCCATGGTTCAGCAAATGGGTGGCGAACGCGTGCCGCAACACGTGCGGCGACAGACGCTCGCTGTCGATGCCCGCAAGGATGGCATAGTGTTTGATGCGATGCCAGAACGTCTGTCGGGTCATTTGCTGACACCGGTTGCTGGGGAACAGCACATCCAGCGTCTGGCCGTTGACCAGCCACGGGCGCCCGTGCTCCAGATAATTTTCGATCCAGTAGACCGCTTCTTCGCCCAGCGGCACCAGCCGCTCCTTGTTGCCCTTGCCGATCACCCGCACCACGCCCTGACGCAGGCTGACGTCGCTGATGTTCAACCCCACCAGCTCAGAGACCCGCAGCCCGGTCGCGTACAACACCTCGAGCATCGCCTTGTCGCGCAGCTCCAGCGGCTGATCGACGCAGGGCGCCTGCAGCAGCGCATCGACCTGCGCCTCGCTCAGATCCTTCGGCAAACGCTGCGGCAGCTTCGGGGAAGCCAGCTGCGCGGTGGGATCGTCGGCGCGCAGCTTTTCGCGGTACAGATACTGAAACAGGCGACGCATGGCGCTCAGCAAGCGCGCGGAGCTGGTGGCCTTGTAGCCGCCGTCCACCCGCTCGGCGAGAAACGCCTGCAGATCCAAGGCCTGAGCCTGCAGCAAATCGGTGTTTTGCTGGCCAAGCCAGGCGCCCAGGGCCTGCAAATCCAGCCGGTAGGAGGCCAGCGTATTTTCCGCCAGATTGCGCTCAAGCCACAGCGCATCCAGGAATTGTTCAATCAGCGCATTGTCTTGCTGTTGCACGCGGTCCTCTCTTCGTTGCATTTCCACCCGCGCCATTATGCCTTAAGCCGACGCAAATCAGGTATACTCGCTGCAATTCTCTAAACAGCAACGTAACGGTTTACACATGAAGATTGGTCTGTTTTACGGCTCCAGCACCTGCTACACCGAGATGGCGGCAGAAAAAATCCGTGAGATTCTGGGTGAAGACCTGGTCGACCTGCACAACCTGAAAGACGTCTCGCCCAAGCTGATGGAGGACTATTCCATTCTCATCCTCGGCATCCCGACCTGGGATTTCGGCGAACTGCAGGAAGACTGGGAAGCGATCTGGCCGCAGCTGCCGGCGCTGGATCTGAAAGGCAAGATCGTCGCCATGTACGGCATGGGCGATCAGCTCGGTTACGGCGAGTGGTTCCTCGACGCGCTGGGTATGCTGCACGATCACATCGCGCCGCTGGGCGTGCAGTTCATCGGCTTCTGGCCAACTGAGGGCTTCGAGTTCACCAGCCCCAAACCGCTGAGCGCCGACGGCAAACACTTCGTCGGCCTGGCGCTCGATGAGGTCAACCAATACGATCTGAGCGAAGAGCGCCTGCAGCAATGGTGCGAACAGATCCTGTTGGAGATGGAGCCGCTGCTGTAGCCGCTATCGGGCGCGTAGCGCGCCCGATCCCCCTCGCTTATTTCCACAGACGGAAGCGTGGCTCGTCTTCCGCAGCTGGCGTTTCCTTGGTCAAACGCGCCGGATCAGCCACCTGATACCAGTCCAGTTTGCGCGTCAACAGCATAATGCCCGCCAGAATGGCGAACAGCAGCCCTGCTCCCAGCACCAACGCATTGTCCTCCGACTGCAACAGCAAATAGAGCACGCCGTACAACAGCAATAGGCTCGCGGCGAACAGCGCACCGCGCAGCTTGCCGCGCAGTACGGCGCTCAGATAAAAGCCGATCAGTCCGCTGCAGGCGATGCTGGCCGCCAGGTAAGCGAGAGCGAATCCCAGGTGTTCGGAGAAGGCCAGCAGAATCAGGTAGAACAATACCAGCGCCGCGCCGACCAACAGATATTGAATCGGGTGCACCCGCAGCCCGGTCAGAGTTTCGAACAGGAAAAATGCCATAAACGTCAGCCCGATAAACAGCAGCGCGTATTTGACCGCGCGCTCGGTCAGCTGATAATGATCGACCGGTTCGACCAGGCTGGCGCTGAAGGCCGGCAGTTTGTCCTCGTCGATAATGCCATCGTCGTAATAGAACGCACTGTTGATGTTGTTGGCAAACCAGGTGCTGCGCCAGCGAGCGCTAAACCCCTGCTCCGTCACCTTGCGTTCGTCCGGCAGGAAGTTGCCGAGGAAATTCGGATGCGGCCAGTTGCTTTGTAGCTGCAGCTCGCTGCTGCGCCCCAGCGGCACCAGCGACAGGCTGCTGGTGCCCGCCAACGTCAGGGTGAAGTCGGCGTTCAGCCCCTCTTTTTGTTGCAGCATCGCCAGCGTCAGCGGGGCGTGGATCCCCTGGCGCAACGATCCCACGCCGGTGCCCGGCTCAAACGCCACCGGCTGCGGCATTGCCAGCGGAGAAATGCTCTTGATGCCGCGAGAGTCACTCAGCGCCACCAGCAGGAACGGCTGGCCGACGGTCACGTTGGCGCGTTGCAAATCCGTCAGCTCCGGCTGGCCGAAACGCACCTTGAAGCTCAGCGGCCCCTGGTAAACCTGCGTTTGATAAATACCCAGTTTGCGCACCTCTACTTTCGGCGCCCCCTGCACCTGAAGCGACTCAGGCAGCAAATAGCGGTAATGCTGCACCCGCTGCACTACCGTTTGCCCTTTCTCGTCTTTCTTCTCTTCGCGTTCGACATAGGGAATGACAATCAACGGGCCAAGCACGCGCTGCGCCCCGCTGGTGCTTTCGCTCACCTGCCCGACCACGCTTTGCCGATAGCCGCTGCGCTCGTCGATCACGCTCATCAGTTGGGCGATGGGGATCAACATCACTACCATCAATCCCAGCAGCGTGGTTATTTTCCAGAAAAGTACCGATTTCATCATGCTCGCTCCTCGTAGGTTATGAGGCCACGATAAAATCCGCAGGTGAAATCAGAATGTGGTTATGTGAAGGGAAGGTGAAGTTACAGCGATAACATGAAAGTCGCTTCCACCCCGTGCGGCCGGCGGTTGCACAGGTGAATGCCGCCATGATGCAGACGGGCGACCTCCTGCACGAAGTTCAGCCCCAGCCCGCTGCTTTTCGGCCGTTCGGCGCGCGGCAGCGAATAAAAACGCTCGAACACCTTATCGAGCGCATAGTCCGGAATGCCGCTGCCGTCATCGCAAACGCTGATGCAGTAATGCTGTTCCCGCCGTTCGCCTCGCACGCTGACGCAACCGCCCGGCGGAGTAAAGTCGATCGCATTGTCCAGCAGGTTGGTCAGCGCCTGGCTGATCAGCAACGCATCGCCGTTCAGCGTCACCTCCGCCAACGCCTCCAGTTGCAATTTGACGCCGCGCTGCGTCGCCTGCGCTTCTTTGCCCGCCATCGTCTGGCTGACCAGCGCCGCGATCGCGATGGGCGCGGTCTCCATGTCTGGCCGACTCTCCAGCCGCGCCTGCACCAGCAGTTTGTCCACCAGCTGCTGGATGCGTGCACTTTGCTGCTCGATGTTGGTAAGAAAACGCCGGGCGGTCTCCGGCGGCGGCAGTTCCTGCAACAGCTCCGCCGCGCCCCTGATCGCCGCCAGCGGGCTTTTCAGCTCATGCGTCAGGGTATGTGCATACTGTTCGATATAAGCTTTGCCTTCCAGCTTCAGCCGCATGCTCTCCAACGCCTGCGCCAGCTGCGTCAATTCCCGGCCGCCCACTTTGGGCAGCGGCGCGATTTCCCCTTGCGCCACCCCGTCGGCATAACGCACCAGCCGGCCTATCGAACGGTTGATCCACCAGACGAATACCGCGCCGATCAGCAGCGCAATCCCCAGCAGCAACGCGCCGGCCCACAGAATGCGCCGTTCGCTGCGTTTGATCACCGGCGCCATGGTGCTGTTGGGTTTGCCCACGGTGAGCACGCCGATAATACGCCCTTGTTCTATCACCGGCGCGGCCACATACATCACCGAACTGTTTTCATCTTCTGGATCGCTGCGGGTACTGCGAGCGCCGTACTCACCGCGTAGCGTCCGATAAACGTCATTCCAGCGCGAATAGTCCTGCCCCTGCGCGCGGCCGGCAGAATCGAAGATAACCCGCCCCTGGGCATCGGTAAGATAGACGTGGTATTCGCTGCGATCCTTGCGGATGCCGGAGATATTGGCGCCGATCGGCCGCTGGTTCAGCTGCGTGAACGCCTGCGCCAGTTGGCCATGCGCCGCATCGCCGCGCTGCATGTCCTGACGGGCGATCTGCGCCAGCAGGTTGGCGGTGTCCACCAGCGTGCCTTCGGTAGCGCGCCGCACGCCGGGCTTCACTTCCTGGACGAAAATGCTCAGCACAAAGTACCCGGCCACCGCCACGATCAGAAAATATCCCAGCAGCAGGCGCAGGCCAATTTTCATGGCTGGCGGCTCACGCTGTAGCCCAATCCGCGGTGGGTGTGGATCGGCGGCTCACCGGGCTCAACCGCACGCAGCTTAGCGCGCAGCGTTTTAATGTGGGTATCGACGGTGCGATCCAGGCTTTCTTCCGCCTGCGCCCAAACGCTTTCCATCAGTTGCTGCCGCGAGAACACCCGTCCCGGCGCCAACAGCAACGTCTTCAGCAGCAGGTATTCGTAACGGGTCAGCGGCAGCGGCCGCTGATGGTAGGAGATGGTGGCCGCATCTTCATCGAGCGTGAAAGCACCGAAATGGTAGCGCGCGCTCTGTTGCAGGCGCTGCTGCTTATGCAGGCGGCGCAAAATGGTGCGCACCCGGGCGCTGACCTCACGAGGGGAGAACGGCTTGGCGACATAGTCGTCGGCGCCGATCTCCAGCCCGATCAGGCGATCCACTTCATCACTGCGGGCGGTAAGAAACAGAATCGGCAGGTCAGCCGCCTGAGCCAGTAGGCGGCGACACAATTCAAAGCCGTTGATATCCGGCAAACCGACATCGAGGATAGCGAGCGCGGGCGCGCCTTGCGCCAGCGCCTGCAACGCCGGTTCCGCACGTTCGAACCAGCGTACTTCGAAGCCTTCGCTCTCCAGCGTGTAAACCAGCGTATCGGCGATGCTGGGTTCATCCTCCACCAACCAGAGTACGGGTTTCATCAGGGTTCCTCGCCGTCACCCGCCGGCGGATACAGCAACAGCTGCCGCAGGTGGCGCCACTCCTCTTTGCTCATGCAGTCGGAAGCCAGCCACAGCCGACGGCGCTTTTTGCCCTCCATAGGCTGTAACGTCAGCAGCAGGCCGTAGCCCGGCATCCAGGGCTTTTTCGCCAGCCGCCATTCTCGGCCGTGCCAGCTGAAACGCCTGTCCGCCAGCAGCCGCAGTTCACCCTGCACCGCAGCGATGCGCTTCTGGCTGCGAATGCACTGAAACACCACCAGCGTCAGCAACACCAGCCAGAGCGGACCAAAGCCTTCCGGCCAGGGCGAAATCAGGATCAGCAGGATCAGGACGCCGTGGGTCAACAGAGAGAACAGCTGGGTGCGCCAGGAAATGCGGATATCACATCGCCACTGGGCCACGATCTTTATTTCGCGTTTGGATCAGGGTCACCATTCTTTGCAGCTCGCTGTCCTGCGGCGCGCCATGATTCATCAGCCAGTTGAACAAATCGGGATCGTCGCACTCGAGCAGACGGATGAACAGCGCCTTGTCCGCGTCATTCAGGCTGTCGTATTCGTATTCGAAGAACGGCATGATGGAGATGTCCAGCTCGCGCATGCCACGACGGCAAGCCCAGTGAATACGTGCTTTGTTGTTAATATCCATGTTGTTATGACTCACCTCTTTTCAGCGCGGCAGCGCCAGCGCAGGGTTCAAATGACACACTGTATGGCAACGCCGTCGCAATATAATTCCATCAACCGGGGATCTGTCTGCAAGGGTGCCCTGGCCGCAAGCCTATAGAGTAACAATTTGACATACACGCCGGGAAGGCGCTTTGTGGCGGAAAACGCAATAAAGCGCAAAATGCCAAAAAAAGCGCCCCCCGGCGCCGCGGCGCGAATAACAGTTTGCAAAGCCCGCCGCCTCTTTTACCATGGGTTCAATACCCTTCAGGTAAGCTAAACGTTGAGCAGGAACTTACTATGGCGCATAACATTCCATTCCCACCCCGTCAGCCCTCCGCTTCCACCCATCTGCCCCTGACGCTGATCTCGCTGGAAGATTGGGCGCTGGTGACGCTGAACGGGCCGGACGCGGTGAAATATCTCCAGGGCCAGGTGACGGCGGACATCGACGCGCTGGCGGCCGATCAACACGTGCTGTGCGCCCACTGCGACGCCAAGGGCAAAATGTGGAGCAACCTGCGTCTGTTCCACCGTGGCGAAGGCTTCGCCTATCTGGAGCGCCGCAGCGTGCTGGACAGCCAACTGGCTGAAATCAAAAAATATGCGGTGTTTTCCAAAGTCACCATCGCCGCCGATAATGACGCGGTATTGCTGGGGGTCGCCGGTTTCCAGGCGCGCGCCGCGCTGGCGGGTCTGTTCGCCACGCTGCCGAGTGCCGAGCACCCGGTGGTGCAGGAAGGCGAAACCACGCTGCTGCACTTCGCTGCGCCGGCGGAACGTTTTCTGCTGGTGACCCGCCCCGCCGTGGCCGAACAGCTGATCGGCAAACTGCATGATCAGGCGGAACTGAATGACAGCAGCCAGTGGCTGGCGCTGGAGATCGAAGCCGGTTATCCGATTATCGACGCCGCCAACAGCGCGCAGCTGATCCCGCAGGCCACCAACCTGCAGGCGCTGGAAGGCATCAGCTTCAGCAAGGGCTGCTATACCGGCCAGGAGATGGTGGCGCGCGCCAAATTCCGCGGCGCAAACAAACGCGCGCTCTACTGGCTGGAAGGTAAAGCCGCTCGCGCCCCGCAGGCGGCGGAAGATCTGGAGCTGCAGCTGGGGGAAAACTGGCGCCGCACCGGCACTGTACTGGCGTCGAGCCAATTGGCCGACGGCACGCTGTGGGTGCAGGTGGTGATGAACAACGATTTGGACGCCGACAGCAAGCTGCGGGTGCGCGACGATGCCGCCAGCCAGTTGGCGATCAAACCCTTGCCCTACTCGCTGGCCGAAGAGAAATAATCCGTCGGCCGCAGGCGCCCTGCCTGCGGCCATCTTCGTTACTCGTCCAACTCCCCGTCGCGCTGCACCAGATAAATCAGCACCAAAATGATGGTGATGAAGAAACGAAAGGCATCGGGGACGCCGTTCCACTGCTTTGACATCCACATGCCGAACCACTCGCCGCCTATCGACATGAAACCGACCTGCCAGGTGAGGAAGCCCAGCGTCAGGCCGACCACCGCCAGCTTTTTGCGGCCGTTAAAGGCCCTGGCGGGCAGTTTCAGGCCGCCCAACAGTCGCAGGCCGCCGATCCAGCACAGCAGCGCGGTCAGGCTTTCCAGCGCAATGATGAAAATATAACCGGCGTGATGCAGCCACGGCGTCTGTATCGAGCGATAGCCGATGGTGGCGTCGGGGAAAATCGTGTCCATCATAAAGACATGGCGCACAAAGGCGAAGTTGGAGCCGTAGTCGGTGATGTTGCCGAAGGCGACCAGCGAAGCGAACAAGGCGATAGCGCAGACCAGCAGCGCTTTGGATAAGCGAACGATCATCTTGGTGAGTCCTGAACAGAGGTTAAAGAAACGGTATGCGGGCTCAGAAATGAAGGAACGGGCTTGCTGGATACCCGAAAGAAGCAAGCGCCTATTTTTTAAAACAAAAGAGGCGCCAGTTCAATACGCATTCAGACGTAGCGGCAACGCTTAGACGTACAGGTAGATCGCCATGAAATGGCAGGCGCTGCCGCCGAGCACAAAGCCGTGCCAGATGGCGTGGCCAAAGCGAATGCGCTTGGAAGCGTAGAAAATCACGCCCAGGGTATAGACCACCCCGCCGATCGCCAGCAGCGTGACGCCGCCGGCCTCCAGCCGCGTGACCAACTGATAAATCACGATCAGCGACAGCCAGCCCATCGTCAGGTAGGTCACCAACGACAGGGCTTCAAAACGGTGGGCGAAGGCCAGTTTGAACAGCACGCCGAGCAGCGCCAACCCCCAGATTACCGCCATCAATCCCTTCGCCAGCGGCGAATCCAGCCCCACCAGCAAAAACGGTGTGTAAGTGCCGGCAATCAGGAGATAAATGGCGCAGTGATCGAACTTTTTCAGCCAATGCTTGGCCTTCTGATGCGGAATCGCATGGTACAGCGTGGAAGCGAGAAACAGCAGGATCATGCTGCCGCCGTACAGGCTGTAACTGGTGATGGCCGTCGCATCGGCGCCGGTATTCACCGCCTGCACCAACAGCAACACCAGGCCGACGATGCCGAACACCAGCCCGATGCCGTGGCTGATGCTGTTGGCGATCTCTTCCGCCCACGGATAAGCCGCGGCGACAATCTTATTGGTCCCGGCTTTCACTACGTCCGTTTTCCCCATAACGCGCAACCCCTCAAAATGCCCTGCTCTGTTCGAAATTAACGCAAAGCAGCTTAACTGAGAATAATTCCAGTGTACACGTGTACGCTAAAATAAAAATGTGAACGCGTGTAACCATCGAAATCCCCTGCCCGGTGGTCTACAATCGTCAGGCTTCAACCCACCCACCTTGAGGTTTACACCATGTCATCCGCTGTACCCGCGTTAGATTTCGGTTCAATGACCCAGGCCATCCAGTTCCTGATGGAAATCGATAAGTTGAAAGGCGTGCAACGCCGCACCAAAGTGCTGGGCACCCAGCGCCAGGAAAACTCCGCCGAACACAGTTGGCACTTCGCCATCGCCGCCATGAGCCTGGCCCCGTACGCCGGTGATGACGTAGACATTCAGCGCGTGATCCAGATGGCGCTGCTGCATGACATCGTGGAAATCGACGCCGGTGACGTACTGGTCTACGATCTGGCCGCCCGCGCGGCGATCCACGATCAGGAAGTGGCGGCGGCGCGCCGTCTGTTCGGCATGCTGCCGCAGACACAGCGCGAGTATTTCACCGCTTTATGGCAGGAGTATGAAGATGGCGAAAGCGCCGATGCCCGCTTCGCCTTGCTGCTGGATCGCACCATGCCGATGCTGATGAACCTGCACAACGAAGGCCAGAGCTGGGTGGAAAACGGCATCAGCCTGGAGCAGGTACTGTCGCGCAATGCGGCGATCGCCGACGTGCATCCCGAGCTGTGGCGCCACCTGGAGCAACATCTGCGGGACGCGCAGCGCAAAGGCTGGTTGAAATAAGGGAACCGGGCTGCCGCCTCCGCGCCGCAGCCCGTTATCGTCACGCGAACGTCCGTTGGCGTTCCAAGGCCTCCTCATAGCTCGGCATCGACCCCGCCGCACCGGCGCGCTCCACGCAGACCGCCGCATAGGCGGCGGCAAAGCGCACCGCCTCGGCTAACGGCACCTGATTCGCCAGCTGCGCCGCCAGGGCGCCGTTAAACGCATCGCCCGCGCCGGTGGTGTCTTTCGGCTGTGCCGGAAACGCCGGGATCAGCTCGCTGTTTTCCCCGTCCGAGAACAACGCCCCCTGCGTGCCCAACGTCACGATCAGCAAACGAATGCCCTTGGCGTGCAACACCTGCGCCGCCTGGCGCGCCGAAGCCACATCGCGCACCGGCACGCCGGTCAGCAACGTGCACTCGGTGGCGTTGGGCGTCAGCAGATCGACCTGCGCCAACAGGCTGTCCGGCACCGGCTGAAACGGCGCCGGGTTGAGTATGATGAACGTTTGCGCTTCGCGGGCAATGGCGATCACCTGCTCGATCGCCGGCAGGTTGTTCTCCAATTGAGTCAGCAGAATATCCGCCGCGGCGATCGCCGGCCGGCACTGACGCACCTCGTCTTCGCTGACCGTCAGGTTGGCGCCGGGATCGACGGCGATCATGTTTTCCGCATCCTCGCCGGCAACGTAGATAAGCGCATTGCCGGTGGGGCAATCGCCGGTAGAGAACAGCGTCACCGCATCGAAACCGGCGGCGGCGAGGTGGCGCCGGGCGAACGTGCCGAAGTCGTCGCGCCCCACCTTGCCGATATAATGCACCCGCGCCCCGGCGCGCAGCGCGGCGGTCGCCTGGTTGGCGCCCTTGCCGCCCGCGCCCATCATGCTGTTACGGGCGATCAGCGATTCGCCGGGCTGCGGAAAGCGCGCCATGCCGGCGACGATATCCAGGTTGAACGAACCAAACACGCAGACTTTGCCTTTCATTGCGGGTACTCCCTGCTCAATTGGAGGTGGCGCCGGGCGGCCAGACAGGCGCCTTTGCTGCCGGTTTCATCGCTGAGGCGGCTGACGGAGATCGTCAGCCCCTGCGCCGGCTGCGGCGCGCGCAGATGACGGCGGATCTCCTGCTCCAGCCGCGCCAGCGGAAAACCGCGCATGGCGATCACGCCGCCGCCCAGGATCAGGCGCTGGGGGTCGATCACGTTCATTTCGACGGCGATGGTCTGCGCCAATCGCTCGACGAAGCGCTGCAGCTCCGGATGATCGCCGTGGCGTTCGAACAACCGGTCGAACGGCGTTTGCGCCGCGTTGGCGCGCGCCCAGCCGGTTAGCCAGTGACCGGACGTCAGACTCTCGACGCAGCCCCGTTTACCGCACGGGCATTCGCCCTGATGGCCCGGCCAGGGAATGTGCCCCAGCTCGCCGGCGGCGCCGTGCGCGCCGTGGTAAAAATCGCCGTTCAGCCACAGGCTGTTGCCCATGCCGGTGCCCAGATACAGCCCGACCGCCACCTGCGGCAACGCCGGCAGCTGCTGCAGATCCCACCACAGCAGATGATTGACGTCCTTGTCCATTCGCACCGGCAGCGCCAGCAAATCGGCCAACAGCGCCGCCACCGGCTGAGCGTCCAGCGCCGGGATAAACGGCAGCGACAGCACCCGCGAGCGATCGCGGCTGAGGATCCCCGGTAGCCCCAGCATCACCTGCGCCACCTGACGATCTTGGCAATGTCCGGCGATCAGCCGGCCCAACGCCGCCAGCGGATCGGCCTGCCGCGCCCAGTCGGCGGTCGCTATCTTGCGGTAACCGCTGAATTCACCTTCATCATCCATCAACAGCAGGCGGGTATTGGTGCCGCCGACGTCAACGCCAAGAAAATACCGCATCATGTCCCCCGCCTCAGGCCGCCTGCCGCATCTGATCCAGCATTTTTTCCCATGCCGTCTCCAGATCCGGATCGAGATTGAACAGCCCGGAGCTGCCGACGATCAACACTTCTGCACCGGCGCCCATCAGATCGCGGTAAGTGCGCTGGTTGCAGGATCCGTCGATCTCGATCAGATAGCGCAGATTTTGTTGGCTTTTCAGATCGCGCAATTGGCGGATCTTTTCCAGCATTTCGGGAATGAACGGCTGCCCGGCATAGCCCGGATCGACAGTCATGACGGTGACCTTGTCCAGCAGGTGAAGGTAGTGGCGAATAAACTCCACCGGCGTGGCCGGGTTCAGCACCACCCCCACTTTTTTGCCCAGCGCGCGGATTTGATTGATCACCCGAAACGCGTCGCGGTTGATGGTTTCAGCGTGCGGGCAGATAAAGTCCGCGCCGGCGCGGGCGATTGGCTCGATAAAGTCGGTCGGGTTCTCCACCATCAGATGCACATCCAGCAACAACGGGGTGTGCGGGCGGATCTGTTCGATAAAGAACGGCGACAGCGTGATGTTTTTAACGTAGTGCCCGTCCATGATGTCGATATGCAGCATATCGGCGCGGCGGTTCAGCACCGCCAACTGTTGGCGGATATCCATCAGGTTCATGCACATCAGTGAAGGCGAAATCTGGTATTTCATTAGCGTTATCCTGCGCAAAAGGGAAAAGGATCAGTGGCCCGCCGCGGTTCTGGCCTGGGCCGCGCTGCGGCGCATCGCCCGCCGCTGCCGATAGCGATGCCGGAAAAACTTCAGCGCCAGCACCGCGATCAGCACGGCGCCCCACATCGCCAGACTGAAATGCGGGCTGACGTTCATCAGGTTTAAACCGGTCGCGATCACCTGCAGCACGATCAGCGCCAGCACCACGCCGCTGACCCGGCCAAAACCGCCGAACGGATCGGTGCCGCCCAGAATGATCGCCAGCACCGTCAGCAGCAGGTAAGAGTCGCCGTAGCCCATGCGCGCCGAGTTGAAGCGCGCCATCATCACCAGCCCGGCAATGACGCACAGCAGGCTGGAGAGGGTGTAAATGGCGATCAGCACCCGATGGGTATTCACGCCGCTGAAGTGGGTGGCGTTGATGTTGCTGCCGCTCATGTAGATGCATTTGCCGAGCCGGGTTTTCTGCAGGAACAGCGCCAGCAAGGCGGCGACCGCCAGGAAGATCCACAGTGGCACCGGCACGCCCAGCACGCTCTCGGCGCCGATAAACCGCACGATCTCCGGCATGCCGCTCAGGGCTGCGCCGCGCGTCAGGTAGATGCCGATGCCGTTGACCGTGGTCATGGTGGCCAGCGTCACCAAAATCGGGTGCGCGCCGACGTAGGCCACCAGTGCGCCGGTCGCCGCGCCGATAAACCCGGCCAGCAGCATCGCCGCCGCCAGCGCCAAGGCCAGCCACAGCGCCTGCAAACCCAGCCCGGCGTCCGCCGGCAGGTAGCTGATGAACAGCCAGGCCATCAGCAGGCTGGTCAGGTTGGCGCTGGCGATAATGCACAGGTTCAGGCCGCCGCTGAGGATCGGAATGAACATCGCCAGCGTCAGCAGGCCCAGCTCTGGCAGCTGGAAGGCCACGCTGGTGAAGGTGGCGCCGCTGAAGAAGCGCCCCGGCATCAGCAGGCTGAAGGCGAGCACCACCGCCAGCAGCAACGCCAGTAAACCGACGGCGGCCCCGTCCGGACGAAATTTCAGGTTGTTGCCCATCAGGCGCTCCTCAGGCGAAACCAACGTCGGTTTCTTTGCGTTTCTTGTAGTGAGTGACGGTGATCGCCGCGACGATCACCAGACCGATCACCACGTTCATGAAGTAGCTGGACACGCCGATCAGGTTGAGGCCGTTTTTCAGCACGCCGATCAGGAACACGCCCATCAGCGTGCCGACAACGCTGCCCTTGCCGCCGTTCAGGCTGGCGCCACCCAGCACCGCCGCCGCCAGCACGTCGAGCTCGCCGCCCACCAGCGCGTTGGGCACCACTTCCCCCATGCGATACACCTGCACCAGACCGCCAATCGCCGCCATCGCGCCCAGATAGCCATAGGCGAACAGATGCAGCAGGCCGACGCGAATGCCGATGCGCCGCGCCGATTCCGCATCCCCGCCCACGGCAAACAGCTGGCGCCCGAGGTGCGTTTTGTTCAGCAGCAGCCAGGTCAGCAGCGCCACCGCCAGCATCACCAGCGTCGGCAAACCGAGCTGATAGCTCTGCTCACCCAGTTGGAACGGCAGCACGCTGCGCGGCAGCGTCCACCAGTCCGGCAATGCGTACAGGCTGCGGCCGTTGGTCAGCCACATCAGCATGCCGAACAACAACGCCTGCATGCTGATGGTGACGATGATCGAGACGATGCGCAGGCAGTAGATCAACAGCGCGTTGACCATGCCGAGCGCGGCGCCGATCGCCAACGCCAGCAAAATACTGCCCGCCGGGCTGACCAGGCCGTAATGCGTCGCCAGCGTGGCGATCAGGTACTGCACCACCGAGGCGACTGCGGCGAAGGAAATGTCGATGCCGCCGGTCACCAGCACCACGAACAGGCCGAGGGCGAATATGCCGCTCACCGCGTAGCTTTCGCTGAGATCGAGCAGGTTTTGCACCGTCAAAAACTGATCGCTGAGCAGCGAAAAGACGATGACCGTCAGCAGCAGCACCCAGGCCAGGTAGCCTTCGTTGCCGCGCGGTTTCAGACTGAATCTACGCATTAACCGCCTCCGCCAGCTGCTGCTGGCTCACCTGCTCCGGCAGGTACTCGCCGATCACGCTGCCGCCGCTAAAGTGCAGCACCCGATCGCAGTTGTAATACACCTCGGGCACCTCGTCGGAGATCAGCAGAATCGCTATCCCCTCCTGCGCCAGCAGATGAATCAGTTGGTAGATGCTGGCCTTGGCGCCGACGTCGACACCGACGGTCGGCGAGTCGAGGATCAGGATCCGCGGTTGGGTCAGCACCCACTTGGCCAGCACGATCTTTTGCTGATTGCCGCCGGACAGCGTCGAAACCGCCTGATCCGGATCCGCCACCCGCACGCCGAGTTTGGCGATCCACTCCGCGACGATGCGATTCTTGCGGTAATCGTCGATCAGGCGAAAACGCCCGCGCAGCTTATCGAGAATGGTCAGCACCGCGTTGTCCGCCACCGACTGTTGCTGCACCAGCCCCAGCGTCAGGCGATCCTCCGAGACATAACCGATGCCGGCCTTGATCGCGTCCTCATGGCCGCGAAAGCGCACCGGTTTACTGTCGAGGTAAAGCTTGCCGCTGTCCGGCCGGGTCATGCCGAACAGGCTCAGCGCCAGCTCGGTGCGCCCGGAGCCGAGCAGTCCGCACAGCCCGAGCACCTCGCCCTGATGCAGGCGGAAGCTGACATCGTGATACTGCCCGGCGCGGCTGAGACGATCCGCCTCCAGCATCACCCGATCCTTATTCATGCTCGGTGACTTCAGGCGATAGTCCAGCGTCAGGCCGGTCATCAATTCGGTCAGGCGATCGCCGGTGATCTCCGCCGCCGGCCAGGTGCCGATCTTGTTGCCGTCGCGGATCACCGTGACGCGATCCGAGATCTCCAGCACCTCGTCCAGCCGGTGGCTGACGAACACCACGCAGATGCCCTGCGCTTTCAAATAATCCACCGTGCGCAGCAGCTGATTGACCTCGGTGCGGGTCAGCGAGGCGGTCGGTTCATCCATGATCACCAGCCGTGCCTGCGCCACCAGCGCGCGGCAGATCGCCACCTGCTGGCGCTGGGCGATCGGCAGTTCCGCCACCGGTTTGTCGAGATCGAGATTGAAATTCAGCTCCTGCAGCAGGCGCTCGGCGGTGCGCCGCAGCCTCGCCGGGCGGTGCCATCCCAATAGCCCGCGCAGGTTGTGCTCAAAGGCGATGTTTTCCGCCACCGTCAGGTTGGGAAACAGCGACAGATCCTGATAGATCACCTGAATGCCGAAGGCGCGCGCCTGATCCGGCGATAGCCGGCCGAAGGTTTGCCCATCGAGGGTAATGCGGCTGCCGTCATCCGGTTGATACACGCCGGCGATCGCCTTAATCAACGTGCTCTTGCCGCAGCCATTGGTGCCGGCCAGGCAGTGCACCTCCCCCGGCATCAGCGCCAATGAAATATCGTTCAGCGCGCGCTGCCCGCCGAAGGTCATCGACAGCTGTTGCAGTTCGATAAGCGGCGCGCCCCGCGTTGCCGTATTGCCGGAAATCGCCATGATTACAGCCCCATCTTCACCAGCTTCGGCAGGTTTTGCTTATCCAGGCTTTCGGTGGCGTTGCCGAGAATGGTGTGTTGCTGCGCATCCACCTGCACCTTGCCCATGCCTTCGATGGTCATGCCTTCGGTGATTTTTTCGCCCTTGTGCATCATGTCGGCGATGCGCACGAACACTTCGCCCGCCACCATCGGGTTCCAGATATAACCGCCCTTGATGGCGCCGCGATTGACCAGCGAAGCGCCCTGGCCCGGGCTGAACGGCCCGATGACGCAGATATCGTTGCTTTTGCCGCGGTTGAGCACCGCGCGCCCGGCGCCGATCGGCCCCTGCGAACCGAACGCCAACACGCCTTTCAGATCGGGATATTTGGCCATCAGATCGTTGGTGGTGCGCACGCTGTCATCCAGCGATTCCCCCACGCCGAACTTGTCGCCCACCAGCTGCATGTTCGGGTAGTGCTGCTTCTGGTAATTGATGGCCGAGTCCGACCAGGTGATGTGCAGCGGCACCGTCAGGCTGCCGACGTATACCGCGTACTTGCCCTGCTCTTTCATGCAGGCGGCCAGCGCTTTCATGTGGTTGACCCCGTGCTGCGAGGCGTCCACCAGCTCAAAATCCCAGTCGGCGTACTTCTGGCCGGGGGATTCGTGCACGATCACCTTGATGCCCGCCTCCTGCGCGCGCTTGAGCACCGGCTCCAGCACCCGGGCGTCGTTCGGCACCACGCCGATGATGTCCACCTTCTGCGCGATCAGATCCTCGATGGCGCGCACCTGCAGCGCCGGATCCGCCGCCGTCGGCCCGACCATCCAGGCGTCGATGCCGCGTTTGGCGCTCTCGCTTTTGATGCCGGCCTCCATGGCGTTGAACCAGGGAATGCCGCCGATCTTCACCACTACGCCCATCTTTAGCTTGTCCGCCGCCTGCGCGGAGACCGACAGCAGCAGCGAGGCAAACAGACCGACCAGTACGGATTTTTTCATTGTTCTCTCTCCACAAGTGTTGGCTGTAATAAAAGGTTTCGTTGTTGTTATCGCGCCGCCCTTTTCGCGGCGGGTGAAACTTCAATCACATCGACGTTGTTCCAGGCCAATTCCTGACGAAACTCGTCATCGCCAAGCCTGTCGGTGATCAGCGTATCTATTTCCCGGTAATGGCAAATGCGGGCGAACGAGCGGCGGCCGAACTTGTTGCTGTCCACCAGCAGGAACTTGCGCTCCGAGGCCAGCAGCATCTGTTGCTTCAGCCGCGCATGGTGCTCATTGCTCTCGCGGATGCCGCCGTCCTGGCAAATGCCGTGGCAGGAGAAAAACAGCTTGTTGATCACGAACTCTTTCAGCATCTGCTCCGCCAGCACGCCGATAAAATCCTCGTACTTGGCGGAATACTCGCCCCCCAGCCCGATGGTGCGCACGTTGGCCTTGCAGGCCAGCGTCTGGATGATGTGCAGCGAGTTGGTCAGCACCACCAGCGAGATATCCGGCAGCTGGCGCGCCAAAAACCAGCTGGTGGAGCTGCTGTCCAGCAGCAGGCAATCCCCCGGCGCGATAAACTCCAGCGCGCGTTTGGCGATGCGCGTCTTCTGCTCCGGCGACTCATTGCTGCGCTGGCGGAAGGACTCCCCCTGATCTATCTCGGCGGGCACATAGGTTTTTTCCACCGCCGGCGGCTCGACGAAGACCGCGCCGCCGTGGCTGCGCAGCAGCAGGCCGCGCCGTTCCAGCAGGGCCAGATCACGCCGCGCCGTCTCGATAGAGATGTGGCACAGCTGCGCCACCTCCTGCACCATCACGCGGCCGCGCTGGCTCAAGACTTCGGTAATAAAGCGATGACGTTCTACAGGCAGCATGTTTCTTTTCTCCTCCACGACGATGATTACGATATCGATTTGCCGCGCCGCGTTTTGCGCGCAGACGCAAAGCGCATCGCCCCGCGATCGGGCAACGATCGCGCTGTGATAGTTGTCAAAAAAATCGGGAAGGAAATGAAATGAATAATTACGAAAGTGTGGAGTAACAGACAGTTATAATGCGCGTACGCCTGAGACAGGCAGGAGAGAAACGGTAAACGGTCACAATTCCACGTTCCGCGGCATGACCGTTAATGACCGTTTGTGTGGTTTTGACCGAGCGCCGCAAGGAGACAGCCGGCGTTGATAACGCATTACCTGAAAAAACAGCAAAAAAAATCCGGTGAGAATCTCACCGGATCGTTAGCCGCCTGACACAAATTATTCCTCGTGCTCATGCTCTTTCAACATCGCCTCACGCAACACGGCGTTCAGGCGTTTCTGATAGCCTTTGCCTGGTCGCTGAAGCCAAGCCAACACATCCGCATCGATTCGGATGGTTTTTGATACTTTCATCGGCTTATAAAAACGCCCCTGAACCGCAGTCTGCCACGTTTCTTCCCCCAGCGCCGGCGCATCGGCATAATCGATTCCCTCGTCCGGCAACGCACTCAGTGAAGCAATTTGCGCTTTCTGCTCCTCCGTCAACGGCGGGAGTACGCTATGGGCCAGATTTTTGGCGGAATTTTTGCGCTTCATATCTTCCCCTCTCTTTGGCATCGGCCTTGCGTGCTGAAATGATACGCACGATCTCTACTGTATCGCCTTCGACATCCGTTTCGATCGTCGTATGTGCCACCAGCAACAGCAAACAGGATCCGACCATACCGATCGTTTGCCAACGTTCTTCTCCATCCTCGATCCTTTCCAGCACAGCCAAATGGTTGGGATCCAGAAAAACCCGTTGCGCTATCTCAAAACTGACACGGTGTTTGCGCTGGTTACTGTGATTTTTATCCTGATTCCATTCAAAATAAACATACATTTTTGTAACTACATTTTGGTTGTTATTTAATCAAAATACATCACCTCCGAAGGGATGTCAAAATTCTCCGGATACGTTCAACGCCCGCCTGCGGCCTCGATAAAGGTGCCGGTCACGTAAGACGCGGCGTCAGACAGCAGCCAGGCGATCGCCTCCGCCACTTCCTGCGGCTGGCCGCCGCGCTGCATCGGCAAACTGCACTTCACGCGATCCACCCGGCCGGGTTCGCCGCCGCTGGCGTGTATCTCGGTATAGATAAGCCCAGGCCGCACGCCGTTGACGCGGATGCCCTGCGCCGCCACCTCCAGCGATAGCCCGATGGTCAACGAATCGACGGCGCCTTTCGAGGCGGCATAATCCACATATTCCCCCGGCGCGCCTAAACGGGAAGCGGCGGAGGACACATTGACGATAGCGCCGCCCTGCCCGCCATGGCGCTGCGCCATGCGCTTCACCGCCTCGCGGCAACACAAGAAATACCCGGTGACGTTGGTGCCGAGCACCTTATTGATGCGCTCGGCGGTCAACTGTTCAATGTTCGCCTGCCGGAACAGAATGCCGGCGTTGTTGACCAGCGCGCTAAGCGTGCCCAGCCCGGCATCCAGCGCCCTGAACATCGCCATCACCTGCGCTTCATCGGCCACGTCGGCCTGCAGCGCCAGCGCCTTGCCGCCCTGCGCCTCAATCTCCGCCACCACCTGCCGCGCCGCACTTTCGTCGCGCAGGTAATTCACGCCCACCGCATAGCCCTGCCGGGCCAGCAGCAAAGCAGTCGCGCGGCCAATTCCCCGGCTTGCGCCGGTCACCAATGCCACTTTCATCATCGTATTTTTTCTCTGGTTGGCGATGTCGACAACGGCCTGCGCACAGGCCTTCCGTTTGCCCGTCAGAGTATAGAGCGGCGCCCTAAAAAACGCTTCAAAGCTGAGCCAGGCGGCGCAGCTGCTTTTTAATGCGCGACTTGGCGCAGCCGTAAGCGTCCGTCGCCGCCGCCTGATGCACCCGCTGCAAAGCGGAAGCATGATGGCCGCCGTGGCTATGGCTCTGCGCATCACCGCGAAAAGACAGCATCAACAGAACGAGCAGTATCGCCACGCCTGAATACATCAGCCGCCGCGAGGCGCCCGCGTTCGGGAAACCTTCAGTCTGCATGTTTCGCCCCCTCAGCCATGATTTCGAATGGCAGCAAAATAACTGAAATTCCCCCCCGCTCCCTTAACGCGAGATTAAAGCCAGATTAAGGTTTGCTTAAGAACGCGCAGGCAGAGCGGTTTTCCTCGTTGTCTTCCCGCCAGCGTTATAGTTAGATAATCGCGACTCAAGGCTCTCAGCGGAAATAACGTGAACATACTGTTGGTGGAAGACGACCTGCAATTAGGCAAGGCGCTGTGCCGAGCATTGGAGCTGGCCGGCTTTAATTTGTGCTGGGTGCGCCTGCTCACCGACGCGGAAAATAAACTTTCACCCGGCGGGTTCGATTTGATGCTGTTGGATCTCACGCTGCCGGACGGCGACGGTTTGCAGAAGCTGATCGCCTGGCGCGCCGCCGGACAGAATATCCCGATCATCATCCTGACCGCCCGCGATCGCATCGAGAGCCTGGTGAACAGCCTCGACTCCGGCGCGGACGACTTTCTGGCCAAACCTTTCGCGCTGCCCGAACTCATCTCGCGCGTCAAGGCGGTCAACCGGCGCATGGCGGGCTTCGCGTCTCAAACCTGGAGCCTCGGCGCGCTGTATCTCGATCCGGTCAACCATCAGGTCATGCTGGATAACGAACTGCTGATGCTGTCGAAAAAAGAGTATCACCTGCTGCACGAACTGATGCGCTGCGCCGGCACCGTGGTGCGCAAAGCGGTGTTGGAACAGCGGCTGTTCGGCCACGGCGACAGCGTGGAAAGTAACTCGCTGGAAGTACACATGCATAATTTACGCCGCAAGATTGGTAAAGAAAGAATCATTACCGTACGCGGCATTGGCTATTTGCTGAAGAAAGAGTAGCGGGATGATCGGTTTCAAATCCTTCTTTATGCGCACCATTATTTTCCAGGTCCTGGCCATTTTATTATTGTGGGGGATCCTCGTCGCCTGGGTGAAGTACTGGTATTACCCCGATATGGAGAAATATTTCGATAACCAGCAACGCATCGTCGCCGCAGGCATCGCCAATATTCTCGATGAAACCGGCACCGATAATATCGATTACCGCGGCATCATCAAAACCATCGAAAGCATGTACATTGATTCCATCAATAACGGCATGCAGGATCAATTCGACTATCATCCGCTGTTCGTGGTTTACGATCGGGATAACCGGGTGCTTTACTGCTCACAAACGCAGGAAGAACCGCTGCGCCTGCCGCCTTCGGTGCTGTCCGGCTCCGTCAATTACGCCGGCGCCAACTGGCACCTTGCCGGTAGCTGGAGCGAAAAGCGCCAGTACCGGGTGATCGTCGGCGAGTCTTTCAACGATCGCACCACGATATTCGGCAACCCGGCGGAAAGCACCGCCGTACCGCTGCTTGGCATTCTGGCGGCGATCATCATTACCTTGCTGTTTACCGCCTACTTCAGCCTGCGGCCACTGCGCCAGATCGCCCGCACCATTTCCGATCGTCAGCCGGGCAACCTGTCGCCGCTCAACGTCAGCGAGCAGTATCAGGAAATCCGGCCGGTGGTGATGGAGGTCAACAAACTGATGGCGCGCATCGACGCGGCCAATCAGCGCGAGAAACGCTTTATGGCCGACGCCGCGCACGAGCTGCGCACGCCGATCGCCGCCGTGCTGGCGCAGCTGCATCTGCTGACCCAGGTCAGCGAGCAACAGGAGCGCCGAGAAATCATCGGCGACATGCAGCAAGGGCTGGATCGCGCGGCGTCGCTGTCACGCCAGCTGATCAACCTGGCCAAGCTGGAGGCAGAAGATTTTCCGCTGAAGATTGAGGCGGTGGACATCTATGCGGAGATCGGCAAATGCATCGCACAGCACGTCCCCTATGCGCTGGAGAAAGATGTCGAACTGTCGCTCGACGGCAGCGAGGATGTGGTGGTGAGTACCGACCGCCATGCGCTGATCGCCATCTTCACCAACCTGCTGGATAACGCGCTCAAGTACGCGCCGCCCGGCAGCCGCATCGAGGCTAATATCCGCTCGCTGGCGCCGCTCGGCTGCTATATTACGTTGCGCGATAACGGCCCGGGGGTGAGCGAAGAACACCATTCCCGCCTGTTTGAACGCTTTTACCGCGTGCCCGGCACGCAGCAAACCGGCAGCGGGCTCGGATTGGCCATCGCCCGAAACCTGGCCGACAAAATCGGCGCGCAGCTGCGCGTCACCGAAGGCCTTGACGATCGCGGCATCGGCTTCATCATCGATTTGCCGGAAAGTTATCGGCCACAGACTGAGAGTGAACCACGACCATGATTGCCCCTGTTCTGCTGCAACGGCAGCAACTCGACCGGCTATGGGATATCGACCGCAGCGAAATTATCGACACTCTGTATCGCCTGCAGGACGGCAAGTTGCAATCCTATGCGGAGTACTACGACGTGCGCGGCTGGGATCCGCACGATCGGGAAACCTATACGCCAATCCACGCAGCGTGCTTCGATCGCGGCGGCGCGTTCTTCGCGCTGTTCGAAGGCGAGGAGATCGTGGCGGCGGCGGCGCTGGACACCGAGCCGCGCGGCCCACAGCGGGATCTGCGCCAGCTGCTGTTCTTTTACGTCAGCGCGCACAAACGCGGCCAGGGGTTAGGCAGGCAGCTGTTCCAGCTCTGCCTGCGTCAGGCGGCGCAAGACGGCGCCGCCGGGCTGTATGTCTCCTCCATCCCCAATAAAAGCACCGTAGACTTCTATCTGGCGCAGGGCTGCCGGCTCATCGAACAGCCGGATACCGAATTGTTCGCCCGTGAGCCGGAAGACATTCATCTGGTCTGCCCTTGCCGCTAGCGGCCGGGGTTAACGGGCGATGCGCATCACCGAACGCACGTCGCTTTTCTTGTTCAGATCCCACACCTCGGCGATCTCCGCCAACGCGTGCTCCTGCGTCTCGATAGTGAGCGCTCCGGTCGCCGCCAGCGCCAAAATCTCGGTCGCGTAGCGCTGCATCTCCGGGATCGGCGGAAAGTTGCCGGTGCCGCTGCCGAGGATCTGCAGCTGATTGCTGCGCAACACCGCCGCCGGCAGCCGGATGTCCGGCGCGGCCATCGAACCGACGTTGACCAAGCGAATGCCGCGTCCGCCGGCGTAAGACGAGAGATCGTGATTATTGAGCGTCGCCAGCAGCGCTTCAGTCGCCGGGCCCCAGATGTAATCGACGATTACCTGATAACCGCCCGGCCCCGCCGCCGCCGCGAAGGCCTGCGTCAGCGCCTCGCCCTGCAGGCTCAGATCCACCGTGGCGTCTACACCCAATGCCTCCAGCACGCTCAGTCGACGGCCGGCGGCAACAATGCGTCCGGCCCCCGCCTGACGCGCCGCCGCGACCGCCAGCTTGCCCGAGGTGCCGGTGGCGCCGATGATCAGCACCGTTTCACCGGGCTGCAGATCCGCCCGCCAGCGCAGCGGCAACCAGGCGGCGAAGGCCGGATTGATCAGCGCGGCCGCCGTGGCGTCGTCCACCGTCGCCGGCACCGGCACCGTCCAGGACGCGACGCTGCGCTCTGCCATCGCGCCGTAAGGGCGACGGAAAGAGGCGAAGTACACCCGTTGCCCGTCCGCCGTACGGCCCACGCCGTCGGTGCCGGGCACGATCGGCAATTGCTTCGGGCTGGAATAGTGGGTTCCGGCGACGGTGGCGCGATCCAGCTGTTTGATGCCGGCCGCCAGAACGTCGATCGGCACTTCATTCGCCTGCGCCTGAGGCTCCTCAAAGGTGCCGAAAACCGGGGGTTGCCCCAGCGCTGTTACGATTGCCGCTTGCATGGTGACTCCTCAAATCGTGGGAACGTAAAGGAAAGAATAGGCCGCTATAAAATAAAAAGGGACACCGCATGATGCGGTGTCCCCCGAACACAAACTTTGCCGAACGTGTTATTCGTAATCGCTCATCGGCACGCAAGAGCAGAACAGGTTACGGTCGCCGTACACGTCGTCCAGACGCTTAACGCTCGGCCAGTACTTGTTCTCGCGTACGCCGGCCACCGGGAACACCGCCAGTTCGCGGCTGTACGGATGCTGCCAGTCGTTGACCAGCTCCGCCTGCACGTGCGGCGCATTCACCAGCGGGTTGTCTTCCAGCGGCCATTCGCCCTTGGCGACGCGGTCGATTTCGCTGCGGATCGCCAGCATCGCATCGATAAAGCGATCCAGCTCCACCTTGCTTTCCGACTCGGTCGGCTCGACCATCAGCGTGCCCGCCACCGGGAACGACATGGTCGGGGCGTGGAAACCGAAGTCGATCAGGCGCTTGGCGATGTCCATTTCGCTGATGCCGGTCTCTTCCTTCAGTGGACGAATATCGAGGATACATTCGTGCGCCACGCGGTGATCGCGGCCGGTATACAGAATCGGGTACGCGTCTTTCAAACGGGTGGCGATGTAGTTGGCGTTCAGGATCGCCATCTGGCTGGCCTGCTTCAGGCCCTCCGCGCCCATCATGCGGATGTACATCCAGCTGATAGGCAAGATGGAGGCGCTGCCGAACGGCGCCGCGGAGACCGCGCCCTGCTGGGTGGTCACGCCGTCGATCTGCACCACGCTGTGGCCCGGCACGAACGGCGCCAGGTGTGCTTTCACGCCGATCGGCCCCATGCCCGGGCCGCCGCCGCCGTGCGGGATACAGAAGGTCTTATGCAGGTTGAGATGCGACACATCCGCGCCGATGTAGCCTGGCGTGGTGATGCCCACCTGGGCGTTCATGTTGGCGCCATCCAGATACACCTGACCGCCGAACTGATGCACGATCTGGCACACTTCACGGATGGTTTCTTCATACACGCCGTGGGTCGACGGGTAGGTCACCATGATGCAAGAGAGTTCTTCGCCTGCCTGCTCCGCCTTGACGCGCAGATCGTGCAGATCGATGTTGCCGTTCTTGTCGCAGGCCACCACCACCACGCTCATGCCCGCCATCTGGGCGGAGGCCGGGTTGGTGCCGTGTGCCGAGCTCGGGATCAGACAGACGTGGCGGCCCGCTTCGTTGCGGCTTTCGTGGTAGCGGCGGATCGCCAGCAGGCCGGCGTATTCGCCCTGCGCGCCGGAGTTCGGCTGCATGCACACCGCGTCATAGCCGGTCAGCTGCACCAGCCACTGGGACAGTTGGCCGATCATCTGCTGGTAACCGGCCGCCTGCTCCGGCGGGCAGAACGGATGCAACTCTGAGAATTCAGGCCAGGTGATCGGGATCATTTCCGCCGCGGCGTTCAATTTCATGGTGCAGGAACCCAGCGGGATCATCGCCTGGTTCAGCGCCAGATCCTTGCGCTCCAAGCGATGCATGTAACGCATCATCTCGGTTTCGCTGTGATAGCGGTTGAATACCGGGTGGGTCAGGATCGGATCCTGGCGCAGCATGGCGGCCGGGATCGATTGGCTGTTTTTGCTCACCGCCGCGTCCAACGCGTCGATGTCCAGACCGTGATTGTCGCCGGCCAGCAGTGCGAACAGCGTTTGCACGTCTTCACGCGAGGTGGCTTCATCCAGCGTGATGCCGACGGCGCCGTGAATGTCGGTACGCAGGTTGATGCCGAAGCTCAGCGCGCGCTCCAGCACGGCGGCCTTGTCCTTCACTTCGACGGTCAGGGTGTCGAACCAGGTGTGGTGACGCAGCGTCAGGCCGGCCTTCTGCAGCCCGGCGGCCAGAATGTCGGTCAGGCGATGGATGCGCCCGGCGATGCGCTGCAGGCCTTGCGGGCCGTGATACACCGCGTACAGGCTGGCGATGTTGGCCAGCAGCACCTGCGAGGTACAGATATTCGAGTTGGCTTTCTCGCGGCGGATATGTTGCTCGCGAGTCTGCATCGCCATGCGCAGCGCGGTGTTGCCGGCGGCATCGCGGGAAACGCCGATAATGCGGCCCGGCATCGAACGCTTGAACTCGTCGCGGCAGGCGAAGAAGGCGGCGTGCGGGCCGCCGTAGCCCATCGGCACGCCGAAGCGCTGCGCGGAGCCGAACACCACGTCGGCGCCCTGCTTGCCCGGCGCGGTCAGCAGCACCAGGGCCATGATGTCGGCGGCCACGCTGGTGATGATTTTGCGCGATTTCAGTTCGGCCAGCAGCGCGCTGTAGTCGTGCAGTTCACCGGTGGTGCCCACCTGCTGCAGCAGCACGCCGAACACGCCGTCCAGCTCCAGCACTTTTTCCGCTTTATCGACGATGACGTCGAAGCCGAAGGTTTCGGCGCGGGTGCGCACCACGTCCAGCGTTTGCGGATGCACGTCGTCAGCCACGAAGAAACGGTTGGCGTCTTTCAGCTTGCTGGCGCGTTTGGCCAACGCCATCGCCTCGGCGGCGGCGGTCGCTTCATCCAGCAGCGAAGCGGAGGCCAGATCCAGACCGGTCAGATCGAGGGTCACGGTCTGGAAGTTCAGCAGCGCTTCCAGACGGCCCTGCGACACTTCCGGCTGATAGGGGGTATAAGCGGTGTACCAGCCCGGGTTTTCCAGCATGTTGCGCAGGATCACCGGCGGCGTCAGCACGGCGCTGTAGCCCATGCCGATATAGGATTTGTAGCGCTGATTCTGCGAGGCGATCGCCTTCAGCTCAGCCAACGCCTGATGTTCGGTCGCCGCGTCGCCGACCGGCGGCGGCCCCGGCAGCTGAATGTCCGCCGGCACAATCTGTTGGATCAGCGCGCTGAGCGAGCGAGCGCCCACCGCTGCCAGCAACTCCTGGCGTTGTTCCGCAGAAGAGCCGATGTGGCGTTCAATGAACGCTTCGCTGTGTTCGAGTTGGCTGAGTGTCTGAGTCATTGCTACAAATTCCTGAATGCTTGCGTGATACGGGATATAGCTTGAACGGTAACTAAAACGCCCCGGCCGAAAGGCCTGGGGCGTGGTCACGATTACTCGTCGATCGAGGCCTGATAAGCTGCGGCGTCCAGCAGGTTCGCCAGCTCGCCTTCGTCGGAGGCTTTAATCTGGAACAGGAAACCGTCACCGTAAGGTTCGCTGTTCACCAGTTCCGGAGAGCTTTCCAGCTCGCCGTTCACCGCCACGATTTCGCCGCTGATTGGCGCGTAAATGTCCGATGCCGCCTTGACGGATTCCGCCACGGCGCAATCTTCACCGGCGGCGACGCTGCGGCCCACTTCCGGCAGATCGACAAACACCATATCACCCAGCAGCTCCTGCGCATGTTCGGTGATGCCTACGGTGTAAACGCCGTTACCTTCTGCACGAACCCACTCGTGGGAGGATGCGTATTTCAATTCTGTTGGCACATTGCTCATCGCCGGTTACTCCTTCGAAGAAATAAAAGAATCAATCAATAAAAAATCAATTTGTCAGCGGCTTGCCGGCGCGAACGAAACCGGGCTTGGTCACTTTGACCGGCATTTCACGGTTGCGGATCTGCACGATAGCCTGCTCGCCGATGCCTGCCGGCACGCGCGCCAGCGCGATGCTGAAGCCCAGCGTCGGAGAGAACGAGCCGCTGGTGATCACGCCTTCGTGGGTTTGCCCCGCCGCGTCGGTGAAACGCACCGGCAGCTCATTACGTAATACGCCTTTTTCCGTCATGATCAAGCCGACCAGTTGCTCGGTGCCCTGCTCGCGCTGTTGTTCCAGCGCTTCGCGGCCGATGAAACGGCGATCTTCCGGCTGCCAGGCGATGGTCCAGCCCATGTTGGCGGCCAGCGGCGAAACGCCTTCATCCATCTCTTGCCCGTAGAGGTTCATGCCCGCTTCCAGGCGCAGGGTGTCGCGCGCGCCCAGACCGGCCGGCTTGACGCCCGCAGCCAGCAATTTTTGCCAGAAATCCGCCGCCTGCTCTTTCGGCAGCGCGATCTCATAGCCGGCCTCGCCGGTGTAACCGGTGGTGGCGATGAACAGCTCGCCGGCCTGCACGCCGAAGAATGGCTTCATGCCTTCGACCGCGCTTTTTTGCTCCGGGGTGAACAGGGTGCCGGCGCGCTCTTTGGCCTGCGGGCCCTGCACCGCGATCAGCGCCAGATCGTCGCGCACCGTCAGCGCGACGCCATACGGCGCGGCGTGCTCTTCGATCCAGGCCAGGTCTTTGTCGCGGGTGGCGGAGTTCACCACCAGGCGGAAATAGTCTTCAGTGAGGAAATAAACGATCAGGTCGTCGATCACGCCGCCGGAGGCATTCAGCATGCCGGTGTACAGCGCTTTGCCGGGTTGGGTCAGTTTGGCGACGTCGTTCGCCAGCAGGTAGCGCAGGAACTCGCGGGTGCGGGCGCCGTGCAGATCCACAATGGTCATGTGAGACACGTCGAACATGCCGGCATCCTGACGCACCGCGTGGTGCTCATCGAGCTGCGAGCCGTAGTGCAGCGGCATCATCCAGCCGTGAAAGTCTACCATGCGCGCACCGCACGCCACGTGCTGGTCGTACAGTGGGGTTTGCTTTGCCATCTTTTCCCTCTTTCCACTCGTCGCTAGAAGTTAGGGTGCTGCCACGCAATGCGGCGGAGCCTGGCTCGCGGCCCGATCGCCATGGCGCACTGACTGCTCAACACAAATGCTGCGCCGGGACGGGCGAAAACTGCGTGCAACCGCCGTGACGCAAACGATACCTTTCCCTCGAACTTATCACCGAACGACCACATTAACCATAAGTTAAAATAGGCTCATCGCCGTTCCGGGGCGGTAAAACGCCGGGCTAGTGTGCAGAGTTTTTCACTGGAAAAATGCGCCTTAAGGCACAAAATTAACAATTAAAGCGGCAAAACACCGAACTTATATAACAAACCTATGGCCTCACATGGGATCCGGACTTTTGATAACCGAACATGGAATTAGAAAAAGTAATGATAAAAAGCGGCTGAAATTAGATTATTTCAAATGAAGGGTTATATAAGGAAAAGCGATGGAATAAGGCGAGAAGCGCGAGCCCGGCGCGGGCCCGCAGAAGGAAGGGATCAGGCAAGCCACTCGGGCAGATCGTTCAGGCCCATCGCCTGACGCACCAGCTTCGGTTTGACGCCCGGCAGGCTGTCCGCCAGCCGCAGGCCCACGTCGCGCAGCAGCTTTTTGGCCGGGTGATTGCCGTCGAACAGTTCGCGGAAACCCTGCATGCTGGCCAGCATTACCGCCGCGCCATGTTTGCGGCGGCGCTCATAACGGCGCAGATAGAGGTGCTGGCCGATATCCTTGCCCTGCCGCTGCAGGCGGCGCAGTTCGGAAATCAGCTCGGCGGCGTCCATGAAGCCCAGGTTAACGCCCTGGCCGGCCAACGGATGCACGGTATGCGCCGCATCACCCACCAGCGCCAGGCGGTGCGCTGCGAAGCTGCGCGCATAGCGGCCGGTCAACGGGAAGGCCAGCCGTTCGCTTTCCAGGCTGCAAGCCCCCAGGCGCATGTCGAAGGTCATCGCCAGTTCGCGGTTGAACTGCGCCGGTTCCAGCCGTTTGAGCCTTTCGGCTTCTTCCGGCGTCACCGACCAGACGATAGAGCTCAAATGCGGATCGCTGAATGGCAGGAACGCCAGAATGCCGTCGCCGTGGAAAATTTGCCGCGCCGTCGCCTGATGCGATTCTTCGGTGCGAACGGTGGCCACCAGCGCGTGGTGGCGGTAATCCCAGAAGGTGAGCGGGATATCGGCATGCTGGCGCAGCCACGACTGGGCGCCGTCGGCGCCAATCACCAACCGGGCGGTCAGCATGCGGCCGTCCTCCAGCGTGACGAAGGCGTCGTTCTCGCCCCACGCCACCTGCTTGAGCGCGGCCGGGGTAATCAGCGTGATGTCCGACAGGCTTTCGGCGCGTTTCCACAGCGCCTGCTGGATCACCGAATTTTCGATGATGTGGCCGAGATGGCTGAAGCCGCACTCGTCGCCGCGGAAGGCGATTTTGCCGAAGCTGTCGCGATCCCACACTTCCATCGCGTTATAGGCGCTGGCGCGCAGCTGGAGAATGTCGCCCCACACGCCGATGTGCTGCAGCAACCGCTCGCTGGCGGCATTGATGGCGGAGACGCGCAGGGCCGGCTGTTCCGACGGCGGCGCCATCTCCGGCTGGCGCTGCTCCAGCACCGCCACGCGCAGCCCGCTGCCCTGCAGGCCGCAGGCCAACGCCAACCCCACCATACCGCCACCGGCGATAATCACGTCAAATGATTGCATGCTGCTCGATTTCCTTAAATAACGCGCGACGCCTTGCCGCGCCGCGCTTTGGGCGCGTTAAAGCGCCCGACCATGTCTCTAACGTTCCACCCAGCCCAGCGTACGCTTGGCGAAGGCATCGCGTATCGCCGGCAAACGTTCCATCGCCATCAGCCCCAGATTGCGGCCGATCACCAGCGGGCCATAACGGTTGGCGAACAGATGAATCAACCCATCGGTCACGCCGATCGTCGCCCGCTGATCGTTTTGCCGCCGCTGCTGATAACGGCTCAGCAGTGCGTAACCGCCGGCGTCTTCGCCGCTGTCTGCCGCTTCCGCCAGCGTTTCCGCCAGCGACATCACGTCGCGCAGGCCAAGGTTGAACCCCTGCCCGGCGATAGGATGCAGCGTTTGCGCCGCATTGCCCACCAGCGCCAGCCGGTGGCTGACATGGCGATCGGCGGTCAGCAGACCGAGTGGGTAACTGTGCCGTTTACCGGCTTTGAGGATGCGCCCCAGCCGCCAGCCGAAGGCCTGTTGCAGCTCGGCGATAAACCGCTCGTCGTCCCAGGCATCCACCTGGGCGCGATCTTCGCGCGCATGGCACCATACCAGTGAACTGCGCCCCTGCGACATCGGCAACAGCGCCAGCGGCCCATAGCGAGTAAAGCGCTCAAAGGCGCGCCCCTGCGGATCTTCCGCCGTGGTGACGTTGGCAATGGTGGCGAACTGCGGATAGTCCTCCTGCCGCCACTGCATATTGCAGGCTTGCGCCAGCGCAGAGCGCGAGCCATCGGCCGCCACCAGCAATTGCCCGCGCAGACGCTGGCCGTTGTCCAGCAGCACTTCCGCCCGCTCTGCGGTGCGAATCACGTCCACCACCCGCGCCGGGCAGTGCAGCGTAACGCCGGGGGCCTTGGCCAGCAGCGCGAACAACCGCTGCCCGGCGTCGTGCAGTTCGATCACCTGGCCGAGCGCATCGACCTGATAATCTTGCGCCTGCAGATTCACAAACCCGGCGTGCCCGCGATCGCTGACGTGCACCTGAGTGATCGGCGTAGCGCAATCGCGCAGCGCCGGCCAAACGCCGATGCGCACCAGCTGTTGGCAGGTGCCCTGCGCCAGTGCGATGGCGCGGGCGTCAAAGCCCGGATGGCTGCGGTCGTCCGGCCGGGTCGCCTCGACCAGATCCACCGCCATTCTTCCCTGAGTGAGCGACGAAATGGCCAGCGCCAACGTCGCGCCCGCCATACCGCCGCCAACGATAATAACGCTCATGCTACGACCTTGCCGCCGCCATCAAAGCCTCGATGGCATCGGCGTCTTTCACCACGGTGGCGGTCAGGTTTTCATTGCCGTCGGCGGTGATCACGATATCGTCCTCGATGCGGATGCCGATGCCGCGGTACTCCGCCGGCACGTCCGCATCCGGCGCGATGTACAGCCCCGGCTCCACGGTCAGCACCATGCCCGGCTCCAGCAGCCGATCGCGGCTCGGCGTGCCGTAGTGGCCAACGTCGTGCACGTCGAGACCCAGCCAGTGGCTCAGCCCGTGCATGAAGAACTGACGGTGCGCCTGCTCGGCGATCAGCAGGTCGACTTCACCTTTCAATACGCCCAGCTCCACCAGCCCGACCACCATGATGCGCACCACTTCGTCATTGACTTCGCGAATGCTGGTGCCGGGTTTGAACAGTTCCAAAGCGCGCTGCAGCGACGCCAGCACAATGTCGTACACCGCGCGCTGCGGCCGGCTGAACTTGCCGTTGACCGGGAAGGTGCGGGTGATGTCGCCGGCGTACCCCTGGTACTCGCAGCCCGCGTCGATCAACACCAGATCGCCATCGCGCATCTGGCTCTCGTTCTCGGTGTAGTGCAGGATACAGCCGTTTTCGCCGCTGCCGACGATGGTGTTGTAAGACGGGTAACGGGCGCCGAGGCGGGTGAACTCATGATGAATTTCCGCTTCCAGCTGGTATTCGAACATGCCCGGACGGCATTTTTCCATCGCGCGGGTGTGCGCCAACGCGCTGATCTCACCGGCGCGGCGCATCACCGCCAGCTCTTCCGGCGACTTGAACAGCCGCATGTCGTGCAGCCACGGCCGCCAGTCGGTAACGGTGGCCGGCGCCTGCAGGTTCTGGCGGAACCCCTTGCGCAGCTTGTCCAGCGCGCTGAACAGGATCTGATCGGCATAGGCATATTCGCCCTGCGCGTGGTAGACCACGTCCAGGCCGTTGAGCAGCAGGTGCAGTTGGTCATTGATTTCATCGAACGGCAGCGCGCGATCCACGCCCAGCTTTGCCGGTGCGGCGTCTTGCCCCAGGCGGCGGCCAAACCAGATTTCCGCCGTCAAATCGCGCACCTGGTTGAACAACACGCTGTGGTTGTGCGTTTCATCGCTTTTAATCAGCACCAGCACCGCTTCCGGCTCATTGAAGCCGGTCAGGTACCAAAAATCGCTGTTCTGCCGGTAGGGATAGTCTGAATCTGCACTGCGCGTCGTTTCCGGCGCAGAGAAAATAACCGCCGCGCTGGCCGGCGCCATTTTCGCCAACAGCGCCTGGCGGCGGTTGTTGAATTCCTGCTGAGTCATTACCTTCTCCTGAAATCATGCCATCCGCACCGCCGGCGGAGAGGCGATAGAACGTTTAGTGCAGCGTCGGTTTGATATTTTCCGGCGCCGTCGGTTTGTGACGGGTGAATTCGCCGTGGCACATGATGGCGGCGACCCGCACATACTCCGCCACTTCTTCCAACGACTGTTCCAATTCTTCCTGATCTTCGTCTTCGTCGTAGCCCAGCTGCGCGATATTGCGCAGATCGTCGATCGCTTCACCGACTTCGTCTTTCACCTGAGCCAGCTTCGGCTGCATCATGCCCAGACCGAGCAGGAAGTGGTTGACCCAACCGGCCAGCGCGTCGGCGCGATCGAACACGCTGACGATCTCCCCTTCAGGCAGCATCAGTTGGAACAGGAATTCGTCATCTTCCAGCGTGTCACGCGTCGCTTCATACAGCTGCTGCAACGGTTGGCTGAGCGCCTGCGGGAAGGCGACGCCTTCGTTGGTCAGATCGTGCACCAGCGCCTGCCAGCCGGCGTCACGGCTGCCGCCGCACAGCAGGCCGCTGATCAGGCCGTGCATTTCTGCCGCGGTCAGCGCCACCGACTGCTGGTTGAGGGCCACGGTCAAAGATTGGTAACTTGGAAATGTATTCTGTATAGACATGCGCATTCGTCATCGTTGGCAGGATAAGTTCGTGTTATGCTACCACCAAGGTCCGTCGCTATACCAGATAAGCGCGACACCTCAGTGGCTAGTTATAATCGCGATGTGGCAGGTTTCACACTGCGCCGGCGGGTGACGAAAGTGCGGTAAATACGCATTTTGAAACCCTTTTTTGACTGGCAATGTCCGCCACAGTAGATTACAACCAGGTACTGAAAAAGGGGTTGTATCTTGGTACCGAGGTATATATAGTGGCGCCCGCTTTGACGGCCCGGCCCGGGCGGACAAGGCTGGCGCGAAATTTAGGCAGGAAGGTGGCATGTCTGCACAACCGGTAGATATTCAAATTTTTGGCCGCTCGTTAAGAGTCAATTGCCCGCCAGAACAACAAGATGCGTTGAATATGGCGGCGGACGATCTTAACCAACGGTTGCAAGATCTTAAAGTTCGCACTAGAGTCTCCAATACTGAGCAACTGGTTTTCATCGCGGCATTGAACGTCTGTCACGAACTTGCTCAAGAACGGTTGAAAACCCGTGACTATGCGTCCAATATGGAACAACGCATACGGATGCTGCAGCAGACCATTGAACAAGCGCTGCTTGAACAAGGTCGCATCTCTGAACGTCAGGATGCACAATTCGAATAACTTAAGTTGTTGAAAGCCAAGTTTTCGGCAACGAGTACAAAATTTCTCTGAGATGTTCGCCAGCGGGCCAGTCCCCTGAGCCGATATTTAGTACAAACAGAATGTGTTGCTCCGCGATCGGTGAGCACGCTCGGTGCGCCGAGAAGCCTTAAGATTGCGACGGCACGTTCACCTTGAACCATGGGTTCAAGGGTTACAGCCTGCGACGGCATCTCGGAGATTCCCCTTCTCAGCGGTTTTGTGTGCTGAACGCCACACTGAGCAAGCCTGATACGATGTCTTTTCAACCCCAATTCGCGCAGCAGCGCCAAGCCATTCGTCAACTCATTCGCCAACGTCGGCGCGAGCTTACGCCCGAGCAGCAACGCTTTGCCGCAGAAAAGATAACCGAACGCCTCACCGCACACGCGCGCATTCAAGCGGCGCACAACATCGCGGTCTTCCTGTCGTTTGACGGCGAACTCGATACCGGGCCGCTGATCGAGCGTCTGTGGACGCTCGGCAAACGGGTTTACCTGCCGGTACTGCATCCGTTCAGCCCGGGACACCTGTTGTTCCTGCGCTATGCGCCGGAAACGCCGCTGGTGCGCAATCGCTTCAATATTCTCGAGCCGCGTCTCGATGTGCGCCATGTGTTGCCGCTGGGTGAACTGGAGGTGGTGCTGACGCCGCTGGTGGCATTCGATCATACCGGACAGCGTCTGGGCATGGGCGGCGGCTTTTACGATCGCACCCTGCAAAACTGGCGCAGCGGCGGCCCCTATCCCATCGGCCTGGCCCATGATTGCCAGCAGGTGGAGCACCTGCCGACCGAACACTGGGATATCCCGCTGCCGGAAATCCTCACCCCGCTCTGCAGCTGGGCGTGGCGGGAGCCCAAATAGCAAAAGGCCGGATCGCTCCGGCCTTTTTCGTTGCGGCGAGCCGCCGAATCAGAACAGCAGACGGGCGCGAATGGTGCCGTCGATGGCCTTCATGCGCTGCAGCGCGGCGTCGGCGCGCGCGGTTTCCGCTTCGATGTCGATCACCACATAGCCGATTTCCGGCCCGGTTTGCAGATACTGCGCGGCGATGTTAACCCCCTCTTCGGCGAAGATCTGGTTAATCTGCGTCAGCACGCCCGGACGGTTTTCATGGATGTGCAGCAGACGGCTGGCGTTCGGGCCATGCGCCGGCAACGACACTTCCGGGAAGTTGACCGCCGACAGGGTCGAACCGTTATCGGAATATTTCGCCAGCTTGCCGGCCACTTCGTCGCCGATGTTTTCCTGCGCTTCCTGAGTGGAACCGCCGATGTGCGGCGTCAACAGCACGTTATCGAACTCACACAGCGGCGAGTTGAACGGATCGCTGTTGGTCGCCGGCTCTTCCGGGAAGACGTCGATCGCCGCCCCCGCCAGGTGATTGCTGGCCAGCGCGTCGCACAGCGCGGGGATATCCACCACGGTGCCGCGCGAGGCGTTGATCAGAATAGCGCCCGGTTTCATCAGCGCCAGCTCTTCCGCCCCCATCATATTCTTGGTCGCCAGCGTTTCCGGCACGTGCAGCGTCACCACGTCGCTCATATTGAGCAAATCGGACAGATGGCGCACCTGCTGCGCATTGCCCAGCGGCAGCTTGTTCTCGATGTCGTAGAAGAACACCTTCATGCCCAGCCCTTCGGCCAGAATGCCCAATTGGGTGCCGATATGGCCGTAGCCGATGATGCCCAGCTTTTTGCCGCGCGCCTCATAGGAGCCCACGGCCAGTTTGTGCCACACGCCGCGGTGCGCCTTGGCGTTGGCGGCCGGAATGCCGCGCAGCATCAACAGCAGCTCGCCCAGCACCATTTCGGCCACGGATCGGGTATTGGAGAACGGGGCGTTGAAGACCGGAATGCCGCGTTTGGTCGCCGCTTTCAGGTCAACCTGGTTGGTGCCGATGCAGAAGCAGCCCACCGCCACCAGTTTTTCTGCGGCGGCGAACACCTCTTCGGTCAGATGCGTGCGCGATCGGATGCCGACGAAGTGCGCATCGCGGATGGAGGCCTTCAGCGATTCGGTGTCTAACGCACCCTTGTGGTATTCGATATTGGTATAACCGGCGGCACGCAAATTATCGACCGTGCTCTGATGAACCCCTTCCACCAACAGGAATTTAATCCTGTCTTTCTCCAATGATACTTTTGCCATTTACCCGACCCTATGTTCAGACTTCAGAAGCGGCTGTGACGACACAGCTCCCATCCAACATAACAAAAATAACGCGGGCGGCAATACAAACGATTGCCTGCCCGGCAGGACAAGGCGCAGCGTTGATGGCGGTTTACGGCAGAAAATGCCATAGGGAAAGTTTTCGGCAGAAGCTTTGGGGAGTCAGTTTTCACAATGTGACATAAGTCACCAAATTTGCCGCTTTTCAGAAAAGATATTTTAACCGAAGAAATATGCGGCCCGGCACTACCGGGCCACAGGCCGCAGAGGCTTATTTGACCACTTTCACGCCTTCCGGGGTGCCGACCAGCGCCACGTCCGCGCCGCGGTTGGCGAACAGCCCCACGGTCACCACGCCGGCGATGCCGTTGATCTTGTTCTCCAGCGCGATGGCGTCGGTGATGTTCAGGTTATGCACATCGAGGATCACGTTGCCGTTGTCGGTCACTACGTTCTGGCGATACTCCGGCAGGCCGCCCAGTTTCACCAGCTCACGCGCCACATAGGAGCGGGCCATCGGGATCACTTCCACCGGCAGCGGGAATTTGCCCAGCACGTCCACCTGCTTGCTGGCGTCGACGATGCAGATGAATTTCTTGGCGATGGCGGCGATGATCTTCTCGCGCGTCAGCGCCGCGCCGCCACCTTTGATCATCTGCATGTGGCCGTTGATTTCGTCCGCGCCGTCCACGTAGATATCGAGCGAGTCCACTTCGTTGCTGTCGAACACGTGGATGCCGAGGCTTTTCAGCTTGGCGGTTGAGGCGTCTGAGCTGGACACCGCGCCTTCAATCTGGTGCTTGATGGAGCCCAGCGCGTCAATAAAGTGGGCGGCGGTAGAGCCGGTGCCCACCCCGACGATGGTGCCCGGCGTCACGTATTCCAGCGCCGCCCAGCCCACCGCTTTTTTCAGTTCATCCTGCGTCATAATATGTCCCTTGCCTCTGTACGAAAACGTGTGCGTATTATAGGGTAAAACGCTGTTTTTCACGCCGGCAGGATCACACTTATTTACCGCAGCCCGCATTTTTACCCGCTTGGCGGCGAGCTGGGGGCGTGATTTTTCCACCTGCGCCGCACGCAAAATGTGGCATAGTGCCGGTATCATTCTAATTTAAGGGATATCTTTCCGATGAAACGCCCAGACTATCGTACGCTGCAAGCGCTGGACGCGGTGATCCGTGAGCGCGGCTTCGAGCGCGCCGCGCAAAAACTCTGCATCACGCAATCGGCGGTATCCCAACGCATCAAACAGCTGGAAAACCTGTTCGGCCAACCGCTGCTGGTCCGCACCGTGCCGCCGCGCCCAACCGAACAGGGGCAAAAGCTGCTGGCGCTGCTGCATCAGGTGGAGCTGCTGGAAGAAGAGTGGCTGGGCAACGACACCGGCGTCGATACGCCGCTGCTGCTGTCGCTGGCGGTCAACGCCGACAGTCTGGCGACCTGGCTGCTGCCGGCGCTGAAGCCGGTGCTGGCGGACTCCCCCATTCGTCTGAACCTGCAGGTGGAAGATGAAACCCGCACCCAGGAGCGGCTGCGCCGCGGCGAGGTGGTGGGCGCGGTGAGTATTCAGCCGCAGCCGCTGCCGAGCTGCCTGGTGGATCGGCTGGGGGCGCTGGACTACCTGTTCGTGGCCTCCAGCGGCTTCGCCGAGCGCTATTTCCCGAACGGCGTCACCCGCTCCGCGCTGTTGAAAGCGCCGGCGGTGGCCTTCGATCATCTCGACGACATGCACCAGGCATTCCTACAGCAGAACTTCGATCTGTCGCCAGGCAGCGTGCCCTGCCACATCGTGAACTCATCGGAAGCCTTCGTGCAGCTGGCCCGTCAGGGCACCACCTGCTGTATGATCCCGCATCTGCAGATCGAAAAAGAGCTGGCATCCGGCGAACTGATCGATCTGACGCCGGGGCTGTACCAGCGCCGTATGCTGTACTGGCACCGCTTCGCGCCGGAGAGCCGCATGATGCGTAAAGTGACCGACGCGTTGCTGGAGCACGGTCACCAGGTGCTGCGCCAGGATTAAAACGAAAAAAGGTTCGCCGCAGCGAACCTTTTCTTCATGACAACACCCTTACTGCGCGGCGTTGCGCTGCAGCTCGAACACCACATCCACCTGATCGTCGAAGTGAATGCTTTGCTGTTCATAGGTTTGCGCCGCGTCGTTTTCCGCCGCCGCGCCGGCCGCCTTATACATCCGCGCCACCGGCATCGGCTGGTAGTTGGCGACCCGGTAGCGAATGCTGTACACCGGCCCCAGCTTGGCGTGGAAGCCCTTGGCCAGGGATTCAGCCTGCTGAGTCGCGTTCTCGATCGCTTTTTGCCGCGCCTGCTCGCGATACACGTCCGGCTTGGCGACGCCCAGCTCCACCGCGCGGATCTCGTTCAGGCCGGATTTCAGCGCGCCGTCCAGCAGCTCGTTCAGCTTGTCCAACTGGCGCAGGGTCACCTGCACCTGGCGCACCGCCCGGTAGCCCTTCAGCACCGACTCGCCGGTTTTCAGGTAATCGTATTCCGGCTGGGTGCGCAGGTTGGCGGCGCTGATGTCTTTCTTCTCGATGTTGTTTTTCTGCAGGAAATCAAAGTACTGCGCCACGCGCTCGTCCACCTGCTTCTTCGCCTGGGCGGCGTCTTTGGAGGAAACGCTCACTTCGATCGCCAGAGTGGCGATATCCGGCGTAGCGTCCACGCTGGCGGTGCCGGAGGTGACGACGTGCGGCCCTTCAGGCAATTCAGCCGCCTGCAGCGCCATCGGTAGCGTCCCTAATCCGACCATTGCGGCCATAGCCAATGCTTTTAGCTTCACAGTGTCTCCTTAATGACAGGCTGTCTCTGATCGCCGGCTTTTCCCTGCGAGAACCGCCGGTTTCCTGGCATCAAACGTAGCATATCGCACGGCGTTTTGAATTCGGATTAGTGACAAATTCTTATAAATTTGCCCCCTGCCAGGCCAGCTGCAGCGCGATGCCCCACATCACCAGACCGACCAGCGCGTTGATGATGCGCTGCGCCCGCTGGGTGTTCAGCCACGGCGCCAGCCAGGAGGCCAGCAGCGCCAGGCCAAAGAACCACACCGCCGACGCGCTGACCGCGCCAAGCGCGAACCAGGAACGCACGTCCGCCGTCAGCTGTCCGCCCAGGCTGCCGAGCACCACGAAGGTGTCCAGATAGACGTGCGGATTCAGCCAGGTGACCGCCAGCATGGTGACCACGATGCGCCAGCGGCTCTGCGCCAGCTCCTGCGCCGCGGCCTGCGCCGGTTGCGGGCTGAAGGCGGAACGGAACGCGCCCCAGCCGTACCACAGCAGAAACGCCACCCCGCCCCAGGTCACCAACGCCAGCAGCAGCGGCGAGCGGGTCAGCAACGCGCTGCCGCCGAAAATACCGGCGCAGATCAGCACGATATCGCTCAGCGCGCACAATGAGGCGATCATCAGATGATACTGACGGCGAATGCCCTGATTCATCACGAATACGTTCTGCGGGCCCAGCGGCAGGATCATGGCGGCGCTCAGGGCAAAGCCCTGCAGGAAGACGGCTAGCATGGGAAATTCCTCGAATGATAAAAGGCGCCGGACGTGGGCGCGTATCGGTCAACACGCGCATCATACGAGGAAGCGATCATTAGGTGAAATTGATGTTTCTAATCAAGTATCAGAGATGCTAATACCCTGTGGGCGCCAGGCCAGCGCCGCCAGATTCGCCCATCGGCGAAAAATTCGCTATCATCCGCCCCTCTCCCCTCCAGCCGGCCGACCGATGTCTACGATTACCGATACCTTCATCGCCCCGCCCTGTCATGACCAGATAGAGATCCTCTATCAGGACGATCATCTGGCACTGATCAATAAACCCGCCGGGTTGCTCAGCCTTTCGGGCAAAAATCCGCAAAATCTCGACTCGGTGCACTATCGGCTGGTGCAGATCTTCCCCGGATGCACACTGGCGCACCGCCTGGATTTCGGCACGTCCGGGTTGATGGTGGTAGCCCGCAATAAGGCCGTCAATGCCGCGCTCTGCCAGCAGTTCAGCGAGCGCACCGTCGGTAAAGTCTACAGCGCGCTGCTCTGCGGCCATGTGGCGGATGACGAAGGGGTGATAGACGCGGCGATCGCCAAAGATCCGGCGCTGTTCCCGCTGATGTCGATTTGCGCCCTTCACGGCAAGCCCGCCCGCTCCCGCTATCGGGTCGTCGAGCGTTTTTATCGTGAAACGGAAGGCGGGATCTCGCTGCCGCTGACGCGGGTGCAGCTTACCCCAGAGACTGGGCGCACCCACCAGCTGCGTATTCACAGCCGGCAATTGGGCCATCCCATTTTAGGCTGCGATCTGTATGGCGGGCGCCTGCTGCCGGGTACCGAGCAGACGCCGCGGCTGATGCTGCACGCCAGCGAACTGGACTTTGTGCACCCCATCCGCGGAGAGCGGATAACCGCTCGTCACGCCGCGCCGTTCTGAACGCGGCTTACCACATCAAATCGTCAGGCACTTTAAAGTCGGCGTACGGATCGTCTTCATCCTGCTCTTCCTGACTCAGCGCGCTGTGCAACACAATGCTGCCCGCATCGCGCTGCGCGATTTTATCGGCGACGCTCGCGGGGATAATCGCGTATTCACACTCTTCCCGGTTCTCGACCACCAAGCGGGCAATGGCGAGGCGGCCATTGATCAGTTGGGTCTGCGTCGCCTTATCCACCAGGATTTTTTTGATCAGGTTGCCGTCGGTGAAGTTAAAACCGATATCGCCTTTCGCCAGCACGATGCGATTCATCTCGATCAGTTGCTTCACCTACGCCTTGTATTCTTTGGACAGCGCGGCTTGCTTTTGCTGCTCGTTCAGCTGCTTATCGCGCTCAAGCTGCGCCTTTTTATTCTCTTCCACCGCCTCTCTGGCCTCGCGGGCCTGAACGCGTGATTTTTTAGCCGTTCTTTGGACTTTGGCCATTTTCTTGCTGGTTACCAAGCCCGCTTTGAGCATCTGCTCTTGTAAGGTGAGTTTTGTCATGTTCGTGTCTGAAGCCGTGGGATCATGGAGGGATTATACCCGTAATTTTTCAGGCTGCACCAGGTTGCCGGCCAAACCCACCGGCGGTTTGCGCCGCAGAGCAACGGCGGTAAAACGGCCCGAACGCCCGATCATGAATACCGCTCATGTGGTAATGAAATTAAGTCTCTTTCACTCCCTCCGGGACTCTGGCAAAAATAGACCTCATTAACGACAGACAATATGAAATCGGCTGAATAAAAAAATAGAAAAACAAACCATTGAAAGAAATGGATAAATCCAGCCTTCATATCATATAACAGGATGCTATAAGACGATGAATACAGACTTTACCTTTACGATTAAGAGCAGTTCTTTCGACGAAGATTATAACCCTTCTGAAAATACGCGTATCACCACCAACTTTGCCAATTTGGCCAGAGGGAAAAACCGCCGGGAGAACCTGCGCAACACGTTGGTGATGATCGACAATCGCTTTAATGCATTAGCCTATTGGGATAACCCCAAGGCCGATCGCTACTCTGTCGAGCTGGAAATCATCTCGGTTGAGATGCGCATTGAAGATCAGGGCGCCAGCTTTCCGGTTATCGAAATCCTGAAAACCAACATCATCGATAAAAAAACGCAAAAGCGTATCGAGGGCATCGTCGGGAACAATTTCTCGTCTTACGTGCGCGATTACGACTTTAGCGTCTTGCTGCCGGCGCACAATAAAAACGCGGCGGAATTTACCATTCCGGATGATTTTGGCGATTTGCACGGCAATATCTTTAAGCACTTCGTCAATTCAAACGAATACCATGAAAATTTCAGCAAACCACCGGTGATCTGCCTCAGCGTATCCAGCAAAGACACCTACCATCGGACGGGCAATCAACACCCGGTCTTGGGCGACGAGTATCGGCAAGACGGCGCTTCATTGACCGACCGGTATTTTAAAAAAATGGGCCTGCAGGTGCGCTATTTCATGCCGAAAAATAGCGTTGCGCCCCTGGCCTTTTATTTCCCCGGGGATTTGCTGAGCGATTACACCGATCTGGAACTGATCGGCACCATCAGCACGATGGAGACCTTCCAGAAAATCTATCGGCCTGAAATTTACAATGCCAATTCGGCGGCGGGGCAATGCTATCAGCCAAGCTTGAATAACCAGGATCATTCATTAACCAAGATTGTTTACGATCGCGAAGAGCGTAGCCAGTTAGCGATTGAGCAGGGGAAATTTACGGAAGAGCAATTTATCAAACCCTACAAGCCTATTCTTGAGCAATGGTCTGCTCACTACGCGCTTTGATTCACTTAAATACAGGTCACCTATCATGAAAATATTGCTCCCCACATCGACCGCCGGCAGCTTGCCCAAACCGGTCTGGCTGGCCCAACCGGAAACCCTGTGGTCGCCCTGGAAATTGCAGAATGAAGAACTCATCGAAGGGAAACAGGACGCTCTGCGTTTGTCACTGGCAGAGCAACAACAGGCCGGCATCGATATCGTCAGCGATGGCGAACAAACCCGTCAGCACTTCGTCACGACGTTTATCGAGCATCTCAGCGGCGTCGATTTCGAAAAACGCGAAGTGGTTAAAATCCGCAATCGCTATGAGGCGAGCGTGCCGACGGTCGTGGGGGCAGTCTCGCGTCAAAAACCCGTTTTCGTTGAAGACGCCAAATTTTTACGCCAGCTGACCACACAGCCGATTAAATGGGCCCTGCCGGGGCCGATGACCATGATCGACACACTCTATGACAACCACTATAAAAGCCGCGAGAAATTAGCCTGGGAGTTCGCGAAGATCCTCAATCAGGAAGCCAAAGAGCTCGAGGCCGCAGGCGTCGACATTATTCAGTTTGATGAGCCCGCATTTAACGTGTTCTTTGACGAGGTGAATGACTGGGGCATCGCCGCCCTGGAAAGAGCCATTGAAGGGCTTAAGTGTGAAACCGCCGTACATATCTGCTATGGATATGGGATTAAAGCCAATACCGACTGGAAAAAGACGCTGGGCTCGGAATGGCGACAATATGAAGAGGCGTTTCCGAAACTGCAAACGTCTAACATCGATATCATCTCGCTGGAGTGCCATAACTCGCACGTGCCCATGGATCTGCTTGAACTGATCCGCGGCAAAAAGGTGATGGTCGGCGCCATCGACGTAGCGAATCATGCCGTTGAGACGCCGGAGGAAGTGGCCGACACGCTGCGCAAAGCGCTGCAGTTTGTCGATGCCGACAAGCTCTATCCGTCGACCAACTGCGGCATGGCCCCCCTGCCCCGTCAGGTCGCCCGCGGCAAGCTGAATGCGTTAAGCGCAGGCGCCGAGATCGTGCGCCGAGAGCTGTTAGCCAAATAACCTTGCCTGCGCCCGCCACAGACACCTCCTGCGGCGGGCGATTATCAGCAATTCCCCCTCCCCGCAACGCCCCCGCTCTGGTGTATACTCGGATTTCTACGCGATGCCAGCCACAGCGGTTTTGGTTCAGGCCTGGCCTGAACAGCCCTCAGCCAGCCCACACCAGCCGAATAACAGTGGAATAACCATGAGCCCAAATACCGCTCGCATCAGCGAAATCATCGATCGCGCCAGGATCTCCCCCTACCAAATCCTGATCCTGACCCTGTGTTTCCTCATTGCCCTGCTGGATGGCTTCGATACCGCCATCATCGGCTATATCGCGCCGGCGCTGCGCGAAGAGTGGGGCCTGCAGCCCGCTCAGCTCTCTCCCGCCTTCGGCGCGGGGCTGTTCGGCCTGCTGATCGGCAGCCTGCTGTTCGGGCCGATCGCCGACGCCCTCGGCCGCAAACGCGTGCTGCTCGTCGCGGTACTGGTGTTTGGCGGCTGTACTCTGGCTTCGGCCTATACGCATTCGATCGAATCCCTGACCCTGCTGCGCTTCATCACCGGCATTGGCCTCGGAGGCGCGATACCGACCTGCATCACCCTCAGCTCGGAGTACTCACCGGCGCGCCGCCGCATGCTGATGGTCACCTTGAGCTGGAGCGGCTTTACCGCTGGGTTAGCCCTGGGCGGCCTGCTGGCCGGGCAGATCATCCCGGCGTTCGGCTGGCGCGGCCTGCTGCTGGTCGGTGGCATCGCGCCGTTGGCGCTGCTGCCGTTGTTGGCCTGGCAGATGCCCGAATCAGTACGCTTTATGGCCGCCAGCGCCAAGCATGCCGAGCGGCTGCGCCGGGTGGTCGAACGCATCACCGGCCAGCGTTGGACGGGGATAACCATCGTCGATGACGAGCGCCCACCGCAGGCCAGGTCGCCGATATCACACCTGTTTATCGAAGGCCGCGCCGTGCGCACCCTGCTGCTGTGGGCGGCGTTCTTCTGTTCGCTGTTCGTGTTCTACCTGCTCACCAGCTGGCTGCCGACCCTGCTCAAAGACGCCGGTTACGACATCGCCCACGCCTCGCGCATCGGCGCGATGGTGCCGCTCGGCGGCACCCTGGGCGCCATCCTGATGGCGCTGCTGATGGACCGGGTCGGGCCTTACCGCGTACTGGCCGTCTCCTACCTGGGCGCCGCGCTGGTAATTGGTGCGGCCGGGTATCTGATGGGCGACGTCTACACGCTGGCCGCCGTCGTGTTCCTGATCGGCTTCGGCGTGGCCGGCGCGCAAAACGGCCTGAACCTGGTTTCAGCCACCCTTTATCCGACCGCAGCCCGCGTCACCGGCGTCAGCTGGGCCATGGCCAATGGCCGCTTCGGCTCAATTGTCGGCTCGATGCTCGGCGGCTGGATGATGGCCGCCGCCGGCTCGACGGAAGTGTTCTTCCTCTGGCTGGCGCTGCCGGCGCTGCTGGGCGCCGCCGCCATCTTCCTGCTCTATCGCCTCAGCCTGCGGCGCCGCGCGCCGCTCACGGAACCGGCTGCGGGCATCTGACCTCGCGGAAAATAAAAGGCCGAGACGCCATCGGCAGCGTCTCGACCTCTCATGAGAAACCCTTAACCTATCGGTTATTTTTCAAAAGCGCTTGCCGCTATAGTGCACTGTTTTCCTTGTCATTGGCTTCCTTTATGCACTCATCGACATTTTTGAAATCATATTGCAGATAAACGCTCCCAATCCCACTATTGACGGCGGTCGCTTCAAGCATAATCCCCTGCAAATCGTTCTTGAACGGTTTATCTTTTTTCTCTTCCCAGTCAAAACCGAAATAGCGTTCTTTTTTAAGCAACCCTATCATCCAATCACCAGGTTCTTTCCATAACGACCCCGGCAGCAGCACATCAGTGGCTTTCCCTTTGCCATAATTAGCGGTCAATGATTCAGCAATGTCCTTCACCTTGGACTTTAACGCCAACCCATAACTGTCCGTATTGATATCACCGCTAAGCGCGCGAATTCGGCATAAACCAACCTTGGGAGAGATGAGCAAAATGTAGGTTTCAAAGGCGTTATACGTTTTGGGGACGACCTCCGTAGTATAAATATTAAGACTATTCGGTATTGCCGTTAAGGTAACGCCTGTCATGTCCTCGACGTTCTTTTTCGTTAACCCCATTTGCAGTCCAAACGGCCCAATGCCGGGCGGAAGCAACGCGTCTTTCGCCACCGGATCTTCCTGCTGATTGGATTTTGAAGCGGTTGATGTTGCATGATGGGCTATCGTCGGGACGGCCAGGCCATATTTCGCCGACAGCAATTTTTGCTGCAACATCGCCAGACTTTGCTCTTGAGTGGCTATCGTTGCCTTTTTTATCGACCCCATCAGACCACCATCGTATTGTGCGGCCTCTTGTTTAGCGGTCGATATTTCCCGAGTCAACATTGCCAATTCAGCGGTGAGTTTTTCCGCCAGCTTCAGATCTGGCGGGGTCTGGTTCGTGACAATCTCAACCTTTGATCCAGACTCGATCGCATTGATTCGTTGCTGAATAAGCGCCTTGTTCGTTTTCAGAATTTCCAGTCGCGCCATCACCAGAGATTTAATCAAGCCGCCGTTTAACGTGTCCTGCTGTTTAGCTGCGTTTTCAATTTCGGCATCCGTACTCACCAGCTCTGACTTTAAATCGGCTACTTGCTGTATTTGTTCAGGCGACAATGCTTTTGGCCCGCATCCAGAGATCAAGACGCTCAATAATGCGGCAATAACAGCCCTTTTCATTTCATCCCTTTCCTATCGACAATCCACAAGAAAGCTATGGTATCAGAGTAGGAAACAGTAACAACGAAAAGTCGTTTTTATCGCGACTTATTGAGCTTCTCGTTATTACGCCCGCATCTATTTGTCATAGGCCGCAATTTCCGAAGGCGCATATCGGCTTGGCGCCAATATCGATACAGCGGAGACAGATTGAATGGCTGCCTGGCTAATACGGGGAAAATGGCAAAAAAAAAGGGGGCCAAGGCCCCCTTCTGTGTTATTCCGCCTTGGCGGAAGCGTCTTCGGTACGATACAGGTGCACATCCATCTGCGGGAACGGAATGCCGATGTTGTGGGCATCCAGCGCGCGCTTGAAGTTTTCCATCAGATCGAAGTACACGTTCCAGTATTCCGCATTGGTGGTCCAGGAACGGGTCACGAAGTTCAGCGAGGACGGCGCCATCTCGTTCAGACGCACGGTCACGCCTTTGGCGTGCATGATGCGTTTGTCGGCGGCGATCACGTCGCCCAGCACCTTCTTCACCACGTCGATATCGGCGTTGTAGGCCACGCCCACCACGATATCCACGCGGCGGTTCGGTTCGCGGGAGTAGTTGATGATGTTGCCGGCGATGATTTTACCGTTCGGCACCACGATGGTTTTGTTGTCGGCGGTGCGCAGGGTGGTGGAGAAAATCTGCACCTGATCGACGGTACCGGCCACGCCACCCAGATCGACATATTCACCCACGCGCAGCGGACGGAAGATCACCAGCAGAACGCCGGCGGCGAAGTTGGACAGCGAGCCTTGCAGCGCCAGGCCGACGGCCAAACCGGCGGCACCCAGCACCGCGATCACCGAGGTGGTCTGCACGCCGACGCGCCCCAGCACGGCGATGAAGGTGAACGCCAGCACGCCGTAACGCACGATCGCTGACAGGAAGTCGGCCACCGTGGCGTCGATGCCGCGCAGCTTCATCACGCGGTTCAGCGCATTGCCGACCACGCGGGCCACAATCGAACCGATGATCAGGATAACGATGGCGGCGACGATATTCACCGCGTACTGGATCAACAGATCCTGATTCTTCACCAACCAGTCGCCGGCACCGTTGATGCCGTCTACTACATTCAAATCTTTCATTCGTGTCGTCCTAACTCAGTCCCTAACGGGAGAAACTCGCAAAAATACACTGGCCTCGGCGGCCAGTAGGAAACCACGCCTAAGGGTAACCAACATTAAAGGCTCATGCCAACCATCAGCATTAAAAATAGCCGAAACCGCCCGCCGCTTCTTCTATGCTGAGAACAGCGCGTTGGCCATTTCACGACAAGGGATCCGTTCTTCATGCACATTCGCTCTTCGCTCAAACACTATTGGCAAGTGCGGCCCAGGCTGCTGTTTTCCGTCGGCGCCGGGCTGCTATGCTTTCTGCTGCTGCCCGCCCAGCTCTCGCTGCTGCAACGCTTGATGATCGGCTGGAATACGCTGGCCTGGCTCTACCTGCTGTTTCTCTGGCGGCTGATGCTGGTCAGCACGCCGCAGCACATTCGCCAAATCGCCCGGCGGCAGGACGAAAGCGCCAGCATGGTGCTGGCGTTAGTCAGCCTCGGCTGCCTGGTCAGCTTACTGGCGATCCTGTTTGAATTGAGCAGCGCCAAACAGGTGGCCGGCTCTCTGAAAACGCTGCATTTGCTCCTGACCGGCGCCACGCTGGCGGTCTCCTGGCTGCTTCTGCCGACCGCCTTCACCATGCACTATGCTCATCAGTTTTATCGCCAGGGCGCACAGCAGGATCCTTTGCCGCTGCTGTTCCCCGGCAATCTCGCCGATCCCACCTATCTGGATTTCGCCTACTTCTCCTTCACCATCGCGGTCGCGTCGCAAACCGCCGATGTGGCGGTCGGCGCGGCAGAGGTGCGCAAGATCACCCTGTTGCAGTCGGTGATCTCCTTCGCGTTCAACATGCTGATCCTGGGCCTGTCCATCAACGTCGGCGCCAGCCTGCTGGGCTGAAAACGAAAAAGGCTCCCCGCAGGGAGCCTTTAAATTGCAAACAAAGGAGGAAAAAACGTGGTTTTTCCTCCTTTGTGATCATCAGTCGAAAATCAATAAATTGATTTTCCTTATTTTTCATATTTTGCCTACGGCAAGCCAAGCCACGCATCAGGCTTGCCATAAACAAAAAGGCTCCCCGCAGGGAGCCTTGTACTTCATGCAACAGGTGCCGAAGATTACAGAACGTCTACCGCGTTCAGATCTTTGAAGGCCTGCTCCAGACGCGTCACCATGCTGGTTTGCGCTGCGCGCAGCCATACGCGTGGATCGTAGTATTTCTTGTTAGGCTGATCGGCGCCTTTCGGGTTGCCCAGCTGGCCCTGCAGGTAAGCTTCGTTCGCTTTGTAGTACTGCAGGATGCCGTCCCAGGTCGCCCATTGGGTGTCGGTGTCGATGTTCATCTTGATCACGCCGTAACCCACAGACTCTTTGATCTCTGCGTCGGTAGAACCGGAACCGCCGTGGAACACGAAGTTCAGGCTGTTGTGCGGCAGGTTGAATTTCTTGGACACGTAATCCTGAGAATCGCGCAGAATGGTTGGAGTCAGCTTAACGTTGCCTGGCTTGTACACGCCGTGCACGTTACCGAACGATGCAGCGATGGTGAAGCGCGGGCTGATGGCGTTCAGTTTTTCGTACGCGTAAGCCACGTCTTCCGGCTGGGTGTACAGAGCGGAAGCGTCCATATGGCTGTTGTCCACGCCATCTTCTTCACCGCCGGTGCAGCCCAGTTCGATTTCCAGCGTCATGCCGATTTTGGCCATGCGCTTCAGGTAGGCGCTGCAGATCTCGATGTTTTCTTCCAGAGACTCTTCAGACAGATCGATCATGTGGGAAGAGAACAGCGGTTTGCCGGTAGCGGCGAAGTGTTTCTCGCCGGCGTCCAGCAGGCCGTCCAGCCATGGCAGCAGTTTCTTCGCGCAGTGGTCGGTGTGCAGGATCACCGGCACGCCGTAGTGTTCAGCCATCTGGTGAACGTGGTGTGCGCCGGAGATAGCGCCCAGAATCGCTGCGCCCTGAGGCACATCGGTCTTCACGCCTTTGCCGGCGATGAATGCGGCGCCGCCGTTGGAGAACTGAACGATGACCGGCGCGCGCACTTTAGCCGCGGCTTCCAGCACTGCGTTGATGGAGTCGGTACCCACGCAGTTTACCGCTGGCAGCGCAAAGTTGTTCTCTTTAGCAACTGCGAAGACTTTCTGAACGTCATCACCCGTGATGACACCCGGTTTTACGAAATCAAAAATTTTAGACATGTTACTTTGTCCTGTTTCGTCGGCCGTAGATGGATGTAAATCGATGTTTTCACGCCGCGCAGCATTTGCCGCGCGGTATAAAACAAACGGGCGGCTTTCGCCTCCCGTTGTCTGAATTACTGCTTAGCGCGCTCTTCCAGCATCACGACTGCAGGCAGCGGTTTCCCTTCAACGAATTCCAGGAATGCGCCACCGCCGGTGGAGATGTAGGAGATTTTGTCAGCGATACCGAACAGATCGATGGCTGCCAGAGTGTCGCCGCCGCCAGCGATAGAGAAAGCGTCGCTATCGGCGATCGCGCGGGCGACAATTTCGGTGCCCTTACGGAAGTTAGGGAACTCGAATACGCCAACCGGGCCATTCCACAGAATGGTTTTGGCGTTCTTCAGGATAACGGCCAGACGCTCGGCAGAGACGTCGCCCATATCCAGAATTTGCTCGTTGTCCTGGATCTCGTTGGCCTGCTTCACGGTCGCGGTCGCGGTCTCAGAGAACTCGGTCGCCACGCGCACGTCGGTCGGCACCGGAATGTCGCAGGTTTCCAGCAGTTTCTGCGCGTTCGGGATCAGATCCGGTTCGTACAGGGACTGGCCCACGTTGTTGCCCTGCGCCGCCACGAAGGTGTTGGCAATGCCGCCGCCGACGATCAGCTGATCGGCGATTTTGGACAGGGAATCCAGCACGGTCAGTTTGGTGGAGACTTTAGAACCGCCCACGATGGCGACCATCGGACGGGCCGGGTTACCCAGGGCTTTGCCCAGCGCTTCCAGCTCGGCGGACAGCAGCGGGCCGGCACAGGCGACAGGCGCGAACTTGCCCACGCCGTGGGTGGAAGCCTGCGCGCGGTGCGCGGTGCCGAACGCGTCCATCACGTACACGTCGCACAGCGCCGCGTATTTCTTGGACAGGGTTTCGTCATCTTTCTTCTCGCCCTTGTTGAAACGGACGTTTTCCAGCACCACCAGTTCACCTTCGGCGACGTCGACGCCATCCAGATAATCCTTCGCCAGACGCACTGGGGATTTCAGGTGATCTTTCAGGTAGTTGACCACAGGCAGCAGGGAGAATTCTTCGTTGTACTCGCCTTCGGTAGGACGACCCAGGTGGGAGGTTACCATCACGCGGGCGCCTTGCTTCAGCGCAGCTTCGATAGTCGGCAGGGAAGCGCGGATACGCGCGTCGGAAGTCACTTTACCGTCTTTTACCGGCACGTTCAGATCGGAGCGGATCAGTACGCGTTTACCCGCCAGATCCAGATCGGTCATCTTAATTACAGACATGGTGAACCCTCTTTATTGAATCTCTATAAAATTGCCTGAGCAGCGCGCCAATCACGCCGGCGCCGCCGTACTAGAAACCGCTGGCGGCCATTGCCCGTGTTGTATCCAACATCCGATTGGCAAAGCCCCATTCATTGTCGCACCAGACCAAGGTCTTTATCAGGTGCTGCCCGCTGACCCGGGTCTGCGTACCGTCGACGATAGCGCTGTGCGGGTCATGGTTAAAATCGATCGAGACCAATGGTAATTCCGTGTAGTCAACTATACCACGAAATGATTCCCGTGCGGCCTTTTGCAACAGCTGGTTGACCTCCGCCACCTTCACCGCGGCGCTCACGCTGACGCTAAGATCGATAGCCGTCACGTTGATGGTCGGCACGCGCACCGAGATAGCCTCGAAGCGATCGCAAAACTGCGGGAAGATGCGGGTGATGCCCGCGGCCAGTTTGGTATCGACCGGAATGATCGACTGGCTCGCCGCGCGGGTGCGCCGCAAATCCGCGTGATACGCGTCGATCACCGGCTGATCGTTCATCGCCGAGTGAATGGTGGTCACGGTGCCGGACTCGATGCTGTAGGCGTCGTCCAGCAGCTTGATCACCGGAATAATGCAGTTGGTGGTGCACGAGGCGTTGGACACGATGCGATGTTCCGCCAGCAGCGTCTGATGGTTGACGCCGAACACGATGGTGGCGTCCAGATCGTTGCCGCCCGGATGGGCGAACAACACTTTCTTCGCCCCCGCCGCCAGGTGGGCCTCGCCATCCGCCCGGCTGCCGTACACGCCGCTGCAGTCCAGCACCACGTCGACGCCCAGTTCGCCCCAGGGCAACTGCTCCACCGCCGGCTGATGCAACAGGCGAATCGCGTCGTCTCCGACGCTCAGCGTGTCGCACTCCTGCCGCACATCCCAGGCGAAGCGGCCATGGCTGGAGTCGTACTTCAGCAGATGGGCCATGCCTTCGGCGTTCGCCAGCTCGTTGATCGCCACCACGGAGATTTCCGCCCGTCGGCCCGATTCGTACAGTGCGCGCAATACGCTGCGGCCGATGCGGCCAAAGCCGTTTATCGCTATGCGGATGGTCATGCTGCTCCTGAAAAAGGGCCGTCCACGCCGGGTTGACTCACCGGCGCCGCCCGGCGCTGACTGGTTGTCTCACTAACCCGCATAGAGTAGTGGATCGTACCGCCCGCTGTGAATCGCCGAGTTTGCATTATTCCCGCGCTTCAGCGGTTTTTCACCGCCGTCACATCGGCATTTCTGTCGAAGAGTGCTTCAACTGAAACGCTTCAGCTGAGCATAAACCAAAGTTTTGGCAAAAGGAACACGTGCGACAGTTCCTCAGGTAACGGGCGGGAATTTTACGAGCATAAGATGATCTGGCGCACATTTTTGGCCTTAAGACCGCGACGGATTTTCACTCGCCGGCACCGTTTCGCCGTAGTGCTCACGAAAATAGTCGCGCAGAAATTCGACGGTCACCCGTACTTTCGCCGACGTTGCCAGCCGGGAAACGTACACCGCCCAGATATTGGCCGGCTGATAATACTCCGGCAGGATGTGCACCAGTCGGCCGCTGTCGATGTTCTCTTTCACGTCCCAGGCGGAACGCAGCGCGACGCCCTGCCCGTCCAGGCACCACTGGTGCACGATCTCGCCGTGGTTCGACGCCAGCGCGCCCGTCACCTTTACCGTTTCTTCACCGCTCGGCCCCTGCAGCCGCCACAGCCCGAACGGATGATCGCGTTCTTTGATCACCAGACAGGAACGGCCCGCCAGCTCCGCCGGGTTTTTCGGCGCCCCATGGCGCTGCAGGTACGTCGGCGAAGCGCACAGGATGCGCTGGTTGTCCGCCAGCTTGCGCGCAATAAGATTGGGGGCGATATCGTCGCCGATGCGGATATCCAGATCGAAACCTTCGCTGACCAGATCCACCAGCCGATCGGAAACGTCGAGCCGCAGTTCCAGCTGCGGATACTGCCGCGCCAGCGCCGACAGCGCCGGCGCGACGAAACGCCGGCCAAAGCCGAAGCTGCTGACCACTCGCAGCATGCCCTGCGGCGCCTGGCGCACTTCGGACAGCTCGTCCATCATCTGATCGACATCGTTGAGAATGCGCTGCGCCCATTCGTAGATGCGCTCGCCGTCTTCGGTGATCGCCACCCGCCGCGTGGTGCGGTGCAGCAACGACACGTCCAGAGCCTTCTCCAACAGCGCGATGCGCTTGCTGATAAAGGCCGGCGAAACGCCCAACTCTTCGGCGGCGGCGGCAAACCCGGCCCGGCGCGCCACCAGCACGAACACCCGCAGGTCACTCAGGATCGGCATATTGTTCATGATTCGTGTTTTATGTTTCACCGTTTTCAGGATTGATTAACAGTTAGTCAATTATAGGATAACAGTGTTGTCAATCTCCCCTACCTACAAATGAGACCTCTGTATGAGCAAAACTTACAAGATTGCCGCCATCCCCGGGGACGGTATCGGACGGGAAGTGTTGCCGGAAGGCATACGAGTATTGCAGGCGGCGGCGGCGCGCTGGGATCTGTCGCTGGAATTCGCCACCTTCGAGTGGGCCAGCTGCGACTACTACCAGCACCACGGCCAGATGATGCCGGACGACTGGTTCGAGCAACTGAAAGGCTTCGACGCCATCTATTTCGGCGCCGTCGGTTGGCCGGACACAGTGCCCGACCATATCTCGCTGTGGGGTTCGCTGCTGAAATTCCGGCGCGACTTCGAACAGTACGTCAACCTGCGTCCGGTGCGGCTGTTTCCCGGCGTGCCCTGCCCGCTGGCGAACAAGCAGCCGGGCGATATCGATTTCTACGTGGTGCGCGAAAATACCGAAGGGGAATACTCCTCGCTCGGCGGACGGATGTTCGAAGGCACCGAACGCGAGATGGTGATCCAGGAATCGGTCTTCACCCGTCAGGGCGTGGACCGCATCCTCAAGTACGCCTTTGAGCTGGCGCAACAGCGCCCGCGCAAACGCCTGACCGCCGCCACCAAGTCCAACGGCATGGCCATCAGCATGCCGTACTGGGATGAGCGCGTGGCGGAGATGGCGCACCAATACCCTGATATCGCCTGGGACAAACAGCACATCGATATTCTGTGCGCGCGTTTCGTGCTGAACCCCGAACGCTTCGATGTGGTGGTCGCCTCCAACCTGTTCGGCGATATTTTGTCGGATCTCGGCCCGGCCTGCACCGGCACCATCGGCATCGCCCCCTCGGCCAACCTGAACCCGGAGCGCAACTTCCCGTCGCTGTTCGAGCCGGTGCACGGCTCGGCGCCGGACATTTTCGGCAAAAACATCGCCAACCCGATCGCCATGATCTGGAGCGGCGCGATGATGCTGGACTTCCTCGGCGACGGCGATGCCCGCTACCGCCAGGCGCACGACGGCATCCTGCAGGCGATTGAGCGCATTATCGCCGACGGGCCGCGCACGCCGGACATGCGCGGCGACGCCTCCACCCAGCAAGTCGGCCAGGCGATCGCCGCCCTGCTGCAACGCTGAACGCCGCAGATTTTCCCGCGCAGGGCGCCCTTCCGCGCCCTGCTTTGCCACGTCCGTTTTTCCGCTTCGATCGCTGCCGCAAATCCGTTGAAAACCACCGCAGAAGGCACGCCAATACCCCGGTCAAGATCACAACAAATTGTTTACATACTGTGTTTTATCCTTTTACAGATGCCCCAATTGTGGCCCTCCTGTAATTTGTGCACACTCGAAAATGTTAATGAAGAGTGAATATTCCCGGTAGCGACCCACCGGGCGGTTTGCTCCTCGCGGTGTAACAAAACAAATGGTTCAAGCCAATAAGGCCCGGGCGCACCCTACGCTTTGCGCACCGGCCCACCACCGATAACAGGAGTTCACTCCCATGCAGAGCAATCCCAAAAAGGATGTCACGCTCATCGCCATCAGCCTGTGCAGCATTGCGCTGATCGCCCTTTGCCTGATGCTCTTTCCGGCTCAATCCGCGCTTATCGCCAACACCATTTTCAACGGCGTCACCCGGCTGTTCGGTTCAACCATTCAAATCCTGGTGCTGATCGCCCTGCTGGTGGTGCTGTATCTGGCGTTGAGCAAATACGGCAATATCCGCCTCGGCGAAGGCAAACCGCAATACTCCACGCTGGCCTGGCTGTTCATGTTCATCTGCGCCGGCCTGGGCTCGTCCACCCTGTACTGGGGGGTGATGGAATGGGCGTATTACTACCAGACGCCGGGGCTGAACATCGCGCCGCGCACCCCGAAGGCGCTGGAATACAGCATCAGCTACTCCTTCTTCCACTGGGGCCTGAGCGCCTGGGCGACCTACGCCCTCGCCTCGCTGATCATGGCCTATCACTTCCACGTGCGTAAGAACAAAGGGCTCAGCCTGTCGGGGATCATTTCCGCCATCACCGGCGTGCGCGCCAACGGCCCGGTCGGGCGGGCGGTGGATCTGATCTTCCTGGTCGCCACCGTCGGCGCCCTCACCATTTCACTGGTGCTGACCGCCTCCACCTTTACCCGCGGGCTGACGGCGCTGACCGGCATCCCGGACAACTTCGCGGTGCAGGCGACGGTGATCCTGCTGGCGGCGGTGATCTTCTGTCTCAGCTCTTACATCGGCATCGACGGCGGCATGCAGCGCCTAAGTAAAATGGTCGGCTGGGGCGCATTCGCTTTCGCCGGGCTGGTGCTGCTGGTCGGCCCGACCGAATTCACCATCAACAACACCATCAACGCCATCGGCCTGACGGCGCAAAACTTTCTGCAGATGAGCCTGTTCACCGATCCGATGGGCGACGGCAGCTTCAGCCGCAGCTGGACGGTGTTCTACTGGCTGTGGTGGATCTCCTATACCCCGGGCGTGGCGATGTTCGTCACCCGCGTCTCGCGCGGACGCAAGATTAAAGAAGTGATCTGGGCGTTGCTGCTCGGCAGCACCCTCGGCTGCTGGTTCTTCTTCGGCTCGCTGGAAAGCTACGCCATGCACCAGTTCATCAGCGGGCAGCTCAACGTGCCGGAGATCCTCAGCACCCAGGGCGGCGAAACCGCCGTGCAGATGCTGCTGACGGCGCTGCCGCTCGGCAAGCTGTTCCTCGCCGCCTATCTGTTCATCATGATCATTTTCCTGGCCTCGCACATGGACGCCGTGGCCTACACCATGGCCGCCACCAGCACCCGCAACCTGCAGGAGGGGCAAGATCCCAGCCCGATGCTGCGGCTGTTCTGGTGCGTGGTGATCACCCTGATCCCGCTGTCGATCCTGTTTACCGGCGCCTCGCTGGACACCATGAAAACCACGGTGATCCTGACCGCACTGCCGTTCCTGCTGGTGCTGCTGGTGAAAACCTACGGTTTCGCCCGCTGGCTGAAGCAGGACTACGCGGCCATCCCGGCGCACCTGATCGAAAGCAGCCCGCCAACGCTGCCCGAAGCGCCGCCGGCCGGCGAACTCTCCGCTCCATCGTCGTATCAACCGCGCCCTATGGCGAAATGACAATAAGAAAAGAGGAAGGTTAACTTATGAGCACTCTGATCCCTGAATTTACCTTACCGAAAGATTTCTGCGCCGACGCCCGTGAGGCCTACACCATACCGGCCCGGTTCTACACCCACCAGGCGGCGTTCGAGCACGAAAAAGAGCAGGTGTTCGCCACCAGTTGGATCTGCGTGGCGCACCGCAGCGAGCTTGCCCAACCGAACGACTACATCACCCGCGAGATCATCGGTGAAAACATTCTGGTGGTGCGCGGCCGCGACAACGTGCTGCGCGCCTTTTACAACGTCTGCCCGCACCGCGGCCACCAGCTGCTGGTGGGCGACGGCCGGGCGAAAAACGTCATCACCTGCCCTTATCACGCCTGGGCGTTCAAGCTGGACGGCGAACTGGCGCACGCGCGCAACTGCGAAAACGTGCAGAACTTCGATAAGGAAAACTCGCATCTGGTGCCGGTGCGGGTCGAAGAGTACGCCGGGTTTATTTACGTCAATCTGGACTCGCAGGCCGGCACGGTGGAAGACCAACTGCCGGGCCTCGACGCCAAAGTGCGCGAAGCCTGCCCGCAGGTCGACGATCTCAAGCTGGCGGCGCGTTTCGTCACCCGCACCCCGGCCAACTGGAAGAACATCGTCGACAACTACCTCGAGTGCTACCACTGCGGCCCGGCGCATCCCGGTTTCGCCGACTCGGTGCAGGTCGATCGCTACTGGCACACCCTGCACGGCAACTGGACGCTGCAGTTCGGCTACGCCCGTCCCTCCGAGCAGTCGTTCAAGTTTGAAGAGGGCAAAGAATCCAGCTTCCACGGCATCTGGCTGTGGCCGTGCACCATGTTCAACATGCCGCCGCTGGAAGGCATGATGACGGTGATCTATGAGTTCCCGGTCGATGCGGAAACCACCCTGCAGCACTACGACATCTACTTCACCAACACCGATTTGAGCGACGAACAGCTCAAACTGATCGACTGGTACCGCGACGTGTTCCGCCCGGAAGATTTGCGGCTGGTGGAAAGCGTGCAAAAAGGCCTGAAGTCGCGCGGCTATCGCGGCCAGGGGCGCATCATGGCCGACGGCGCCGGCAGCGGCGTCAGCGAACACGGCATCGCCCACTTCCACAACCTGCTGGCGCAGGTTTATCAACCTTGATGCGACGGGGCCCGCGTGCCCCTTTCCCCTGACTTGTGAGGTTCTCGTGAATATTTCCGATCGGGCGCTATTCCGCCAACAGGCATATATCAACGGCCAATGGCGCGACGCCGATAACCAGGAAACCCTGCCGGTGAGCGATCCCGCCACCGGCCGGCCAATCGGCAGCGTGCCCAACATGGCGACGGCCGAAACCCAACGGGCGATCGACGCCGCCCAGCAGGCGCTGGAAGGCTGGCGCGCGCTGCCGGCGCAACAGCGCGCGCAGCTGCTGCGGCGCTGGTTCGAACTGATGCTGGAACACCAGCAGGATCTGGCCAGCTTGATGACGCTGGAGCAAGGCAAACCGCTGGCGGAATCGCTGGGTGAGATCCGCTACGCCGCCTCCTTTATCGAATGGTTCGCCGAACAGGCCAAGCGCGCCAACGGCGACATCATTCCTTCGCCGAGCAGCGATAAACGCCTGATGGTGCTGAAACAGGGCATCGGCGTGTGCGCGGCGATCACGCCCTGGAACTTCCCGGCGGCGATGATCACCCGCAAGGCCGCGCCGGCGCTGGCGGCCGGCTGTACGCTGGTGGTCAAACCCGCCAACGAAACCCCTTATTCGGCGCTGGCGATGGCCGAGCTGGCCGAACGCGCCGGCATTCCCGCCGGGGTATTCAACGTGGTGACCGGCAATTCGCAGGCGATCGGCGCCGAGCTGACTCGCCACCCGCAGGTGCGCAAACTCAGCTTTACCGGCTCCACACCGGTGGGCAGGCTGCTGATGCGCCAGAGCGCGGACACCATCAAGAAAGTGTCGCTGGAGCTGGGCGGCAATGCGCCGTTCATCGTATTTGACGATGCGGACATCGATGCCGCAGTGGAAGGCGCGCTGATCGCCAAGTATCGCAACGCCGGGCAGACCTGCGTCTGCGTCAACCGGTTCTACGTGCAGCGCGGCGTTTACCCGCAGTTCGCCGAGAAGTTTGTCGCCCGCGTGGCGGCACTGCAGGTCGGCAACGGCTTCGAAGCCGGCGTACAGATTGGCCCGCTGATCAATCGCAAGGCGCGCGATAAGGTGTTGGAGCTGCTCGATGACGCGCTGAGCAAAGGCGCTCAGGTGCTGACCGGCGCCACGCCGCACGCGCTGGGCGGCAATTTCTTCACCCCGACGGTGCTGGGCAACGTGCAGCCCGGCTCGCTGCTGCTGGAAGAAGAGATCTTCGGCCCGGTCGCGCCGCTGGTGATATTCGATGACGAAGCCGAGGCGATCCGCCAGGCCAACGACACCATTTACGGCTTGGCCGCTTACTTCTACACCCGCGATGCGGCGCGCATCTGGCGTGTTTCGGAACGGCTGGAGTACGGCATGGTCGGCATCAATACCGGGCTTATCTCCAACGAGGTGGCGCCGTTCGGCGGGGTGAAACAGTCGGGGCTGGGGCGTGAAGGCTCCGAATACGGCATCGAAGACTATCTGGAGCTCAAATACCTGTGCCAGGCGGTATAACTTTTTCATGCGCGGGGACGCCCGCGCTTTGGAGCCAATGAATGACCAGCTATCAGATGCTTGATGTCCGCGTCGTCGACATCGAAACCGTCACCGCACGGGTCAAGCGCTTTACCCTGGCGGATCCGCAAGGCCGGCCGCTGCCCGCCTTCAGCGGCGGCAGCCACATCATCGTGCAAATGCAGGACGGCGAGCAGCGCTACAGCAACGCCTATTCGCTGCTCAGCTCACCGTTCGAACTCGAGCATTACCAGATCGCCGTTCGGCGCGAGTCTCCTTCCAAAGGCGGTTCCGACTTCATGCATGACCGGCTGGCGGTCGGCGATACGCTGACCATCAGCACCCCGAATAACCTGTTCGCGCTGGCGCCGGAAGCGCAACATCACGTGCTGATCGCCGGCGGCATCGGCATCACGCCGTTTATGGCCCATCTGCATGAGCTGCAACGCAGCGGCCAACGCTACCATCTGCACTACTGCTTCCACAGTGAAGAGCACAACGCCTTCCAGCAGCAGCTGATGCAAGCGCCGTTCGCAGACAACGTCAGTTGCCATGTCTCCAGCCTTGGCGGCCGGTTGGATCTGGCGCGCACGCTGGCCGATGTGGAACCCGGCGCCCATATCTACGTCTGCGGCCCGGCGGCGCTGAACGAAGCGGTCTACCGGATCGCCGCCGAACGGGGTATCGATGCCGGTCGCTTGCACAGCGAAGCCTTTGCCGCCGAAGACACGGCGGGCGGCGCCTTTACACTGGTGCTGGCTCGATCGGGTATTGAGCTTGAAGTGGCGCAAGACATGACCATCCTGCAGGCGCTGGAAAACAGCAAGGCGGCCAAGGTCGAGTGCCTGTGCCGCGAAGGCATTTGCGGCACCTGCGAAACCCGCATCGTCGAAGGGGAAGCCGATCACCGCGATCAATATCTCAGCGAGGAAGAACGCGCGGCGCAGCAGACCCTGTTGATCTGCTGCTCGCGCGCCAAAGGCAGCCGGCTGGTGCTGGATTTGTAAAGGGAGCGCCCGCAACGGCGGGCGTCCTGGTTAAGCTTTCGGGAATATCCACAGATGCTCGGCCGGCAGGGAGAGCCGGCACAGCGCCCGATCGCGCGCCTCGTGGCCATAGGCGCGCACCACGAAATCTTCGGCCACGGTGCGGAACAGGTATTCCCAGCGATCGCCGAGATACATGCTGGTCAGCAACGGCAGCTCAAGCTGATTACCCTGCGGATCTTCACCCAACCGCACGCGCTCCACGCGGATCACCGCCGTGCCCTCCTGCCCGACCTGCACGCCTTCGCCCGCTTTGCCCCACAGCGCCCAATCCTTACCTTCGATGCGCGCCCGATCACCTTCCAGCGCGACGACCTTGCCCGGCAACCGGTTGTTGCTGCCCATGAACTCGGCGGTGAACAGCGTGGCGGGCGAACCGTACATCTCCTGCGGCGTGCCCTGCTGTTCGATTTTGCCGTTATTGAGCAGCAGGATGCGATCGGAAATGGCCATCGCCTCGTTCTGATCGTGAGTCACCATCAGCGCCGACAGACCGAGCTTGATGATCAGCTCGCGCAGAAATACCCGCGCTTCTTCGCGCAGCTTGGCGTCGAGGTTGGACAGCGGCTCATCCAGCAGGATCACCGGCGGGTTGTAGACCAGCGCACGGCCGATCGCCACCCGCTGCTGCTGGCCGCCGGAGAGCTGGTGCGGATGACGCTTGGCCAAATGCCCCAGCCCGAGCTGATCCAGCACCGCCTGCACTCGCTGGGCGATTTCCGCCGAGCCGGTCTTACGCAGCTTCAGCGGATAAGCGACGTTCTCAAACACCGTTTTGTGCGGCCACAGGGCGTAGGACTGAAACACCAGCCCCAGGTTGCGCTCTTCGGCGGGAATTTCGCTGCGCGCGCTGCCGTTGTAAACCGCGCTGTCGCCGATGACGATTCGCCCCTGGCTCGGCTTCTCCAGCCCGGCCACCGCCCGCAGCAACGTGGTTTTGCCGCTGCCCGACGGGCCCAGCAGCGAGACCACTTCGCCCCGTTTCAGATCCATCGACACCCCTTTCAGCACCGGGTTGTCGCCATAGGTCAAATGCAGGTTCTCTACCGAAAGTTCAATCATGTAATTTCACTCCAAAGCGCAAGGCGATCCCCAGCCCCAGCACCACCAGCAGGATATTGATGAACGACAGCGCGGCGACGATATCGATGGCGCCCGCGGCCCACAGGGAAACCAGCATCGAGCCGATGGTTTCCGTGCCCGGAGACAGCAGATAAACCCCGGTGGAATATTCGCGTTCAAAGATCAGGAACATCAGCAGCCAGGAGCCGATCAGGCCGTAGCGCGACAGCGGAATGGTAACGTGTCGGGTGATCTGGCCGCGGCTGGCGCCGGCGCTGCGCGCGGCTTCCTCCAGTTCTGGCCCCACCTGCAGCAGCGTGGAAGAGATCAGCCGCAGGCCATAGGCCATCCACACCACTGTGTAGGCCAGCCAGACGCTGAAGATGGTGCTGCGCAGCGAACGCAGCCAGACGATCACGTTCTCGCGCAGCCATTCGGCCATCGGCAGCACGGACAGCCAGCCTTCCTTGAGCGATTTATCCAGCCACATCGGCAGGAACAGGAACACCCACAGGAACGCCAAACCGGCCAGCAGCCCCGGCACCGCGCGCGGCACCAGCACGCTGTAGTCGAGGAAGCGCGTGGCGCCGTCCGGCTTGCGGTGCATCGCGATGCCGATAAACAGATAGCACGCGACCGCCAGCGCCCCGCCGATCACCCCGATCGCCATCGAGTTGACGATGGCGCGCAGCAGGTTGGGCTGCGCCCAGATGGTGCGGAAGGTGTTGATCGACAGTTCGTCCCAGACAGACACGCCCACGCCCCAGTTGGAGATAAAGGCGCGCAGCACCACGCCGATCAGCGGCACGCCGATGGTCACGGTCAGCCAGAACATCACCACCGCGCCGGCCACCCAGCGCCATTTGCCCAGCGGCAACGCGCGGGCCTGCGAGGCTTTGCCCTTGACGGTGACGAAACGGTTGGCGGTACGCATCAGCCTGCGCTGCAGCATCACCAACGGAATGGTGATGCAAATCAGCACCACTGCTACCGCCGCCATCAGGTGGTAAGACGGCGTGCCCAGCTTGTTGGTCAACTGATACAGGTAGGTCGCCAGCACCAGGTTGCCCTCCGGATCGCCCAACACCAGCATCAGGCCGAACACCTCCAGCCCGAGGAAGAACAGCAGCACCCCGGCGTACAAGATAGACGGCCGCACCATCGGCAGGCTGACGGCGGTCATCACCTGCAGCGGCGTAGCGCCGGCGGTGCGCGCCGCTTCTTCAACGTCGGAGCCCACGCTGCGCAGCGCCGAGGAGATGTACAGGTAGGCATGGGGCACGTGCGTCAACCCGGCGATAACCACGATGCTGGCCATCGAATAGATGTTCCACGGCACGAAGCCCAGCAGCGCCTCCGCCCACAGCGAGAAGAAGCCCACCGGCCCCGCCGCCACCACGTAACCGAAGCCCAGCACCATCGGCGACACGAAGATCGGCACCAAAATCAGCGGTTCGATGATCCGCCGCCCCGGCAGATCGGTGCGCACCATCAGGAAGGCCAAAATGCCGCCGAGCGGGATAGCGATGATCACCAGGCCGAATGCCAGAATAAAGCCGCTTCTCAGCGCCTTGTAGAAATCCGGGTCGGTAAAGATGAACTCGAAGGCCTCCAGGCTGAAGACCTTGGAGGGAGAGAAAAACGGAGCCGAGAGGAAGCTTTGAATGATGATAAACGACAGGGGGACATAGATAACCAGCGCGGTTATCAACACCACCAGGCCGCGCGGCAGGCTCTGCCACTTTCTGCGCCATGCTTGCATAAATGCTCCCTATGGTTGTAAACGACGACCAAAGGGCGCGCGCCTGTACGTCAGGCGCGCGTCCGAATGCAGTCCCTGTTATTTCGCCGCGGCGGCGCGCCATTGTTTGATGTAGTCGAGACGCTTGGCCGGCTGCAAATACTCCAGCAGGCTGTCGTCGACCGGGATCGGCTTGAGCGCGTTGCCCAGCAGCTTGGTCATGCCGTCGATGTCGTTCTTGCCTTCGACATCGTTGCGGATCGAAGGGATATCAGCCTGATTGGCGAGAATATTTTGCCCTTTCTCCGACAGCACGTAGTCGAACCACAGCTTGGCGGCGTTAGGGTTGCCGGCCTCTTTGCTGATGAAGCTCACGCGCGACAGCACCAGGGTATAGTCTTTCGGATAGACGATGCCGAGCGACGGATCGCTCTTGGCGCGGGCCTCGGCGTATGAGCCGAGAATATTGAAACCGATCAGGTTTTCACCGGAGGAAACGCGTTCCATCATGGTGCCGGTTGAGGATTGCACCGCCAGCCCGCCCTTGGCCACGTCGGCCAGCGTTTTGAAGTAGTTGGGATCGGCCTTGAAGTCCTGCACCGACAGCATGAAGCCAACGCCGGATTTTTCGATGTCGTAAGTGGTGACTTTCTTCTTGAATTTGTCCGTCTGGCTGGCGATCAGCTTGGCCAACGCCGCGTGCGAATCCGGCACATCGCCCTGCGGGATCAAGCGTTTGTTATAGATGAACACTACCGGCTCATAGGTGGTGCCATACACTTTATCTTGCCATACCGCCCATTTTGGCAGCTGAGCCCGCTCCGGAGAGGCATACTCCTGCGCGTAATCGCCCGCCAGTTTCAAAATGGTGTCCATCGACGAACTCCACACCAGGTCGCCGCTGGTGCCGCCGGCCGCCTGCTCGCTGATGAAGCGGTTATACAGTTCGGTGCTGTTCATGTCGTTGTATTCGACCTTGATGCCCGGATACAACGCCTCAAATCCCTGGATCAGCGGCGCCGCCGCTTTGGTGTCAGTGGTCGAGTAAATCACCACCTTGCCTTCTTTCTTCGCGCCGTCGACCAGTTTCTGATAGTCGGCGGGGTAGCCCGCCGGGAAGGCCGCATAGGCGGAAACGGAGCCCAGTAAGGTGATTGCAGCCACGGTAGCGCTGATTTTTTTCATCATCATCCATCCCCAGATCACATTTAATAAACCAAAAATTAACATACAGTTAATAATTGCGACGAGGCAACGGCGTTGCTTGTTATCTTTCGGTTTTGTGAGGTTGGACGTTTTTCAGTCAATACCCACGCCCGGCGGCGCGAGCTTTGCGGTCATCCGTGTCGCAGACTATTCTGCCAGGCGTGAGCGCCGCAGCAGGCGAATTCGCTGTACGATGGCGTCCCGGCAACGTCAGAACAAAGCCGGCATTCGACCCGCGATATGCCGATCTTTTTCCCCCGTAAACCGGTCGAAAGACGGCCACGTCTCTTTCAAGCCGCACATCGAAATTCCGCTGTCGATAGACAGGGTGGCGCGCTAACGCGCTGCCGGGCCGGCCGCCATGATCCCTCTGTGCGGCCGGTTCACGCCAGGATAAACAGCGCTGTATTAATCAGGTTTTTGTCGCCGAATTATTATATCCTGCCGGACGAAAATTTTTGCGGGCGTACGCAGCCCCACGCGCCTCCTTCTGCAGCGCTTCATTTCGCAGCCAGGCCGTTTATTTCATGAATACAGGCAGTGCCATACCGTTATGACCAAGAGTTTATCCCCGAAAGACATTATCGCCCTGGGCTTTATGACCTTCGCCCTGTTTGTCGGCGCCGGCAACATCATTTTCCCCCCGCTGGTGGGGCTGCAGTCCGGTGAACATCTGTGGCCGGCCGCCCTCGGGTTTATGGTGACCGCCGTCGCTCTGCCGGTGATCGCCGTGATCGCGCTGGCGCGCGTCGGCGGCAGCATCAGCCTGCTGACCGGCCCCATCGGCCGCACCGCCGGCCTGCTGTTGGCGACCGTCTGCTATCTGGCGCTCGGCCCGCTGTTCGCCACCCCGCGAACCGCCAATGTTTCTTTCGCCCTCGGCATCGCGCCCTTCACCGGCAACGGCGCCCTGCCGCAGTTCATCTACAGCCTGCTGTTCTTTACCCTGGCGATGGTTGTGTCGCTGTATCCCGGCCGCTTGCTCGATAACGTCGGCCATATTCTGGCGCCGCTGAAAATTCTGGCGCTGGCCGCGCTCGGCATCGCCGCCCTGGTGTGGCCCGCCGGTGCGCCGGTCTCCGCCGTCGGCAGCTATCAGGCCGCGGCGTTTTCCACCGGCTTCGTGCAGGGTTATCAAACCATGGACACGCTGTCGGCGCTGATGTTCGGCTCGATTATCGTCACCGCCGCCCGCTCGCGCGGCGTCAGCGACAGCGGCCTGCTGCTGCGCTACACCCTGTGGGCCAGCCTGATCGCCGGCGTCGGCCTGACGCTGGTCTATATCTGCATGTTCAAGCTGGGCGCCGGCAGCGGCAGCCTGGTCGGCAGCGGTGCTCAGGATGGCGCAGCGATCCTGCACGCCTATGTGCAGCACACCTTCGGCGATCTGGGCAGCGTCTTTATGGCGGTGCTGATGTTCATCGCTTGCCTGGTGACGGCGGTCGGCATGACCTGCGCCTGCGCGGACTTCTTCTCCCGCTACCTGCCGCTCTCTTATCGCGCGCTGGTGGTCATCCTCGCCCTCTTCGCCATGCTGGTTTCCAACATGGGGCTGGCCAATCTGATCCGCGTCTCACTGCCTGTACTGACGGCGATCTACCCGCCTTGCATCGCGCTGGTGTTGCTCAGCTTCAGCCAGAACCGCTGGCGCAGCGCCAGACGCGTCTTCGCGCCGGTGATCGCTACCAGCCTGGTGTTCGGCCTGGCCGATGGCCTGAAGGCTTCAAGCTTCAGCGGCCTGCTGCCCGCCTGGTTCGATAAGCTGCCGCTGGCCGAGCAGGGTCTGGTCTGGCTGCAGCCTACGCTGTTGGTGCTGTTGCTGGCGGCGGCTTACGACCGGTTGCGCAGCGCCGAAAGCGTCAAGGCCGCGTCGTAATCGCGATTTCCGCCCATAAAAAAAGCCGGTCATGATGACCGGCTTTTTTATCGGCTTGCGCCCGGCGGCTTACTTCAGCAGCGCCTGCGCCTTGGCCACCACGTTGTCCACGGTGAAGCCGAACTCGGCGAACAGCTGCTCCGCCGGCGCCGACTCACCGAAGGTGGTCATGCCCACGATAGCGCCGT
>NZ_JBPIYZ010000007.1:0-219034 GCF_051172415.1 Serratia sp. H402Y
AGCGCGATATTGCCGGTATCGAAAGATACAACGTAAAAGAATCGGTGGAGCGGTAGTTCAGTTGGTTAGAATACCTGCCTGTCACGCAGGGGGTCGCGGGTTCGAGCCCCGTCCGTTCCGCCACTTATTTAATTATGCCTGCTTTTTTAGCAGGCATAATGTTAAGCGAGATTTAGGGGCGTAGCTCAGTTGGTAGAGCACCGGTCTCCAAAACCGGGTGTCGCGAGTTCGAGTCTCTCCGCCCCTGCCATATTAAGAACCCTTTGCGAAAGCAAAGGGTTTTTTTTTACCTATTATCCCTTCCCTTGGAGCATTCCCGCTTTGGAAAAGAGCGTATTGGCTGCTCTATGCTGATGTCTATCTGATCCGAGTTACCTTATGATCTTTCGATCTTTACCCCAGCAGACCTCCTGATTCTCCTACCGTTTTGCATTTTCTTCTCTCAGAAGGCGATGGGCGGCTTTTGGCATGATAGACAGCCATGACCACGGTGGCGGCTTTTAAGGCCGCCATAGCGCTTTAGGCTGCGGTATTTAAAGGTATTTTAAGTAATTGCCGAATCAAAGGCTGTTGATCGCTATTTTGCAACCAGACGGCATACAGTGGGCGGACAATCGGCGGGATCTCGGCGGCGGCAAGCAACTGCGGATACTCTTTTTCCCACTGGCTGGGCAGGAAAGCGCATCCGCCTGTGGTTTCCAGCAACTGACGCGTCAGGTGTGCCGAGGTGGTCGTGAGTACCGGCACGTTATCACCTTCCAACATGCGGTTTTCCTGTTGGTGGAAGTCGGCCCCCCATTCCAGCTTGATGTACGGCATGGGGGATTGCTTGTCACGACGCGCGGATGAGAACAAGCGTAATGAGAAATTGCCCAGCTGCTGGCTGGCCAGCTCATCCATCTTTGGCGGCTCAGTGGTGATCAGTAAATCGAGCTGCCTTTCATGCAGTTGCTTTACCAAAGAATGCCTTAAGGCCACCCTGGCTTCGAGTTGCAGCGCCTCTCTTTGTTGATAGAGAGATTGCAACCAGGGGGTCAAATAAGCCTCCCACAACGAGGCAGTCGCGCCGATCGACAGCTCGGTATGTTGCAGTGAACGCACGACCTCTTTCTTCGCCAACTGCCAGGTGTTCATCAGGCTTTCGGCATAGGGCAGAAGCCGCTCGCCGGCAGGCGTCAGGCGGATGTTATTGCGATGACGGGTAAATAAATTTGCGCCCAACTGGTTTTCTAACTGACGGATGCGGAAACTGACCGCGGACTGCGTTAAGTACAAAGATTCTGCGGCTCTGCCAAAGTGACGCGTTCTACTGACCTCCAAAAAGGTTTTCAGTAATTCGGTATCCACACCTATCTCCAAAAAAATTTGTCGTTAAGATTTAAATGTTTTGTTTTACACGCTGTCAAGCCTATCTAATACTCCGCGCCATAAACAGCACGGCCATAAGAGAATTAGGAGCGTGTCAGATGGCGGATAGCTTCACCACGACCAATCGTTTTTTTGATAATAAACATTACCCTCGCGGGTTCTCCCGTCACGGCGATTTCACCATTAAAGAGGCGCAATTGCTAGAGCGCTTCGGCTACGCGTTTAACGAGCTGGACTCGGGCAAACGCCAGCCGGCCACTGAAGAAGAACAGCTGTTCGTCGCAGTGTGCCGCGGTGAGCGCGAAGCGGCTACCGAGCAGGAAAAAGTATGGGCTAAATATCTGGCGCGCACACGTCGCCCGAAGAAATTCCATACGTTGTCCGGCGGTAAGCCGCAGGCTGACGCAGTAGAAGATTACAGCGACAGCGAAGACTAAAGACGATGGGGCCTTCGGGCCCCATTTTCTATTCCAGACTACGATGCAGTTGTAACAGCAGACGGTCCATACTGCGATAGCTCAGCGCTTCGCTCAGGTGGCGCCTGCCGATCTCGGCATCCCCCGCCAAATCCGCCAGCGTGCGCGCCACTTTCAAGATGCGCTGCCAGGCGCGGACCGATAACCCCAACGCGTTTAATGTCGCTTCCAAAAACTCGGCGTCTGCCGCCTGCAACACGCAATCCCGTTCCACTTCACGGTTGTTTAACAGCGCGTTGATTTTACCGGCGCGTTCGAGCTGCCGGGCGCGTGCCTGTCGCACTCTTTCCCGCACCTGCTCGCTGCTTTCTCCCTGAGTTTGCCGCTTACTGAGCGTACCTGGAGGTAACAGCGGCACTTCGATAGACAGATCGAAACGATCGAGAAAAGGCCCTGACAGCCGGGCCAGGTAGCGCAGCACCTGCTGCGGCGAGGCGCGATTATGCATACCCTGGTAATGCCCGGTTGGGCTGGGATTCATCGCCGCGATCAATTGCACCTTGGCCGGGAAGCAGACCTTGGCGTTGGCACGTGAAATCACGATCTCGCCGGATTCCAGCGGTTCACGCAGCGCATCCAGCACCTTACGCTCGAATTCCGGCAGCTCATCCAGAAACAGCACGCCGTTATGCGCCATAGATATCTCACCCGGGCGCGGCAGTGAGCCGCCGCCGACCAACGCCGCCATCGATGCGCTGTGATGCGGTGCGCGAAATGGCCTCTGGCGCCATGGCAAAGCGGTGAGAACAGGATGCTGCAAGCTGGCGACCGCCAGGCTTTCCAGCGCCTCAGGTTCCGTCAGCGGCGGCAGTAAGCCAGTCAGTCGACTGGCCAGCATGGTTTTACCGGTGCCCGGCGGCCCAATCAACAATAGGTTATGCCCGCCGGCGGCAGCGATCTCTAATGCCCGCTTGGCCTGCTCTTGGCCGATGATGTCGCGCAGATCGGCGTTCTCGTGCGGGTTGTCTGCCGCGGGAGGCGTGATGGCTACCGGCAGCTCGCCCTGGCCGAGCAAAAAGGCACAGACCTCCAACAGGTGTTGGGCAGTATGGGATTGTGACTGCGCAATCAGGCCGACCTCGGCGGCGTTGTCCGTGGAGAGGACCAATTGTCGCCCGGCGTCAGCCGCCGCCAGCGCCGCCGGGATGGCGCCTCTGACCGCGCGCAGCGCGCCGGACAGCGCCAGTTCGCCAAGAAACTCGTAGCGTGCCAACGGGGCGAGGGGCAGTTGCTCGGAGGCGGCGAGGATCGCCAGCGCAATCGGCAGATCGTAGCGCCCGCCTTCTTTCGGCAGATCGGCCGGCGCCAAATTGACGGTGATGCGGCGGGCGGGAAAGGTGAAACCGTTGTTGATCAGGGCGCTGCGCACCCGATCGCGCGCCTCTTTTACCGTGGTTTCCGGCAGGCCAACCAGCGTCAGGCCGGGCAGGCCATTGCTGATATGCACCTCTACCGTTACGGAAGGGGCCTGAACGCCGATGATGGCGCGGCTATAGATTACCGCCAGTGACATATCGCTCTCCTTGCTGAGGGCGGCATGATGCGCGATTTATCCAGGTGCCGCGCGGCGTTCTTGGCATTTTTTCCATGAAACTCGCAGCATAATCACTGATTTTCATCGAATTGAAAAAGATTGTGCGAACCGCCTCGCAGCCTGTGGCAATACCCATTAACAATTCGCTGAAGCCTGCAACACATTAGCGGCCTGTACGCATTGCAGCCATAGGCTTGATGGGTGTATTTAACAATTGATTAAAAGAAAAATCACTTCTTTAACACACTCCGACCGCCGCGGCAGTCTGCCCGGCAGCCGCTAAATCTCCTGACTTCGTACTCTACGGTAGGGATAACACTATGTTTGGTTGGACCCCGCTGCAACGCAATGCGGCAATCGCCAGTTTTTCAAGCTGGACGCTCGACGCTTTCGATTTTTTCGTACTGGTATTCTTACTCAGCGACATCGCACAATCCTTTCACGTCGGCCTGGAACAGGTCACGTTGGCGATTCTGCTCACGCTGGCGGTGCGGCCGATCGGCGCGCTGATCTTCGGGCGCGCTGCGGAAAAATATGGCCGCAAACCGATCCTGATGCTGAATATCGTCTTCTTCTCGGTGTTTGAGCTGCTCTCCGCCGCCGCGCCCTCGCTGACGGTCTTCTTGCTGTTGCGGGTGTTGTACGGTATCGCGATGGGCGGCATCTGGGGCGTGGCGTCGTCGTTGGCGATGGAAACCATACCGGACCGCTCACGCGGCCTGATGTCGGGTATTTTCCAGGCCGGCTATCCGTTTGGTTATCTGCTGGCGGCGGTGGTGTACGGCTTGCTGTTCGAAACGGTCGGCTGGCGCGGCATGTTCGTCATCGGCGCGGCGCCGATCCTGCTGCTGCCGTTTATTTATTATTGCGTGCAGGAGTCGCCGGTGTGGCTGGCGGCGCGTGAACGCAAAGAGAGCACCGCCTTGCTGCCGGTGTTGAAGAGCCACTGGAAGCTGTGCTGCTATCTGGTGCTGCTGATGGCGGCGTTCAATTTCTTCTCCCACGGCACGCAGGATCTGTATCCGGTGTTTCTGAAAGTTCAGCACGGTTTCGACCCTAAAACCGTCAGTATCATCGCCATTAGCTACAATATCGCGTCAATTATCGGCGGTGTTTTCTTCGGTTCGTTGTCGGAAAAGATCGGCCGCAAAAAAGCGATCATCATTGCCGCGCTGCTGGCGCTGCCGGTGATCCCGCTGTGGGCGTTTTCCAGCGGTTCGCTGATGTTGGGGATCGGCGCTTTCCTGATGCAGTTCATGGTGCAGGGCGCCTGGGGCGTGGTGCCGACCTACCTGACCGAGTTGGTGCCGGCCAACACCCGCGCGGTGCTGCCGGGGTTCGTGTATCAGCTGGGCAACCTGATCGCTTCGGTCAACGCCACGCTGCAAGCCACCCTCGCCGAGCATCATGGGCATAATTATGGCCTGGCGATGGCCATGGTTGCCGGGACGGTGGCGGTGGCGATCGCTCTGTTGGTGTTCTTCGGCAAGGATACGCGCGGCAAGGCCATCACCGGCGCGGTGAAAAATCCAGGTATGCGCGCCAACGTGTGAAATCCGGGCGATTCGCGTGAGGTATGACCAGATTGCGCCGAATAATAACGCAAAAAAAGTGTTGTCATGCCGCGCGCGACTATGATACCTCTGTAAGCATTAGTTCTGAATGAGCACAGTGAACAAACCCATTATGAAAGCCTTTGCCCAAGTGATTAGCCTAGTCGTGATTAGCGTGGTGGTGATTATTATCCCACCGTGCGGGGCTGCACTTGGACGAAGAAAGGCTTAGCAAACAAGCCGGAATCGCAAGAGAACCCCCGCACCGTCAGGTCCGGGGGTTTTTTATTGGCAAGAGAAAAGTGGAGCAAGGGGCAGAGCATGAAAAACAGAACAAAATCCTGCGATTGTCGAAGTAAGGCGGGGAAATAACTATGAATGGCGCTCAGTGGGTAGTTCAAGCGTTGCGTGCGCAGGGTGTGGATACCGTATTCGGCTATCCGGGCGGGGCAATCATGCCGGTGTACGATGCGCTGTACGACGGCGGCGTGGAACACCTGCTGTGCCGCCATGAACAGGGCGCCGCCATGGCCGCCATCGGTTACGCCCGCGCCACCGGCAAAGTCGGTGTCTGTATCGCCACTTCCGGTCCCGGCGCCACCAACCTGATCACCGGGCTGGCGGATGCGCTGCTCGATTCCGTTCCCGTTGTCGCCATCACCGGTCAGGTGGGGTCCGCGCTGATCGGCACCGATGCCTTTCAGGAGATCGATGTTCTCGGCCTGTCTCTGGCCTGCACCAAGCACAGCTTCCTGGTGGAATCGCTGGATGCCTTGCCGGGCATCATGGCGGAAGCTTTCGCCATCGCCGCCGGCGGCCGTCCTGGCCCGGTGCTGATCGATATCCCGAAAGACATCCAGCTGGCGCAAGGCGACCTGCATCCGCATTTGATGCCGGTCGATGAAGCGCCGGCGTTACCGACGGCGGCGTTGGCCGAGGCGGCTGAGCTGCTGGCGCAGGCGCATAAACCGATGCTGTACGTCGGCGGCGGCGTGGGCATGGCGCAGGCGGTGCCGGCGCTGCGCGAGTTCATCGCCGTGACCCGCATGCCGAACGTCGCCACCCTGAAGGGGCTGGGCGCGCCGGATGCGCAAGATCCGCTGTACCTCGGCATGCTGGGCATGCACGGCACCAAGGCCGCTAACCTGGCGGTGCAGGAGTGCGATTTGCTGATTGCCGTCGGCGCGCGTTTCGATGACCGCGTGACCGGCAAGCTGAACGCCTTCGCGCCGCACGCCAAAGTGATCCACATGGATATCGACCCGGCGGAAATGAGCAAGCTGCGCCAGGCGCATGTGGCCCTGCAGGGCGATTTGAAAACGTTGCTGCCGGCGTTGCAGCGCCCGCTGAACATCGCCGCCTGGCAGCAGCAGGTGACGGCGCTGAAAGCCGAGCACGCCTGCCGCTACGATCACCCCGGCCAGCCGATCTACGCGCCGCTGTTCTTGCGCCAGCTGTCCGCCCGCAAGCCGGCCAACAGCGTGGTGACCACCGACGTCGGCCAGCACCAGATGTGGAGCGCGCAGCACATGACGTTCGAGCGCCCGGAGAATTTCATCACCTCCAGCGGTCTCGGCACTATGGGGTTCGGCGTGCCGGCGGCGGTCGGGGCCCAGATCGCGCGTCCGCAAGATACGGTGATCTGCGTCTCGGGCGATGGTTCCTTCATGATGAACGTGCAGGAACTGGGCACTATCAAGCGCAAACAGCTGCCGCTGAAGATCGTGCTGCTGGACAACCAGCGTCTCGGGATGGTGCGCCAATGGCAGCAGCTGTTCTTCGACGGCCGCTACAGCGAAACCAACCTGTCCGATAACCCCGACTTCCTGATGCTGGCCGCCGCCTTCGGCATTCCCGGCCAGCGCATCAGCCGCAAGGATCAGGTGGAGGGCGCGCTCGAGGCGCTGTTCAACACCGAAGGCCCTTATCTGCTGCAGGTCTCTATCGACGAACTCGAAAACGTCTGGCCGCTGGTGCCGCCGGGCGCCGGCAACGAAACCATGTTGGAGGAAATATCATGATGCAGCATCAACTCTCGATCCAGGCGCGTTTTCGCCCCGAAATGTTAGAGCGCGTATTGCGGGTCGTGCGTCATCGCGGCTTTCAGGTTTGTGCTATGAATATGGTTTCCCCGGCCAACGCCGACAGCATCAATATCGAATTGACCGTTGCCAGCCCGCGTCCGGTCGCCCTGTTGTCATCTCAATTAAGCAAACTGATGGACGTCTCCTGCGTCGAGATCCAGCAGCCAACATCACAACAAATACGCGCCTGAGGCGCCGAGAAGGATAAATAACAATGACAAAGAAAGCCGATTACATTTGGTTCAATGGTGAGATGGTTCCTTGGGCCGAGGCCAAAGTGCACGTGATGTCGCACGCGTTGCATTACGGCACGTCGGTGTTTGAAGGCGTACGCTGCTATGACTCGCACTTGGGGCCGGTGGTATTCCGTCATCGCGAGCATATGCAGCGCTTGCACGATTCGGCGAAAATCTACCGCATGCCGGTGTCGCAAAGCGTCGACGAGCTGATGGAAGCCTGCCGCGCTACGCTGCGCAAGAATAACCTGGTCAGCGCGTACATTCGTCCGCTGGTGTTCGTCGGCGATGTCGGCATGGGCGTCAACCCACCGGCCGGTTATAAAACGGACGTGATTATCGCGGCGTTTCCTTGGGGCGCTTATCTGGGTGAAGAAGCGCTGGATCAAGGCATCGATGCGATGGTCTCCTCCTGGCACCGCGTCGCACCAAACACGATCCCCACTGCGGCCAAGGCCGGCGGCAACTATCTTTCCTCCCTGCTGGTGGGCAGCGAAGCGCGCCGCCACGGCTATCAGGAAGGCATCGCGCTCGACGTGCACGGCTACATTTCCGAAGGGGCGGGCGAGAACCTGTTTGAAGTGAAAGACGGCGTGCTCTATACCCCGCCGTTCACCTCGTCGGCGCTGCCGGGCATCACCCGCGACGCGATCATTAAGCTGGCGAAAGACATGGGCTTCGACGTGCGCGAGCAGGTGCTGTCACGCGAATCGCTGTACCTGGCCGACGAAGTGTTCATGTCCGGCACCGCGGCGGAGATCACGCCGGTGCGCAGCGTGGACGGCATTCAGGTCGGCATCGGCAAATGCGGCCCGGTGACCAAACAGATCCAACAGGCGTTCTTCGGCCTGTTCAGCGGCAAGACCGAAGACAAATACGGTTGGCTGGATCCGGTCAATCCGTAACGATAAGGTTCGCCGCGCAGCGTGGCGGACGACAAGACAGACAAGATAAGAATATCCAGGCGGTTCGTTCGCCGCCTGTCATAAATACATTTGGAGTGAAAAGAGCATGCCTAAGTACCGTTCCGCCACCACCACCCACGGCCGCAATATGGCGGGTGCCCGCGCATTGTGGCGCGCGACCGGGATGACCGACGCCGATTTCGGCAAGCCAATCATCGCCGTGGTCAACTCCTTTACCCAGTTCGTGCCTGGCCACGTGCATCTGCGCGATCTGGGCAAACTGGTCGCCGAACAGATCGAAGCCTCCGGCGGCGTGGCCAAAGAGTTCAACACCATTGCGGTGGATGACGGCATCGCCATGGGCCACGGCGGCATGCTCTATTCCCTGCCGTCGCGCGAGCTGATCGCCGACTCGGTCGAATACATGGTGAACGCCCACTGCGCCGATGCGATGGTGTGCATCTCCAACTGCGACAAGATCACCCCGGGCATGCTGATGGCGGCGTTGCGCCTGAATATTCCGGTGATCTTTGTCTCCGGCGGTCCGATGGAAGCCGGCAAGACCAAACTCTCCAACCAGATCATCAAGCTGGATCTGGTGGACGCGATGATCCAGGGCGCGAACCCGAACGTCAGCGACGCCGACAGCGAGCAGATCGAGCGTTCCGCCTGCCCGACCTGCGGCTCTTGCTCCGGCATGTTCACCGCCAACTCGATGAACTGCCTGACCGAAGCGCTGGGCCTGTCGCAGCCGGGCAACGGTTCGCTGCTGGCCACCCACGCCGATCGCAAGGAACTGTTCCTCAACGCCGGCAAGCGCATCGTCGAGCTGACCAAACGTTATTACGAGCAGGATGACGAAAGCGCGCTGCCGCGCAATATCGCCAACAAGGCGGCGTTCGAAAACGCCATGACGCTGGATATCGCCATGGGCGGTTCGACCAACACCGTGCTGCACCTGCTGGCTTCGGCGCAGGAAGGTGAGGTGGACTTCACCATGGAAGACATCGATCGTCTGTCGCGCAAAGTGCCGCACCTGTGCAAAGTGGCGCCGAGCACGCAGAAATATCACATGGAAGACGTGCACCGCGCCGGCGGCGTGATCGGCATCCTCGGCGAGCTGGACCGCGCCGGCTTGCTGAACCGCGAGGTGAACAACGTATTGGGGCTGACCCTGCCGCAGACGCTGGAAGCCTACGACGTGATGCTGACCCGCGACGAAAGCGTCAAGAAAATGTACTCCGCCGGGCCGGCCGGTATCCGCACCACGCAGGCATTCTCCCAGGATTGCCGCTGGGATTCGCTGGACACCGACCGCAAGGAAGGCTGCATCCGCACCCGTGAGCACGCTTACAGTCAGGACGGCGGATTGGCGGTGCTGTACGGCAACCTGGCAGAAAACGGCTGCATCGTCAAAACCGCCGGCGTCGACAAGGAAATCCTCACCTTCCGCGGCCCGGCCAAAGTGTATGAAAGCCAGGACGACGCGGTAGAAGCGATCCTCGGCGGTAAAGTCGTGGCGGGCGACGTAGTGGTGATTCGCTACGAAGGGCCGAAAGGCGGGCCGGGCATGCAGGAAATGCTTTACCCAACCACCTACCTGAAATCGATGGGGCTGGGCAAAGCGTGCGCGCTGATCACCGACGGGCGTTTCTCCGGCGGCACCTCCGGGTTGTCCATCGGCCACGCTTCGCCGGAAGCGGCTAACGGCGGCCTGATCGCCCTGGTGCAGGACGGCGACATGATCGCGATCGACATTCCTCATCGCGGCATCCAGCTGGATGTCAGCGAGCAGGAGTTGGCGGCGCGGCATGAGGCGGAACTGGCGCGCGGCGACGCGGCCTGGACGCCGAAAAATCGTGAACGTCAGGTGTCCTTCGCGCTGCGCGCCTACGCCTCGTTGGCCACCAGCGCCGACAAAGGCGCGGTGCGCGACAAGAGCAAACTGGGGGGATAAGCAGCATGGCGGTCTCTCAACCCCTACCCAGCGCCCCCTGCGGCGCGGAATATCTGCGAGCGGTACTGCGCTCGCCGGTTTACGAGGTGGCGCAAGTCACCCCGTTGCAGGCCATGAGCAAAATCTCTTCGCGCCTCGGCAACACCATTTTGGTGAAGCGCGAAGATCGCCAGCCGGTGCACAGCTTCAAGCTGCGCGGGGCCTATGCGATGATCGCCGGGCTGGACGAAGAGCAGAAGGCGCGCGGCGTCGTGACGGCTTCGGCCGGCAACCACGCGCAGGGCGTCGCCTTCTCCGGTAAACGGCTGGGCATCAAAACGCTGATCGTGATGCCGGTGTCCACCGCGGACATCAAGGTGGATGCGGTGCGCGGCTTCGGCGGCGAAGTGTTGCTGCACGGCGCCAATTTCGACGAGGCAAAAGCGAAGGCGATCGAGCTTTCCCAACAGCAGGGCATGACCTTCGTGCCGCCGTTCGATCACCCGACGGTGATCGCCGGGCAGGGCACGCTGGCGATGGAGCTGCTGCAGCAAGACGCGCATCTGGATCGGGTCTTCGTGCCGGTCGGCGGCGGCGGCCTGGCCGCCGGGGTGGCGGTGCTGATCAAACAGCTGATGCCGCAGATCAAAGTGATCGGCGTCGAAGCGGAAGACTCCGCCTGTCTGCGCGCTGCGCTGGATGCCGGCCATCCGGTGGATCTGGCGCGCGTCGGGCTGTTCGCCGAAGGCGTGGCGGTGAAACGCATCGGCGACGAAACGTTCCGCCTGTGCCGTGAGTATCTGGACGACGTGATCACCGTGGACAGCGACGCCATCTGCGCGGCGGTCAAAGATCTGTTCGAGGACGTGCGCGCCATCGCCGAACCTTCCGGCGCGCTGGCTTTGGCGGGGCTGAAAAAGTACGTCCAGCAGCACAACATTCAGGGTGAGCGTCTCGCGCACGTGCTGTCCGGCGCCAATCTCAACTTCCACGGGCTGCGCTATGTTTCCGAGCGTTGTGAACTGGGCGAACAGCGCGAAGCGCTGCTGGCGGTGACCATTCCGGAACAGCAGGGCAGCTTCCTCAAGTTCTGCCAACTGCTGGGCGGGCGCTCGGTGACCGAATTCAACTACCGCTACGCCGATGCCGACAACGCCTGCATTTTCGTCGGCGTGCGGCTGACGCGCGGCCACGCCGAACGGCGGGAGATCATCGACGAACTCAACGCCGACGGTTATCAGGTGGTGGATCTGTCGGACGACGAGATGGCTAAACTGCACGTGCGCTACATGGTGGGCGGGCGTCCGTCGAAGCCGCTGCGCGAACGGCTGTACAGCTTTGAGTTTCCGGAGTCGCCGGGCGCGCTGCTGAAGTTCCTGCAGACGCTGGGCACGCACTGGAACATCTCGCTGTTTCACTATCGCAGCCACGGCACCGACTTCGGCCGGGTGCTGGCGGCCTTCGAGCTGGCGCAAAGCGAGCCGGAATTCGAGCGGCACCTGCAGGCGCTGGGCTACGATTGCCACGACGAAACCGACAACCCGGCGTTCCGCTTCTTTTTGCAGGGGTGAGTCGGATTGATAAGTAACCGTGACGCATTAGTCAGTTTATGGGTTGCGCGGTTGTGATTTTGTCGTGCATTTTTATACTGCCAAGACTTCTGACGTATAGGGATGCACGACAATGAAAACTGCTTTTTCTACGCCGTTCGGTTCTCCCGAAGACGATTTGACCAACGCCGAGTTTGCCCGCCTGTTGGGCAATACCGGCGTACAAGAATTCTATCGCGATATTAATCTGCAAGCCCTGCAGGACTCTCTGGACTGCAGCCTCGCCTTTCATGGCGTGGGGATTATTTTTTCCGACGGGCAAAACTCATTTTTAGTTCGTCCGACGCAGCACACCGGTTATTCGAACGCTTCGCAGGTCACTCATGTGGTCATCAGCAAAACGGTGGCTCATACTTCGCGCGTTGCCGCAACCAATACGCTGTCGGAAGCGCTGAGCAAACCCAGCGTCAGCAAAGAGTTGGCCTCGGCCGCGCTGTCGTGCGGAACGCTGCTGGTATCGGTATTTTTACTGGCGTCGGGCAGCGTCGCCGTGCCGTTTACCGGCGGCACCAGCTCAGCGGTGGCTTATCTGGGCTATGCCGGCATGGCCGCCAGCGCGCTGCAGTGCGGCAATGGGCTGTACCGCGTCAACAAGCTTTATGACGGGAAAGGGGATGAATTGGCTCAGCTCGATTCAGAGCAGTGGTATATCGCCACCAGTACCGTGCTCGATGTGATCTCGCTGGCCAGCGCCGGGGCCGCCCTAAAGGAAGCGACGATGACCTATCGCGCCATGCGCCGCATTTCGGCGCGCAAGGCGACGGAATGGCTGAAAAGCATGCCCCGCAGCGAAAGGAAGCGGCTGACCGAAAACATCATTCGGGCGGAAAACCCGGGGATTTCCAATAACGTCTTGAAAGAGATGGTGAAGAACGGTTTATACCCGAAGCGCTATCCGACGGAAGCGATCCAAAACGGGCTGCGTCAGCAATTGCATTCGGCGCTCAATAACTCATTGACGTTCGTGGGCAGCGGCATCAGCGGCACCCTGTCTGCACCGGTGAATGTGAAAACCACCGGGCAGTATTTTGTGGGCATTATGCAGAAATTGCCGCAGATGGTGAGGTAATGGCGGACTGGATGATTAAACGCCTGATCGTGCAGGGCCGGGAGATGGAAAGCCAAATCGCGGCGCGCGATCGTGCGCTTTTCGCCGGCGTGGATGCGCAGCTCGAGCAGCATTTCCTGACGCCGGGCCAGCGGCTGTCACCACCGGGCGTCGGCAACGTCATGCTGCTGATGGTGTGCCTGATGCTGGGCCTGGCGGGCGTGATGGGTCTGGTCACGGATGTGGCGGCCGCCTGGAGCGGCAAGACCTCCGCCGCCGTGTTGATGGGCAGCGGCGCGATCGTGGCGGTGTGGATGACGCTGATCCTGTTCCAACTGGTGCAGGGTAAAAACAGCGGGGTGGTATTGCTGCAATATTACCTTGGCATGCTCGGTCTGTGTTGCCTCGGCACCGCGGCGGCGTGGGCGGCGGGCATGACCGGCATCGCCACCGGCGCCCTACTGCTAGGGGGCGCGGTTGGCGGGGCGCTGTTCAGCAACCGGGCGGCGTTCTACCTGTATGTCGCCTATTTCCGCACGCGTCGGCGCGTGTTTATCAAACGCCGTTGGCAGAGGGAAGATCTGCGCAATACCCGATAAACCGTCAGAACGGAAAAACTTATGACGCAACCTTTCTCCGGCTTTAGCCAGCAGGGCCTGAATTTCCTGCAGCAGGTGCGGATCGAGAACGATAAGGCGTGGTTCGACGGCAACCGCGACATCTACGATCGCGAGCTGCTGGCGCCGTTTCGCGCGCTGGCGGAGCAGCTTGCTCCCAGCATGCTGGCGATCGATCCGCAGTTCGAGACTCGCCCGGCGATCGGCAAAACGCTGTCGCGCATTCATCGCGATACACGGTTTTCTCACGACAAGTCGCGCTACCGCAGCCGCATGTGGCTGACGTTCAAGCGCCCGAGCAAAGACTGGAAAGATGCGCCGGTCTACTTTTTCGAACTGGGGCCGGACATGCTGCGCTATGGGCTCGGTTACTACAGCGCCAACAAGCCGACCATGGATCTGTTCCGCCATACGCTGAAACAGCGGCCGCAGCCTTTCCTGGAGGTGGCCGCCTGTTGCCGGCCGCCGTTCGAGCTGGTGGGCGAGAGCTACAAGCGTCCGCTGGTCAAGGAGCAGGCGGCGGAGATCGCCACCTGGTACAACCGCAAATCGTTCGCGGTGATGGTCAGCGACAGCGCGGTGGAAAAGCTGTTCAACGCCGATCTGGCGCCGCTGCTGGCCGGGGCATTTTTGCAGCTTGAGCCGCTCTATCACTGGCTGATGCAGGTGGAGGCGATGAAGCAGGTCGATCCGGCCGACCTGTAAAAACCCCGCGTCAGCGGGGATGCAGCAATCGCCAAAAGGCGTCGATCAGCGGATCGCTGAGGCGTTTTTTCTGGACGCAGACCCCCAACTCGAACGGTTCGACCATCGAGATGTTATCCAGCTGCGAGATGCGGTTGCGCACCGGTTCCGGGCTGTTGTCCACCACCACGCTCGGGATCAGCGCGATGCCGCAGCCCAGGGCCACCATCGACACGATGGCTTCGTGGCCGCCGACGGTGGCGTAAATCAGCGGATTGCTGATGCGGTGACGGCGGAACCACAGTTCGATGCGTTTTCGCGAAGGGCCGTGCTCCGGCAAGATGAAGGGGATCTCGGCCCAGTCGGGCTTGTCGGCGAACGCCTGGCTGCGCACCGCGCAGGGCAGCGCCGGCGCGATCAGCACCAGCGGAATTTCGCCGATTTTGGTGAACGCCACGCTGGCGGGCAGCGTTTCCGGCCGGCCGGCGATGCCGAGATCGGCCTCGTTAGACTGCACCTTGTCGACCGCGTCGGCGGCGTCGCCGGTGGTCAGCTTGATCTCTACCAGTGGGTGCTGCGCGCGGAAGCGGTCGAGGATCGGCGGCAGGTGGCTGTACGCGGCGGTCACCGAGCAGAACAGCCGCAGTTCGCCGCTCAGCGAAGGGCCGTGCTGGCCGAGCGAGTGCTTGAGCTGCTGATATTGCAGCAGCGTTTGCTGGGCGAATTCTTTCAGCTGTTCGCCGGCGTCGGTGAGCTGCACGGCGCGGTTATCGCGCAGGAACAGCGGCTGCCCGAGGATCTCTTCCAGCCGCTGGATCTGGCGGGAGAGCGTCGACGGGCTGACGTGCATCGCCTTGGCGGTGCGCCCGAAGTGATGGCTTTCGGCCAGATGCAGGAACAGCTTTAAATCACGTAAATCCATATCGATACGCTCGCAGTGAGAGTGTTGCAAAAATTGCAATGTCACGTTCTCAATATATCAATTTAAGCAACGCATTTCCTGTTATACATTGAGTTTAACGAATCTCCGCACAGACAGGGCGGGGAATGAAAATAACAATGCAAGACAACATCAAACCGGAGTACCACCATGGCTAACTATTTCAACACATTGAACCTGCGTCAGCAGTTGGCGCAATTGGGTAAATGCCGCTTTATGGCGCGCGACGAATTTGCTGACGAAGCCGGCTACCTGAAAGGTAAAAAAGTGGTGATTGTCGGCTGTGGCGCCCAGGGGCTGAACCAGGGTCTGAACATGCGCGATTCCGGTCTGGATGTCGCCTATGCCCTGCGCAAAGAAGCGATCGACGAGAAGCGCGCTTCCTGGCGCAAGGCGACCGAAAACGGCTTCAAGGTCGGCACCTACGAAGACCTGATCCCGCAGGCGGATCTGGTGGTCAACCTGACGCCGGACAAGCAGCACTCTTCCGTAGTGCGTGCGGTGCAGCCGCTGATGAAAGACGGCGCGGCGCTGGGTTACTCCCACGGCTTCAACATCGTTGAAGTGGGTGAGCAGGTGCGCAAAGACATCACCGTGGTGATGGTTGCGCCGAAGTGCCCGGGCACCGAAGTGCGTGAAGAGTACAAGCGCGGCTTCGGCGTGCCGACCCTGATTGCGGTTCACCCGGAAAACGATCCGAAAGGCGAAGGCATGGCGATCGCCAAGGCTTGGGCGGCGGCGACCGGCGGCCACCGCGCCGGCGTGCTGGAGTCTTCCTTCGTCGCCGAAGTGAAATCCGATTTGATGGGCGAGCAGACCATTCTGTGCGGCATGCTGCAGGCGGGTTCGCTGCTGTGCTTCGACAAGCTGGTTGCTGAGGGCACCGATCCGGCTTACGCCGAGAAACTGATTCAGTTCGGCTGGGAAACCATCACCGAAGCGCTGAAGCAGGGCGGCATCACCCTGATGATGGATCGCCTGTCCAACCCGGCCAAGCTGCGCGCCTATGCGCTGTCCGAACAGCTGAAAACCATCATGGCGCCGCTGTTCCAGAAGCACATGGACGACATCATCTCCGGCGCGTTCTCCAGCGGCATGATGGCCGACTGGGCGGAAGACGACGTGAAACTGCTGACCTGGCGCGAAGAGACCGGCAAAACCGCATTCGAGAATGCACCGCAGTTTGAAGGCAAAATCAGCGAGCAAGAGTACTTCGATCACGGCGTGCTGATGGTGGCGATGGTGAAAGCGGGCGTAGAGCTGGCGTTCGAAACCATGGTCGATGCCGGCATCATCGAAGAGTCGGCTTACTACGAGTCGCTGCACGAGCTGCCGCTGATCGCCAACACCATTGCGCGTAAGCGTCTGTATGAAATGAACGTGGTCATCTCCGATACCGCAGAGTACGGCAACTACCTGTTCGCCAACGCGGCGGTGCCGCTGCTGAAGGACTTTATGACCACCCTGCAGGCGGGCGATTTGGGCAAAGCTGTGGCGGGTACGGCGGTGGACAATGCGCAGCTGCGCGACGTGAACGAAGCGGTGCGCAGCCACCCTATCGAAACCGTCGGCCGTAAACTGCGCGGCTACATGACCGATATGAAACGCATCGCCGTCGCGGGCTGATTTTCCGCAAGGCAAAGCACAAAGAGAAAGAGCCGGCAGCGATGCCGGCTTTTTTTATGCCTCCGGCATCATTGCGGCGGGAATGATGGCGCCGCGATGCTGGATCACCGTAGCGGCCAGCAGATGGCCGCGCTGCGCCGCCCGTTGGGCGCTGCCGCCGTTCAGGCGGGCCGCCAGGTAACCGGCGCTGAAAGAATCGCCCGCTGCGGTGGTGTCGACGACACGCTCTGGCGGCAGCGCGATCGCCGGCACCTCAAGTTTCTCCCCTGCCATACTGAACACCAGGCAGGCGTGCGCGCCGCGTTTGATGACGATCTCGCCGACGCCGAGCGCCTGCGTGCGAGCTACCGCCTGTTCGATAGGCTGCGCTCCCCACAGCAACTCTTCGTCATCCAGCGTCAGAAAAGCGATGTCGGTACAGGCCAGCACCTCGCGGTAGGCCTGCTGCGTTTCCTCACGGCTTTGCCACAGGCGCGGACGGTAATTGTTGTCGAAGATCACCTTGCCGCCGTTGGCGCGACAGCGGCGCAGCAGCGCCAGCAGTTTCATGCGATCGGCAGGCGCGAGGATCGCCAGGCTAATGCCGCTGAGGTACAAGTAATCGAACTGCGCCAGCCGTTCGCACAGTGCGTCGGCCTGCGGTCCCGCAAGCCAATACCGGGCGGCGGCGTCATTGCGCCAGTAGTAGAAAGTACGTTCGCCGGCGGCGTCGGTTTCGATGAGGTACAGGCCCGGCAGCTTGTTGTCGAATTGCTGAATCAACCCGGTCTCGATCTTCTCCTGCCGCCAGGCCTGCAGCATGTCGCCGCTGAAACTGTCGGTGCCGAGTGCGGTGACATAATGCACCCGTAGCGTCTGTTCCGGCATTTGGCGGGCGAGGTAGACGGCGGTGTTGAGGGTATCGCCGCCAAAGCCGCGCGTCAGCTGTGCGCCCTGCTGCGACAGCTCGATCATGCATTCGCCGATCACGGCGAGATTTCGGATAGTCATCGTCAATAAGCCCTGGCTAAAGAAGAAGCAATAGCCGCCAGTCTCCACGCAAGGGGGTCAGTGAGTCAATAAATTAAAACGGCGTTTTAATTTTTTATGATCGCGATCGGCGAACGCGGGCAGGACGGAGGAGAAACGGGCGGCAATTCGGCTTAAAGTTTTACGCCGCGTTGCCGATAAGCTGGGTAAAGAAACAGCGGCAGCGCTCTCATTTCCCCGCCACGGCGATAGTACCGATGATAACCAATCTGATCTCTGGTCTGCTGGCGCCTTGTTTTGCCCTCTATGCCTGCGCCAAATCGCGGCGCTACTGGCGGCAATGCCGGCGCTTGTATACCTTCCAGCCGATTTATCGCACCAGCGGCGCGCTGCTGGCGGTGGAACTGCTGACGGCGGTGTATCACCCGAATGAGCCGGACAAGCGGCAATCCCCGGAGCATTATTTTTCCTCGCTCGGCGTCGCCCAGCGTTTGCAGGTGATCCAGGAACAGCTGGCGCTGTTGCAGCGCTGGCAGGCGTTGTTCATTCGTCACGCGGTGATGGTGTCGGTCAATATCGACGGCATCGCGCTGCAAGCGTTGCAGCGCCATAGCGCGTTGCAACGGCAGATCGCCGAGATGCCCTATCTGCGCTTCGAGCTGGTGGAGCACGCCGAAACGGCGTCAAACCGCCCGCTGCAGCAGATCGTCGGCGGCGAGCGGCTGTGGCTGGACGATTTCGGCAGCGGGCTGGCCAACTTCTCCGCCGTCGGCGCCTGGCGTTATCAATACATCAAGGTGGCGCGCGAATTGTTTACCTTGCTCAAACAGTCGGAAGAGGGCGTCCAGCTGCTCGGCACCCTGATCAAGATGATGAACCAGCACAGCGACGGGGTGATCGTCGAGGGTGTGGAAACCGAACAAGAGTGGCGGCTGGTGCAGCGTTCCGGCGCGTTGGCCGCTCAGGGCTACTACCTTTCCCGCCCGGCGTGCTTTGAAACTCTGCACAGCGTGCCGACGCTGTTCGCCGCGCCCGGCGCGCCGGCGTGAACTCCGGCCTATCCTCAGCTAGGCTTAAACGGGGCTGCTAACTCCTTTTCCTTTCATTCGGCAGCCCGATTTATGCGCTGAGGGAGCCGCTATGACAAGAACAGGAAAGGTTTTCAGCTGGCTGGGCGGCATTGTGCTGCTGCTGATCGTCGCGCTGGCGATCTTCATTGCTACCTTCGACTGGAATCGACTCAAGCCCACCATCAACGACAAAGTGTCGGCCGAACTGCGGCGACCGTTCGCCATTCGCGGCGATCTGGGCGTCGACTGGTCGCGCAATCCGGATGAGGGCGGCTGGCGCGCCTGGGTGCCCTGGCCGCATATTCACGCCGAAGACGTGTGGCTGGGTAACCCGAAAAACATGCCCGGCGACAGCATGGTAACGCTGCAGCGCGTCGACGCCAGCATTGCGCCGCTGGCGTTACTGGGTAAAGAGCTGCTGATCCCGCGCATCTGGCTGAAGCAGCCGAATGCTTCGTTGCAACGTCTGGCCAACGGCGACAACAACTGGACGTTTGACCTGGCCGCCGGCCAGGATCCCAAGCAGCCGCCTTCCGACTGGTCGTTCACCGTTCACGACATCGTATTCGACAAGGGGCAGATCGCCTTTAAAGACGCCACGCTGAAGGCGGATTTCCGCGCCGTCATCGATCCGCTCGGCAAGCCGTTGCCGTTCAGTGAAGTGACCGGCAAACAGGGCGGCGACAAGACCGCGACCCCCGATTACGTTTTCGGCTGGCAGGTGAAGGGCAAATATAACGGCGAACCGTTGAGCGGCAGCGGCAAGATTGGCGGCATGCTGTCGCTGCAGAGCGCCGATTTGCCGTTCCCGCTGCAGGCCGATGTGCGCTCCGGCAGCACCCGGGTGGTGGTCGCGGGCACCTTGTCCGATCCGCTGAACCTCGGCGGCCTGGATGTACAGCTGAAATTTTCCGGTGAAAGCCTGAGCAACCTCTATGGCCTGACCGGCGTGTTGTTGCCGAATACCCCGCCGTATGCGACCGATGGCCATCTGACCGCCCGCCTGCATCAGCCGGGCGGCGCGGTGTTTGAGTACCAGAAATTCGACGGAAAAATCGGCGACAGCGACATTCACGGCAGCTTGAAGTACGTTGCCGGTAAACCGCGGCCCACGCTGAGCGGCGCGGTGAACTCCCGGCAGCTGAGGTTGGCGGATCTGGCGCCGCTGATCGGCGCCGACTCCAACGCCGCCAAAGCCGGGCGCGGCGAGAAAAGCCGTCAGCCTGCGGATAAGGTGCTGCCGGTCGAACAGTTCGATACGCAAAGCTGGAGCAAGATGGATGCGGACGTGAAGTTTGCCGCCGCGCGCATTGAACGCGGCAGCGATTTGCCGCTGAGCGATCTGGCCACGCACCTGAAGCTGAACAATGGCGAACTGCGCCTGGATCCGCTGCGCTTCGGCATGGCGGGCGGCAGCCTGAACGCCGTCGTACGCCTCGACGGCGGCAAAAAGCCGATGCGCGGGCAGGTGGATATGCATGCACGCAAACTTCAGCTTAAACAGCTGTTGCCGAATGTGGAGGCGATGAAGCGCAGCCTCGGGCAGATGAACGGCGACGCCAGGCTGACGGGCAGCGGCAATTCGGTGGCCGAGCTGCTGGCGACCAGCAACGGCGATCTGCGCCTGCTGATCAATAACGGGGTGATCAGCCGTAGCCTGATGGAGATCCTCGGTCTGAACGTCGGTAACTATCTGGTGGCACAGCTGTTTGGTGACGACGTGGTGGGCATCAACTGCGCGGCGGCGGACGTCGGCATCCGCAGCGGCGTCGCCGCACCGCGACTGTTCGTGTTCGACACCGAAAACGCGGTGATCAACATCACCGGCAACACCAACCTCGCCACCGAACGGCTGGATTTGTCCATCGATCCGGAAAGCAAGGGCATGCGCGTGCTGACCCTGCGATCGCCGCTGTACGTGAAAGGCACCTTCAAGCATCCGGACGCCGGGGTCAAAGCCGGGCCGCTGATCGCGCGCGGCGCGGCGGCGGTGGCGTTGGGGGCGGTGCTGACGCCGGCGGCGGCGCTGCTGGCGCTGGTCTCGCCCAGTGAAGGCGGCGAGGAGAACCAGTGCGGGCAGATCCTGCGGGAGATGAAAGGCAAAAAATAATCAGGCGCGCGGCGGCGGCGTGAGCAGCCGGCAGTCGTGATCCTGGATCTCTTCCGCCGAGGCCAGGGTGAACGGCAGCAGGCTGCGCTCGGTTGCCAGCAGCAGGAAATCCCCGTCCGGCAGCGCGGTCATCGCCAGGCCGAAGCTGCCCATGCGCCCGTCGGCGCGCGGCAGGCCGGAGGCCAGCAGGCGGAAGGCGCCCTGTTGCTCCAGCTCGGCAGGGGTTACCCGCCGCCCCAGATAGTCATGCCCCAACAGGCCGCCGGGCAGCGGTTGCCATTGCTCGATGAAATGGGGGCCGATCTGCGCCAGCCGCTGTTTTACCGCCGGCAGCAGGCAGGAGATATGAATGTGCAGCTGGTTTTGCGTGCGGCCATATTCCGAATTGATCGCCAATGAAATATCGCCGTCGTCGATCGGTTTGCCATAGCGTTCCGCCATCACGTGGCGCGCGCGCCAGGCCTGGGCGAAGAAATTCGGCGTGGCGGCGTCCAGCACCGCCGGGCTTTCGATACCGGTGATTTTGGCACTGGGCATCAGCAGGTATTGCAGCGGCCCGTTGCGATCTTTAAACACCACGAAACCGGCCTGCACATCCACCTGCGCGCAGGGCGCCGGGTTGTCATGCGCCTGCTGATTGGGCAGACATTGCTGGCTGACGATGCGCCACAGCGCATCGGGATGGTCGGGTTTCAACCCGTAATAGAGCGCGATGGCGAGAGCCGCCAGCAGCGCCACGCAGACAAATACCCCACGACGCAGAGACATCGGCCGATCCTGTTACCGAGAGAAACGTCCAGCATAGCCCGGTTTTATGACAGGAAACGAACAACGCGTGCGGCCCCCCGCAGTGAGGGGGCCGCAGAGGATCACAGCGACTGGTGGCGGGTTTCTTTCATCAGCAGGAGGGCCAGCAGCGTCAGCCCGGCCATCGCCGCCAGGTACATGCCGACGTAAAACAGCCCGTAGTGGGCCGCCAGCCAGGTGGCGATGTAAGGCGCCACGGACGCGCCGAGAATCGACGCGACGTTGTAGGAGAACGATGCGCCGGTATAGCGCACTTCGGTGGGGAACAGCTCCGGCAGCAGCGCGCCCATCGGGCCAAAGGTCAGCCCCATGATGCTCAGGCCGCACAGCAGGAAGCCCATCACCAGCGCCTGGTTGCCGGAACCCAGCAGGGTCGGGAACAGGAACGCGAAGCCGATCATCAGCAGGGTAATGGCGATCATGGTCTTGCGACGGCCGAACGCGTCCGCCAGCAGGCCGGCGATGGGCACCATCACGCCGAAACCGATCACCGCCACCATCAGCATCCACAGGAAGCTGTTGCGGGAGTAACCGAGCCCCAGCGGCTGCGGCGCAGTGCCGTAGGTCATCGAATAGACCGTCATCAGATAAAACAGCGTGTAGGTCGCCAGCATGATGAAGGTGCCGAGGATGGTGGCTTTCAGATGCTTGCTCAGCAGCGTGCCGAGCGGCACTTTCACCTGTTTGCCGGCCTTGGCCGCTTTGGCGAACACCGGCGTTTCATGCAATGACACCCGGACGTACAGGCCAATCAGCACCAATGCGGCGGAGAGGATGAACGGCACGCGCCAGCCCCATTCCATAAATTGCTGGTCGCTCAGCAGCCACGAGAGCAGCAGGAAGGTGCCGTTGGCGAAGAAGAAGCCGATCGGGGCGCCCAACTGGGGGAAGGAGCCGTACAGCGCACGTTTTTTGGCCGGCGCGTTCTCCGTCGCCAGCAAGGCGGCGCCGCCCCATTCGCCACCCAGCCCCAGCCCCTGGCCAAAGCGCGCCAGCGCCAGCAGGATAGGGGCGAAGATGCCGATGGTTTCATAGCTCGGCAGCAGGCCGATCAGCACGGTGGAAATCCCCATGGTCAGCAGCGAGGCGACCAGCGTCACCTTGCGCCCCACGCGATCGCCGAAGTGGCCGAACAGCGCAGAGCCGATAGGGCGCGCGACAAAGGCGACGGCGAAGGTGGCCAGCGACTGCAGCGTCGCGGTGGTCGGGTCGCCCTGCGGGAAGAAGATGTGCGGGAACACGATCACCGCGGCGGTGGCGTAGATGTAAAAGTCGAAGAACTCGATGGCGGTGCCGACCAGCGAGGCGACGATGACTTTCCCGCGGGAATTCACCGGTGTAGACGCGTCGTCGGCGTCGAGTGGGGGTGCGATGGTGGCTTGCATATCTATTTCTTATTGTTGGAGGGGGTAAAAATCCATCTTAGTGACAGCATTCCGCCTTTTCAACGCTGGAACTCTGGGCAGCGCCGCCGCTAACCGGTTAAAAAGACTAATGTTTTACCTGGCTTCTTTTCTGTAGCGTTAAACGTTGAGAAATGGGGTTCATACAGTGTGAATGGCTGTAAAAACGGGAAAGAAAAGTGACTGGGTAGTTTGTTATGCTGGTTTTTCGAATGCCATGCCGCATGACTTAGAGGGATCGACTGGTTTTCTGCTTATTAACCAGAGGAAAGTGCCGGCGCGTGCGATAACACCGGCACGATTGCATGGCTTCAGCGCGCCGGCGGCTCGCGTTCCGGCAAGGCTTTGTCGCCTTTGTAGTCGGCCGTTGCGATCCAGGCGGCGCAAAACAGCGTCAGGCGGGCGAAGAAGTAGAAGAACGCCATCAGCCCGATCACCGAGCCGAAGGCCGCGCCGGAAGGCGATTTCGCCACCTGCGGCAGCGTCATCGTCATCACGAACTTGATCACCTCAAAGCCGATAGCCGCAAGCAAGGTGCCGCGCAGCAGCGCTTTTTTCTTCGGTTTGTGGCGCGGCAGCATCCAGAAAATCCACAGGAACAGCAGATAGTTGGCGAAAATCGAGATCGACAGCGCGATCGTCGTCAACGCCGGCCGCAGCCATTCGATGCCGTCCAGCCCCAGCGCGTTGACGATCGCCGCCTGCGCCGAGCCGGCGACCGAGGTCAGCGACAGCGTGATAATCAGCGCGACCACCAGGCCGGTCAGCGAGATGAAGTCGCGGGTGTACTTGAAATAGATTTTCTCCTGATCCTGCGGATTGCGTTCCCAGACGTCACGCGATTGCGCGCGGATCGCTTCGCGCAGGTTGCCCATCCAACTGATGCCGGAATAGAGCGCCAGCGCCAGGCCGGTCAATCCCACGGTGGTGCGCTGCTGAATGGCGGTGTTGACGGTGTTCTTCAGCGTGCTGGCCAGCGTCGGATCGCTGATGCTGCCGACGATCCGGTTGATCAAACGGGCCAGCAGATCCGGGTTGGAAGCCAGCACGAAACCAGCGGCGGCGAACGACACCATCAGGATCGGGATCAGCGAGAGGAATGAAAAATAGGTGATGGCGGCGCCGAACTGGCTGCCCAGCCGATCGTTAAAGCGTTCGGCGGCGCGCAGCAGGTGCGCAACGCTCGGCCAGGCTTTGATGCGTTCAATCAGACGTGAAAAACCGCTGATGCGGCGGTCGAGCGTTTCATGGCCGGTCTTGATGGCGATAAGCGGCTTCGGCGGCGTGTCTTGTGCGGGCTGGCGGCGTTCCTGGTCTGGTCCTGTAGGCATTACTTCACGATTTCCTTAACGTTAAACGGCATGTATCCGCGTTGATTATAGCCAAAGCCCCGCGGCGTTTTGAGCGCCGGGGCGGCAAACGGTCATTTTCCGAGCTTAACGCGTTAGCGCCCGGCATGAAATGCCAGGAGGCGGTCGATAGGTAAAATTCCTATGAAAACCCCGCCGCGCCTCGGTTTTTTTCACTTCCCTACCTCCAATTTTTATCTGTTTCGTCGGCGAGAAAGCGTTTACTCATGATGTGGCGCCACGCGTTGCCGAGCGCCGCTCCGCTGCAGCCGTAGGGGCTGGAACGGTCTCACCCGTCATCAACAGAAAAACTGGAAGGTCTTATGAAATTGCTCAATCACCCCACCTGCCGTCCGTTTACCGAAGCGGGCAATCTGTCGCAGCTTTCCGCCTACTATGAAGAGGAGAGGCATATCATGTGGATGCTGCTGCGCGCTGCGCCGCGTCCTTGCTTTAATCAGGCGCTGATCGAAGACATCATGACGCTGGCGCAGGCGGCGAAAGAGTCTTCGCTGCGGTTCGATTTCTGGGTCACCGGCTCGCTGGTGCCGAACATGTTTAACGTCGGCGGCGATCTGCAGTTCTTCGCCGAAGCCATCAAGAACCGCAAACGCGAGGCGATGATGGCCTACGCGCGTGCCTGCATCGACTGCGTGCATGCGGCGGCGCGCGGTTTCGATACCGGCGCGGTCAGCATTGCGATGGTCGAAGGCAGCGCGCTGGGCGGCGGCTTTGAAGCGGCGCTGGCGCACCATTTCGTGTTGGCGCAGAACAATGCGCGCATGGGGTTCCCGGAGATTGCGTTCAACCTGTTTCCCGGCATGGGCGGTTACTCGCTGGTGGCGCGCAAGGCGGGCATGCGCTTGGCCGAAGAACTGATTTGGGGCGGCGAGTCGCACACCGCAGAGTGGTTCGAGAGCCGTGGGCTGGTGGATCAGCTGTTCCAGCCCGGCGACGCCTACATGGCGACGCGCACTTTCATCGATACCATCCGGCCGAAGCTCAACGGCATGCGCGCCATGTTGCGGGCGCGTCAGCGCGTGCTGCAGCTGACGCGTTCCGAGCTGATGGACATTACCGAGGATTGGGTGCACTCGGCCTTCACCATTGAGGAAAAAGATCGCGCCTACATCGAGCGGCTGGTGATGTTGCAGGATCGCCACACCCTGAACCTGCGTCGTGCCGGCTAACGTTAACGCGCCCGCCTCACGCGGAAGGTGAGCGCGGGCGATAGGACTGCAGCCAATGCTCCAGCTGTTCCGGGAGCATTGGCCGCGCAAACAGAAAGCCCTGCTTTTCGTCCACGCCGACCTCGTCGAGGAACTGATTTTCGCTCTCGGTCTCCACCCCTTCGGCGATCACGCGGAAGGCCAGCGCCTCCGCCGCCGCGACGATCGCGCGCACCAGCGATTGCGAAACCGGGTTGAAATTCACCCCGCGCACGAAGCTTTTATCCAGCTTGATGGCGTCCAGCGGAATACGCGCCAGCTGCGCCAGCGACGAATAGCCGGTGCCGAAGTCGTCGAGATGCACCTGCGCGCCCAGCTCGCGTAGCCGGGTGATCAGCACGCGCGCGCGGTTTTCGTCTTCAATCAGGCTGCTTTCAGTCAACTCGAAGTCCAGCAGACAAGGGGCCATGCGGTGACGGCGCAGCACCCCGAGCAGATCGTTGACGATGCCGTCGTCTGCCAGCTGCCGGGCGGAGAGGTTGACCGCCACCCGCAGATTCAATCCCCGCTCTCGCCACTGCGCCGCCTGGCAGGCGGCGGTCTGCAACACCCATTGGCCCAGCGGGCCGATCAGGCCGGACTCCTCGGCATAGGAGATGAACTGCAGCGGCGGGATCAGGCCGCGCTCCGGCGAATCCCAGCGCACCAGCGCTTCCACGCTGTGCACTTCACCGCTGCGCGCGTCGATTTTAGGCTGGTAATACAATACCAGCTGATTTTGCTCCAGCCCTTTACGCAGGTTGGTGTCCAGCCACATGTATTCGGCGACGCGCTTGTTCATCTCCGGCGAGAAGACGGTATAGGTGCGCTTGCCGTGCTCCTTGGCGACGTACATGGCGGTATCGGCGCTGCGGATCAGGCTGTCGAGATCGTTGCCGTGCTCCGGGCACAGCGCGATGCCGATCGAACAGCCGGTATACACTTCGATCAGGCCGATGCGGAAAGGGGTCTTCAGCCGATCGATGATGCGCTGCGCCAGCGTTTGCAAACGTTCGCGATCGGTCTGAGGCGCCAGCACCAAAAATTCGTCGCCGCCAAGGCGGGCGAGCACCTGATCCGGGCTCAGGCAGCCGAGGATCGCCAGCGAGACCTCAACCAGCAGCCGATCGCCGAACATATGGCCGTAGGCGTCGTTGACCTTTTTGAAATTGTCGAGATCGAGGTACACCAGGCCGAAACTTTCTTCGCCGCGCGTGGCGATGGCGTGGTTGATCTTGTCCTGGATGGCGTTACGGTTCGGCAGGCCGGTGATAATATCGGTGTTGGCCAGCACCCGCAGCCGTTCCTGCGCGCGACGCTCTTCGGTGATGTCGGTTCCTGAGCAGATCAGAAACACCTCGTTCTTGCCGCTGCCGCTGTGCACGAACTTATTGCGAAACAGGAACAGCCGTTCGCCCTTGACCGTCTTTACCCAGCGTTCCACCTCATACGAAGAGCCGTTGCGGAAGAAGCCGGCGATGTTGCGCCGCGAGGCGGCGGCTTCTTCCGGGCTCATAAACAGCTGGAAAACGTTCTTGCCGATCACCTCGTGTTCGTGCAGCCCGGTGTACTCCTCGCTCAGCCGATTGAAGCGCTGGATGCGGCCGTGCTGGTCGACGATCACGATCACCGAGTTGGCTTCGGACACCACCTGCTCGGCGAAGGAGAGCCCATGCACCAGATCGCGCGCCACGGATTGGGTATCGCTGAACGCGGACGCGGTGCCCGCCCATTCGAGGTTATTGACGCGGCGCCCGACCAGATGCAGATGCAGCGGTTCGCCGGCCAGCGTGATGGTGAGTTCAAGGCTGGCGGTCACGCCGGTCAAACGGCGAATTTTCGCCGCGTCCATGGCGCTCAGCGCCACCGCGACGTGGGCTTTGCCCTTAACGGCGGACAGCTCCAGGGCATTGCTGTCAAACGCCAGCCGCCAGTGGGGGCTCTGGGTGCCGAAGTGGGCGTTAAGAAGCTCAGGGCCTTGGTCTGCGGACATGATGATTCCTCAAAAGAGCACGGGCGGCCGGTCAGCACGAAGAACCGCTGGCGGCCTGTGGGCCCGAAAGTGGTCGCCGTGCGCGTCTGTGCATCATATAACAGGTTTTCACAGGCGGGGCGGGTAATGGAAACTATTCTATAAGCAATGATTAGTTTTGCGGTGTACGCGCCACCCGGCGACCGGTTGCCTTAAAGTGTAGGAGGAGAACATCGGGTCGTGCGAAGTTTGTACCGGCTTCCCCGCTAACGAAAAACGGTTGATGCAAGGTTGCCTTGTGGGCGAGTAAATTATAGCGGTGAGAGGGCGGCTGAAAAATAACCCTGTCGGGGAGATTTTTGCCGGGAAATTAAAATTTCCATCAAATAAACGCCTTCTTCATAGTTTTCTCATAATTGGTGAATAAACCCGTGACGGGTTTTAAAAAGTTTACACACCCTCGCATTACTTGAATTTTATCAGCCTATTATTATCTTCGACGAACGAATGAGCCTGTTAACGTACAGCGCTCCTGATGAAGAAAAATTTTTAAGGAAATGATTATGCGTAAATTGACGGCTTTATTTATTGCTTCCACGCTGGCTCTGGGTTCTGCTTCTGCGGCGTTCGCCGCTGATACGACGGCGGCCCCGGCTGCGGATGCCGCGCCGATGAAAATGATGCATCACAAGGGTGAAGGTAAAGGCGGCCCGTTCGCCGGGCTGAACCTGACCGAGCAGCAGCGCCAGCAAATGCGCGATATCATGAAAGAGTCGCACTCGAAACGCGGTCCGGGCATGAAAGAGGAACGCCAGGCGCTGCATAATCTGGTGGCTTCCGACAGCTTCGATGAAGCGAAGGCGAAGGCGCAAATTGACGCGATCGGCAAAGCGCAATCCGAACGCATGCTGGAACGCGCCAAGGCGGAAAATAAAATGTATAACCTGCTGACCCCTGAGCAGAAAAAACAATACAATGAGAATTATCAGAAACGTGAGCAAAAGATGATGGACCATATGAATAAAATGAAGGAGCAGATGTCCTCCGGTCAGTAATATACGCTCGCGGTAAATAAAAAAGGGCCAGACTATTTGTCTGGCCTTTTTTTTCGGCGTTATCTCCGGCAGACCCGGCAGCGAGTGATTATCATTCCCCACCGGCAATATGTCGGAACTGTTCGGCAACGGCCTGCGCAAAGCGCGGATCGTTAATATGGTAAGGCGTTTTTATTAACCGGCGCTTATGGGTGGCGTGCACCGTCTCCTCCAACGTTTGCGTAAAGGCGGCCAGCGCTGCGGGATCCCAGAACGGTTGCCCAGGGGCATCCAGCGCCGACACGCCGCCCGCCGGGATCACGAAGCGCACTTCGCCCGCGCAGGCGTTGATTTTCTCGCCAATCCAATGTCCGATTAGCGCATTTTCCCGCGGGCTGGTGCGCACCAGCGTCACTTGCGGATTGTGATGATGGCGCAGGCGGTTCGCGTAGCGAGCCGGCACCGTATTCAGCGCGCCGAAGTTGATCATGTCGATCGCGCCGCAGGAGAGTACGCACGGGATGCCGGTACGCGCGATAGCACCGAAACGATCTGCATTGCAGGGCAGCACACCGCCAAACAGGTAATCGGTCACTTCGGTGGTGGTCAAATCGATGGCGCCGTGCAGTTGCCGGCTATCGATCAGTTTTTCCAGCGCTCTGCCACCGCTGCCGGTCGCGTGAAACGTCAGGCAGTCCCATTGCGGCTCAAGATCGGCAACCAGCGCCTGAATGCAGGGGGTGGTGACGCCAAACATCGTCAGGCCGATTGCGGGCTTGTCGTCGTGATGATCGACAGCGGCGAAGCGGACTGCGCCGGCTATCTGGCGCGCCGCATTGCCCAGCACCCGGCGCGAGATACGGTTCAGGCCGGCGAGATCGGTGACCGAATACAACATGCTGATATCACTGGCGCCGACATAGGCGGAAACGTCTCCCGCCGCCATGCTCGAGACCATCAATTTCGGCAGGCCAATCGGCAACTGCTGCATTGCCGGCGTGATGATGGCGGTGCCGCCGGAGCCGCCCAGGCCAAGCAGGCCGGCGATATCGCGGCGCGTCAGGATAAAACGTTCGAAAGCGGTCGCCATGGCGGCGATTGCCTGGCCGCGGCTGGCTAGAAAGACCGCGCCTGCGCCCGCCGGATGGTGGCGAGCGACCTCTTCTGGGCCGATATCGGCCGGGGAGTCAAACGGCAAGCTTCGGGTGGAGAGATCGACGGTTCGCGTGGGTAAATTCAGGCTGGCAATCAGCCGCCGCACATACTCCAACTCTTGTCCTTTCGTATCTGCTGTGGTAGCAATATAGACAAAATTTGAAGTATCTTTCATGGATTTTTCCGGGGTGTTTCTAATTTTTATTTAAAAATTAATGCATTATATTTTTTTAGGTGCCCTGGTGTTGGCATTTAAATTAAATTGATTAATGTATTTATATAATGAGACGGCAGTATCATTTTTGCAAGGGCAGCTCAGTGCAAAATGGGACTCCTGTCTCATTTTTGAGCTTTTTGCGCGGCCAACCCTTTGTCGTCAACCTGTCGGCAGTGGCGTCTCGCCTGTCGCGCAAGCGTGTACAGATGTATGAGGTTTAAGTGCCGATAAATGCTTTTCCCACCCCGTCCGACCTTTCTCTGACCTCCGCCCGGGCGAAAACACATCGTTTGTTGCTGGCCAGCGCAATGACGCTGTATGGCGAGGGCGCGTTTCCATCGATCACCGATCTGGCGGCGCATGCGCAGGTATCGCGCGCGACCGCCTACCGCTATTTCCCGACCCAAAGCGCATTAATTACTGCGGTGGTGGCGGAAAGTCTGGGGCCTATTCTGGCGTGGCGCCCGCAGGACGACGATGCCCTGAAGCGCATCCAGCAGTTGCTGACGTTGGCCTATCCTCAGATGGAGCGACACGAAGGGGCGCTGCGCGCCGCATTGCAGCTCTCTTTGCAGCAGTGGGCGCACGCCACGCCGGGCGAAAAGTTCGTGCGCGGCAACCGCAAGCGGCTGCTGGCGCTGGCGGTAGAGCCGTTGCAGGGTAAACTGCCGCCAGATTCTTTACAGAGAGTGATTCATGCTTTCTCGCTGATTTACGGTTCTGAGGTGTTCCTGGTGCTGAAAGATATCTGGGGGCTGGAGCTTGAGGGTATCCAGGATGTCACGCAATGGATGGCCAAAGCCATCCTGCGTCAGGCGGAAGAGGATGCGATGAACAGCAAAAAAACATCAGCAGGATAATCCAATTTTTGCCGCTGCCTGAGTGAAAAATCAGCATAATTCACTGAGTAAATATTGGCAAAAGTTATAATTAAAAGTGATAAAAAGCGCCTGTTAAGCACTTTTCAGGCGACGCTTTCTTTGGTTGTCTTTTAATTAAATATCATTATTTATCATTGTATTAATTTAATTATCCCCCGCGAATAAATGCCGCCTCAGCGCTGAGCGAGATCATTCTCTTTCCTTATCGTCCCCCGTCTGATTCATCCCTGAAACGTTCTCTCCGCCCACCGAACTGCCGAGTGACACATTAAGCGCACTTGAGATTGTTGTGCTTTATTTATTTGGTGTTACCAAACTGTTACACAAAAAATCTTATAAAACATTTGCAAACAACAACGGACGGTATCTGGGATGGAGAAGAAACTTAGAGGAGTTAAATCCGCTCGGGCGGCCTTCGGCTGGCCTGAAATCGGAGTTCATCGCGCACAATGGAGCGCGATGCTGATCTGCCTGACGGCGATCGGCGGCGCGCAGGCCTCCAGCTATATAGAGAACGGCAAAGCGGGCGATCCGGCCAGCTGGCGCAGCAGTGAGTTCAACGCGGAATGGGGGCTGGGGGCGATCCACGCCGACCAGGCCTACGCCGCCGGTTATACCGGAAAAGGCATCAAACTTGGCATTTTCGATCAGCCGGTCTACGCCAAGCACCCGGAGTTTGCCGGTGAGAATAAGGTGATCAATCTGGTTACCGAAGGCATCCGCGAATACACCGATCCCTATATTCCGGTGAAAAAAGGCGACACTTTCCGCTATGACGGTACGCCGAGCGTGGACTCCGATGGCACGCTCGGTTCGCACGGTACCCACGTGGGCGGCATCGCCGCCGGCAGCCGCGACGGCGGCGCCATGCACGGCGTGGCGTTCAATGCGCAGATCATCAGTGCCGAAAACGGCGATCCCGGCCCGGAGGACGGCATCATCCTCGGCAACGACGGCGCGGTGTACCAGGCCGGTTGGGATGCGCTGGTGGCCAGCGGCGCGCGCATCATCAACAACAGCTGGGGCATCGGCATTACCGAAAAGTTTGATGAGGGGGGTTATGACCCGGCTTATCCGCATTTCACAGTAAACGATGCGCAAAAGCAGTTCGATCAGATCAAACAGATCCTCGGCACCAAGCCCGGCGGCGCCTATCAGGGCGCGATCGACGCGGCGCGCAGCGGCGTGGTCACCATCTTCGCCGCCGGTAACGACGGCAATCTGAATAACCCCGATGCCATGGCCGGCCTGGCCTATTTCGTGCCGGAGATTGCACCGAACTGGCTGTCGGTCGCCAGCTTGCAGGATCCCACCAATACCGGCGACTACAGCATCAGCACCTTCTCTTCCCGCTGCGGCTACACCGCCAGCTTCTGCGTTTCGGCGCCGGGCACCCGGGTATACAGCTCGGTGATTGAAGGCACCAGCGTGGAGAATCTGACGACCGGCTACGCCAAATACAGCGGCACCTCGATGGCGGCGCCGCACGTGGCCGGCAGCGTTGCGGTGCTGATGGAGCGTTTCCCGTATCTGAGCGGCGCACAGGTGGCGGAAGTGCTGAAAACCACCGCCACCGACATGGGCGCGCCGGGCATCGACGCGCTCTACGGCTGGGGGATGATCAACCTGGGCAAGGCTATCAACGGGCCAGGCATGTTGGTGACCGCCGAGGATATTCCGGCGGAGTTCCGTATTCCGGATCCGACGGGCGTGGCTTACGGCCCGACCCAATTCGTGGTGGATCTGCCGGGCGTCGGCGCGGTGCTGGACAAGGGCAAACCGACCGAGCGCGTCTGCAGCGATGTGCTGTGCGGGCTGGACGTCTGGAGCAACGATATCTCCGGCCACGGCGGCCTGACCAAGCAGGGTATCGGCACCCTGGTGCTGACCGGTAACAACACTTATTCCGGCCCGACGCTGGTCAATCAGGGGCGGCTGGCGATCAACGGCTCGGTCACCTCGGACGTCAGCGTGCAGAGCGGCGGCATCGTCGGCGGCAGCGGCACGGTCGGTTCGCTGACCGCCCGCCGCGGCGGCACCGTGGCGCCGGGCAACTCGATCGGCACCTTGAACGTGGCGGGCAACGTCAGCTTCGAGCCGGGTTCGCGCTACGCGGTGGAAGTGGGGCCGAACGGCCAGAGCGATCGGATCCAGAGCAGCGGATCGGCGACGATCGGCGGCGGCGAGGTGGCGGTGACGCTGGAGAACAGCGCCAACCTGCTGACGCAAAGCGAGGTGCGCAGCCTGCTGGGCCAGCAGTACACCATCCTGAGCGCGCAGCAGGGGGTGAGCGGGCAGTTTGACGCGGTGGCGCCGAACTACCTGTTCCTCGGCACCGGGCTGAGCTACCAGCCGGCCGGGGTGACGCTGAGCGTCGGGCGCAACGGCACGAGCTTCGCCAGCGTGGCGCAGACGCCGAACGAGCGGGCGGTGGCGGCGGCGGCGGATGCGCTGGCGGCGGGCAACCCGGTGTACGAAAGCGTTCTTAACAGCGGCACGGCGGGCGAGGCGCGGCAGGCGTTCCGTCAGCTTTCGGGGCAAATCCATGCGGATATCGCGTCGGCGCTGGTGAACGACAGCCGCTACCTGCGTGAGGCGCTGAACGGGCGTCTGCGTCAGGCGGAAGGGCTGGCGAGCTCGTCGGCCATCAAGGCGGACGAGGACGGCGCCTGGGCGCAGCTGCTGGGGGCGTGGGACCACGCGTCGGGCGACGCCAACGCCACCGGCTATCAGGCCTCGACCTACGGGGTGCTGGTGGGGCTGGACTCGGCGGCGGCGGCCGACTGGCGGCTGGGGGTGGCGACCGGCTACACCCGCACCTCGCTGCACGGCGGCTACGGGTCGAAGGCGGACAGCGACAACTACCACCTGGCGGCGTACGGCGACAAGCAGTTCGGGGCGCTGGCGCTGCGTGGCGGGGCGGGCTACACCTGGCACCGCATCGACACCAAACGGTCGGTGAACTACGGGATGCAGTCGGACCGTGACACGGCGAAGTACAGCGCGCGCACCGAACAGCTGTTCGCGGAAGCGGGCTACAGCGTGCAGGGCGAGTGGCTGAACCTGGAGCCGTTCGTCAACCTGGCGTACGTGAACTTCGAAAACAACGGCATCGCGGAAAGCGGCGGCGAGGCGGCGCTGCGCGGCGACAAGCAGCACACGGATGCGACGGTGTCGACGCTGGGGCTGCGTGCGGACACCGCGTGGCAGGTGACCCCGGGCACGACGGTGGCGCTGCGCAGCGAGCTGGGATGGCAACACCAGTACGGCGGGCTGGCGCGTGGCACCGGGCTGCGGTTCAACGGCGGCAACGCGCCGTTCGTGGTGGACAGCGTGCCGGTGTCGCGTGACGGCATGGTGCTGAAGGCGGGGGCGGAAGTGGCGGTGAACGAAAACGCCTCGCTGTCGCTGGGCTACGGCGGGCTGCTGTCGCAGCACCATCAGGACAACAGCGTCAACGCCGGCTTCACCTGGCGTTTCTAAGCAACATCGACTCAATCCTTGTACGGGAACCGCCTGCGGGTGGTTCCTTTTTCACATCCTGCTAATGAGAACCCGGCGCACCTGGGGCGTCGGCCAATAACAAGCAAAAGGTAAGGAAATGACAACAACAATGGGTTTTGATAGCAAAGGAAACGTTCGTCGCTCGCCGTGGCGGCTGAATGCGCTGGTCTGCTGCATGGCGCTGGCAGGGTATGCGCAGGCGGCGCCGCACGAGGTGAATGGCCAACCCGGCGATCCGGCCAGCTGGCGCAGCGCCGAATTCAACGCCAACTGGGGGTTGGGGGCGATCCACGCCGATGAGGCCTACGCCGCCGGCTACACCGGCAAAGGGCAAAAGGTGGGCATTTTCGACACTCCGGTTAACCGCCATCCCGAATTCGCCGGCGAAGGCAAACTGATCAACGTCGTCACCGAAGGCTACCGCGCCTATACCGATCCACACCGGCCGGGAATTAACGCCGGCGATCGCTTTTACTTCGACGGCACCTTCCACTTCTACAGCGGTTCGCAGGGCATGCTGAGCAATCACGGGGTGCACGTCGCGGGGATCAGCGCGGCGAATCGCGACGGCATCGGCATGCACGGCGTGGCCTTCGATTCGCAGGTGATCAGCGTCGATAACGACAACGATGGCCCGGCGTACGGCGAATTCCTCGGCCTGGACGGCGCCGTCACCAATGCCGGCTGGCAGGCGATGATCAAGAGCGGCGTGCGGGTGATCAACAACAGCTGGGGCGTCAGCATTCCCGATTTCCTGTCCGACGGCGGCCGCGATCCTAACGCGCTGCACTTTGAGCTGAAGGATGCGCAGGAGCAATTCGATCAGGTCAAGCCGCTGCTCGGTAGCCTGGCCGGCGCAGGCTATCAGGGCGCCATCGACGCGGCGCGCAAAAATATTCTGGTGCTGTTCGCCGCCGGTAACGACGGCAATTACAACCAACCGGATGTGATCAGCGGGCTGGCCTACTTCGTGCCGGACATCGCGCCGAACTGGCTGTCGGTCGCCAGCGTGGCGCAGGATGCGGCATCGGCCAACAGCGTGCCTTACACCATCAGCAGCTTCTCGTCCCGCTGCGGCTATACCGCCAGCTTCTGCGTCTCGTCGCCGGGCAGCAAAATCTACAGCACCGTGGCCAACGGTTCCGATCCGGCCAATCTGGTGTCGGACTACGGCAATAAAAACGGCACCTCGATGGCGACCCCGCACGTCACCGGCGCAGTGGCGGTGTTGCTGCAGCGTTTCCCGTACATGAACTCGGCGCAGATTGCCGACGTGCTGAAAACCACCGCCACCGACATGGGCGCGCCGGGCATCGACGCGCTCTACGGCTGGGGGATGATCAACCTGGGCAAGGCCATCAACGGCCCGGGCATGTTCTATACCGTCGAGGATATTCCCGCAGAGTTCCGCATCCCGGATCCGACGGGCGTGGCCTACGGCCCGACCCAGTTTGTCGTCAATATTCCGGGACTGGGCGCCGAGGTGGATGCCGGTACGTTGCATGCCAGGAAGTGTGACGATATCAGCTGTGAGTTGGACGTTTACTCCAATAACATCTCCGGCCACGGCGGCCTGACCAAGGAAGGGATGGGCACGCTGGTCATGACCGGTAACAACACTTATTCCGGCCCGACGCTGGTCAATCAGGGGCGGCTGGCGATCAACGGCTCGGTCACCTCGGACGTCAGCGTGCAGAGCGGCGGCATCGTCGGCGGCAGCGGCACGGTCGGTTCGCTGACCGCCCGCCGCGGCGGCACCGTGGCGCCGGGCAACTCGATCGGCACCTTGAACGTGGCGGGCAACGTCAGCTTCGAGCCGGGTTCGCGCTACGCGGTGGAAGTGGGCCCGAACGGCCAGAGCGATCGGATCCAGAGCAGCGGATCGGCGACGATCGGCGGCGGCGAGGTGGCGGTGACGCTGGAGAACAGCGCCAACCTGCTGACGCAAAGCGAGGTGCGCAGCCTGCTGGGCCAGCAGTACACCATCCTGAGCGCGCAGCAGGGGGTGAGCGGGCAGTTTGACGCGGTGGCGCCGAACTACCTGTTCCTCGGCACCGGGCTGAGCTACCAGCCGGCCGGGGTGACGCTGAGCGTCGGGCGCAACGGCACGAGCTTCGCCAGCGTGGCGCAGACGCCGAACGAGCGGGCGGTGGCGGCGGCGGCGGATGCGCTGGCGGCGGGCAACCCGGTGTACGAAAGCGTTCTTAACAGCGGCACGGCGGGCGAGGCGCGGCAGGCGTTCCGTCAGCTTTCGGGGCAAATCCATGCGGATATCGCGTCGGCGCTGGTGAACGACAGCCGCTACCTGCGTGAGGCGCTGAACGGGCGTCTGCGTCAGGCGGAAGGGCTGGCGAGCTCGTCGGCCATCAAGGCGGACGAGGACGGCGCCTGGGCGCAGCTGCTGGGGGCGTGGGACCACGCGTCGGGCGACGCCAACGCCACCGGCTATCAGGCCTCGACCTACGGGGTGCTGGTGGGGCTGGACTCGGCGGCGGCGGCCGACTGGCGGCTGGGGGTGGCGACCGGCTACACCCGCACCTCGCTGCACGGCGGCTACGGGTCGAAGGCGGACAGCGACAACTACCACCTGGCGGCGTACGGCGACAAGCAGTTCGGGGCGCTGGCGCTGCGTGGCGGGGCGGGCTACACCTGGCACCGCATCGACACCAAACGGTCGGTGAACTACGGGATGCAGTCGGACCGTGACACGGCGAAGTACAGCGCGCGTACCGAACAGCTGTTCGCGGAAGCGGGCTACAGCGTGCGGGGCGAGTGGCTGAACCTGGAGCCGTTCGTCAACCTGGCGTACGTGAACTTCGAAAACAACGGCATCGCGGAAAGCGGCGGCGCGGCGGCGCTGCGCGGCGACAAGCAGCATACCGACGCGACGGTGTCGACGCTGGGGCTGCGTGCGGACACCGCGTGGCAGGTGACCCCGGGCACGACGGTGGCGCTGCGCAGCGAGCTGGGATGGCAACACCAGTACGGCGGGCTGGCGCGCGGCACCGGGCTGCGGTTCAACGGCGGCAACGCGCCGTTCGTGGTGGACAGCGTGCCGGTGTCGCGCGACGGCATGGTGCTGAAGGTGGGGGCGGAAGTGGCGGTGAACGAAAACGCCTCGCTGTCGCTGGGCTACGGCGGGCTGCTGTCGCAGCACCATCAGGATAACAGCGTCAACGCCGGCTTCACCTGGCGCTTCTGACGTTCAGCGGTCATTACAACGACAACGGAGCCGGCATGCCGGCTCCGTTTTTATTTGCGGCGGTGGGGGGAGAACGTATGATGGCGCGGCGTCAGGACAATAAAAAACCGGGACCCTGACGGATCCCGGCTCAAAAGTGGGTAAAACAGATTAGCGCTAAAGGCTCAAGCCCCGTTTTGCTTATGCAGTCCGAGCGATGTGGACATCGTCTCAGTAGCGGCAACGGAACAAATTTTCCCTGGTGTTACTATGGTTATTATTAAAAAACGTGCTGGTGTTGTTTTTTTATAGTGTATTGCTGTATGTCTCTTTTGATACCATGTTTGACGATGCAACATGGTATGTCAAGCAACGTTTTTAACGCATAATTGCATGGGATGCTAGTTTTAGATGTGGCTTTTTCAGCAGAAATAATCAAAACGACTGATAAATCAGTAAAAAAAATCGAAGGAACAAATGGATAACAATCACCAAAAATTCGATTCACAGTCGATTGCCAATCGGGTCAGAGAGCTGTTTTTACATTACGGGATTGGAAAACGTCAGCATGCCCGAGAGCTCAGCCGCATCTTGGATCTGAGTTTTTCACATGCGCACCGCAAATTGAAAGGGCAAAGCCCCTGGACGCTGGAACAGATCAACAGCGTCGCGGCCGCGCTCGGAGAAACGCCGGCGGCGATCGCCGATTTGAGCGCCGAACACGAGGCGGCCGAACCGAACATGGCGCGCGATGCCATCTTTTTTGTGGCAGGGGTCGCGATGCCTTGCGTCGGGCACATCGGCGACGAGCTTCCCGCCGGGCGGCCGGCGGAATTTGTGGCGCTGCGCATCGAGGGGCAATGGCATATCTATCGCGCCGATGAGGCGCCGGCAGGGCCGCGTTATGGCGTCGAACTGATCGAAATCCGGCCCGGCTATGGCGACGACGAGCGTCTGAGCATTGCGGTATTGGACGATTCGCATCAGGCGGCCGATGAGTTGGCCAAGTATCTTGGCGGCTGCGGTTTCAACGCGGTGGCGTTTTACGACGTCGACAGCTTCTGTCAGGCGTTGCAGCAAAGCCTGTTCGACGGTTACGTGGTGGACTGGCTGATCGGTGAAGAAACGGCGGATCGCTGTATCGCCACCATCCGCGCCTCCGACAACCCTGATGCGCCGGTACTGGTGCTGACCGGTGAGCTGGGCACCGATCGACGCGAATCGGAAATCGCTCAGGCGATGCGCGAGTACGATGTGCTCGGCCCTTATGAAAAACCGGTGCGGCTCCATGTGATCGAAGCCGCACTGCAACGCTGTTTTAATCTTTAGCGGGGAACACCTCGGCCAGCGCGTTCGACAGCGCATCCAGCCGAACCGGCTTCATCAGGTAATTGTCGAACAGCGCGCGCTGATCCGCCGTGAGCTGCTCCGGCGTGTAGGCGCTGATGCCGATGATCGGCACATGGCGGTTGGGGCCGCGACGATTGCGCAGCTGCCTGGCCAGGGCGGCGCCGTCGATGCCCGGCATCTGCAGATCCAGCAACAGCGCGTCGTAAGGGCGTCTGAGCAGTTTCTGCAGCGCGCGCTCCGGCGAGTCGCACAGTTCGTGCTGGTAACCCAGCTTATCCAGCAACGCCGCAAAGGCGTCACCCACCGACTTGTTGTCATCCACCACCAGCACCTGCTGCGGTTTCTGCTGCAGAGAGGTATTGGCGGTGGCGGGCTCGTCGGCGCGTTCTTCTTCACTGATCTGCACCGGAATGCTGACGATAAAGGTGCTGCCCTTCTTGATTTCGCTGTACACCGTGATGGTGCCGTCGAGCAGCGTCACCAGGCCGTGCACGATCGCCAACCCCATCCCCACGCCGGCATATTGCTTGGTATGCGACTGATCCAACTGGGTAAAGGGTTTGAAGATCTGATCGAGCTGGTCTTTTTCGATACCGATGCCGGTGTCGGTCACTTCGATAATCAACGAACTGCCGCCGGGTTGACGGCGTAGACAGCTGTGCAGCGTAATGCTGCCGCTTTCGGTGTATTTGTAGGCGTTGGTCAGCAGGTTGACGATAATCTGCCGGATGCGCAGCGGGTCGGAATGCACCAACAGGTGGCTGCACTCCACCTCGCAGCTCAGTTTGACCTGCTCTTTGCGGGTCAAAGTAGCGATTTCGTTGGCGGTCTCCGCGATCAGCTTCTGCGCGTCGAACGGCACGATGCGCAGCTCCATCATGCCGCTGTCGAGGTGCGCGTAGTCGGTCAGATCTTTCATTTGGCTTTCGATCTGCTGCGCGGCGGTCTCCAGCCGCTGGAAGGTGTCCGCATGCTCCGCCGATACCCGGGTATTCACCAGCACGTCGATGGCCGACATCACGCTCTGCAATGAGGTGCGCAGTTCGTGGCCGATGGCGCCGAGGAAGGCGTTTTTGGTGCGGGTCGCTTTCTCCGCCTCGATCGCCTTGGCCTGCTGGCGAATGGTCAGCCGCTGCTGACGGAACACGATCAGGGTGATGGCGATCAGCGCGATCACCGAGAACATGACAATCACCAGCCCATAGAAAATGATGTGCCGTTTCTCGATGTAGTCCTCATAGGCGGCGGTGCGCTGCTTCACCTCGGCGTGGTCGGTCAGGTTGGCCATTTCGATGGCGTAAGGCTTAATGGCCTTCATGGCCGCGAAAACCTGATTGAAGTCGATTTTCGGGTTATCCAGCAGTTTATCGATGCGATCCATCTGCAGGCGCATCTGCTTGACCACTTCCGGGTAGCCCGGCTCGGCGTACAGCGGTTGCGTGGATTCGGAGACGGTTTCCAGCACGTAAAAGCGCGAATAGAGGATTTCGAACCGCAGCCGCAGGTTGTCGTTGTCCACCTGCGGCGCGTGGCTCTGCTGCTCGACGAACGTGTCGAATTCCGCCAGCTTGATGGAGAACTTGGCGATCGACCAGGAGTAGTTCTCCTGCGTGCCGGCGATGGCATACAGCCCTTTCTTCGACAGGGTGGCGCTGTAGTAATAGAGCGTGACGGTCGAAGCCACCAGAAACAGCGCGGCGAAGATGGCCGGTATCGCCAGCCTGCTGCCGTTCTTAAAGGTCGTCAGCTTCATTTGATCACGATCCTGTCGACTTGCCAGATAAAGCGCGAGTTGTACAACGGCGAGTTCAGCTCAGGCCCGGCGGCGTCACGCGGGTAAACCAGGAACAGCGGGCCGAAGTTTCTGAGCTTCAGCATCTCCCCGTCCATCTTGTAGGCCAGGATCATGTTGTACTTCTTGACGTCGGACAACGGCACGTCGATGTAATAATCGTTCAGCGCGTAGAAGGTCAGCGTCTCGCCCTTGGCGCCGACGCGCTCCAGGATGTCGGCCACCGAAATCCCTTCAAACTTCCTCTGCGGCGTCCAGGAGGTGGAGGTCGTGATGCTGTGCACCGGCATCGCCAACAGCTGTTTATCGGTGAACAGATAGCTTTTTTTGACCGGATCGGTCACGTTGTCGATCTTGCCCGCCACTTCCAGGGTAAAGCTGAGCGCGCTGCTCTGGGCGATAATCAGGGCCACGCAGGCCATCGCAAGGGTTTTGCATAGTTTGAACAGCATCGGCGTTCTCCAGAGGCGCGGGGAGGTTTGTATCAGTCCCGCTAATTTATCAGGCAGAATAATGGCAGAAAAAGCGGGCGGGTGCGAAGAGAATGGTGAAGAGCACAAAAAGACCCGTCGGCCCGATCGCGTCATGTGCCTCACTCGTCCCCCGATTCGTCAGCCATCCGGCTATCTTCCAACAGCCCCGCCAGCTGAGTCAGGCCTTCCGTCAGCATGGCGAGCGAGGGGGAGCCCAGGCACAAGCGAATGCCCGACTCACTTTCGCCGCCATTGACCATGACCGCGGCCGGCGGCGTCACTTTAACGCCCGCCAACGCGGCGGCGGCGGCCAGACGTTCGGCGGCCTCACGCGGCATCGGTAGCCAGACATGGTAGGCGTCGGGGTGATGCACGCATGGGTGGGTGCCGAGCAAAGAGGCGGCCAGTTGCGCTCTGCGTTGCGCCTCGTGACGCAGGGCCTGAGGCACTGAGGCGAGCACGCCGCTGGACAGCCACTCCTCTACCACCGCGCAAGACAGTGGCGACGGGGCGAAGGGAATCTCCTGCAAAGCTTCCTCCGCGGCCTTGCGCGCACCGGGCGGCAGCGTGAGCATGCCGATCCGCAATCCGGGGCCGAGCGTTTTCGACAAACCGTTGACATGGAACACCCGCTCGGGCGCTAAAGCCGCGAGCGCAGGCGCCGCAGAGTGACCCAGCGCGTAGACGCCATCCTCGATGATCCAGACATTCGCCCGCCGGCATATCTCGACGATAGCTTGCCTGCGCTCGGCGCTCATGGTGGCGGTCGTTGGGTTATGCAGCGTCGGCGTCAGATAGACCGCGGTATGGCCGGAGGAGACACGCTCGAGTGCGCTCGCCAGCGCCTGCGGCACCATGCCTTGCGCATCGATCTCCACGCCGATCAGGCGATGGCCTTTACGTCGGGCCAGCGCGATCGCGCCGGGGTAGGTCAGCCTCTCGGTCAGTATCGTGCCGCGTGGCCCGCAGGCCAGGTCAAACGCCAGCGAAATCGCCTGACGGGCATTGCTGGTCAGCGCCAGATGCGACGGATCGATCGTGACGCCGGCGTTTTCCAGCCAGCGCGCCAACAGACGCCGATGTTCCAAGTGCCCGGTCGGAGGGGAATAGAGGTTCAGATGATCCGCATCCATTTTCCGTGCGATGCCGGCCAGCGTGCGCGCCAGCAAACGGTCAGTCAGCATCGCCGGCGGCGCATTGGACGAGAGATCGATTTCACGTTCTTCACGGGCGCGGCGGATCGCCACGAACATCCCGCGCCCCTTCACGCTGCGGACCAGCCCGCGTCGTTCCAGGATGGCGTAGGCTTTGGTCACCGTGCCCAGACCGATCGCCAATTGCCAGGCGAGGGGACGGTGAGCCGGCAAACGATCGCCCCCTTGCAGCTTGCCCTCGATAATATCGTCAGCCAACGCCAGCACCAGCCGTTCGACGGTAGTGGCTACCACGTTGGCCAGGCGGGGTTGCCAGGGGGATTGAAGCCGCATGGTCGCTCTCCGGAGAAAGAATATAGTGTCACGTGACACTATTTAAATAGGCGAAAAGTGTAACACACATTATGTTGGTTTCAGGCGTTTACCTACTGCGGCAACGGTCCGCCCGCAGGGGCGACAGAGGGGGATTTTTCCATGATGGTCAGTCAGCTTGCGTTGGTTTACGGCGCCTATCTCCTCGCTACCGCCAGCCCCGGCCCCAGCAACATGGCGATCATGGGCGTGGCGATGCGTGACGGCCGCAGGCCCGCATTGGTGCTGGCGGCCGGCGTGATGACCGGATCGCTGTGCTGGGCGATGTTGGCGGCGACCGGTCTTTCCGCCGTGTTGGCCACGTATGCGCAGGCGCTGTGGGCCATCAAAATCGTTGGCGGCGTGTATATGCTGTATCTGGCGCTGCGCGCCGGAAAGTCGGCGTTACGGACGTCCGCCGCGACGCCGGGCATGGCCGCAGGGCGCGATGCGCGGCCTTATCGGGCGCTTTATCGGCAGGGCGTGCTGATGCACCTCGGCAATCCCAAGGCCATCATGTCCTGGATGGCGATCATGTCGCTGGGATTGCGGCAAGGTGCGCCTGAAGACGTTTTACCGGCGATTATCGGCGGTTGCGCGCTGCTCGGCGTGACGATTTTCGGGGGTTATGCCCTGCTGTTCTCAACGGCACCGATGATCGCATTTTACACCCGGGTGAGGCGCTGGATTGAAGGAGTGCTTGCGCTGCTGTTCGCTTTGGCGGGCCTGGAGCTGTTGATATCGCGGGGGTCATGAACGCCCGGCGTTAACCTGAGGAGAGAAGCGATGGTTTTTGGCATGCAGATGGTGGATGTCTTTGGCGCCGGGCCGCTCGCCGGCAATCCGTTGGCGGTGATCACGGGCGCCGGAGCGTTGTCGACGGAGGACATGCAGCGCTTGACGCGTTGGTTCAACCTGTCGGAGACGGCTTTTTTGCTGCCGCCGACGCATCCCCAGGCGGATTACCGGGTGCGGATATTCACGCTGGATCGTGAAATGCCGTTTGCCGGGCACCCGACGCTGGGCAGTTGTCATGCCTGGCTCACTGCGGAGGGGATGCCGCGCAATGAGGCGGAGATCATCCAGGAGTGTGGGGCGGGCTTGGTGAGCATTCGCCGCGAGGCCGGACGGCTGTGTTTTGCCGCGCCGCCGTTGATTCGCTCCGGGGCGCCCTCAGAAGCGGCGTTGGCCGACGCGCTGCGGTTTTTGGGGATCGCGCCTGAGGAGGCGCTCGATGCCGCCTGGATCGATAACGGTCCGGGGTGGCTGGGGATCCGGCTAGCCAGCGCCGAACGGGTGCTTTCCCTGACGCCGGCGAGAAGCTGGCCGCGCAGAGTGGACATTGGCGTCGTCGGCCCACATGCCGATGGGGACGCAGCCTTCGAAGTTCGCGCTTTTTTGAGCGATCACCTTGGCGCTATCGTCGAAGATCCGGTCACCGGCAGCCTCAATGCCTCGCTGGCTCAGTGGCTGTTTGCAAGCGGTGTGGTCAGCGGCGGCTATATCGCCACTCAGGGCCGCTGTCGTGGGCGCAACGGGCGCGTGCATGTCACCCGCGACGAGAGCGGCCGGATTTGGGTGGGCGGCAATACGCGCACTCAGGTCGAAGGTCGGCTGCATGGGATTGGCACGGCGTAGCACGCGCCGCCGCACCCGCGTGCGGCTGAACGGAATCTCGATTTTCATCCGATAAGGAGTGAACAGTATGTCTGCAACGGTCATCGATACCTTGAAAATGCTGGTGCGTTACAAAGCCTGGGCGAATGCCTTGACCTTTGACTGTGTGGCGGCCTTGCCGGAGGGCGAAGCGCTGCGGCCGCGCCCGACCCGTTTCGGCAATATGGTGCACACTCTGAATCACGTGTACGTAGTGGACGATATCTTCAGACACCATCTGCAAGGCCGCAAGCACGGCTACACGGCGCGCAACACCGAGCGGACACCGGCGCTTGACGACTTGCGGCGAGCGGTGGAGGCGATGGATCGCTGGTATATCGAACAGGTGGACAGCTGGTCGCCGGAGGCGCTGGCGCAGGTGGTGCATTTCGAGTTCGTCGGCGGGGGGGAAGGCCGGATGACGCGGCAGGAAATCGTGCTGCATGTCGTCAACCACGCGACCTATCATCGCGGTTTTGTCGGCGATATGCTCTATCAGGTGCCCTTTGCTTCACCGGCGAACGATTTGCCGGTGTTTCTGCGCGATCATTACCGCCGGGCGCCGTGAGGCGAGCGAGATAAATAAAAAAGCCAGACGCTTTCGCGCCTGGCCTGTTACGCGCCGGAACCCGGCGAAGTTGCGCCTCAGCGCATGGTGACGAACTCTTCCGCCGCAGTCGGGTGGATAGCCACGGTGTTGTCGAAGTCCTTCTTGGTGGCGCCCATCTTCACCGCCACCGCGAAGCCCTGCAGGATCTCGTCCATGCCGAAGCCGATGCCGTGCAGGCCGACGATTTTCTCTTCTTTACCCGCGCACACCAGCTTCATGCGGCACGGCTGGCGGTGCTGCGTCACGGCGCTGTACATGGCGGTGAAGGAGGACTTGTACACCTTCACGTTGTCCGCGCCGAATTTCTCGATGGCTTCCGGCTCGGTCAGGCCGACGGTGCCGATCGGCGGGTGGCTGAACACCACGGTGGCGATGTTGCTGTAGTCCAGGTGCTCGTCCGGCTTGTTGTTGAACAGGCGCTCGGACAGGCGGCGGCCGGCGGCCACGGCGACCGGGGTCAGTTCTACCGCGCCGGTGTTGTCGCCCACCGCGTAGATGCCTTTGACGTTGGTATTCTGGAACTTATCGACGTCGATGTAGCCTTTCTCATTGGTTTTCACCCCGGTCACGCCGAGGTTCAGGTTGTCGGTCGCCGGTTCGCGGCCGATGGCCCAAATCAGGCAGTCGACGGTGAATGCCTTGCCGTTTTCCAGCTGCAGCGTCAGGCTGCCGTCGGCGTTCTTGACGATCGCTTTCGGCACCGATTCGGTATGCAGGCTCGGCCCCTCGGTGTTCATCACTTCCACCAGGGTGTCGACGATCATCGGATCGAAGGTGCGCAGCGGCGCGTGCTTGCGCACGAACAGGTGCGTTTCCGCGCCCAGCGCGTTCAGCACGCCGGCGATCTCCACGGCGATATAGCCGGCGCCCACCACGGCGACGCGTTTCGGCATGGCGTCCAGCTCAAAGAAGCCGTCGGAGTCGATGCCGTATTCCGCGCCCGGAATAGCCGGATGGCTCGGGCGGCCGCCGGTGGCGATCAGGATGTGGTCGGCGGTGATGGTTTCGCCGTTCACTTCCACGGTGTGCGCATCCACGAAGCGCGCGAACCCTTTGATCACGTCGACCTTGTTCTTGCCCAGCACGTTATCGTAGGAATTGTGGATGCGGTCGATATAGGCGGTGCGGTTGGCGACCAGCTTTTTCCAGTCGAAGGCGTTGACGGTGGTGTCGAAGCCGTAGTCCGGGCCGTACTGATGGATGGCCTCGGCGATCTGCGCCGCGTGCCACATGACTTTTTTCGGTACACAACCCACGTTTACACAGGTGCCGCCCAGCTCTTTGGCTTCAATCAGCGCACACTTTTGGCCGTACATGGCTGCCCGGTTGATCGATGCGATACCGCCGCTGCCGCCGCCAATTGCTAGATAATCGTAATGTTTCGTCATCTGGGATTTCCATGAGTTGTGAATTTGAAGAGGGTAAGAGTTTAACGCCTGACCGGGGTTTGTCGCAAAGATTGCGTCGATGGCTGCGATAGGCGGACGCAGGGCGCGGCAAAGCGCGCCCTGCCGGGGATTATTCCGGTACCACCCAGTTGACCAGATGGTGGCCGATGCCCGACGGCACCAGCACCTTGTGCAGCCACGGCAGCACGTTTTTCATCTGCTGTTCCAGCTTCCACGGCGGGTTGATGACGATCATGCCGGAAGCGGTCATGCCGCGCTGATCGCTGTCGGGTTTCACCGCCAGCTCGATCTGCAGGATGCGGCGAATGCCGGTGGCTTCCAGATCGCGCAGCATGCGTTTGATCTGCTGGCGCATCACCACCGGGTACCACAGCGCGTAGGTGCCGGTGGCGAAACGCTTGTAGCCTTCCTGAATGCCTTTGACCACGTCCTGGTAATCGGTCTTCATTTCATACGGCGGGTCCATCAGGATCAGGCCGCGGCGCGACGGTGGCGGCAGCTGGGATTTCAGCTGCTGATAGCCGTCGGCGCGCTGCACTTTGGCGCGCTCGTCTTTCTGGAACTCGCTGCGCAGCAGCGGGTAATCGCTCGGGTGTAGCTCGGTCAGGTGAATTTTATCCTGCGGGCGCAGCAGCTGGCGGGCGATCAGCGGCGAGCCGGGATAGTAGCGCAGCGTGCCGGAACGGTTGAAGTTGTGCACCACGCTCATGTAGGCCGCCAGCTCTTCCGGCAGATCGTCGCGTTGCCACAGCAAGCCGATGCCTTCCAGGTATTCGCCGGTGCGCTCGGCGTGTTCGCCGCTGAGCTGATAACGGCCCGCGCCCGAGTGGGTATCCAGATACAGGAACGGCTTCTCTTTTTCCTTCAGCGACTCGATGATCAGGCTCTGAACGGTGTGTTTGAGCACGTCGGCGTGGTTGCCGGCGTGGAAACTGTGGCGATAACTTAACATGACGGGTGGCGGTTCCTTGTGCTCCGCAGACGGAGCATTCAATGCAATAAGGCTTATAATCTGCACAGTATAAACTGTCTGGCCGGGAAAAACCGGACTCCGTTGCCGCAGACGTTAACAGAAAGGGACAGGACGATGAGCAAACAGGCGATTTTGGCGAATTACCCCGACGCGGCGCGCTGGGCGTTCGGCGACGGCCCCGCGTTAGCCGACGAACTGCTGGGGTTGGTGCTGAGCGGGGATAAAACCGCCACCTGCAGTTCCTATGCGAGCTATCGTCGGGAACAAACCCCGAGGATCGGCGATTACAACATCGTTCTTGATGGCCGCGGCGAACCGGCCTGCGTGATCAGGACCCTGGCGCTGCGCCTGGTGCGCTACGACCAGGTGACCGCCGAGATGGCGGCCAAAGAGGGCGAAGGCGACAAAAGCCTGGCATTTTGGCGCGAGGGGCATCAGGCATTCTTTACCCGCGAGGGGAGCTTTGCGCCGGACATGTGGCTGGTATTCGAAGAATTCGAACGGGTTGAAACGCTGTGAATCACAAGGAGAAAGGATGAGCTGCATTTTTTGCGACATCGTGGCGGGCAAGGCGCCGTGCCATAAAATCTGGGAAGACGACGACCATCTGGCGTTCCTGTCCATCTTTCCCAACACCGACGGCTTCAGCGTGGTGATCCCCAAGGCGCACCACCCGAGCTACGCGTTTGATCTGCCGGACGAGGTGCTGAGCGCGCTGATGCTGGCGACCAAGCGGGTGGCGCGGCAGCTGGATCGCGCGTTCGACGACGTCGGCCGCTGCGGCATGGTGTTCGAGGGCTACGGCGTCGACCATGTGCATGCCAAACTGATCCCGCTGCACGGCACTGCGTCGCTGGAGCAGTGGCGGCCGATCGAATCGACCTCGCCGAAGTTTTTCACGCGTTACGAAGGCTACATTTCCTCCCACGACGCCGCGCGCGCCGACGACGAACAGCTGGCGGCGCTGGCCGCCCGCATTCGCCAATGCGCCGTTTAAGGCACGAACGATCAACGCCGGGCATTGATTTTCCTGTTGCCCGGCTCCATGTTAGAGATTCATACGCATTTTAAGGCTCGCCCTCGCGGCGGGCCCCAACGCTAATCAGGACTGCCCTATGACAAATCCGTTGCTGACCCCGTTTTCCCTGCCGCCGTTCTCGGCGATCCGCCCTGAAGATATCGTGCCTGCGGTGCAATCCGCGCTGGCGGACTGCCGCGCCGCGGTAGAGCGCGTGGTCGCGCAGCCGGGGCCGTTCACCTGGGACAATCTGTGTCAGCCGTTGGCGGAGTCGGACGATCGCCTGTCTCGCATCTGGTCGCCGATCGGGCACCTGAACTCGGTGAAAAACAGCCCGGAGCTGCGCGCCGCCTATGAGCAGGCGCTGCCGCTGCTGTCCGAGTACGGCACCTGGGTCGGCCAGCACGAAGGGCTGTACCAGGCCTACCGCAGCCTGAAAGAGGGCGCGGCGTTCGAGACGCTGAGCGTGCCGCAGCGCAAGGCGGTGGACAACGCGCTGCGCGATTTCGAACTCTCGGGCATCGGCCTGTCGGCGGACAAACAGCAGCGCTACGGCGAGATCGTCGCGCGCCTGTCCGAACTGGGCTCTACCTACAGCAACAACGTGCTCGACGCCACTATGGGCTGGAGCAAACTGATTACCGACGAAGCCGAGCTGAGCGGCCTGCCGGAAAGCGCCCTGGCGCAGGCCCAGGCGATGGCGCAGGCCAAAGAGCAGGACGGCTGGCTGCTGACGCTGGACATGCCGAGCTACCTGCCGGTGCTGACCTACGCCGACAACCGCGCGCTGCGCGAAGAGATGTACCGCGCCTTCGCCACCCGCGCCTCCGATCAGGGGCCGAACGCCGGCAAATGGGACAACAGCGAAGTGATGGCGGAAACGCTGGCGCTGCGCCATGAGCTGGCTCAGCTGCTGGGCTTTGACACCTACGCCGACAAGTCGCTGGCGACCAAGATGGCGGAAAGCCCGGAGCAGGTGATCGGCTTCCTGAGCGATCTGGCCAAGCGCGCCCGCCCGCAGGCCGAGCAGGAGCTGGCGCAACTGCGCGCCTTCGCCAAACAGCACTATGGCGTGGACGAGCTCGACGCCTGGGACATCACCTATTACGGCGAAAAACAAAAGCAGCACCTGTTCTCCATCAGCGACGAGCAGCTGCGCCCGTACTTCCCGGAACAGCGGGTGGTGGAAGGGCTGTTCGAGGTGGTGAAACGCATCTACGGCATCACCGCCAAAGAGCGTAAAGACGTGGATACCTGGCATCCGGACGTGCGCTTCTTCGATCTGTTCGACGCCGACGGCGAGCTGCGCGGCAGCTTCTACCTCGATCTGTACGCCCGCGAAAACAAACGCGGCGGCGCCTGGATGGACGACTGCGTCGGCAGCCTGCGCAAGGCCGACGGCACGCTGCAAAAACCGGTCGCTTACCTGACCTGTAACTTCAACCGCCCGCTGGGCGACCAGCCGGCGCTGTTCACCCATAACGAAGTGACTACGCTGTTCCACGAGTTCGGCCACGGTCTGCACCACATGCTGACGCAGATCGATACCGCCGGCGTCTCCGGCATCAACGGGGTGCCGTGGGATGCGGTCGAGCTGCCGAGCCAGTTTATGGAAAACTGGTGCTGGGAGCCGGAAGCGCTGGCGTTTATCTCCGGCCACTACCAGAGCGGCGAGCCGCTGCCGAAGGCCATGCTCGACAAGCTGCTGGCGGCCAAGAATTACCAGGCGGCGCTGTTCATTCTGCGCCAGCTGGAGTTCGGTCTGTTCGATTTCCGCATGCACTTCGAATACAGCCCGGAGAAAGGGGCGCAGATCCTGCCGACGCTGGCGGAAGTGAAGAAAATGGTGGCGGTGGTGCCTTCGCCGAGCTGGGGCCGCTTCCCGCACGCCTTCAGCCACATCTTCGCCGGCGGCTACGCGGCGGGTTACTACAGCTACCTGTGGGCGGAAGTGCTGTCGGCCGACGCCTACTCGCGCTTCGAAGAAGAGGGGATTTTCAACGCCGAGACCGGCAAATCCTTCCTCGACAACATCCTGTCGCGCGGCGGGTCGGAAGAGCCGATGGCGCTGTTCAAACGCTTCCGTGGCCGCGAGCCGCAGCTGGATGCTATGCTGCGCCATTACGGCATTAAAGGATAACCCGACACGTGAGCGTGTGTTTATTGTGTGAAGCAGGCGCCGATCCCGGCGCCTTGTCTGTTTTGGCGCAGCGCTGGCAGCTGACGTCCGACGACGATGCGCCGATGGCGCTGGTACTGACCCCGCAGCGGCTGGAGCTGCGCAAGCGCGACGAGCCGAAGCTCGGCGGGATCTACGTCGATTTCGTCACCGGTGCCATGGCGCACCGGCGCCGCTTCGGCGGCGGCCGCGGCGAGGCGGTGGCCAAGGCGGTCGGCATCAAGGGCAGCTACCTGCCGGACGTGGTGGACGCCACCGCCGGGCTGGGGCGTGACGCCTTCGTGCTGGCGGCGCTGGGCTGCCGGGTGCGGATGCTGGAGCGCAATCCGGTGGTGGCGGCGTTGCTGGACGACGGCCTGCAGCGCGGCTATCAGGATGCGGAAATCGGCCCGTGGCTGCGCGATCGTCTGACGCTGCTGCACGCCTCCAGCCTGACGGCGCTGGCGGATCTCAGCCCGCGCCCGGAGGTGGTGTATCTCGATCCGATGTTCCCGCACAAGCAGAAAAGCGCGCTGGTGAAGAAAGAGATGCGGGTGTTCCAATCGCTGGTGGGCAGCGACGATGACGCCGACGGCCTGCTGGAACCGGCGCGCCGTTTGGCGACCAAGCGCGTGGTGGTGAAACGCCCGGACTACGCGCCGCCGCTGGCCGACGTGCCGGCGCACGCCGCCACGCTGACCAAAAGCCACCGTTTCGACATCTACATGCCGCTGTAATGTCTGCCGGGCCCGCGGTGTCGGGCCCTCAGTTTTCCTCCCGCAAACTTTTCCCCACGCCGCCGGCCGGATGCACCGCCAGCAAGGCGGCCTTGTCATAGCCGCTGCGCGTCATCAGGCAGGCGCAGGCGGCGTCGAAGATCGCCAACACCAGCACAATCGAGGTGGTGGCCAGCATGTTCAGCGGATCTATCTCCCGTTGCACCCCGGAGGCGATTGTCAGCTGCGCCGCCTGTGCGATGGCGGAATGCGGGTTTTCCGTCACCGCGATCAGCGTCACCCCCTTGGCCTGCAGCGTCGGCAGCAGGCGGGTCAGCTCGTCGGAATTGCCGCCGCGCGAGATCAGGATCAGCAGATCGTCGGCGCGCAGGAAGCCCAGATCGCCGTGCGCCGCGCCGGTGGCGTCGAGATAGACCGCCGGCCGATCCACGCAGGCCAGCATATGGGCTATCTTGCGCGCCGCAATCCCCGAGGTGCCGACGCCGGTGACGGCGATTTTACCGCGGCAGTCGGCCAGCAGCGCCAACAGCCGTTGCCAGGTGCGCGCATCGAGGCGTTCGCCCAGCTGCGCCAGCTCCTGACTGTAGGTTTGCCAGCCCTGCACGGCCTGCCGCCACTCTTGCTGCATCACACCTCCTCCTGCATCAACCGGCGGTATTTCATGTGGTCGTTGTACAGCTCGTGGAACACCCGGTATTTGCGATCGTAGTAGCTTTTTATCTGGTTGGTCTGCGGCGTCACCGTCTTGCCGATGCGGCTCATGGCGCTCATTGCCTCCGGCAAGGTGTCGAACACGCCGGCCGCCACGGTGCCCATCATCGCTCCGCCCAGCAGCATCGCTTCGCTCTCCTCCGGCAGCAGCATGGCGCAACCGGTGGCGTTGGCGTGCTCTTGCACGAAGATCGGGTTCTTGGTGCCGCCGCCGCTGGCCATGATGGTGTCGATGCTGTAGCCGCTGTGGTTCATGGTTTCGATGATGTGGCGGGTGCCGAGCGCGATGGCCTGAATGGTGGCCAGGTAGTGCAGCGCCATGTCCTCCGGCGTGCGCGACAGCTTCAGCCCGGTCAGGATGCCGGTCAGCGTCGGGTTGGCGCGCGGCGAGCGGTTGCCGTGGAAGTACGGCAGCATGTGAATGTCCTGCGTCAGGAAGGCGATGTTCTCCGGCTCGCCGGCCATGCGGCGCAGAATGGCGTTCAGCACCTCATAGATGGTCTGGCCCTGAGTTTTCGCCTGCGCCAGCAGCTCCTGATAGCACGGGTGCGACTGGATGACGTGGTCGATCAGCGCGCCGGTGGCGGACTGGCCGCCTTCGTTCAACCAGTATTCCGGCAGGATCGCCGAGTAATACGGCCCCCAGACGCCGCCGATAAAGCGCGCGGTGCGTGACATCGCCATATGGCCGGTGGAGGTGCCGCCGATCAGCGCGACGCGGCGGTTGAAGTCGGCCACCTCGCCGGAGACGCCGGTGGCGCCCAGCGTGCCGAGGGTGCCGGCGTGGGCGTCGATGATCGATACGCTCACCGCCGTGCCGGCGATCAGCCCCATCTCGCTGGCGGCGCGCTGAGTCAGGCCGTGGCCCAGCGGCTCGCCCATCATTTTAACGTCGCTGCCGATCTTGGCGGCGTCGTGTTCCAGCACGTCTTCCAGCCCGATCTGCTGGAAGTAGCTCTTGTCCCAACGCTGCTCGTGGCCGAGATAGGTCCACTTGCACACCGTCGAGCACAGCGAGCGGGTGGCGTCCTGGGTGGCGCGCCAGGTGAGGAAGTCCGGCAGATCGAACAGGTAACCGGCGTTGGCCCAGGTGGTGGGCATGTGTTGCTTCAGCCACAGCAGTTTCGGCGTCTGCATCTCCGGCGAAATGATGCCGCCGACGAAGTCCAGCACCCGGTGTTTGGTGGCGTTGATGCGCTCGGCCTGGGCGATCGCCCGGTGATCCATCCATACGATGATGTTCTGCTCGGTGCGGCCGGAGGGGCTGACGGTCAGCGGTTTGCCTTCTTTATCCAGCACCACCAGCGAACAGGTGGCGTCGAAGCCCAGCCCTTTGACCTGGATCGGGTTGATGTCGGCCTGGTTGACCGCGTCGCGCACCGCATTGCACACCGCCTGCCAGATGTTATCCGACGACTGCTCGACGAAATCCGCCTTCGGCCGGTACAGATCGATGGCCCGGCTGGCCTGGCCGACCATGCGGCCATTGAGATCGAATACGCCTGCGCGCGCGCTTCCGGTGCCCACATCTACGCCAATAAAATAGCTCGCCATTATTTTCTCCTCAGGCTTTTCGATTCTGTAACGCGATAAACAGGATCAGCACGCCGCCCCACAGGGCCATGGTCAGGTAGCTGCTGACCCCCAGCAAATTAAGGCCGCTTTCCAACATTTGCAGCACGATCAGCGCCAGCACCAGCCCCAGAATACGGCCGAAACCGCCGTCCGGGTTAATGCCGCCCAGCACCGAGGCCAGAATGGTCACCAGCAGATAAGATTCGCCGTAGCCGGCCTTGGCCGAGTTGAACTTGGCCATCATCAGCAGGGCGGCGCCCCAGCCGAGCAGCGCCGACAGGATATACACCGCGATCTGCACCCGCGCGGTGTTCACGCCGCTGAAGCGGGTGGCCTGCTCGTTGGAGCCGATCAGGTACAGGCTGCGCCCCAGCGTGGTGTGCTCCAGCAGCAGCCACAGACCCACCGCCACCAGCAGGAACAGGATCAGCGCCACCGGCACGCCGAGCACGGCGCCGTTGCCGAGAAATTGAATCGCCGCCGGGAAGCCGGAGATCACCGCGCCGTTGGACAGCAGAATATTCAGGCCGGTGATCAGGGTCATGGTGCCGAGCGAGGCGAGGATGGGCGAGACGCCTATCCAGGCTACCAGCGCGCCGTTGAGCGCGCCGATCGCCACCGCCACCAGCAGGCCGGCCAACAGCGCCAGCGCCAGGAACAGCGGCTGGTCGGGATGGCTGACGATGATCGCCGCCATCACCAGCGAACAGGCGTTGGCGCCGGCGATGATCGACAGGTTGATGCCGCCGGTCAGCATGGTGATGCCCATGCCGAGCGCCAGCAGGCCGAGGATCGGCAGCTGCGAGGCGATCGACTGGAAGTTGCCGAGGCTGAAGAAGCGCGATCCGAGCAGCCCGGCGAACAGCAGCGCCACCGCGATGATGATCGCGCCCTGCAGGCGAATGATCCGATCGTTTGGGATCAACCGAGTTAACTGTGTCATGTCAGATCTCCTTGAGCAGCTTGCGTTTTTCGTTCCAGGCGGTGGTGCTGATGCTGATCAAAATGATCGCGCCGCTGAATACCTGGTGCCAATAGGCCGAGACGCTGAGCAGCGTCAGCCCGTTTTGCAGGAAGGCCAGCAGCACCACGCCGAGCAGGGTGCCGGTCAACGATCCGCGGCCGCCGCTCATGCTGGTGCCGCCCAGCACCACCGCCGCCAATACCGTCAGCTCGAAGCCGAGCAGCGAGTTGGGCGCCACCGACTGGGTGATCTGCGCCTGCACCACCGCCGCGACGCCGGCCAGAATGCCCATATAGCCGTAGACGCAGAAGTGCAGCCGCAGCAGGTTCAACCCCAGGCGCGACGCCGCGTCGCGGTTGCCGCCCATGGCGTAGATCTGGCGCCCCAGCCGGGTGCGGTTCATCAGCACGCCGGTGACGACGATGGTCGCCAGCAGGCACAGCAGCGGCAGCGTCAGGCCGTAGTCGTAACCGTCGGCGCCCTGGAACGAGAACCAGTTGATGCCGTTCATGAACCAGTCCGGGAAGCCGTACAGCCAGGTGCCGTTGGTGGCGTACACCAGCAGGCCGTAGAACAGGTTAAGGGTAGCGATGGTGATGATGATCGCCGGCACTTTCAGCCAGTACACCAGGAAACCGTTCACCAGCCCGAGCAGCAGGCCGACGCCAATCGCCAGGGCGAACGCCAGCGGGAAGCTGCCGCCGTGCTGGATCACCCAGCTGGCCATCACATACTGCGCGATGGCGGTGACTGCCGGGAACGAAATGTCGATGCCGCCGGCGATCAGCACCACGAACAGCCCGCAGGCCAGGATGCCGAGAATGGCGTAGCTGGTGGCGACGTCGGTCAGGTTGCCGAGCGTCAGAAACTCATCGGTGCCGGCGCTCAGGCCGATCGCCAGCAGCAGCACCAGCAGGCCGAGATAAAACTCGTGCCGCCCGGCCAGGCGGGCCAATAATGACTTATCCATTCACCACCTCGGCGATCTGTTGTTCGGTACTCTGGTGCGGCGCGAACTCGGCGATCAGCTCGCCTTTGCGCATCACCATCACCCGATGGCTGTTGTAATAGGCTTCCGGGATCTCGTCGCAGATCATCAGCACCGCCATGCCCAGCTGCGCCAGATCGCGGGCGATCTGATAGATCCCCTCTTTGTTGGCGATGTCGACGCCGACGGTGGGCGAGTCGAGGATCAGGATCTTCGGCTGGGTCGCGACCCATTTGGCGATGGCGATGCGCTGGGCGTTGCCGCCGGACAGGGTTTTCACCGGCAATGCGCTGTCGGACACCTTGATGTTCAAATCGCGGATCAGCCGGTTAACCAGCTCGGTCGCCTTGGCGTGATCCAGCAGCCCGAGCGAGGTATGCAGCCGATCGAAGACGGTGACGATGGTGTTGTCGTAGATCGATTGCTCCATGATCAATCCCTGCGTCAGACGATCCTCCGACACATAGCCGATGCCGTGGCGCACCGCTTCGCGGTTGTTGTGCAGCTGCACCGCCCGGCCCTCGATGCGGATCTCGCCGCTGTCCGGCCGCGTCATGCCGAACAGGCTGAGGCACAGTTCGGTGCGGCCGGCACCGAGCAGGCCGACGATAGAGACGATCTCGCCGCCGCGCAGCGCCAGATTGACGTTGCGGTATTTCTCGCCGCGGCTGAGGTTGCGCACCTCGAGCAGCGGCGCCTGTTCGGCCGGCGGCAGCGGGGGCAGCGGGCTGTAATGGAAGCGTTGGCCGGTCATCAGGAACGCCAGTTCATGGCTGTCCAGTTCGCTGGCCGGCCAGGTGCCCACCAGCTTGCCGTCGCGCATCACGCTGATGCGATCGGCGACTTCCATCACTTCATCCAATCTGTGGCTGACGAACACCACGCAGATGCCGGCTGCTTTCAGCTCGTTGACCACCCGCAGCAGGCCGTCGACTTCCTGGCGGGTCAGCGAGGCGGTCGGTTCGTCCATGATAACCAAGCGCGCTTCGGCGGCGATGGCGCGGCAAATCGCCACCAGCTGCCGATCGGCGATCGACAGTTTTTCCACTTTTTTATCGGGATCGATGTGTACGCCGACCCGCGCCATGGCGTCCAGCGCCGTCTGGCGCATCACCCGCTTGCGCACCCAGAAGTGGCCGCCGGGCAGGTAACGGTGGATGGCGATGTTTTCCGCTACCGTCAGGTTAGGGAACAGCGACAGGTCCTGGTAGATCACCTGTATGCCGTAATAACCGGACAGCTGCGGCGTCAGGGCGTGGAAGAGTTTGCCTTCCAGCGAAATATTGGCGCCTTTTTCCGGCTGATAGACGCCGGAGATGATTTTAATGATGGTGCTTTTGCCGCAGCCGTTTTGTCCGGCCAGGCAGTGCACTTCGCCTTTATTCAGCGTCAGGTTGATCTGGTCTAATGCCAGCACGCCTGGGAATCGCTTGCTGATATTCTCCAGGGTGATAAATGCGGGGGAGGCTGTCATAACGTTAACCTGTGCTTGCGTAGCGGCCGAAGCCCTGGGCGCAGCAACGCTGCGCCCCTACGAGGGTTTAACTACTTTCCCGGTGTGGCGAAATTACGCGAAAAATCAGAATCCGAGCGATTGGGCGTTGTCTTTGGTCACTTCCAAAATCTTATTAAACCGAATCACTTTGTGTTCCATATCGACGTCGGCTTTGCCGAGGCCCTCGATCGACAGGTCCTTATTCACTTCTTTGCCCTGCAGCAGCTGGTCGGCCACCGTCACCAGCGCATAACCGGCGTCTTTCGGATCCCACAGCAGCGCTTTCTTGATGTCGCCGCGCATCAGGTAAGGAGCGGCCTGCGCCGGCATGGCGATGCCCACCACCGCGATTTTGTCCTTGGCGCGTTTCTTGGCTACCGCCTGGCCGGCGCCGATTGGGCCGAGCGAACCGAAGCCGATGATGCCCTTCATCTGCGGATAGGTTTTCATCAGATCCAGCGTGGTGGCGTAGGATTTGTCGATGCTTTCCGCCACCGGCAAGCGCGAGGTGACTTCAAACATGTCCGGGTATTTTTCTTTCTGGTATTTGATGGCGGAATCGGCCCAGGCGTTGTGCAACGGCACAGTCAGCGAGCCGACGTAGATCGCGTAGCCGCCTTTGCCGCCCATGTCTTTCGCCAGCTCATCGACGTTGGCCTGCGCGTATTTCTCGCTGTCGATGGTTTCGATGTCCCACTGGCCGATCTGCTGGTCCGGGGATTCATGGGTCAGCACCACGATGCCTTTGTCGCGCGCTTTTTTCAGCACCGGCTCCAGCACCTTGGCGTCGTTCGGCACCACGATGATGGCGTTGACGTTCTTGGCGATCAGATCCTCAATCACCTTGACCTGCGCAGCCGGATCCGGCGTAGACGGGCCGGTCTGGTAAGCGTTGACGTCGAGTTTTTTCGCCGCTTCGTTGACGCCCACTTCCATGCGGTTGAACCACGGAATGCCGGTCACTTTGGCGACCACGGCAATCTCATATTTATCAGCGGCGAACACAGGTGTTGTCGATAACATGCACGCAGAAACCACACATGCATTTAATAATGCGAGGTTAAATTTCATTAGCTGTACCTTTTTTTATCTGTAGGGGTGGCGGTTTTTCCACCGCTGCAGATTACAAAGGAATGGAAGAGGGAGCGTAGCCGAAGTTAATGAAATGTGATCTGCGCACATTTAAGTAAAATACTGGCGTATTTAATGTTAAATAAATGTTTAATTATTTGGCGGTGGTAAATTTACTACCAATTAAACGGCCATAAATAACTTTTTATTAACTTTTAATTAACGTTTTTGCATCATTTTGATGGCTTGGACGCGGAAAAAAATGCCGGCGAAGGAGCCGGCATTGAAGCATTTAATCGATGTGTGAACAAGATCACCTTTGCGCCCGATTACAGCACGCCCTGGGCCAGCATCGCCTCCGCAACCTTAACGAAACCGGCGATATTCGCGCCGTGTACATAGTGGGTTTGCTTGCCCTCGCCGCCGTATTCCACGCAGGCATGATGAATATCCGCCATGATATGTTGTAAACGTACATCCACTTTTTCCGCCCGCCAGCCGATGCGCGCGGCGTTTTGCGCCATCTCCAGCCCCGAGGTGGCCACGCCGCCGGCGTTGGCCGCCTTGCCGGGCGCGAACAGCACCCCGGCGTCGAGGAAGGCGTCGGTGGCCTGGATGGTGGTCGGCATGTTGGCGCCTTCCGCCACCGCTTTCACCCCGTTGCGGATCAACGTCTGCGCCGCCTCGAGATCCAGTTCGTTCTGGGTGGCGCACGGCAGGGCGATATCCACCGGCACGCTCCACGGCTGCTGGCCCGCCAGGTAGGTCAGGCCGCGTTCGCGGGCGTAGTCCGCCACCCGGCCGTAGCGCTGGTTTTTGATCTCCGCCAGGTGCGCCAGCTTCTCGGTGGTGAAGCCGTCTTCGTCCACCAGAGTGCCGCCGGAATCCGACACGGTGATCACGCGCGCGTCCAGCTCCAACGCTTTCTCGATGGTGTACTGCGCCACGTTGCCGGAGCCGGACACCGCCACCCGCATCCCCTCAAAGCCCAGGCCGTGGCGCTGCAGCATGGCGTCGGTAAAGTACACCAGGCCGTAGCCGGTCGCCTCGGGGCGGATCAGGCTGCCGCCGAAGGAGAGCCCTTTGCCGGTAAACACGCAGGCGGTGTTGTTGGACAGTTTCTTCATCATGCCGGCCATAAAGCCGACTTCACGGCCGCCGACGCCGATGTCGCCGGCCGGCACGTCGGTGTCCGGGCCCAAGTGGCGATACAGCTCGGTCATCAGCGCCTGGCAAAAACGCATGATCTCGCCCTGGCTTTTGCCTTTCGGATCGAAATCGGAGCCGCCTTTGCCGCCGCCCATCGGCAGGGTGGTCAGCGCATTCTTGAAGGTCTGCTCAAAGCCGAGGAACTTCAGGATCGACAGGTTTACCGACGGGTGGAAGCGCATGCCGCCCTTGTAGGGGCCGATGGCCGAGTTGAACTGGACGCGAAAGGCGCGATTGACCTGCACCTGGCCGCGATCGTCCACCCAGCTGACGCGGAACTGAATGATGCGCTCGGGCTCCACCAGGCGCTCCAGCAGCGCCTGTTCGCGATAGCGCGGGTTGCGCTCGATAAATGGCCACAGCGAGGTGAACACTTCGCGCACGGCCTGCAGATATTCCGGCTGGTGGGGGTTATGGCGTTGTAACGAGGACAGGAAAGACTCTACCGATACGGCATATTCCATGGATAACTCCTTTTAGCATTAAATTTTCCCCCGCTATTTCTTATAGATTTGGGTATAGGTGATGCCCGGGGGAGAATGTTGTGTCTTTAGCGACTATATCATCGGAGGGCGGTTGATTATCAAGCGATTAATCGGCGTGGCGGCATGAAAAACGCCCGCAGGGCGCGGGCGTTGGGCAGTTAAGTTAGCAAGCGCTTACTTTATTCGTCTTCTTCGTCGCGCAGCGGCACGATCAGCATATCGATGTGCACGGTATTGATCAGCTGGCGAGCGGAAGACATCAGCTTGCTCCAGAAGTCCTGGTGGTGGCCGCACAGCACCAGGTCCATGTCGTATTTCTTGATGGCGTCCACCAGCACCTGCGCCAGATCGCCGCTGCCGCTCAGGGTCTCGGTGATCGGGTAGCCGGCGTTTTGCGACAGCTCGGTCAGCGCCTGGTGAGTTTCTTCAGAGATGCGCTTTTGCATGTCGCCGAGATTGACGTCGATAAGGCCAGTATAGAGATCGGAATAGTTGACATCGACGTGGATCAGAGAAACTTTGGCGTTATACGGCCGCGCCATAGAGACGGCTTTTTCTACCAGGATCTTGCTTTCCGGGGATAGGTCTACCGCGATCAATATGTGTTTGTAAGCCATAAGAATACTCCTTCCATAAACATGCCGATTAAAAAGGGTTAGCAGGCGTTCCGTGTACCCGCCTGGCGCTTTTGGTTCCATAGTATCATTCGGATAACGCAATGATATGTTGGGGCGATCACACTGCGCCGCATCGAAAATCTCTGCGCACGATACCTTTCGTTGTACACCCGCGCGGCGAAAAAGCCTAAGGGTTATGCGGGTTTTAACGGTCTGACCGCTTGAATTATAAGCGTTATTAAACAAAGTATAGCGCTAAATGTGCAATCAGCGCTCCAGATGCGGTTGCAGCAGGCTTTCAAACCACTCATGAAACACCGCCAAACGGCGGGAACGCTGGCGGCGATGGGGGTAGATCAGGGCGATCGGCATGGAGGCGGCGCGGTAACCGGGCAGGACTTCCACCAGTTCACCGGCGTCGAGCAGATGTTGCACGTCGTAGCGCGGGATTTGCATCAATCCCAGCCCGGCGCGGCAGCAGGCGATATAGCTTTCGGCGTTGTTGACCACCACCCGGCTGGGCAAGTCGAGCCGCTGGGTGTGGCCGTCGCCGGTCAGGTATTCCCAGGGGGATTCGCGGCCGGTTCTGGGCGAGGCGTAGCCGATGCTCCAGTGCCCCTCGGCGAGATCGGCGGGATGAAGAGGATGGCCGAATTCGCTCAGGTAGGCGGGGCTGGCGCAGTTGATCAGCGCGATATGGCCGAGTGGGCGCATCACCAGGCTGCTGTCGTGCAGATCGCCGACGCGCACCGCGCAGTCGACCCCTTCCTGCACCAGATCGATGGCGCGATCGGCGGAGCCGAGCACCAGCTGCAGATGAGGGTGGCGCCGCAGCAGGCTGGGCAGCGCCGGCGCGATCAGCCGACGGGCGATGCGGCTCGGCACATCGACGCTGAGCCGCCCGGAGGCCTGCCGTTGGCTGGCCTGAAACGACTGATCGATATCTTCCACCTCGGCCAGCAGCGGGCGCAGCCGTTCGAGCAGCTGTTCGCCGTCGGCGGTCAGCCGCACTTGCCGTGTGGTGCGGTGCAGCAGGCGCACGCCCAGCTGCGTTTCCAGTTGCTGAACGGCGGCGGACACCGAGGCGCGCGGCACCTCCAGAGCATGGGCCGCCCGGATAAAGCTGCCCATCTCCGCCACCTGCACGAATACGCGGTATTGATTGAATCTGTCCATCTCGTTGACCTGCTGTTCCTTGGCGCCGTTTCTGACAGAGAGTGTAGCCGCATGGCGCGGTTGCGCGCGAGCAGGTGCGGTGCCCCCGCCGGGTTTATTTGGTGGTGTAGCCGCCGTTGATCAGGATGGTTTGGCCGGTTACCCACCAGCCGTCGCTGACCAGATGACGGATGAACGGCACCACGTCTTCGATATCGGTCAGGCCGGTTTGGCTGAATGGCGACAGCGCCGCCGCCGTCTTGTGGTAGGCCACGGCGTCCGCGCCTTCCGCCGGGTAGAAGAACGGGGTATCCATCGGGCCGGGGCCGACCGCCGTCACGGAGATGCCGCGCTCGCCGAACTCCTTGGCGGCGGCGCGGGTGAAGTGCTCCACCGGCGCTTTGGTGCCGGCGTAAGCGGCGTAGAACGGCGTGAAGGCGCCGAGCAGCGAGGTGACCAGCGTGCAGATTTTGCCGTTGTCGTTAAGGTGCTTACCCGCTTCTTTCAGGAAGAAGAACGCGGTTTTGGCGTTGACCGCGGTCATCTCGTCGTACTCGGCTTCGCTGATGTCGATCAGCGGCTTTTTCAGCACCTTGCCGACGGTATTGATGGCGATATCCGGCTTGCCGACGGCGGCGACAGCATCGGCGAACAGCTTCTCGACCGCGCCTGCGGTGGTCAGATCGGCCTGCAGCGCGACGCCTTGCGCCCCGGCGGCCTGAATGGCGGCGACGGTTTTCTCCGCCTCGGTTTTGGAGGCGGCGCTGTTGTAGTGGATCACCACCGCTTTGGCGCCTTGCTCAGCCAAATCGCGCGCGATCAGCCCGCCGAGGTTCTTGGCGCCGCCGGCGATCAGGACGGTTTTTCCCTTGATTGAATGGTTTGCCATAACAGTTTCCTTGGATAAGCGTAACGGAAACCTGAGTCTAGCCAGCCTGGGAGGAAAGATCAGCGGCGTGGCGCGGGATAGACTATCCATAAAAACAGCCTAATCGAAAACGGGCGGTTATCGCTTATAACGCCCCGGCAGGTGACTTTTCGGCACAGGGCGGTAAATTTTATCCACTGCTCAGGCCAGTTTGCGTTTCATTAACCTACAATGATGGATGTGGGCCTCATCATTTCTCCTCTGAGTAGAACCATGCCGTGCAAATCTCATCGTGCGGTGCGGCAACGTCTTCGGAGGCGGTGGGTTATGGGCGTGGCCCGTGCAGGCAAAAAAGGGGATGAGAGCGGTAAGCTCCAGCAGAGTATCGGGTAATGAGGTAGGGCGGTTGGACCCGGCGGATGGCCGCGGATAACAACGCCTTGAGGGGGCAATCATGATCAGTACCGTCGCGCTGTTTTGGGCCTTGTGTGTGGTGTGTGTGGTTAACATGGTGCGGTATTACTCTTCTCTGCGCGCGCTGCTGGTGGTATTGCGCGGCTGTGACCCGCTGCTGTACCAATATGTCGACGGCGGCGGCTTCTTTACCGCCCACGGCCAACCCAGCAAGCAGCTGAGGCTGGTGCGTTATATCTTCGCGCAGCGCTATGTCGAGCACCACGATCCGGAGTTTATTCGCCGCTGCGAGCGGGTGCGCGGGCAGTTTATGCTGACTTCGGCCCTGTGCGGCCTGGTGGTCATCTGCCTGATAGCGATGATGATTTGGTATTAATGCCTTTCTGTTTCCCTTGATGCAGGCAAAAAAAAGGCGGCCATGCGGCCGCCTTCCTCATGATGCTTGTCGCTTAGATCAGCTTCAACGCGACCCAATACAGCGCACCGGAAAGCAGAATCGAGATTGGCAGGGTGAGCACCCAGGCCAACAGGATGTTCTTCACGGTTTTGCTCTGCACGCCGCCGCCGTCCACGATCATCGTCCCGGCAACCGCCGAAGAGAGAACGTGGGTGGTGGAGACCGGCATGCCGGTATAACTCGCCACGCCGATCGACAGCGCCGCGGTCATCTGGGCCGATACACCCTGGGCGTAGGTCATGCCTTTCTTGCCGATCTTCTCGCCGATGGTGGTGGCTACGCGTTTCCAGCCCACCATGGTGCCGAGCGACAGCGCCAGCGCGACGGCGACGATGATCCACATCGGCGCGTACTCGACGGTCTGCAGCAGATCCTGACGCAGGTTCTTCAGGAAGCGCTGGTCGGCGGATGAGGTTTCCGGCAGCTTGGCGACTTTATCCGCCGTGTCGGTCACGCACATCAGCAGGCGGCGCAAATGGCTGCGCTGCTCAACCGTCAACTGATCGTAGCTTTGCAGGTTGGTCAGCATGCCCTGAGCCAGCTCGATCGCTGGCATGGCGCGCGAACTGTCGCAGTGGAACTCGGCCGGTTTGCCAGGCGTGGCTTCGTCATCCGGGCTTGGCACCAGCGGCGTCAACGACACCGCATGCGACAGCGCGTCGCCGTGCTGCTGGTAATATTGCTGCAGGTGGGTCACGGCGTCACGCGTACGGGTGATGTCATAACCGGTTGCATTCATATTGACCACGAAGCCGGCCGGGGCAACGCCGATCAGCACCAGCATGATAAGGCCGATGCCTTTCTGACCGTCGTTGGCGCCGTGCGAGAAGCTGACGCCAATCGCCGACAGGATCAGCGCGATACGGGTCCAGAACGGCGGCTTGCGTTTGCCGTCGACCTTTTCACGTTCCGCTGGGGTCATGTGGATACGCTGGCGTTTCTTGGTGCCACTCCAATAGCGGCGCAAGGCGAACACCATCACTCCCGCCACCATCATGCCGACCAGCGGCGAGAACAGCAGAGAAAGGAAAATGCCAATCATTTTCGGGACGTTAAGCGCATCCACGACCGAAGTGTGGGTCATCAGGGCGTTGGTTAAACCGACACCGATGATTGCGCCTATCAGCGTATGGGAACTGGACGCCGGCAGACCGAAATACCAGGTGCCGAGGTTCCAGATGATTGCCGCCAACAGCATGGAGAAGACCATGGCTAATCCGTGTGCTGAACTGACGTTCAACAACAGATCGGTAGGCAACAAGTGGACGATGGCGTAAGCAACACTCAAACCGCCGAGCATTACGCCAAGAAAGTTGAACAAACCTGCCATCACGACCGCAAGTTGCGAGCGCATGGCGCGGGTATAAATAACTGTAGCGACCGCATTGGCCGTATCATGAAAACCGTTGATGGCTTCATAAAACAACACGAACAACAATGCGAGAATTAACATCAGGCCGGTATGGAAATCCAGGCCAGCGAACAAATGCAGCATAAGCGTTACGCCAGTTTGTGGACATGAACGCCGCGCATTATCAGTGACAACCGGTGCCGGGGAAAAGGAAAATATGACGTTTTTTTGATTTGGACATGACGAAATGGTGGTGTGTCTATAACAAAAATATGGAATATCAACGCGTTAATCTGCTCTGACCTCTGTAATATTTTCTTACTATGGCGTTGGCGGCGCGGGGGCTTTACAATCTGCCGCCGTGAATTTGGCGGTGACCGGCGGCGAAACGGCGTAATATGGCGCTCTTTTGTCGCGATTGTGGTTTTGATAAGTGAGGCTCAGGTGGAACAGTTTGATGTCGTAGTGATTGGGGCGGGCGCCGCCGGCATGTTTTGCGCCGCGCAGGCGGGGCAACTCGGTTGCCGCGTGTTGCTGCTCGACAACGGCAAAAAACCGGGCCGCAAGATCCTGATGTCCGGCGGCGGGCGCTGCAACTTCACCAACATGTACGCCGAACCGGCGGCCTATCTGTCGAACAACCCGCATTTTTGCAAGTCGGCGCTGGCGCGCTACACCCAGTGGGACTTCATCGATCTGATCAACCGTTACGGCATCGCCTACCATGAAAAAACGCTGGGGCAGCTGTTCTGCGACGATTCGGCGCAGCAGGTGGTGGATCTGCTGGTCAAAGAGTGCGAGCTGGGCCAGGTGACGATGCGCCTGCGCAGCGAAGTGCTGGGCGTGGAGAAAACCGAGAACGGCTACCAGCTGGCGCTGAATGGCGAAAAAGTAAGTGCTCGCTTACTTGTGGTGGCCAGCGGCGGATTATCCATGCCGGGGCTGGGCGCCTCGCCGTTCGGTTACAAGCTGGCGGAGCAGTTCGGCCTCAGGGTGCTGCCGACGCGCGCCGGGCTGGTGCCGTTTACCCTGCATAAGCCGCTGCTGGAGCATGTGCAAACGCTGTCCGGCGTGTCGGTGCCGGCGGTGATCACCGCCGAGAACGGCGTCAGCTTCCGTGAAAGCATCCTGTTCACCCATCGCGGCCTGTCCGGCCCGGCGGTATTGCAGCTGTCCAGCTACTGGCAACCGGGTGAGTATGTGAGCATTAACTTACTTCCTGAGCTTGATCTGGCGGGCTTCCTTGATGAACAGCGCCTGCAGCACCCGAACCAAAGCCTGAAAAACACCCTGGCGCTGCACTTGCCGAAGCGGCTGGTGGAATGCTTGCAGACCCTGGGACAACTGCCGGAGGCGACGCTGAAGCAGCTGAATGCGCCGCAACAGGCGGCGCTGGTGGATCTGTTGCAGAACTGGCGCGTGCAGCCGAACGGCACCGAGGGTTATCGCACGGCGGAGGTGACGCTCGGCGGCGTCGACACCAACGAACTTTCTTCCAAGACGATGGAAGCCCACAAGGCGCCGGGGCTCTATTTTATCGGCGAAGTGGTGGACGTGACCGGGTGGCTGGGCGGTTACAACTTCCAGTGGGCCTGGAGTTCGGCCTGGGCCTGCGCCCAGGCGCTGGCGGCGCAGGGGCGGTAAAACGCCGCTTGGCCTTGAAACGCGCCGGGTCACATCGACCCGGCATTGAGCTGACTCATTAATTTAATTTTAGTATCGCCGTCGAGAAAACTCGCCTCCAGCGCCTGTCGGTTGCTGCGGTTAAAATCGTCATCCTGCCAGCCGAAGGCGTCATGCAACAGCTGGTACTCCTTGTTCAGCGTGGTATCGACGACGGTGCGCGCATCGGTATTCACGTTTAGCCGCACCCCCCACTTTTTCAGCCGATCTATCGGATGATCGTCGATGCTGTCGAACAAATTGCAGGTGAGATTGCAGCTGGGGCATATCTCGAGCAGGACGCCGGTGGCTACCAGGCGCTCGACGAGCGCAGGGTCCTCGATGCTTCTGACGCCGTGGCCGATGCGTGACACCTGCAGCCTATCTAGCGTCTCCCGCACGCTGTCGGGGCCCTTCGCCTCGCCGGCGTGGGCGATGACGTTGCCGCCGGCGGCACGCACGGCGCGAAAGGCCGCCACATGGTGGGTCAGCGGGTAACGCGCTTCATCGGCGGCCAAATCCAGCGCCACCACGCCGCTTCCCTGATAATCGATAACCAGCTTCGCCGTTTGCAGGCTGGCGGCCGCGTCGAAATGCCGCAGCGTGCATAGGATCAGCCCGGCGGCGATGCCGTAAGCCCGCGAGGCGTTATGCATGGCCGCCAGCACCGTCTCGACCACCGCTTCACCGCTTAACCCCAGCCGGGTATGCAGCAGCGGCGCGAAGCGCAGCTCGGCATAGATGACATTATCCGCCGCCAACTGCGCGAATAAGTCCTCGACGGCCAGCGTTATCGCCTGGCTTGTCTGCAATAGATCTATTTGCGGCGCTATCTTGCTTAGAAAGTCCCCCAGATCGGCGCATCGTTTCGGCGCGACAAATTGCCGATTAAATGCCGTTCTGGTTATTTGCGGGTCGACCTTTTTTAAATAGTGGTAGCTTAAACAGGTATCCAAATGGACGTGTAATTCCACTTTCTTCAATTTTCTTGGATCGAATTTCATGCGGGTCACTTATTTCATTAACGGCTGAGATAACAACGAGAACAGTTTTTCTTTAAACAGGCCGGGCTTAATGCGGGTAATCACGCGCGCATTGGCCGGTTCGCCGGTAAGCTGAGTGGAATCGATGACGTAATGGCCGTAAGACCTCTCACTTTTATATTCTACCCATGAATACGCTTCCAGACTGGTCTCGACGATATCCGGATAGAGCGCCACCGCCATGGTGGTCGGATCGGGCAAATCAAACCCTTTGCGTTCGGTGCGCCGTGCGTTGAACGCCATCAGCGCGCGATTGCAGCGCACGGCAAAGCGTCCCAGTTCGCCGAGGTTATTCAATCGTTCTATATCGCGTTCGTCGATAAAGGCTTCCCCCATGCCGATCTCCCAGCCGACGAGAGTGAGCGGCAGCCCGGCAGTGAGCACCAGATGCGCAGCCTCGGCGTCGGCGTAAAAATTAAATTCGGCCAGCGGGGTGATATTGCCGGGCGTCAGTCCGGAACCGCCCATGACATACACGCGCTTCACCTTTTCGGCCAGCGCGGGCGCTTTCAGCACCGCCATCGCGAGATTGGTCAGCGGCCCCAGGGTGACGATTTCCAGCTCGCCCTTGAGCCGTGCGGCGCAGTCGATGATGGCGTCCACGGCATGAACGGGTTCTACGGCCAAGCGTGGGGTCGGCAAGGCCATGTCGCCCATGCCGTCTTCACCGTGAATATGGTGCGAGTGATAGCGCGTGCGAAACAGTGGTTTCGCCATGCCGGCGTAAACCGGAGGAGCATAGGTTCCCGCTTTTTCCACGCAAATGAGCGCATTTTTGACGCAGTGTTCTAGCGGGCAGTTTCCGGCGACCGCGGTGATCGCTTCCACTTTCACGCCAGGTTCGCGCAACGCCATCAGCAGCGCAACGGCATCGTCGGAAGCGGTATCGGTGTCTATCAGAATGTGTCGCATGGCAATCTCCTCGTAGGGGGTACGGAGAAAATACCCAGGCGGCCCAAGGCAAAAAAGGTCAGATGTCCTTTTTCGTTCTGAAGCGCGTCGGCTATGCTGAACGCAGTCGAAAGCGAGGAGGCAAGACGTTTAAGGATGAGCCTTGGGAGTGAATCGCCTTGAAAACGGTCGGTGACAGCAAGCTAAAAGAAGCGTTCATTGAGGTTCACGATATGCAAACGGCGCTTTCGCCCACGCTGCTCGCCGCACTGCGCCTGGTGAGCGTCGAAGCCGGCGAATACCTGGTGACGCAAAGCGATCGTTTGACCCACCTGTTTTTTCTCGTGCAGGGAAAATTGCAGGTTGAGAATTTTGATGTGAATGGTGCGCACATTGTCTTTTCCTTCGAAACGGATTTCTCGGTAATTGGCGATCTGGAGCTGTTCTCCCAGGCGCAGCGCACGCTGTTCAGCACCGTGCAGGCGGTGACCGACGCGCTGCTTCTCGCGGCACCGATAGAGGTCATCAACAATCACGCCCTGAGCGACCCGGCGTTTCTCACCTTTATCTGCCGGCAATTGAGCAATAAGCTGCTGCATTCCTCCTTGCTGCATGCGAACGGCGTTTTGACGGCGGAATATAAACTGCGAAAATTTTTATTATTCAAGATAAAGAGCGAAGGGGAATTGATTGAGCTGGAAAACCGGGAGGCGTTGGCGGCGAGATTGGGCATCTCCGTCAGACAGCTAAGCCGCGCGTTGGCGCAGCTCGCGGCGGAAGGCATCATTCAGTTTAAAAACAAATCACTGCGGGTGACGGATCGCCAACGGCTGTCTGCTATCGAAGGTAACCAAAGCGGTTAATCGAGCGCCGGCCCTTTCAATTCCACGCGATTGCCGTCCGGATCGCTGAAATAGATGGACGGCCCGTCGCCTTCCGCGCCGTAGCGCGATTCGGCGGGATCAGCGTCGATCCCCTGCGATCGCAGGTAGGTCAGCAACGCGTCTTCGTTGAACGGATCGATGCGCAGGCAAAAGTGATCGACGTTCTGCTGTCTGGCATCGGGCGGCATGCCGCCTTTTCTTCCTAGCATGCCGTTGACGTCCACCAGATCGATCATGGAGGCGCCGGCGCGCAGGTGCACCAGCCCCAAATCCGGTCGCTGTTTGGCGATATCACAGCCGACGATCTGGGTATAAAAACGCAGGCTGTTCTGCATATCGCGCACGCGCAGAACCACATGATCCAACTGTTGCAGGTTGAAAGGGCGCACGGTCATCTCCTTAAATGAACATCTCCTTTACAGCATAAGCGGCGATGGCGGATTTATCCTGTTTCGCGGCGTTGCCGCTTCGCGCGGCCAAACCAAAAAAAAACGGCCGATGGGTGCAGCCATCGGCCGTGGGGCTTGAGTGTTCAAGCGTTAACGAGGGAAGTTACCGCTCAGCGCATCCAGGCCGCCCTGGTAGATGCCGCTGAACAGGGCGATGGCCTCGTCGTCGCTGATGTTGACCGGCGTGAAGCTGCCCGACCATTCCACGCGCGCCACGTTGGCGTCGTCGGTGGCGTGCACTGACAGGGTGGACAGGTAATTCACCACCGGGAACGGCGCCTGCATGATGGAGTAGCTGTAGCTGCGTTGACGGTTATCGAACGCTTCCAGCCGCTCGATGACGGTGCCGCCGTCGGCGGTGGTCAAAGTGCGCACGCGGCCGCCTTGCGAAATGACGCTTTTCGGAATGAACGGCAGCCAGTCAGGCAGGGCGTCGAAGCCGCCGATCAGTTGCCATACGGTGTCGGCGGATGCCGGGATGTCCATTGAGACGGATGTAGTAGCCATTTTCTTTCTCTCTTAATATCGGTTTCGGGTACAGGGTTACATTGCTAGCGTATCTACGACGCCACCGTCGACGCGCAGCGCCGCGCCGGTGGTGGCCGAAGACAGCGGAGACGCGAGGTAAACGGCCAGGTTGGCCACTTCATCAACGTCCGCCGCGCGCTGAATGATGGAGCTTGGACGTTCGGTTTTAACGAACTCGTCGGCCTGATCGCGTGCACTGCGCCCGGATTTGGCCGCCGCATCCGCCAGCATGTCTTGCAGGCCTTCGGTAAAGGTTGGCCCCGGCAGGATGGCGTTGACCGTCACGCCGGTGCCGGCGAGGCGTTTCGCCAGGCCGTGAGACACCGCCAGGTTGGCGCTTTTGGTGACGCCGTAGTTGATCATGTCCGCCGGGATGGCGACGCCGGATTCGGACGACACGAAAATAATGCGTCCCCAACCCTGCTCGGTCATGCTCTGCGCATAGTGGCGCGCCAGCCGCACGCCCGAGAGGACGTTGACGTTATAGAAGTGCATCCACTCGCTGTCGGGCACGGTAAAGAAGTCGTTATCGTTGAAAATGCCCAGGTTGTTGATCAGCACGTCGGCTCTCGGTTCCGCGGCGAACAGGGTTGCAGCCCCGTGTTCCGTCCCGAGATCGGCGACCACGCCGCGCACCTGCGCGCCGGGCACGTTGGCGCTGATGTCGGCGATGGCGTTATCGACCCCGGCTTTCTGACGGCCGACGATCACCACGGTGGCGCCCGTTTTGGCGAGCCCGCGCGCGATGCCGAGGCCGATGCCGGAGGTGGAGCCGCTGACGACGGCGACTTTGCCTGAAAGATCCAGTTTCATCATGTATCTCATCGAGTTAATGGGGTGAATGGGGCCATGCGGCCCCATAAAACTTAACGAATCGGCAGCGGCGCGTTGTCGGCCACCAGTTTCTGACGGCGCATTTCGGCCCAGAATTCAGCCGGGATAACGGCGTCCAGCGCAGCCAGATCTTCGGCCATGCGGCCAGGGCGGCTCGAACCGGGGATCACGGCGGCGACCGCCGGGTTAGCCAGCGAGAACTGCAGCGCGGCGGCTTTGACGTCGACCTGGAAGCGAGCGGCGATCGCTTTGATTTGCGCCACTTTCGCCAGCACCGCCGGGGATGCTTTCTGGTATTCGTAGTGCTCGCCACCGGCCAGCACGCCGGAGTTGTAAGGGCCGCCGACGACAATGTCGACGTTGCTCGCCAGGGCTTCCGGCATCAAACGTTGCAGCGCGCGTTCATGATCCAGCAGGCTGTAACGGCCGGCCAGCAGGAAGGCGTCCGGCTGCGTTTCGCTCAGGCCCAGCGCCAGTTCGCAAGGCTCGACGCGGTTGACGCCGAGGCCCCAGGCCTTGATCACCCCTTCTTCACGCAGACGGGTCAGCGCGCGGAAAGCGCCGGTGCGGGCGATGTTGAACTGTTCAATCCAGTTGTCGCCGTAAAAATCCTGGGCCGGATCGTGGATCCAGACGATATCCAGGCGGTCGGTTTTCAGGCGCTTCAGGCTGTCTTCGATGGAACGCAGCGTGGCGTCGGCGGAGTAGTCGTTGACTATTTTGTTCTTCAAGCCGTGTTCGAACAAACCGCCTTTCTCGCCCAGATCGCGGGCGGAAGTGTCTTCTTCTTCGTCCAGCATGATGCGGCCCACTTTGGTGCTCAGCACATACTCGTCGCGTGGGTAGTGCGACAGCACTTCACCCATGCGGATTTCCGACAGGCCGGAACCGTAGAGCGGCGCGGTGTCGAAGTAGCGGATGCCCAGATCCCAGGCGCCGCTGACGGTGGCTTGCACGTCGTCTTGCGGGATGTTGCGGAACATATTGCCGAGCGGTGCGCCGCCCAAACCGATCTTGCCGGGTAAAATATTTCTGATGCTCATGTCAGGTCCTCAATACGTTATCTTTTCAGGGAAATTGGGGGGCGCACAGTGCGTCTGCCCCGTCACGAGGCTAAAGATAGCGTGGCAAGTTGTGACTTGATAGGACATAATTTGTCTAAGTTAAGTCCTTTGAGGTCTCACATGATCGATTTACGTCAGTTGAAATACTTCGTCGCGGTGGCGGAAGAGGAGCACGTCGGCCGCGCTGCCGAACGGCTGCACATTTCCCAGTCGCCGCTGAGCCGGCAGATTTCCCAGCTTGAGGAACGTCTCGGATTGATGCTGTTTGAGCGCAATCAGCAGCGCATTCGCCTGACCGCCGACGGCCAGACGTTTCTGGCCGAAACCCGCGCGCTGTTGACGCACGCCAACCGGCTCGAATCGCTCGGACGCCGCCTGGGGCGGGGTGAAGACGGCGGGCTGTGCATCGGCTATATCGAAAATGCGATGCACTCCGGCGTCTTGTCGAACGCCTTGCGGTCGCTGCGGGTGTCCCGGCCGGATGTGCACATCGTGCTTTACAGCCAGCCTTCTTCCATGCAGTTGGAAGGGCTGCGGCAGCGTAGCCTGGACGTGGCGCTGGTCAATACGGCGCCGGATCGCGACGATCAGGATTTGGACTATACGCAGGTGTTGGACGATCGCATGTTGCTGGCCCTGCCGCAGACGCATCCGCTGGCGGACAGTGAAACGCTGCAGCCGGCGGATCTCACCGATCAGGCCTGGATCTCGGTGATCCACAAAGAGGATGCCCATTCGCGCGACGATTTCGTGGCGGCCTGCGTGAAGGCCGGGTTCGATCCGGATATTCGGCTGGAAGCGGGCGAGCCGCTGACGGCGCTGGGGCTGGTCGCCGCCGGGTTGGGGATGACGCTGATCCAGCACAGCCTGCGGCATAACGCGCCGCAGGGCGTGGTGCTGCGCGAGCTGCCCTGGATGCAATACACCACGCAGCTGTGGGCAGTGTGGCACAAGGCCAACCTGCGCCCGCTGGTCACCCACTTTCGCGAAGTGATGTCGGCCGGGCCGGCCTGCCACTGATCGCGCGGCGGCGTCCGGCCCGGATGGCGCCCACTACGGCGCAGCGCGCAGGGCCGCGACGATCGCCGCCAGTTCGGCGCGCTGCTCGTCTGCCAGCGCGGGCTGCGCCTGCGCGGCATTCTCCGCCAGCAGGGTTTGCAGGCCGATCAGCCAGTCATAGATATAAAACGCGGTATTTTTGGTCGGCGTCGGCGCCAGCCGGGTTAGCCGCTGCTGGCCACTCCAGTCCACCGCCGGCTGCGGCGGCGGGGTAAAGATCGGCTGGCCGGGATTGACGCGGCTCTCGGGGCGTGTGGCCGCGTCGCGCCGCTGGAAGCCGAGCCAGGCGACGAAGTCGCCCAGTAGCGCCAGCGCCTGGCTGATCTGCCGATCTTCACCCTGTTCCGGCAAGCTCCCGGCGCACAGCGTGCGCTCCAGTTCGTCGTCGAGCCGCAGGCGGCAGGCGGCGCCGATCAGCGCATCGACCAGCAGTTCGAGGTGCGGCCTGTCGACGCCGAGCAGATCCAGCAACCGGCGGCTGTCAGGCAGCGCGCGCAGATGGTTGACCCAGTCGGCGAAGATCCGCGCGGCGAAAGGCGATGCGGGCTGCTCGCCGGGCGCCGCAGGGTCTTGCGCACCGAACAGATCGATATCCAGCCCAAACGGCGAAGTCGGCGTCGTCTGGGACGGCGTCGTATGCTGCTGTTGCTGATAAAGCTGGCGCAGCGTATCGCGCTGGGGCAGCAACCGTTCCAGCAGTTCGCCGTGGCGGCCGGCCTGCGCCTGCAACGCGCGCAACAGCTGCTGGGCGCGTTGCTGCGCCGCGTGCGGATCGGCGACGGAGAGCCAGTTGCCGAGCAGGCTTTCCGTCAGTTCGCGCTGCAACTCTTCACGCTGTTCGAGCAAGCGCGCTTGTTTGTGGGCCGGGCGCGCCTGTGCAGCCAGGTAGTTCACCATCCGGCGGCAGTCCTGTTCATCCAGCGCCAGCAGCGTGGCCCAGCTGTCGCCGGGCTCGCCGACCTGACGCTGGACGGCATCGTCGGGCCGCGCTTTGCCTTCCTGACGCAGATCGAACGGCGTGATTGCCCAGATTAAACCGGGCTTGCGGCGCTGGCGCAGCGCCGGGGTTTCCCCCTGGGTGTGGTTGACCCAATCGGCGAGCGCCTGGCCGACGCGCGCGGCGTCCTGCGGCGTGGCGGCGGCATCGGTCACCAGCAGCAGGCTGGCGTGCAGGCCGTCGGCGCAACGGGCCAGTAAATGGGCGCGCTTCGCCTGCTGCAGACGCTGCGCCGGCTCTGCCTGCGGACAGATGCGGCTGCCGGGCAGGTCGATCAGCGCCACGTCGGCGGGCAAGCCTGCCTGCGTCGTCTGCGGCAGCAGGGTGGTCACTTCTGCGGTCAGCCAGGCCAGATCGCTCAGTGCGATCTCCCGTTGATCGCCGTTTTCGGTCATGACGGCGATCGTGGCGTTTTCCGGTGCGGCGCTTGCGGTCAGCAGCGCCAACGCACGGCGCGGGGCATTAACCCGTTTGCTGCCGTCGAGCGCCTGCAACGCGTGCGCCAGCTGGCGGTAACGCGCCGTCAGCGTCGCTTCCTCTCCCCACAGCGGCGCAAACAGGCGCGCGCGGTCATCGATGCTCAACTGCGGCGCCAGCGTCACCGCCTGCGGCCAGAAGTGCCTGTCGAGCGTGGATTGCTCTTTGTCGCCGTGGCGGCGCAGGCTGTCCCACAGCGCCAGTACGGCATTGCCGTCGAGGCCATCGATGGCGATCGCCTGTCGGTGGCGCGTCAGCGCTTGCAGGTGGTCGGCGATGGCGCGGGCGTCCCAGTCCGTGCGGAAGCCGCTCATCGCGGCGGCGTCAATCGTCATGGCCAACCACTGCGCTTCATCGAGCAAGGCGAGGGCGATCGGATAATCGGCGGGCCCCGCCTCGGCCGCCGTGCAGTAGCGCACCGCGAGCGAAAGGTCCGCGTCGAAGCGTTTCGCGCCGGGCGCCAGCGCCGCCAACAGATGGGCTTTGGCGGCGGCGTTGTGGCCATATAAACCGATGGCGACCTGCGCAGGCCGTGTGTTTTCCAACAGTGCGGCGCGGTTATGGCAACGCCGCAAACGCTGTATCAGCCGATCGGCTTCCCGCTCCAGGCGGGCGGAGTGACGGCGTGCGGCGTCCACCCAGTCGATCGCCTGCAAAATGCCGGCGCTGAGCGCGTTATTCGGAGCCGCTGGGGCGAGGGTTTGCGTGTTCATCGTGGGTAAATGCTCCCGCTGTCTATCCAGTAGTGGGTCGCACCGGAGGCGCTGGCAGCCAGGGTATTGAGTTTCAGTTGCAGGTGGTGCGCCGGGACGGGGCTGCCGTCGGCCAGCAGCGCCTGGGCGATCTTGACGCTCTCGGCGCCCTGCTCGGCGCTGGCGGTGATGGCCAGCCGCAGGCCGATCACCGCGTCGCCGGCCAGCTTGCGCGCCAGCTGGGCGTCATTGATGGTCAGCGTATAGAGCGGCGAGGCCGGCCAGCGTTCGTTGTCCAGCTGGCGGAAGCCCAGACGCAGCGGGCCGCGCAGCTGGAAGCTGCCGGCGGGATCGAGCGCGAAATCGGCGCGATCCAGATCGATGTCGCGGTAATAGACGTTATCGTCCGCCAGCATGTTGTTGCCGTCCAGCATGCCCAGATAGCGAATGGTGGAGTAGGGCTGGAAATCGCCGACGTTGAAGTAAAAGCTCTCCAGCCGCAGATCGATCGCCAGCAGGCACAGCATGGCGCCCACGGCAGCGGTGGATTTCGGGTTGTCGATGCGGCCGCGTTTGTTGAATGGGTACCAGCTGCGGGTGTGGTAGCCCTCGAGCGGCAGAATGCGGCTGGCGGGCAGCGGCTGCAGATGGCGCAGCAGCGCCTGCACGCCGGGGAAGCGCGCCGGGCGGCCGGTCAGCAGCAACACGTCGCAGGTGTACAGCGCCACCACTTCGGCCAGCAGGCGCAGACAGCGGCCGATGCCGATGCGATCGGACAAGAAAGCGGCGTGCAGGTCGGCCAGACGGATCACCAGCGGGGTGTGCAGGATATCGAAGGCGTCGCTGTCGGCTTCGCGCTGCACTTCGCCGTTGATAAACGCCAGCACCTGCGGCGTCGGCCGCTGCGGCAGCAGATCGCCGAGGCCGGCGGCGATTTCCGCGCGGCTGTCCAGCGGATCGTACTGCTCATAGGCGGCGAGCAGCGCGCGTCCGGCGGGCATGAAGATCTGCAGCGCGGCCTGTTGACGCAGGGTGGAAAGCCCGTCCATGCGCCCTTCGTTGCCGAACAGTTTGTCCATCAGCGCCGCAGCGGCGCTCACGCCGGCGGCCTCGAACGCCTGTTGCACGGCGGGCAAGACAAACTGCTGGATGATGTCCAGCAAGATATCGTCGCCGGCGACCTTAAAGCCCTCGCGGAACAGCAGGCGCGGGTTGATTTTGATGTTGTTGCCTACGCCGTCATCGAGCGAGTAGTGCGTGATCGCCAGATCGGTGGTGCCGCCGCCGATGTCGATGGAGGCGATGCGCAGCGTCTTGCCGGGCTGTTCACCCGGCGTCAGCGGCCGATCGGGCCGAGCCATGGCGGCGAAGAAGGCGTCGGTGCGGCCGGCGAAGTTCACCTGGGTTTCGTTGTACAGATAGACCATCTGGCCGCAGGTGGCTTCGTCCCACTCGATCTGCACCTGCGGCGCCGGGAAGCGAGTGTGCGCGCCGTCGAACGGCGCATCCTGCGGGTGCCAGCCGAGGGCTTTCCACACCAGCCCGATCGCTTCCTGCATGCGGCGGCGGAAGATCTCGCGCTCCGGCTTCGGCATCGCCGACGGCAGCGTCAGGATGATGGCGCGTAAACGGCGCGGGGCGGCGGCGTTCGGCATGCGGCTGCGCTGGGCGATGCTGTTGATCTGCATCAGCGCCTGCGCCAACAGCTCGCTCAGCATCAGGCTCATCACCGCGCTGCGGCTGTAATGGGCGGCGAACACCGGCAGCCGTTCGGCCGTCGGCAGGGCGGACAGCGGCACGCCCTCGTCGTTGATCAAGGTGGTCAACGGCGCGGCGGCGGCCATCGGCTCGTGACGCTCGTTGAAGCGCCAGCCGGGCGCATAACGCTCTTCGTCCCACAGATAGCGGCGCGGGCTGGAGATGCCGGTGGTGCCTTCATGCCCTTCGCGTCGCTGCGCCAATTGCGCGGCTTCACGGCCGACGCGGGTGATGGACGGCCATTGGAAGGCGTCGTCGCGTCCGCTCTGGAAGGACAGATGCGGCTTGCCGAACGCGGCCCGAGAAAACTCCACCCGGCTCTCGAACAGTTCGTTGTAGACGTGATGCGGTTCGGACAGCGAGCGCAGCTGCAGCTCATAGGTTTGCTTCAGGCCGTTGCTCTCTTCCGGATGGTCTTCGACCAGCACGCCGCAGGTGTGAGAATTGCCGACGTCCAGCACCAGATCGACGTCGATCGCCGGCTGTTGCAGCGTCGCCGCCGCCATTTTTATCTGCGGCACCGTCAGCTGATGGCCGAGCATGTGCAATAGGTTGAGGTAGTGCGCCTGATACTCGAAGGTTTTCAGCCCGGCGTTGATCTCCGCCTCGGCGCGCTGTTCCCGCTCGGCGGCGCGCTGGCTGAACGCCTCGCGCAGCCAGCCGTCCACCCAGGTCAGATCGAGGAACTCGCCCAGCTCGTGGTTGCGGTGCGCCAGCGCGAAGCTCAGATCGGCGCCGAGATCGCTCTCGCCCGGCGCCAGCGCTTCCTGGCCGGGCACGGCGGCGCGGGTATCGAAGGCCAGCACCACCCGCAGCAGGTTGCCGTCCTGATCCGGTTCATCCAGTTGCACCACCTGCAGGCGAGCCCAGTTATCCGGGCCTGACAAAAATATCCCCGAGGCGGTATAGCGCAAGAACGGCAACGGCAGCCAGAGCTTATCCAGCAGGCGCAGCGACTGCTGCAGCGGGTAGCTGAACTCCGGCCGCACCACTTCGGCGGCTTGCCCGCCCTCGGCCGGCAGCTGATATTTGCCGCTCTCGGCCTCCCATTGCAGGCGCAGCAGCGGGCCGCTGGCGGTCTTGCGCACGAATTTGCCGGGAAACTCGGCGTCCAGCCGCGGGGTCAGGGCAAAGTCCATAAACTGAATGCCGCTGTCCTGAATCAGCGTAATGCCGTGTTTGTAGTCCGTAAGGGGTGCCAGCATCATTTACTCTCGCGCTTGAACGTCATGGGATAGGTGGTGTCCGCATCGTAGCGGCCGGTGCATTCCGCGGCCCCGGTCTCGCCCTGGCGGCAGACGATTTCCGGGATCTGGTAGCGGCTGCCGTCGCTGCAGCGCGCTTTGGTGCGGCTGTTGATCACCAGATTGCCGGACTGCATTAGCCCGGCCTCGACCGCCACCCGGCAGGTGACGCCGTCGCCGTAGGCGATGACGGCGCTGCCTTTGCCCGCGTTCAGGCGGTATTGCAGGCTGGGGCGCTTGCCGGTGATCGGATCTTTCAGCGCCACCGTGGCGCGCCATTTGCCGTTAAGGAAACGGGTGGAGCCGGCCTTCACCGCCTCGGGCGGCAGCACCAGCGCATTTTTGTCCGCCGGCTGTGGGATGACCGGCGCCGGGGGCGGCGGCATCAGCGTGGCATGCGCCAGCGGCAAGCGCAGCTCAGGCAACGGCGCGGCGGTTTTTTCCGGCGGTGCCGGAGGGCGCACCTCAGCCGGCATCGCCGGTTGCGGCGGCGGTGAGCGGTGCAGCCAGGCGGCCAGCGCCGCGCTGCCTAGCAGCAGTACCGGCAACAGCCACAGCGCGTGGCGTCGACGCGGGCGAACAACGGCGGGGGATTCGGCGGGCGCCGTCGGGGCGGGCACCGGTTCAGGCTCGGCGGCCGGGGCCGGTTTTACCGGTTCGACAACGGCCGGTTTGCGCGGCGCGGCGGCGATCGGCGCCGGTTTTTCCACTTCCGATTCGAGCGGGCGCAGGCAGGCTAACGGATCGTCCGGGCTCTGCGCCTGCGGTTTGATAAAGCCCCAAAAGGTCAGCACCGGCCGATCGTCCACCAGGTAGACGTGGTTGGGATCGGGAATATGCATCGCTTTGGCCAGCAGCGCGCCGAACAGGCGGTGGCTGGGGTGATCGGTCGCCCGGGTCTGTTCGGTCAGGCTGCGGAAGGTCGCCAGACAGTGTTCCAGGTGGCGCACCGCCTGCGCGCGCTGGGCATCGCTTGCCGCCAGCCAGGAGGTCACCTTGCCCGGAAAGGGCGCATACCAGTCGATGCGCGTGCCGCTTTCGTTCGGCTGGGGGATCGCCAGACAGTCGGCGGCCTGCTGCTGTCGGCGAAGACGCAGGGTTTCCCGCAGCTGCTGCGCGCAGGCGTAGATCGGTTGCCCGTTTTCGCCTAAAGCCAGCACATCATCCAAACTGCCACTGCGTAAGAAGGGTTTCACCACGGCGCCGCACCTTGTCCTGTTCTGCAAAAACGCATAAAAGTCGATGGTACCCCGCCGGCGATGCCGCCAAACGGCCAAGGACAGCCCGAAAAACGCCCTTCTTTGACGTTAGCGGCGCACTTTGGCAACCGGCACAGTGAAAATCTCGCTATCTGGACCTGTCTGTGAACCGCTTTATCTGAAAAATAGAACGCAGCCCCGGCAAGCGACGCCGGGGAACGATGTTCTCTTTCACTATGACCTCGCCTCGCGGGTTGCCGATTTCGGTATGCCTCAGGCGTGCGGAGCATTCGCATGATGGACAGTCAGTCTGAAAAAACGCTTGTTGTTACCCCTGCTCATCCCGCCGTCGGGCATTCGGCTCAGGGCTGGATGAACGGTTTCCTCGGCATGATTATCTTCAGCGGCTCGTTGCCCGCCACCCGGGTGGCGGTGCTGGAGCTCGATCCGCTGTTTCTGACGGCGATCAGGGCGGCGATCGCCGCTTTGCTGGCCCTGTGCGCGCTGCGGATCACTCGCCAGGCGCGGCCGACTCGGGCCGATTTGCCGCCGTTGCTGTTTGTAGCGCTCGGCGTGGTCATCGGTTTTCCGCTGCTGACGGCGCTGGCGCTGCAGCACACCACCTCGGCGCATTCGCTGGTGTATATCGGCCTGCTGCCGCTGGCGACCGCCGGTTTTGGCGTCTTGCGCGGCGGTGAGCGCCCCAAGCCCGCTTTTTGGGCTTTTTCGGGCATTGGCGCCGCGCTGGTGGGGGCGTTCGCGCTGAGCCAGGGGAGCGGCGGCGCCTGGCAGGGAGATGCGCTGATGGTCGGCGCGGTGCTGCTGTGCGGTTTGGGTTATGCCGAAGGCGCGGTGCTGTCGCGCCGGATCGGCGGCTGGCAGGTGATCTCCTGGGCGCTGGTGGCGGCGTTGCCGTGGACGCTGGCGGCCGCATGGTGGGCGGCGCCGGCCGCTTGGCCCGTCGTCAGCGGCGCCGCCTGGCTGTCGCTGGCTTACGTCTCGGTGTTCAGCATGTGGATCGGCTTTATCTTCTGGTATCGCGGCCTGGCGCAGGGCGGCATCGCCGCCGTCGGGCAATTGCAGCTGCTGCAGCCGTTCTTCGGCCTGGCGCTGGCGGGCTGGCTGCTGCAGGAAACCGTCCAGCCGATGATGATCGCCGTGATGGCCGGCGTGGTGGCTTGCGTGTTCGGCGCCAAGCGCTTTTCTCGCTAGGCCCCGTTGCGGGCGCAGGCGCGGATCACCTCGCCGAGCCGTTCTACCGCCTGCTGCACCTGGCGGTCATCGTAACCGCCCAACCCCAGCACCAGACCCGGCTCACCGTGGCCGGGCGCATACATCGGCGATACCGCCCGCAGCGCCAATCCGGCTTCGTTGGCCTGCTGGGCGACCTGCACGTCGTCGAGATCTTTCCTCAGCCACAGCACCATGTGCATGCCCTGATCGCAGGGCTGCACCCTCCCCAATTCGGCCGGGATGCGCGCGTTGATCGTCTCGATCAGCACCCGGCGTTTCTCGGCGTAGACGCCGCGCATTTTGCGGATATGCCGGTCGAGATACCCTTCGGCGATAAAGGCGGCCAGTACGTGTTGATCCGCGCTGGGCGGGTGACGATCCATCAGGATCCGGGCGCCGCAAAAGGCGTCGACCAGCGGCGGCGGCACGATGGCGTAACCCAATCGCAGCGAAGGGAACAGCACCTTGCTGAAGGTGCCGAGATAGAGCGTCCGCTCGGGCGCCAACCCTTGCAGCGAAGGGAACGGGTGGCCGGCGTAGCGCATCTCGCTGTCGTAATCGTCTTCCACGATCCAGGCCTGCCGTTCTCTGGCCCAGGCCAGCAGGGCGCTTCTTTTCGCCATGCTCATCGGCATGCCCAGCGGATATTGATGCGACGGCGTGACAAAAGCGGCGCGGGCGTCGGCGGCCAGGCGCACGCCGGCGGCAACGTCGATGCCGTCGTCGGCGACGGGCACCCTGATCATGTGCCGATCGCGAAACAGGCTGTTAAAAAGGGCGGTGATGCCGGCGTAGGCGGGATCCTCGACCCAGGCGCTGTCGCCGGCGTCCAACAGGATCTGCGCGGCCAGATACAGTCCCTGCTGGGTGCCGGCGGTGATGAGGATTTGCTGCGGCGTGCAGTTTACCGAGCGGGAACGGCGCACATAATCGCAGATGGCTTCGCGCAGCGGCAGGGCGCCCAACGGATCGCCATAGCCGGACGGGGCGCCGGGGCCGCGCGCCCGGATGCGGTTGCCGAGCCGCCGCCAGATATCGTCGGGCGCGGTATCGCCGATCGGGACCGACACGGTGAATGGCACCGACGGCAGCGCCCGCGCCTGGGCGGCAAAGCGCGCCAGATGCTGCGCCTGTGAAGAAAGCGGCACGGCTGTGGCCGGAGCGGTTTGCACCGTGGCGTGTGGCGTGCGGCGCGGCGCCTGATAGTGGGCGACCCGGGTGCCGGAGCCGGGCTGCGGTTCAAGAAAGCCTTCCGCCGTCAGTTGAGCAAACGCCTCCAATACCGTGCCGCGCGCCAGATTCAGCGCCGCCGACAGCCGGCGCGTCGAAGGCAGCAGATCGCCCGCTTTCAGATCGCCTTTGTGGATGGCCCGGCGCAGTGCCTGCGCCAGTTGGTGGCTTAGCTGCCCCGCTTGGCGGTCAATCTCGCCGAGGGCGGGGACGTCAACGACTTGGGCTGTTCTGGGCATGCATTCCGGCTCGCTGTGCAGTGCAAAAATGAGTATTCAGAGTAAACCACTCTGTCGGCACTCGCGAGTCCGTTGTCAGTCAACTCAGCCCGCGCTGATTCAGCAGCACCTTATTCAGCTCGCTGTTTTTACGCACGTTGAGCTTGCGCATCGCCGAACGCTTATGGGCGCTGATGGTTTTCTGGCTGCGCTGCAGCAGGCCGGCGATGCTGCAGGCGGACATGCCGCTGCTCATCAAACCCAGCACCTTTTTCTCGCAGTGGCTGAGCGCGGCGATGCGGCAAGCCTGGCATTTCCACTGGCCGGCGGCGTGCAGCGCCACCCATGGATGCAGGATGAACTTTTCCAACGCCATCTGCAGCTTGAGGCGAATGGCGTAGGCCGAATCGCGCCGATGGATGCTGAACAGCGGCGGCAGGTTTTTCACCTGTTGCTGGGTCGCGTCGTCGAGGATCAGCAGGGTCAGCTGCCGCTGGCGCGGAACGCCGTGAGGGCTTTGATAACAACAGGCGCAGCCCCAGCGCTCTTCCGGCGTGCGGAACACGATTTCGATGTTATCCAACGCCTGCAGCGCCAGCGGCGAGAACTGCGGGTACCGGCGGTGGCATTCGTTCAGGGAGTGCAGATAGTCCTGCAGCAGCAGACGCAGCCCCTGCTGGTAGAAGTTATCGCTGTCGAACAGCGTGAAGCGAATATCTGGCATGGGTGACTCCTTAAAAAGCCGTGGCGCCGCGCCGGAGCAAACGGTGACGGCCCATCGCCGGCGTTCGCGCGCCGGTCGTTTTCCTGATTTCCCTGGGACGGTGCGGGGCTTATTGGTACGCCAGCACAAAATTGGCGATGGACGTGAATTCGCCTTCGGTAATGCTTTGGTTTTGAATCGCGCTGGGCCGCCCTTGCACGTAGGCGGTGAAGTTCAGGCTGTTGGGGCCGTTTTGCAGCGCGACGGCGCTGGTGGCCTTATTCAAATCGATGTCTGCGCCCTGATGATCGAACAGGGCGATGGCGGCGCCGTTCGCGCCGTTGTTGATCGCCAGCTTGCCCGGCAGCTCACCGTCTTCGGTGCCGCTGAAGGTTACGCTGACGGATTTGAATACCGTGGTCTTGCAGTCGGTCAGCTTGATGCTGAACGGTACCGGTGTGGTGTGGCCGTAGCGATACAGGGTTTTGACGATCACCGTGCCCATCTCCACCAGCTGATCGGCGGACTGCGGTTCGATATTGCACGGCCGGCTCACCACGGTACCGTGGAACTGCACCGGCGCGCCGATAAGCTCGGTGTTCGCCGCCGCCGGCATGGCGGCAAACCACCAGGACGCGCAGCTGAGCAGCGCTAAAGCGCGTAGACGCATTTTCCGTTCCTCCCTCGGTTACTGGAATGCCGCCACGATGGTGGCCGACGCGTTGAATTCCCCTTCGCCGATCTCCGCGCCGCCGTTGGCGAACGGCGCCGCCACCAGGTTCCAGGAGCCGCCGTTGCCGATGTTCGGCACCGGGTAAAACTCGTTCGGAATGACCAGCTGGCCGTTGTGCGTTAGCCGGATGCCGAGATCGTTCTTGTCGGTTTTGAACACCTCGTTGCTGAAGGAAGCGGCCGTGCCCGAGACCGCCAGCTTGATGTTCAGCGTGCCGTCCTCGAAGCTGCCGCCCTCGCACTGGAAACGCACCGGAATGCTTTGCGGGTAGTTCGAACCGTTGAGATCGCTGCCGCCGATTTCGCCGAACTCCACGTTGATCAGCTGGCCTTCGTTCACCACGCATTTATCCGGCACGTAAAGGATCGCGGACTGGATAAACACCTGCGCCATCGGATTGGGGCCGAAACCGCCGTCGGTTGAGCCGAGGCGGCCGAACATCTCGATGATCTGCCGATCGTTAATCTCGACGCCGTTGATGATCTTTTTGCGCACCCGGAAGGTGATGCGGCCTTTTGAACCGCTTTCATAGTTGTTGACCTGCACATAGGGCGGTGAGCAACTGTGATTGGGATACTCGTTGGATTCGTTGTAAAAAGGCACCGTGACATAGGCCTTCTTATTACCTGCAATCCACACTTCGGCTTTTAAATCCAGGAAGTCGTTCAACTGCAAGAAGCCGTTGCCGTAGTCAGAGGGGGGCAGCGCCGAATCCGACTTGTAAAAGTGCGGGCTTCGGGGGATCGGCGTATCGCAGTAGGCCTTGCCGGTATAGGTACCGCCTAATGAATAGGGAAACTGTTTGGTGAACCCCACCTGGTTGGTGATGTTGCTTTGATTCAGATCGATATAGAACTGTTTGGGGCCGCCGTCCGGCGTGACGTAGCCGTTGGCCCAGGCGGCGGGGGCCGCCAGCGCGATCGCCAGCGGCAGGCAGAGTTTGGTCAGTTGTGTTTTCATCGCGTTCTCGAGCCTCACAGGTAAATCACCTGAATGTGCGCCACGGCGGCGAACCCGGCCGCCATCACCGCCCGCTGGGTGGATTCCACGCTGGCGCTGAACCACAGGGTGTTGCTGCCGGGTTGCAGAATGTAAGGGCGGCTGCGTTGATTCAGCTCCAGCGCCTGGCCTTGTTGGTCTTGCAGCCGCAGACCGATGCCCTGCACGCCGCCGTTCAGCTTCAGCAGCGATGGGTTGTCGACATCGCTTTCGCCGAGAAACACCAGCGTGGCGGCCTGCTCTCCCTGCAGGTAGAGGCGGCCGGCGTCGCCGTTGCGCGGGCCGGCCGGGTTATCCGCCAGCGCGCGCGCGCCCAGCAGGCAGTTGCGGAACGAGAGGCGAAAACGCACCGGCGCGCTGCGATCGCCGGCGTTGCGGAAGTCGCGTGCGCTGACGTCGCCCAGATCGACGGATTGATCCCGGCTGTCCGGCGTCAGGCTGCAGGGGGAGCTGAGCAGGCCGCCGTGAAAGCTGACGGTGCCGGTGGTGCCTTCGATCACGCCCAGCGGCGTTGCCGCCATCGCGCCGCCGCCGCACAGCAGTGCGCCGAGCAGCAGCGGGCGCAGTCGATCGGTGAATTCAGCCATGCTGGACCTCCTTATTTTTTCTCGGGCACGGCGGTGCAAACGCCGCCATTGCAGACGAAGCGCAGCTCCGGATGGCCGCCGTAGTCGTTGATGTAGGTGATGACGAAGCTGTTCATGCCGGTCTCTTGCAGCTTGAGGCTTTCGCTGGATTTCGGCTTCAGCATCAGCGGCTGAAAACCGCCGATCGCGCCGCCGCCCTGTTTTTGCGTCTGCCGCGTCATGCCGGTCAGGGTGATGTAAAACGGCGTCGGGTTGTCGACGGTGATGGCGCCGCCGCTTTTACGGAACACCAGCTTTTCCTGCCACACCTGGCCCTTGGGCGCGACGATGGCTTTCGGCCGATAGAACAGTTTGATCTGCGTTTGCAGCGCCAGCTGCATCACGTTGGTTTTGGTGCTTTTCGGCGGAATCTCGCGCAGGTTGAAGTAGAACACCGACTCGCGATCCTGTGGCAGGCGATCCGCCTCCGGCGTCTTGGTGATGCGCACCACGCTGCGCTCGCTTGGTTCCACGCGCTGCAGCGGCGGCAGCACCACCAGCGGCGAGGTGATTTTCTGGTGCTGCTCGTTCTCCAGCCAGGACTGCGCCAGGAAGGGCAGCTCTTTGTTTTCGTTGACGATATTCAGGCTGATCGATTTGGCGTCGCTCACATAAACGGCGCGCGTGCGATCCAGCGATATCGCCGCGTCGGCGGTGGGCAGTACGGCGCTCAGGGCCAGGCCGGCGGCGGTCAGTAGCGTTATCGGGTGTTTGTTCATGTCATTATTTCTCAGCGTTACGGATTACAGGGTGGCGCACGGCAGCAGCAGCTGGTCCAGCGGCTTGGCGGCGCCCGGGATCACGATGCGGCAGCGGCGTTGGCCTTCCCAGGCGACGTCCAGTTTTTCCTCCGGCTGCACGCCGGTCAGGTAAACCGAGCCGCCGTCGTTGACCACCGCGACCTCGCGGCCTTTCTCGCTCAGCACCGCGGCGCCGAACGGCGGTTCGCTGCCGTCCGCGAGGCGAATGGTGGCCAACAGCTTGCTGCCTTTCACCACCTCGAAGTGGCGGTAGCCGATGGCGCCTTCGGTCAGCGTGCCTTGCACCACGGCGCGAGTGGCCTCGACGTCGTCCGCCAGCTTGTTGACGTCGATGCGGGTGTCGGTGTTGTAGTAGCTGGTGATGTCGGAAATCACCGCCAGCCCGAAACGGTTGCTGTAGGCGCGGCCGTTGTTGATCGGCACGCCGGCGATGCCGTCGGTGTCGAGCATCATGCGGCTGCCGCCGTTGCTCGAGTTCTGATGCGCCGCGATGCCGTGCCGGGTCGCAGTGAGGCCGCCGCGGAACGAGCCACCGATCGACGAGTAGCTGTCCTGCTGGTAAGAGGCGCTGGCGTTCAGCGAGCCAAACGAGGCGTTGTGGGTGTAGTACCCGCGCGCCAGCGATTTGCCGGACTGATTAAAGCCGCCGCTGACCTGCCAGGTATTGTCCGGATCGCTGTAGTCGTTGTACGACGCGGTCTGCGTGACATCGCCGTTGTTGGTTTGCAGCGCATAACCGACGCGCCGACGGTCGCCGATCGGCACGGTGAAGTTGAGCATCACGCTGTCGTCGGTGCGGCCCTGGTAATAGGTGCGGTAAGCCGACAGCGAGGCGGTGATGTTGCTGATATCGCCGACGCTGAACAGCTTGCTGGCCGACAGCCCGTAACGGTCCTGGGTTCGCGCATCCCAATAGGTCTGGTGCGAGTAGGTCAGGTAGGCGGTGATCGCCTTGGCGCTGTCTTCCGCCATAAAGGTTTTGCTGGCGGTGATGGTGTACAGCTCTTTCTGGCGGCCGTTGTAATTCTTGTCGTAATCGCCGTAACGCTCCTGCAGGTACTGCGACATGTTCATGAACTTGCGCTGCGAGAAGCGGTAGCCGGCGAAGGTGATCTGGCTGTTCAGCTCATCGAACCGTTTGGCGTAGTTGAGCTTGAACGACATGCCGCTGGCGGTCGGCTCGCCGGGCAGACGGGCGATCGACTGGGTGACGTCCAACGACATGGCGCCGAACACGTTCAGATCGCGGCCGAGGCCGAGCGCCCAGGCGTTATAGTCGCCGCCGAGCAGCGCCCCGCCATACAGCGACCAGGCGTTGCTCAGCCCCCAGGAGAAGTCGCTGGCGGAAAACAGCGGGCCCTGGGTGCGGTGGTCGTAGGCCGAGGTTTTGCCGAGCGCCACGTTGTAGCGCACGTAGCCCGGGCGGGTCAGGTACGGAATGGTGGCGGTATCCACCTGGAAGGTCGAGACGGTGCCGTCCTGCTCTTCCACCTTGACGTCCAGCTTGCCGCGCACCGAGCTGTTGAGATCCTGAATGGCGAACGGCCCGGCGGGCACGGTGGTTTCGTACAGCGTGCGGCCTTCCTGCGAGACGGTGATCTTGGCGTTGCTCTTGGCGATGCCGCGCACTTCCGGCGCGTAGCCCTGCAGGTTCGGCGGCAGCATGCGCTCGTCGCTGGCCAGATTGAGGCCGGTGAAGCGATAGGCGTCGAACACCCCGGAGTCGAGATAAATCTCACCCAGCGTCAGCTTGGCGGCCTGCATCGGCAGCGCGCGGTAGGCGTAGATCTGGTTCCAGTCGAAGCCGGTGCTGCGATCGCCGGCCTGCTGATTGTAATTGGCCTGGTAGTCCGCGCGCAGGCGCCAGGGGCCCAGGTTGGCGCCCAGCGTGCCGTAGCTGCTCAGGTTCTGGGCGGTGTTGTTGTTGTGATTCTGCTTGCCTAACTGGCCGCTCAGGTTGTAGTCCAGCAGCAGGCCGGGAATGCCGTCGTCCCACTGTTCGGGCGGCGTCCAGTCGGGATCGGAGTATTTCATCCACGCCTGCGGGATGGTGATCGCCAGCACGCCGCCGCCGATGCGATCGGAGACGGTCGCGCCTTTGATGCCGCGAATGTCGGCGCACTGGTTGTCGTGCCACAGGGTGACTTTTTTGGCCGCTTCTTCTTTCAGCGCCATTTTTTCCACCAGATCAGGCGGCAGGCACACCTGGCTGCCGCTCTTGTTATCCGGCGACGGGAAATACTGAATGCTGCGCTGGGGCAGCGTTTTCTGGTTGATCTTGATGTCCAGCAAATAAGCGCCGGGCATGACGTAGTCGGCATCGGAGAAACGCGAAAGATCCACTTTGCTGCGCTCGCCGATATCCAGGACGTCGGTATTGAATTCCGTGGCGGAAAATGCCGGACGCACCCAGAGGAAAGATAGAATGACGAGAAGAGGTAGGTGTTTCCGTGTCAGTAATGACGTCATAGCATAATCACTCATGGCAAGTCCGCGCCCAATAGCAGGTCATCCGTGCGACCTGAATACGTAATGCTGTGCAGCGCCCGCCGGCGCTAGAGATAAGACAGGGTGAATTTGGCCAGAGAGCTGAAGCCGCCCGCCCGCGCCTTATCGGGATGCAGGCGCAACTGCGCGCCAAAACGCAGCGTGTTGTCGCCGGCGACGATCTGGTAATCCGCCGTCGTGCTGCCGAGCGGGATCGGGGTGCCGGCATCGGTCAACAGCTCGATAGCCACGCCCTGCGCCTCGCCGTAGACGCCCAGCAGGGAAGGATCCCGGCTGTCGGCGGTGCCGTCGAAGGTGACGTTGGCCGCGCGATAGATGAAGTCAGGCTTCACCTGGCTGGCCAGTTCGCAGTTCACCAGTTTGATCGTGAAATGACGGCGGCTGCCGATCAGCACCGATTGCCCGTCCTGCGAGGCATCGGTCATGGCGATCAGACCGAAATCGACGGTTTGATCCAGGCTGTCGCTGGCGATGCCGCACGGCGTTTCAACGATGGTGCCGCCTAGGCTGACTTTGCCGTGGCCCTGATTTTTCACTGCCGCCGCCGCGCTGCCTACGCTGAGCGCGATGAGCAACAGGCCGCAAAGGCGGATAGTCATGCTGGCGTCTCCCTGTCTTGCCCTGTTCCCTTGCCGCTCTCGTCGGCATGCAATCAAGCGGGGGATGCCCTGAGACATCCCCTGTGGGGTATTACAGGTAAGCCAGGGTGAAGTTGGCCACGCTGGTGAAGTCGCCCGGCACCACGGCGGCGGAGGCGCTGCTGCCCTGCAGGTAAGCGGCGAATTTCAGCGAGTTGTCGCCGTCGTTCAGGCCCTGACCGTCGGTTGCCGTGCCCAGTTCCACTTCCTTGGAGTGCAGGTTGTCGTAGATCACGATGCCGGCGCCGGTTGCCGTGCCGCTCAGGGCCAGCAGTTTGTTGTTGACCGGATCAGGCGTGCCGGTAAAGGTCACCTTGACGTTTTTCATGGTGGAGATGGAGCAATCTTTCAGTTCGATGTTGAAAGGTTGCATGCTGGATTTACCCTGGTTAGCCAGGATGCGGCTGCTGATTTGGCCCATTGGTACGGTTTGGTCAACGGATTCCGGCGCGACGCTGCATGGCGCATCGATAATTTCGCCGGTAAAGGTGACTTTACCGCTGCCCTGATTAGATGCGGCGTGAGCAACAGATGCAGAAGCGAAAGCAATCACGGTTGCCAGCATTAATTTATTCAGTTTCATTTCTCAGGTTCCTGTAGAGAGTTTTTAAATAAAAAGAACAGCACATCTAAATCCCCCGCAGCGGTGGCAACGTCATGTCGCCGGCCGTACGGTTGGAGCCAGATCCTTTTGCTCTGGGCAATACGCCAACATCCGTTATTTATGAGAAATAACGAGATTGGGAAAATCGACAATGGATTTTCTGGTAAATAAAATACGAGTTTTACGTGTGGCGTGTTGCTGGGAATATTCTTGCAAATAATAGTATTGCTTGGAAATAGATTTTATTAAATTAAGTCAAATTCAGAATATAAAACCAAAAGGAAAAAGAAATATATTTGCTTTAAAACCAATAGATCGTATACAAATATTATCCAGTATAAATCACTATATAAATAACGATATGCGAGATATTAGATCGGGGGAAATAGGCTGATACCTACAATTCGCCATATTGTTTTGCTAATATCGCCCTGAGGCAGCAGATGATGAATTTCCCTTTAGAAACAAAATATAAAACATAATCTATTGTTTTTATTGTTGTTTAGTGGTTTTCTTCCCCTAAGGGATTGGCTTTTTTATTCGTGTTTAGCCCGCGTTTAGGTCTAATTCATTAACAATTAAATAACAATGTCATCGGTAGTGAATTATTCTATCGCACTGCGGTATAGGGATTTTTCACTGCCTAACCCATTTTGATTAATCAAATTAAGGCATGTGCTGTTGCCGTTCGCCACATAATGATGACCTAAGTGACAATTAAAGGATTATAAACGGAATGATAACGATGATTAATGCTTGCGGCGGCCGCCGCACGGTAGTTTCTGCTATATTTTTACTGTCTGTCATGTCGCTGTCAGGCTGCGTGGGCGGTAGCAAGACAAACCTGAATTCCGTGAAAAAACTTTCACAGAACAATCCTAATGATAAATCCGATGAACAACGTATCGCGCTTTGCCAGCAACGGGTTAACTCATTAAAAAATATTAATCCGCAGAGTTACCAAAAACGCATTGCCTATTTTAACGGTCTGCTTTCCAACGCTTCCGGATATGCCGGCGTGCGCGGCAATGTGGATGAAAGCACCCGTAAAGCGATTGATGCTCTTTATCAATATAAAACCGAGAAATTCTGCGCCGACGTTGAACATGAGCTGATGTCCGATCTGTCCAACCGGGTCGAGAATCTGTAGCCATGAAGCGATGCGCGCAAAGATGGGCGATGGGGCTTTGGCTGTTGGCGCTGAGCGGTGCCGTTTGCGCCGCTGACGACGGCATTCCCGCCCTGTTGAAGTTTGCCGAACAGCGGCAGGCTCCGCCGGCCGCGCTCAAGGAGGAAACCGCGCGTAAACCGGCGCCCGCACCGGCCGCCAAACCGGCCGCCGTCGCGGGGGCAGACGGCGCTCGTTTAACTTCTCTGAAGCACTCTGTACAACAGCAGGCGGAGAAAATCCGTCAGCTGGAGCGCCAGTTGGCGGCGGCTCAGGCCGCCGCGGCGCCGAAAAGCGCGCGGACCGATGTCGATATTCGGCCGCTGGCCGATGCCCTGAAGGCGTTGCGGCAGGCCGTTGCGCCGTTGCCTGAGGTCACCGCGCTGGCCGCTTCGCTCACGCGGGCCGAACAGCGCAGCGCAAGCTTGACGGCGCAGTTGGCACAGCAACGACAGCGGGTAGACACCTTGCTGGCTGAGCGGCGGCAGGCGGCTGAGGCCCCGGTGCTGGCCAGCGAGGCGGACAAGCAGGCGTATGCCGCCGGCGTATCGCTGGGGCGCGATATTTTGCATCTGCAACAGGAGAACCGGCGTGCGGGACTGGAGGCGGATCGGCGGCTTTTGCTGGCGGGCATCGCCGATACCCTGGCCGGGCGGTTGCGGCTGGATGAGGCCGCCATCGACAGCGCGCTGCGCACGGTGCAGCAACGTTTGCAGCAGACGCAACAGACACAGGCTCCCCCTCCGGACGGCAAGGCCTATCTGGCCGATTTCGCCCGCCAGGAGGGAGTCAAGCAAGATGCGCTCGGTTTCTACTACCGGGTGGACTATGCCGGCAGCGGTGCGATCGGCGCCGACGATCGGGTGGATATCGTGGTGCGCGAAAGCCTGACCGACGGCCGGGTGATCAAAGACATGGAGCTGGCGGGAACGGTGATCTCGCAGCCATTGACGCGCTATCCGCCGCTGTTTCGCGCGGCTATCGAGAAGCTGCAGCGCCACGGCTCGATCACGCTGGTGGTGCCGCCGGCGCTGGCGTACGGCAAGCAGGGCAGCCCGCCGGCGATCCCTCCGGACGCCACCATGATTTATACCCTGCGCATCGCTGACGTGCAGTCGTGAGCGGGGAGCTCAGCAGTAACCACTCAGGAGGAATGCTATGGCCAAGGCGCCGAAAACGTTTGAAAGCAGAAAATCGCTGATGCTGAATGTGTTGCAAGGATTGTGCAGGGATCGTGTGGAAGGCTCCGGCGGCCATCATCCCCCGCCGGAGCAGTGGCCGAAGACCCGCGAGCTGGCGGATAAATGTGGTGAAAACATTTATACCACCCGCACCCTGCTGCTGGCGCTGGAAAAGGAGGGCAAGGTCCGCTGCACCCACCGCAGCATCAACAATTCTCTACGCTGGTACAGCTGCGACGAACAGGCAGCGATAAAAAAAGAGTGATTCGACCCTGACGGTCGCTTTTGACTATCTTACAGCTAAACATTAATTAATCTTATTATTTGGCGGGGCATTTCGCTCCGCCAATCCTCCTCTCCGCTTTCCGCCCTCCGCGCAGGCATTGCTAAGATGTTTTTTGCGACCATATACTTATCGCTCAGACGGGAACAGGTGTAGGGAGCTGGCATCGTAATGAAGGAAAAGAAAGACATACTGAGATTGGATGATATTCATTATCAAATAGACCGCCAGGTGATCCTGGACTCCGTCTCTTTCACGTTGGGTGAGGGCGAGTTCAAACTGATCACCGGGCCTTCCGGCTGCGGAAAAAGCACGCTGCTGAAAATCATCTCTTCCTTAATGAATCCGACCAGCGGAAGCCTCTATTTCGACGGCCAGGCGATCGACGAGATGTCGCCGGAGGCGTATCGCAAGCAGGTCTCTTATTGCTTCCAGACGCCGGCGCTGTTCGGCAATACGGTTTACGACAATCTGGCGCTGCCGTATCAGATCCGCCAGGAACCGCCGGCCGAGCGAAAAATGAAGGCCGATCTGGCGCGTTTCGGCCTGCCGGAGGCGATGCTGACGAAAAGCATCAATGAACTGTCCGGCGGGGAGAAGCAGCGCGTGTCCCTGATCCGCAACCTGCAGTTTATGCCGCGGGTGCTGTTGCTCGATGAGATCACCAGCGCGTTGGACGAGGAAAATAAGCGCAACGTCAACGAAATCGTGCATCAGCTGGTGGCGGAACACCGGCTGGCGGTGCTGTGGGTGACGCACGATACCGAAGAGATAGCGCATGCGGACGAGGTGATCACCCTGCGCGCGCACGGCGCCGAGCCACAGGAGCAACAGCATGAATCAGCATAATATCACCAACGAATCCTTGGGCTTGTCGATGGTGCTGGTGGTGGTCGCCATCCTGATCAGCCACCGGGAAAAGCTGGCGCTGGAAAAGGACATCATCTGGAGCATCTGCCGCGCGGTGGTGCAGCTGATCATCGTCGGCTACGTGCTGAAGTATATTTTCGACCTGGATAACGCCGTTCTCACCGTGTTGATGGTGCTGTTCATCTGCTTTAACGCGGCCTACAACGCCAAGAAACGCAGCAAGTATGTCGAACACGCGTTCGTGACGTCGTTTATCGCCATTACCACCGGCGCGGTGCTGACGCTGGCGGTGCTGGTATTGACCGGCTCCATCGAATTTACGCCGATGCAGGTGATCCCCATCTCCGGGATGATCGCCGGCAACGCCATGGTGGCGGTGGGGCTGTGCTACACCAACCTCGGCCAGCGTTTCAAAAGCGAGCAGCAGAAGATTCAGGAGATGCTCAGCCTGGGGGCGACGCCCAAGTTCGCGTCGGCGGCGCTGATCCGCGACAGCATCCGCGCTTCGCTGATCCCGACCGTCGACTCGGCGAAAACCGTTGGGCTGGTCAGCCTGCCGGGCATGATGTCCGGGCTGATCTTCGCCGGCATCGATCCGGTGAAAGCGATCAAATATCAGATTATGGTGACCTTCATGCTGCTTTCCACCGCCAGCCTGTCGACCATCATCGCCTGCTATCTGGCTTACCGTAAGTTTTACAATGAGCGCCATCAGCTGGTGGTCGGCAACCTGAAGTAACGCCATGAAAAATGGCCTCCGCGGAGGCCGTTTTTTTACCCTTGCAGCAGGGCGATGCTCTGGCGGATTTCCCGTTCGATATCGGCCTCGCTCCAGCCGTCCAGCTGTGAAGAGAAGGGCTCGAAGGCATAGACGCCGGTATAGCCCAGGCGTTCCAGGTTCTGCACCTGGCGGCGGCTTTCCAGCCGGTCGCCCTCGCTCAGCATAATGCGTTCTTCGTCGCTCAACGCGCCTTTATCCCGCCCGTCCTCCACGCCGGACAGATGCACCAGGCCGATCTGCGCCACCTGGATCTGCGCGTCGAAGTCGGCCTGCGTCACATCGCTCAGGTAGTGGTGGAACGTATCGAGCACGATGCGGTACGGCGCGCCCGAATCGCGGATGATCGCTTGGGTCAGCAGCGACGATCGCAACGAGCTGATGCCGAAGCCCAGCGGTTCGACGTATCCCTGCACGCCATAGCGGGCAAACAGCGGCGCCAGCAGACGCAACGCGGCGAGGGTGTCGTCCCGTTTTTGCTGCTCGCTGCGCGTGTCGTCGGCGCTGCAGTGCGGGCACAGCACCAGCGCCCGGCTGTGGATAGCCTGCGCCTGCGCCAGCAACGCTTCGGCGCGCTGCTGCAGCGCCGCCGGGTCATCCACCCGATTGAACATGCCGAGGGCGTTGATCGTGACGATTTCAATGCCGTATTGCGCGGCGAGCGCGTTGAGCTGCGCGTTACTCAGATCGTCGGTCACCTTGCCGCTGGGCATGTCGTTGCGCAGCTCAACTTTGCTGAGCCCGCAGCGTTTCACCAGGCGGAAAAAATTGTCCAGATCGAGATTCGGCGCGATCTTGCGGTTAATGCAGAAGCGGTTCAGCGCAATGTTCATGGGCATGACTCCAGCGGTCAGGGGTGAGAGATCAGGATTTGCCGTTTTCCAGCGGCAGCGGCTTACCGTCGGGCAGGGGTTGGCGGTGGCGTTTGGCCAGCACCACCTGCTCCATTTTTTCCAGCGAGACGCCTTTGGTTTCCGGAATATAGCGGCCGATAAACCAGTAGCTGAACAGGCAGCAGGCGGCGAAGATCCACATCGGGAAGGCGCCGTGGAAATGCGAGAACAGGTAAGGGTGGTCGTTGATCATCGGGAACGACTGCGACACCGCGAAGTTGGCGACCCACATGCAGCCGACGGCGATGCTCATCCCCTGCGCGCGCATGCGGTTCGGGAAGATTTCCGACACCAGCACCCAGGCGCCGACGCCCCAGGACAGCGCATAAAACACCATGAAGAACAGCATGCCGAACAGCGCGAAATAGCCGGTGGCCTGGGTGTAGAGCGCGTACGAGGTGAGCAGCAGGCCGGCGATGGCGCCCAGCGTGCCGTAACGCATCAGCGGAATGCGGCCCATGCGATCCATCAGCATGGCGCCGATGACCGAACCGACCAGCTGCAGCACGCCGATCCAGATGGTCTGGAACAGCGCTTCCTGCGCGTTTTCAGTGACGGTTTTCAGCACCACCGGCGCGTAATACATCATCACGTTGACGCCGGTGACCTGCTGCAACATGGCGATCATGCAGCCGACGAACAGAATGAACCGCACCCGCACATCGCCGTAGTTCAGCTTCCGGTGCTGCTGCTGTTGATCCTGCTGCAGCGAGTCTTTGATTTCTTTCAGCAGATTCTGCGCGTGGGCGGCGTTGGATACCTTGGTCAACATCGCCAGCGCCTGATCGTCGCGGCCCATCATCACGTTCCAGCGCGGCGATTCAGGAATGACGAATACCAGGATGCAGAACAGAATGCAGGGGATCACGCCCGAGGCGAACATCCAGCGCCAGCCCATTTCCACCAGCCAGGCTTCGCTGGCGAGGCTGGCGATTTTGAAGTTGACGTAGAAAATCACGATCTGGCCGAAGACGATGGCGAATTGCTGCATGCTGAGCGCCCGCCCGCGCATGTCTTTCGGCGACACCTCCGACATGTACATCGGCGACACGGTGGCGGCAATGCCGACCGCCAGCCCGCCGATGATGCGGTAGATGACGAACCAGGTGAAGGTCGGGGCCAAGGCTGCGCCGACGGCGGACACGGTGAACAGCAGCGCCGCCAGCATCAGCGCCTTTTTACGGCCCCAGCGCGCCGCCAGCGGCCCGGCGGCGAAGGCGCCGACCACGCAGCCAATCACCACGTTGGAGACGGCCCAGCCGGTTTCGGCCGGGCTGAGATCGAAATAGGCTTTCAACGCTTCGATCGCGCCGGAGATCACGGCGGTATCGTAGCCGAACAGAATGCCGCCCAGGGCGGCGATGCCGCAAATTCGCAATATGTAGCCGGTATTGTGCTTACGCTGATATGACATGTGTTGCTCCGATTTTTATCCTGGCTTCCGTCCGCACGGTTGGGGTGTCGGGAAGAGGGCGAGCGGAAGGGTGTGAACCGTGCCTGTCATCAAGGCGATGTCGTTGATAAATGCTGGAACAAACAAGAACATTTATTTCATAATTAGTGAATAATGGAATATTGATTTTTAGATCCAGTTCAAAAAAAACCGTCGCGAGCGATCCGGGCGCCTTGGGCGCTCGGAGGGAGGCGGTAACGGCCGCAGGTCAGGCGCAGTGCGGATTTTCTGTAGCAAAGTCAGTGTGCATTAGCGATGGACTCTCCTGCGAAACCGCGCCTTGATTGGCGCGGGAATGAAAGCGCCAACCCGATCGACACCGCAAAATTGCGACCTCACGCACTAAAAACAAATTTTTCAAAACAATTTATTTGAAACTTTTTTTTCAATGAAATAGAGTTTGCTGCATCCGGTCAGGATGTAGCCGGCTTGCCGACGGGGTTTGGCGAGCGGGACGATTAACGCCGCGCCGCCTGCGTGTGGCCAGGCGACAGCGGACTTGAAAAGAGGGCGTGACATGAAAACCGTGGGTAACTTTATTGACGGGCAGGTGTGCCTGAGCAGCAGCAATCAGACCGTCGACGTGCACAACCCGGCCAGCGGGCAGGTTGAGCGGCGCGTCACGCAGAGCACCGCCGCCGAAGTCAAACAGGCCATCGACGTGGCCCATCGGGCGTTCGCCGACTGGTCGCGCACCACGCCGCTGCGCCGCGCGCGCATCATGTTCAATTTCAAGGCGCTGCTGGAACAGCACCGCGACGAGCTGGCCGAGCTTATCGTCAGCGAGCATGGCAAAGTATATTCGGATGCGCTGGGCGAACTGACGCGCGGCATGGAAGTGGTCGAATTCGCCTGCGGCATCCCGCATCTGATCAAGGGCGAGTATTCGCCGGACGTCGGCAGCGGCGTCGACAGCTTCTCGCTGATGCAGCCGCTGGGCGTGGTGGCGGGCATTACCCCGTTCAACTTCCCGGCGATGGTGCCGATGTGGATGTTCCCCATCGCGCTGGCCTGCGGCAACACCTTCGTCCTCAAGCCGCCGGCGCTGGTGCCTTCGGCCTCGGTGCGCCTGGCGGAACTGTTGAAGGAAGCCGGTTTGCCGGACGGCGTGTTCAACGTGGTGCACTGCGCCAATGAAGACGCGGCGCAGCTGTGCACCGATCCGCGCATTCAGGCGGTGAGCTTCGTCGGCTCCTCCACCGTGGCGGAACATATCTATACCACCGCCAGCGCGCACGGCAAGCGGGTGCAGGCCTTCGGCGCGGCGAAGAACCAGGCGATCGTCATGCCGGACGCCGATCTGGACGCCACGGTCAACGCGCTGATGGGCGGCGCGTTCGGCTCTGCCGGCGAGCGCTGCATGGCGTTGCCGATCGCCGTGGTGGTTGGTGACGACACTGCCGATAAACTGATCGCCAAACTGAAGCCGCTGATCGCGCAGCTGCGCGTCGGGCCGGGCTTGCAGCAGGGCGGCGAAGAGAATGAAATGGGGCCGCTGGTGTCGTCCGCTCACCAGAAAAAGGTGCTGGGCTACATCGATTTGGGCGTGGAAGAAGGCGCCACCCTGGTGGCCGACGGCCGCAACTATCAGGTGCCGGGCTATCCTGAAGGCTACTACGTCGGCGGCACGCTGTTCGACCATGTGACGCCGAACATGCGCATCTACCGCGAAGAGATTTTCGGGCCGGTGCTGGGCATCGTACGGGTGCCGGACTACCGCACCGCCATCGACACGGTGAACGGCCATGAATTCGGCAACGGCAGCGCCATCTTCACCGGCAGCGGCCACTATGCGCGCCAGTTCGTGCAAGACGTGCAGGCCGGAATGGTCGGCGTCAACGTGCCGGTGCCGGTGCCGATGGCGTTCCACAGCTTCGGCGGCTGGAAGCGCTCGGTGTTCGGCGCGTTGAACGTGCACGGCACCGACGGCGTGCGCTTCTACACGCGCATGAAGACCGCCACCGCGCGCTGGCCGGCCGGGCAGCAGACGGTGTCCGAATTCAGCATGCCGACGCTGGGCTAAGCGCTTTCACACTCAGGCCAGGCCGTTGCTCCTTCGGGGCAACGGCCTTTGCACTGCGAGTTAACAGGAGAATCGAAATGTCTTCACTGCTTGCCAAATGTCAGACGCCGAACGCCGAGGGGCGTATCCAGCACGTGACGCCGGAAAATGCCGGTTGGCGCTATGTCGGCTTTGACGTTTACCGCCTGGCCGCCGGGCAGTCGCTGCAGCTGGAATGCGGCGACAAGGAACTGTGTCTGGTGCTGGTGGCCGGTATCGCCTCCGTCGCCACGCGGCGCGCCGAATACCCGCATATCGGCAAACGCATGAGCCCGTTCGAACGTACGCCGCCTTACGCGGTGTATGTGCCGCACCACGATCGCATCGACGTGCGGGCGGAAACCGATCTGGAGCTGGCGGTGTGCAGCGCGCCCGGCGGCGGCCACCTGCCTTCACGGCTGATCACGCCGGCGGATATCGGCGTGGAGCGGCGCGGCAAGGGGCGCAACCAGCGGCTGGTGCACAACATTCTGCCGGACAGCGAGCCGGCCGACAGTCTGTTGGTGGTGGAGGTTTACACCGACGAGGGCAACACCAGCTCCTACCCGAGCCACAAGCACGATCAAGAAGACTCGCCGGACGAAACCTATCTGGAAGAGACGTACTATCACCGCATTCAGCCGGAGCAAGGGTTCTGCATGCAGCGCGTCTATACCGACGACCGCACGCTCGACGAGTGCATGCCGGTCTACAATCGCGACGTGGTGAAAGTGCCGCGCGGTTATCACCCGGTGGCGACCCTGGCGGGTTACGACAACTATTACCTCAACGTGATGGCCGGGCCGGTGCGGCAGTGGAAGTTCACCTGGGAAAAAGACCACGCCTGGATTAACGGCGACGGCTACCCCGCCGCGCAATAGGCGCTTGAGGCCCGGCTTGCCGGGCTTTTTTGTCAGCTTTACTCGTCCCGGGCGTTATTCAGCGCCAGCGAGACCGCCAGCGTCTGCGCCAGGCACATCGAAGCCACCTGCGAGCGGAACCCGTCCACCTGCGCTTCGCGCACCACGAAACAGACGTCGCTGAAGGCGGCCAGCGGGCTGACCTGGCTGTCGGTGATGGCGATCTGCTGCGCGCCGCGCTTGGCGCCCAATTCCACAAGTTCCACCGCCTCGCGGGCGTACGGCGAATAGCTGATGGCGATCACCACGTCCTTCGGTTTCACCATGCTCAGCTGTTCGGTGAACATCCCGCCCAGGCCGTCGATCAGAAACGCGCGGCGCTCCAGATGGCGCAGCGCATAGGTGAGGTAGGAAGCGACGCTGAACGAGCGGCGCAGGCCGATCACGTAGATGTTTTCGGCGTTGTTGAGCAGCTCGACGGCGCGATCCAGCTGCTCGGGGGCGATCTGCATCGCCAGCTGCTGCAGCGCCTGCGCGTTGACCATGGTGAACACGTTGAGAATCTCCGCCGGTTTCTCCGGCGCGACGTTGTCGTCGGTGGAGGTTTGGCGGAACAGACGCGCGCGCTCGGTATAGTTCACCGTCTCTTCCATCAGATGCTGACGGAACACCTGCTTCATTTCGTTGAAGCCGCTGAAGCCGAAGGCGTTGGCGAAACGGATCAGCGTGGAGGGCGGCACGCTGGCCTGTGCGGCGATGGAGGCAACGGTATCGAAAGCGATGCTGTTACTGTTATCCAAAATGTAGCGCGCCACCTGCTTCAAACGCTTGCTCAGCGTTTCATAACGGTGGCGGATCTCGTCCTGTAACAGCGAAAGTTGAGTTGGGTTGTTCATCCATTCGGCTCGCAGTGGGGTGAAGGCGCATTGGCCTGACGCCTGAAATATTGACAGGGTATTTTAACAGACGGAGCGGAAATTTCATTTCCTCAAAAAGCGATTTATTCGATCGCACATTGCGCGACTTCACAGAAAATGGGCAAAAAAATCCCCTTAAAGCGGCGAAATGGCCTTAAGGGGACGTGAACCTGCTGTTGCTGTCAGTGCGCGCCGCCCGCCTGCGGACGGTACTGGCGCCAGAAACCGATCAGCGTCAGGTATTTTTGTTTCACCTGCTCGATCAGGGCCGCGTCGTCGATTTCCCCCTGTAGCCAGCGGCGCGAAGGTTGGCCGAAAATGGTGCGGCCGACGGCGAAACCTTTCACCCAGCGCGCATCTGCGGCGGCGGCAAAGCCCGCCTTCAGCACCGCCTCCGGGGAGTCGAGCCCCAGGATCAGCACGCCGCGGCAGTCGGGATCGCAGGCGTCGATCAGCGCGCCGACCCGCTGCCAGTTTTCCGCGCTCAGCGGCGGCAGTTTCCACCAGTCCGGCTGAATGCCCATGTGGTAGAAGTGTTCAATCATCTCCAGGTAATAGCGCTCGTCCTTGTCGGCGTTGCTGTCCGGCAGGATCACCTCCAGCAGCAGTTCGTGACCGGATTTGCAGCAGCCGCGGTAGACGTCGGCGATCAGCGCATCCTGTTCGCGGCGCAGTTCCGCCGCGTCGTGCGGGTGATAAAACACCAGGCACTTCACCACGTGCTCCTGCGGCCAGTCGATCAATTGCGAGCCAATATTGCCGTGCTCCAGGCGCAGCGGGCGCGAGCTGGGCAGCTCCACCGGCCGGCCGATCCACCATCCCTGGCCGGTGATTTCGTTCAGCGCCGCCTGCCCGTAGGTGGTGTCGGCCAGAATGCCGCTGTTGCCGTCGAGGCCGGCCTGCGCGGCAGCTTGTTGCGCCGCAGTGAGCAGCAGGGTCTTCAGACGCGGGATGCGTTCCTCGCCGACGCCGGCTTCGCGCGCCATGTCCGCCAGCTGCTTGCGGTGATCGAAGGCGAACACGCACAGTTCCGGCCACTGTTGCTTGCGGGTGGTGACCCGGTGCAGGTGGTTCAGGCGCGCGTCGCGGTCCGGGCGCGTGACCTGTTGTTCACGCTGCAGGTAGTCGTCCAGCTCCCGTTTGGTCGGCATGGCCGGCGCGCAGCCGTGGCGCGAGACCACCAATGCGCCGCAGGCGTTGGCGTAGCGGCAGGCCTGATCCCAACCCTCATCGTTCAGATAGCCGCGCAGCAGACCGGACATAAAGGCGTCGCCGGCCCCCAGCACGTTCAGCACCTCCACCCGCACGCCGGCGTGCAGCTTCACCTGCGCCCAGTCGTCGGCGATGTCATCTTCGAACACCGAGCAGCCCTGCGCGCCGCGCTTGCACACCAGCGTGGCCGCGGTCGTCCGGCGCACGTTTTTCAGCGCCGTCAGCGTATCGGTGCTGCCGCCGGCGATATGAAATTCCTCTTCGGTGCCGACGATCAGATCGAATTGGTGCAGCACTTCCTGCAGCTCGCGGGTCACCTGTGCCGATTCCACAAAGCGGGTTTCGCCGTCGCCCAGCGACGTCAGCCCCCACAGCACCGGGCGATAATCGATGTCGAGCGCGGTGCGCAAACCGTGGCGGCGCGCGTATTCCAGCGCCTTCAACACGGCGGCGCGGGTGTTCGGGTGCGACAGGTGCGTGCCGGTGATGGCCAGCGCGCGTGCGCTGGCGATGTAGGTTTCGTCGATGTCGTCCGGCGTCAGCGCCATGTCCGCGCAGTTTTCGCGGTAGAAGATCAGCGGGAAGGTTTCCTGATCCTTGATGCCGAGGATCACCAGGCCGGTTAACCGGTGTTTGTCGGTGATCAGACAGCGGGTATCGGCCCCGACGCGCTGCAGCTCTTCACGCAGAAAGCGGCCCATGTGTTCATCGCCGACGCGGGCCAGCATGCCGGATTTCAACCCCTGAATGGCGGTGCCGTAGGCCACGTTGCCGGAAGAGCCGCCGAGGTATTTGGCGAATGTGCCGGCGTCTTCCAGACGCGCGCCGATTTGCTGAGCATAGAAATCGACGGCGATGCGCCCGAGACAAATGACATCAAGCTGTTTTTCTTGTGTAGCCATACCCGTTTCCTTCTGTTTAAGCAAAACTCCGGCGGCGGCCCGAGCGTGGCGCCTTGCAGGAAGCATGGGAACAGTATGGGGAATGAAAATTTCAATTTCAATATGGAATGAAATTTACACCCCAAAAATGTGATGCGTTTAAAACATCGACGGAGGAGCGGAAAAAGCGGATTAAGTCGCCATGAGAGGGTGGCGGAGGGCGTGCGGCAAAGAGGCGCCGGGGCAGGATGAAAGACGGTCGCCCTGCGTGCTGATGGCATTCCCCGGCCGGTGCGCGGCGCTAAGCCGGTAAAGGCCAAACCACGAGATGAAACGGGCTTTTCATCTAATATGCGATCTTTATCGCAAAATGAAATGTTTCTTCTGTAATGTGATTTTATGAAAAATATATTTGTTTATAATCGCTTCACGTTTCAGGTTGTCGACTTCGTGAGCAGCGGGCATCGCCTGCTCAAGATAATAGCTGCCGCCGCGTAACACAAACACGGGATTGTCGGCTCGGCGCGAGCCCTTTCCGGGGCGGCCCTCAATCTAAAGGGTGAGTAAATGGGCAAGATCAGGCTAACCATGGCGCAGGCGCTCGTCAGATTTCTCGATAACCAGTATCTGCTGGCCGACGGGGTGGAAACCAAATTCGTCGCGGGCATTTTCGCGATTTTCGGCCACGGCAACGTACTGGGGCTGGGGCAAGCGCTGGAACAGGATAGTGGCGATCTGCGGGTACACCAGGGCCGTAACGAACAGGGGATGGCTCACGCGGCGATCGGCTTCGCCAAGCAGAAATTGCGCCGGCAGATTTACGCCTGCACCTCCTCGGTCGGCCCCGGCGCCGCCAATATGATCACCGCCGCGGCTACCGCCACCGCCAACCGCATCCCTTTATTGCTGCTGCCGGGCGACGTTTACGCTTCCCGCCAGCCGGATCCGGTGCTGCAGCAAATCGAACAGTCTTACGATCTCAGCATCAGCACCAACGACGCGTTCCGCGCGGTGAGCAAGTACTGGGACCGCATCGTGCGGCCGGAACAGCTGATGAGCGCCTGCATCAACGCGATGCGCGTGCTGACCGATCCGGCGGAAACCGGCGCGGTGACGCTGTGTCTGCCGCAGGACGTGCAGGGGGAAGCCTACGACTACCCCGACTATTTCTTCCAAAAACGCGTGCACCGGCTCGATCGCCGCCCGGCGACCGATGGCATGTTGGCGGACGCCTTGGCGCTGCTGACGGCCAAACGCAAACCGCTGTTGGTGTGCGGCGGCGGCGTGAAGTACTCGCAGGCCGGGCGGGCGCTGCGCGAATTCGCCGAGCGCTTCGGCATTCCGTTCGCCGAAACCCAGGCCGGCAAAGGCGCAGTGCCGAGCGACCATGAATTCAACCTCGGCGGCATCGGCGAAACCGGCTGCCTGGCGGCCAACACGCTGGCCCGTCAGGCCGATCTGGTGATTGGCGTCGGCACCCGTTACACCGATTTCACCACCTCGTCCAAATGGCTGTTTCAACATCCGGACGTCAGCTTCCTCAATATCAACGTCAGCGCCTTTGACGCCGGCAAGCTCGACGGCGTGCAGGTGCTGGCGGACGCCCGCGAGGGCCTGAGCGAACTGAGCGCGCTGCTGGCGCAGGCTGATTATCGCGCCGGCTGGGGCGACGCCATCGCCGCGGCGCGCGGCGCCCAGCGTGAAGAGACCGAGCGGGTTTACGCGGTGGAATACAGCGGCGCAGGCTTTGTGCCGGAAATAGACGATCACCTCGATCGCGAACGGGTGTTCGCCGAATTTATCGCGCAGACCGACTCGGCGATGACGCAAAGCCGGGTGCTGGGGGTGCTGAACCGCGAGCTGCCGCCGGACAGCGTGATTGTGGCCGCCGCCGGCAGCCTGCCGGGCGACCTGCAGCGGGTGTGGCACAACCATGGCGAGCACGGTTACCACGTGGAATACGGCTACTCCTGCATGGGGTACGAGGTGAACGCCGCATTGGGGGTCAAGCTGGCCGAGCCGCAGCGCGAGGTGTACGCGATGGTGGGCGACGGCGCCTTCATGATGCTCCATTCCGAGCTGGTCACTTCGATTCAGGAAGGCTGCAAGATCAACGTGGTGCTGTTTGACAACATGACCAACGGCTGCATCAACAACCTGCAGATGGAACACGGCATGGACAGTTACACCACCGAATTCCGCTTCCGTAATCCAGAGGGCGGCAAGCTCGACGGCAAACTGGTGCCGGTCGATTTCGCCATGCTGGCGGCGGCTTACGGCTGCAAAACCTATCGCGTCACCACCGAGCAGCAGCTGCTCGACGCGCTGGCCGACGCCCGCAGGCAAACCGTGTCCACGCTGCTCGACATCAAAGTGCTGCCGAAGACCATGGTGCACAAGTACCTCAGCTGGTGGCGCGTGGGCGGCGCTCAGGTGGCCGACAGCGAGAAAATCGTCGCAGTGGCGCGCAAGCTGCAGGAAAACATCGATAAGGCGCGCGATTACTGATTCGTTTTCGAACACAACACACTTTCAAGAGGGTAGCGAAAATGACTTTGAACATTGGGGTTATCGGCACCGGCGCCATCGGCCGCGATCATATCCGTCGCTGCAGCAAAGTTTTGCAGGGCGCCCGCGTCGTGGCGGTGAACGACATCAATCGCGACAACGCCGCCAAGGCGGTGAACGATCTGCAGCTGGATGCGCGGGTGTATGACAGCGGCCACGATCTGATCAAGGCCGCCGACGTGCAGGCGGTGCTGGTCACCTCCTGGGGGCCGAGCCACGAAGAATTCGTGCTGGCGGCCATCGCCGCCGGCAAACCGGTGTTCTGCGAGAAACCGCTGGCGGTGACCGCGCAGGGCTGCAAAAACATCGTCGATGCCGAAGCGAAGTACGGCAAGCGGCTGGTGCAGGTCGGTTTTATGCGCCCCTATGACCAGGGCTATCGCGCGCTGAAACAGGTGCTGACCAGCGGCCAGATCGGCGAACCGCTGATGTTGCACTGTGCGCACCGCAACCCGACGGTCGGCGAGGCTTACACCACCGATATGGCGATCACCGACACCCTGATCCACGAAATCGACGTGCTGCGCTGGCTGCTCGACGACGACTATGTGTCGGTGCAGGTGGTGTTCCCGCGCAAGAGCCCGAAGGCGTTCCCGCATCTGAAAGATCCGCAGATTGTGCTGTTCGAAACCGCCAAAGGCACGCGCATCGACGTCGAGATTTTCGTTAACTGTCAGTACGGCTACGACATTCAGTGTGAAGTGGTGGGGGAAACCGGCATCGCCAAACTGCCGGAGCCGTCCTCGGTGCAGCTGCGTAGCGGCGCCCGCCTGTCGACCGAAATCCTGACCGACTGGAAGGATCGCTTTATCGACGCCTATGACGTCGAGCTGCAGGGGTTCATCAACGACGTGGCCGCGGGCCAACTGACCGGGCCTTCTGCCTGGGACGGCTACGCCGCCGCCGTGACCGCCGACGCCTGCGTGGCGGCCCAGCTCAGCGGCGAGATCGTACCGGTGACCCTGCCGGCGCGCCCGGCGTTTTACAACAAGCCATCGGCTTGAACCCCGTACCCACGATTGCAGAGGAGTGACCATGAAGATCGCTTTTGATGTCGACGTTATCCGGGATTTGGGCGTGACCAAAATGGTTCAGCAGGTGGCGGACTGGGGCTATAAGTACATCGAGCAGTCGCCGCACCCGCAGATCAACCCGTTTTACAAGCATCCGAAGGCCAGCCGCGAAATCATGGCGGAGTATAAAAACGCCCTGAAAGCGACCGGCGTGGAAATATCCTCATTTATCGTGGTGTATCGCTGGTCCGGGCCGGGGGAAGATCGCCGCCAGGCGGCGGTCAAAAACTGGCGACGGATGATCGAAATCGCGGTGGAGATGGGCGTGCAGGTGATCAACACCGAGTTGGCCGGTAACCCCAACGAGCCGGAGATCTGCGAGGAGCTGTGGTATCGCTCGATGGAGGAGCTGCTGCCGATCGTCGAGCGTGAGGGCATCCGTATGGAGATCCAGTCGCATCCGTGGGACTTCTGTGAGCTGAGCAACGAAACCGCCGATCTGGTGAAATCGCTGCGCAGCGACCACGTCAAATACCTCTACAGCGTGCCGCACACCTTCTACTACGACAAGGGGCAGGGCGACGTGGCCGGCATGCTGAAGTACGCCGGGGACGATCTTTCCCACGTGCTGATCGCCGACACCATGAATCACACCAAGCACTGCCGCTATATCGTCAACCCGCCGGGCGTTGACGCCGCGGTGCACCAGCATGTCGGCATCGGCGAAGGCGAGGTGAATTTCGACGCCCTGTTCCAGACGCTGCGCGACATGGAATTCGCCAACCGCAGCTTCAAGGTCGGCGGCGAATCGATCATCTGCACCTCGCTGTTCGGCTATCCGGAAAAGATGCCGAGCCAGGCGGTGGCGACCAGAGAGCGCATCGAAAGAGAGCTGTTGGGCAACTAATCTTATTCGGCTCGCCGGCGGCGTTTGCACCGGCGGCCCTCCAAGGACCGAGGCAGACCATGAATAAAGACAACGTGAAATTGGCCATTGCGCCGATCGGCTGGACCAACGACGACATGCCCGATCTGGGCAAGGAAAACACCTTTCAGCAGTGCGTCAGCGAAATGGCGCTGGCCGGCTTCACCGGCAGCGAAGTGGGCAGCAAATATCCGCGCGATCCGGCGGTGCTGAAGCCGATGCTGGATATTCGCGGCATCCAGATCTGCAACGCCTGGTTCAGCACCTTTTTCGCCGATGGTCAGAAAGACAAAACCATCGATGAATTTATCAACCACATGAATTTCCTGCATGCCATGGGCGCCAGGGTGATCGGCTGTTCCGAACAGAGCAAGAGCATTCAGGGCACCACCAAAGGGGTGTTCGAAGAGAAGCCGTACTTCAGCGATGAAGAGTGGCGGCGGGTGGCCGCCGGTTACAACGAGCTGGCGAAGATCGCCGCCGGCAAAGGCATGCAGGTGTGTCTGCACCACCACATGGGCACCGGCATTCAGACCACCGCCGAAATCGATCGCTACATGAGTATGGTCAACGACGACGTCTACCTGCTGTTCGATACCGGCCACGCCTACTATTCGGAAGGCAGCCAGCAGGCGATGATGGCGATCCTGGAGAAGTATCTGCCGCGCATCAACCACGTCCATCTGAAGGACGTGCGCGATGAGGTGGTGGCGGAAGTGAAGGCCAACAAGCTGAGCTTCCTCGACGGCGTGAAGAAGGGCACCTTCACCGTGCCGGGTGATGGCGTGATCGACTTCAGGCCGGTGTTCAAGCTGCTGGACGAGCGCGGTTACAAGGGATGGATGGTGGTGGAGGCCGAGCAGGATCCGGCGCTGGCCAACCCGTTCGAGTATGCGGTGAAAGCGCGCCGCTATATTCGGGAAACCGCCGGCATTTAAGCGGTAAGGGGCAATAAAACTCGAGGGGCGCCGCCAGCGCCCCTTTTTGATGGCGGCGCGTTAGCCGCCGAGCGTTCGCCAGGTGGCAACCTGGCTGCCCGGCCACGGCGTGGCGGCATACACGCCCCGGGCGATCGCCCGAGCCAGGGTGTCCGCCGCCAGCGCGCCGATCTGCAGCACCGCCAGTTCGCGGCTGCCCTGTACCTCGCGCCGCCCGGTGGACAGGGCGAACACCACGTCGCCGTCAAACGGGCTGTGCAGCGGGCGAATAGCGCGCGCCATGCCGTCTTGCGCCATGATGGCCACCCGTTTCAACTCCACGCGCGTCAGCGCCAGGTCGGTGGCGATGCAGGCCAGGGTGGTGTTCTTTCTGCCGCCCTGCGGCTCTTGCACCATCCAGTCTTCGCCCTGAGCGTGCAGTTGCGCCAGCGCCGCCGCGCCGCCGTTGCCGAATTCACCGTCAATTTCATAGGGCGTCGCCCAGAAGGCGCGGGTGCCGGGCGCTACCACCGCACCCAGGCTGTTGACCGCCACCAGCGCGCCGACGGTAGCGCCGTTGGCGGCGACGATAGACGCCGAACCGAGGCCGCCTTTCAGCTTGCCCATGCCGGTCATGGCGCCGTAGCCGGCGCCGACGGTGCCCAGCGGAAAGTCCAATCCAGCCTTGCCGACCGCGTCGATGCCCAACTGGCGATACGGCGGCGTGAGCTGCCAGTTTTTGTCACCGCCGTTGGCCAGATCGTACAGGCAGGCGGTGGGCACGATCGGGGAGACCGGCACGCCGGGCGCTGGGCGCAGCGCGTAGCCTCGGCCCTGTTGCCCCAGCCAGGCCGCGACGCCGTCCGTCGCCGCCAGGCCGTAAACTGAACCGCCGCTGAACGTCAGCGCATCGATGGTTTGCACCAGATTGTCTTCGCCCAAGGCGTCGGTTTCCCGGGTGGCGGGGCCGCCGCCGCGCACGTCCACGGCGGCCATCGCTGGGCTGTCCGGCAGGATCACCGTCGCGCCGGTGCGCACCCGGCTGTCCTGCGCCACGCCGACCTTCAGGCCCGGCACATCGGTAATCAGGTTGCGGGCGCCAGGGCGCCCGGTGGCGGAAGTTGGCATAGCGGCACCTAATGGGGTGAGGGGAGAGAACATGCCGGCGGCGGCGGTCAGGCCGGCCAGCGCTTGTAAAAAAGTTCGGCGGTTGATGTTAAGGGGCCGGCGCAGCGGCCCCTGCGGGGGGATGAGATCACGCATCTGCGCGTGGCTGCCCGGAGCGCAGACGCGCCATATGGTAGGCATCGACCAGCACGCCGTCGCGCATGGCATAGGCGCGGCTGGTGCCCTCTATCTCAAAGCCGAATTTGCGGTACAGCGCGATGGCCGCCGGGTTATCGGTGAACACCGTCAGTTCGATGCGCTCGATGGCCGCCCAGTTGTCGCACAGGTCGAGCATCGCCTGCATCAGGCGGCTGCCGACGCCTTTACCGTGGTAGCGCGGATCGACGCCGATGCCAAAGGTGGCGACGTGGCGGCGGCGAACGCGCTGATTCAGCATCACAACCAACTGGCCGGCAAGCTGCCCGTCGATGATGGCGGCCAGGTTATGCGTGCCCGGTTCGGGATTGGCGAGGCGCTTCTGCCAGGAGTCGACGGACGGTAGCGGGAGCTGCAGCGTATCGCGGTAGACGGGCGTCTGAGAATAAAGATGATGCAGGGCCTGCGCATCCGTTGTTTCCACGTGGCGTATCACGATCTCGCTCATCTCGCTGCTCCTGTCGCTTACCGGTTGAATAACCTCTGAATTTATCCGTTTACTGCCTTGAGTCAATATTATTTAAACGGGTCAAAAAAAACGCTTTACAGGTGCGAATGATAATGATTATTATTGCGATGCGTTCCGGGGAGGGCATCAACCCTTGATACTCTCGCTGCGAAGGCACGACATTGCTCACATTGCTTCCAGTGTTTACTTAGCCAGCTCGGGTGCTGGCTTTTTTTTTGCCATTTTTCAGTCGTTCCCGCTTTCAACAAATCCGCTGCCCATCCGCCGTTTCATTTCATCGAAATTTTTGAACAGAGGCATGAGTTTTTTACGCTTTCTTATTCTGCTGGCAGGACTAGACTGTAAAAAAACATTGAGGAGAGTTGAATATGATTTATGTACGTAAAGCGGAAGACCGCGGCCACGCCAATCATGGCTGGCTGGATAGCTGGCACACCTTCTCATTTGCCGATTACTACGATCCGAACTTTATGGGGTTCTCGGCGCTGCGGGTGATCAACGAAGATGTGATCGACGCAGGGCAGGGTTTCGGTACCCACCCGCATAAAGACATGGAAATCCTGACCTACGTGCTGAGCGGCACGGTGGAACACCAGGACAGCATGGGCAACAAGGAGCAGATCCAGGCCGGCGAATTCCAGATCATGAGTGCGGGCACCGGCGTGCGTCACTCCGAGTACAACGCCAATCAGGATCGTCCGTTGCACCTGTACCAGATTTGGATCATCCCGGATCAGGTCGGGCTGGAGCCGCGCTACGAACAGCGCATGTTCGACGCGCCGCAGGGCCGTCAGCTGGTGCTGTCGCCGGATGCGCGTGACGGCTCGCTGAAGGTGTTCCAGGACATGACGCTGTCGCGTTGGGCGCTGAATAAAGGTGAGCAGGCGGAATACGCGATCGACGCCGGACGCCGCATTTGGATCCAGGTGGTGCGCGGCAAGGTCTCGGTCAATGGCCAGGCCGCCGGCATCAGCGACGCGTTTGCGGTGTGGGATGAATCGGCGCTGACGATTCAGGCCGACGAAGAGAGCGAAATCCTGCTGTTCGATCTGCCGCCGGTGTGATTAAGCGGTAAATATCAAGGGCTCACGGTGTGAGCCCTTGAAGTGAGTGATTCGCCTGCCGACGTTGCCTGACTTAACGCCGGCAAAACATATAAAAACAAGGAAAATCAATTTATTGATTTTCGGCTGCTCGTCACAAAGGGGGAGAAACCACGCTTTTTCCCCCTTTGTCTGCGTATGAAGGGCTCACGGTGTGAGCCCTTTTTGCGTTGGCCGTCGCATAACCGACAATATCGGCGCGCCGTTTTTTTTGCTAAAATGACTGCCCATTCACGGTTAGTCAGTTCATTGATAATGAAGAAAAAACGGCCGGTACTCCAGGATGTGGCGGACAAGGTGGGCGTGACCAAGATGACGGTGAGCCGTTATCTGCGCAATCCCGACCAGGTTTCCGCCGCCCTGCAGCAAAAAATCGCCGTCGCGCTGGATGAGCTGGGCTACATCCCCAACCGCGCGCCGGACATTCTCTCCAACGCCACCAGCCGGGCGATTGGCGTGCTGTTGCCGTCGCTGACCAACCAGGTGTTCGCCGAAGTGCTGCGCGGCATCGAAAGCGTGACCGACGCGCACAACTACCAGACCATGCTGGCGCACTACGGCTATCTGCCGGAGCGCGAAGAAGAGCGTCTGACCTCGCTGCTGTCTTACAATATCGACGGTTTGATCCTGTCCGAGCGCCACCACACGCCGCGCACCCTGAAGATGATCGAGGTGGCGGGCATTCCGGTGGTAGAGCTGATGGACTGCGTCTCGCCGTGCATCGATCTGGCGGTGGGCTTCAACAACTTCGAGGCGGCGCGCCAGATGACGCAGCAAATCATCGCGCACGGCCACCGTCACGTGGTCTACTTCGGCGCCCGTCAGGATGAACGTACTATCATCAAACAACAGGGGTATGAGCAGGCGATGCGTGAATCCGGCCTGGAGCCGTACAGCATCATGACCGCGCGTTCTTCCTCCTATTCCGCCGGCGGCGAGCTGCTGCGCCAGGCGCAGCGCGATTATCCGCAGATCGACAGTATCTTCTGCACCAACGATGACCTGGCGATCGGCGCGGCCTTCGAGTGCCAGCGACAGGGGCTGTCGATCCCGCAGGACATGGCGATCGCCGGTTTCCACGGCCATGACATCGGTCAGGTGATGGTGCCGAAGCTGGCCAGCGTGCTGACCCCGCGCGAGCGCATGGGGCAGATCGGCGCCGAGCGCCTGCTGGCCCGGCTGCGCGGGGAAACGGTGTGTCCGCGCATGGTGGACGTCGGTTTCACCGTGATCCCCGGCGGCAGCATCTGAGCCATTTTAACGTTCTGTTTTAACACCCTTTCTTTTTGCAGCGCGCCCTGAGGCGCGCTGGTTATCCCGCCTGTAAGCCCGCCGCTCGTTGCCGACATAAGTTTGATCTCTGTCCCAGAACGCGAATTTTAGCCGCTTACCCGGTTCCGAGGCTTATGTTGTTACCGGTATCATGATACCGGTAACAACGAGTGGGCGGTCATCTTGCTGCAAGACTGAACCTCTGAATCAACAACACCTACAGCTCTTCTTAAACACCGGGAAAGAGCCTAAAAATAAAACAACCGCACGCTTTACGCCTATCGTAAAGAGAGTCGCGATAAAAGGTTGGAGAAAAACTATGCCATTAGTGATTGTTGCAGGCGGCGTAGCGCTGCTGCTGCTGCTGATGATCCGCTTCAAGCTGAACGGCTTTATCTCTCTGGTTCTGGTTGCTCTGGCGGTCGGGATTGCACAGGGGATGCCGGTCGATAAGGTCATCGGCTCCATCAAGGCCGGCGTGGGCGGCACGCTGGGCAGCCTGGCGCTGATCATGGGCTTCGGCGCCATGCTCGGCAAGCTGCTGGCGGACTGCGGCGGCGCACAGCGCATCGCCACCACGCTGATCGACAAGTTCGGCAGAAAACACATTCAATGGGCGGTGGTGCTGACCGGTTTCACCGTCGGCTTCGCGCTGTTCTACGAAGTGGGCTTCGTGCTGTTGCTGCCGCTGGTGTTCACCATCGCCGCCTCCGCGCGCATTCCGCTGCTGTACGTCGGCGTGCCGATGGCCGCCGCGCTGTCGGTGACTCACGGCTTCCTGCCGCCGCACCCGGGCCCGACCGCCATCGCCACCATCTTCCATGCCGACATGGGTAAAACCCTGTTGTACGGCACGCTGCTGGCGATCCCGACGGTGATCCTGGCCGGCCCGGTCTATGCCCGCTTCCTGAAAGGCATCGACAAGCCGGTGCCGGAAGGCCTGTACAACCCGAAAACCTTTACCGACGCGGAGATGCCGAGCTTTGGCGTCAGCGTCGCCACGTCGCTGGTGCCGGTGATCCTGATGGCGCTGCGCGCGGTCGCTGAAATGGTGCTGCCGAAGGGCCACAGCCTGCTGCGCTTCGCCGAGTTCTTCGGCGACCCGGTGATGGCGACCCTGATCGCCGTGCTGATCGCTATCTTCACCTTCGGCCTGAACCGCGGCCGCACCATGGATGAAGTGATGGGCACCATCACCGATTCGATTAAAATCATCGCCATGATGCTGTTGATCATCGGCGGCGGCGGCGCCTTCAAGCAGGTGCTGGTGGACAGCGGCGTCGAGAAGTACATCGCCGGTCTGATGGAAGGCAGCAACGTTTCGCCGATCCTGATGGCCTGGTCGATCGCCGCCGCGCTGCGTCTGGCGCTGGGTTCCGCCACCGTGGCGGCAATCACCGCCGGCGGCATCGTGGCGCCGCTGATCGCCACTACCGGCGTCAGCCCTGAGCTGATGGTGATTGCGGTCGGTTCCGGCAGCGTTATCTTCTCGCACGTCAACGATCCGGGTTTCTGGCTGTTCAAGGAGTACTTCAACCTGAGCATCATGGAAACCATCAAATCCTGGTCGGTGCTGGAAACCATCATCTCGGTGTGCGGCCTGGTGGGCTGCCTGCTGCTGGCGACGGTCGTATAATCTTTATCCGGCGCCCTGAGGGGCGTCGGCGTTCCAAAGTATCTTTATCAGTCGGGACGCATTTGGCGCGTTTGCGCCAGTTCCCATAAGGGCATGACACAATGAGCAATCCGCAGAATCACGTATTTATCCTGATGGGCGTGTCCGGCAGCGGCAAATCCGCCGTAGCCAGCGCCGTCGCCCGCGAGGCCGATGCCGCCATGCTGGACGGCGATTACCTGCATCCGCGCGCTAACATCAACAAGATGGCTGCCGGGCATGCGCTGGACGACAACGATCGCGCCCCGTGGCTGGCGGCCTTGAACGACGCCATCTTCGCCATGCAACGCACCAATCCCGTGTCGCTGCTGGTCTGCTCGGCGCTGAAGAAAAGCTATCGCGACCGCCTGCGCGAAGGGAATAGCAACCTGCATTTCCTCTACCTGAAAGGCGACAAGGCGGTGATCGAGGAGCGCCTGAAGCAGCGCAAAGGTCACTTCTTCAAACCGCAGATGCTGGTTTCGCAGTTCGCCACGTTGGAAGAGCCGGGCGAGCAGGAGCCGGATGTGCAAGCGATCGACATCAACCAGCCGCTGGACGGCGTGGTCGCCGATACGCTCGCCTATATTCGCCGCGTTACCGCCCGCTGAGCGCGGGCCGTTGTCGGCGCCGCCAGGCGCCTACAGCTTCATGTAAGCCCGCACGCCGTCCAGGAACATCTGGGTCGACAGCATCACCAGAATCAGCCCCATCAACCGCTCCAGCGCGCTGACGCCTTTGCTGCCCAGCAGGCGCAGGAACAGGTTCGACATCAGCAAAATGGCCGCAGAGAGGCCCCAGGCGATCAACAGCGCCGCCACCAGATGGGGCAGCTGATGCGGATACTGGTGCGACAGCAGCATCAATGCAGCCAGAATCGACGGCCCGGCCACCAGCGGGATCGCCAGCGGCACCAGGAACGGCTCCTCGCCGGCGGACAGCCCGGAGCTGTTTCCTTCCTGCGAGGGGAAAATCATCTTGATGGCGATCAGAAACAGGATGATGCCGCCGGAAATGGAGACGGTTTCGGTGCGCAGGTTGAGGAACGCCAGAATTTTCTCGCCGGCGAACAGGAAGATCAGCATCAGCAGCAGGGCGATCAGCAGCTCGCGAATCAACACCACGCGGCGGCGGCGCGGTTCCAGGTGTTTGAGCACCGACATGAAAATCGGCAGGTTGCCCAGCGGATCCATAATTAAAAACAGCAATACCGTAGCGGAAATCATCTCTGTCATGGTGCCCTCGTGATTGGGAAAACGCCTCGGCCTTTTCGGCCGCGTCCTTGCCTATACCCTATGGATTTCAAATTGCAGCTAGGCGCCCAGCGATCGCATCCCCAGGAGCTTACTCAAGTAAGTGACTGGGGTATGACAAATCTGCCGGGAGCAGATTTGAACGCTGCTCGCAGCGGCCCCTTGGGGCGTGGCCCACGGATGGGCCACGTAACTACGTGCAGGTAACAACGCTGCAGTTTGAAAGACGACGGCTATATAAGAAGGATTGCTGAGAAATCCCCAGCCATCGAATAAATTCACTTTGCGCCCGCGCCGACATTTTGTAAGGTGAGGAGATATTGCACACAACTCGTTATCACCTAATAAGCCCTTATCCGGGCGGGACACAGATATCATGAAAAACGTTGGTTTCATCGGTTGGCGCGGAATGGTCGGCTCGGTTCTCATGCAACGCATGACGGAAGAGCGCGATTTCGACGCCATTCGCCCGGTCTTTTTCTCCACCTCGCAGCACGGTTCTGCCGCGCCGGCCTTCGGCGGCCAGCAGGGCACGCTGCAGGATGCCTATGACATCGACGCCCTGAGCGCGCTCGATATCATTATTACCTGTCAGGGCGGCGATTATACCAACGAAGTTTATCCTAAGCTGCGCGCCAGCGGTTGGCAGGGTTACTGGATCGACGCAGCCTCGTCGCTGCGCATGCAGGATGACGCCATCATCATTCTGGATCCGGTCAACCACGCGGTGATTCAGCAGGGCCTGGACAAAGGCATCAAAACCTTCGTCGGCGGCAACTGCACCGTCAGCCTGATGCTGATGTCCCTCGGCGGCCTGTTCGCCAACGATCTGGTTGAGTGGGCGTCGGTTGCCACCTACCAGGCGGCCTCCGGCGGCGGCGCTCGCCACATGCGCGAACTGCTGACCCAAATGGGCATGCTGCACGCCGATGTGGCGAAAGAGCTGCAGGATCCGGCCTCCGCCATTCTGGATATCGAACGCAAGGTGACCGAGGCGACCCGCAGCGGCAAACTGCCGACCGACAACTTCGGCGTGCCGCTGGCCGGCAGCCTGATCCCGTGGATCGACAAGCAGCTCGACAACGGCCAGAGCCGCGAAGAGTGGAAAGGCCAGGCGGAGACCAACAAGATCCTCAACACCGGCAGCGTGATCCCGGTCGATGGCCTGTGCGTGCGCGTGGGCGCGCTGCGCTGCCACAGCCAGGCGTTCACCCTGAAGCTGAAAAAAGACGTGTCGCTGCCGGAAATCGAGCAGATGCTGGCGACGCACAACGACTGGGTGCGCGTGATCCCGAACGACCGCGAGCTGACCATGCGCGAACTGACGCCTGCGGCGGTGACCGGCACGCTGAATACGCCGGTCGGCCGTCTGCGCAAGCTGAATATGGGGCCGGAGTACCTGTCGGCGTTCACCGTGGGTGACCAACTGCTGTGGGGCGCGGCCGAGCCGCTGCGCCGCATGCTGCGCATCCTGCTGTAAACCCGCTCGCCAGTTCATCTGTTGTATTTCAAAGCCCGCTTATTGCGGGCTTTTTCATATGAGCGGAGTCATGTCGGTATGGTCTGAATGTGGTTACAAGTTAATCTTCCCTGTGATATTTATAAGCGCATTGGCAACATAGCGCAGGTATAGGGATATGATTTCCAACGAAGGATTGCAGGTCGCGCTTTCACCCGTGCAGCTAGCGGCCGTGATGTCGGATAGCACGGTCACAGAAGGGGAAACCTGGGGTAATCGGCTCATGGGTGGACTGGGTTTAGCGGGGGGAGTCGTCGAACTTCTTGGGGCTGGGGTGATGTGCTATGCGCCTGACCCAACATTGTTAACCAAAGTGGGATGCGTGGTCGTTGGCACTCATAGCATGGATAGCATAAAAACCGCATCAAATCAGATCATTACCGGCCGATCATTGACTACAGACACTTACAAGTCGGCGGTTTTGCTGGCTCAGAGTCTGGGGGCCGACGAAGATATGGCTTACAACGTCGGTTTAACGGTAGATATTGCCGTTCCTTTGGTGTTTGCAACCGCTTTAGGCGCTGTACGCGTGGCTTCCGTTCGGGTGGGGCAATTAAAATTGCTTGAACACGAGTCTATAGCCGGTGCAAAAGGAGGTGGGCACACTATTGCTAAGCATGTTGCTAAAAGTTCAGAAGAGCTGCTGGAGCGCTTGGCAAAGAGTCCTGGTTTACAGTCAGCCTCGACATTTACAGATTTACGTACTGCTGAAGACGCGATTAGTCGGGCGTTGAAAGTGAATAACGCGCTTATTAAGCGCTGGGCGCAACAGCCTACTTCGGCCAACGTGCTTGAACTCACGCATAAGGTGGGTAAGGCGGTTGGTTTTGGCTACAGGCAAGGAAGCACAATTCAATTAACGTCCAACAGCGTGCGGGTTGTCTTGCTAAAGAAAATTTACAACGGTAAGCCGTATTACATTTTAACCGCTTACCCCATTATCAGATAAGGGACCCTATGGGCTTTTCAGTCGCTAATCTCGGTACACTTGTGCGTGTTTTTTTTGGGCAAGATTATGATTTATTTGGAGAGTCTGTAGAAGAGATCCTGGCCTCTTATCGGGAGACGGAAAATACCGCGACAGTGAGAAAAACCGTCGATGAAGCACGAGCGTTGCTGGCGCAATATCCTGAGGAACAACAGCTTGAACTTGCTGTTGCTGAACTTGCTGATGGGGAGTTTGCACCAGCGCCATGGGGATACACGGCGCGATCGTTTCTTGAGAAGGTGATCTCTGCTTTGGAATAGGCGATACCTGCTGCTTCTGTACTTTGTTGTAAACCCGCACTTCCTGGGGGTTGAGCGCTTTCAGCCCCCTAACGCCTTATTTTCCGCTTTTTTGTTCGCTGCGCGCCGCGTCGGGCAGCGTTATCGCAAGTCTCGTTTCATTGGGCTGTACCCCGCATCTCTTCTCGTCGGCCGCCGCATGCAGATGCCGTCAGGCTGGCAGTTTTCTTAATGAAGAATTTTCCTCACCAATGCCGAGCAGTTTTTAACAGACATTGGCTATGCTTAACGCAGGGGTGAACACTTTTTCACCATGACTGAAATATTTCAAAAAATAAGCATAAAGAGCGAAATTCAGGTCGGCAGAGTAAAGATTGGTCAATAACCGACCGCAATCACGCTTTAGAGTCCGAATGCATTGCATGATGACCAAAACGGCCAAGGAATAACCAACAAGCCGTGCTTAGATCATGCTGTTAATCTAAGGAAGAAGACTATGCCTGTACTTCCCGATCGTGACGTGATTGATCAGATCATCTCCGGCCATTACGCCGATCCCTTTGCTCTGCTTGGCATGCATGCGACCGATAACGGTCTGCAAGTGCGCGCGCTGCTGCCGGACGCCCGCGCAGTCTGGCTGGTGGAACAGCAAACCGGCCGGCGACTGGTGCAGCTGAACTGCGACGATCCGCGCGGTTTCTTCAGCGCCGTGGTGCCGCGGCGAAAAAATCCTTTCCGCTATCAGCTGCAGGTCAGCTGGCGCGATCATCAACAGATCGTCGACGATCCCTACCGGTTCGGCCCGCTGCTGCAGGATATCGACAGCTGGTTATTGGCCGAAGGTACGCACCTGCGCCCCTATGAACGGCTGGGCGCTCACCTCGTCACGCTGGATGGCGTCGACGGTGTCAGCTTTGCGGTCTGGGCGCCCAACGCGCAGCGCGTCTCGGTGGTGGGGGAATTCAACTTCTGGGACGGCCGCCGCCACCCGATGCGTCTGCGGCGTGAGAACGGCATCTGGGAGCTGTTCTTGCCCGGCGTGCGGGCCGGGCAGCTGTACAAATATGAAATCGTCGATTGCTATGGCAATACCCAACTGAAAGCCGATCCTTACGCCTTTGAGGCACAGATGCGCCCGGATACCGCCTCGCTGGTGGCGCCGCTGCCGGAGGTGGTGCCGTCGACGCCGGCGCGCCGCCGCGCCAACGATTTTGACCAGCCGATCGCCATTTACGAGGTGCATCTCGGCTCATGGCGCCGCCACACCGATAACCACTTTTGGCTCAGCTACGGTGAACTGGCGGTGCAGCTGATCGACTATGTAAAGGACATGGGATTCACCCATATCGAGCTGCTGCCGGTCAACGAGCACCCGTTCGACGGCAGCTGGGGCTACCAGCCGCTGGGACTGTATGCGCCGACCCGGCGCTTCGGCACGCCGGCCGACTTCAGGGCGTTTGTGGCGGCGGCGCATGAGGCGGGCATCAACGTGATCCTCGACTGGGTGCCGGGGCACTTCCCCAGCGACGCCTACGGCCTGGCGAATTTCGATGGCACTGCGCTGTACGAATACGCCGATCCGCGCGAGGGCTACCATCAGGACTGGAATACGCTGATTTACAACTACGGTCGCCACGAGGTGCGCAACTACCTGGCGGGCAACGCGCTGTATTGGCTGGAGCGCTTCGGCATCGACGCGCTGCGGGTGGATGCGGTGGCGTCGATGATCTATCGCGACTACAGCCGCGCCGACGGCGAGTGGGTGCCGAATTACTACGGCGGCAACGAGAATCTGGAGGCCATCGCCTTCCTGCGTTATACCAACCAGACTATCGGCCAGGCGCAGCCGGGCGCGGTGACGCTGGCGGAGGAATCCACCGACTATCCCGGCGTCACCCTGCCGCCGGACGCCAACGGCCTTGGGTTCCACTACAAATGGAACCTCGGCTGGATGCACGACACGCTCAATTACATGAAGTGCGATCCGGTGCACCGCAAGTATCACCACAACCAGATGACCTTCGGCATGCTGTACGCCTATACCGAGAACTTCGTGCTGCCTATCTCGCACGATGAAGTGGTGCACGGCAAAAAATCGGTCCTCGACCGTATGCCGGGCGACGCCTGGCAGAAATTCGCCAACCTGCGCGCCTATTACGGCTTTATGTGGGCGCATCCGGGCAAGAAGCTGCTGTTTATGGGCTGCGAATTCGCACAGGGGCGCGAGTGGAATTTCGATACCAGCCTCGACTGGCATTTATTGGAAGGGTTGGATAACTGGCATAACGGCGTGCAGCGGCTGGTGCGCGATCTGAACCACTGCTACCGGCAGCAGGCGCCGCTGTACGAGCGCGACTACCGGCCTGACGGCTTCGAGTGGCTGGTGGTCGACGATCACGACAACTCGGTGTTCGCCTTCGCGCGCTACGATTCGCAGGGCAATGAGCTTATCGCCATCAGCAACTTTACCCCGGTGCCGCGCTACCGCTACCGCATCGGCCTCTCGCGCGCCGGTGACTACCGCGAGATCCTCAATACCGATTCGCACCACTATCACGGCAGCAACGCCGGCAATCAGGGGCGGGTCTCTTCCGAAGCGGTCGGCAGCCACGGCCGCGACTTCTCCATCTGCGTAACGCTGCCGCCGCTGGCGACCATTTATCTGCTGCGGGAGGCGCCATGACGGAGCTGACGGCCGGCCTCGCCGCGCCGCTGGGCGCGCATTACGACGGCGAAGGCATCAACTTTACCCTGTACTCGGCGCACGCCGAGCGGGTGGAGCTGTGCCTGTTCGACGGCCAGCAGCGCGAAGTGCGCCTGCCGCTGCCGGCGCGCAGCGGCGATATCTGGCATGGCTACTTACCGGGCGGCAGGCCGGGGCAACGTTACGGTTACCGGGTCTACGGCCCGTTTGACCCGGCGAACGGACAGCGTTTTAACCCCAACAAACTGGCGCTCGATCCGGCCGCGCGCGCGGTGGAAGGGCCGGTGGCGGATCACCCGCACCTGCACGGCGGTTACGAGCAGCCGGACCCGCACGACAGTGCGGAGCTGATGCCGAAGTGCGTGGTGGTGGACGAACAGTATGACTGGCAGGACGATCGCCCGCCTGCCACGCCCTGGGGACAGACGGTGATTTACGAAGCGCACGTGCGCGGCCTGACGCTGCTGCACCCGCAGATCCCGCCGGCGCTGCGCGGCAGCTTCGCCGCATTGGGGCACCCGGCGATGATCGCCCACTTCAAACGCCTCGGCATCACCGCGCTGGAACTGCTGCCGGTGCAGCAACATACCTCCGAACCGCGCCTGCAGCGGTTGGGGCTGATCAACTATTGGGGCTATAACGTGCTGGCGCCCTATGCGCCGGACAACCGCTACGCTAGCCTGAGCACCGATGCCACGCCGCTGAACGAATTCCGCGATGCGGTCAAGGCGCTGCACAAAGCCGGCATCGAGGTGATCCTCGACGTGGTGTTCAACCACAGCGCCGAGCTGGATATGGACGGGCCGATGCTGTCGCTGAGCGGCATCGATAACCTGAGCTACTACTGGCTGACGCCCGAAGGGGACTATGTCAACGACACCGGCTGCGGCAACACGCTGCGGTTGGATCAGCCGCAGGGCGTGGCCTGGGTGATGGATTGCCTGCGTTTTTGGGTGCGGGAGTGCCACGTCGACGGCTTCCGTTTCGATCTGGGCAGCGTGCTCGGCCGCACGCCGGGGTTCGATCGCGATGCGCCGCTGTTCCAGGCGATGCTGGCGGACGATGTGCTGTCGCGCTGCAAGCTGATCGCCGAACCCTGGGACATTGGCCCTGGCGGCTATCAGGTAGGGGCGTTTCCCGGCCGCTTCGCCGAATGGAACGATCATTACCGCGATGACATGCGTCGTTTCTGGCTGCAGAGCGGCGTATCGCTCGGCCAGTTCGCCCGGCGTTTTGCCGCTTCCAGCGATCTGTATAACCAGCGCGGGCGAGCGCCTTACGCCACCGTCAATATGCTGACCGCCCATGACGGTTTTACCCTGCAGGACGTGGTCAGCTTCAATGAGAAACACAATCAGCCCAACGGCGAGGGCAACCGCGACGGCAGCGATCGCAATTTCAGCAACAACCACGGCGTCGAAGGCCTGGTCGCCGACGACGCCATTGTGCAACGCCGCAGGGCCAGCCAACGGGCGATGCTCGCCACGCTGTTGCTGTCCCAGGGAACGCCGATGCTGCTGGCCGGCGATGAACAGGGACACAGCCAGCAGGGGAACAACAATGCCTATTGTCAGGACAACGTCACCACCTGGCTCGATTGGGCCACGGCGGACGACGCGCTGACCGATTACGTCGCGGCGCTGATCGCGCTGCGCCGCCAGATCCCCGCGCTGCAGCAGGACCGCTGGTGGCAGCAGGACGACGGCAGCGTGCAGTGGCTGAACGCGCAAGGGCAGGCGCTCGACGCGCAGCAGTGGGAGCAGGGCGAGCCGCTCATGCAGATCCTGCTGTCGCAGCGCTGGCTGCTGCTGATCAACGCCACGCCGCAAACGACGGAGATGAGGTTGCCGGAAGGCGATTGGCAGGTTGTCGCCCCGTTCACTCAGGAAGACTCACGGGCGGTATTGCCCGCCTGGCACCAGGCCGCGCGCTCGCTTTGCGTACTGGTACGGAAATAATAAAAGGAGTCCGCTATGGTTAGGTTTGAAAATAAAGACCCCCTGATGTTGGCGCGCCAGCTGCCGATTAAATCCGTAGCGCTGATCCTGGCCGGCGGCCGCGGTTCACGTCTGAAAGATTTGACCTCCACCCGCGCCAAGCCCGCCGTCCACTTTGGCGGCAAATTCCGCATCATCGACTTCGCCTTGTCGAACTGCCTGAACTCCGGCATCCGCCGCATCGGCGTGATCACCCAATACCAGTCGCACACGCTGGTGCAGCACATTCAGCGCGGCTGGTCGTTCCTCAACGAGGAGATGAATGAGTTCGTCGATCTGCTGCCGGCCCAGCAGCGCCTCAGCACCGAGCATTGGTACAAGGGCACCGCCGACGCGGTGTACCAGAACCTGGATATCATCCGCCGCTACGAGGCCGAATACGTGGTGATCCTGGCGGGCGATCACATCTACAAGATGGATTATTCGCGCATGCTGATCGACCACGTCGAGAAGGGCGCTCAGTGCACTGTGGCTTGCCTGCCGGTGCCGCGCAGCGAAGCCGGCGAATTCGGCGTGATGAAGGTGGATGAAAGCGACCGCATCATCGAGTTTCTGGAAAAGCCCGCCGATCCGCCGGCGATGCCGGGCAACCCGGATATGTCGCTGGCCAGCATGGGCATCTATATTTTTAATGCCGCCTACCTGTTCCAACTGCTGGAAGAGGATATGTCGACCCCCGGCTCCAGCCACGATTTCGGCAAGGATCTGATCCCGAAAATCACCGCACAGCAGGCGGCGTGGGCGCATCCGTTTACCTTGTCCTGCGTGACGTCCAACCCCGACTTGCCGCCTTACTGGCGCGACGTGGGCACGCTGGACGCTTACTGGCGCGCCAATCTCGATCTGGCGTCGGTGACGCCGGAGCTGGACATGTACGACCGCGCCTGGCCGATTCGCACCCACATGGAACCGCTGCCGCCGGCCAAGTTCGTGCAGGATCGCTCCGGTAGCCATGGCATGACCATGAATTCGCTGGTGTCCGGCGGTTGCATCGTCTCGGGCTCGGTGGTGGTGCATTCGGTGCTGTTCCCGCGCGTGCGAGTGAACTCGTTTTGCACCATCGACTCTACCGTATTGCTGCCGGACGTGAACGTCGGCCGTTCCTGCCGCCTGCGGCGCTGCATCATCGACCGCGCCTGCCATATTCCGGAGGGCATGGTGATCGGGGAGAACGCCGATGAGGACAGCAAGCGTTTCTATCGCTCGGAAGGCGGCATCGTGCTGGTGACGCGCGAAATGTTGTCAAAATTGTGAGTTAACGTGGGGGGCAGAATGATAGCCTGCCGCCCGATGAACGGTTCGATGGCTTGCGCAACGCGGCACACATAACAGCGGCAAGCCTGCTTTATTTCTTATCCAGAGGCCTTCGGCCGACTTTCAGGAGTGATAATGCAGGTCTTACACGTATGTTCTGAAATGTTCCCCCTGCTGAAAACGGGCGGACTCGCAGACGTGGTTGGCGCGCTGCCGGCGGCGCAAATCGCCGAAGGCGCCGATGTTCGGGTGCTATTGCCCGCTTTCCCTGACGTACGCAACGGCATACCCGACACCGTGCTGGTGGCGGAGATAGACTCGTTCGCCGGCCGTGTCGGCCTGCGTTACGGCACCTACCATGGCGTGGGCATTTACCTGATCGATGCGCCCTGGCTGTATGACCGGCCGGGCAGCCCGTACCACGATCAGTCCATGTACGCCTACCCCGACAACCACCGGCGCTTTGCGCTGCTGGGCTGGATGGCCTGCGAGCTGGCCAAGGGGCTGGATCGCTACTGGCGTCCGCAGCTGGTGCACGCCCACGACTGGCATGCCGGCCTGAGCTGCGCCTATCTGGCCGCCAACGGCCACCCGGCGCGTTCGGTGTTCACCGTGCACAACCTGGCCTATCAGGGCCTGTTCTCCGCCCATCACGTGACCGAGCTGTGGCTGCCGGCGTCGTTTTACGATGTCTATGGCCTGGAGTTCTACGGCCAGATGTCGTTCCTCAAGGCCGGGCTGTTTTATGCCGACCACGTGACCGCCGTCAGCCCGACCTATGCGCGCGAGATCACCCGGCCGGAGTTTGGCTACGGCATGGAGGGGCTGCTGCAGGAGCGGCAGCGGCAAGGCAGGTTGAGCGGCATCCTCAACGGCGTGGACGACAAGATTTGGGATCCGGCCCACGACCCGCGGCTGAGCGCCCGCTACGACGCCGACGATCTGAAAAGCAAGGTCAAAAACAAGCTGCATCTGCAAAAGGCCATGGGGCTGAAGGTGGACGAATCGCTGCCGGTGTTCGCGGTGGTGAGCCGATTGACCAGCCAGAAAGGCCTCGATCTGGTGCTGCAGGCGTTGCCCGAATTGCTGGCGCAGGGCGGGCAGTTGGCGCTGCTGGGCGCCGGCGACGCGGTGCTGCAGCAGGCGTTTCTGGCCGCCGCCGCCGACTACCCTGAGCAGGTCGGCGTGCAGATCGGTTATCACGAATCCTTCTCCCACCGCATCATCGGCGGCGCCGACGTCATTCTGGTGCCGAGCCGCTTCGAGCCCTGCGGCCTGACGCAGCTCTACGGCCTGAAATACGGCACGCTGCCGCTGGTGCGCCGCACCGGCGGACTGGCGGACACGGTCGTGGACTGCGCGCTGGAGAACCTGGCCGACGGCACCGCCAGCGGATTCGTGTTCGACGATTGCGACGCCGTCGCGCTGGGCAACGCCATCCGCCGCGCCATGGTGCTGTGGAGCCGGCCGAAACACTGGCGCCACGTTCAGCGCCACGCCATGAGCGTGGACTTCGGCTGGCCGGTGGCGGCGAAAGAGTATTTATCGCTTTATCAACGCTTGTAGCCCGCGATTCGCGTCGCGAGTTGACGCGCGGCGGGCAACCGTAAGGGTAGATTGTCGGGGCGCAGCGTACCGCGCCCATGTTCAGCGGGGCCAGCTATTCCGCGGCGGATGGCTGGGCTCCCCATTAGGGATTAAAAGCCATGACTTCACCGTTTAGTTACACCTCACCTACGGTCAGTGTGGAAGCGCTGAAACATTCCATTGCCTATAAGCTGATGTTTATCGTCGGCAAGGATCCGGCGATCGCCAACCGCCACGACTGGCTCAACGCCGTCCTGTTCGCGGTGCGCGATCGCATGGTGGAGCGCTGGCTGCGCTCCAACCGCGCCCAGCTGTCTCAAGACGTGCGGCAGGTGTATTACCTGTCGATGGAGTTTCTGATCGGCCGCACGTTGTCGAACGCGCTGCTGTCGATGGGCATTTATCAGGACATCGACAACGCGTTGAACGAGATGGGGCTGAACCTGGCGGAGTTGCTGGAGGAAGAGAACGACCCCGGGCTCGGCAACGGCGGTCTGGGCCGGCTGGCGGCCTGCTTCCTCGACTCGCTGGCGACGCTGGCGCTGCCGGGGCGCGGCTACGGCATTCGCTATGAGTACGGCATGTTCAAGCAGAACATCGTCAACGGCCAACAGATGGAATCGCCGGATTACTGGCTGGAGTACGGCAATCCGTGGGAGTTTCCGCGCCATAACACCCGCTACAAGGTGCGCTTCGGTGGCCGCGTGCAGCAGGAGGGGGCCAAGGCCCGCTGGCTGGAGACCGAAGAGATCGTGGCCATCGCCTACGATCAGGTGATCCCCGGTTTCGACACCGACGCCACCAACACGCTGCGGTTGTGGGGCGCGCAGGCCAGTAACGAGATCAACCTCGGCAAGTTCAATCAGGGCGATTACTTCGCGGCGGTGGAAGATAAAAACCATTCGGAGAACGTGTCGCGCGTGCTCTATCCGGACGATTCGACCTCCTCCGGGCGTGAATTGCGCTTGCGACAAGAGTATTTCCTGGTGTCGGCCACGGTGCAGGATATTCTCAATCGCCATTGGCTGATGCACAAAACCTTCGACAACCTGGCGGACAAGATCGCCATTCACCTCAACGACACTCACCCGGTGTTGTCGATTCCGGAGTTGATGCACCGGCTGATCGACGAGCACAAGTTCAAGTGGCTCGACGCCTGGGAAGTGGTGGAGCAGGTATTCTCCTACACTAACCACACGCTGATGAGCGAGGCGCTGGAGACCTGGCCGGTGGACATGCTCGGCCGCATCTTGCCGCGCCATCTGCAGCTGATTTTCGAGATCAACGATCACTTCCTCAAAATGGTGCAGGAGGTGGCGCCGGGCGACAACGATCTGCTGGCGCGGGTCTCGATCATCGACGAAACCAACGGCCGTCGGGTGCGCATGGCGTGGCTGGCGGTGGTGGCCAGCCACAAGGTCAACGGCGTTTCCGCTCTGCATTCCGAACTGATGGTGCAGTCGCTGTTCGCCGACTTCGCCCGGCTGTTCCCGACTCGTTTCTGCAACAAAACCAACGGGGTGACGCCGCGTCGTTGGCTGGCGCTGGCCAACCCGCCGTTGGCGGCGGTGCTGGACGACTGCATCGGCCAAACCTGGCGTACCGATCTCAGCCAGCTGAGCGAGATCAAGGCCAACATCGATTACCCGAGCTTCCTGCAGGCGGTGCAGCGCGCCAAGCGGCAGAACAAGGAGCGGCTGGCGCTGTACATCGCCAAAACGCTCAACGTGGTGGTTAACCCGGATGCGCTGTTCGACGTGCAGATCAAACGCATCCACGAGTACAAACGGCAGTTGCTCAACGTGTTGCACGTCATCACGCTGTATAACCGTTTACTGGCCGACCCTGATATCGAGCGCGTGCCGCGGGTGGTGATCTTCGCCGGCAAGGCGGCCTCGGCCTACTATGCCGCCAAGCAGATCATCCGCCTGATCAACGACGTGGCCAAAGTGATCAACAACGATCCGCGCGTGCATACCCAGTTGAAGGTGGTGTTCATTCCGAACTACGGCGTCAGCCTGGCGCAGATCATCATCCCGGCGGCGGATCTGTCGGAACAGATCTCGCTGGCGGGCACCGAAGCCTCGGGCACCAGTAATATGAAGTTCGCGCTGAACGGCGCGCTGACCATCGGCACGCTGGACGGCGCCAACGTCGAGATGCGCGAGCACGTGGGGGAGGAGAACATCTTTATTTTCGGCAATACCGCCGAGCAGGTCGAGGAACTGCGCCGCAACGGTTACAACCCGCGCCAGTACTACGAGCAAGACCCAGAACTGCATCAGGCGCTGACGCAGATCGCCACCGGCATGTTCAGCCCTGAGGAGCCGAAGCGCTATGGCAATTTGTTCGACTCGCTGGTGAACCTCGGCGACCACTATCAGCTGTTGGCGGATTACCGCAGCTATGTGGACACGCAGGACAAGGTGGACGAGGTGTATCTCAATCAGGACGAGTGGACGCGGCGCGCGGTGCTGAATATCGCCAATATGGGTTACTTCTCATCCGATCGCACTATTCAGGAATATGCGGATGAAATTTGGCACATTAAGCCGGTGAAGCTGTAAAGCGGGACAGGAAAAAAGCAAAGGGCCGGATAACCGGCCCTTTTTCGTTACGCTGCGGCTCAGGAAGCCAGCGACAGCGCTTTCGTTTTCGCGTGTTCCGCCAGCCAGGCTTTCACGCGCGCCTGCTGCGCTTCGTCCAGCCACATGCCCAGCTTGGTGCGGCGCCAGATAGCGTCGTCCAGCTCCACGACCCACTCTTTCTCGGTCAGGTAGCGCAGTTCGGCTTCATACAGACCGTGGCCGAAATCTTCGCCCAGATCGGCGAGGCCGTTGGCGCCGGCCAGGATCAGCTCGCTCTGGCTACCGTAGGTGCGGGCATAGCGGCGCGCCAGGGCTTCCGGCAACCAGCCGTGCGCACGGCGCAGTTTGGCCGCGTAACCGTCGCGGTCGCCGTCGATGTCACCGCCCGGCAGCGTGGCGTTTTTGGTCCACGCCGGGCCGCAGCCTGGGTAGTAGTGGGCCAGTTTTTCCATCGCATGTTCGGCCAGCTTGCGGTAGGTGGTCAGCTTGCCGCCGAAGACCGACAGCAGCGGCGCCTTGCCTTGCTCGTCGTGCACGTCCAGCGTGTAATCGCGGGTGATCGCCTGCGGTGAATCGGACTCGTCGTCGCACAGCGGACGCACGCCGGAGTAAGTCCAGACGATGTCGTCGCGGCCCAACTGCTTCTTGAAGTGATCGTTGTACACTTTCAGCAGATAAGCGATTTCGTTCTCGTCGATCTTCACGTCTTTCGGATCGCCTTTGTACTCCACGTCGGTGGTGCCGATGATGGAGAACTCGTCATTCCACGGGATCACGAACACGATGCGGTGGTCTTCGTTCTGCAGAATGTAAGACTGCGGCTGATCGTGCACGCGCGGCACCACGATGTGGCTGCCTTTGATCAGACGGATGCCGTAAGGCGATTTCAGCTTCAGGCCGTCGTCGAAGAAGTTTTTCACCCATGGGCCGGTGGCGTTCACCAAGCCTTTGGCGCGCCAGGTGAAGGTTTTGCCGCTGTCGATATCGACCGCTTCCACCATCCACAGGCCGTTTTCGCGCCATGCGCGGGTCACTTTGGTGCGGGTGCGCACTTCGCCGCCGCGTTTTTCCACTTCCTGCGCGTTCAGCACCACCAGGCGAGCATCGTCGACCCAGCAGTCGGAATATTCGAAACCGCGCTTCAGCTCAGGCTTCAGCACCGATTCTGGTCCAAAGCGCAACCCCTTGCTGCCCGGCAGGCTGGTGCGTTTGCCCAGGTGATCGTACAGGAACAGGCCGATACGGATCATCCAGGCCGGACGCAGATGCGGCTGGTGCGGCAGGCGGAAACGCATCGGGAACGCGATGTGCGGCGCCAGTTTCAGCAGCACTTCACGTTCGGCCAGCGCTTCGCTCACCAGCCGGAATTCGTAGTGTTCCAGGTAGCGCAGGCCACCGTGGATCAGTTTGGAACTGGCGGAAGACGTAGCACAGGCCAAGTCTTGCGCTTCCAGTAGCAGTACCGACAGCCCGCGCCCGGCAGCATCCGCCGCGATGCCGGCACCGTTGATGCCGCCACCGATAACGATCAAGTCTTTGGTTTCCACGTCATCTTCCTCCAGATGTTCGAAATAGCTCTTTCATGTTCGTTTTCGCTCATGATTGTAATCAAAAACCAACAAGCAAGCCAAGACTTAACCAAACAAAAACATTTAGGCGTGATAGAGGTAACAGTTTGGTGATGATAGTCACACAAGTAGCATGGATATGGCACGGGCGCGCAAACGGCTTTCGGTGAGGGGGGCTAAAGGGATGAAACGGGGCGGCGGCGCGCCCCGCAGGTTAAGGCCGAATCAGCACAGCTCCAGCTGCACGTCGTACTGTTCGATGATTTTCATCACGCTCGGCGGCGGCAGCTGGTCGGTAAACAGGTAGTCGATCAGGTTCATGTTGCCCAGGTTGACCATGGCGTTGCGGCCGAATTTGGAGTGGTCGGTTACCAGCATCACGCAGCGGGAATTTTCGATAATCGCGCGTTTGGTGCGCACTTCGTGATAGTCGAATTCGAGCAGCGAGCCGTCCATATCGATGCCGCTGATGCCGAGAATGCCGTAATCGAGACGGAATTGGGAGATGAAGTCCAGGGTGGCTTCGCCCATGATGCCGCCGTCGCGGGTGCGCACTTCGCCGCCGGCCAGGATCAGGCGGAAGTCTTCTTTGGCGGTCAGCAGGGTGGCGACGTTAAGGTTGTTGGTGACCACGCGCAGGTTCTTGTGGTTCATCAGCGCATGGGCCACCGCCTCCGGCGTGGTGCCGATATCGATGAACAGCGTGGCGCCGTCCGGGATCTGGCTGGCGACGCGCTGCGCGATGCGGGCTTTCTCTTCCGACCACATCACCTTGCGATCGTTATAGGCAGCGTTGACCGAGCTGGAAGGCAGCGCCGCGCCGCCGTGGTGACGCTGGATCTTGTTCTGGTCGGCCAGGTCATTCAAATCGCGGCGAATCGTTTGCGGGCTGACGTCAAAATGCTCGACCAGCTCTTCCGTGCTGACGTAACCCTGCAGGCGCACCAGCTCGATAATTGCGTCATGACGCTGTGTTTGCTTCACGATAATCCCCTAAAACGCCCGCTATGCCCGCTGGGCATAGCTCCCGGCTGTTATTGTTCGTTGTGTGCGCGATGACGCGTATCCCAAAATGCCATCAATAACCCTAACACTAAACCGGCTACGTGTGCCGCGTTGGCGATCGACATTCCTAAAATATCGAAATATCCGGCCACCAGCCACAGCACCGAGAACACCATCAGGCCGCGCGGCAGCATCAGGCCGCGCTCCGGCGCCCGTTCGCCCGACAGCCAGACATAGCCCATCAGCGCATAGACCACGCCCGACAGCCCGCCGAACAGCGCGCCGCTGAACAGCGATTGCGCCCAGCCACTGAAGAACGCCGACACCACCGCCAGCACGAACAGCTTGCCGGCGCCGAGGCGTTTTTCCATCTGGCCGCCGAGATACCACCACCACATCAGGTTAAACAGGATATGCAGCAGAGAGAAATGCAGGAACGCATGGCTGATCCAGCGCCATAGCTGGGTGTATTGGCTGCTGTCCTGCGGCCAGGAGAGCCAGTACATCACGGTATCGTCGCCGAGCGCCTGCATCAGAATATAGACCGCGATGCACAGCACCATCACGCCGAGCGTCAGCGGCCCGGCCTTGCTGCGCAGGGTGTGCAGGTAGGACTCGCTCTGATAGTGCAGGCCGGCGTCGGTATGGCCGGTCTGCCAGCTGGCGGCCTGATAACGGCGGTTGAGCGGATCGACCAGAAACTGCTGCAGCTCGTGTTGCACCTGCTCGAGATGACCTTCGTCGGCCAGCCAGATTTCCGCCGCCTCGCCGCTGTTGCGCAGCTCAAGCCGGATGCCCTGGGTCGCCATATAGTCGACAAAGGCCAGCGCCAGGCGCGGGTTGGATACGGCGATTACTCTAACCATTGCTCTTCCGTCGTAAGTGAATGATTTTGGCCGCCGCTTGCGCGCCGGCGACCCTGACGGCCGATTATAACGTCGAAATCCTGAGCGCTGGCAAACGGATCTGCGAAAAACCCGCGAAAACGCGCATAAAAACGAAGGGGAAGCCCGCCGACGCACGGCGGGCGGCGGGGATCAGGCTGAGGTTTCCACGTCTTGCGGATACTGACGGGCCCAGGCCTCGAAGCCGCCGTCGATGCTGTAGACCGCGTCGAACCCCTGGTGCAGCAGGTATTGCGCCGCGCTGCGGCTGCTGTTGCCGTGGTAGCACATCACCATCACCGGCCGCTCGAAGTCGTTTTGTTGCATAAAGGCCGACAGGGTGGCGTTGGTGAGGTGAAAGGCGCCCGGCGTATGCCCGGCTTCAAAACTTTGCGGATCGCGGATGTCGACCAGGGCGGCGCTGCCCTCTTTCCAGCGGGTGTAAGCCTGTTCAACGTTGATCGCTTCGAACTGTTCCATACTGCTGACTGCCTCATTATTGGGGGACGCCGCTATTGTAACCAACTCTGCGGCGTTTAAGACCAGAGCAAGCTTGTGGTTTTCTCACACCAGCAGCACTTCTACCCCTTGTTGACGCAGTTGCTCAACGATCGCCAAATCGGCGGCGCGGCCGGTGATCACCATGGCGATTTTCGATATTCATCTCAAACCTTCTCCTAACGACATGAATGTCCCTCCTTAACTTGATTAAGGCATGGAGAAGGAATTTCCAACTATAATCATTTGAAGCAGCGTATTCATTAATGAAACTAGTTGTATAAATTCCAATGTATAATGTATTAAGCTCGCAATGTAATTTGTTGATAACGCTTCCCGATGTCTTTCTTTAACTGAATTTCAGTTAGCTCTAACATTTTTAACAATGAATCCTCAAATTTATTATTATTCCTAAACTCCTCACCTGGTGTTATAGTTGCACACTGTAGAAATGGCATTGCTGGAGTATCGGAGAAAAGTTCAAAAACACTATTATGAAAATCTCTGACCTGAGGGGTATTATCCGGATTGATAATCATTAATCCAGTTATAGGATTATGAGTTTTGGATATTAAGTTGAGTCCATGTATATACTTCAGCGTTAAATCGGGGAGGTAATGCGTGAAGGCTTTATCTGTAGTCGTATATTTTGCATCTAGAATAACATACCTTTCGTTGTTAAGTGCATTACTGATTTTTATGACATAGTCAGGAGAACGATTTGAGTTTTTTCCTGAGCTTGAGCGTTTAGATACTTTCCCATTATAGATAGTCCAACCTTCTGAATTAACAAGACCTCTCAGGTCAGCTAGCGAATGCCTCGCCATCCAATATTTTGGCTCATATAGAAAACTTAATTTTAACTCTTGCTTTATAGGGAATTCAAATAGCATGAAACCATTATTGCTTTCAGGTAATGACTTAAAGGAAAAGTGATGATCTAGAATGCTCTTAATATAAAAAAGAGTATAATATTCGAATAGCTTAGGAATGCTTTGGATTGATAGTAATTCGTCTTGGACACTCCAGTCTGGTCTTCCGAACCTATACCAGTCAACTATTTTTCTAAATATAGAGAGATATATTGATTCTTTTTTAGCTTTCATTGTAAATATAGGGATGCCAGTTACTGCCTTTTTGGAAGGTATTTTTTCAGACATCAGTTTTTTAACGGAGTGTAACGTGGATAAAATGTTTTTGCATTTTTCTACTTTTCTTGCATTAATGTTTTTTTGAAATTTTTGAATTTGGCTGAAGAAACTTAAATAACCGTCTGGACCACCATGAAGTTTCTGTTTTTTCTTTTCAGGAAATTCGAATCCTGAAAGTAACATTGATGTTGTGTGTATTAATGTATTTATAAATCCATGTAGTACTTGGTTTTCATATACATCTGAATCCTCAATTGCTTGTAATTCTATTAGTTTTTTCACCCCATAGAAACAATTATTAAACTCTAATATAGCGCTATCTATACAATCAACTTCAAAAAGTTCATCTGCATTATTGCATAGCCATGAGAGTGTTAAGTCATCGACGTTTGTACTATCATTAGGATAAACGTACTTTTCTCTATTTGATAGTTTTGTTATTGGAGCATTGACAAGTTTTTTTATTAAAGAAGATGTTTTTTCAACTGTGTTTTCCACTTGCTCAAGTAGTATATCAACTGGAGTGTCTCCATCTTGATAACCAGCCTTGCGACGAGTAACTCTAAAAAATGAACACAAAGCCTCACTGTCTGTTTTTGCCAAAAAAGAAAGCATTTTTTCTACGCGTTCAGCATTTATTTTCTTAGCTAAGACTTCCAATGGTTTAAAATTAACTATCTCACTTTTACCCTCATAAAATAACTCTAAAGATAACTCAGCTATACCATAGTAATTATGGAAAAAACATTCTTGCGCATACGCACCTGTCCTTTTTGGTAACCATTTATAAACCCATGCGCCATTGTAATCCTCAACTAAAGTTGGTGCTATTTCGTTCTCATGTAGCGCCAAGGTTATTTTGTCATAAAACTTATCACTATAAAAAGATAATTCTAATACTTCATCTTCAAGTACGAATATCTCTGAGTTTTCTTTAAAATCAATTACTGGCAATTCAAAGGTATTACCTTGCCGCCTGCCTCTTAGAATTTTAATTTCGATTCTCATGATAACCTCTAAAAATAAGAGTATGATTCACTATATATATCACCATTATTAATGATGTTCTTAAGAGTTGCTTTAGATATATGGAGATCCAACTCTACAAGCTTTTGTTCAAGATTTTGTAACCTTTCTTTGAAACCAGTTCCATATCCTTCTATTAAGGGTAGGATATGCTGATTGATGGCAAAATCTATGGGTTGACTTCTTAGTCCTTCAATTTCATTAGCAATGTGACAGTAGCGTTTTATTGCATTATATTTTCTCTGGCTCACTCGAACTGAAGTTGTTCGATTAATCGGTGCTTTGAGAATTTCTATCACCTGTTCAAGAGCGTTTTGCTCTTCAGTTGTAAATGACGACTCATAGAGACTAATATCAAAACAATCTTCTAAACATTCATTACTCACTGCTCCATCGAAATCTAGAGTTTTTATTACGTTTGACTTGAATTCTGAATTATGATTCAAACCTATCACTGGAACTCGGTCAATTAATCTGGGGGAAAGTCGCTCTGTGGATGCATCATTATTGATAGTTGCAATAAATCTTACTCCATTAGCAACGGAAATATGCCTTTCCTCTTCTGACGGGATTCCTGAATCAATTTTTCTTTGCCGTCCTTCTGGATCACACATACTTAGAAAATCAGACCAATAATGCTCGACACTTGAAAGGTTCGCCTCATCTAATAATATTAGTTTGAGATAATCTTGGTTATGCTCACTTTTTAGAAATTCATAAAGGCCTGTTCTAGCAGGTTGATAGACATCTTTTAAAGAGTTATAAAATCCAAGTATGTCACGGCTTGAGACCCAAGCACGACCTACAGGAATGTTCAGAAAGTTACTGGTATTAAAGGTGTTGGTATCACTTGTTAAACCCATGTTTTGCGCAAGTCTAATCGCTGTTGAGGTTTTTCCGGTACCAGGAGGGCCTGCCAATATTGTCATAAATGACTGGTTAAGGCATATAAGCAAATTTGCCATTTCATCAAAAGAAAAATTCCGACCATTATCATTGCTGAATGAATCAACCAAATAATTTATATAGTCTTTCCTATTAGCGACATTCAGTTTTATAGAGGATGGTGTGATCTTTGTCTTGTATATTTTTGGTGTGCTTTCTTTTGTTCTTCCTCCATTTAAAAGGGTTGTTAGTGTCTGTATTTCTACTGCTTTCTCTAATAATTGTGGAGAGTTTAAAGTGGCTTTTTTAAGATTAACAGCTTTTTCAACAGATTCCTTCTCTTTCTCGATGTCTTCTTTTCGTCTTTTCAAATAATTTATCTCTTCTACAAGCGAGTTGTAATCGCTTACGCGAGATAATGTAGCGTAAAACTCTTCTAGTTTTAGATTTGCCTCATGTATTTTCTCCTCTAGGGCGGAGTTTTCCTCTGTTAGTGATTGCTGCTTGTTTAATAAAATTTTATGAGCATCTTCTGCCGTTTGTTTTTTTATCCTCTCGATCTCATCTTTAGCTTTTGATTTTTCATTTTCAACATTTTTCGTTTCGAATTCCAACTCGGACTTCTTAGTGCTTATCAGTCTTTCTAACTCACTAATCTCTTTGTCTAATTTTTCTTTCTGTGCTCGCGTAACCTCCTCAAGCTCTTCAGATTTTTGTTTTAATAATAACTCTTTATTTTTTATGAAGTAGTTATCTAAATAAAGTCTACCGTCTCTGCTCTCAGCCAAAAACTCTTGTACTATTTCTTGCCCAAAAGGGCTTGAGTCTAGAAATTCCCCTAATAACTCTTTAATTCGCTTAAGACGCTCACTATTCTCTAATACTTTGTTCTTTTTTACATATTCGTCTATACCCTGAGATAGCTTTTGAGCTTCGCTCTTGCCTAACGGAGTTTTGTTTTTAGAGAATCCGCTACCAAAGCCATTTTTAGTAAAATATGAAACCAACCTAGTGTCTGAAATGTAATCTAATTGCTCGAAAGGCAATGTTGACAGATCTTTTAAGTTATTTATATATTTTTTATTTTCTCCTTTTATAATCCATTCCGATGATAGATTATCGTTGTCTATATTTTTAGATTCTATTTTAGCGATATGGTCTTGTTTGAGCTGTAACGGCGATGGTGTGGATAACGGAGATAACTGCCAGTTATTATCTTGTTTTGATGCTTTGAAAGGGCCATAAATGTATTCCCCATCTTCAATGAAGAATTGTGTGCTTGGCGCATCTATATCATGGCTAATAAAACCTGTCTTAATATCAGGTAGCTCGGATTTGATAACTGGTATAAGAAAGCTTTTGTCAAGTCTTTCGACTTTATTACCTAGTCCAAAATGTTTTTGATGCCTTGAATTGCTCTTCCAATCATCATCATTACTTTCGTAATACTCAGTAAGGACAAATAACTCATTGTTGCCAAATTGTTGGCTGATATTCATGAATCCCTTTGATATAAATATCCCCCCATTAGGAAAATCACTTGTTTTAATCTTATCGTAATTACCATTTTCATTTACATGGGCAACCGGTATAACTAGACCCATGTCAGGATTTACTGTGTGATTATCTTCTTTAATCACTAATATTCTATTCATAATTCTCCTTAAGATATAATGTCTTGCCTAAATTATTAACATGCTAATATTAAATGGATGTTGCATGTATGCACATGGTGCTCACCTTTCAGATAAACTGTTATTTATAGAGTGAGCCGGATACGTTATCAATATTTATTTTTTTGAAGTAAGATGCTGATCAAATTTTTATATGAGTAATGTTAGTTTATCACTTGCCTCAATATGATTGTTTGTTTTTTGTTCATGCAATGATAGTGCTGTAGAAACGTATAGCTCGTACAGTGTAAGTTATATATATTTTATTATAGTGGCTGATATTATTTTGTCATTTAATAGGTAGTTTTGAAAGGTAATTTTATTTTTAGCGGTTTATAGCGTTTCTTATAACTAACAACTTCTCTTCATTCTAACTGGTTACTAAATCTTTTTCATTAAATGAAAAAATTGATATTAAAATAATTGCATTAGTTATTTTTTATAATTTGATGTTGAAAAATCTGTCAATATCTAAATACTCTGATAATAAAATATAGCTTTTTAATTCTAAACAAGCATAAGCCTCTGCAAAACGGGAGGTGGCTAAGATGGCTTGGATTAGCCGGGGCATTAACCCCGGCCTGCGCCGGCTCGATGAACACCTGTCGGCGAAACATTTCAGCCGCAAACATGGCGCCGGCGCTTATTACGGCCAGCGCTGACTATCAGGCGCCGTACCCCATCATCTTCAGCAGCTGCTGCGCTTGCTGCACCGCTTCCTGGCGATGGGCCACGCCCAGCTTCTGGTATAGATTGCGGATATGGGTCTTGATGGTGGTGGCCGCCACATCCAACTCACCGGCGATCTGGTCGTTGCTGTAACCGGAATAGATCAGCCCCAGCACCTGCCATTCGCGTTGGGTCAACGGACTGGTGCGGATCAGTTCCGGCACCTGCGGATGGGTCAGCAGCTTATCGACGAAGTTCTCGTCGAAATGCGCGAACTTGTGCCGATGATGCTGGTTGATGTCGCGCAGGATGCGCTGGGCGCGATGCTGTTCCAGCTCCGGCAGCGTGTTGAGCTGGATCAGCTGGCGCAGCTGCTGCGCCATCGCTTCGCCTTCGATGACGAAGTGGCTGATAAAGCCGGTGCGGTTGGCCAGCGACAGCGCTTCGATCAGCGCCTGCTGCGCTTCGCCCTTGCGCTCTTGCAGCCAGTAGAGCTGGTTGCTGAGCAGCAGATTGCGGTTGAGATCGCTCACCAGCCGCAGGCGACGGGCGTTTTCGTTCAGTTCATCCAGCACCACGCCGGCCTCTTCATACTGGCCGAGCAGGATCTGCACTCGCGCGATGTTGCGCCATTGGCCCTGCGTGAAGTGGTTGTCCGCCATGCCGGGCTTTTCGGTGTGGCGCAGCCACTGGGTGGCGGCGGCGGTATCGCCGGTCATCTGCCAGTGGATCACCCGCGACTTGTCGGTGTTGGTCAGCCAGTCGCGATGATAGTGGGCGCCGTGCAGCAGGGTTTCGCAGCGCTGCAGATGGGTATTGGCGTTGTCCAGATCGCCGCGCGCCAGCGAGCATTTGGCCAACATGGCGATGCACTGCAGCTGCTGCTGCGGTTGGTAGTTGGCCAGAATTTTCAGCCCGGCGCGCGCCGCGTCTTCCGCTTCGTCCAACCGCGACCACGACCACAGGATCTGGGCGCGGATGCGCAGCAGGAATTCGTGCATCGGCAGCTGTTCCAGGTGCTGCTCGCGGATCAGTTCGAACGCCTTATCCTGGGTTTCGTAAGCGGCCTGCAGGAAGCCTTGGGCGATAAGGATTTCGCTCTGCTGCAGCAGCGCCCAGAGCGCGTAATGGTTGGCCTGATGACGACGCGCCATCTGCTCGGTCTGCTGCATCATCGGCAGCGCGCGCGCCAGTTCGCCCTTGCAGTGGTGCACTTCGCCGGTCACCGAGGTGGCGACGATGCGGCTGTAGTAGCTGGACAGCGGCAGGAACTTCAACGCTTCGGTCGCCAGCCGCTCGGCTTCTTCCGGTTTGCCGGCGTTGATCGCCACCTGGGCGCGCAAGGCGTCGAACTCGGCGTGCAGCGTTTGGTCTATCTCGATTTTCTGTTCGCGCATGGTGCGCTCGGCGCGCTCCAGCAGGGTGTTGACCTCGCTGTAGCGGTGCTGGCTCTGCGCCAGCCAGGCCTGCAGCAGCGCCAGCTTGGGGTTTTGGATCAGGCGCTCATACGGCAGCGCGTTGAGGCACTCCTCCAGCAAGGCCAGTTCGCTGTGGTGGAACAGCGACCAGGCGTGTTGCAGCAGGATATCGCGCAGCATGCTGACGTCGCTGGCCGCCAGCGCGTGGTGAATGGCCTCCGCCGGATACCCCAGCGCCAGCCAGCCTTCGGCGGCGGCGCGGTGCAACCCCGGCAGCTCCAGCGCCAGTTCCCACTGGCAACGCTGGCGCAGGAAAGAGGCGAACAGCGGGTGGAAGTTGAACCATTCGCCGGTGTCGTCCATGCGGTGGATAAACAGCCCCTGGCGCTCCAGCTCCTCCAGCCGCTGCTGGCCGTTGTCTTCGCCGGTCAGCCGCACGATCAGCGCATCGTTCATTGAGCGCAGCACCGAACAGCGCAGCAGGAAGGCGCGCGCATCGGCATCGACGTGATCCAGCACTTCGTCCACCAGATAGTCGGACAGATGGCTGGCGTTCAGCCCCGCCAGCCGCTTGGCCGACAGTTGGGCCGAGGAGGCGGATTGGCGGGCCGACAGCGCGATCAGCTGCAGCGCGGTGGCCCAGCCTTCGACTTCGTCGCACAGGCGGCTGCTGTCCTGCTGTTCCATCGGTGCCGCCAGGCGGCAATCGAAGAACTGTTTGGCTTCCTGATGGGTGAATGCCAGCTGCTGCGTGCCCATTTCCAGCAGCTGATCGCGCACCCGCAGGTTGGCGATGCCGAGCGGCGGCAGGGTGCGCGAGAGCAGGATCAGCGTCAGGTTTTCCGGCTGATGGCGCAGGAAAAAGCGCATGGCTTCGTGAATGGCGTCGTTGGTGATCAGGTGATAGTCGTCGATCACCAGGTACAGTGGCTGATGCCAGTCGGCCAGCTCGATAAACAGCTGGGCGAACAGCGCCGACAGGCTGGCGTACTGGTGCTTCTGGCTCAGCGCCTCGCTCTTGACGCAGCGGCCGCCGCTGGCCTGCTGCAGCGCCGCGATCAGGTAACTGGCGAAACGCTCCGGCTGGTTGTCGCTCTCATCCAGGGAATACCAGCCCAGATCGGCCTTGCCGGCCGCCCATTGGGCGATCAGCGTGGTTTTCCCGTATCCCGCCGGGCAATTGACCAGTGTCAGACGATAGTTGCCCGCGCTGGCCAGTTTGGCCAGCAGGCGATCGCGGATCACGGTATTTTGCAGCCGTACCGGGCGGCTCAGTTTTGATGGGATCAGCATAGTATTCCAGGATATAAATCGCGGTTCCCGCCGGGATTGGAGTGGCGCTAATTATTTTATGGTTCGTAATTAATAGCTCCCCCTAACTTCTGCCAACCCTAAACGTATTGCAACAAGCTTCCGCATCGGCTTGGAGTTAAGTTGCTATCGATCACACTTTTTTACGTTTGGTGTCGGAGTACGGCGATGCGGTTGCGGATCGCATTTCCGGCCATGGACAAAACTTCAGCAGCGCGAATACTTGTGCTAACGTCATGGTTAACGTTCTCAGTGCTCGCCGCACGCGTTGGCGGGCTTTTTTGCATCGTTGCAAGGGAGTCAAAAAGTGCCTGAGATCACAATTCCAGCTACGCCCCAATCCTCCTCCCCAGCTAATCCCCAGGCGGGATGATGCCGTCAGGCTTTCTCACCGGCACGATAGCGGCAATTTGACCCACTTACTGGATAGAGAGTTTTCCTTATGTCACAGCCTACGCTCAAGAAGGATGCTTTTCTGGCGGCGCTCGCCCGTCAGTGGCAACGGTTCGGCCTCAGTTCCGCGCAGCAAATGACGCAACATCAATGGTGGGAAGCCGTCAGTGCGGCGCTGGCCGAGCAACTGGCCGCACAGCCGGCGCCGCGCAAAAGCGCCAAACCGCTGCGTCACGTGAACTACATCTCGATGGAGTTTTTGATTGGCCGGTTGACGGCGAACAACCTGATCAACCTGGGCTGGTACGACACCGTCGAGCAGGCGCTGGCCGAGCAGAACGTCAAGCTGGCGGATCTGCTCGAGCAGGAAACCGATCCGGCGTTGGGCAACGGCGGGCTGGGGCGTTTGGCGGCCTGTTTCCTCGACTCGATGGCGACGGTGGAACAACCGGCCACCGGCTATGGGCTGAACTACCAGTACGGGCTGTTCCGCCAGTCGTTCCAGGGTGGGCAACAGCAAGAGGCGCCGGATAACTGGCAACGCGAGAGCTATCCGTGGTTTCGCCACAACGCCGCGTTGGCGGTGGACGTGGGCATCGGCGGCAAGCTGGAAAAGCAGGCCGACGGCCGCGAACTGTGGCGCCCGGCCTTCACCCTGCGCGGCGAAGCCTGGGATCTGCCGGTGCTGGGGTATCGCAACGGCGTGGCGCAGCCGCTGCGTCTGTGGCAGGCGACCCATCAGCATCCGTTCAACCTGGGCGATTTCAACGACGGCAAATTCCTGCAGGCTGAGAAGCAGGGCGTAGAAGCCGACAAGCTGACCAAGGTGCTTTACCCGAACGACAACCATCAGGCCGGCAAACGCCTGCGCCTGATGCAGCAGTATTTCCAGTGCGCCTGCTCGGTGGCGGACATTTTGCGCAAGCACCATCAGGCCGGCCGCAAGATTGAAGAACTGCCGAAGTATGAAGTGATCCAGCTGAACGACACCCACCCGACCATCGCCATTCCGGAAATGCTGCGCATTCTGCTGGACGAGCATCAGCTGGAGTGGGAGGCGGCCTGGGCGATCACCAGCAACACCTTCGCCTACACCAACCACACTTTGATGCCGGAAGCGCTGGAGCGCTGGGATGAAAAATTGGTGCGCAGCCTGCTGCCGCGCCATTTCTCCATCATCAAACAGATCAACGCCAGGTTTAAAAAATTGGTGGATAAGCACTGGCCGGGCGACGAGGCGGTGTGGGCCAAGCTGGCGGTGCACCACGACAAGCAGGTGCGCATGGCCAACCTGTGCGTGGTCAGCGGCTTTGCGGTTAACGGCGTGGCGCAGCTGCATTCGGATCTGGTGGTGAAGGATCTGTTCCCGGAATATCACCAGCTGTGGCCGAACAAATTCCATAACGTCACCAACGGCATCACGCCGCGCCGCTGGCTGAAACAGTGCAATCCGGCGCTGTCGGGCCTGATCGACGAGACGCTGAAGGTGGAGTGGGCGAGCGATCTCGACGCGCTGCGCGGGCTGGAGAAATTCGCCGACGACGCGGCGTTCCGCCAGCGTTATCAGCAGATCAAACGCGACAACAAGGTGGCGCTGGCTCATTACGTGCACGGCGTGATGGGGCTGACGCTCGATCCGGACGCGATCTTCGACGTGCAGATCAAACGCCTGCACGAGTACAAACGCCAGCACCTGAATCTGCTGCACATCCTGTCGCTGTATCGCCAGCTGCGCGACAACCCGAACCTGGACATCGTGCCGCGCGTGTTCCTGTTCGGCGCCAAGGCGGCGCCGGGCTACTACCTGGCGAAGAACATCATCTACGCCATCAATCAGGCGGCCGAGAAGATCAATCACGATCCGCTGGTGAAAGATCGCCTGAAAGTGGCGTTTATTCCGGACTACCGCGTCTCGGTGGCCGAACTGATGATCCCGGCGGCGGATATCTCCGAGCAGATCTCCACCGCCGGTAAAGAGGCCTCCGGCACCGGCAACATGAAACTGGCGCTGAACGGCGCGCTGACGGTCGGCACGCTGGACGGCGCCAACGTCGAAATCGCCGAGCAGGTGGGCGAAGACAACATCTTTATCTTCGGCAATACCGTGGAGCAGGTGAAGGCGATAGTGGCGAAGGGCTACGATCCGCTCAGCTACCGCAAGAAGGACAAGCACCTGAAGGCGATTTTGGATGAACTGGCGAGCGGCGCGTTCAGCCACGGCGACAAGCACGCGTTCGACATGATGCTGCACAGCCTGCTGGAAGGCGGCGATCCCTATCTGGTGCTGGCGGACTTTGCCTCGTACTGCCAGGCGCAGCGCCGGGTCGATGAGCTGTATCGCGATCGGGACGAGTGGACGCGGCGGACTATCCTTAACACCGCGCGCGTCGGCATGTTCAGCTCGGATCGCTCGATCCGCGATTACCAGCAGCGCATCTGGCAAGCCAAACGTTAAGGAGAGCGAATGGATCGCAAGCGTATCGATCAGGCGGCAGCGCAGGCGGGGATCGCTGCCGATTTCATCAATGCTCACGGCAAACGGCAGGCGATTGAGCCGCAGACCAAGCGCAAGCTGCTGGCGGCCATGAAGTGGGCCGATGATGCGGTGCAGGATACCGCGCCGCCGCCGTTACCGGCGGTCAAGGTGTTCTATCAGGGCGCGCCGTTGGCGCTGACGCCGACGGGCGAAGGCGAATACCTGTGGGCGCTGCAGCGTGAAGACGGCGAATGCCTGCAGGGGCGCGTCGGCGCGCGCAAGACCCTGACGCTGCCCGGCGAGCTGCCGGCGGGTTACCACCAATTGACGTTGAGCCAGGGCGCACGGCAGTGGTCATGCCGAGTGATCGTCGCGCCGAGGCGCTGCTTCGAGCCGGACGCCTTGTTGACCGGCAAAAAGCTGTGGGGCGCCTGCGTTCAGCTGTACACGCTGCGCTCCGATCGCAACTGGGGCATCGGCGATTTCGGCGATCTGCGCCTGATGGTGGAAGAGGTGGGGGAACGCGGCGGCGCTTTCGTCGGCCTCAACCCGATCCATGCGCTGTACCCCGCCAACCCGGAGAGCGCCAGCCCTTACAGCCCCTCGTCGCGCCGCTGGCTGAACCTGGCGTATATCGACGTCAACGCGGTGGAGGATTTCCAGCGCAGCGACGCGGCGCAGCGCTGGTGGCAGAAGCCGGCGACGCAGAAACAGCTCGCCAAAGCGCGCGCTGCGGAGTGGGTGGATTACACCGCCGTGATGCAGCTGAAACTGGCGGCGCTGAAGCTGGCGTTTCCGGTATTTCAGGCGCGCAAGCCAAACGACGCGCAGCGTCAGGCGTTCGAGCAATTCGTGACGGACGGCGGCGACAGCCTGTATCGGCAAGCGGCCTTCGACGCGCTGCATGCCCATTTGGCGGCGGATGACATCAGCCAGTGGGGCTGGCCGGCCTGGCCCGAACGTTATCGGCAGGGAGATAGCGAAGCGGTGCGGCAGTTCTGCACTGAACACCAGGAAACGGTTCGTTTTTACCTGTGGCTGCAGTGGCTGGCGGCCACCCAATTCGCGCAGTGTTTTGACCAGAGCAGGCAGCAGCAGATGCCGATCGGCCTGTATCGCGATCTGGCGGTCGGGGTGGCGGAAGGCGGGGCGGAAACCTGGTGTGACCGCGAGCTGTACTGCCTGAAAGCGTCGGTCGGGGCGCCGCCGGATATTCTGGGCCCGCTGGGGCAAAACTGGGGCCTGCCGCCGATGGATCCGCACGTGATGGCGGCGCGCGGGTATCAGCCGTTCATTGATCTTTTGCGCGCCAACATGACCAGCTGCGGCGCGCTGCGTATCGATCACGTCATGGCGCTGCTGCGGCTATGGTGGATCCCGTATGGCGAAACCGCCGATCGCGGCGCCTACGTCAAATACCCGGTGGACGATCTGCTGGCGGTGCTGGCGCTGGAAAGCCAGCGCCATCGCTGCATGGTGATCGGCGAGGATCTCGGTACGGTGCCGGTGGAAATCGTCGGCAAGCTGCGCGACAGCGGCGTCTATTCCTACAAAGTGCTCTATTTCGAAAGCGACGGCGAACACCATTTCCGCGCGCCGCAGGCCTATCCGGTGCAGGCGATGGCGACCATCACCACCCACGATCTGCCGACGCTGCGCGGCTACTGGCAAAGTGACGATCTGACGCTCGGCAACCGGCTGGGTCTCTACCCGGACGCGGAAATCCTGCGGGCGCTGTTCGCCGATCGGGAACGCGCCAAGCAGGGGCTGCTGGATGGATTGCATCGTTATGGCTGCGTGCCGCAGAAGGTGGGCAAGAAGGCGGCGCTGCTCGGCATGAGCCCGCTGCTCAACCGCGGCCTGCAGCGCTATGTCGCCGACAGCGCCAGCGCTCTGCTCGGCCTGCAGCCGGAAGACTGGCTGGACATGGCCGATCCGGTCAACATCCCCGGCACCAGCGATCAGTACCCTAACTGGCGGCGCAAGCTGACCCGGACGTTGGAGGAGACGTTCGCCGACCCGCGGATAAACCGGCTGCTGAAGGATTTGGACAAGCGCCGACGCAAGGTGTCGGTGGGCTGAAAACGACAATGCCGGAACGGGTTCCCCCTTCCGGCATTGTGTTATCTACCGTGGCGCGAACGCCGGGTATCAGTAGTAGGAGTGCTCGCCGCGCTGGTGCTCGGTCAAATCACGCACGCCCTTCAGCTCCGGGAACTTCTGCAGCAGCTCTTTCTCGATGCCTTCTTTCAGCGTGACGTCGACCATCGAACAGCCGTTGCAACCGCCGCCGAACTGCAGAATAGCCATGTTGTCGTCGGTGATCTCCATCAGCGTTACGCGTCCGCCGTGGCCCGCCAGCTGTGGGTTGATCTGCGACTGCAGCACGTATTCCACGCGTTCCATCAGCGGCGCGTCGTCATCGACCTTGCGCATCTTGGCGTTCGGCGCCTTCAGCGTCAGCTGAGAACCCAACTGGTCGGTCACGAAGTCGATTTCGGCGTCTTCCAGATACGGCGCGCTCAGTTCATCGACATAGGCGGACAGTTTGTCGAACTTCAGTTCGGTATCCGTCGCTTCTACCGCGTCCGGCGGGCAATAAGAGACACCGCATTCGGCCGTCGGCGTGCCCGGGTTGATCACGAATACGCGGATTTGGGTGCCTTCTTCTTGATTTGCCAGCAGTTTGGCAAAGTGTTCCTGTGCAGCATCTGTTATACGGATCATAGCATTAGCTCAATAGTTGACTTCTATAGTCGGTTATAATACGCCCATTGCCGTGGCACTACAACGTGCGGCAAACGCACCATATCTGCACCGAGGCGGCGCCTTGCCGCCGCAGCAGCGCCGCGATCTCCGAGACGGTGCTGCCGGTGGTCACCACGTCATCCACCAGGGCGATATGCCGGCCGGCGACCGGCACGGTACAGGCGAACGCGCGCTGCAGATTGCGTCTGCGGGCAGAGGCGCTCAGCCGCTGTTGCAGAGCAGTTTTGCGCACCCGGCGCAAGGCGGCGGGCCGGTAGGCGCAGCCCAGCCAGTGCGCCAGCGGCCGGGCCAGCAGATCGCTCTGGTTATAGCCACGGCGCCAGCAGCGTGTTGCATGCAAGGGTACCGCCAAAATCAGGTCAGGTCTGTTCAGATACTGCTCTCTGCGCGCCTGCTGCCAGCGCAACAGCATCAGGCGCGCCAGCGCCGGCGCCAGCTCGGGCGCGCGGTGGAACTTGAACCTTTTTACCAAGCCGCTGAGCGGCGTCACGTAGTCGCCGACGAACACCAGCCGTTGCCAGGGCGGTGGCCGTTGCAGGCAGCGGCCGCAGGGCGTGCGCGTCTCCCCGGCGGGCAGCCCGCAGCGCGGGCAACACGGCGGTCTGGCCGGCAGGTGACGCAGGCAGCAGCTGCAGAGGCCATGACGCATCATGCTCAATGGCTGTCGGCATAGCCAACAGCGGCTGCGGATTGATAGCATAGTGTCTCCGAGACGGGTAAGCATGAAAGGACAATAACCAATGACAGCGCTGTACTGGCAAACAATAGGTGAAGGTGAACGCGATCTTGTGCTGCTGCACGGCTGGGGATTGAACGCCGAAGTGTGGAGTTGCATTCAGGCGCGGCTGACGCCGCATTTTCGCCTGCACCTGGTCGATCTGCCGGGGTACGGCCGTAGCCAGGGGTTCGGCGCCCTGTCGCTGGCGCAGATGACGGAAATCGTGCTGGCGGCCGCCCCGCCGCAGGCCTGGTGGCTCGGCTGGTCGCTCGGCGGGCTGGTGGCCAGCCAGGCGGCGCTGATGCAGCCGCAGCGGGTCAGCGGGCTTATCACCGTAGCCTCCTCGCCGTGCTTTGCCGCCCGCGATGAGTGGCCGGGGATCCGTCCGGACGTGCTGAGCGGTTTCCAGCACCAGCTAAGCCTGGATTTCCAGCGCACCGTCGAGCGTTTTCTGGCGCTGCAGACGCTGGGCACCGAGAGCGCGCGTCAGGATGCGCGCCAGCTGAAAGCGGTGGTGCTCAACCAACCGACGCCGAGCGTCGAAGTACTGAACGGCGGGTTGGAGATCCTGCGCACCGCCGATCTGCGCGCGCCGCTGGCGGAGTTGAATCTGCCGCTGCTGCGGATCTACGGCTATCTGGACGGGCTGGTGCCGCGCAAGGTCGCCGAGCTGCTCGACGCCGCCTGGCCGAACTCCACGTCGCAGATCGTGGCTAAAGCCGCCCATGCGCCGTTTATCTCTCATCCCGATGAATTTGTGACGATGATCGAAGCGTTTATTGCAGCACATTGAATGCAGCGTGAAAACGCACGATAGAGCGCGAAAAAAAACGCTGCCGGGTGGATAAAAGACAAAGCTGTTCAATACTTAGTGAGTCAATGCGTTGGCTGCAAAATGAAAAGACCGCGTGCGGCGATTTTCATTTTGGCGTTTCGTCTCTGGGAAACAGGCCCCGTCAGGGAAAGCAACGAGGCCTGAGGATGTCGCGGCAGCCTGCAGTACTACGCATGGATCCTGGACGGCTTTCATAACAGATAAATTATCCATTGAGAGGTTAGTGTCATGAAATCATTGAAGATGATTATTGCAGCGGCAGTGCTGGGTTCGGTGTCTTTCGGCTCCATGGCGGCAACCCTGCTGACCAAGGAAGATCTGGATAAGAATCCGGGTAAATACGAGAAGATCGGCACCGTGACCACCACGGCGGAAACCACGTCGCCGATGGATGCCAAGGAAGAGCTGTCCAAACTGGCGGACGAAAAGGGCGGTCAATACTACGTGATCCTGGCGGGCCGCGAACACGGTAAATTCAGCGCCATCGCCGAAGTTTACAAAGACAAGCAATAAGCCTTGAACGGCAAGGGGGCGCCCGCAGCGGCGCCCCTGAACGTCAGGCCTTCAGCCGGTAGAACACCGTGCTGCACCCCTGGCCCTGCGGGCAGCTTTTGCAGCCGCCGCTCAGACAGGCGCCGTCATCCTGTTCGATGCGTTCCACTTTCCCCATCGCCGTCAAACGGTCCAGCATCGCCTGCACCAGCGGCAGCGGCGTCGCCAGCGATTGGCTGAGCTGCTGCGCCTGAGCGCTGCCGCGCAGCGCCAACGCATCGCGCACCTGCAGCAGCCCGGCCATCAGTGGCAGCTCCCTTTGGCGCCCTGACAGCAGGCCGCCGGCGTGGCGTTGCCCAGGCGAACCGTGACGCGGCTGCGCGCCCGGCGCAGGCCGAACAGCACCAGCAGGTTTACCAGCACCACCGCCAGGATCGCCGTCAGGCTGTACTGCGGATGTTGGTTGAAGGTGGCCGCCTGATAGAACAGCGTCGCCAGCGAGTAGGCGACGTTCAGCCCCCACAGGATTGAGAAGGTCATCCAGCCGCGGCTCGATTCACGGGCGATGGCGCCCATCACCGAGACGCAAGGCACGTACAGCAACACGAAGATCAGGTAGCTGTAGGCGGAGATGCCGGAGCCGAATTTGCTGCTCATCACGCCCATCGAGCCGACGCCCATCTCGCCGTCGCCCTTGCTGGCTTCGATCGGGTTGGAGAGCACGCTCAGGCTGAAGGTGTTTTTCAGCCCGTCCCAGGTTTCCTGCAGCGCGCCGCCCAGCTCGTCGAGCAGGTTGAAGTTGGCGGCGTCGAACGCCTCTTTATTGATGTGCTCGGCGGTGTACAGCGTGTTCAGCGTGCCGACCACCACTTCTTTCGCCATCGCGCCGGTCACCAGGCCGACGGTGGCCTGCCAGTTATCGCTGTGGACGCCCATAGGCTGGAGCAGCGGCGTCAGCACCTTGGAGACCGAAGCCAGCGCGGAGTCGTTGATGTTGTCGACCGTCTTGCCGCTGAACGAGAAGCTGTTCAGGCCGCCGATGAACATGCTGGCGACCACGATCACCTTGCCGGCGCGCAACACGAAGCCTTTCAGCCGCTGCCAGGTTTGCAGCAGCAGGCTTTTCAGGTGCGGCACGTGGTAGACCGGCAGCTCCATCACGAACGGCGAGGCTTCGCCGCGCATGAGGGTGTATTTCAGCACCAGGCCGGTTAGGATCGCCACCGCGATGCCGAGCATATACAGCGAGAACACCACGCCGGCGCCGTCCTGGCCGAAGAACGCGGCGGCGAATACCGCGAAGATTGCCAGACGGGCGCCGCAGGACATGAACGGCGCCATCATGATGGTGATCAGGCGTTCGCGTTGGGCGTCCAGCGTACGGGCGCCCATGATGGACGGCACGTTGCAGCCGAAGCCGACGATCAGCGGCACGAAGGATTTGCCCGGCAGCCCGAGCGCCTGCATCAGGCGGTCCATCACGAACGCCGCGCGCGCCATGTAGCCGGAGTCTTCCAGGAACGACAGGAACAGGTACATCATGCCGATCTGCGGCACCAGCGGCAGCACGGTGTTGATGCCGCCGCCGACGCCCTGCGCCAGGAAGACGGTCAGCCAGTCGGGGAAGTGCAGGGTGTAACCCAGCCACTGAATGCCCTGAATGAAGATCGCCGCCGAGCCGATATCGAAGATCGGCTGCAGCGCGCCGCCGATATTGATCGCCAGCAGGAACATCAGGTACATCACCAGCAGGAAGATCGGTACGCCCAGCCAGCGGTTGAGGATCACTTTATCCAGTATGTCGGTCAGGCGGTTGGGCATCGCCTGCTGCGAGTTGCTGACCGCGTCGCACAGGGCGGCGATGGACTGGTAGCGCGCGTCGGCGATCACCAGCGCCGGGTCCTCCTGCTGCTGCTGTTGCAGCGCCTGAATGGCCGCTGGCAGCCGCGCCACGGCGGGGCCGGCCAGGCGATGGCTGTAGATGTCGCCCTCCAGCATCTGCAGCGCCAGCCAGCGGCGCTGCGCCGCCGGCAGCGTTTGCGGCATGGCGTCGCTCAGCGTGGCGACCTCTTTCAGCAGCAGCGGCGGGTAGTTCACCAGCGCCTGCTGTTCGTTGATGCGATGATTGTCGATCATTTGTTTCAGCACGCCGATGCCGTCGGCGCGGGTGGAGACCATCGGCACTACCGGGCAACCGAGGCGCGCCGACAGCGCGGCGACGTCGATATCGATATGCTGGCTTTTGGCGATGTCGAGCATGTTGAGCGCCACGATGCAGGGAATGCCCAGCTCCAGCAGCTGCAGCGTCAGGTAGAGGTTGCGTTCCAGGTTGGAGGCATCCACCACGTTGATCAGCAGATCGGCGTCGCCGCTCAAAATGTAGTGGCAGGCGATCTGCTCATCGAGCGACGTCTGCTCCGAAATGGTGGTCAGGGAGTAGGTGCCGGGCAAATCGACCAGCCGCACGTCGGACTGCGGGGTGGTGAAATGGCCTTCCTTGCGTTCGACCGTCACGCCCGCCCAGTTGCCGACCCGCTGGCGCGCGCCGGTCAGTTGGTTGAACAGCGTGGTTTTGCCGGAGTTTGGGTTGCCGATTAAGCCGATGGTGAGTTTTTTCATAGTTCTGCGTGTCGTCTTCAAGGAGAACAGCGCCGGCGCAAAGGCGCACCGGCAAACGGAGGGCGCGCCGGCTCAGGGCTGGCCGTCGAGCTGCAGCAGCGCCAAATCCTTCCTGCGCAGCACCAGGCTGACGCGGCGGGTTTTAATTTCTATCGGATCGCCCAGCGGCGCGACGCGCACCACGTCGAACGAAGAGCCGGGCAGCATGCCGAGCGATAACAATTTTTGGCGGTAGGCCGGCGCAATCTCGCTGGAAAAGCCGACAATCTTATATGTGTGTTTAGGTTGAAGCTGCATGTCATTAACCTTCCGGGTGCCGATGAGCATCGGGCTGATGATAATTGGACGTTGCCGGCGAAAATGCCACGCCGTCGGCGGTATTCATCCATAAGGTCATGCAATAAAGTGAGCGAAAATAATAGTAATTATCATTATCGCGTTCAATACAAAAAGTAAGGGTATTGTAACCAATTATTATGGTGACGGCAGTTTTTAATGGCGTTGTCTTGATTAACGATGTTTTATCACTGCTTGCACTTGGGAACAAATGAGAATGGCGAGTTAAATCAGTTACGTATTTGTAGCCAGGTTATCTCGTTTGCAAATGGCGATGGCGTTTTTTCCTTTTTTATTTCTGGTGAAAGGCAATTCAATAACATTATTCCGCCGTAATGCGAGCGGTAACCATTTGTGTTTCGCTCACAATTCGCAAAATGAAAAATACGTGTTAACGGAGTTGTTAATAAACGGCTGCAGAAGGGATTTTTGCTGGCTGAATAATGGGAGGACGGTCACACAAGAACGGGAAATAAAAAGATGATGGTTTATTGAGGCGGGTCAAAAATGCCGCAAGTTTTCTTCATTGGAAAGGGCGGAGCAGGCTCCGCCCTGTTGGTCTGACTTAGCGTTTCTTGCCGAAAGCCGCCGCCAGCGCGTCGCCCATGGCGCTGTTGCCGGCCGGCGCCGCATTGCGCGGTTTAGCCTTGTTGGCGGGCGCCGAACGGTTGGCGTTGTCGCGCTGTGCCGGCGCGTTGCCGCCGCGGCGCGGCGAGCCTTCGCCCGGTTGCTCATCCAGACGCATGCTCAGCGCGATGCGTTTGCGTTGCAGATCGACTTCCATCACCTTCACTTTGACGATGTCGCCGGCCTTCACCACGGTGTGCGGATCTTCGACGAACTTGTCCGCCAGCGAGGAGATGTGCACCAGGCCATCCTGATGCACGCCGATATCCACGAAGGCGCCGAAATTGGTGACGTTGGTCACCGACCCTTCCAGGATCATGCCCGGCTGCAGATCGTTGAGGGTTTCTACGCCTTCGGCAAAGGTGGCGGTTTTGAACTCAGGACGCGGGTCGCGGCCCGGCTTCTCCAGCTCTTTCAGGATGTCGGTGACCGTCGGCACGCCGAACTTGTCGTCGGTGAAATCGACCGCTTTCAGGCTGCGTACCGCCGAGGCGTTGCCCATCAGATCCTGCAGCGCCTGCTCGGTGGCGGCCAGAATGCGCTGCACCACCGGGTAGGCTTCCGGGTGGACGGTAGAGGCATCCAGCGGGTTGTCGCCGTGGTTGATGCGCAGGAAGCCGGCGCACTGTTCGAACGCTTTCGGCCCCAAACGGCTGACTTTCAGCAGCTGTTCACGGTTGCTGAAGCGGCCGTTCTCGTCGCGCCAGTTGACGATATTCTGCGCCATCATGCGCGTCAGGCCGGCCACGCGGGTCAGCAACGGCACCGAAGCGGTGTTCAGATCGACGCCGACGGCGTTCACGCAGTCTTCCACCACCGAGTCCAGCTTTTTCGCCAGCTGGCTCTGGCTGACGTCGTGCTGATACTGGCCGACGCCGATGGATTTCGGGTCGATCTTCACCAGCTCCGCCAGCGGATCCTGCAGACGACGGGCGATGGACACCGCGCCGCGCAGCGACACGTCGAGATCCGGGAACTCCTGCGCCGCCAGTTCGGACGCGGAGTACACCGACGCGCCCGCTTCGCTGACGATCACTTTTTGCGCCCGGACGTCGCTGAACTGCTTTTGCAGGTCGAGATAGAAACGCTCGGTTTCACGCGAAGCGGTACCGTTGCCGATCGCCACCAGCTCCACGTTGTGTTTGATGCACAGCGCCGCGACGATGGCGGCGGCTTTGGCCGCTTGCCCGGTGTGCGGATAGACGGTGTCGGTGGCCACCAGTTTGCCGGTCGCGTCGACCACGGCGACTTTCACCCCGGTGCGCAGGCCCGGATCGAGGCCCATGGTGGCGCGCATGCCGGCCGGCGCGGCCATCAACAGATCATGCATGTTGCGGGCGAAGACGTTGATCGCTTCATCCTCCGCGCGTTCGCGCACCGTGCCCATCAGCTCGGTTTCCAGGTGCAGCAACACCTTGATGCGCCAGGTCCAGTTGACCACCGCCTTGCGCCAGGCGTCGGCCGGAGCGTTGTTCAGGCGCAGATTGAGGTGATTGATGATGATCAGCTCCGCCTGGCTTTCGCGCGGCGCTTCCTCAAACTGCGGATCGGCGTTCAGCGCCAGCTGCAGCACGCCTTCGTTGCGGCCGCGGAACATCGCCAGCGCGCGGTGCGAAGGCACCTGGGAAATCGGTTCGTGGTGATCGAAGTAGTCGCGGAACTTGGCGCCTTCGTCTTCCTTGCCCTCGACCACTTTGGAGACCAGATGGGCGTTTTTCCACAGGTAGTCGCGCACCTTGGCCAGCAGCGCGGCGTCTTCGGCGAAGCGCTCCATCAGGATATAGCGCGCGCCGTCGAGGGCGGCTTTCACGTCCGCCACGCCCTTCTCGGCGTCGACGTAGCGTTCAGCCAGCTGTTCCGGCTGCTGTTGCGGATCCTGCCACAGCGTGTCCGCCAGCGGTTCCAGACCGGCTTCGATGGCGATCTGGCCACGGGTGCGGCGCTTGGGTTTGTACGGCAGGTAGAGATCTTCGAGTTCGGTCTTGCTCAGCGTGGCGTTGATCGCCCCCGCCAGTTGTTCGGTCAGTTTGCCCTGTTCATCGATCGACTTCAGGATGGTCTGACGACGATCTTCCAGTTCACGCAGATAACCCAGGCGGGTTTCCAGCTGGCGCAGTTGGGTGTCGTCCAGGCCCCCGGTGACTTCCTTACGATAGCGTGCAATAAAGGGCACGGTATTACCTTCATCCAGCAGACGGATGGCGGAGTCGACTTGCTCCGGCCGGGCCTGCAGTTCTGTTGCAATAATGCGGCTCAGTGGGTCATTCATAGGTCTGGTATCTGTATTGAGAACGGTGAATAAACAGGGGACAGTTATACGGATTGATCGCGGAAAATGCCAGCGGAGCGGGCCGCCGCCGCGCGGCCGCGGCGTGGAGAACAGCTCGGGCGGCGGCGTTGGCGGCGGTTCGGAAAAAGCTGAAAGCTTACTTCGGGTAGTTTATCTCGTTAACGTACCACTGCGCCTCGCCCAGCGGGGTATTGACAGTGGCGACGTCCCCGACCTCTTTTTTCAGCAGGGCGCGCGCCATCGGCGCATCGATGGAGATGTAATCCTTGCGGCCGAAAATCTCGTCGTAGCCGACGATGCGAAAACGTTTGATCTCGCCGTCGTCATTCTCCACCTCCACCCAGGCCCCGAAGAACACTTTGCCTTCCTGCTGCGGGGAGTAATCGACGATCTTCAACTGCTCCAGGCATTTGGTCAGATAGCGGACGCGGCGATCGATCTCGCGCAGCCGCTTCTTGTTGTATTGGTAATCGGCGTTTTCGCTTCTGTCGCCCAGGCTGGCGGCCCAGGTCACTTTCTTGGTCACCTCGGGGCGTTCTTCGCGCCAGAGGTAATCCAGCTCTTGTTTGAGCTTGTCATACCCTTCACGGGTTATCAGTTGAGTTCTCATCGTGATTTATCTTTATGGGGCCACCGCCACAGTGTACGTGAATGCGGAGGGCTTTAAAAATGGCGCGCGGGCCTGCGCCTTGTCGCACGGTTTTTATTCAGTTTGCGCAGCTTTTAACAATCGGGAGTATGCTTAGCGATAGCGGAAAAAGAATGTGACGAAAGGAGGATATCTGGCGAGAGAGACAAGGAATTTTGGCGCACAACCCAACACATTGAAGGTATTACCGCATGGAATTTAAAGATTACTACGCCACGATGGGCGTTGAGCCCAACGCCGATCTGAAAACCATCAAAACGGCCTACCGCCGGCTGGCGCGTAAATATCACCCTGACGTGAGCACCGAAGACGACGCCGAGAGCAAGTTCAAGGAACTGGCCGAAGCCTATGAGGTACTGAAGGACGACGAGCGCCGCGCCGAGTACGATCAGATCCGGCTGCATCGCAACGATCCGAACTTTGGCCGCCAGGCGCGCGGCGATCACGGCGGCTATCAGCAGAGCGCCTCATGGCACGGCGGCGGCGCCGACGCGCAAGACTTCTCCGACTTCTTCGAGAGCATGTTCGGCGGGCGGGCGGCGGGCGGGCACCGTTCCGCTTCGCACTCGCATGGCGGGCATGGCTTCCGCGGCCAGGATCTGGAGATGGAGGTGCCGCTGTTCCTCGAGGAAACGCTGCATGGTCAAAGCCGCGAGATTTCCTACAAGCTGCCGGTGTATGACGAACTGGGGCGGCAGGTAAGCGAAGCCAGCAAGACGCTGAACGTGAAAATTCCGGCCGGCGTGGGCGACGGCGAGCGCATTCGCCTCAAGGGGCAGGGCGTTGCCGGCGTGGGCGGCGGCCAGAACGGCGACCTGTATCTGGTTATCCGCCTCGCGCCGCACCCGCTGTTTGAGATAGACGGCCACAACCTGAGCATCGTGGCGCCGCTCGCTCCGTGGGAAGCGGCGCTCGGCGCCAGCATTGAGGTGCCGACGCTGACCGGCAAAATCGCGCTGACCGTGCCGGCCGGCAGCCAGAGCGGCAAACGGCTGCGGGTCAAAGGCAAAGGGCTGGCGGGCAAGAAAGAGCCCGGTGACCTGTACGTTATTCTCAAGGTGGTGATGCCGCCGAAGCCGAACGAGAAGGCCAGCGCCCTGTGGCGGGAACTGGCTGAACAGGCGGCGTTCAACCCGCGCGCGGAATGGGAGTAAAGCAGATGATGAAAAAAGAGATCACTTTCACCGTGGTGGAATTGTGTCAGAGGGTGGAGATTTCAGAGGACGAGCTGGTCGAGATCGTCGGCCTGGGCGTTATCGTGCCGCTGGAGCCGGCGCAGCCACGCTGGGAGTTTGATTATCCGGCGCTGAGCCATCTGCAGCGCGCACGCAGGCTGCGGGCGGAGCTGGATCTGGACTGGCCGGGGATCGCCATGGCGCTGACGCTGCTCGACCGGGTTGATGCGCTACAGCAAGAGAACCGACAGCTGCGCAGGCAGCTGGCGCGTTTCCTGCAAACTTCCTGACCCGAGAGCTGAACGCCACCGGGCGCTTCCCGGTGGCGAAATTGCACAAAATTGGGCCGTCGCCCCACATTGCGCCGATAAAGGGCGAAATTTTGACGAACCCCCGTCGACATTCACTGAAAATTGTTGATAAATGGGGAAAAGAATAAGCTTTGTAACAATTTCGTCTAGAATACATACCATTAAACGCTGTCTCAAATGGCAAGGTTTTCTAACAATATTCGAGTCAGGCAATAAAGCCTTTGGGAGTAATACCATGCAAGAGAATCATAAGATCCTGGTTGTCGATGATGACATGCGCCTGCGCGCGCTTTTAGAACGTTATTTAACCGAGCAGGGCTTCCAGGTTCGCAGCGTTGCCAACGCTGAGCAAATGGATCGCTTGCTGACTCGTGAATCCTTCCATTTGATGGTGCTCGATCTGATGTTGCCGGGCGAAGACGGCCTGTCCATCTGCCGCCGCCTGCGCAGTCAGAGCAACCCGATGCCGATCATTATGGTCACCGCGAAAGGCGAAGAGGTCGATCGCATCGTGGGCCTGGAAATCGGCGCCGACGACTACATTCCTAAACCGTTCAACCCGCGTGAGCTGTTGGCTCGTATCCGCGCGGTGCTGCGCCGTCAGGCGAACGAACTGCCGGGCGCGCCTTCGCAGGAAGAAGCGGTGATCGCTTTCGGCAAATTCAAACTGAACCTCGGCACCCGCGAGATGTTCCGCGAAGACGAGCCGATGCCGTTGACCAGCGGCGAGTTCGCGGTACTGAAGGCGCTGGTCAGCCACCCGCGTGAACCGCTGTCGCGCGATAAGCTGATGAACCTGGCGCGTGGCCGCGAATACAGCGCCATGGAACGCTCCATCGACGTGCAGATCTCTCGTCTGCGCCGTATGGTTGAAGAAGATCCGGCGCATCCGCGTTATATCCAGACCGTGTGGGGTCTCGGCTACGTCTTCGTCCCGGACGGCAGTAAGGCATGAGGCGATTGCGCTTTTCACCGCGTAGCTCGTTTGCCCGAACCCTGTTGTTGATCGTCACCTTGCTGTTCGTCAGCCTGGTGACGACCTATCTGGTGGTGCTGAACTTCGCCATCCTGCCCAGCCTGCAGCAGTTCAACAAGGTATTGGCCTACGAAGTGCGTATGCTGATGACCGATCGGCTACAGCTGGAGGACGGCACGCTGCTGGAGGTGCCGCCGGCGTTCCGCCGTGAGATCTACCGCGAGCTGGGCATCTCTCTCTACACCAACTCGGCGGCGGAGGAGAGCGGCCTGCGCTGGGCGCAGCACTACCAGTTCCTCAGCCAGCAGATGGCGCAGCAGCTCGGCGGGCCGACCGATGTGCGGGTGGAGGTGAACAAGAACTCCCCGGTGGTGTGGCTGAAAACCTGGCTGCAGCCCGATATCTGGGTGCGCGTGCCGCTGACGGAAATCCACCAGGGCGATTTCTCGCCGCTGTTCCGCTATACGCTGGCGATTATGCTGCTCGCGATCGGCGGCGCCTGGCTGTTTATTCGTATTCAAAACCGCCCGCTGGTGGAGCTGGAACATGCGGCGCTGCAGGTGGGCAAGGGCATTATTCCGCCGCCGCTGCGCGAGTATGGCGCTTCCGAAGTGCGGTCGGTGACTCGCGCATTCAATCAGATGGCGTCGGGCGTCAAACAGCTGGCGGATGACCGCACTTTGCTGATGGCCGGAGTCAGCCACGACCTGCGCACGCCGTTGACGCGCATCCGCCTGGCGACGGAGATGATGAGCGCCGAAGACGGCTATCTGGCCGAGTCGATCAATAAAGACATCGAAGAGTGCAACGCCATCATCGAGCAGTTCATCGATTATCTGCGCACCGGGCAGGAAATGCCGACTGAAAGCAGCGATCTGAACGCCATTTTAGGCGAAGTGGTCGCGGCCGAGAGCGGCTATGAGCGGGTGATTGAAACCGCGCTGTCGCCGGGCGAGCTGATGATGAACGTGCATCCGCTGTCGATTAAACGGGCGGCGGTGAATATGGTGGTGAACGCGGCGCGTTACGGCAACGGCTGGATCAAGGTCAGCAGCGGCCGTGAGCTGCAGCGCGGCTGGTTCCAGGTGGAAGATGACGGCCCGGGCATCAAGCCGGACGAGTTGAAGCACCTGCTGCAGCCGTTCGTACGCGGTGACAGCGCGCGCAGCACCAGCGGCACCGGCCTGGGGCTGGCGATCGTGCAGCGTATTATCGACGCGCATGATGGCGAACTGGATATCGGCACCAGCGAGCGCGGCGGGCTATTGATCCGCGCTTATATTCCGTTGCCGATGGAGAAAAAAGAGTCGACCAACGGCCATCAAACGGCCAGGGAAACCGCCTGACCTCTGATGTGGGCCGCGCCGCTGCGGCCCCGTCAGGACTTTCTGCTCATCACGTAGTATTCCGCCGCATCCTCATGCAACCGGCGGCCGGTCGGCGCCTGCCACGGATCGATTAATTCGATGCCGCAGTGGAGGAAGTCTTTGGTATTGCGGGTGGCCAGCGCGGCGCCGTAATGCAGGCAGGTGGCGGCGATTTGGGTATCGGGCACGCTCATCGCTTTACCCAACAGCCGATTCCTTGCCGTCAATTCCGCGTATTGCATCGCGCACAGCCCATCAAACGGCAATATCTGCCCCTCGAACTTCAATTCAATGGCGTCCGCCAATTTCAGCTTGAGATCCCGCTGGCGTTTGCCGTCAGGCATGCAGGCCACGCCGCTGAACAGTTCGGCGAGGACAATGGCGCTGAGATAGAGCTCGTCATTGTCCTTTTCATTTAACCAGTTAATGACGTTGTAGTACGGGCTGGGACGCAGCGTTTCTGAAATGACGTCGGTGTCGATAATGATCATGCGTTGTCATCTTCATCATCAAAGGTGACGATGCGTGGCGGCACGGCGTCACGCGGTGGGATCTCCAGCTCAACGCCGCCGAATTCGGCGAAGTGCTGATGCATCCAGGTACCCAATCCATAGCGCGGCGGCTTTTTCACCAGCGCCTGTTTCAGGATCATGCGCGCTTCCTCTTCCATGGAATGGCCGTTTTTCGCCGCTGAGATACGCAGCAGCTCTTTGATTTCGTCGTCCAGATTTCTGACGGTGATAGTAGCCATTGAAACCTCCTTTGCTATCAATGATTGCATTGACTTATTCTCTCGTCTCCCCGGTTAAAAAGCAATCAATTGAAATAAAAAAAGGCGCGGGATCCGCGCCTTAGCTGAAGAGGTAACGTTACCGAATTACAGCTTCGGGCCGGCGCTGACCAGCGCGGCGCCCGCAGGCGTGTCGGTGTATTTGTCGAAGTTGGTGATGAAGCGCTCGGCCAGATCCTGCGCTTTTTCCTGCCACTGCTCGAGGCTGGCGTAGGTGTTGCGCGGATCGAGGATCTCCGGGTTCACGCCAGGCAGCGCGGTCGGCATCGCCAGATCGAAGATAGGCAGGGTAACGGTTTCCGCCTTGTCGATTTCACCGCTCAGGATGGCGTCGATGATGCCGCGCGTATCTTTGATCGAGATGCGTTTGCCGGTGCCGTTCCAGCCGGTGTTGACCAGGTAAGCCTGGGCGCCGGCGGCCTGCATGCGTTTCACCAGCACTTCGGCGTACTGCGTCGGGTGCAGCGACAGGAATGCGGCGCCGAAGCAGGCGGAGAAGGTTGGCGTCGGCTCGGTCACGCCGCGCTCGGTGCCGGCCAGCTTGGCGGTGAAGCCGGACAGGAAGTGGTACTGAGTCTGGTTGGCGGTCAGGCGCGATACCGGCGGCAGCACGCCGAAGGCGTCGGCGGTCAGGAAGATCACCTTGGTGGCGTGACCCGCCTTGGACACCGGCTTGACGATGTTCTGGATATGGTAGATCGGGTAAGAAACGCGGGTATTCTCGGTTTTCGAACCGTCGTTGAAGTCGATGCTGCCGTCGGCCAACACGGTGACGTTTTCCAGCAGCGCATCGCGTTTGATGGCGTGGTAGATGTCCGGCTCGGCTTCTTCAGACAGCTTGATGGTCTTGGCGTAGCAACCGCCTTCGAAGTTGAACACGCCGTCGTCGTCCCAGCCGTGCTCGTCATCGCCGATCAGCTGACGCTTAGGATCGGTGGAGAGGGTGGTCTTGCCGGTGCCGGACAGGCCGAAGAACACCGCCACGTCGCCTTTCTCGCCCACGTTGGCCGAGCAGTGCATCGAGGCGATGCCTTTCAGCGGCAGCAGGTAGTTCATCATCGAGAACATGCCTTTCTTCATTTCGCCGCCGTACCAGGTGCCGCCGATCAGCTGCATGCGCTCGGTCAGGTTGAAGGCGACGAAGTTCTCCGAGTTCAGGCCTTGCTGCTGCCAGTTCGGGTTAGTGCATTTGGCGCCGTTCATCACCACGAAGTCCGGTTCGAAGTCTGCCAGCTCTTCGTCGCTCGGGCGGATGAACATGTTTTTCACGAAGTGCGCCTGCCAGGCCACCTCGGTGATGAAACGCACTTTCAGGCGCGAGTCGGCGTTGGCGCCGCAGAAGGTATCCACCACGAACAGGCGCTTGCCGGACAGTTGCTCGGTGACCAGGTGTTTCAGATCGGCCCAGACTTCCGGGCTGAGAGGTTTGTTGTCGTTTTTGCCTTTGCCCTGATCGGCCCACCACACGGTATCGCGGGTGATGTCGTCGCGGACGATGTATTTGTCTTTCGGCGAACGGCCGGTGAAGATGCCGGTATCGACGGAGACGGCACCCAGCTTGGTGACTACCCCACGCTCAAAACCTTCCAGAGATGGGTCTGTTTCTTCCTTAAACAGCAGTTCATAGCTCGGGTTGTGAACGATTTCGCTGACGTCGTGAATGCCGTAAGCGGCCAGATCCTGAGGGGTTATACCTTTAACGCGCATGTTACTACTCCTTGGTCACAGAATTTCTGGCGGCAATTGTAGGGATCTAACGGTGCGTAACCGCGATGGGTATCAAATATTTAACGTTTTAGGCGGTATTTCGTTACGATCTGAGAGATAGCACACGGAAAAAAGCAAACGTGCAAACGGCGGGGCTTGGCGGGCGCCGGGCGCGCCCGCCGAGAGGGTGTGACTTAGTGCAACCGGTCGCTTTCGCCGGCGTTGCCCGCATACAACGCGGCAACATCAACCGGGTCAAAGACATAGTGGCTGCCGCAGTAGTCGCAGTGCATGTCGATATTGCCGTCCTGCTCCAGCATGTCCGCCACTTCGTCGGTCGGCAGCGTCAGCAGCGCGTCGGCGCAACGCTGGCGTGAACAGGTACAACGGAATTGCACGTCCTGCGGTTCATACAGAGTGACTTCTTCCTGATGATACAGACGGTACAGCACCTCGTTGGCCGGCAGGCCGAACAGCTCTTCGCTTTTGACCGTGTTGGTCAGTTGCACCAGGTGATCGAAATCATCGAGGTTGCCGTCCTGCGCCGGCAGCACCTGCAGCAGCATGCCGGCCGCCGCGGCATTGCCTTCCGCTTCGCCGGTGCGGATGAACAGGCGGGTCGGCAACTGTTCAGACTGGCGGAAGTAAGCTTCCAGGCATTCGGCCAGCGTTTCCCCTTCCAGACCGACCACGCCCTGATAGCGTTCGCCTTCCGTTGGGGAAATGGTGATGACCATGACGCCGTTGCCGATCATCTGATGCAGGGTGCTGTCGTCGGCGATAGGCGCCTGGGTGCGCGCAACGCCGCGCATCTCCTGGCGGTTGTTGCCATTGATCACCGCCAGCTTCAGCGGGCCGTCGCCTTGCAGCTGAACGGTGATGTCGCCGTCGAACTTCAGGGTTGCGGTCAGCAGACTGGTGGCGACCAGCAGCTCGCCCAGCAGTTTTTGCACCGGCGCCGGGTAGTCGTGGTTGTTCAGGATCTGCTGATAGGTTTCGCTGACGGTAACCAGCTCGCCGCGCACCGCGTAGTTTTCAAACAGGTAACGGTGCAATTGGTCATGGTTGGACATAATCTTCTCTCATTGCGGTGAGGGGTTATTCCTGCTCACCAAATTTAAATTTCATCAGGTCGCGCCGCTCCTTTTTGTCCGGACGTCGGTCCGGATGCGGCATGGTCAACGCGTTCATCTTGCGCGCCAGCGCCATTTTTTCGCGGTTAGCGATGCTGGCTTCGGTTTCCTGATACATTTGCTGCGCCTCGTTGGCGCCGCGGCGTTGGCTGGTCAGCGCCAGCACGATCACCGTACGTTCTTCGTTGCCCTGCCGCAGTTTGAGCTCGGCGTTGAGCTCGACAATCTTGCTCGGCTTGCCGCGCTGGCCGTTGTAATGCACCTTGCCGCCGTCGATCATTTCGCGCGCCAGCGCGCGGGTCTTGTAGAAGCGTGCGGCCCACAGCCACTTATCCAGTCGGACCGCGTCGTCGCGCGTCGCTTTTTCCTTCATGCTTCCCCCTTGGGCAGCGCCGGTATCAGCAGGCGGTAGTCGCGCATCGACGGATGGCGCTGGAAGCTTTTCTCCGCCGTGCTGGAGTCCGGGTTTTGCACGCCCAGGCAGTAACGAATGCCGAAAGTGCGCGCCGCGTCGAGGATCGGCTCGCCGTCGTCGACAAACAGCGTGCGCTGCGGGTTGAATCCGGTGTGCTGTTGCACTGCCTGCCACAGACGCTGATCTTCTTTCGGATAACCAAATGTGTGGGTGGAAAACAATAAATCAAGGTGCCGATCGAGGCCGGTATGCTCGATTTTCACCGCCAGGCTGTGCGGATGGGCGTTGGTCAGCAAAATGGTTTGCAGGCCGGCGTCGCGCAGCGCCCGTAAAAAAGGCTCGGTGTCTTCGCGCAGCCGGGCGCGGCTGCCCACTTCGCTGGTCATGCGGTAAATGTCCAGATCCAGCCGCTCGCTCCAGTAATCGAAGCAATACCAGTTCATGGTGTGCTGCACCGCCTGATATTCCCGCTCGATGATGTGGCGGGCTTCGTCGAACGGAATGGCGCGCCTTTCGCTCAGCGCCTGCGGCACCAGGCTGAGCCAAAAGTGGCTGTCGAACTCCAGATCCAGCAATGTGCCGTCCATGTCCAGCAGCACGGTATCGATCTGCGGCCAATCAAACTCGGGAACCATAAAAACTCCACGGGCGGACCGACGGGCAGTCCGCAGATGAGAATAATAGCGTTAGCGTAGCATAAGCGGATGACAGGGCCGAAGCCCCGGCGTCAGGTTCAGGCCATCGGCCGCATCGACATCGGATTGAGCTGCGGATTGAAGCAGCTGTCGTAGTAACGCTGGATATCGGCGACGCGGTGCTGATTGATGCGCCGACGCTGCACCAGCCGCCAGGCGTTATAACCCAGGCTGACCACTACGGCCAGCAACAACAGGCTGGTGCCGAGATAGCGCCACAGGGTGATCATGTCCGGTTCGCTGTGCAACGCCACGTGGCGAGTGCCATTGGCGTCAACGCTGAGGCTGGTGATCACGCCCTGCGCCTGGAATGGGGTATGCAGCAGCAGGTTGGACTGGCGCTGCAGCTCATTCCACTGGTCGAGCGCGTTGTATTCGCTTTGCGGCGTCTGCGGCTGGGGGTGACTGACCCACTGGCGGCCTTCGTCGCTGCGGATCAGGAAACCGCCTGGCGGCGGGCTGTTGAGCGCAGCGGCGGCCAGTCGCGTCTCATTGAAGATGAACGACGAGGTGGCCACTTTGGTCAGGCTTTCCAGCGATTCGGCGCTGACCGGACGAAGCAGGACGTTGACGCCTTGCAGCGCGCCGGATTTGGCGCGTTTCACCAGGCTGCTCCAGTTTTTCGCGTTGCCCAGGTTAACCAGCGCGTTTTTCAGCCGTACGCAGTCGTTTTCCGTCTGGCACAGATCCTGCGTTTTCAGCACGATATCGGAGAAATCGTCCAGCAGGATCATGCCGGATTTCTCGATGGCGCTGGCCAGCTGCGGGTTGACCTTCTGATCGGCGCCGCTCGGATGCAGCTGACCGCTGACCGTCGCCAGCAGGGCTGTCGCTTTGTCTATGACTTCCGATTCCGGCTGCGGCAGCGGGGCGGCGGTGTTCCAATAGATGCCGGAGCAGTCGAACGGCGCAAAATTGACGGCGCCGCCGCCGTTGGCCGGCGGCGGGACATAGCACATGCCGCTGCCGCGCACTTTCAGCGTGTCGCCGATGCGCAGCGGCGTGGCCTCCAGCGCCTGTACGCTGGTCACTTCCACTTTTTGCGCGCCTTGCAGCCAGGCCATGCTGAGGGTCAACGGCAGGTTGAGCGGGATATAGATCAGCAGCAGCAGCAGAACCAGCGCCGAGCTGGCGACCAGCACCGCATTGCGGCCCCACTGCTGCAACGGGAAATTCTTCACTTCGTCATGCAGCGACAGGAAACGCCCCTGCCGCACCACCTGACGGTTGAGATAGACGTCCACATCGGTGGTTTTGCCCAGATCCTGCGTCAGGTACGGTTGCCAGTGCGGCGGATAGATCAGATCGATAATGCCGAGCGAAATATTGCTGATCTGCCCCTGGCCGGATTCGCCGAACAGGCCCCAGCGCTTTGGCGTGCCGCGCAGGCAGTGGATCTCTTTCAACTCGCGCGACGCCGGGCGGCGGAACAGGTTCCACCCTCCCCAGGCGATCATCAGCACCGCCACGAAAATCATCCAGGGGATCACCAGCACCGGGCTGATCAGGCTGAAGAACAGCAGCAGCAGCGCGGCGGAGATGATGACGGCTTCACGGATGCCGTTCGGCCGGTTCAGCGCATGCTCTTCCGGCGTTTCCTTGCGAATGTTCACCAGCTCGACATGCTCGCTCTCTTCCTTGCGGATGGAGGCGTTTTTGGTCGGCGCGGCGGTCACGACCGGCGGCTGCGGCCGGTCGTGGATATGATCTTTCAGCGAGTGCCCGTTGAGCGAAATCACCAGCGGCAGCGTCTGGGTTCGGATCACTTCCACATGGTTGTCGGCGGTGATGTAGGGTTCCCAAAACGGGGGGAGGTGCACCTCTTCAGCGTCGAGGTAATAGCGCCATTTATTGGGATCGTCGCTGGCCAGCCCGTAACGGGTGATGGCGTGCGTCACGGGATAAACGTTATCGCTTTGCGGGGTGAGCGCCAGTTTGGCTGCGGGCAGCGTAGCGCCGCCGCCGGGCAACAGTTTGTTGCTCAGCTTGTTTTGTTGATTGAGGTAGAACTCGACCGCCGCGCGTTCTTCGTCGGTCAGCTTGCGGTGGGCGGGTTTGATAAACGGCAGCGTGCGCGCCAGCGCCGTCGGGTGGCGGGCCTTGAACCACAGGTACAGGCCGGCGGCAATCAGGCAGACAAGCACTAAGGCCAATATCAACACTATTGTGCTCATGCAATCCCCATCTCACACCCGTGAATTTCGCCAACCTGATGAAAAGCTGAATATTATACGGAGTAAACCGCCAGGAGGCACCCAGAACTAATGAGGGAACAAACAGATTTTCGCTTTGGATCTCATTCCTTCATGAAGCAAGGTCATTTTATCACTGATTCTTGCCTGCGTGATACTAGCAACCGGCCCCTGCCGTCGATATCGGCATTATCCTATTTTCATGCGCGCTGTTTGCTGAATCAGTGCAGAAAATCGCCCGCGGCTGGCGACGCTTGTTAAAAGAAAGTAAATTACTGTTCATGCGCGTTGCGGCCGAGCTTGCCCTTAACGCACAATGTGATCAAGATCGAATTTGGTCAGCGTTTGAGCGCCAACGAGCCGTGCGTTACGCCAATCATTTTTTCGGTTGCCCTGTCCGCGCCTGGGCAACCTCTTTGAGGCAATCATGGATAAACACCTGCAAAAACCTAAAATTCTGAAAGTGGAAACGGTCGCGCGTTCGCGTTTGTTCAACGTCGAGTCGGTCGATTTGGAATTCAGCAACGGTGTGCGGCGGGTGTATGAGCGCATGCGGCCTTCGGATCGCGAAGCGGTGATGATTGTGCCGGTGATTGGCGATGACCTGCTGCTGATCCGCGAATATGCGGTGGGCACTGAATCCTATGAGCTCGGCTTCCCGAAAGGGTTGATCGATCCCGGCGAGGGGGTGCTGGAGGCGGCCAACCGCGAGCTGATGGAAGAGGTGGGATTCGGCGCCAGACGCTTTGATTTCCTCAGCAAGCTGACGATGGCACCATCCTACTTTTCCAGCAAAATGAATATCGTGCTGGCGCACGATCTCTACCCGCAGAGCCTGGAGGGGGACGAACCGGAACCCCTGCCGCAGGTGCGCTGGCCGATCGCCAACATGATGGCGCTGCTGGCGGAACCGGATTTCCGTGAGGCGCGCAACGTCAGCGCGCTGTTCCTCTCCGAGGCGTTTCTGCGCGCTTCGCGCTGAGACGCTTCACGCCGCATAAAAAAAGGGCCAGATTTCTCTGGCCCTTTTCGATCAGAACAGCTCGTGGCTTTCGCCACCCGGATCGGTCAGCGTGGTGCCGGTATCGCGTGATGGGTAATCCGTCGGCTGCGTTCCTTCGATAAAGTACTCGGAACGGCTGCCGCCGCCACCGCCAGAGAGCTTGCCGCTGCTCTTGTCGATGGTGACGCTGATGATGCCCGGCGGCGGCGTGACTTTCTGCTCCGGAATGCCTTCCAGCGCGATCTTCATGAAGTCGTCCCACGCCGGCTGGGCGCTCTTGGCACCGCCTTCGCCGCCGGAAATCTGATCCGGGATGGCGCCGGACACCGTCGAACGGCCCAGATCGCGGCGGTGATCGTCGAAGCCGATCCACACCGACGTCACGGTATCCGGGCCATAGCCGGAGAACCAGGCGTCTTTGGAACTGTTGGTGGTACCGGTTTTACCGCCGATATCATGACGTTTCAGATCGCGCCCGGCGCGCCAGGCGGTGCCCATCCAACCCGGTTCACCGAAGATGTTGCTGTTCAGCGCGTCGTGGATCAGGAAGGCCAGCGGCGTGCTGATCACGTGTGGCGCATACTGTTGGTCGCCGTCCTGCTGCACCTGAGCCGGGGTCACCTGCTCCAGCTGCGGCATCGGCACCGTGCTGTTGCTGCCTTCCTGCGAGGTGGCGACGTTTTCGATGTTGTCATCGGACAGCACGGCCGAACGGTGAGTATCACCGTAGATGACCGGCAGGTTGCAGCTGCTGCAAACCACTTTAGGTTTGGCTTCGAACACCGTATTGCCGTTGTCGTCTTCAATTTTGGTGATGAAGTACGGATCGACCAGATAACCGCCGTTCGCCAGCACCGCGTAACCGCGCACCAGCTGCATTGGGGTGAAGGAAGCGGAGCCCAGCGCCAGCGATTCGGTATGCACGATGTTCTGTGCCGGGAAGCCGAAGCGCTGCAGATATTCCGCCGCGTAGTCGACGCCCATCGCACGCATCGCGCGCACCATCACCACGTTCTTCGACTGCCCCAGCCCTTGACGCAGACGAATCGGGCCATCGTAGGTCGGCGGCGAGTTCTTCGGCCGCCAGTCGGTGCCGGCGCCGGCATCCCAACGGGTGATCGGCAAGTCGTTCAGGATGGTGGCCAGCGTCAGGCCTTTATCCATCGCGGCGGTATACAGGAACGGTTTGATGTTCGAGCCCACCTGACGCAGGGCCTGAGTGACGCGGTTGAACTTGCTCTGGTTGAAATCGAAGCCGCCGACCAGCGCTTTCACCGCGCCGTCGTTCGGGTTGATGGAAACCAGCGCCGAGTTGACGTCCGGCACCTGCGACAGCCACCAGGCCTCGTTCACTTTACGCACCCAGACCTGCTGGCCTGGCTGCACCACGTCGGTGACGCGTTTCGGCGTTGGGCCTTGCTGAGTGTCTGAACGGTATGGGCGCGCCCAGCGCATGGTGGCCATCGGCAGGGCAATGCTGCTGCCGTCGGCCAGCATCGCCGTCGCTTCCTGCGGGTTGGCGGCGGTGATGACCGCCGGCGCCAGCGGGCCGTAGTTCGGCAGGTTTTTCAGCGAGTCGACAATCTGTTTGCGATCCCAGGCCGCTTCGCCGACTTTCCACAGCACGTTTGACGGGCCGCGATAGCCGTGGCGCATGTCATAGGCCAACACGTTATTGCGCACCGATTCCTGCGCCGCCAGCTGCAGCCGTTTGGTCACGGTGGTGTAAACCTTATAACCGTCGGTATAGGCGTTTTCACCGTAGCGCTTGATCATCTCCTGACGCACCATCTCGGAGAGATACGGGGCGGAGAAGCTGATTTCCGGCGCATGGTAGTTGGCGACCAAATCTTCAGAACGCGCCTGATCGTACTGCGCCTGCGTGATGTAGTGTTCGTCCAGCATGCGCGACAGCACTACGTTGCGGCGGGCAACGGCGCGATCGTGCGAATAGAGCGGGTTGAAGGTGGACGGCGCTTTCGGCAGGCCGGCGATGGTCGCCATCTCGCTCAGGGTGAGCTGACTGACGTCCTTGCCGAAATAGACCTGCGCGGCGGCGCCCACGCCGTAAGCGCGGTAACCCAGGTAGATCTTGTTCAGATACAGCTCAAGGATTTCATCTTTGGTCAGCATCTGCTCGATGCGTACCGCCAGGAAGGCTTCCTTGATTTTACGCATCAGGGTGCGTTCCGGGCTTAAGAAGAAGTTACGCGCCAGCTGTTGGGTAATGGTGCTGGCCCCCTGGGAAGCGTGGCCGGAGACCAACGCGATGGAGGCCGCGCGGAAGATGCCGACCGGATCGACACCGTGGTGATCATAGAAGCGGCTGTCTTCGGTGGCGATAAATGCGTGCACCATCACCGGCGGAATTTGATCCAACTTCAGCGGAATGCGGCGCTTCTCGCCGTACTGGGCGATCAGTTCGCCATCGGCGCTGTAAACCTGCATCGGTATCTGCAGCCGCACGTCTTTCAGCGTTGCGACGTCGGGCAGCTGCGGCTCGACATATTTGTACAAGCCGAAAATCGAGGCTGCTCCCAGCACGATGCAACATACTGCAAGGATTAGTAAATACTTTACGAACTTCACCTGAGATTTCCCATTTCTAAGTCATTTGGGCAGTTTATAAACAACCGCGCGGTAGTATAAAGGCAAGCCTGCGACATGGATATGTTCTTTTATCATCGGATGTTATGGAGGCTTGTGAAACATGTTCCCTCAAGCATGGCAGGTGGGGCTGGATATACAAATCGACTGCGTGCGGGCGCTGGCGGTCCAACGCCGCCGCAACGGCTGGCAACTGCGTCACTGGTGGCAACAGACGCTGCCGCAGGCGGTTTTACGCGACGGCTGCCTGGCACCTTCCGAAGCCCTGATCCGGGCGCTGCGGCAATGGCGCGTCCAACTGCCGCGACATATTTCCTTACGCATTGCCCTGCCGGCGCAGCGGGTGTTGCAACAGTGCATGGCGCAGCCGGACGCGCGGCTGCGCGAGCCGGAACGCAGCGACTATATCGTTGGCCACGGCGTGAAGCAGTTCCCACTCGACGGCCAGACGCTGGCGCTCGACTATCGCGCTGCGCCGGCGGAGGGGGCGGCGCTGCTGTTGACCGCCGCGCGGCGGCAGGAGCTGCAGCAGTGGCTGCACTGTCTGCGCCAGGCGGGCCTGCATCCGCAAGCGGTCGATATTACGCCCTGCGCGCTGCGGATGATGGCGACGGCGGCGGGCGTGCCGCACACCGCGGGGCTGATGCATCGTCTCGAGCGAGAATGGCTGTGGGTGGCGCCGGCCGACGGCGCGTTCGCGTTCGGGCTGACGCCGGGCGACGATGACGCGCAGGCGCTGCGGGCGCTGCAAGCCCAGATGCCGGCGGACGATGATCGACCGGTCTATGCTGGCAGCGTGCTGGCAGGAGCCTTGCCCGTCGGCTGCCTTTCCTGGTCGCCGCTCAGCGCCTTCACGCAGCTGCGTCCGCCGTTGCCCGTGCATCCCTCAGCGTTCGCGTTGGCCGGCGGTCTGGCGCTGCGCGAGGAGGACCGCTGATGTACCAGGTCAACTTTTTGCCCTGGCGGCAACGTCGCGATCGGCGGCGCGGCTGCTTCTGGCTGGGCGTGTTGCTGTTGCAGATAACGGTGCTGTTGCTGGCGCTGTTCCTCGTCGCCGGCCAACTGCGTCATCAACAGGCGCAGCGTCAGGAGCGGCTGGCGCTGTTGGAAGAAGAGCTGGCGGCAGTGACGCTGCTCGTCCGTCAGCAGCAGCAAGAGCGGGCGCAACGGGCGCGATACAGCGCCCTCGCTGAACGGCAGGCGCGCAATGCCCAACATAACCGGCGTTATTTGCAACTGCTGCAGCAACTCTCCTCCTGCCTCCCCCCACCGCTGTGGCTCACGGCGTTGGACAGCGATGCGGCGAACGGCCTGCGGCTGCGTGGATTGAGCCGTTCTCCTGCCGCCATTTCGCAGTTCGAACGGCGGCTGGCGGGGATGCCCGCGTTACCGCGGCTGCGTTTGGCGGAGGTGGCGCAACGCGACGACGGCCTGTACGCCTTTCATCTGGTGGCGCAATGGGGGCGTGATGGATAACCGTTTGCCATCCGGGCTGCGCTTCTTGCTGGGCCTGTCGGGCCGGCGATTGCTGGCCGCGCAATGGCTGGGCATCGGCACGTTGGCGTTGTTGGGCGGGGGCTGGATGCTGCAAGACGAATGGCGTCAGCGGGAAAGTGCGACAGAGCGGCAACAGCGCCTGCTGCAACAGATCGCCGTGGCGCAGCGCCAACTGGACGAGGCGCCGGTCGCCCTGATACCGCCGACGCCGCTCGCTCCGGCCGCCACCGGCGATCTGACGAACGGGCTGCAACGTGCGGGGGGCGCCTTGTTGCGCTGGCAGCGGCAGGAAAAACCGCCGCGGCAGACGCTGAGCTTGCGCATTGACTACCCCGGTTTGTTGGCGCTGCTGGAGGCGCTGCCCGCCGATTTGCGTCTCGAACAATTGAGCGTGGAGACGCCGCCGCAGGGCATGACGGCGCGGTTGGTTTTACAGGATGCCGCCGAGGAGCTGGCCGATGAGTAGAAGATCCGGCCGTTGGTGGTGGCTGCTATGGCCGTGGGCCTTATGCGCCGAACCGCGCGACCCGTTTGCGCCGCCTCCGATGCCTGCTTGCGCCCAGACAGAGATATCCCCGGCGGGCTGGCGATTGAAAGGCGTCATCGGGCAACCGATGCAGCGCTATGGCTGGGTGGTGACGCCGGCGGGGCAATGGTTGCGCCTGCGGCCGCAACAACGGGTGCTTGCCGAGCGCTGGCAGGTGATGCAGGTGCAGGCGCGCAGCCTGACGTTGAAGGCGCTGACGGCCGAACCGGAGTGCCCGGCGAGCCGCGACGACATATCGCTAATGATCGACGACAAGGATGACAAATCATGAAAGGATGCGCTGGACTGGGCTTGGCGCTAGGGTGTTTGGCGCTCGGCGCCGCGCAGGCTCAAGATAAACAGATAATCTCATTGGAGTTTCAGGATGCGCCGGTCACGGTCATCCTGCAGGCCTTGGCGGATTATCGGCAGATGAACCTGATCGCCGCGCCGGGCGTGAGCGGCAACCTGACGCTGCGGCTGGAGGATGTGCCCTGGCCGCAGGCGCTGGCGCTGACCCTGCGTATGGGCAAACTGACGATGACGCGGGAGGGTAACGTGATGCTGATCTCCCCGGAGCCGGATGCGCGGGAAAAAAGACAGCAGCAAGAGGCGCTGGCGCAGCGGCAACCCTTGCACAGCCTGACGATGACCGTGCAAAACGGCGATGCGGTGGAAATTGCCGAAAGCCTCAACGCCCAACGTGGCGCGTTGCTGAGCGAGCGTGGCAGCGTGTTGGCGGATAAACGCACCAATACGCTGCTGCTCCGCGACACCGCGCCGATTGTGGCGCAGTTGAAAAAGCGGATAACGGAAATGGATGCGCCGCTGGCACAGGTGCAACTGGCGGCGCATATCGTGACCATCAACAGCGAAAGCCTGCGTGAGCTCGGCGTGCGTTGGGGATTGGCGCCCGACGACAGGCCGGCGCGGCCGCTGCGGCCGGGCAATATCGGCGTTAACCTGCCGTTGGAGCGCAGCGCGGTGAGCGCCGGTTTCCATCTGGCGCGCATCAGCGGGCGTTTGCTGAGCCTGGAGCTGACGGCGCTGGAGCAGGAAAATCAGGTGGAGATCATCGCCAGCCCGCGCCTCCTGACGGCGCATCTGCAAACCGCCAGCATCAAGCAAGGGACGGAGATCCCTTATGAAGTGTCCAGCGGCGCCAGCGGTGCGACCGCCATCGAGTTTAAAGAGGCGGTGCTGGGCATGGAGGTGACGCCGAAGGTGTTGCCGGACGGGCGCATCACGCTGACGCTGCAGATCAGCCAAAATATGCCGGGGCGCGCCATCAGCCGAGGGGCCGGAGAGGCGTTGACCATCGATAAACAGGAGATTAAGACGCAGATCACGGTGAAAAACGGCGAAACCCTGGTGCTCGGCGGCATTTTTCAACGGCATCGCGGCAAGACGGCGGACAAGGTGCCGGGATTGGGGGATGCGCCGCTGCTGGGAGGCTTGTTCCGGCAGAGCGGCGCACAACAGAAAAAACGCGAGCTGGTGATCTTTATTACGCCAACCCTGATTAAGGGATAAGCGGCGGCCTGTCGGCCGGGCGGCAAATCGCCTAAAGTTGATGAGCAGATACACTTTTTTATCCCCTTGGGGGGATCTGCGTTTGACGCTGCGGCCGATTTAGCTTACAAGGGTTACCGAATTGAGCACCGAGGTTTTTTGTTAGCGCCAAGACGCCGTTAAAAACATATGGTTTCCCTCCCGCGGCGTGGATTGCGATTTATTCGGTTGCCAAACTACCAAGAGTGTTGAGATAATTTTTCGTCTGATCTCGCACTATCGCTCATGAGGTTTCAGTTTAGGTCCCGCCGCTGATTTGATTGGCGGGGCGGGTTAACATTAACGAATTGTCTTAGTAATACCGAAAAACATGGCAGAGAAACGCAATATCTTTCTGGTTGGGCCTATGGGTGCCGGCAAAAGCACTATTGGCCGTCAGTTAGCTCAGCAACTCAATATGGAGTTCTTCGACTCCGATCAAGAAATTGAGCGACGTACCGGAGCTGACGTGGGCTGGGTATTCGACGTGGAAGGGGAAGAAGGTTTCCGCGATCGTGAAGAAAAAGTCATTAATGAACTGACGGAAAAACAAGGGATTGTGTTGGCGACCGGCGGCGGTTCGGTGAAGTCGCGCGAAACGCGCAACCGTCTGTCCGCGCGCGGCGTGGTGGTTTATCTCGAAACCACGATCGAAAAGCAGTTGGCTCGTACCCAGCGTGATAAAAAACGCCCGCTGCTGCAGGTTGATTCTCCGCCGCGTGAAGTGCTGGAAGCTTTGGCGAAAGAACGCAATCCGTTGTATGAAGAGATTGCCGATGTCACCATTCGCACCGACGATCAGAGCGCTAAAGTGGTTGCCAACCAGATCATCAACATGCTGGAAAGCAACTGATTGCCGATTTTCGCGTTCGCCGTCGGCTAATGCGGAATACTGATTTGTGTTCCCCGCCGTTGCGGGGATCAACCACCGCCGTACCATACAGAGAACTAAGCGCGACATGGAGAGAATTACTGTAACGCTTGGGGAGCGCAGCTACCCGATTACCATCGCCGCCGGATTGTTTGACGATCCGGCTTCTTTTATGCCGTTAAAGGCGGGTGAACAAGCGATGTTGGTCACCAACCAGACCCTGGCGCCGCTCTATCTGGAGCGTGTCCGGCAGGTGCTGGAGCAGAGCGGCGTCGTGGTGGATCAGGTGATTCTTCCCGATGGTGAGCAGTACAAATCTCTGGCGGTGTTGGAGCAGGTGTTTTCGGCGCTGCTCGAAAAACCGCATGGGCGCGATACCACGCTGATCGCGCTCGGTGGCGGCGTTGTCGGCGATCTGACCGGCTTCGCCGCCGCGTGCTACCAACGCGGCGTGCGCTTCATTCAGGTTCCCACCACGCTGCTGTCGCAGGTGGACTCCTCCGTGGGCGGCAAGACCGCCGTCAACCACCCGCTCGGCAAAAACATGATCGGCGCTTTCTATCAACCCGCTTCGGTGGTGGTTGATCTGGATTGCCTGAAAACGCTGCCGACGCGTGAACTCTCTTCCGGCCTGGCCGAAGTCATCAAATACGGGATCATTCTCGATCGCGAGTTTTTCGTCTGGTTGGAACATAACATCGATGCGCTGATGGCGTTGGATATGCAGGCGTTGGCCTACTGTATTCGCCGCTGCTGCGAGCTGAAGGCCGAGGTGGTGGCCGCAGACGAACGCGAAAGCGGTCTGCGCGCCCTGCTGAATCTGGGCCATACTTACGGCCATGCTATCGAAGCCGAGATGGGCTACGGCGTGTGGCTGCACGGTGAGGCGGTGGCTGCGGGCATGGTGATGGCGGCGGAAACCGCGCACCGTCTCGGCCAGTTCTCCGTTGAAGACATCGAGCGCATCAAAGCGCTGCTGCTGCGCGCCGGCTTGCCGGTCTGCGGGCCGCAGGAAATGACGCCGGAATCCTACTTGCCGCACATGTTGCGCGACAAGAAAGTGCTGGCGGGGGAACTGCGTTTGGTGTTGCCGACCGCGATCGGTGCGGCGGAAGTGCGCGGCGGCGTAGGGCATGAGCTGGTGCTGGCGTCGATCGCCGCCTGCTTGCCTGAGCGGAAGCGTAATTAAATCGGACTAAGTAACAGTGGCTTAGCCGCCATTAGCATCTATATTAATACAGTGAGCAGAGCACGACGGGTGTCGCTTTGCCATCATCGGGTTAATCCGCCCGTGCCACGGTAGGTCTACGGTGGTGGGCTTTTGCCTCTAGTTGGAGGGTTTCAGATGGACGAGTTTAAACCGGAAGACGATCTCAGACCTGATAGCAGCGATCGTCGTCCTACGCGTTCGCGCAAGCCGGCCGCCGCGCCGCGCTTCGCCGTTTCGCGCCAGCATTTGATGATTGGCATCGGCATTTTGGTGCTGCTGCTGCTGATTATCGGCATCGGTTCAGCCCTGAAGGCGCCGACCAAACATGAAGCGGCTCAGGAGAGCGGCGCGCAAAACGGCGCGGCCCGCGATATCAACCTGTCCGGTTCTTCGTCGCTGACCACCGCCAATAACGGCGTGCCGGGCGGCACGACGGATACCCACGATAATAACGGCGTGAGCGCGACTCAGCCGCAGCAACCGCAGAACGTCAGCGTTCCGCCGATCTCCGGCACGCCGACCGAAGCGCAAACGCAGCCTCAGCAAGGCGGTGCGCAGCAGCGCGTCGATTTGCCGGGCAACATGGCGGATGCGCTGTCGCAGCAGCAGGGGCAGGTTGACGCCGCTACGCAGGGCATGACCGGCGCAGCGTCGACGTTGCCGACCGCTCCGGCCACGGTGATGAGCGGCGCCGCAGCGCGCGAAGCGACGCGTCCTGTGCAGGGCACTGCCCCGCAACAGCATAAAACGCCGGCGAAAACCGCCGCCGCCAAACCGACCGCAACGCAGCATAAATCACCGACTACGGTGTATACGCCGCCGGCCAAGCCGTCTTCCACCGCGAAAGCGGGAGCGGTCGCCAGCAGCGGCAGTTCTGTGCAGTCTGCGCCGGGCAGCCACTATACCTTGCAACTGAGCAGCGCTTCGCGTTCCGATACGCTGAACGCCTACGCCAAACAGCAGAAGCTGCAGAATTACCTGGTGTACGCCACCAAGCGTGACGGCAAGCCGTGGTACGTGCTGGTGAGCGGCAACTATGCGTCTTCTGCTGAAGCGAAGCGCGCCATTGCTTCGTTGCCGGCCGATGTGCAGGCGAAAAAACCATGGGTTCGACCTGTACACCAAGTGCAGCAAGATCTTAAAAAATAAATCATTTAAATTTGTGCGCTGATGTGCTGTCTGAAACAGAGTACAATCCGCCGCTCTGAATTGTATAAGTAGCTAATTGACGGCATGAAGAAAAACCGCGCTTTTTTAAAATGGGCTGGTGGAAAATACCCGCTGGTAGATGAGATTCGTCGCCATCTGCCGGCGGGAGACTGCTTAATCGAGCCCTTCGTGGGTGCGGGATCCGTCTTTCTGAATACGGATTACGACGCCTACATTCTCGCCGACATCAATAGCGATCTTATCAACCTGTATAACATCGTTAAGCTGCGCACGGATGACTTCGTGCGCGATGCCCGCACGCTTTTCGCCGATGAATTCAATAACTCGGATCAGTTTTACCTGCTGCGAGAAGAATTCAATACTAGCACCGAGCCTTACCGCCGGGCGCTGCTGTTCCTGTACCTGAACCGTCACTGCTATAACGGCCTGTGCCGCTATAACCTGCGCGGCGAGTTCAATGTGCCGTTTGGCCGGTACAAGAAACCGTACTTCCCGGAAGAAGAGCTCTACTGGTTTGCTGAAAAATCGCGCAATGCCACTTTTGTCTGCGAGCATTACCGCGATACCATGGCGAAGGCTGCAGCCGGCGCCGTGGTGTATTGCGATCCGCCTTATGCGCCGCTGTCGGCGACGGCGAATTTCACCGCTTACCACACCAACAGCTTCAGCATCGCCGATCAGCAGAGCCTGGCGCATCTGGCGCATCAGCTCTCGGTAGAGAGCCGGGTGCCGGTATTGATTTCCAATCACGATACCGAGCTGACGCGCGACTGGTACCAGCATGCTGCGCTGTATGTGGTGAAAGCGCGCCGCACGATCAGCCGCAATATTCTCGGCCGCAGCAAAGTGAACGAGCTTTTGGCGCTGTATCGCTAAGCCGGGGCACCCCGGCGCATAACAACTCGACCCTACGTTTGGAGAAGCGGATGAAAAAGTTTTTGATTGCCCCGTCCATTCTGTCGGCAGATTTTGCCCGGTTAGGTGAAGATACCGCTAACGTGCTGGCTGCAGGCGGCGACGTGGTGCACTTCGACGTCATGGACAACCACTACGTGCCCAATCTGACCATCGGTCCGATGGTGTGCGAAGCGCTGCGCAACTACGGCATTACCGCGCCGATTGACGTGCATCTGATGGTCAAGCCGGTGGACCGCATCGTGCCTGACTTCGCCAAGGCCGGCGCGTCTTATATCTCTTTCCACCCTGAAGCCTCCGAACATGTCGATCGCACCATTCAGCTGATCAAAGAGCACGGCTGTAAGGCCGGCCTGGTGTTCAACCCGGCGACCCCGCTGAGCTATCTTGATTACGTGATGGATAAAATCGACGTGATCCTGCTGATGTCGGTCAACCCGGGCTTCGGCGGCCAGTCGTTCATCCACGGCACGCTCGACAAGCTGCGCCAGGTGCGCAAGCTGATCGACGACAGCGGCCGCGATATCCGTCTCGAAGTCGACGGCGGGGTGAAGGTGGACAACATCGCCGAAATCGCCGCCGCGGGCGCCGATATGTTTGTCGCCGGTTCCGCCATTTTTGGCCAGCCGGACTACCGCAAGGTGATCGACGAAATGCGCAGCGAGCTGGCGAAGGTTTCCCATGGCTGATTTCGGCGCGATCCGCGCACTGGCCTTCGATCTTGACGGTACGCTGGTCGACAGCGCGCCTGGCCTCGCGGCCGCCATCGATATGGCGCTGGAAGAGAGGGGGCTGCCGCAAGCGGGTGAAGAGCGAGTTGGCACCTGGATCGGCAACGGCGCCGATGTGCTGGTGCAGCGCGCGCTGCGCTGGGCGGAAGCGGAAGACACGCCGGAGCAGTGCAGCCGGCTGCGTGAGCGCTTCGATCATTTCTACGCGCAGACCGTCGACAGCGGCAGCCGCCTGTTTCCGCAGGTGCAAGAGACGCTGGCCCGCCTGGCCGCGCACGGTTACCCGATGGCATTGGTGACCAACAAGCCGACGCCGTTCGTGGCGCCGCTGCTGGCATCGCTGGGCATTGGCGAGTATTTTTCGTTGGTGATCGGCGGCGACGACGTGACGGAAAAGAAACCTCACCCGGCGCCGTTGTATCTGGTGCTCGGCAAGCTTGGGTTGCGAGCGCATGAACTGCTGTTCGTCGGCGATTCGCGCAACGATATTCAAGCCGCTCAGGGCGCCGGTTGCCCGAGCGTCGGTTTTACCTACGGTTATAACTACGGCGAATCGATCGCCCTGAGCCACCCCGATCGGGTGTTGGAGCGCTTCGCCGATTTGTTGCCCGCTCTTGGGCTGTCATCTTTAGAGAATCAGGAAATTTAAACATGAGTAAGCCCATCGTATTTAGCGGCGCGCAGCCGTCCGGCGAACTGACCATCGGCAACTACATGGGTGCGCTGCGTCAGTGGGTGCAGATGCAGGACGACTACGACTGCATCTACTGCATCGTCGATCTGCATGCCATCACCGTGCGCCAAGACGCCGAAAAGCTGCGCAAAGCCACGCTGGATACGCTGGCGCTGTATCTGGCCTGCGGTATCGATCCGGAAAAAAGCACCATCTTTGTGCAGTCGCACGTGCCTGAGCACACGCAGCTGAGCTGGGTGCTGAACTGCTACACCTATTTCGGCGAACTGAGCCGCATGACGCAGTTCAAAGACAAATCCGCACGCTACGCGGAGAACATCAACGCCGGGCTGTTCAGCTATCCGGTGCTGATGGCGGCGGACATCCTGCTGTATCAAACCAATCAGGTGCCGGTGGGCGAAGACCAGAAACAACACCTGGAACTGAGCCGCGACGTGGGCCAGCGTTTCAACGCGCTGTACGGCGATGTGTTCAAAGTGCCGGAGCCGTTTATTCCTAAATCCGGCGCACGCGTGATGTCGCTGCAGGAACCGACCAAGAAGATGTCCAAGTCGGACGATAACCGCAACAACGTGATCGGCCTGCTGGAAGATCCGAAAGCGGTGACCAAAAAGATCAAACGCGCAATGACCGACTCGGAAGAGCCGCCTGTCGTGCGTTACGACGTGGTCAACAAGGCGGGCGTCTCCAACCTGTTGGACATCCTCGCCGGTGTCACCGGCAAGAGCATCGCGCAGCTGGAAGCCGAGTTCGAAGGCCAAATGTACGGCCACCTGAAAGGCGCGGTGGCGGAAGCCGTCTCCGGTATGCTGGCTGAGCTGCAGGAGCGTTACCACCGCTTCCGCAACGACGAAGCCTACCTGCAGCAGGTGATGCGCGACGGCGCCGCCAAGGCTCGCGCACGCGCGCAGGAAACCCTGGCGAAGGTTTATCAGGCCGTCGGTTTCGTACCGCCGCAGGCGTAACGCCGGCGCAAATAAAAAAAGCGGCCTTGGGCCGCTTTTTTTACGTCGGTATCACGCCATTCGGGCCAGGCCGGCGGGCGGGGCCTCGCTGGCGAACCAATTGAGCTTGCTGCGCAGGCTGACCACGCTGCCGACGATGATCAGGCTGGGGCTGGCGGCCTGCAGGGACAAGGCGCCCAGTTGGCCAAGCTCGCCTTCGATCACCCGCTGGCGACAGGAAGTGCCGTTTTCCACCAGCGCCACCGGCGTGGCGGCCGGCAGTCCGTTCGCGATCAGCCGGCGCTGGATCTCCGCCGCCTGCGACAGCCCCATATAGAACACCAGCGTCTGTTGCCCGGCGGCCAGCGTCGCCCAGTCCAATCCACCGTCGGCCTTGGCGTGGCCAGTCACCAGACGCACGCTCTGCGCGTGGTCGCGGTGGGTGAGCGGGATGCCGCTGTAGGCGGAACAGCCGGAGGCGGCGGTGATGCCCGGCACCACCGAGAACGGTACGTTGGCGTCCGCCAGCGTTTCCAGCTCTTCGCCGCCGCGGCCGAAGATAAAGGGATCGCCGCCCTTCAGGCGCACCACGCGTTTGCCTTGCCGCGCTTGCTGCAGCAGGATGTGGTTGATCTGCTCCTGCGGCACGCAGTGATGGCCGGCGCGTTTGCCAACGAAGATGCGCTCGGCGTCGCGACGAACCAGCGTCATGATCTCTTCGGAGACCAGCCGGTCGTAAACCACCACGTCGGCCTGCTGGATCTGTTGCAGCCCTTTCAGCGTCAGCAGGCCGGCATCGCCCGGCCCGGCGCCCACCAGCACCACTTCACCGCGATCCTCCGGCCGTTCGCTGAACAGCTGTTCGAGCTGGCGTTCGGCCAGAGCCGCGTCGTCATTGGCCAGCGATTGCGCCAGCCGATCGTGAGCGAACAGCCGCTCCCAGAAGCGGCGGCGCGCGCCGAGGCTGCTGAAGCGCTGTTTCACCCGTTGACGCAGCGATCCGCCGAGCTGCGCCAGCTTGCCGAGGTGTTGCGGCAGCAGCGCTTCCAGCTTCTCGCGCAGCAACCGCGCCAACACCGGCGCTTTGCCGCCGGAGGACACCGCCACTACGATCGGCGAGCGATCGATGATCGACGGCATGATAAAGCTGGCGCGTTTTGGGTCATCGACCACGTTGCAGAACACCCGCTGCTGGTTGGCGCACTGGTACACCCGCGCGTTGACCTCCAGCCGGTCAGTGGCGGCGATCACCAACCATTTTTCCGTCAGCAGGGCCGGGCTGAATTCGCCCTCGGCCAGCGTCAACAGGCCTTCTGCCGCCCACTGGTGGAACTGCGGGCTGAAGGCCAGGGCGTTGACGGTCAGCGCCGCGCCGGCGTCCAGCAGCAGGCGCGCCTTGCGTTCGGCGATTTCGCCGCCGCCGACCAGCAGGCAGGCTTTGTGTTGCAGTTGGCAGAAAATCGGCAGGTAGTCCATCGGCATTCCTCGGGGTTATCGGCGTGGGGGCGGGATGCGCCCCCGAAAGGTTATGCCGCGACTTGCACGATGCCGTCGACCACCCGGCTGGTGAAGCTGGCGACGGAGCGGCTGTCATCTTCCAGGCAGTGGCCATCGTACAGGCGGAAACGCTGTTTCTTCAGCGGGCTGGCGACCCACAACTCCCCCTGATGCTCGGCGATTAGCCCGCGCGACAGCACGCTGGCCTGGGCGAACGGGTCGATATTGCTGATGGCGAACACCTGTTCGTCGGCATAGGGGCGGAACACCGCCACCTGCCGATCGCCGATCAGGGCGCACACGCCGGTGCCGGGCAGGATGTCGGCGATGGGGCAAACGGTAATCCACTGGCTCATGCTTGGCTCTCCTCGGTGTCGATCAGGGTGACGGCAATGCGCTCTTCAGGGCGCGCCGGGCGGTGTTGGTCACGTTCGGCCACCACCTGCACGTTCGGATCGCGCAGCGGGCTGTTGATGAAGTGGGCGAAGCGCAGCTGCGTTTCCGGGTGCTCGACGGTTTCTTTCCACTCGCAGATCACCGCCTCGCGCAGGCGGGCGATATCCGCTTCCAGCTGCTCGTTGATGCCGAGCTTGTCGTCAACGATCACCTTGCGCAGGTAATCGATGCCGCCTTCCAGGCTCTCCAGCCATACCGAGGTGCGCTGCAGCTTATCGGCGGTGCGGATATAGAACATCATGAAACGGTCAAGGTAGCGCACCAGGGTCTCGCTATCGAGATCGGCGGCCAGCAGGTCGGCGTGGCGCGGTTTCATGCCGCCGTTGCCGCAAACATACAGGTTCCAGCCGTTTTCGGTGGCGATGATGCCGACGTCCTTGCCCTGCGCTTCGGCGCATTCCCGGGTACAGCCCGAGACGCCGAATTTCATTTTGTGCGGGGTGCGGATGCCTTTGTAGCGATGTTCCAGCGTGACGCCGAAACCGACGCTGTCGCCGACGCCATAGCGGCACCAGGTGCTGCCGACGCAGGTTTTCGCCATGCGCAGCGCCTTGGCGTATGCGTGCCCGGTTTCAAAGCCGGCGGCGAGCAGCTTGCGCCAGATGGCCGGCAGGTCGTCTTTCTGCGCGCCGAACATGCCGATGCGCTGCGAGCCGGTCATTTTGGTGTAAAGATTGTACTCCTTGGCGATCTGTCCGATGGCCAGCAGGCCGTCCGGGGTGATTTCGCCGCCGGCGGAGCGCGGTATCACCGAGTAAGTGCCGTCTTTCTGGATATTGCCGAGGAAGTTGTCGTTGGTATCCTGCAGCGGCGTGTGCTGCGGTTTGAGGATGTATTCGTTCCAGCACGAGGCCAGCAGCGAGCCGACGGTCGGTTTGCAGACTTCGCAGCCGTAGCCTTTGCCGTATTTGGCCAATAACGCCTCGAACGACTTGATGCCTTCGACGCGGATCAGGTGGAACAGCTCCTGGCGTGAATAGGCGAAGTGTTCGCACAGGTGGTGGTTGACCTCGATGCCTTGCTTGCTCAGCTCGGCGTTCAACACCTGGGTGAGCAGCGGGATGCAGCCGCCGCAGCCGGTGCCGGCCTTGGTTTCGGCTTTCAGCGCCGCCACGGTGTGACAGCCTTGGTTGACTGCCCGGATGATGTCGCCTTTGCTGACGTCGAAGCAGGAGCAAATCTGCGCGCTTTCCGGCAGCGAATCCACGCCGATGGCCGGCTTGCTGCCCGCATGGGCCGGCAGGATCAGGCCGTCCGGGTTTTCCGGCAGCGCGATGCCGTTCAGCGCCAGCTGCAGCAGGTTGCCGTAATCGCTGGTATCGCCGACCAACACTGCGCCGAGCAGGGTTTTGTTGTCGGCGCTGACCACGATGCGTTTGTAGACCTCTTTGCTCTCATCCAGATAAACGTAGCTGCGGGCGCCCTCGGTGCGGCCGTGGGCATCGCCGATGCCGCCGACGTCTACGCCCAGCAGTTTCAGTTTGGCGCTCATGTCGGCACCCTGGAAGCCGTTTTCGCGGCCCAGCAGGTGATCGGCGGCCACCTGCGCCATTTTGTAACCCGGCGCCACCAGGCCGAAGGTGCGATCGCACCAGGCGGCGCACTCACCGATGGCGTACACGTCCGGATCCGATGTCTGGCAGCAGTCGTTGATGGCGATGCCGCCGCGGCGGCCGATCTCCAGTCCGCATTGACGCGCCAGCTTGTCCTGGGCGCGGATGCCGGTGGAGAAAACGATGAAATCCACTTCCAGCAGGCTGCCGTCGGCGAAATGCAGGGTTTTGCGCGCCGTGCCGCCGCCGTTGACGATCTCCTGGGTGTTTTTCCCGGTGTGTACCTTGACGCCCATGCGCTCGATCTTGCGGCGCAGCTGGTCACCGCCCATCGGGTCGAGCTGTTCGGCCATCAGCACCGGAGCGAACTCGATCACGTGCGTTTCCACCCCCAGGCTTTTCAGCGCGCCGGCGGCTTCCAGCCCCAACAGCCCGCCGCCGACCACCGCGCCGCGTTTGCTGCGGCGCGCGCAGGCTTCAATGGCGTTCAGGTCTTCGATGGTGCGGTAAACGAAGCAGTCCTGGCTATCCGAGCCTTTAATCGGCGGGATCCACGGATAGGAGCCGGTGGCCATGATCAGCTTGTCGTAATAGACGGTGCGTCCGGTATTGGAGTGGATGACTTTCTCGTCGCGATTGATGGTGATGGCGCGTTCGCCGATCAGCACCTTCACGCCGTGCTTTTCGTAAAAGCCTTCGCGCACCAGCGACAGCTCTTCGGCGGTATGGTGCGAGAAATAGGAAGAGAGATGCACGCGATCGTAAGCGATGCGCGGCTCTTCGCAAAACACGGTGATGTCGAATAGGTCTTTGTCTGCTTTATCCAACAGATCTTCGATGAACCGGTGGCCGACCATGCCATTGCCGATCACGGCAAGTTTGACTCTGCTCATTATTGCCTCAAAATTCGGGTTTCCTAGGCTTACCTTATCCCTCCCGAGGGGCAATTTATTGATGCAAATCAATCGCGCCTTTATATACCCACAACGTGGTATATGAATGATTTTCCACGTTTTTTGATAAGTTGCGGATTTTATTCACCTTTAGCTGAAGCGAGTCAGGTCGCACACCAACTACCCCGCTGGGAGTAGACGCGCAGGCCGGCATGCAACGGCGACTTTGTCAGCGCGATCCGCTGCCAGTATGATGAAGAAAACCAGCGCAACGGCAGAGGTGAAGGGTGGTGAAACGTCCATTGAAGTTTATCGACAACCTGCGTTTAAGCGGGCATGAAGGATTGTGGCAACTGGCGATAGAACAGGGGCGCATTGCGCATCTGGTGCCGCAGCCGGAAGGGCAGGAGTGGCGCAGCGACGTGCTGGATGCGCAGGGCGGGCTGGCGCTGCCGGCATTCGTCGAACCCCATATTCATCTGGATACCACCCAAACCGCCGGCCAGCCGGCCTGGAACCAGTCCGGCACGCTGTTTGAGGGGATTGAGCGCTGGGCAGAACGCAAAGCCTTGTTGACCCATGAAGACGTCAAGCAACGCGCCTGGCAAACGCTCAAGTGGCAGATCGCCAACGGCGTGCAGTATGTGCGCACCCACGTCGACGTTTCCGATCCCACGCTGACCGCACTGCGCGCCATGCTGGAAGTTAAGCAGGAGGTGGCGCCCTGGGTAACGCTGCAGATCGTCGCCTTCCCGCAGGAGGGGATCCTTTCCTATCCCAACGGCGAAGCATTGCTGGAAGAAGCGCTGCGGCTGGGAGCCGACGTGGTGGGCGCCATTCCGCATTTCGAGTTCACCCGCGAGTACGGCGTGGAGTCGCTGCACAAGGCATTCGCGCTGGCGCAAAAATACGATCGGCTGGTGGACGTGCACTGCGATGAAATTGACGATGAGCAATCGCGTTTCGTCGAGACCGTGGCGGCGCTGGCGCTGAAGCTGGAGATGGGGGAGAAAGTCACCGCCAGCCACACCACGGCGATGCACTCTTACAACGGCGCTTACGCCTCGCGGCTGTTCCGCCTGCTGAAAATGTCCGGCATCAACTTCGTCGCCAACCCGCTGGTGAACATTCACCTGCAGGGGCGTTTCGACAGCTACCCAAAACGGCGCGGCGTGACGCGGGTGAAGGAGATGCTGGAGGCGGAGATCAACGTCTGCTTCGGCCACGACGATGTGTTCGATCCCTGGTATCCGCTCGGCACCGCCAACATGCTGCAGGTGCTGCATATGGGGCTGCACGTGTGCCAGCTGATGGGCTATGGCCAAATCGACGACGGGCTGAAGCTGATCACCAGCCACAGCGCGCGCACTCTTAACCTGAGCGACTACGGCCTGGCGGCCGGCAACAGCGCCAACCTGGTGATCCTGCCGGCGGAAAGCGGTTTCGACGCGGTGCGCCGCCAGACGCCGGTGCGTTATTCGATTCGCCAGGGCGCGGTGATCGCCGAAACGCGGCCGGCGGAAACCACGCTGCATCTGCAGCAGGATGAGACGGTGGATTTTCGGCGCTAAGGCGCAAAAAAAGGGCGCCTTGCGGGCGCCCTTGATGTATTTGATGCGAAGAAATCAGTGCGTTACGTGACCGTGGCTGCGGTGCTTGGTCACGAAGCCCAGCAGCAGACACATCACGAACACCGCCAGGTACAGGCCGTTGGCGGTGGTCAGCGCCGCGTGCGCCCCGCCTTTCGCCACGATCGGGCCGGTGACCACGAAGGTCAGCATGGTGCCGATGGTGCCGCAGGTCAGGATAAAGTTGACCAGCTTCGGCGAGGAGACCTTGGTCTGCAGCGAGCCGAGGGTGATCAGCGTGGTGTAGATGGCGCTGGAAACGAAGCCCAGGGCCATGATGTAGTAGCCCAGGTGCTCCGGATTGTCGGTGCTGACGAACAGGTACATCGCGCCGGTGGCCAGCGCGGCCAGCACGGTAACGATGCGCTGCAGATCGAAGAAGCGCAGGATGAAGCTGAACACCCACATGCCGACCATGTATGAGGTCCAGAAGTCGCTCACCAGCTTACCGGCCTGGCCGATGTCCATGTTGAACGACTTGGTGGCGTACTCAGGCACCCACTGAATGAAGCCCAGCTGGCCAAGGATGTAGCACAGCGCGGCGATCGACAGGAACAGCACGCCGATGCCCCATTTTTCTTTCTCGACCGGTTGACCGGCGTCGGCGCCTTTCTTGCCCAGCACCGGGAAGTCGGAGCACAGGGTCAGCACGAAGATCCCCACGTACAGCAGGCCGATGCAGGCATAAACCCAGTACCAGCCGATATGGCGAGCCAGCAGCATGGCGGCGACGATTGGGAAAATCATCCCGGCCATGCTGAAGAAGGAATCGGTGAACAACAGGCGTGAACCGCGCTGGCGGCCGGCATACATGTGGGTGATCAGGAAGGTGCCGATCGACATGGTGATGCCGCTAACCACGCCAAGGATAAACATGCACAGCGAGAACATGGTCAGGCTCTTGCCGAGCATCAGCCCTGCCACCGCCAGCACCATCAGGACAAAGCCGAAGATCAGCTGACGCTTCAGCGGGATGATTTCCATCAGCCAGGCATTGAGGAAGATCGAAATCAAAATGCCGGCGTTGAGGAAAGTAAAGGTGTTACTCATGCTGGAAACCGGCAGATTAAAGTACTCTGCAATGTTTCCCATCACCATCCCTGTGACGATCACTAAAGCACCGGTCAGCGCGTACGAAAAGAAGCTGATCCAGGTAAGCCGTATGCGGTTACTGTCATTCATTATATAGGCCTGAATATGTCTGTTAGAGGTTTTAAAACTGGCATAAGGCCGCTGGCTTTTCCTGGCAAACGCAGAAAAAAGTCCCGTTCAGGCCACCAGGGGGCGGATCCTAGCACAGACAACGGGATTTTTTGTGATGGCTGTCGATTTTTTGATGCAACCCATGAAGGGATGATACGCATTATTGTGATCTATTTGCGTACCGTCACAATGGAATCACGGTTGATGATCGTCGGCTCAAAACGGTGCGTCGGGGTGGCGGGATCGATCAACCTGCGCGCCGCGTATTGCGCCATCTCGCTGATGGGAAAGTGTACGCTGCTCAACGCCGGGCGGACGAAGGGCGCGCGTTCGCCGCTGTCGTAGCAGATCAAGGAGATATCCTGCGGCACCCGCAGGCGGTGCTCGTTGATCGCCAGCAGGGCGCCGATCGCCATCTCTTCGTTGCAGCAGTAGATGGCGCTGGGCGGCGCGGCCTGCCGCAACAGGCGATCGGCGCAGCGGTAACCGCTTTCCAGATCGTAAACGCCCTCCAGACAGGCCACCGGCTCGATATTCGCCGCCTGCATCGCCTCTTCAAACCCTTGCAGCCGCAGGCGGCTCGACGGCCGCTCGCGCGGCCCGCTGATGCAGGCGATGCGCCGGTGTCCGGCGTCGAGCAGTTGCTGGGTCGCCATGCGGCTGGCGAGCGGATGATCGAAGGTGACGCAGCGGTCTTCCAGCCCCGGCACCAGACGATCGAGCAACACGAAATGACGTTGCTCCGCCGCCAGCTGGCGCAGCCGATCGTCGCTGAGAAAACGCACGTGCAGGATCACGCCGTCGCAGCGCAGGCTGAACAGCCGCTGCACCGCCTGCCATTCGTTTTCGGCGCTGTTGCGGCCCTGGGTCACCAGCAGCTGCTTGCCGTGGGATTCGGCCTCGGTTTGCACGAAGTCCATCAGCGCGCCGAAGAAGCCGCCGCGATACGACGTGGTGACCAACCCGAGGGTATTGCTATGGCTGGAGGCGAGCGCGCGGGCCGCCGGGTTGGGGGTGTAACCGAGCTGGGCGACGGCGCGCTCAACCTTCTCGCGGGTCGGCGCTTTGACGTTGCTGTCGCCGTTCACTACCCGCGATACGGTGGCGCGCGATACGCCCGCCAGCGCCGCGACATCTTCCAGTGTCACCATCGTCCAACTCCTGATTACGGCTAAAAAAATGGGTTCGGCGCGCCGAACCCCTGTCATACCGCGCGCAGGTGCTTACCTGAACTGCGGCAAATACGGCGCGTTTATCGTCAACACCTCGTCCAGCAACGGCTGCGCCAGATTGGCGTTGCCCACCAGCGGGTTGGCGATCAGCGCCAGCAAGCCGCTGCGGCGATCGCCGTGCACCGCGGCCTCGATGGTCAGGCGTTCGTAGGCTTTCACCTGCTGCGTCAGCGCCTGCATCGGTTCCGACAGCGGGCCGAAGGTCAGCGGATGCGCGCCCTGAGCATCGACGATACAGTTGATTTCTATCACAGCATCGTCCGGCAGGCCATGGATTGCGCCGCGGTTTGCGGTGTTGACCACTAATTGCGTGCCGAGATTATTATGGATAGCACGGATCAGCTCCAGCGCAACTTCGGAATAGAAAGAACCGCCGCGGAAGCTGAGCTGCTCCGGCTTACTGTTCAACTGCGGATCGGCATACAGCTCGAACAGCTCTTTTTCTACCTGCATCACCTGCTCGGCGCGGGTGCCGCGCTCGCCGGCGGCGGCCATCTCTTCCGCCAGCATCTCGCGGGTCTGGTAAAAATAGCGGTGGTACGGGCAGGGGATGGCGCCGAGCGCGCGCAGGAAGTCCGGCTGCCAGGGCTCTTCCTTGATGTTGTTCATGGTCAGCGCCGCGCCGTCGCACAGCATGTCGATCACGTTGCCGGTGACGTCGCGCCCCTGCTGCGTGACCTGATGCACCCAGACCATGTGGTTCAAACCGGCGAACCGCAGCTGCACGTCGGCGTAAGGCGCCTGCAGCATGTTGGCGATCATGTGATGCATGCTGATCGGTACGTTGCACAGGCCGATGATCTTCGCTTTGGTAAAGCGGGACACCGCCTCGGTGACGATGCCGGCCGGGTTGGTGAAGTTGATGATCCAGGCGTCCGGCGCCAGCTTTTCCACCCGACGGGCGATATCCAGCATTACCGGAATGGTGCGCAGCGCTTTGGCGAAGCCGCCGACGCCGGTGGTCTCCTGGCCGAGCAGCTGATATTTGAGGCCCAGCCGTTCGTCGGCGGCGCGCGCCGGCAGTTGCCCGACGCGGAACTGGGTCAGCACGAAAGCGGCGCCGCGAATCGCTTCGTCCAGCGCGAAGTGCACGCTGACCTTCACCTGTTCCAGCCCGTGGCGCGCCAGCATGCGGCGGGTCAGGGCGGCGATGGTTTCCACTTTTTGGCGGCCTGGCTCGACGTCCACCAGCGCCAGTTCGGTGACCGGCAGCTCATCGATGCGTTGGATCAGCCCATCGACCAGTTCGGGAGTGTAGCTGCTGCCACCGCCAATCACCGCGATTTTGAGCGTGCTCATGAGCGGCCCTCCGTTTGCGACTGACGGCGATAGAGCTCGATCATGTCGTCGGCCAGATCCTGGATCACCATGGCGTTCATCAGATGATCCTGCGCATGTACCGTGATCAGGTTGATCGCCAGCTTGCCGCAGCCTTCGTCCAGGCCGATCAGCTCGGTCTGGATCAGGTGCGCCTTCTTCACCCACTCTTTGGATTCGACCATGTGTTTGGCCGCGGCGGCGAAGTCACCGGCGCGCGCTTGCCGCAACGCCATCAACGCATTACTGCGCGCGCTGCCGGAGAACACCAGCAGTTCCATGATGGTGCTTTCAAACTCGGGGCTGACTTCAGTCATCAATTCACTCACGTCATTTCTCCAGGGGTTGCGCGGCGACGCCGCCGTGGGATACCTCAGTATCCGTTCTTTTTATAATGAGAGCGCTCTCATTTATATAGGGTAACGGCAACGGGTGTGCAAACTGGGAGGTAGATCGCAAAAAACGCCCCGGGGCGGCGCTGGGCAAAAAATGCGTGACGCGGTTGGCAAAAAAGCCTTCTGCGCCCATACTTTCCGCAGCAAAATTCAGGGCCACCTAGGATATGTCCCGTAATTGGGTAAATATAGGTAAATGGCTGGCACTTGCCGATACAGCTCTTTAGAATCAAAGCGCTTTTCCGTTGTTTGTCTCTCAGAGAAAGGACCCGTTAATGTTCAAACGTACTTTAGTGACCTTCGTCGCGCTGTGTTCCCTGACAGCGATGGCGCCAGCGGCGCTCGCCGCCGGTGAAACCCATGTCATGCTGACCACCTCGGCAGGGAATATCGAGTTGGCGCTCGACAGTCAGAAGGCACCGGTTTCCACCCAGAATTTCGTCGATTACGTGAACAGCGGGTACTACAACAACACCATTTTCCACCGTGTGATCCCTGGCTTTATGATTCAGGGCGGCGGTTTCACCGCTGACATGCAGCAGAAATCCACCAAGGCGCCAATCAAGAACGAAGCCGACAACGGCTTGCGCAACCTGCGCGGCACCATTTCGATGGCGCGCACCGCCGACAAGGACAGCGCCACCAGCCAGTTCTTCCTGAACGTGGCCGATAACGCCTTCCTGGATCACGGCCAGCGTGACTTCGGCTACGCCGTGTTCGGCAAAGTGGTGAAAGGCATGGACGTCGTGGACAAGATCGCTCAGGTGCCGACCGGCAACGTCGGCCCTTACCAGAATGTGCCGACCAAACCGGTGGTGATTCTGTCGGCCAAGGTGCTGCCGTAAGTTTTTTGGCCGATCCCGCCGGGGTCGGCCGTCCTTCCTCACGAAGCCTTGCCTTCATCACTGTTTTCTCCCGCGCCCCATGCTCTAATCGGCAGACAATAACCAGACCGGAAATCCGGCGTTCGCCCTTTGTTGTCTCTGGATGAGTTGCTGCCATGTATGAATTTAACCAGGTGCTGTTGCTGTTGCAGCAGATGTGCGTCTATCTCGTCATCGCCTATCTGCTGAGCAAAACCCCGCTGTTTATCCCGCTGATGCAGGTGACCATTCGCCTGCCGCACAAGCTGCTGTGTTACGTGATCTTCTCGGTGTTCTGCATCATGGGCACCTATTTCGGGCTGCACATTCAGGATTCGATCGCCAATACCCGCGCGATAGGCGCGGTCCTGGGCGGCCTGCTGGGCGGGCCGTCGGTAGGCTTTCTGGTCGGGCTGACCGGCGGCCTGCACCGGTATACGCTCGGCGGCATGACCGACGTCGCCTGCGCGATCTCCACGGTGTCGGAAGGCCTGGTCGGCGGCATCGTACACAGCATCGCCATGCGCCGCGGGCGCATCGAACTGCTGTTCAATCCGCTGTTCGTCGGCGGCGTGGCGCTGGTGGCGGAAGTGTTGCAGATGGCGATCATTCTGGCGGTGGCGCGCCCTTACAACGAGGCGTTGCAGCTGGTGGAACACATCGCGCTGCCGATGATGATCGCCAATACCGTCGGCGCGGCGATGTTTATGCAAATCCTGCTGGATCGGCGCGCGATGTTCGAGAAATACACCAGCGCTTTCTCTTCCAAGGCGCTGAAAATCGCCGAGCGCACCGAGGGTATCCTGCGGCAGGGCTTCGATCAGGAAAACAGCATGAAGGTTGCCCGGGTGATTTATCAGGAACTGGGCATCGGCGCGGTGGCGATCACCGACCGCGACAAGCTGTTGGCGTTTATCGGCATCGGCGACGATCACCACCTGCCGGGGACGCCGATCGCCTCGGTGCATTCGCATCGCGCCATCGACAACAACGAGGTGGTGTACGCCGACGGCAACCAGCTCTCTTACTGCTGCTCGATCAATCCGGCCTGCAAGCTGGGATCGACGCTGGTGATCCCGCTGCGCGGCGAAAACCAGCGGGTCATCGGCACCATCAAGCTGTACGAACCGAAAAGCCAGCTGTTCAGCACCATCAACCGCACGCTGGGCGAAGGCATCGCCAGCCTGCTGTCGGCGCAGATCATGGCCGGACAGTACGAGCGCCACAAGCAGCTGTTGGCGCAGTCGGAGATCAAGCTGTTGCATGCGCAGGTCAACCCGCATTTCCTGTTCAATGCGTTGAATACGCTGGTGGCGGTGATCCGCCGTGATGGCGAGCGCGCCTGCGACTTGGTGCAGTCCCTTTCGACCTTCTTTCGCAAAAACCTCAAGCGCTCGGATGATGAAGTCAGCCTGGCGGACGAGATAGAACATGTGAACGCCTACCTGCAGATCGAGAAAGCGCGTTTCGCCGATCGGCTGGAGATTGCGGTATCGCTGCCCGAGGCGCTGCTGGCGGCGCGGCTGCCGGCGTTTTCGCTGCAGCCGATCGTCGAGAACGCCATCAAGCACGGCACCTCGCATCTGTTGGGCGTGGGTCGCATCGAAATCGGCGCCTGCTGCGAAGGCGAGCATCTGCTGCTGCAGGTGACGGACAACGCCGGGCTGTTCCAGCCGAAACCGAACTGCAGCGGGCTGGGTATGAATCTGGTAGATAAACGCATTCGCGTGCGCTACGGCGAAGGCTATGGTGTGCAGGTGGATTGCCGGCCGGACGCCTATACCCGCATTACGCTCAATGTTCCCATGGAGAGGGCCGCCTGATGTTAAACGCACTGATTGTTGACGATGAGCCTTCCGCGCGCGACAACCTGCGCCATCTGCTGGAGGCCGAAGCGGGGATCGCGATCATCGGCGAATGCGCCAACGCCATCGAAGCCATCAGCCAGATCCACCGGCTGCAGCCGGATGTGGTGTTTCTCGATATTCAAATGCCGCGCATCAGCGGGCTGGAAATGGTCGGCATGCTGGATCCCAATCGGATGCCGCACATCGTGTTTCTGACCGCCTACGACGAATACGCGGTGCAGGCGTTCGAGGAGCACGCCTTCGACTATCTGCTGAAGCCGGCGGAGCCGAAGCGGCTGAGCAAGACGCTGCAACGCCTGCGGCAGCGCAGTGCGCCGCAGGACGTGACGGCGCTGGATGAGAGCGCCGGCTACCTGAAATACATTCCCTGCACCGGCCACAGCCGCATCTATCTGCTGCGGTTCGACGAGGTGCTGGCGATCCGTTCCAAACTGAGCGGGGTATTCGTGGTGCGCCGCGACGGCATGGAGTGTTTCACCGAATTGACGCTGCGCACGCTGGAAAGCCGTACGCCGCTGGTGCGCTGCCATCGGCAGTATTTGGTCAACCTGGAGCTGGTGCGCGAGATCCGCTTCGAAGAAGGCGGCGCGGCGGAGATGATCATGTCCGCCGGCGATCCGGTGCCGGTCAGCCGGCGCTATTTGAAAGCGCTGAAGGAGCAACTGGGGCTGCGGGGGTGACGCAGGTCTTAGGGGGATTCTGAAAAGACAGGCATCATGGGCATCCCGACGGCGCCCTTTTTGTTTGTCCTTGACGGGGTTACGCGGCGCTTATAGCTTTATTGCATCAACAGGCGCGTTTCGCGCCGCGTCAGCGTCAAAGGAACAGAAAATGAGTGAACCACGGATTATCGCCAAGGCGATGAAAGACGGAAAACCGGAACAGGATCTGGTGATTTTACCGGCGTTGGCCAACCGCCACGGGTTGATTACCGGGGCAACCGGCACCGGCAAGACGGTGACGCTGCAAAAAATGGCCGAACAGTTCTCGCGCATCGGCGTGCCGGTGTTCCTGTCGGACGTGAAGGGCGATCTGTCCGGCATCGGCGCCGAGGGCGTGCCTTCCGAGAAGCTGCAGGCGCGCCTGGCGGCGATCGGTGTCACCGACTGGCAGCCGCAGGCCTGCACCATTATCCCGTGGGATATTTACGGCGAAAAGGGGCATCCGATCCGCGCCACCATTTCCGATCTCGGGCCGCTGCTGCTGGGGCGCCTGTTGGATCTGAACGAGGTGCAAAGCGGCGTGCTGCAGCTGGTGTTCAAAATCGCCGATGACAATGCGCTGCTGCTGTTGGACATGAAAGACCTGCGCGCCATGGTGCAGTTCGTCGGCGATAACGCCAAACAATTCCAGACTCAGTACGGCAACATCTCTGCCGCGTCGATCGGCGCCATCCAGCGCGGGTTGCTGACGCTGGAAGAGCAGGGCGCCAACCAGTTCTTCGGCGAGCCGATGCTGGACATCAACGATCTGATGAAAACCGACGCCAACGGTCATGGCGTGATCAACCTGCTGGCGGCGGACAAGCTGATCAATCAGCCGAAGCTGTATTCAGTGTTCCTGCTGTGGCTGCTGGCCGAGCTGTTTGAACATCTGCCGGAAGTGGGCGACCCTGAACAGCCGAAGCTGGTGTTCTTCTTCGATGAAGCGCACCTGCTGTTCAACGACGCGCCGGCGGCGCTGTTGACCAAGATCGAACAGGTGGTGCGCCTGATCCGCTCCAAAGGCGTCGGCATTTACTTCGTCACCCAGAATCCGCTGGATATCCCGGACAGCGTGCTGGGCCAGTTGGGCAACCGCGTACAGCATGCGCTGCGCGCCTTCACGCCGCGCGATCAGAAGGCGGTGAAAACGGCGGCGCAAACCCTGCGCGCCAATCCGGCCTTCGATGCCGAAACGGCGATCACCGAGCTGGGTGTGGGCGAAGCGCTGGTGTCATTCCTCGACGAGAAGGGCCGGCCGAACGTGGTGGAGCGGGCGATGGTCATCGCGCCGGAATCCAAAATGGGCATGCTCGGCGCGGAAGGGCTGAACAGCGCGATCAACAAGTCGCCGCTGTATGGCCGCTATGAAGACATGATTGACCGCGAGTCCGCCTACGAGAAGCTGTCGTCGGGCGGCTTCGCCACCGTCGGCACTGCGCAGCAGGGGCAGCAACCGCAGGCGCAAGCGCAGCAACAGACGGGCGGCGGCCTGATGGACGGATTGAACGAGCTGCTGTTCGGTTCCACCGGCCCGCGCGGCGGCAAACGCGACGGCATCGTCCAGACCGCTGCCAAGAGCATGGCGCGCGATCTCGGCCGGCAGATCCTGCGCGGCGTGCTGGGCTCGATCACCGGCGGCCGTAAAAAGTAAGCGGAAATTATCGTCGGCAGCGGCGGGTTAAATCAGTAAACTATGGCGGCGTTTTTCTTTGCCGGACCTAACATGCTGCTGCTGATCGATAACTACGACTCCTTTACCTATAACCTTTACCAGTACTTCTGCGAGTTGGGCGCCGAGGTGGTGGTGAAGCGCAATGATGAGCTGCAGCTGGCCGATATCGAGCGGCTGGCGCCGCAGCATCTGGTGATTTCCCCCGGCCCTTGTACCCCGAACGAAGCGGGCATCTCGCTGGCCGCCATTCGTCATTTCGCCGGCAAGCTGCCGATCCTCGGCGTGTGCCTGGGGCACCAGGCGCTGGGGCAGGCGTTCGGCGCCGAGGTGGTGCGCGCCCGCGCGGTGATGCACGGCAAAACCTCGGCGATTCGCCATCTGGGCGTCGGCGTGTTTCGCGGCCTGAGCGATCCGCTGACCGTGACGCGTTACCATTCGCTGGTGCTGAAAGCCGATACGCTGCCGGATTGCTTTGAAGTGACTGCCTGGAGCGAACGCGACGGCGTGCGCGACGAGATCATGGGCATCCGCCACCGCACGCTGGCGCTGGAAGGGGTGCAGTTCCACCCGGAAAGCGTGCTCAGCGAGCAGGGCCATCAGCTGTTGGACAATTTTCTCAGGCGTTAATCCCTTCGCATTTTTTTCGCCCGTCAGGCGTTTTGCATTTGCGCTTTAGTGTTTTTTTATGCATATTTCGTGATTATATTTTCATTATAACATCGCGATAGCGCTGAAAAACCTTCAGGGTGGAGCCGAAAATGACTGACAAATCCGCAGTGAGCCGCAGCACCTTTGACCAGGTGATCCTGCCTGTTTATGCACCCGCCCAGTTTGTGCCGGTGCGCGGCCAAGGCAGCCGGGTCTGGGATCAGCAGGGAAAAGAGTACATCGATTTTTCCGGCGGCATCGCGGTGACGGCGCTGGGGCACTGCCATCCGGCGCTGGTCGAGGCGCTCAAACGTCAGGGGGAAACCCTGTGGCATACCAGCAACGTCTTTACCAATGAACCGGCGCTGCGCCTGGCGAGCAAACTGATCGACGCCACCTTCGCCGATCGGGTGTTCTTCGCCAACTCCGGCGCGGAGGCCAACGAGGCGGCGTTCAAACTGGCGCGTCATTACGCGATCACCCGCCACAGCCCCTATAAAACCAGAATCATCGCCTTCTATAACGCGTTTCACGGCCGCACGCTGTTCACCGTGTCGGTGGGCGGGCAGGCCAAATATTCCGACGGGTTCGGGCCGAAGCCGGCCGACATCGTGCACGTGCCGTTCAACGATCTGGCGGCGGTGAAAGCGGTGATGGACGACCACACCTGCGCGGTGGTGATGGAGCCGATTCAGGGCGAGGGCGGCATTACGCCGGTCGACGCCGACTTCCTTAAAGGCGTGCGCAAACTGTGCGACCAACACCAGGCGCTGCTGGTGTTCGATGAAGTGCAAAGCGGCATGGGGCGCAGCGGCAAGCTGTTCGCCTATATGCATTATGGCGTGACGCCGGACATTCTCACCACCGCCAAGGCGCTGGGCGGCGGTTTTCCGGTGAGCGCCATGCTGACTATCGAAGAGATTGCGTCGGTGATGCAGGTGGGCACTCACGGCACCACCTACGGCGGCAACCCGCTGGCCTGCGCGGTGGCGGAGGCGGCGCTGGATGTGATCAATACGCCGGAGGTGCTGAGCGGCATCGAGCAGCGCCATGCGCTGTATGTGCAGGCTTTGCGGAATATCGGCGATAAATACGGTATTTTCACCGCCATTCGCGGCATGGGGTTGCTGATCGGCGCCGAGCTGACGCCGCATTATCACGGCAGAGCGCGCGATTTCCTCACCGCCGCCGCCGCGCGTGGGGTGATGATCCTCAACGCCGGGCCGAACGTGATCCGCTTTGCGCCGTCGCTGGTGGTGGAGCTGCAGGACATCGAGGCCGGCATGGCGCTGTTCGAGCTGGCGGTGCAGGATGTGATCAGCGCCTGAAGCACCTGCGGCGAATAACGGGGCGCGGCATGCCGCGCCCTTATTGATCGCGCAGTTTACGCTTGAGCCAGATGCCGTGGTGCGGGCGCTGGCGCCAGGCCAGCGACGAAATGGTGTGCATGACGCTCAGGTGCGACAGAATGCGCCGCAAATGACGTTCCATCTCGGTGACGGGCATCTCCGGATGCAGATCCGGCGGCTGCATGATGCCGCTGTTGTCACTGCTCGGGCCGTCGTATTCCAACCGCTGCTGGCAGCTTTGCAGCGCGATTTCACAGGTTTGCAGATACGCTTCCGCCAGCTTCGGCGTCAGCATGTAGTGCTCGCGCGCCAGGATGGTCATGGCGTTCAGGTGTTCGACGATGAACTGGCTGTGAGTGACCCACAGCCGCATGTCCGCCAGATAGTTCGAGGCGAACCCCGGTTCCTGCATCGCCTGATTGAGCGAAGTGAACAGCGCATTGTGCGCCTGGTTGACCTGCATGCGGGCATAGGCCAACGCGGTGGCGTCCGGCTCCGGTTGCTTCAGCATCAGCCGCAGCGCGGCTTGATCGTTTTCCAGCGCCTGATGGGCATTCTTGCGCAGCAGCCCGCTTTGCCACTGCGGCCACAGCCAAATGGTGCCGCCGAACGCCAGCACGCAGCCGATCAGCGTATCGATCAGACGCGGCACCAAAAAATGCGAGCCGTTCAGCGCCAGCAGCTGCAGGGTGTAAACCGCAGTGACCGTAAAGCCAATCACCGACAGCCCGTAGTTCTTGCGCGAAACCAGGTAGGCCAGCAGCGTGATCATCAGCATGATGCTCAGTGTTTCTGCTTCCGGTAACTGCAGCTGCAACAGCCCGGCCGCCAGCAACAGACCGGCGATCGTGCCGAGCGCACGGTGCTGAATGCGCACCCGGGTGGCGTTATAGCCGTTTTGGCTCACCAGCATGATGGTGAGCAGTATCCAGTACGGCTTCGGCAGATTGAATACCGCCCCCAGGCTGCTGCCGACTGCCAGCGTCACCCCCAGCCGCGCGGCGTTGCGCAGCGCCGTGGATTTGAACGACAGGTAGCTGGCCAACGCCGGCCAAAACGGCAGGCGATGTTGGCTGGGCATCAAATCGCGGCGGTACAGCGGATGCTGGGTGCGCAGCAGGCGGGCAATGCGGCTGAAATGGTAGTAACAAAACTGGCCGACCGGGTTGTCGGGATGCTGCGCCGCCATTTTTTCCAGCGCCGCCAGTTCGTGCGTCATGGAAAAGCGCTTCGAATGTTGATGGTAGAGAATATCGTGCGCCACCACGCGCAGCCGCCCGGCGATCACCTGAGCGTTGCGGCGAATGATCGCTTCGGCCTGGCTCTGCTCCATCAGTTTTTGTACTTCCTCCGGCAAGTGCAGGCTGACGGTGATGTGCTCCTGCAGATCCATCGCCACCTGAAAGGCGCGTTGCAGACGCTTTTGATCGAGGTTGTTGGCGTGCGGCAGGAAATTAAGCTGTTGGTACAGCAGGCTTATCAGATCCATCACCTTTTGCTGGCGCACCAGCAGCGGCGGCAGCGCGGTCTGCGGATCGGTGTGCTGAGTCAGCAGCGAGTATTTGGCTTCGAAGTAGTCCGCCAGTTCCAGATAGAGCTGGCTCAGCGTCTCGCGCATCGGCTGCTCTTTCCACAGCCGGAACCAGAACCAGGTGAATAAGCCGTACCAGGCGGTGCCGATCGCGTACAGCAGCGGCGCCTGCCAGAGAGGCACGGTGCCGGCCATGCTGAGGGAGAAGATGGCGGCCACCAGCGCCGCCGGCAACAGCCGGGCGTGCAGCGGGCTGATTTCGCCGGTGACGCCGAGCAGCAGCGCCAGGCCCAGCATCAGCGCCGGCAGCGGCACGTGCCACAGCAGGGCTTGTTGCAGCAGCAGGCTGCTGAGGGCAAACAGCGCACCGCCGACGATCAGCCGTTTAAAGAAGCGCCTATGCGGCGTGTCCAGACCGGCGATATTGCAGCAGGCGGGCACCAGAGAGAACATCAGGCCGAGCTGCAGCTGGCCAATCAGCAGGCCAAACAGCACCGGCAGGCACAACACCAGCGTTTGTCGCAGTGCGTAGTTGACTTCCGGGTGGTAAATCAGGCGGCGCCACATGGCAGAGAGCAGACAAAAAAACGGCGCAGATTGCGCCGTTTCTTCAGGGATTAACGGGTGCCGTAGACGACAATGGTCTTGCCATGGGCGGAAATCAGGTTTTGATCTTCCAGCATTTTCAGAATACGGCCAACGGTTTCACGCGAGCAGCCGACGATCTGGCCGATTTCCTGGCGGGTGATCTTGATCTGCATGCCGTCCGGGTGAGTCATGGCGTCGGGTTGCTTCGCCAGATTCAGCAGGGTTTGCGCGATGCGGCCGGTGACGTCCAGGAAGGCGAGGTTGCCCACTTTTTCGGAAGTGACCTGCAGGCGGCTCGCCATTTGGGCGGACAGACGCATCAGAATGTCCGGGTTCACCTGGATCAGCTGGCGGAATTTCTTGTAGGAAATTTCGGCCACTTCACAGGCGGTTTTGGCGCGAACCCAGGCGCTGCGCTCCTGGCCTTCTTCGAACAATCCGAGCTCGCCGATGAAATCCCCCTGGTTGAGGTAGGACAGGATCATCTCTTTACCTTCTTCATCCTTGATCAGCACCGCGACGGAGCCTTTCACGATGTAGTAAAGCGTTTCGGCCTTTTCACCTTGGTGAATCAGCGTACTCTTCGATGGATATTTGTGGATATGGCAATGAGACAGGAACCATTCGAGAGTAGGGTCTGTTTGCGGTTTGCCGAGAACCATTCGCTGTTATCCTCTGTTGTTATCGCTGCCTTGTGTCACAGGGGTCAGAGTTCCCTGTAAAACCCGCCTGTAGCCGCAGTTATGAGCGAGGGCTACCGGCAAGTTTTGAGGCGTGTCATAAAAATACGCTGTCGCTCTAGCATATTAACTTGCCGTAAGCGCTGCAAGCTACATTCTGTTAACATACCGGTAAAGGAGCCTTTCTCTGGGCGTTTCCCTGAAATTCAGTGTCCCGGAAAGATTTATTGCGGCTCTGTTTGTAGCACAGAGTAAGGCGGGTGTCTCGTGTTGTCTCGCTTCAGCATGATTAGCATCAGGTTACGTTGCCTGTTTCTATGCGAAAGCGTACTCTGATTTTAAGAAATCAACCGGAGTGACCAGAATGCAGGCAAGAGTTAAGTGGGTGGAAGGGTTAACGTTTTTGGGTGAATCGGCCTCCGGCCACCAGGTGCTGATGGACGGCAACGCCGGCGATAAAGCGCCCAGCCCGATGGAGATGGTGCTGATGTCGGTGGGTGGCTGCAGCGCGATCGACGTGGTGTCCATCCTGCAAAAAGGGCGCAACGACGTGCGCGACTGCGAGGTGAAGCTGACCTCCGAGCGCCGTGCAGAAGCCCCGCGGTTGTTCACCCATATCAACCTGCACTTCATCGTCACCGGCCAGGATCTGACCGACAAAATCGTAGAGCGAGCGGTGAACCTGTCGGCGGAGAAGTACTGCTCGGTGGCGCTGATGCTCAACAAGGCCGCCACGGTGACCCACAGCTTCGAGATCCGCCAGCCGGCGTAATCGGGACGGAGCGCGGCCCGCCGCCGCGCTCAACGCGCTTATTCGATCTTCTTGCCTTCCAGCAGCCGCTGCACCAGCGGCGCCATGATCAGCTCCATCGCCAGCCCCATCTTGCCGCCCGGCACCACTAACGTATTGATGTGCGAGATAAACGAGCCCTGCAGCATCGCCAGCAAATAGGGGAAGTCAATCTGATCCAGCCCGCGGAAGTGGATCACCACGAAGCTTTCATCCAGTGAGGGAATGGCTTTGGCGGCGAACGGGTTGGAAGTATCCACCGTCGGTACGCGCTGGAAGTTGATGTGGGTGCGCGAGAACTGCGGCGTGATGTAGTTGATGTAGTCTTCCATCGAACGCACCACCGAGTCCATCACCGCCTCGCGGGAGTGGCCACGTTCGCCGGTATCGCGGATCAGCTTCTGTATCCACTCCAGGTTGACGATCGGCACCACGCCGACCAGCAGATCGACGTGGTTGGCCACGTCATGGTGCTCGGTGACCACACCGCCGTGCAGCCCCTCGTAGAACAGCACGTCGGTCGGCGCCGGCAGCGGCTCCCACGGGGTGAAGGTGCCCGGCACCTGATTGTAGGGCACCGCTTCGTCGTAGGTGTGCAGGTACTTGCGCGAACGGCCGGTGCCGTTTTTGCCGTACTCGATAAAGCTCTGCTGCAGCAGGCCGAAGTCGTTGGCTTCGGGGCCGAAATAACTGATGTGTCTGCCCAGATCGCGCGCCTTGCGGATCGCCGCGTCCATTTCCGGCCGGGTGTAGCGGTGGAAGCTGTCGCCCTCCAGCTCGGCGGCGCGAATGTTGAGCTGTTGGAAGATTTTGCGGAACGCCACGCTGGTGGTGGTGGTGCCGGCGCCGCTGGAACCGGTTACCGCGATAACGGGATGTTTGGCAGACATGGTGGTTGTCACTCCGTGTTGAATGCGCCGGCGTCAGGGGATTATTGTGGCTCTTGTTGACGCTCTCTATGTCAGGAAAAAATGGCGCGCGCTGGTTTGCAATGTCCCATTGTTACCTGATTTTTTCCGTCAGTCATAGAACCGGGCGCCACTAAATTTCTTCCTGCCCGGCGCGGAACTGACCGCGCGGCATGATGTTGACGCTCTCATGCAGTTCCGACCACACCAGCACCACTTCGCCGTTTTTCAGCTGGCGGCGCACGTCCTCCACCTTCTGCTCCAGCGATCGTTCGTGCTCGCCGTAATCGGTGCCTTCACGCAGCACAAAGGATTCGATCAGGCTGTTCAGGGTGTCGGTTGCCAGTTCTTGCCAGGGAATGATCACGTCGGGATGTCCAGATAAGGGGAAAGCCAGGCCGGAATGCGATGCTCCAGCCACATGTGCGGTTTTTTCAGCGTGCCGCCGACAAAGCCGACGTGGCCGCCGAACTCGGTCAGCTGATATTCGATATTGCGCGGCAGGCCGGCGACGTCGGGGATCACCTCATGGGTCATGAAGGGATCGTCCTTCGCATGGATGATCAGCAGCGGCGTTTGGATCGCCGGCAACAGCGGCAGGGCGCTGCAGCGGCGATAATAATCGGTGGCGTCGCTGAAGCCGTGAATGCGCGAGGTGATGGCGTCGTCGAATTCGCGGATGCGCCGCAACCCGTTCAGCTGCGACAGCTTGAGCGGCAGGGTGTCCGGGTAGTGCAACAGCTTGCGGGTGGCGTTTTGTTTCAGCTGCCCCAACAGGTAGCGCTGATAGACGCGGGAGAAACCTTGCTCCATGCGATAGGCGCAGGGCTCCAGCATCAGCGGCGCCGAGACCACCACCGCCGCCTGCAGCAGGCTGTCGGCGCCTTGCTGCGCCAGATAACAGGCCAGCATGTTGCCGCCGAGCGAAACGCCTACCGCCGCGGTTGGCACCTCGCCGTAGCTGTCGCGCAGCCAGCGCAGGAAGAAACGCGCGTCTTCGGTTTCGCCGGAGTGGTAGATGCGCTGTTTGCGGTTGGGCACGCCGCTGCAGCCGCGAAAGTGCATCACCACCCCGAGCCAGCCACGTTCGCGCCAGGCGTTGAGCAGGCCATGCGCGTAGGGGCTGTAGAAGCTGCCCTCCAGACCGTGGAACAGCACCGCGCGCGGTTTGTCGCGCGCCTGCGCCGGATCCTCGCTCCAGGCGAGATCGACGAAATCGCCGTCGGGCAATTCCAGCCGTTGCCAATGCGGTTTCAATAACACGCGGCGGCGCACCAGCCGCGGCAACAGCGTTTGCAGGTGCGGGTTACTGGCCCCGGTCAGGGGGCGAAAGACGTCATGCATAGGCGGTGTAAAAATGTTGTTGGCGACTATTGTGAGATCCCAGGCGCACTGTTAGCTTCAATACCAATAACTGACAATGATACTGCAAAAAAGCGCCTTGGGTGAGGAGCACCCGTGCCATGGAACCGAGTTTATTCCTTTCGATGCTGGGCTTCCTGTGGGTCGCCGCCATCACGCCTGGCCCCAATAACCTGCTGCTGACCACCTCCGGCGCTCATTTCGGCTTTATGCGTTCGCTGTGGCTGATGATCGGCATCATGCTCGGCATGCAAAGCATTTTGCTGCTGGTGGCCTTCGGCGTCGGCAGCCTGATCCTGGTTTACCCGTCGCTGCACCTGATCCTGAAAATCCTCGGCAGTTTGTACCTGCTGTGGCTGGCGTGGAAAGTCGCCACCGCCGCCTATGAAAAGCTGGAAACCGACGTGGCGCCGCCGCAGCCGGTGCGGCTGTATCAGGGCTGGCTGTTGCAGTTCCTCAACCCGAAAGCCTGGCTGATGGCGCTGGGCGCGGTGGCGAGCTTCAGTCTGGCGGGCGATAAGTACAACGGTTCCATTGCGGCGATCGCGCTGGGCATTTTGGCGGTCAACATCGTCGCCGGCGTTATCTGGCTGGCGTTCGGCACGGTGATCGGCCGCCTGCTGCGCAGCAAAAAGGCCTGGATTATCTTCAACGTTTCCATGGGGCTGCTGACTGCAGCCTGTGTATTACTGATTTGGCATTAAGGAGCGGAACGATGGCGGAAAACTATTATCACGTGGTCGCCTTTACCGGTGAGGGGCTGCGCGGCAACCCGGCCGGGGTCTGCCTGCTGACGCAGCCACTGCCGACGGAGCGGCTGCAGGCGATCGCCAACGAGATCGGCCTGCCGGAGACCAGCTTTGTCTGGGATGACGGCGACATGACCGCCATTCGCTGGTTTACCCCGGAGCGTGAGGTCGATCTTTGCGGCCATGGCACGCTGGCGGCGGCGCATGTGATGTTCAGCGCGGTTAACCCGGCGCTGAAGGATATTCGCTTCAGATCGGCCGGCGGCGAGCTGTTCGTCAAGCGCGATGAGCGGGATGGGGAGCGGCTGGTGCTTGATTTCCCCGCCAGGCCGCCGCAGAAAGTCGCCGAACCGGCGGGCCTCGCGGCGCTGCTGGGCGTGCAGCCGCAGGAAGTGTGGCAGGCGAAAGCGCTGCTGGCGGTGGTGGAAAATGAGGCGCAGGTGCGCGCGCTGCGCCCGGACATCCCGGCGCTGATCGCATTGGCCGGCCGCGCGGTGATCGTCACCGCGCCGGGTGACACCGTGGACTTCGTTTCGCGCTATTTCACGCTCGACGGCGGCGAGGATCCGGTGACCGGTTCCGCGCATTGTACGTTGATGCCTTACTGGACGGCGCGTCTCGGCCGCCATCGGCTGCACGCCCGGCAGATTTCGGCGCGCGGCGGCGAGCTGTTCTGCGAACTGCAAGGGGACCGCACGTTGCTCGGCGGCTACGCTCACGTGTTCTTGCGCGGGACGATCGTGCTGTGATTCGCTTTAATATTACCTAAGGTAATAAAGAAGACTTTTTTATTCTTTTATCGCCCGTCATCGCTCAGATAAAACTGTCAGCAACTGAACAGATTTTTATCAACGGAGCGGAACATGGCGGGCAAACTCTTTTCTTTACGCAACGCGGCGCTGCTGGCGCTGTCGCTCAGCGCGGCCAGCGCCTATGCGGTGGACGTCACCGTGGCGTACCAGACGTCGGCGGAGCCGGCCAAGGTGGCGCAGGCGGAAAACAGCTTCGCCAAACAGTCCGGTGCGACCGTCGACTGGCGTAAGTTCGACAGCGGCTCCAGCGTGTTGCGCGCGCTGGCCTCCGGCGACGTGCAGATCGGCAATATCGGCTCCAGCCCGCTGGCGGTGGCCGCCAGCCAAAAACTCCCCATCGAAGTGTTCCTCATCGCCTCGCAGCTCGGCAGTTCCGAAGCGCTGGTGGTGAAGAATGACATCAAAAGCCCGCAGGATCTGATCGGCAAGCGCATCGCGGTGCCGTTTATTTCTACGACTCATTACAGCCTGCTGGCCTCGCTCAAACATTGGGGCATCAAGCCTGAACAGGTGAAGATCCTCAATCTGCAGCCGCCGGCCATCGCCGCCGCCTGGCAGCGCGGCGATATCGACGGCGCCTACGTCTGGGCGCCGGTGGTCAACGAACTGGCCAAACAGGGCAAGGTGTTGACCGACTCCGCGCAGGTGGGCGAATGGGGTTCGCCAACCCTGGACGTGTGGGTGGTGCGCAAAGACTTCGCCGAGAAACATCCCGACGTGGTGACCGCCTTTGCCGCCAGCGCCCTGCAGGCGCAGAAGGCCTACCTGGCAGCGCCGGAACAGTGGCTGAAAGATCCGAGCCATCTCAGCACCTTGGCGCGCTTGAGCGGCGTGCCGGAAGCGCAGGTGCCGGAGCTGGTGAAGGGGAACCGTTATCTGCCGGTGGCGGATCAGGTCGCCCAACTCGGCCAGCCGGTGGACAAGGCGATCCGCGATACCGCCGAATTCCTCAAGCAGCAGGGCAAGATCCCGCAGGTCGACAGCGACTACAGCGCTTACGTCACCGACCGTTTTGTGAAACAGGTGCAGGCTGCGCCGCAGTCGTAAGGAAGCAGGATGCTAAACGTCAGCCATCTTTCAGCAGAGTATCAGGGGCGGCCCGCGCTGCGTGACGTGTCGTTCCAGATCGCCGCCGGGCAACTGGTGGTGGTGCTCGGCCCGTCGGGCTGCGGCAAAACCACGCTGCTGAATTTAATTGCCGGGTTTATCGAGCCTTCAGCTGGCAGCATCACGCTGGATGGAACGTCCGTTCATGGCCCAAGCGCCGAACGGGGCGTGGTGTTCCAGCATGAGGGTTTACTGCCGTGGCGTAACGTGGTGGACAACGTCGAGTTCGGCCTGCAGCTGGCCGGCGTCGGCAAGGCGCAGCGCCGCCAGGTGGCGGAGCAGATGTTGCAGCGCGTCGGTCTGGCCGGTTACGAGCGGCATTTCATCTGGCAGCTTTCCGGCGGCATGCGCCAACGCGTCGGCATCGCCCGCGCTCTGGCCGCCGATCCGCGTCTGCTGTTGTTGGATGAACCGTTCGGCGCGCTGGACGCGTTCACTCGCGAGCAGATGCAGGAGCTGCTGCTGACCATCTGGCGCGATACCGGCAAGCAGGTGCTGCTGATCACTCACGATATTGAAGAGGCGGTGTTCCTCGCCAGCGAGCTGTTGCTGCTGTCGCCGGGGCCGGGGCAGGTGGTGGAGCGGCTGTCGCTGAACTTCGGCCAACGCTATGCCGACGGCGAAGCCTGCCGCTCGATTAAGTCCGATCCTGAATTTATCGCGCAGCGCGAATACGTGCTGGGCAAAGTTTTCCAACAGCGCGAGGCCCTGTTATGAGCCTGCATTCCACGTTAAAGGCCGCGGCGCAGCCGCAGGGCAAAGCGACGCGCCGTTTCAGCGTGCCGCGCAACGTTTGGCTGAGCGGCGCCACGCTGTTGACGGTGTTGATCGTCTGGTGGGGCGTGACGGCGCTGCAGCTGATCAGCCCGCTGTTCCTGCCGGCGCCGCAGCAGGTATTGCATCAGCTGATCACCATCGCCAGCCCGCAAGGCTTTATGGACGCCACGCTGTGGCAGCATCTGGCGGCCAGCCTGGGGCGCATTTTGGTGGCGCTGCTGGCGGCGGTGATCGTCGGCATTCCGGTGGGCATCGCCATGGGGCTGAACGACACGGTGCGCGGCATCCTCGATCCGCTGATTGAGATCTATCGTCCGGTGCCGCCGTTGGCGTATTTACCGCTGATGGTGATTTGGTTCGGCATCGGCGAAACCTCGAAGATCTTGCTGATTTATCTGGCGATTTTCGCGCCGGTGACGCTCTCCGCCGTGGCCGGCGTGCGCAGCGTGGCGCAGGTGCGGGTGCGCGCCGCCCGCGCGTTGGGCGCCACGCGTTGGCAGGTGCTGCGTTTCGTGGTGCTGCCGAGCGCGCTGCCGGAGATCCTGACCGGCATTCGCATCGGGCTGGGCGTCGGCTGGTCGACGCTGGTAGCCGCCGAACTGATCGCCGCCACGCGCGGCCTGGGATTTATGGTGCAATCCGCCGGTGAGTTTCTGGCGACCGACGTGGTGCTGGCCGGCATCGGCGTGATTGCGGTGATTGCATTTGGGTTGGAGCTGGGGCTGCGTGCCCTGCAGCGCCGATTGACCCCGTGGCATGGAGTACAGCAATGAACGAACGTCTGAATATCACCCCGCTGGGGCCTTACATCGGGGCGCTGGTGGAAAACGTCGAGTTGGCTCGGCCGCTGGGCGACGGCCAGTTTGAACAGCTTTATCATGCGCTGCTCAAGCATCAGGTGCTGTTCTTCCGCAACCAGCCGATCACGCCGCTGCAGCAGCGCGATCTGGCCGGCCGCTTCGGCGATCTGCACATCCACCCGGTCTATCCGCACGCCACCGACGTGGAAGAGATCATCGTGCTCGATACCCACGACGACAACCCGCCGGACAACGACAACTGGCACACCGACGTGACCTTTATCGAGAACCCGCCGCTGGGGGCGATCCTGGCGGCCAAGACGCTGCCTGCCACCGGCGGCGATACGCTGTGGGCCAGCGGCATCGCCGCCTATGAGGCGCTGTCGGCGCCGTTCAGAACGCTGCTCGCGGGGCTGCGCGCGGAACATGACTTCACCAAGTCGTTCCCGGAGCACAAGCATCGCGGCAGTGAAGAAGAGCATCAGCGCTGGCAACTGGCGGTGCAGAAAAACCCGCCGCTGTTGCATCCGGTGGTGCGTACCCATCCGATCAGCGGCCGGCAGGCGCTGTTCGTCAATGAAGGGTTCACCACGCGGATCGTCGATCTGGCGCCGAAGGAGAGCGACGCTTTACTGCATTTCCTGTTTGCTCACATCACCAAACCGGAGTTTCAGGTGCGCTGGCGTTGGCAGGAGAATGACGTGGCGATCTGGGATAACCGCGTGACGCAGCACTACGCCAACGCGGATTATCTGCCGCAGCGGCGCATCATGCACCGCGCGACCATTCTGGGGGACAAGCCCTTTTACAAGGCGTAACAACGGTTAGGCGTCGAACGCCTGCGTTAACTGCTCCAGCTGTTCCTGCGCATCCAGCCAGGTCATTTCCGTCTCTTCCAGCGCGGATTTGACCTGGCTTTGCTTTTGCAGGCAGTCGGTCAACTCGGCCTTGCGGCTGATGTCGTACAGTGCGGAATCCGCCAACTGCTCTTCCACCGCCGCCAGTTCGGCGCCCAGTTTTTCCATCTGCTGTTCCAGTTTGGCGATCTGCTTGCGCAGCGGTTGGGTTTGCGTACGGAACTCCGCCTCGCGGCGTTTTTGATCCTTGCGCGCCTGTGCGCTGTTGCTGCCGCTCTCTTTTTCCGGCGCGTCCTGTTGGCTTTCCTGGCGCTGCAGATCGATCAGCCACTGCTGGTAATCGTCGAGATCGCCTTCGAAAGGCTCGACCTGGCCATCGTGCACCAGGTACAGATCGTCGGTGGTGGAGCGCAGCAGGTGACGGTCGTGCGAGACCACCACCAATGCGCCTTCGAAATCGATCAGCGCCTCGGTCAGCGCCTGGCGCATGTCGAGATCCAGGTGGTTGGTCGGCTCATCGAGCAGCAGCAGGTTCGGGCGCTGCCAGACGATCAGCGCCAGCACCAGCCGCGCCTTCTCGCCGCCGGAGAAGCGTTCGGTGATTTCACTGACCTTGTCGCCCTGGAAGCCGAAACCGCCCAGATAATCGCGCAGCTGTTGCTCCAGCACCCGTGGCGCGATGCGGCTCAGGTGCTGCAGCGGCGATTCGTCGGCGCGCAGGAATTCCAGCTGGTGCTGAGCGAAGTAACCCAGCTTGATGCCTTTCGCCAGGCCGATCTCGCCGCTCAGCGGCTCCAGGGTGCCGGCCAGCAGTTTGATCAGCGTCGATTTACCGGCGCCGTTGCGGCCGAGCAGGCCAATGCGTGAGCCGGGCACCAGGTTCAGTTTGATGGACTTCAGGATCACCTTGTCGCCGTACCCGGCGCTGACTTTTTCCATGCGCAGCAGCGGGTTCGGCAGGCTTTCCGGCGGGCGGAAGCTGAAGGTGAACGGGTTGTCGACGTGCGCCGGGGCGATCAGCTCCATGCGTTCCAGCATCTTGATGCGGCTCTGCGCCTGCTTGGCCTTGGTCGCCTGCGCGCGGAAACGGTCGATATAGCTTTGCAGGTGCGCCACTTTTTCTTGCTGGTGCTGATACAGCGACTGCTGCTGCGCCAGTTTGGTGGCGCGTTGGCGTTCGAACGACGAGTAGTTGCCGGTGTACTCGTTCATCGTCTGCTGTTCGATATGCAGGATCTTGTCGACGATCGGATCGAGGAAGTCGCGGTCGTGCGAGATAAGCACCAGCGTGCCGGGATAGCTTTTCAGCCAGCGCTCCAGCCAGATCACCGCATCGAGATCCAGGTGGTTGGTCGGTTCGTCGAGCAGCAGCAGATCGGAACGGCACACCAACGCCTGCGCCAGGTTAAGACGCATGCGCCAGCCGCCGGAAAAGTCGCGCACCGGGCTTTGCAGTTGTTCGTTGGAGAAGCCGAGACCGTGCAGCAGGCTGGCGGCGCGGGAACGAATGGTCCAGGCGTCGATGGCGTCCAGCTTGCCGTGCAGGGTGGCGATGGCGTGGCCGTCGTTGCGGTCGTTGGCGGCCTGCAGTTCGGCTTCGAGCTGGCGAAACTCGCGGTCGCCGTCGATAACATACTCGATCGCCGGCACGTCCAGCGCCGGCGTCTCCTGGTTGACCCAGGCCAGCGCCCAGTTGCCGGGGAAGGTGAAGCTGCCGCCGTCCGCCGCGATCTCGCCCTTCAGCAGCGACAACAGCGTGGATTTGCCGCAGCCGTTTTTGCCGACCAGGCCGACCTTCTGACCTGGATTAACCGTCGCCGTGGCGTTGTCCAGCAGGACGCGGATGCCGCGTCGGATTTGTAGCGAGGAGAATACAATCATAAAGCGCCGTATGTTCAGAGTATGTTAAATTATCATTAAGGTAACAGAACGCGCACCGCGCGCTGTTTTTGTCTTTGCGATGCATGGTAACGGAAAACCGCTACCCTGACGACGCTTTGGAGGGGAATGATGTCGCAGCCGCCCAAGGTCTTGCTGCTGTATGCCCATCCGGAATCCCATGACTCGGTGGCGAACCGGGTTTTGCTTCGACCGGCGCAGCAATTGGAACATGTCACCGTGCACGATCTCTACGCGCACTACCCTGATTTTTTTATCGATATTCATCACGAACAACAGCTGCTGCGTGAGCATCAGGTCATCGTGTTTCAGCACCCGCTGTATACCTACAGCTGCCCGGCGCTGCTGAAGGAATGGCTGGATCGCGTGCTGGCGCGCGGCTTCGCCAGCGGCGTGGGCGGCAATGCGCTGGCGGGCAAATACTGGCGTTCGGTGATCACCACCGGCGAGCCGGAAGGCGCCTACCGCACCGGCGGTTATAACCATTATCCGATGGAAGATATCCTGCGGCCGTTCGAGTTGACCGCCGGGATGTGCCATATGCACTGGTTGACGCCGTTCGTGGTCTATTGGGCGCGGCGGCAAAAGCCGGAGGTGCTGCGCAGCCACGCAGACGCCTACGGGGAGTGGCTGAGCCACCCGCTGCCGCACGGGGGGCGGTGATCATGGAAGGATCGACCTTACTGACCGCCATTTTACTGTTCCTGTTTGCCGCGGTGGTGACGGTGCCGATCGCCCGTCGCCTGGGGATCGGCGCGGTGCTGGGTTATCTGATCGCCGGCATCGCCATCGGCCCGTGGGGATTGGGTTTTATTCGCGACGTTGACGAGATCCTGCACTTCTCCGAGCTGGGCGTGGTGTTCCTGATGTTCATCATCGGCCTGGAGCTGAACCCCAGCAAGCTGTGGGAGCTGCGGCGCTCGATTTTCGGCGCCGGCGCCGGCCAGGTGCTGATCACCGCGGCGGTGCTGGGCGCATTGCTGTACCTGACGCACTTCGCCTGGCAGGCGGCGGTGATCGGCGGCGTTGGCCTGGCGATGTCTTCCACCGCCATGGCGCTGCAGCTGATGCGCGAAAAGGGCATGAACCGCAACGAAGGCGGGCAGCTGGGTTTCTCGGTGCTGCTGTTCCAGGATATGGCGGTGATCCCGGCGCTGGCGTTGATCCCCATTCTGGCCGGCGCCGGCGGCACCAGCGACGACTGGGCGAAGATCGCGCTCAAGGTGGCGGCGTTCGGCGGCATGCTGATCGGCGGCCGCTTCCTGCTGCGGCCGCTGTTCCGCTATATCGCCGCTTCCGGCGTGCGCGAGATCTTTACCGCCGCGGCGCTGCTGCTGGTGCTCGGCTCGGCGCTGTTTATGGAGACGCTCGGCCTGTCGATGGCGCTCGGCACCTTCATCGCCGGCGTGCTGCTGGCGGAGAGCGAATACCGCCACGAACTGGAGATCTCCATCGAGCCGTTTAAAGGGCTGCTGCTGGGGCTGTTCTTTATCTCGGTGGGCATGGTGTTGAATATCGGCGTGCTCTACACCCATCTGGCCGAGGTGTTGATCGGCGTGTTGGCGTTGGTGGCGGTGAAATCCGGCGTGCTCTACGGCGTATCGCGCCTGTTCGGCCTGCGCAGTTCGGTACGCCTGCAGTTCGCCGGCGTGCTCAGCCAGGGCGGTGAGTTCGCCTTCGTGCTGTTTTCGGCGGCGGGCGCCCAAAAGGTGCTGCAGCCAGATCAACTCTCTTTGCTGCTGGTGGTGGTGACGCTGTCGATGATGACCACGCCGCTGTTGATGCAGGCCATCGATCGCATTTTGGCGCGCCGCTATAACGCCAAAGACGAAGACGAGGAGACGCCGTACGTGGAAGATGACGATCCGCAGGTGATCATCGTCGGCTTCGGGCGTTTTGGCCAGGTGATCGGCCGCCTGCTGATGGCCAACAAAATGCGCATTACCGTACTGGAACGCGACGTCAGCGCCGTCGGCGTGCTGCGTCGCTACGGTTACAAGGTCTATTACGGCGACGCCACCGAGTTGGAGCTACTGCGCGCGGCAGGCGCAGAGAAGGCCAAGTCGATCGTGATCACCAGCAATGAGCCGGAAGACACCATGGCGATCGTGCGGCTGTGCCAGCAGCACTTCCCGAACCTGAGCATCCTGGCGCGCGCGCGCGGCCGCGTGGAGGCGCATGAGCTGCTGCAGGCGGGCGTAAAACAGTTCAGCCGCGAGACCTTCTCCAGCGCGCTGGAACTGGGGCGCAAGGCGCTGATGGAATTGGGCATGCACCCGCATCAGGCCTTTCGCGCCCAGCAGCATTTCCGTCGTCTGGATATGCGCATGCTGCGTGAGCTGATGCCGCCGCATCAGGGCGACGTGGCGCAAATTTCTCGCGTGAAAGAGGCGCGGCGCGAGCTGGAAGAGCTCTTCCATCGCGAAATGCAAAAAGAAAGTCGCCAGTTTGACGGCTGGGATGAATACGAATAAGCGGGAGCATAACGATGTCTGCAACACGTAAGAGATTTATCGCCGGAGCGGTGTGCCCGAGCTGTAGCGCCATGGATACGCTGGCGGTATGGCGGGAGGATCAGGTGGAAGTGGTGGAGTGCGTCAAGTGCGGCCATCACCAGCGCCAGACCGAACAACAGGTGGAAAAACACGTTCGACCGCAAGAGCAGGTGATCGGCATTTTTCAGCCGAAGTAGCGTTTTTTTATCCCGGAGGGTACAGCGAGGCAGATTTCCGTTACAATCTGTCCGGAAAAGGCGCGCATCCCGATAACGGTGCGCGTCCTAGTAGCCAACGGTAGGAGATATCATGAAAGTAGCAAAAGACTTGGTGGTCAGCCTGGCTTACCAAGTACGTACAGAAGACGGTGTTTTGGTTGATGAGTCTCCGGTGAGCGCACCGCTGGACTATCTGCACGGGCATGGTTCTCTGATCGCAGGTCTGGAAAAAGCGCTCGAAGGCCACGACGTTGGCGATCGTTTTGACGTTCACGTCGGCGCGAACGACGCGTACGGCAACTACGACGAAAACCTGGTGCAGCGCGTACCGAAAGACGTCTTCATGGGCGTTGACGAACTGCAGGTCGGCATGCGTTTCCTGGCTGACACCGATCAGGGCCCGGTACCGGTTGAAATCACTGAAGTTGACGGCGACCACGTTGTGGTTGACGGCAACCACATGCTGGCCGGCCAAAACCTGAACTTCAACGTGGAAGTTGTCGCGATCCGCGAAGCGACTGCAGAAGAACTGGCGCACGGTCACGTACACGGCGAGCACGATCATCACCACGAGCACGGTGAAGGCTGCTGCGGCGGTCACGGCCATAGCCACGATCACGACCATGGTCACGACCACGGTAAAGGCGGTTGCGGCAACGGCGGTTGCGGCTGCCACTAAGCAGAACGCAATCCCGAGACGAGAGGGCAGCCATTGGCTGCCCTTTTTTATGCGCGGCGCCCCTCAATAGTGCGGCGGAGGGGTTTCTTCCGATTGCGAGGCGATCATCGAGGTTTGGGTCGAGCGCAGTTTGTCGGTCAACATGCGCAGGTGCTCGCGCATCTTCAGCATTTCCATCTGATGCTGGGTGACGGTCTGGTTGAGCTCTTCGATAGTGAGCTCTTGAAAAGCCTGACGGCTTTCCAGTTCTTCAAGCCGCTGTAGCAGGCTTTGAATGTCGGCGTTGTGCATGAGGCTACCTCTGACGCGATAAAATCCTGATTCGGCGCTATGGTAACAGCTGGCGTCGGGTTTGCCCGCGCTATTTCTTTGGGCGGCGCGCAACGTTGCGATCGGCAGTGTAAAGTGCTGAAAAGCTGCACGCCTGATTCGCCGTTTTTTGCTAACCTCGCCGAATATTCTGCAAGAAAAATCTGATTTATCATGTGAGTAGCACGCAGCGGGAAACTTCTTGGCAAAGCGGGAGTCACACTTTGACTCGATTGGTTACCTGTGCGACTGTTTTGTTTTGTTTCAGGCAGCTATAGTAGCCCGGTTATCTTACCTAATGATTGTTTGGGGCATTGCTTCAGACATTGGAGAAATGGATGAAATCTTTGTTTAAAGTCACGCTTCTGGCAACCACCATGGCTTTTGCTCTGAATGCGACCCAGGTCATGGCAGCCGATGCCGCTAAACCGGCGGCAGACGCGGCAGCAGCGCCAAGCACCGGCAAGTTCAAAAACGACGACGAGCAAGCGGCTTACGCACTGGGCGCCTCTCTTGGCCGTTACATGGACAACTCTCTGAAAGAGCAAGAGAAGCTGGGCATCAAGCTGGACAAAGATCAGCTGATCGCCGGCGTTCAGGACGCTTTCGCTAACAAGAGCAAGCTGAACGACGCCGACATCGAAAAGACCCTGCAGGGCTTTGAAGCGCGCGTGAAGGCTTCCGCTCAGGCGAAGATGGAGCAGGACGCCAAGGACAACGAAACCAAAGGCGCTAAGTATCGCGACAGCTTCGCTAAAGAAAAAGGCGTGAAGAAAACCGAATCCGGCCTGCTGTATCAGGTAGAGAAACCGGGCGCGGGTGAAGCGCCGAAAGACAGCGACACCGTGGTGGTGAACTACAAAGGCACCCTGACCGACGGTACCGAGTTCGATAACTCCTACACCCGCGGTGAGCCGCTGTCATTCCGTCTGGATGGTGTGATCCCTGGCTGGACCGAAGGCCTGAAGCACATCAAGAAAGGCGGCAAAATCAAGCTGGTGATTCCACCGGCGCTGGCCTACGGTAAAACCGGCGTTCCGGGCATCCCGGCTAACTCCACGCTGGTATTCGACGTCGAGCTGCTGGATGTGAAAGCGGCGCCGAAAGCCGACGCTAAAGCCGAAAAACCGGCCGACGCCAAAGCCGACGCCAAAGCGAAATAATCTCGTCGCTCTGTTTGCCACCGCCGCGGATGCCCTCCGCGGCGGTTTTCATTTCGGCAGCCGCTACCGCTCTCTCCATTGAACGCTTGACGCCTGCCGGGCATCGGGCTTAACGTCAATACCACGCGCAAACGCAAGGACTTTGCTCCGGCCGCTTTGCTAGACTAATAATTCTGACTTATCAGTCATGCGTCTGCCCCTTAGGGCGTGTACCTAAAATTGTTCCCGGCCGCCTCGCCCGCGGATGTCATCGCGCCGTTTTATGCCGCTCTCAGCCAGCCGCGCTGCAGCGCGCCGACGACGGCAGCGATCCGGCCCGAGCGGTTTTAGCTGCGCCCCCTGGCACAGGCGATCTATGAGGGTGGTATCTTCGATGTCGAATTCGCTTTTATCCAGCGAAGCCAGCGAACTTGATTTGCTGAATGAACGTCCGTTTACTCAAACGGATCATGAAATCCTGAAATCCTATGAAGCGGTGGTCGACGGGCTGGCGATGTTGATCGGCGGCCACTGCGAAATCGTATTGCACGCGCTGGAAGACCTGAACAGCTCGGCGGTGCGCATCGCCAACGGGGAACACACCGGGCGCAAAATCGGCTCGCCGATCACCGACCTGGCGCTGCGCATGCTGCACGACATGGCCGGCGACGACAGCAGCGTGTCGAAAGCCTACTTTACCCGCGCCAAGAGCGGCGTATTGATGAAATCGGTGACTATCGCCATTCGCAATCGCGAGCAGCGGGCGATTGGTTTGTTGTGCATCAACATGAACCTCGACGTGCCGTTCTCGCAGATCATGCAAACCTTTATGCCACCGACAGCGCAGGACGTGCCGTCGTCGGTGAACTTCGCCTCTTCCGTCGACGATCTGGTGGCGCAGACGCTGGAGTTCACCATCGAAGAGGTGAACGCCGACCGCTCGGTGTCCAATAACGCCAAGAATCGACAGGTGGTGCTCAATCTCTATGAGAAAGGCATCTTCGATATCAAGGATGCGATCAATCAGGTGGCGGATCGTCTGAATATCTCCAAACACACCGTCTATCTGTACATTCGCCAGTTTAAAAGCGGCGACCTGGTGGGAAGCGACCGTTGATGCTCGACTATTGTCTGTTGGTTACCGGCCCGGCTTATGGCACGCAGCAGGCCAGCAGCGCCTATCAATTCGCTCAGGCTTTACTGGCGAAAGGGCACCGTCTTTCCAGCGTCTTTTTCTACCGTGAAGGGGTGTTGAACGCCAACCGGTTAACCGCGCCCGCCAGCGACGAATTCGATCTGGTGCGCGGCTGGACGCAGCTCGCGCAGCAACACGGCGTAGCGCTCAACGTCTGCGTGGCCGCCGCGCTGCGCCGGGGCGTCACCGACGAACAGGAAGCGCAGCAGCAGGGGCTGGCCGGCGCCAACCTGCAGCCCGGTTTTACCCTGAGCGGGCTGGGTTCCCTGGCCGAAGCGTCGCTGAGTTGCGACCGTCTGGTGCAGTTCTGAGGAAATGATGAAACGAGTCGCTTTTGTTTTCACCCACGGGCCGCATGGCGGCGCCAGCGGCAGGGAAGGGCTGGATGCGCTGCTCGCCACGTCGGCGCTCAGTGAAGATTTGGGGGTGTTTTTTATCGGTGATGGCGTGTTGCAGCTGTTGCCGGGCCAGCAACCGGAAAAGATTTTGGCGCGCAATTATATCGCCACTTTCGGCGTGCTGCCGCTGTATGACGTGGAGCGGTGTTATCTGTGCCAGGCTTCGCTGCAGGAACGCGGGCTGAGTCAGGTGACCGATTGGGTGCTGGATGCCGAGGTGCTGGCGCCGGACGAACTGCGCCGTGAATTAGCCGGCTACGACGCCGTAATGACGTTTTAGGATCTTCTGATGTTGTATACCCTGAGCCATTCGCCAAACCAATGTGACCTGCCCGCGCTGTTGCGCCTGACCGCGGAGGGCGACGCGCTGCTGCTGCTGCAGGACGGCGTGCTCGCAGGCCTTGTTGGCAGCGCCCATCTTGAATCGCTGCTCGCCGCCCCCATATCCCTTTATGCGCTGCAGGACGACCTGGAAGCCAGGGGGTTGATTGGTCATTTTTCGCACAAAATCACTGTCGTCGGCTATAATCACTTCGTTGAATTAACCGAACAACACCGCAGCCAAATGGCCTGGTGATGACGGTGATGTTGTATATTTCTTGACACCCATACTGGTCAGCCCTAAAATTCTGCGTCCTCGTACTTTGCCAGTAGTGCATACGAGGGGATTTATCACATGTTTACGAAGCTAGTACGAAGCAAAAACCAGGAGCTTTTTTAATGGCAACAATTAACCAGCTGGTTCGCAAACCACGCTCTGTGAAGGCTGCTAAAAGCAACGTTCCAGCGCTGGAAGCCTGCCCGCAGAAACGTGGCGTATGCACCCGCGTATATACCACTACCCCGAAAAAACCAAACTCCGCACTGCGTAAAGTTTGCCGTGTGCGTTTGACCAACGGTTTCGAAGTGACTTCCTACATCGGTGGCGAAGGCCACAACCTGCAGGAACACTCCGTAATCCTGATCCGTGGCGGTCGTGTAAAAGACCTGCCAGGTGTGCGTTACCACACCGTCCGTGGTGCACTTGACTGCTCCGGTGTTAAAGACCGTAAGCAAGCTCGTTCCAAGTACGGCGTGAAGAAGCCAAAGGCTTAATGGTTCTCCGTTAAGTAAGGCCAAACGTTTTAACTTTAATGTCAAAATAAACTCGTAGAGTTTTGGACAATCCTGAATTAACAACGGAGTATTTCCATGCCACGTCGTCGCGTAATCGGCCAACGTAAAATCCTGCCAGATCCTAAGTTCGGATCTGAGCTGCTGGCCAAATTTGTAAATATCCTGATGGTAGACGGTAAAAAATCTACTGCAGAAGCAATCGTCTATACCGCGCTGGAGACCCTGGCTCAGCGTTCTGGTAAAGATCACCTGGAAGCTTTCGAAGTCGCTCTCGACAACGTTCGCCCGACTGTAGAAGTTAAGTCGCGTCGCGTTGGCGGTTCTACTTATCAGGTACCAGTTGAAGTCCGCCCGGTTCGTCGTAATGCTCTGGCAATGCGTTGGATCGTTGATGCTGCACGTAAACGCGGTGATAAATCCATGGCTCTGCGCCTGGCGAACGAGCTGTCTGACGCAGCAGAGAACAAAGGTTCTGCTGTTAAGAAGCGTGAAGACGTTCACCGTATGGCCGAAGCCAACAAGGCGTTCGCCCACTACCGCTGGTAATCATCTGGCTGTAGTCATGCTAACCAAGCGGGCGCGTCAAATCGGCCCGCTTGGGTTAACTGAACTTGAACGCCCTAGGAATAGAGGAATCAAATGGCTCGTACAACACCCATTGCACGCTACCGTAACATCGGTATCAGTGCTCACATCGACGCCGGTAAAACCACCACTACCGAACGTATTCTGTTCTACACCGGTGTAAACCACAAAATCGGTGAAGTTCATGACGGCGCTGCCACCATGGACTGGATGGAACAGGAGCAGGAGCGTGGTATTACCATCACTTCTGCAGCGACGACTGCCTTCTGGTCTGGTATGGCCAAGCAGTTCGAACCGCATCGCGTAAACATCATCGACACCCCAGGGCACGTTGACTTCACCATCGAAGTAGAACGTTCCATGCGTGTGCTGGATGGCGCGGTAATGGTTTACTGTGCTGTTGGTGGTGTTCAGCCACAGTCTGAAACCGTATGGCGTCAGGCTAACAAATACAAAGTGCCACGTATCGCGTTCGTTAACAAAATGGACCGTATGGGCGCTAACTTCCTGAAAGTTGTTGGCCAGATCAAAACTCGTCTGGGCGCTAACCCTGTTCCTCTGCAGCTGGCTATCGGCGCAGAAGACAAATTCACCGGCGTTATCGACCTGGTGAAGATGAAGGCGATCAACTGGAACGAAGAAGACGCAGGCGTTACCTTCGAATACGAAGACGTCCCGGCTGACATGATGGAACTGGCTGAAGAATGGCGCCAGAACCTGATCGAATCCGCTGCGGAAGCTTCCGAAGAGCTGATGGAAAAATACCTGGGCGGCGAAGAGCTGACCGAGGCAGAAATCAAGTCCGCTCTGCGTCAGCGCGTGCTGAACAACGAAATCATCCTGGTTACCTGTGGTTCTGCGTTCAAGAACAAGGGCGTACAGGCGATGCTGGATGCGGTAATCGAATACCTGCCGGCGCCAACTGACGTTCCTGCGATCAACGGTATCCTGGACGACGGTAAAGACACCCCGGCTGAGCGTCACGCAAGTGATGACGAGCCGTTCTCTGCTCTGGCGTTCAAAATCGCTACCGACCCGTTCGTAGGTAACCTGACCTTCTTCCGCGTGTACTCCGGCGTTGTTAACTCCGGCGACACCGTGCTGAACTCCGTTAAGGCTGCGCGTGAGCGTTTCGGCCGTATCGTTCAGATGCACGCCAACAAGCGTGAAGAGATCAAAGAAGTTCGCGCAGGCGACATCGCCGCTGCGATCGGTCTGAAAGACGTGACCACCGGGGACACCCTGTGTGATCCAGACTCTCCAATCATCCTGGAGCGTATGGAATTCCCTGAGCCGGTAATCTCTATCGCCGTTGAACCAAAAACCAAAGCTGACCAAGAGAAAATGGGTCTGGCTCTGGGCCGTCTGGCAAAAGAAGACCCGTCATTCCGCGTATGGACTGACGAAGAGTCTAACCAGACCATCATCGCCGGTATGGGTGAACTGCACCTCGACATCATCGTTGACCGCATGAAGCGTGAATTCAACGTTGAAGCTAACGTGGGCAAACCTCAGGTAGCTTACCGCGAAGCGATTCGCGCGAAGATTACCGATGTTGAAGGTAAGCACGCCAAGCAGTCTGGTGGTCGCGGTCAGTACGGTCACGTTGTGATCGACATGTACCCACTGGAGCCGGGCTCTAACCCGAAAGGTTACGAGTTCATCAACGACATCAAAGGCGGCGTAATTCCTGGCGAATACATCCCTGCCGTTGATAAAGGCATCCAGGAGCAGCTGAAGTCTGGTCCGTTGGCTGGTTACCCGGTAGTAGATATGGGTATTCGTCTGCACTTCGGTTCTTACCACGACGTTGACTCCTCTGAACTGGCGTTTAAACTGGCCGCATCTATCGCCTTTAAAGAAGGCTTTAAGAAAGCGAAACCAGTTCTGCTTGAGCCTATCATGAAGGTTGAAGTTGAGACTCCAGAAGAGAACACCGGTGACGTTATCGGTGACTTGAGCCGTCGTCGCGGCATGCTGCGCGGTCAGGAATCTGAAGTGACTGGCGTTAAGATCCACGCTGAAGTACCGTTGTCCGAAATGTTCGGCTACGCAACTCAGCTGCGTTCTCTGACTAAAGGTCGCGCATCATACACCATGGAATTCCTGAAGTATGATGATGCACCGAACAACGTCGCTCAGGCCGTAATCGAAGCCCGTGGCAAATAAGCCGCAGGGTTAAAACCAAAGTCCCGTGCTCTCTCCAGAAGGGGAGAGCGCTATAGTAAGGAATATAGCCGTGTCTAAAGAAAAATTTGAACGTACAAAACCGCACGTTAACGTTGGTACTATCGGCCACGTTGACCACGGTAAAACTACCCTGACTGCAGCGATCACCACCGTTCTGGCTAAAACCTACGGCGGTTCTGCACGTGCTTTCGACCAGATCGATAACGCGCCAGAAGAAAAAGCTCGTGGTATCACCATCAACACCTCTCACGTTGAGTATGACACCCCGACTCGCCACTACGCGCACGTTGACTGCCCAGGGCACGCCGACTACGTGAAAAACATGATCACCGGTG
>NZ_JBPIYZ010000008.1:0-120004 GCF_051172415.1 Serratia sp. H402Y
GCGGGCTGCGTATATTACGCTTTTCACCCGGAGAGTCAAGCGTTTATTTCGCTTTCTTCTCGCTGACCCGGCGGCTTGTCAGTCGTTGTTCCCGGTCAGTGGAGGCGCATTATAGGGAGTTCTCGGCGGGCCGCAACCCCTATTTTCAATATTTTTTCTGACCGTTGAATGTTTAACCAAAACACCGTTAAAGCGGCAGTTTTTTCAACGATTTAAAGCCATAGCCCTGCAAAACGGGCAATAAAGCGTCAGTATCTTCATTTAACGCCATGCAATACGCCAGATTCTCTTCCTGGCTCGAGACCAGGTTTTCCTGCGTAGAGATGAGCCAGGCGGTGCGACGGGCAATCGCCGCGCCGGAATCCACCAATCGGGTGCCTTCCGGCAACACTTGCATCAGCTCTTCAGCTAATAGAGGGAAATGGGTGCAGCCCAGCACGACGGTATCCGGCGGCTCGCGCATGCTCAGCCACGGATGCAGGATCTTCTTCAGCACCGGTAGCGGCACGGCTTCGCCATGCAGCTTGGCTTCCGCCAGCTCCACCAGTTCTGAAGAGCCCAGCAGTTCAATCTTGCAGTCGGTGGCGAAACGGGAAATCAGTTCGTGGGTGTAGCTGCGCTGTACGGTACCGCGGGTCGCCAACAGGCCGACAATGCCGTTAACGGTAAGACGGGCCGCCGGTTTGATGGCGGGCACCACGCCCACGACAGGGAAACTGAAACGCTCGCGCAGGGCCGGCAAGGAGACCGTGCTGGCGGTGTTGCAGGCGATGACGACAATCGCCAGAGGATGACGCTGCTGCACCGCGCCGACAATCTCCAGCACGCGCTCAACGATAAACTCTTCTGACTTCTCGCCGTAGGGGAACGCCACGTTGTCGAACGCGTATATATAGTGGAGATCCGGCAGCAACTGCCGAATCTCCTGATACACCGACAGCCCGCCGACGCCGGAATCGAAAACCAGCACCGTCGGGCGAGGTGTGGCGGTGCTGTTAGAAGGTATAGCTTCCAGTGAGGTAGTATTCTCTTCCTGGAGTAGCGTAGCCATAGGCCGTCTCATAATCTTTATCAAACAGGTTGGCAATTCTACCACGAACTGTCAGATGAGATGTGACCGGATACGAAACTGCGAGATCCCACAGGCTCACGCCGCCGAGTTTAACGCTCTGTTCCGGATAGGTACTGTAATCCTTGTCATAACGTTGACCCAGATATTGATAAGTCACCGCCCAGTCAAAGTCATACAGCTGCCAGTCCAGCTCATATTTCACCTGCTGCTTGGCGCGCCGCAGCAGCACTTCATTGGTCTTGGCGTTGCGAGGATCGACATAGTCATAACCAATCTGATGCGTCAACGGGCCGGTATCAAATGAGGCCGTAGCTTCAATCCCTTTGATGGTCGCCTTACCCACGTTGTAATAGACGTAGTTGGTTTCCCCCGTGGAATCGATCAAATTGTCGATGTCGTTGCGATAACCGGAGATGCGCCAGGTCACCGGGCCGGTCAGCCCTTCAAAGCCACCTTCCCACTGCTTGCTTTCTTCCGGTTTCAGATCGGTGTTGTTACCGAAGTTGCCGTATAGCTGGCTCATATTCGGTGCTTTGAACGCCGTGCCATACGACGCGATAAAACGGTATCCCTCGACGAATTCCCAGGCCGCGCTGGTTTGCCAGGTGCCATGCCAGCCAAACTCGGAATGATCGTCACCTCGAATCGCGCCTTCCAGCGTTACCGGGCCAACCAGTTGCTGCGCAGTCAGATAGATGCCTGCATCACGTTGGCTTTTTTCACCCTTCACGGTGGTGGAATCCGGTTTGATTTTCTGTTGCTGCCAGTCGACGCCAGAGCTTACGGTACCCTGTCCAACCTGCAGCGTATTGCCCCACTGCAGGTTGTACTGTTCGGAATCCACCAGGCTGGCCGAGCTGTCATGCATGCCGAGGCGAGGATCGTAATCGTAATCCTTGCTATGGCTGTAGCTGCCAATCACTTGTGTTGCGTAAATGCCTTCTTTATAGCGCAATCCGGTATCCCAGGTTTGGCTATACAGTTTGCGCGTATCCAGCAGAGGGCTGGTCGGTGAGGAATAATAACTATCATACGCCGTGCGGTTGTCGTAACCATACCCGCGCACAAAACCGCTGACCGATTCGCTGAACTGGTGCTCAAGCGCACCATACAGCGACTTACTCATAAAGCCATCGCGATCCTGTTGGCTTTGCATGCCGGTGCTGCCGTAGGCCACCACGTCATACCCTTTGGTGTAGGTGTAGTCACCCGCCACCGTCGCCACGGTGCTGTCGCCCAACTGCTGTTGAGTCGACGCGTCATAGGATTGATAGCCGTTGGAGCCGACGCCGGCTGAGAGCGTAGTACCGTTCTTTTCACGCGTGGTAATGATGTTGACCACGCCGCCGATGGCGTCGGAGCCGTACACCGCCGAGCGCGGGCCGCGGATGTATTCGACTTTCTGCACCAACGAAATCGGGATTTGGCTAAGGTCAGAGGAGCCGCTGACGCCCGCCTGATTAAGGCGAATGCCGTCAATTAGCACCAGCACGTGGCTGGAGTTTGTGCCGCGAATAAACAGCGAGCTCTTTTGCCCCAACCCGCCGTTTTGGCCAACGTCCACGCCCGGCAAACGGCGCATCACGTCGGTCAGGCTCTTGGCCTGCCAGCGATCGATATCGTTGCGGGTGACGATGGTGGTCGGCGCCAGCACGGAAGAAACCGGCTGCGGGAAACGGTTGGCGGTAACCACCAGGTTATCGCCATTCGTGGCTGTAGTGTTGTCTTGCGCCCATCCAGAAAAAGCCGTGACGGAAGAGACCACCGCCAGCAGCGTATTTTTTGTAATTGTCATGAGAAAAGCATCCAAACTTAATTGGCGGATGCCGCAGGATCATGGCCGGTAGTTCGCGACGGCCACGGACATTGCGACGTAACACCGGCAGGTCTTCGGGCTTGGGATTTGCGGGCCGCAGGGCGCGACCGGCAACGGGCGATGACTTCCCATCCTGCAGTGGACAGTGTCTGCGTCGAAACGCTATCGCCGTGACTTCCCCTTACCGCTGCGCGTCAGCTCCGGATTCACACCGGATTCCCTTTTCACTCGCTGCTTGAGGCCGGACGGCAATGCTACGATCAATGCAAATAGATGTCTAGACTGCCATTAATGTTACAAATAATAAACGCGACAAAACTGGACTTCACGGGCTGATTCCCTACAATCCCCGCTGATCAAATTTGCCTGACGAGAAGAAACACATGACGCCCGAGAATTTGCCTATTGAACGTTACGATGACCAACTGGCGGAGAAAGTCGCCCGCCTGAAGACGTTGATGTCACCGTTCGCGGCGCCCGAGCCGGAAGTGTTCCGCTCGCCAGTCGACCACTACCGCATGCGCGCCGAATTCCGCATCTGGCACGACGCGGAAGACATGTATCACATCATGTTCGATCAGCAGACCAAGCAGCGTATTCGCGTCGATCAGTTCCCGGCGGCCAGCGAGCTGATCAACCGCCTGATGACCGCCCTGATCGCCGCGCTGAAACCGGAGCCGATCCTGCGCCACAAGCTGTTCCAGATAGATTATCTGTCGACGCGAAGCGGCAAAATCATCGCTTCGCTGCTGTATCACCGCAAGCTGGATGACGTTTGGCAACAGCGCGCCGAGCAGTTGCGCGACGAGCTGCGCGCGCAGGGTTTCGACCTGCAGCTGATCGGCCGAGCGTCGAAGACCAAGATCATGCTCGACCAGGATTATGTTGACGAAGTGCTGCCGGTCGCCGGCCGCGACATGATTTATCGCCAGGTGGAAAACAGTTTCACTCAGCCCAACGCGGCCATGAACGTGCAGATGCTGGAGTGGGCGTTGGCGGTCACCGCCGGTTCCAAAGGCGATTTGCTGGAGCTGTACTGCGGCAACGGCAACTTCTCGCTGGCGCTGGCGCGCAATTTCGAGCGCGTGCTGGCGACCGAGATCGCCAAACCGTCGGTGGCGGCGGCGCAGTACAACATCGCCGCCAACCATATCGACAACGTGCAGATCATCCGCATGGCGGCGGAAGACTTCACTCAGGCGATGAATGGAGTACGCGAATTCAACCGGTTGAAAGGCATCGATCTGAGCGGCTACAACTGCGAGACGATTTTCGTCGATCCGCCGCGCAGCGGGCTGGACGATGAAACGGTGAAGATGGTGCAGGCTTACCCGCGCATTCTGTATATTTCATGCAATCCGGAAACGCTGTGCGCCAACCTGGAAACGCTGCAGGCCACCCACCGGGTCAGCCGTCTGGCGCTGTTCGATCAGTTCCCGTATACCCATCACATGGAGTGCGGCGTGTTGCTGGAAAAGCACCGCTGATATGACAGGGGCGCCATGATGGCGCCCCGTTTCATTACGATTCTTGAGTCGGCGCATCCGGCGCCTTGCGCGCCTTCAGTTTCATGCCGATCCACAGCACCAGCGCCACGCAGATCACCGACGGCAGGAAGTTGGAGCCGATCTGCGGATACTCGGCGCGCACGATGGCGCTGTACAACAGCAGCCCCAGCAGGAAACAGGCCGCCGCCAGCTTCGGCATGCCATCCGGCATGGCGCGGTTCAGGTAACGCTGATGCAGGCAGTACACCGCCAGCACCAACGCGATCAGCGGGAAGATCGAAAACGGCACCACCGAGCTGAACAGCGCGGCAAAGGAACCGTTGATCGAAAGGCCGGCAATCAACGCCAGCAGTAAGGTGCCATTTTCACGGCCTGGTTTTTCCATCATTTTTTACCTTTTTTATACGTGGGACACAGAAGCTTTTTCTTGTTCGCGACGATACCAGTAATACGCCCCTTTGGAGATCATCCGCAGTTGCAGCACCAGCCGTTCTTCCAGCTGCTGCCGCTGCTCGACGTCGATATCCAGCGCTTCCGCGCCGGCGCTGAACACGATGGTGACCATCGCTTCCGCCTGCGCTTCGGTAAAGCTGCGCGGCATGTGATTTTCCAACTCGAGGTAGTCCGCCAGTTCGGCGATGAAATGCTGGATCTCGCGCGCCACCGCCGCACGGAATGCCGCCGACGTGCCGGAGCGCTCGCGCAGCAGCAGGCGGAAGGCGTTCGGGTTGTTGCCGATAAACTCCATAAAGGTGGACACCGAGGTGCGGATCACGCTGCCGCCCTTGGCGATGCGTTGGCGCGCCTGGCGCATCAACTGACGCAGCATCAGGCCGCTTTCATCCACCATGGTCAGCCCCAACTCGTCCACATCGCGGAAATGGCGATAAAACGACGTGGGCGCGATGCCCGCCTCGCGTGAAACTTCCCGCAGGCTCAGACTGGCGAAGCTGCGTTCGGCGCTCAGCTGGCTGAAAGCGGCTTCGATCAGGGAACGACGAGTCCGTTCTTTTTGTTGTGCTCTGACGCCCATATGCATATCCGGATAGGTTCCATTTTCTCAGTCTAACGCCCTAGACTCGGCAATATAGCAAATTTTATTGCAACAGCATTTATACTAACGCGCTCTATCACACTTCCGCCCTGAGCCGATTGTGCTTTGACTCAAAAAGCCTAATGGTGATTGGGTGAGCAGCGCTATGATGTTAAGATACCGTTGTAATCTTGTATAAAAAAACAGGTCTCTCCTACATGCAACAGCACTATCAATTTGATGCCATTGTGATTGGCTCGGGCCCTGGTGGTGAAGGTGCCGCCATGGGGCTGGTGAAACAAGGCGCCCGCGTGGCCGTTATCGAACGGTACAATAACGTAGGCGGCGGATGTACCCATTGGGGCACCATCCCCTCCAAAGCCCTCCGCCACGCCGTCAGCCGCATTATCGAATTCAACCAGAACCCGCTTTACAACAACTCGCGCACGCTCAGCGCGACCTTCCCTGACATTTTACGCCACGCCGATAACGTCATCAGCCAGCAAACCCGAATGCGCCAAGGGTTCTATGAGCGGAACCAGTGCAAACTGTTCGCCGGCGACGCGCGCTTCATCGACGCCAACACCGTCAGCGTCAGCTACATGGACGGCACCCAGGACACCATCCGCGCCGATCACATCGTGATCGCCTGCGGCTCGCGTCCTTACCATCCGGCCAGCGTCGACTTCAACCATCCGCGCATCTACGACAGCGATTCCATTCTCGAGCTGAGCCATGAGCCGCGCCACGTGATCATTTACGGCGCCGGGGTGATCGGCTGCGAGTATGCGTCCATCTTCCGCGGCCTAAACGTCAAGGTCGATCTGATCAACACCCGCGATCGTCTGCTGGCGTTCCTCGATCAGGAGATGTCGGATTCGCTCTCTTACCACTTCTGGAACAACGGCGTGGTGATCCGCCACAACGAAGAATTCGAGAAGATCGAAGGCACCGAAGACGGCGTGATCGTGCACCTGAAGTCCGGCAAGAAGGTGAAAGCGGACTGCCTGCTGTACGCCAACGGCCGTACCGGCAACACCGATTCGCTGGGGTTGGAGAACGTCGGCCTGGAGTCGGACAGCCGCGGGCTGCTGAAAGTGAACAGCATGTATCAAACCGCGCTGTCGCACATTTATGCGGTCGGTGACGTGATCGGCTATCCGAGCCTGGCTTCCGCCGCCTACGATCAGGGCCGCATCGCCGCGCAAGCGATCGCCTCCGGCGAAGCCAGCGGTCACTTAATCGAAGATATCCCGACCGGCATCTACACCATTCCGGAAATCAGCTCCGTCGGCAAAACCGAGCAGGAACTGACCGCGATGAAGGTGCCGTATGAAGTGGGCCGCGCCCAGTTCAAGCATCTGGCGCGCGCGCAGATAGCCGGGATGAACGTCGGCAGCCTGAAGATCCTGTTCCATCGCGACACCCTGCAGATCCTTGGGATCCACTGCTTCGGCGAGCGTGCGGCGGAGATCATCCACATCGGCCAGGCGATCATGGAACAGAAAGGTGAAGGCAATACTATCGAGTATTTCGTTAATACGACCTTCAACTATCCGACCATGGCCGAAGCCTACCGGGTGGCGGCGCTAAACGGCTTAAACCGCCTGTTTTAACGCGCTGTCGATGTAGCCCTGCATGTGTTCGCGGATCGCCTCGGCCAGTTGCTCATAACGGCTGCGCAAAGGGGAGCCGGGGCGGTACACCAGCGCGATGGTGCGCTTCGGCTCCGGCTTGTAGCAATCCAGATAGCAGACGCCGTCGCGTTCGCGCTGCGGCGGTACCGCCAGTGACGGCAGCAGGGTAATGCCGCTGCCGGCCGCGACCATATTGCGCAGCGTTTCCAGACTGGTGGCGCGGAAGTGGGTATCTTCGTCCGCGCCCGCCTGGAAGCAGAAGCCCATCGCCTGATCGCGCAGGCAGTGGCCATCCTCCAGCATCAGCAGTTTCTCACCCGCCAAATCCGGCATCGGCACGCGCTCGCGCTGCGCCCACGGGTGATCGGAGTACACCGCCAGCTTCATCGGTTCATCGAACAAAGGCACTTCGATAAATGCCTCGGTTTCCTTCACCAATGCCAGAATGGCGCAGTCCAGTTTGCCGCTGTCGAGTTGCGCCAGCAGCTGATGGGTTTGCGCTTCGTGCAGGTACATTTCCAGTTTCGGGAACGTTTTGTGCAGCGTCGGGATGATCTGCGGCAGCAGATAAGGCCCCACGGTCGGGATCAGGCCGATGTGCAACGGTCCGGACATGGCTTCGCCCTGCTGGCTGGCCATCTCCTTCAATACTTTCACTTCTCGCAGCACGGTACGCGCCTGCTCCACCAGCAACAGACCCGCCTGGGTGAACAGCACCTTGCGGCTGGTGCGTTCGAGCAGCATGACGCCCAACTCGTCTTCCAGCTTACGGATCTGCCCGCTCAGCGTGGGTTGGCTTACATGGCATGAATCGGCCGCGCGGCGGAAGTGCCGGTGCTCGGCCAAGGCGACCAGATACTCTAAATCACGAATATTCATTGTTTCCCTCCATTCCATGATAGCTCATGGCGATAGATAAGATAGCAATGAGCGATTAGATCTATCAAGCCCCAGCGACAATAATGTGTCCCAACGAAGCGATATCGCGCTAAATGCTAAAAATTACTTTTCCTAATTAAGGGGTTAATCAATGTTTACCAGTCAAGAAGGCAAGAAAGTTCCTCAGGTTACTTTCCACACCCGTCAGGGCGACCAATGGATTGATGTGACCACTGATGACCTGTTCAAAAACAAAACCGTCATTGTTTTCTCGCTGCCGGGCGCGTTCACGCCGACCTGTTCTTCGAGCCACCTGCCGCGCTACAACGAACTGTCCAGCGTATTCAAGCAGCACGGCGTCGACAGCATTCTTTGCGTCTCCGTGAACGACACCTTCGTCATGAACGCCTGGAAAGCCGACCAACATGCGGAAAACATCACCTTCGTACCGGACGGCAACGGTGAATTCACCAAAGGCATGAACATGCTGGTCGAGAAAGCGGATCTGGGCTTTGGCCCTCGCTCATGGCGCTACTCGATGCTGGTACGCAACGGCGTGGTCGAGAAAATGTTTGTCGAGCCGAATAAGCCGGGCGACCCGTTTGAAGTGTCCGACGCCGACACCATGCTGAAATACCTGGCGCCGGAATTCAAAGTGCAGGAATCGGTCTCCCTGTTCACCAAGCCGGGCTGCCCATTCTGCGCCAAAGCCAAGCAGATGCTGCAAGAGCGCGGCATTCAGTATGAAGAGATCGTGCTGGGCAAAGACGCCACCACCGTCAGCCTGCGCGCCGTCAGCGGCCGCGCCACGGTGCCGCAAGTATTCATCGGCGGTCGTCACATCGGCGGCAGCGACGATCTGGAAACCTTCCTGTCAGCTTAATAAGTAATAACAAAGCCAACGTGAACTTTGGCGGGCTACGGCCCGCCCTTTTTTTACCTTTCAGGAGCGGATATGAAACTGTTGAACGTTGATGTCGCGGTCATCGGCGGCGGCACCGCAGGGCTCGGCGCCTATCGTGCGGCCAAACTGTCTACCCCCAGCGTGGTGATGATTGAAGGCGGGTCGTACGGCACCACCTGTGCGCGCGTTGGCTGCATGCCATCCAAATTACTGATCGCCGCCGCCGAAGCGGTGCATCAAATCGAACGTGCGCCGGGCTTTGGCGTGCACCCAACCGGCAAAACGCGTATCGACGGACGCGAGGTGATGGCGCGTGTCAAACGCGAGCGCGACCGTTTCGTCGGCTTCGTGCTGGAAGGCGTGGACGAGATCCCGGCCGCCGACAAAATTCAGGGCTATGCCCGCTTTATCGACGACAACACGCTGCAGGTCGATGACCATACGCGCATCGTGGCGCAGCGCATCGTGATCGCCACCGGCTCTCGCCCCAGTTGGCCGGCGCCGTGGAATGAATTGGGCGATCGCCTGATCGTCAACGACGATCTGTTCAACTGGGATGACTTGCCGCAGTCCGTGGCGGTATTCGGCCCCGGCGTGATCGGGCTGGAGCTGGGGCAAGCGCTGCACCGCCTCGGCGTCGACACCAAGGTCTTCGGCATCGGCGGCGCCGTCGGGCCGCTGACCGACAGCGCCGTGCGCGATTACGCTGCGAAGGCGCTGGGGGAAGAATTCTACCTCGACGCCGACGTGAAAGTGGAGATGATGCAGCGCGAAGGCGACCGCGTATTTATCCGCTATCAGGATCTGCAGGGCCAGTCGCAGGAGATCCTGGTGGACTACGTGCTGGCCGCTACCGGCCGCCGCCCCAACGTCGATCGGCTGGGTCTTGAAAACACCGGCCTGCAGCTCGACGCTCGAGGCGTGCCGCTGGCCGACCGCCTGACGATGCAAACCAGCGTGCCGCATATCTTTATCGCCGGCGACGCCAGCAACCAGCTGCCGCTGTTGCATGAGGCCAGCGATCAGGCACGCATCGCCGGCGCCAATGCCGGCAGCTTCCCGGAGATCAATCCGGGTCTGCGCCGCAGCGCGATTTCGGTGGTGTTCTCCGATCCGCAGATCGCCATGGTCGGCTCGACCTTCCGCGAGCTGAGCGAGAAGTTCAGCGCCTGCGGATGTTTTGAAGTGGGCAAGGTCTCGTTTGAGAATCAGGGCCGCTCGCGAGTGATGCTGCGCAACAAGGGCGTTCTGCACGTTTACGGCGAGCAAGGCACCGGCCGTTTCCTCGGTGCGGAAATGATCGGCCCGGATGCCGAACACATTGCGCACCTGTTAGCCTGGGCGCACCAACAGCAGATGACCGTCGATCAAATGCTGGACATGCCGTTCTATCATCCGGTGATCGAAGAAGGCTTGCGCACTGCGCTGCGCGACCTGCAGGCGAAGCTCAAACTCGGCACGGCCGAAATCGAGCGCTGTCAGCGCTGTCCGGGCGAATAACGCCCCCTTCTCCGTTCACACCTACCGGGCCTTCAGGCCCGGTTTTTTTGCGCAGCGCTTTCCAGATTTTCCTCCCTCCTCTTGCCTCAAGGCTCTCCTGCGCTCATTTTTTATGCTTCGATATTGAAGTGATATCAATAATGATACTAAAATGGAGGCAACATGAACGAGATCAGGGATGACATCGCTGATTTGCAACAGCGGCAGAACAGCATCAAATTCGCCGAGTTAGCGAAAATCTGCGTGCGATGGTTTGGGCCGCCGCGCATAAACGGTAGCAGCCATCACGTTTATCGCATGCCCTGGCCAGGCGATCCGCGCATCAATATCCAACGCGGCAACAACGGCGCGGCCAAGGCATATCAGGTTAAGCAGGTCATCGCCGCACTGGCCAGAATGGAGGAAGAACATGGAAAAGCATGAACACTATACCTATCGCATCACCTGGTCAGCGCAAGACCGTGAATATGTCGGGCTGTGCGCCGAATTCCCCTCGTTGTCCTGGCTGGCCGCCACGCGTACCGGCGCATTGGAGGGTATCGAGAAAGTGGTGAGCGAAACGATCGCCGACATGCTGGCACAAGGCGAAACGCCGCCGCAGGCGTTGGCGGAGAAAAATTTCAGCGGCAAACTGGTGCTGCGCATGACGCCGGAACAGCATCGCCGGCTGGCGATCGGCGCGATGGAAGAAGGCGTGAGCCTGAACCGTTATCTCTGCGCACGCCTGGCGGGGTAAAGGTTCAAGGGCGGCGCCAGGCCGCCCTCGTCGTCAAGCCAAACGCTGTTTCACTGCGGCGATTGCCGCGGCCACCTGCTGCGGCGCGACGCCGCCTTTGGCCGCACGTTTGTCCAGGCAGGATTGCAACGCCAGGATCGGATAGACATCGTCGCCGATCGTCGCGCTGAACTGCTGCAAATCCGCCAGCGGCAGCGCTTCCAGCGGTTTGCCCTGGCGAATGGCTTCTACCACCGCCTCACCGACGATATGGTGCGCTTCGCGGAACGGCACGCCTTTGGCGACCAGGTAGTCCGCCAGCTCGGTGGCATTCGCATAACCCTGCTCCGCCGCTTCCCGGCAGCGCGGGCGCTTCACCTGAATGCCGTCCAGCACCAGCGCCGCCATCTGCAGGCAGTCCATCCAGGTGTCGAGCGCGTCGAACAGCCCTTCTTTGTCTTCCTGCATGTCTTTGTTGTACGCCAGCGGCAGGCCTTTCAGCGTCATCATCATGCCGGTCAGCGCGCCCTGTACGCGGCCACACTTGCCGCGGATCAGCTCCAGCGCGTCCGGGTTTTTCTTCTGCGGCATCAGCGAAGAGCCGGAGGTCACGCGGTCAGACAGCTCGACAAACGCCGCCTCGCCGCTGTTGAAGAAGATCAGATCTTCGGCGAAGCGCGACAGGTGCACCATGCTGATGGCGGCGTTGGACAGCAGCTCCAGCACGTGATCGCGATCGGATACGCTGTCCAGGCTGTTGCGGGTCGCCGAGGCGAAGCCCAGCCAGCCGGCCAGCTGCTCGCGATCGATAGGATACGCGGTGCCGGCCAGCGCGCCGCTGCCCAGCGGGCTGACGTCCAGCCGTTTCAGGGTATCCTGCAGGCGGCTTTCATCGCGCGCCAGCATCTCGACATAGGCCAGGCACCAGTGCGCGAAAGTCACCGGCTGCGCGCGTTGCAGGTGGGTATACCCCGGCATCACCGCATCCTGGTTGGCTTCGGCGGTCTCCATCAGCGCCTGCTGCAGCTGGACGATCGCCTGATGCAGATCGCCGATCTGCTTTTTGCACCACAGCTTCAGATCGGTCGCGACCTGATCGTTGCGGCTGCGGCCGGTGTGCAGCTTCTTGCCCAAATCGCCGACCTTCTCGATCAGCTTCTGCTCCACCCAGCTGTGGATGTCTTCGGCATCGCTTTGGACGATCGCCAAAGGATCGGCCTGGACTTCCGTCAGCAAGGCATTCAGCGCCTGCTCCAGCTGCTGTTGCTCCGTTGCCGTCAACACGTTAACGGTCACCAGCGCCTTCGACCAGGCCACCGAGCCCACGATATCTTGCTCCGCCAGGCGATAATCGAACCGCAGCGAATCGTTGAGTTGCTTGAACCGCTGATCCGCCGCCTGAGTGAACCGTCCGCCCCAAAGTGCCATACCTTTACTCCTGAATTTTTATGCGAAAGGGCGCAGCATGCTGCGCCCTTGCAGAGTCACGCCAATCGGTTATTTATTCTTTTTCTCGTTCAACGCGCGGATGCGTGAAGACAGAGAGAACAGGCGGATAAAGCCGCCCGCGTGGCTGTGATCGTAAACTTCGTCTTCGCCGAAGGTGGCGAACTCTTCGGAGTACAGGCTGTTGGCGGATTTTTTCTGGGTCGCCGTCACCTGGCCTTTGTACAGCTGCAGCACCACTTCACCATTCACCTCTTCAGCCAATGCTTCGGCAGAGGCCTGCAGCGAGCGGCGCAGCGGCGCGAACCAACGGCCGTCGTACACCACATAGGACATCTCCAGGCCCAGCTGCTCGCGCCATTTGAAGCTGTCGCGATCCAGCACCAGCTGCTCGATGGCGCGCAGCGCCGCCACCATGATGGTGCCCCCCGGGGTCTCATAGCAGCCGCGGGATTTGATGCCCACCAGACGGTTTTCCACGATGTCGATACGGCCGACGCCGTGCTTGGCGCCCAGCGCGTTCAGGGTTTCCAGGCACTGGTACGGCGATAGCGCTTTACCGTTAACCGCCACGACGCGGCCTTTCTCGACGGTAACGGTCACCTGCTCAGGCTGGTCCGGCGCTTCCTGCGGATCGACGGTCCATACCCAGCAATCCTTGTTTGGCGCGTTCCACGGGCTTTCCAGCACGCCGCCTTCGGTGGAGATGTGCCAGGCGTTCTCATCGCGGCTGTAGATTTTCTCCAGCGATGCGGTGGTCGGGATATTGCGCTCTTTCAGGTAATCCAGCAGCGCTTCACGGGAACGCAGGTTCCACTCGCGCCACGGCGCTACCACTTTCAGCTGCGGCGCCAGCGCGGTGTAGGTGGTTTCGAAACGCACCTGATCGTTGCCTTTGCCGGTCGCGCCGTGGCACAGCGCGTCTGCGCCCACTTTCAACGCCAGCTCGACCTGCGCCTTGGCGATGATCGGCCGCGCCATCGAGGTGCCCAGCAGATAGCTGCCCTCGTACAGGGCGCCGGTCTGCAGCACCGGATAAACGTAATCACGGATAAATTCTTCACGCAGATCGACCACGTGACATTCAGAGGCACCGGACTGCAGGGCTTTTTGCTCCACGCCTTCCAGATCGCTGCGCTCCTGGCCGATGTCCGCCACGAACGCCACCACTTCACAGCCGCCGTAGTTCTCTTTCAGCCATGGAATGATGGCCGAGGTATCCAGGCCGCCGGAGTACGCCAGAACGATTTTTTTGATGCCTTGGTTTTGCATGATCTATTCCTTTCTAATTCTAAAATTAAGCGAGGATCCGGGTGCCAATCGACACGCCGTTAAACAAAGCAGGAAGCTGATCGGCATGGCGCCAGCTGGCGATATCCACCGGGCGGCCGAGGGTGCGGGCAGCGTCGAGCGCCGCATTCACCTTCACCACCATACCATCGGTGATGATGCCTTGCGCGATCAGTTGTTCCGCTTTTTGCGCCGTCATTTCCGCAATGCGTTGGCCCTTGCCGTCGAGGATGCCGCTGACGTCCGACAGCAGGATAAGGTCCGCCCCCAGCGTCGCCGCCAGCGCCGTCGCCGCCTGATCGGCGTTCACATTCATTAACTGCCCTTCGGCGGTGATGCCGATGGAGCTGACAACCGGCAGGTAGCCAGCTCCCAGCAGGGTATTGAGCAGCGCGGGCGAACCGGGCTGCGCGTTGCCGACGTGGCCCAATGCCGGATCGAGCGGGGTCACTACCGCGCTGCCGCCGTCCGCCAGGCTCAGGCCGACGGCGTTGATTTGGTGTTTAATCGCCCACGCCAGCAGCGTTTTGTTGGCGGTGCCGGCCAGCGCCCCGGTGATGATGTCGATCTGATCGGCCGGCGTGACCCGCAGGCCGTTCTTTTTCACCACCGGCAAAGCGAGCTGCTTCATCAGTTCGTCCACCACGCAGCCGCCGCCGTGCACGATCACCAGCGGGCGCTGGTGCTGCTGCCGATAGCTGTCCAACGCGGTAAACAGACGCTCCAGCGCTTCTTCACTGTCTAATAACACGCCACCTAACTTGATAATTAACGGGTTCATTGCTGTTTACTCACGCTGGTTTAAAGGAGTGATTGGGTTTCCGGGAAGCCGAAACGGATATTCAGGCATTGCACCGCCTGCGCCGCCGCGCCTTTCAGCAGATTGTCTTCCACCGCCACGGCGATCAGATGCTCGCCCTGCACCGCAAAACCGATGTCGCAGAACGGCAGCCCCACCACCGATTTCAGCGCCGGCACGCCCTGGTCGTACAGCCGCACCAGCGGCTTGTCGTCATAGGCAGCATGATAGGCGGCCGCGACGTCCTGCGCGGTCACGCCGGCTTTCAGACGGCAGGTGATGGTTTCAAGGATGCCGCGCGGGAAATTGCCCAGGTGCGGCGTAAAGATGACCGGCACGCCCAGGTGTGCGGCGATCTCCGGCTGGTGCCGATGAGTGAAAATACCGTACGGCTGCAGGCTCACTTCGCAGAAGCTGGTGGTCATGCTGGCCTTGCGCCCGGCGCCGCTAACGCCGCTGGTGGCGTTGATCACCGGCCACTGATCCAGATTCAGCAGCTGTTTTTCGATCAACGGTTTCAGCGCCAGCTGCGCCGCCGTCGGGTAACAGCCCGGCACCGCGATCAGCTGCGCCTGTTTAATCTTGTCGCTCTGCCACTCCGCCAGGCCGTACACCGCCTGCTCCAGCAGAGCGCCATGCTGATGCTCGAAACCGTAGTACTGGCTATAGAAACCGGCGTCCTGCACGCGGAAGGCGCCGGACAGATCGAACACCACGCAGCCCGCCGCCAGGAAAGCCGGTGCGATATCGTGGCTGACTTCATGGGCGGTGGCGAGGAACACCACGTCGATGCCCTGCGCCGCCTTGGCGACGTCAGTCAACGGCTGCAGCGGCAGATCGACGATGCCTTTCAACTGGGGATGGAGATCGGAAAGCAACTTTCCTGCATCTGCACTTTGCGCTGAAACCGCTAAAGCGGTTATGTTCATGTGTGGGTGGCGATTCAGGTAAGCCGTGAGCTCCGCTCCGGCGTAACCGCTGGCACCAACGATCAGCGTATTCAACATGTGGCCTTTCACCTTCTAAACTGACGTGCGGTCGCTTGCGACCCAGGTAACAGGGCTAGCCAGCGTTGTTGCGCCGTTCACCCACGGAGCCAGGCGTTGATGCTTTTATAAACATCCGGGCATCGGGTTCCCTTACGCTTCGGCTTACTGTATTTTTATTCAAAATAAATGCATGAATATTGATACTATCCTAACCTAAGGCTGTCAACAGTGAAGATGAAATTACCTCCATTTATTGAGCTGTACCGGGCGTTGATCGCCACTCCGTCAATCAGCGCCACCGATGCCGGCCTCGATCAGAGCAATGAGGCGTTAATCAACTTGCTGGCCGGATGGTTTGCCGACCTGGGCTTTCGCGTCGACGTACAGCCGGTGCCGGAGTCGCGCCACAAATTCAACCTGCTGGCCAGCATCGGCGAAGGCAGCGGCGGCCTGCTGCTGGCCGGCCACACCGATACGGTGCCTTACGACGAAGGCCGCTGGACGCGCGATCCCTTCACCCTGACCGAGCACGACAACAAGCTCTACGGGCTGGGCACCGCCGACATGAAAGGCTTCTTCGCCTTTATTCTGGATGCGGTGCGCGATATCGACGCGAGCAAGCTGACCAAGCCGTTGTACATTTTAGCCACCGCAGATGAAGAAACGACGATGGCCGGCGCGCGTTACTTCGCCGCCTCTACCGCCATTCGTCCGGATTTCGCCATCATCGGCGAGCCGACCTCGCTGCAGCCGGTGCGCGCGCACAAGGGCCACATGGCCAACGCCATTCGCATCGTCGGCCAGTCCGGCCACTCCAGCGATCCGGCGCGCGGCGTCAACGCCATCGATCTGATGCACGAGTCCATCGGCCGCCTGATGGAGCTGCGCAAAACCCTGCAGGAGCGCTACAACAATCCGGCGTTCGCCGTGCCTTATCCCACCATGAACTTCGGCCATATCAGCGGCGGCGACGCGGCCAACCGCATCTGCGCCTGTTGCGAACTGCACCTGGATATCCGCCCGCTGCCCGGCATGACGCTCGACAACATCAACGAACTGATGCATCAGGCGCTGGAGCCGGTAAGCCAACGCTGGCCGGGCCGCCTGACCATCGAAGAGCTGCACGCGTCGGTGCCGGGCTACGAGTGCCCGACCGACCACCGCATGGTGGCGGTGATCGAGGAGCTGCTGGGCACCCGCACGCAGGTGGTCAACTACTGCACCGAAGCGCCGTTCGTGCAACAGGTCTGCCCGACCCTGGTGCTCGGCCCCGGTTCCATCGATCAGGCCCACCAACCGGACGAATACATCGACACCGCGTTTATCGAACCGACGCGCAAACTGTTGGGCCAGCTGGTCAATCACTTTTGCCGGCAATAAACCCGACATTTAGCAGGGGAAATGCTTTATGCTTCCCCTAACTCAAAATAAGTAGAAAGCAGCGAAATAAGCCACGCTGATAACCCACGCGGCGTAATTAAATTTCAGAAAATGCGCCGATTTTGATGTTTTTTTGCTAAAAATAGTGTCAATTGACGATTGGACAGGAACGCGATGGGATCAGGCAGGCGGTCTGCGCCTGACGCGTGAAATTTATTTACAAGATAAAAATCATACATACAGAACTGGGTCAGGGGTTATATGAACGAACAATATTCGGCAATGCGCAGTAATGTCAGTATGCTCGGCAAATTGCTCGGCGATACCATCAAAGAAGCGCTGGGCGAGCATATTCTCGATCGCGTTGAGACCATCCGTAAGCTTTCCAAATCCTCACGCGCCGGCAACGAAGCGCATCGCCAGGAGCTGCTCTCCACCCTGCAGAACCTGTCCAACGACGAGCTGCTGCCGGTGGCGCGCGCCTTCAGCCAGTTCCTCAACCTGACCAACGTCGCCGAGCAGTACCACAGCATTTCGCCCAACGGCGAAGCCGCCAGCAACCCGGAAGCGCTGGCCCAACTGTTCAGCCGTCTCAAAGACAAAAAGCTCAGCGACAAAGAGCTGCAGCACGCGGTGTCGCAACTCTCCATCGAGCTGGTGCTGACGGCGCACCCGACGGAGATCACCCGCCGCACCCTGATCCACAAGCTGGTGGAGGTCAACACCTGCCTCAGCCAGCTCGATCACAACGATCTGGCCGACTACGAGCGCAACAAGATCATGCGCCGCCTGCGTCAGCTGGTAGCCCAGTCGTGGCACACCGACGAAATTCGCAAACACCGCCCTTCTCCGATCGACGAAGCCAAATGGGGTTTTGCCGTCGTGGAAAACAGCCTGTGGGAAGGCGTGCCGGCGTTCCTGCGCGAATTCAACGAACAGCTGGAAAACTCCATCGATTACAGCCTGCCGGTGGAAGCGGTGCCGGTGCGCTTCACCTCCTGGATGGGCGGCGACCGCGACGGCAACCCGAACGTCACCGCCGAAATTACCCGCCATGTGCTGCTGCTCAGCCGCTGGAAAGCCTGCGACCTGTTTACCCGCGACATCCAGGTGCTGGTCTCCGAGCTGTCGATGACCGAGTGCACCCCGGAGCTGCGCGCCCGCGCCGGCGGCGATGAGGTGCAGGAGCCTTACCGCGAAATCATGAAGCAGCTGCGCAGCCAGCTGATGAGTTCCCAGGCTTATCTTGAAGGTCGCCTGAAGGGCGAGCGCGTGCTGAAACCACACGACCTGCTGGTGAACAACGAGCAGCTGTGGGAGCCGCTGTATGCCTGCTACCAGTCGCTGCAGGCCTGCGGCATGGGCATCATCGCCAATGGTCAACTGCTGGATACCCTGCGCCGCGTGCGCTGCTTCGGCGTGCCGCTGGTGCGCATCGACGTGCGTCAGGAGAGCACCCGCCATACCGAAGCCATCGCCGAGCTGACCCGCTATCTGGGGCTGGGCGACTATGAAAGCTGGTCGGAAGCCGATAAACAGGCGTTCCTGATCCGCGAACTGAACTCCAAACGCCCGCTGGTGCCGCTGAAATGGCAACCGAGTGCCGACACGCAGGAAGTGCTGGAAACCTGCCGGGTGATCGCCGAAGCGCCGCAGGGCTCGATCGCCGCCTATGTGATTTCGATGGCGCGTACGCCTTCCGACGTGCTGGCGGTGCACCTGCTGCTGAAAGAGGCCGGCTGCCCGTTCGCGCTGCCGGTCGCCCCGCTGTTCGAAACCCTCGACGACCTGAACAACGCCGACGACGTAATGACCCAGTTGCTGAACATCGACTGGTATCGCGGCTTCATCCAGGGCAAACAGATGGTGATGATCGGCTATTCCGACTCGGCGAAAGACGCCGGCGTGATGGCCGCTTCCTGGGCGCAGTACCGCGCGCAGGACGCGCTGATCAAAACCTGTGAAAAGGCCGGCGTGGCGCTGACGCTGTTCCACGGCCGCGGCGGTTCCATCGGCCGCGGCGGCGCTCCGGCGCATGCGGCGCTGCTGTCGCAGCCGCCGGGCAGCCTGAAGGGCGGCCTGCGCGTCACCGAACAGGGCGAGATGATCCGCTTCAAGTTCGGCCTGCCGGAAGTCACCATCAGCAGCCTGGCGCTGTATGCCGGCGCGATCCTCGAGGCCAACCTGCTGCCGCCGCCGGAACCGAAGAAAGAATGGCGGGCGCTGATGGACGACCTGTCCGAGACCTCCTGCCGAATGTATCGCGGCTACGTGCGTGAAAACCCGGACTTCGTGCCTTACTTCCGCGCGGCCACGCCGGAACTGGAGCTGGGCAAACTGCCGCTGGGCTCGCGCCCGGCCAAGCGCAAGCCGAACGGCGGCGTAGAGAGCCTGCGCGCCATTCCGTGGATCTTCGCCTGGACGCAGAACCGCCTGATGCTGCCGGCCTGGCTCGGCGCCGGCGCCGGATTGCAGGAAGCGGTGAAAGCCGGCAAACAGGCGGAGCTGGAGGCGATGTGTCGCGACTGGCCGTTCTTCTCCACCCGCATCGCCATGCTGGAAATGGTGTTCGCCAAAGCCGACCTGTGGCTGGCGGAATACTACGATCAGCGCCTGGTGGATAAATCGCTGTGGCCGCTGGGCCAACAGCTGCGCGATCAGTTGGAAAGCGACATCAAGGTGGTGCTGACCATCGCCAACGATGCGCACCTGATGGAAGACCTGCCGTGGATCGCCGAATCCATCGCGCTGCGCAACGTCTATACCGACCCGTTGAACGTCTTGCAGGCCGAATTGCTGCACCGTTCGCGCCAGCAGGAGCAGCCGGACGCCCGCGTGGAGCAGGCGCTGATGGTTACCATCGCCGGCGTCGCCGCCGGGATGCGCAACACCGGCTAGTGAGCCTCATCGCGGCCCCGTTTACCGGGGCCGTTTTTTTTATGTCTCCCCCACAAAAAAAGGGCGCCGCGGTAAAGCGGCGCCCTTGTCAATGGAGCAAGCCCGTCAGGCGGCGGCCACTGGTCGCACGCCCAGCGTGTGGCAGATGGCGTAGCTCATCTCGGCGCGGTTCAGCGTATAGAAGTGGAAATCTTTCACCCCTTCGCGGCTCAGGATCTTCACCATGTCCATGGCGATGTTGGCGCCGACCATTTTGCGGGTCTCCGCATCGTCGTCCAGCCCTTCGAACATGCTGGTCATCCAGCTTGGCACCCGCACGTTGGTCATGGTGGCGAAGCGCTGCAGCTGCTTGAAGTTGGACACCGGCAGAATGCCCGGCACGATTTCCACGTCGATACCGGCGGCGACGCAGCGGTCGCGAAAGCGCAGGTAGCTCTCAACGTCGAAGAAGAACTGGGTAATCGCGCGACTGGCGCCGGCATCGATCTTGCGTTTCAGGTTAATCAAATCGGCCTGGGCGCTCTTCGCCTCCGGGTGCACTTCCGGGTAAGCGGCGACGGAAATGTCGAAGTCACCCACGTCTTTCAGCAGCGCCACCAGATCGGTCGCGTACATTTCCGGCTTGCCGCCGCCCGGCGGCAGATCGCCGCGCAGCGCCACGATATGGCGGATGCCGCTGTTCCAGTAATCGGTCGCGATGTCGCGCAGCTGCGCCGGGCTGGCATCGATGCAGGTCAGGTGCGGCGCCGCCTCCAGGCCGGTGCGTTCCTTGATCCCTTTGATGATGCTGTGGGTGCGATCGCGCTCGCCGGAGTTGGCGCCGTAGGTGACGGAAACGAATTTAGGTTTGAGAATGCTCAGACGATCGATCGACTGCCACAGGGTCTCTTCCATCTCGCTGGTGCGTGGCGGGAAGAACTCGAATGATACGTTAATCTGGCCGTTCAACTCCGCCAGACTCTGATTCAGCGCTTCCCGCTGGTTTGCGTGGAAAAAACTCATACCCTGCTCACCTCTTATCGATCACTGTTTTTATTTCATCTTGATGAGCGTCTATACGTTTAGACGTCTAGATAGAAAATGCCGCATGTTGGCTAAAGAGTCAACAGGAAAATGAGGGGAATAAGATGATTAATCCTCACCCGCTCAACGAGGGAATTTCATGATCGCGACAAAGATAAGTATGGCAGGAAAAGCCAAGGGGCGCGGTGAGCCCGCGCCCGCAGAGGATTAAAGCAGCTGCGCCAATCGGTTAAGGTCTGACTGGATCGCGCCGGCGGTCACATCGCGGCCGGCGCCCGGCCCGCGGATCACCAGCGGATTATCGCGATACCAGCGGCTTTCGATGGCGAACACGTTGTCGCACGGCAGCAGCGAGGCCAGAGGATGCTCAGGGCGCACCGCCTCTACGCCGACCCGCGCCTTGCCGTTGGCGTCGAAACGCGCCACATGGCGCAGCACCAGGCCCATTTCGCTGGCGGCCTCAAAGCGCTGTTGCATCTGCTGATTCAGCGCCTCACCGTTCTCGAAGAACTGATCGACGGAGCCCAGCTCGCACCCCGCCGGCACCAGCGACTCGACCCGCACCTGGTTCGGTTCGATGTCGTAGCCCGCCTCGCGCGCCAGGATCACCAGCTTGCGCATCACGTCCTGGCCGGAGAGATCGACCCGCGGATCCGGTTCGGTCAGCCCCTGCTGCCAGGCCTGGTCCACCAGCTCGGTGAACGGCACCGTGCCGTCATACTGCAGGAACAGCCAGGAGAGCGTGCCGGAGAAGATGCCGCTGATCGCCAGAATGCTGTCGCCGCTGTCGCGCAGATCGCGCACCGTGTGGTTGACCGGCAGGCCGGCGCCGACGGTGGCGTTATACAGCCAGTGGCGGCCGGTTTTGGCGAAGGCGTCGCGTATTTGGCGATAGCTGTCGCTGCACGAGGCCCCCGCCAACTTGTTGGCGCTGATCACGTGGAAACCGTAGCTGGCGAAATCCAGATACTGCCCGGCCAGCTCTTCGCTGGCGGTCACGTCGAGCACCACCAGATCGTCGAACGGGTGCGCGCGCATCCACAGGAACAGCGATTCTTCATCCAGCTCCTGCGCTTCGTCCTCAAAGAATGCCAGTGCGCGGCTGGCGTCCAGCCCGTCATAGTTCAGCAGGCTGCGGCGGCTGTCCACCACCCCCGCCAGGATAAATTCGAAGCCGCTGCGCGCGGAGATATTGGTCTGCTCACGGGCGAACAGCTCCAGCCAGCGCGACCCGATATTGCCCTTGCCGAACAGCACCAGACCGATGCGCTTCTCGGCGCGGAACAGGCTTTGGTGCAGCCCCTGGATCAGCAGCGCGGTCGGCCCCTGGCGCAATACCGCCACCAGGCTGATGCCATCTTCCGCCTGCCAGATAAACTCGACCGGCTGATCTTTCAGCTGCTGATAGAAACGGTGGCTGTGCAGCGGGTTCTTGCACACCCCGGCGCCGACCATCGCCACCAGCGCCAACCCTTCGCGCAGGCGCAGCTCGCCTGGCAGCACCGCGGCCTGCAGCGTCGCCAGCGCGCTGTTGACCACCTCGGAGGTGTAGCACAGCTGCACCAGGTTGCGGTCTGGGTGGATGCCCACCGCCAGCGGTTTGATCTGCGCGCGCTTGAGCACCAGATCCAACTCTTTCTGCGCCAGTTTGAAGTCATGCTGAGCGGCAACGTGCAGTTCAATCAGGCACACATCGTCGTGGCTGGTGACAATCTTGGCGCCGGTGCCGGAAGCCAATACGCGCTCAATGCGCGTCGAGCCCTGCTCCGGCTGATAGCTGCAGCGCAGTTGAAGATCGATATCGCTACCGGAGACCGGCTGCAGGGTACGGGTGTGTAACACCGGCGCAGCCAGACGCGCCAGCTCGCTGGCTTCGTCCAGACGCAGCAGCGGCAGCAGGCAGGCGTCTTTCACCTTGCGCGGATCGGCGCTGTAAACCCCGGCCACGTCGCTCCAGATGGTGACGCGCGCAGCGCCGGCCAGCGCGCCGACCTGAGTGGCGGAGTAGTCGCTGCCGTTACGCCCCAACAGCACGGTTTCCCCGGCGTCGTTGCGCGAAATGAACCCGGTCACCACCAGGCGTTTACCTGGGTGTTGGGCCATCAATTGTTGCAACAGCGGGTAAGAACGGCCTTCATCCACCTGCGGCTGCGCGGCGCGCTCGGCGCGCAGGAAGTCACGCGCATCCAGCCAGGCCGCCTGCATGTCCAGGTGGTTGAGCACCGCCGCCATCAGGCGCGCCGACCAAATCTCGCCGTGCCCGACCACTTCGGCGTAGCACACCTCGTCGACATTGCCGTCCAGCAGCGCCGCCAGGCGTTCCAGATCCTGAATGAACTCGGCGATCAGCGGCTCGGCGCTTTCCGGCGGCAACAGGCCGCTGATAAGATCGCTGTGATAACGACGCAACGTCTGCTGCACCTGGTGCGCAGACAGGCGATCGCTCTGGCTGAGCTTCAGCCAGTTGATCAACTGGTTGGTGGTACTGCCGGCGGCCGATACCACCATCATGTCGCCCGGCTGGCTGTATTCCGCCATAATCCCGGCCACACGCAGATAACACTTCACATCCGCCAGACTGCTGCCGCCAAACTTGTGCAGTTGACGCCCGCTCACCGGCCCTGCTACAGCAATTGCATTCATGCTTACCTCGTTGCCGCCGCCTGGAAAGCGCGTTCCAGATCGGCAATCAAATCTTCACTGTCTTCAATACCCACGGAAATGCGCAGCAGGCTCTCGGAGATGCCGGCCGCTGCCCGCGCCTCCGCCGCCATGCCGGCGTGAGTCATGGTCGCTGCATGCGAGATCAGGCTTTCTACGCCGCCCAACGATTCTGCCAGAGTAAACAGCTCAAGGGCAGAGAGAAAACGGCGCAGCACCGCTTCATCGCCGTCCAGTTCAAAACTCAGCATCGCGCCGGAACCGCGCTGCTGACGACGGGCGATCTCATGCCCCGGATTCTCCGGCAGGGAGGGATGATACAGCTTTTTCACCAGCGGTTGCTGCTGTAAATAGTCAACAATCGCTTCAGCGTTTTGTTGCGCCGCCTTGATGCGTGGCGACAACGTGCGCATGCCGCGCAGCAACAGATAGCTGTCGAACGCGCCGCCGGTCACGCCGATGTTGTTCGCCCACCAGGCCAGCTCGACCGCCAGCTCAGGATCTTTGGCGATCACCGCGCCGGCCACCACGTCCGAATGCCCGTTCAGGTATTTGGTGCAAGAATGGACCACCAGATCGGCACCGAGTTCGATCGGCTGTTGCAGGGCCGGGCTGAGGAACGTGTTGTCCACCACCGTCAACGCGCCCGCCGCGTGCGCGGCAGCGCAGATCGCCGCGATGTCCACCACCCGCAGCAGCGGATTGCTGGGGCTTTCTATCAACACCAGCTTCGGCTTTTGCGCCAGCGCCTGTTGCAGGGCGGCCTCATTGCCTTGATCGACGAACAGCACGCGATAAGCGCCGCGCTTGCTCAGGCTGTCGAATAACCGATAGCTGCCGCCGTAACAGTCGTGCGGCGCCACCAGCAGATCGCCGGGCTTCAGCAGTACGGTGGTCACCAGATGGATCGCCGACATCCCGCTGCCGGTCATCACCGCGCCGGCGCCGCCTTCCAGCTCCGCCAACGCGCGCTGCACCACGTCGCGCGTCGGGTTGCCGCGGCGCGAGTAGTCATGAGCTCGGGGTTGATTGAAGTCGGTAAAGTTATAGGTGCTGGACAGATGAATCGGCGGGACAACGCAGCCGTACTGTTCGTCGTCGTTCAGGCCGCTGCGTACGGCAATCGTGGCTGGTTTACGCGTCATGGGCTCGCTCGGCTCTCGGTTCGGTGAATGAGGCCTAAAGAGTAATCGCAGGATTGATAGACGTCAATACATCTGGACATCTAAACTTCTTTGCGTATAGATTGAGCAATGACACAATACCCGCTAAAATTATGCCGATATGACATGACGATAAGATGTTAAGCGGCAATGCCTGGCCGAAGCGGGGCATTCAGTGACCCTGGTCGCGTAAAATTGACATTTATTTAGTGAGAACAGTGAAGATCGGGCATAATTGGCCGGTTTTTAGAATTTTGTAATTTTTCTGACAAAGTTAAGGTGTCCCATGGCTGAGTGGAACGGCGAGTATGTCAGCCCTTACGCTGAACACGGTAAAAAAAGCGAGCAAGTCAAAAAGATCACGGTATCCATTCCGCTGAAGGTCCTGAAAATCCTCACCGACGAACGGACCCGTCGCCAGGTGAACAACCTGCGCCACGCCACCAACAGCGAACTTCTGTGCGAAGCGTTTCTGCATGCCTTTACCGGCCAGCCGCTGCCGAACGATGAAGACCTGCGCAAAGAGCGCAGCGATGAAATCCCGGAAGCCGCAAAAGCGTTGATGCGCGAACTGGGTGTCGATCCCGATACCTGGGAATATTGAGAACCGCCCGGCGAACGCCGGCGGCAGAAAAGAAAAAAGGCGCCCAGGGCGCCTTTTTCATCGGTCGATAAGAAATCTTATTTCTTAGCGCCTGGTACGCTGAAACGCTTGTTGAAGCGGTCAACGCGGCCACCGGTAGCAACATCACGCTGCTTGCCAGTGTAGAACGGGTGGCATGCGCCACAAACGTCCAGGTTCAGATCGTGGCCCACGGTGGAGCGGATCTTCATCACGTTACCGCAAGAGCAGTTAGCAGTAACTTCTTCGTATTTTGGGTGGATACCTTGTTTCATGGGAAACCTCAGTTAAGGCCGTGTCGCTATCCAGCCCTGTTTCGCCAGACACCACACGTGGTTGATAATAGAATTTTGGTATCGAATTATACCAAAGGCGGCAAATTATACAGCATTAGTCGGGGCGCGCAATCGGAACCGTACATTTGCCGATGCGCCGTGTAAACTGATGCCCACTTTTTTTCAATTTGGATGAGATCATGCCCGTCGTACACGTTGCTTTGCCGGTCCCCCTCGCCCGCACCTTCGACTATCTGCTGCCGCCCGGCATGCAGCCGGTGGCCGGCGCGCGCGTGGGCGTGCCCTGGGGCAGGCAGCATGCAATCGGCATCGTCACCGGCTGCAGCGACACCAGCGAACTGCCGTTGGACAAGCTCAAACCGATCGACAGCGTGATCGACACGGAATCGCTGTTCTCCCCCAGCCTGTGGCGCATCCTGCGCTGGGCCAGCGATTACTACCACTATCCCATCGGCGAAGTGCTGTTCCACGCGCTGCCGATCCTGCTGCGCCAAGGCAAACCGGCCGAGGCCGCGCCGCTGTGGCAGTGGTTCGCCACCGAAGAGGGGCGCGCCACGCCGCCCGAAAGCCTGAAACGCGCGCCGAAACAGCAGCAGGCGCTGGCGGCGCTGTTGCAACGCCCGGTCTATCGCCATCAGGTCAGCCAGCTTGAGCTGACGGAAAGCGCCCTGCAGGCGCTGCGCGCCAAAGGGCTGATCGATCTGCGCGCTCAGGTCGCGGCCACGCAGGACTGGCGCCCCAACTTTGCGGTGCTCGGCGAGCGGCTGCGGCTGAATACCGAACAGGCCACCGCCGTCGGGGCGATCCGAAGCGAAGATGAGCAGTTTGCCGCCTGGCTGCTGGCCGGGGTCACCGGCTCCGGCAAGACCGAGGTGTATCTCAGCGTGCTGGAAAACGTGTTGGCCAAAGGCCGGCAGGCGCTGGTGCTGGTGCCGGAAATCGGCCTGACGCCGCAAACCATCGCCCGCTTTCGCGAGCGCTTCAACGCGCCGGTGGACGTGCTGCACTCCGGGCTGAACGACAGCGAACGGCTGGCGGTTTGGCTGCGCGCGCGCAGCGGCGAAGCCGCTATCGTCATCGGCACCCGCTCGGCGCTGTTCACGCCGTTCCGGCAACTGGGCGTTATCATCATCGACGAAGAGCACGACAGCTCTTATAAACAGCAGGAAGGCTGGCGCTACCACGCCCGCGATCTGGCGGTGTTCCGCGCCCGGGAAGAAGATATCCCGATGGTGATGGGCTCCGCCACGCCGGCACTGGAAACACTGCACAACGTGCAGCTGGGCAAATATCGCCAGTTGAAGCTCACCCAGCGCGCGGGCAACGCCAAACCGGCGGCGCAGCATCTGATCGATCTGAAAGGGTTGCCGCTGAAGGTCGGCCTGTCGCAGCCGCTTTTGAAAAGCATGCAGCACCATTTAAAAGCCGGCAATCAGGTGATGCTGTTCCTCAACCGCCGCGGTTACGCCCCGGCGCTGCTGTGCCACGAGTGCGGCTGGATCGCCGAATGCCAGCGCTGCGATCACTATTACACCTTCCACCAGCATCAGCGCCAGCTGCGCTGTCACCACTGCGACAGCCAGCGACCGGTGCCGCACCAATGCCCGCAGTGCGGCTCCACCCACCTGGTATCGGTCGGCGTCGGCACCGAACAGCTGGAACATGAGCTGGCGCCGCTGTTCCCCGACACGCCGATCACCCGCATCGATCGCGACACCACCAGCCGCAAAGGGTCGCTGGAGCAGCATCTGGCGGATATTCATCGCGGCGAAGCGCGCATTCTGATCGGCACGCAAATGCTGGCCAAGGGCCACCATTTTCCCGACGTCACGCTGGTGGCGTTGCTGGACGTGGACGGCGCGCTGTTCTCCGCCGACTTCCGCTCCGCCGAGCGTTTTGCTCAGCTCTATACCCAGGTCTCCGGGCGCGCGGGGCGAGCGGGCAAACAGGGTGAAGTGCTGCTGCAAACCCACCACCCGGAGCACCCGTTATTGCAGGTGCTGCTGCAACAAGGTTACGACGCCTTCGCCAAACAGACGCTGGCGGAGCGCAACAGCGTGTTTCTACCGCCCTACACCAGCCACATCATCGTGCGCGCCGAAGATCACGATAACCAACAGGCCCCGCTGTTCCTGCAGCAGCTGCGCAATCTGTTGGAAGCCAGTCCGCTTAAGGACGATTCGCTGTGGGTGATGGGCCCGGTGCCGGCGCTGCAGTCCAAACGCGGCGGCCGTTTCCGCTGGCAGCTGCTGCTGCAGCATCCGACACGGCGCGTCCTGCAACAGCTGATGAAAAGCTCGCTGCCGCTGATCGGCACCCTGCCGCAAACGCGCAAGGTGAAATGGACGCTGGATGTCGATCCGATCGACAGCTGATCCCGGAAAAGTCCGATTTAGCTGCCGTCATGCAAACGTTTACCCTTTAAATTGCGAGTGAACGCTAAAAAACCTTCTCAGGTCACATTTTTTATGCAAATTAGGTAACAAAGGCGGGGCGTATTCTGTTTAGAATGTCTGCGAGGGCAAATTTTGTCGCCACATCGCAGCGCGACGGAGTGCTCGAACGCGAGTGGCGCTCAATGACAACAATCCCGCCACCGCATGCCGGACATTGTGAGCAAACAGCAGTAGTGGCGTCGGCATGGGGCTGACGCAAGGAGAAAGGCGTTGGAACACAAGAAAGAGTTATCCATGGCGACCATGAAAGACGTCGCCGAAATGGCGGGCGTTTCAACGGCTACCGTATCGCGTGCGCTGATGAATCCGGAAAAGGTGTCAACGCCAACGCGTCAGAAAGTGGAACAGGCCGTGCTGGCCGTGGGTTATTCTCCTCATGCTCTGTCACGCAATATCAAACGCAACGAATCTCGCACCATCCTGGTGATCGTGCCCGACATCTGCGATCCGTTTTTCGCGGATGTGATCCAGGGGATCGAACAGACCGCCGCCCAACAAGGCTATCTGGTGCTGATCGGCGACTGCGCGCAGCAGAACCAGCAAGAACGCACCTTCGTCAATCTGATCATCACCAAACAGATCGACGGCATGCTGCTGCTGGGCTCTAATCTACCGTTCGACGCCAGCAAGGAAGAGCAGCGCAACCTGCCGCCGATGGTGATGGCCAATGAGTTCGCGCCCGAGCTGGAACTGCCGACGGTGCATATCGACAACCTGACCGCCGCCTTTGAAGCCGTGCATTATTTGCATCAATTGGGGCACCGGCAGATCGCCTGCGTCGCCGGGCCGGAACAGATGCCGCTGAGCCATTATCGGCTGCAAGGTTATGTTCAAGCGCTACGCCGTAATGGCATTACCGTCGAAAGCAGCTATATTACCCGGGGTGATTTTACCTACGAAGCCGGCGCGCAAGCGCTGACCCAGTTGATGGCTCAGCCGAAACCGCCGACGGCGGTGTTCTGCCACAGCGACGTCATGGCGATCGGCGTGCTGTCCCAGGCGAAGAAAATGGGGCTGCGGGTACCGCAGGATCTGTCGATCGTCGGCTTTGACGACCTCAAGCTGGCGCAGTATTGCGATCCGCCGCTGACCACGGTGGCGCAGCCGCGCTTCCAGATCGGCCAGCAGGCGATGTTGTTGCTGTTGGAGCAGTTGAACGGCCAGACGGTGGCCAGCGGCTCCCGACTCTTGGACAGTGAATTGATTATCAGAGGCAGCACCGCTGCTCCGAAACGCTAGTCAAATATTTTAGGGTTCAGTAACATGACGGACTTATCCTCTCATCAGGACACAGCGGAATAATAGTGGCACAAAAAGACTATGTAAGCCGTGGGCGCGCAGCAGGAGCTAAGCGCAAAACCCCCAGCCGTAAAAAACGCAGTTCTCCGAAGGTTTCCAAAACCGTGCTGGCGTTAGCCGTCGCGTTGCTGGTTGTCTTTGTCGGTGGCCTCTATTTCATTACGCACAACAAGCCGGAAGACGCGCCGTTGTTGCCTGCGCACACCACTCGCCCAGGCAACGGCCTGCCGCCGAAGCCGGAAGAGCGCTGGCGCTATATCAAAGAGCTGGAAAACCGACAGATCGGCGTGCAAACCCCGACCGAACCGACGGCCGGCGGCGAGCTCAATTCCAAAACTCAGCTGACCGCCGAACAACGGCAACTGCTGGAGCAGATGCAGGCCGACATGCAACAGCGCCCGACGCAGCTGAATGAAGTGCCGTATAACGATCCGGGCCAGGCCAACGCGCGCGGCAACCGCCAGCAGCAGATGCAACAACCGCAAATGCAGCAGCAGCCGGTACAGCAACAGCAGCAGGTCACTCAGGCGCCGCGCAACCCGTTCAACAACGGGGCCGCCACCGCGCCGGTGCAGCAGCACCAGCAGCCGAAGCAAGTCACCCCGCCGCCGGCGCAGGTGAAACAGCCTGAGCCGAAGCCGCAACCGAAGCCGGAGCCCAAACCGGAAGTGAAACAGGAAACGGCCAAGCAGGACACCAAACCGGAATCGAAACAGAAGTGGATGGTGCAATGCGGTTCGTTCCGCGCCACCGATCAGGCTGAATCCGTACGTGCGCGCCTGGCGTTCGAGGGCATCGAGAGCCGCATCACCGCCGGTGGCGGTTGGAATCGCGTGGTGCTCGGCCCCTACAGCAGCCGCGCCGCAGCGGACAAAACCCTTTCGCGCCTGAAGGGCGTCGGCATGTCGAGTTGCATTCCCCTCTCCGTTGGGGGTTGAAAAGCGTCAATCCCCCCCCATCTATACTCTCAATATGCCTCGTAGCGTCTGCGAAAGCAGGCGCTGCGGGGACTTCTTTCCGTCTTTAACGAGGGTCTGCTCGTGACAACAATTGTAAGCGTACGCCGCAAAGGCCAGGTCGTCATCGGTGGTGATGGCCAGGCAACCCTGGGTAATACGGTGATGAAGGGTAACGTCAAGAAAGTGCGTCGCCTGTATAACGACAAAGTGATCGCCGGTTTCGCCGGTGGCACCGCTGACGCCTTCACGCTGTTTGAACTGTTTGAACGCAAACTGGAAATGCATCAGGGCCACCTGGTGAAAGCCGCCGTCGAGCTGGCGAAAGACTGGCGCACCGACCGCATGCTGCGCAAGCTCGAAGCGCTGCTGGCGGTCGCCGATGAAACCGCCTCGCTGATCATCACCGGCAACGGCGATGTGGTGCAGCCGGAAAACGATCTGATCGCCATCGGCTCCGGCGGCCCGTACGCCCAGGCCGCCGCCCGCGCCATGTTGGAAAATACCGAGCTGAGCGCCCGCGACATCGTTGAGAAATCCCTCAACATCGCCGGCGACATCTGTATTTACACCAACCATTTCCACACCATTGAAGAATTGCCTTCCAAAGCGTAAGGATCGAATACCATGTCTGAAATGACCCCGCGCGAGATCGTCAGCGAACTGGACAGCTATATCATTGGCCAAAACAAGGCCAAACGCGCTGTCGCCATTGCCCTGCGCAACCGCTGGCGCCGGATGCAGCTCAACGAGATGCTGCGTCACGAAGTGACCCCGAAAAACATTCTGATGATCGGCCCGACCGGCGTCGGTAAAACCGAAATCGCCCGCCGTCTGGCGAAGCTGGCCAACGCGCCGTTCATCAAGGTTGAAGCCACCAAGTTCACCGAAGTGGGCTATGTGGGCAAAGAAGTGGACTCCATCATTCGCGATCTGACCGATGCCGCCATCAAAATGGTGCGCATGCAGTCGATCGAGAAAAACCGCACCCGTGCCGAAGAGTTGGCCGAAGAGCGCATTCTCGACGTGCTGATCCCGCCGGCCAAAAACAACTGGGGCCAGCCGGAAGAAGGCCAGGAACCGTCCGCCGCCCGCCAGGCATTCCGCAAGAAGCTGCGCGAAGGCCAGCTGGATGACAAAGAGATCGAAATCGATCTGGCCGCCGCGCCGATGGGCGTGGAAATCATGGCGCCTCCGGGCATGGAGGAGATGACCAACCAGCTGCAGTCGATGTTCCAGAACCTCGGCGGCCAAAAGCAAAAACCGCGCAAGCTGAAGATCAAAGAAGCCTTCAAGCTGCTGGTGGAAGAAGAAGCCGCCAAGCTGGTGAACCCGGAAGAGCTGAAAGAGCAGGCGATCGAAGCGGTTGAGCAGCACGGCATCGTGTTTATCGATGAGATCGACAAAATCTGTAAGCGCGGCGGCCAAAGCTCCGGCCCGGACGTTTCCCGCGAAGGCGTGCAGCGCGATCTGCTGCCGCTGGTGGAAGGGTGCACCGTGTCCACCAAGCACGGCATGGTGAAAACCGACCACATTCTGTTCATCGCTTCCGGCGCGTTCCAGACCGCCAATCCGTCGGATCTGATCCCGGAACTGCAGGGCCGTCTGCCGATCCGCGTTGAGCTGCAGGCGCTGACCACCGAAGACTTCGAGCGCATCCTGACCGAGCCGAGCGCGTCGCTGACCGAACAGTACAAAGCGCTGATGGGCACCGAAGGCGTCAATATCGAGTTCACCGCCGACGGCATCCGCCGCATCGCCGAAGCCGCGTGGCAGGTCAACGAAAGCACCGAGAACATCGGCGCGCGTCGTCTGCACACCGTGCTGGAGCGTCTGATGGAAGATATTTCCTACGATGCGAGTGAAATTAATGGCCAATCCATTACAATTGATGCGGATTACGTGCGCAGTCATCTGGATGAACTGGTGGCGGATGAAGATTTGAGTCGTTTTATCCTATAATCGCTCAATCATTGTCTTGTCAGTCATCTGTGTGGGAGGCATTGCCTCCCACAATTATTTCTAACGGACACCGCAACTTACTGACAGAAGCGAAACATGAGCTCATCAACCTCCACCACCCCGATTTCCGCCTGGCTCGAAAGTCTACGCCCCCGCACCCTGCCGTTGGCCTTTGCCTCCATCGTGGTCGGCTCGGCGATCGCCGCCTGGCACGGCAGCCTGAAACCTGAAGTGGCGCTGCTGGCGCTGGTGACCGCCGGTCTGCTGCAGATCCTCTCCAACCTGGCGAATGACTACGGCGATGCGGTCAAAGGCAGCGACAAAGAAGATCGCATCGGGCCGTTGCGCGGCATGCAAAAGGGCATGATCACCCAGGCGCAGATGAAACGGGCGCTGGTGGTGACGGTAGTGCTGATCGCCATCGCCGGCTGTTCGCTGATCGCCGTCGCCTGCGAGCAACCCAGCGACGTGGTGGGCTTCCTGGTGCTGGGCGGGCTGTCTATCGTGGCGGCCATCACCTACACCGTCGGCAACAAACCCTACGGGTATTTGGGGCTGGGCGACATCTCGGTGCTGGTGTTCTTCGGCTGGCTGAGCGTGGCCGGCACCTACTATTTGCAGACGCATACCTTCGACAGCGTCGTGATGCTGCCGGCCACCGCCTGCGGCCTGCTGGCGACGGCGGTGCTCAACATCAACAATCTGCGCGATATCGAAAGCGATCGCGAAAACGGCAAGAATACGCTGGCGGTGCGTCTCGGCCCGCACAAGGCGCGCATTTACCACGCCCTGCTGCTCGGCAGCGCGGTGCTGTGTTTCGCGCTGTTCACGCTGTTCAACCTCCACAGCCCGTGGGGTTGGCTGTTCGTGCTGGCGATCCCGCTGCTGGTGCGCCACGGCCTGCGCGTGCTGCGCGATCCGACGCCGGTCGGCATGCGGCCGATGCTGGAGCATATGGTCAAGGCGGCGTTGCTGGCCAACCTGCTGTTCGCCATCGGCGTGGCGCTCAGTTAAAAACTGATGATTTTGCCAACAGGGCGAATAAAGGGATATACTGAACATTCCTGCGGCAAACAGACGTAAAATCCTATGAAATACGATACTTCCGAACTTTGCGACATCTATCATGAAGAGGTGAACGTTGTTGAACCTCTGTTCTCCAATTTTGGCGGGCGTACTTCATTTGGCGGGCAGATCACCACGGTGAAATGCTTTGAGGATAACGGCCTGTTATTCGATCTGCTTGAAGAAAACGGTCGCGGCCGCGTGCTGTTGGTCGACGGTGGCGGTTCGGTACGCCGGGCGCTGATCAACGCCGAACTGGCGCGCCTGGCCGCCCAGAACGAATGGGAAGGCATCGTGGTGTACGGCGCGGTGCGCCAGGTGGACGATCTGGAAGAGCTCGACATCGGCATTCAGGCGATGGCGGCGATCCCGGCGGGTGCCGTAAGCGAAGGCGTGGGCGAAAGCGATATCCGCGTCAACTTCGGTGGCGTCACCTTCTTCTCCGGCGACCACCTGTATGCCGACAACACCGGCATCATCCTCTCCGAAGACCCGCTCGACATCGAGTGATTTTCGGACATGAAAAAGGGCGCCTCAGGCGCCCTTTTCGTTGCTGCATGGCGTAAGGAATCAAACCTCTTCCATTTTGCCCAGCAGCGCGCGCAGGCGATCTTGCCATACGTGCTGTTCTTCTTTCAGCTGTTGGTTTTCGCGCACCAGCGCTTCGTGGTTGCCGGAGGCAGCCTGCACTTCCTGCGACAGAGAGTTGTTTTTGTCTTTCAGCTCTTCAATTTCCATCTGCAACAAGGTGATGGTATCAATCGCCTGCTGTACTTTTGCTTCCAGTTTCTCAAATACTTCAAATGACATGCTTCAGTCCCCTCATGATAGCAAGGCGTACATCTATAAGTAGCGGCCGCAACGTCGGCTGCAGCTACTGCGAATATTGCATCGCGCTCAGTGACGCGCGCCGTTACGGAAGGCGCGCCAGTCTCGATTCGTTAAAAACGATTGTAAGTAGCCAGTCTCCGCCTGTCTAGCAACATACCGGATCATCGCGCAGTCTGTTGCAATTTTCCTGCCCTCGCCATCAGTAAAAACTGAAAATCCCCGCCGCCGCCGCCGCGAGTTGTTAACGCCCCTCGCCAAACCACTGGTCAGATCACACTTTTATGGCTCAGAAAGAACACTGAACGACGCGAAATCGCTCAATTTTATGACGCGCCACACACATTTTGATTTCGCTATTTCTCGTTTATGTTCGTTAACGATAAATTTACATCACGTCCTCATTCAATAATTGGACGAGATGAAAAAAACTGTGCCCATAGGTCAGATGTATACCTGGCTGAGCCTATAAACCAACAACCGCCGTTTTGCAGGACACCAACATTATGAGCCAAACCACCAGTCCGACATTAAAAGGCCAGTGCATCGCCGAGTTTCTCGGCACGGCGCTGCTGATCTTCTTTGGCGTAGGCTGCGTTGCCGCACTGAAACTGGCGGGCGCCAGCTTCGGCCAGTGGGAAATCAGCATCATTTGGGGCCTCGGCGTCGCCATGGCCATCTATCTGACCGCCGCCATTTCCGGCGCGCATCTCAACCCGGCGGTCACCCTCGCCCTGTGGCTGTTCGCCTGCTTCGACGGGCGCAAAGTGGTGCCTTACATCATTGCGCAGATCGCCGGTGCCTTCTGCGCCGCCGCCCTGGTCTACGGGCTGTACTACAACCTGTTCTTCGACTTCGAAGCGGCTCACCATATGGTGCGCGGCAGCAACGAAAGCCTTGAACTGGCCGGCATCTTCTCGACTTACCCTAACGCGCACATCTCCGTCGGCCAGGCCTTCCTGGTAGAAATGGTGATCGCTGCGATCCTGATGTGCCTGATCCTGGCGCTGACCGACGACGGCAACGGCATTCCGCGCGGCCCGCTGGCGCCGCTGCTGATCGGTATTCTGATTGCCGTGATCGGCGCCTCCATGGGACCATTGACCGGCTTTGCGTTGAACCCGGCGCGTGACTTCGGGCCGAAACTGTTCGCCTACCTGGCCGGCTGGGGCAAAGTCGCCTTCACCGGCGCGCGCGACATCCCGTACTTCCTGGTGCCGATCTTCGCCCCTATCGTCGGCTGTGGCCTGGGCGCTTTCGGTTACCGCGCGCTGATTGGCCGCCACCTGCCGTGCGACGTCTGCGTGACGGAAGAAGAGCCCGACGCCAAGACCCAGCAGCGTAAAGCGTGATGGGTGCAGTTTTAAACGGTTAACAACAGCAGGATAATTACCATGACTGTAGAAAAAAAATACATTGTCGCACTCGACCAAGGGACCACCAGCTCACGCGCCGTCGTGCTCGATCACGACGCCAACATCGTTGCGGTATCGCAACGCGAATTCCCGCAGATCTATCCAAAGGCCGGCTGGGTTGAGCACGACCCGATGGAGATCTGGGCGTCGCAAAGCTCGACGCTGGTAGAAGTGCTGGCGAAGGCCGACATCAATTCCGATCAGATCGCCGGTATCGGCATCACCAACCAGCGCGAAACCACCATCGTCTGGGAAAAAGAGACCGGCAAGCCGGTCTACAACGCCATCGTCTGGCAGTGCCGCCGCACCGCCGACATCTGCGAGAAGCTCAAGCGCGACGGCCTGGAAGAGTACATCCGTCACAACACCGGCCTGGTGGTTGACCCCTACTTCTCCGGCACCAAGGTGAAATGGATCCTGGACAACGTCGAAGGCGCCCGCGAGCGCGCCAAGCGCGGCGAACTGCTGTTCGGCACCGTCGATACCTGGCTGGTGTGGAAGATGACCCAGGGGCGCGTACACGTCACCGATTACACCAATGCCTCACGCACCATGATGTTCAACATCCACGAGCTGGACTGGGACGAACGCATGCTGGAAGTGCTGGACATTCCGCGCGCCATGCTGCCGAAAGTCCGTCCTTCCTCCGAGGTATACGGCCAGACCAACATCGGCGGCAAGGGCGGCACGCGTATTCCTATCGCCGGTATCGCCGGCGACCAGCAAGCGGCATTGTACGGCCAGCTGTGCGTTCAACCGGGCATGGCGAAGAACACCTACGGCACCGGCTGCTTCCTGCTGATGAACACCGGCAAAGAAGCGGTGCGCTCGAAAAACGGTTTGCTGACCACCATCGCCTGCGGCCCGCGCGGCGAAGTGAACTATGCGCTGGAAGGCGCGGTGTTCATCGGCGGTGCGTCTATCCAGTGGCTGCGCGACGAGCTGAAACTGATCAGCGACGCCGCCGACTCCGAATATTTCGCCACCAAGGTGAAAGACAGCAACGGCGTCTATGTGGTGCCGGCCTTCACCGGCCTGGGCGCGCCCTACTGGGATCCGTATGCCCGCGGCGCCATCTTCGGCCTGACCCGCGGTGCCAACAGTAACCACATCATCCGCGCCACGCTGGAATCCATCGCCTTCCAGACGCGCGACGTGCTGGACGCCATGCAGGCCGACGCCAACACCCGCCTGCAATCGCTGCGCGTGGACGGCGGCGCGGTCGCCAACAACTTCCTGATGCAGTTCCAGTCCGATATCCTCGGCACCCGCGTAGAGCGCCCTGAAGTGCGTGAATCGACGGCGTTGGGCGCCGCGTTCCTGGCGGGCCTGGCCATCGGCTACTGGAACGATCTGGATGAAGTGAAGAGCAAAGCGGTGATTGAGCGTGAATTCCGCCCAAGCATCGAAACCACCGAACGCAACTACCGCTACAGCGGCTGGAAAAAAGCGGTGGCTCGCGCGCAGGCATGGGAAGATCACGATTAAACCCAGCCTTGCCGTTACCCCCAAATTGCGCTGCCTGCGGGCGGCGCTTTTTTTTTGCCCCGCCCCGCCGCCGCCGCGCTGTGATAGACTTTGCCGATATTTTCTTCCCTTTCTCACAGACAGGTTTGCCATGAAACGTGAATTAGCCATCGAATTTTCCCGCGTTACCGAAGCCGCCGCGCTGGCGGGCTACAAATGGCTGGGACGCGGCGACAAGAACGCCGCCGACGGCGCGGCGGTCCACGCCATGCGCATCATGCTCAACAAGGTGGATATCGATGGCCGCATCGTGATTGGCGAAGGCGAGATCGACGAAGCGCCGATGCTGTATATCGGCGAGCAGGTCGGCAGCGGCCAAGGCGACGCGGTCGACATCGCGGTCGATCCGATCGAGGGCACCCGCATGACCGCCATGGGCCAGTCCAACGCGCTGGCGGTCTTGGCGGTGGGCGATCGCGGCACCTTCCTGCACGCGCCGGACATGTACATGGAGAAGCTGGTGGTCGGCCCGGCGGCGCGCGGCGCCATCGATCTCAATCTGCCGCTGGCGGAGAACCTGCGAAACGTCGCCGCGCGGCTGGACAAACCCTTGTCACAGCTGACGGTCATCGTGTTGGCCAAACCGCGCCACGACGGCGTTATCGCGCAGATGCAGCAGTTGGGCGTGCGGGTGTTCGCCATTCCTGACGGCGACGTGGCGGCCTCCATTCTCACCTGCATGCCGGAAAGCGAAGTCGATGTGATGTACGGCATCGGCGGCGCGCCGGAAGGGGTGATCTCCGCCGCGGTGATCCGCGCGCTGGACGGCGACATGCAGGCGCGTTTGCTGGCGCGCCATGAAGTGAAAGGCGACAGCCCCGAGAACCGCCGCCTCGGCGAGCAGGAGCTGGCGCGCTGCCGTGAGATGGGCATCGAGGCCGGTCAGGTCTTGCGCCTGGACCAGATGGCGCGCAACGACAACGTCATCTTCTCCGCTACCGGCATCACCAAGGGCGATTTGCTGGAGGGCATCAGCCGTAAGGGCAACATGGCCACGACCGAAACGTTACTGATCCGCGGCAAGTCGCGCACCCTTCGCCGTATCCGTTCAACCCACTATCTGGATCGCAAAGACCCGGCGCTGCACGAGTTTCTGCTGTAACGAAACAGGGCGCCGAATGGCGCCCTGTCGTTATGCGGTGTGTCCCTGATGCTGCATCCGGTTGGACAGCGGCCACCAGCACAGCAGGATCAGCACCGCCATCGCGAACATCAGCAAACCGAGGCTGAACTGCCCGGTTTGCGGCAGCATGGCGGAAAGCCAGGTCGCCAGACCGGAGCCCATGTTCTGCATGCCGCCCACCAACGCGCCCGCCGCGCCGGCCAGATAGGGAAACGGCTCCATCGCCCCGGTGGTCGCCAGCGGGAACAGCATGCCGGCGCCGAAGAAGAACAATGCAGCCGGCACGATCAGCGTCCAGATGTTCATCACGCCAAACCAGCCCGGGATCCACATCATCGCTCCCGCCAGCAGGCAGCTAATCACCGAATGCCACATCAGGGTGTGGAAGGTCTTGCCGTCGCGCCCGGCGTACCAGGCGCCGAAAAACGCCGCCGGGATCGGCAGAATGAACAGGATACTGACGGTCAGGCCGCTCAGCCCCAACACACCGCCCATCAACACGCCGCAGCTGGCTTCAAATACCGCAATCCCCGCCAGCGCGCCGATCAGCATCACCAGATAGCAACTGAAGGTGCTGTCGCTCAGCAGCTGGCGGAAACTGGCCAGCATGCGGCGTTTTTCTGTCTGGACCGGACGGGTCTCCGGCAGCCAGCGGAACATCGCGAAGGCGACGCAGGCGCACAGCGCCAGCAGGAAGGCGTAACAGGCTCGCCAGCCGAACACCATCGCCAGCGCGCCGCCGATCACCGGCGCCAACAGCGGGCTGACCAAAATCCCCATATTCAGCAGGCTGTTGGCATAGCGCAGCGCGGTGCCGGCATACAGATCGCGCGGCATGGTGCGCGCCATCACGCCCGCCACGCCGGTGCCCATGCCCTGGATGGCGCTGGCGGCGACCAGCATCGTCAGGTTGGTGGACAGCAGCGCGCCCAGCGCCCCCACCAGGAAGATCATCATGCCGGTCAGGATCACCGGACGACGCCCGATACGATCCGATATCGGCCCGTAAATCAGCTGGGAGAAACCGTAGGTCAGCAAATACGCCGCCATCACCCGCTGCACGGCGCCGGTGCGCACCGACAGATCGTGAGCGATGTCAGCAATAACGGGAACATAAATGGTTTGCGCCATCTGACCGACGGCGACCAACAGGATAAGCATCACCAGCAGGTGAAAGTTCTCTAGTTTTCTCATTATCTTCGTTAACGTTTCAACTCGTCACAGCGTCCCGGTATGGCCGTTGCAGCAGCCAGAACGGCGAGCAGCCCTCTATGGCGGCATAAGCTAATCAAATCTGATTTTTTTAGCGAGTTTCAGACAAATATTGATCCAGGTCACACTGGCAGCAAACCCGACCAGGCTCGTAAATTAAACTGTACGTCTAACGCTTTGGGGGTAAAAATTAGCGCGTTTGCAGTAGCTGCGCTTTAGCATTTAATCGATAATTATTTTCATCAACTTGAAATAAAATAACACCATAGGGATTTGGTTCATGAAAACACCTGAGCTGATTTTATTGCAGTTAAAGGCTCTCGGCCCGCACTCCGCCAAAATGCTGGCGGAGCGTCTGGACATCACGCCGATGGGCATCCGACAACATCTGCAATCCCTGGAAAAACGTGAGCTGGTTTGTTACGAAGAAGCGCGCAGCAAGGTCGGCCGCCCGACGCGCTACTGGTCGCTGACCGAGCGGGGGCACGCCTACACGGCCGACGATCAGGAGCGACTGCGGGAATCCGCGCTGCAGCTGTTTGGCGGCGCCGGCGTGGAACCGTTGCTCATCGCGCGCGAAGAGCAGCTTTATCTGCGCTATGCCGAAGAGCTGTCCGCCGAGCGCAGCCATCAGGATCGGCTAACCCGCCTGGTTCGCCTGCGGCAACACGACGGTTACATGGCCGAATTGCTCGATCATCCGCACGGTGCGCTGCTGGTGGAAAACCACTGTCCGATCGGCGTGGCCGGTTCCAACTGCAGCAGCCTGTGCAATTCCGAGCTGCAGCTGTTTCACCGCCTGTTCGGCAACGACTACCGGGTAGAGCGCACCGCGCACGCCATTTCCGGCTCACGACATTGTGCTTATTTGATTCGACCACGGGAGCTTTAGAGTATGGCTGAATGGGTAAACGGCAAGGTTACGCAGGTAAAACAATGGACCGACGGGCTGTTCAGCCTGGTGGTCAATGCCCCCATCGATCCTTTCACCGCCGGGCAATTCGCCAAGCTGGCGCTGGAGATCGACGGTGAACGGGTGCAGCGCGCCTACTCCTACGTCAATGCCCCCGATGACGCCAACCTGGAGTTCTATCTGGTCACGGTGCCGGAAGGCAAACTGAGCCCACGCCTCAATCAGCTGCGGCCGGGATCGGACCTGATGGTGACCAAAGAAGCCGCCGGCTTCTTCGTGCTGGACGAGGTGCCCGACTGCGACACGCTGTGGATGCTGGCGACCGGCACCGCCATTGGCCCCTATTTATCGATTCTGCAGCAAGGCACCGGCCTCGAGCGCTTTAACAACCTGGTGCTGGTGCACGCCGCGCGTTTTGCGCGCGACCTGAGCTACCTGCCGCTGATGCAGCAACTGCAGCAACGCTACAACGGCAAGCTGCGCATCCAGACCGTCGTCAGCCGTGAAGAGACGCCCGGCTCACTGACCGGCCGCGTGCCGGCGCTGATCGAGGACGGCCGACTGGAAGCGGCGATCGGCTTGACCATCGACGCCGAAACCAGCCACGTGATGCTGTGCGGCAACCCGCAAATGGTGCGAGATACGCAGCAAACGCTGAAAGACCAACGCCAGATGCGCAAGCACCTGCGCCGCAAGCCGGGCCATATCACCAGCGAACACTACTGGTAACCCGGCGGGGATCAGCGGAACTTCACCGGTTCGGCTTCCGGGCCGAACCGATTGTCTCCCGGCGTGCCGACGAAGGCGCCCAAATCGATCATCATCATCACGATAATCAGCGTCGGAATGAAACGCCCGACGCCCCATTGCCAGATCGGTGCCAGCATCTGCCAGTTCCCCGCCGCCAGCATCCACGCCAGGATCAGCAGCAGCGCCCACCAGCCGGCCTTGTTGCGATCGTGCAGGCGCTTGACCAGCACCGCCGCCGTCGGCCACAGCAGCGCCACGATAAAGAAAGCGATGGATTGGATGGCGATCAGCTGATAGTTGGCCAGCGTAAACGCCGCCGCCATCAGCACCAGCCACAGCCCCATCCAGATCCAGAAGTCGCGCCGCCCGATGCGGCCCTTAAAAGAAAAACACCACTGTTGTAACGTCATCGATTCCTGCGCTCTAAGCCTGCCCATATTCTGCGCCGCAGTGTAACATAGGCGCTGCCGGGCCGAGTTTTCCGCCTCGCATAACGCGGCGCGCCGCACAGCTTTCTCGTCAGCGAACCGATAATGGTGTGGGATCTTTGACAAGGCCTGCGGGTTATCGCTTTAATCGGAGCCATCTTTGTCCTTGATGCCATACGCCATGCTGAGAAAAACCCTCGCCATCGCCTGCCTGCTGCAGGCCGCCGCCAGCGCCTGGGCCGAACCGCCCGCCGCCGAAGCGAAACCGACCGCGCCTTACCTGCTGGCCGGCGCGCCGACGTTCGACCTGACGGTGATCAAATTCCGCGAAAAGTACAACCGCGACAACCCGAAGCTGCCGATTGGCGAATTCCGCGCCATTCCCGCCGCCGAAGACGATTCGCCGCTGCTGACACGCGCCGCCAGTAAACTCAACGAAAACCTGTACGCCTCCACCGCACTGGAGAAAGGTACCGGTAAAATCAAAACGTTGCAGATCACACATCTGCCGCTGCAGCAGGCCAATGAAGAAAAAGCCGCGCGCACCATCGCCATCAACTACATGGCGGCGCTGATGCGTCAGTTCGAACCGGCGCTGACGGTGGAACAGAGTCAGAACAAGGTGAACAGCCTGCTGGAAAAAGGCAAAGGATCGCGTTTTTACCAACAGCAAGTCGGCGCCATTCGCTATGTCGTCTCGGACAACGGCGATAAAGGGGTCACCTTCGCGGTTGAACCGATTAAGCTGGCGCTTTCCGAGCCGTAACGGCGCGGCATTTAATGACGAAAAGCAAAGCCTTCGCGCTTAATGATCTCTATACTGTTGGGCAGGTAAACTGCCGGTCCGGCAGTTGTCATTTCGACTCTCGCGTTCCCTAGTTGGAGGAAAAAACATGCGTCATCCATTAGTTATGGGTAACTGGAAGCTTAACGGCAGCACCCACATGGTCAACGAACTGATCGCCGGTCTGCGCAATGAGCTGAGCAGCGTTGACGGCTGTGGCGTCGCCATCGCCCCGCCGGTGATGTATCTGGATCAGGCCAAGCACGCGCTGGCCGGCAGCCGCATCGCGCTGGGCGCGCAGAACGTGGACGTTAACCTGTCCGGCGCCTTCACCGGTGAAGTTTCCGCCAACATGCTGAAAGACGTCGGCGCTCAGTACATCATCATCGGCCACTCCGAGCGTCGCACCTACCACAAAGAAAGCGACGAAGTGATCGCCGAGAAATTCGCCGTGCTGAAAGAAGCCGGTCTGATCCCGGTGCTGTGCATCGGTGAAACCGAAGCGGAAAACGCAGCGGGCAAAACCGAAGAAGTGTGTGCGCGCCAGATCGACGCCGTACTGAAAACGCTGGGCGCACCGGCGATGAAAGGCACCGTGATCGCCTATGAGCCGGTCTGGGCCATCGGTACCGGCAAATCCGCCACCCCTGCGCAAGCGCAGGCCGTGCACAAATTTATCCGCGATCACATCGCCAAACACGATGCCGCGGTCGCCGCTGAAATCATCATCCAGTACGGCGGTTCGGTGAACGACAAGAACGCCGCGGAGCTGTTCTCCCAGCCGGACATCGACGGCGCGCTGGTGGGCGGCGCCTCGCTGAAAGCCGACGCTTTCGCCGTGATCGTCAAGGCCGCTGCCGCAGCGAAAAAAGCCTGATTGTCTTAGGCTTGCCATAAAAAAACCCCGGCTTGCCGGGGTTTTTTATTGCCGCTCAAACGGGATCAGCGTTTGCTTATCTCGTCGAAGACGCCGCCGGTGGCGAAATGCACCTTCTGCGCTTCGGTCCAACCGCCGAAGGTGTCATCCACGGTGAACAGCTTCAGCTGCGGGAACTGGCCGGCGAACTTGGCCGCCACCGCCGCATCGCGCGGGCGATAATAGTGCTGCGCCGCGATAGTCTGCCCTTCCGGCGAATACAGATACTTCAGGTAGGCGGTCGCCACGTCGCGGGTGCCGCGTTTATCGACCACCTTATCCACCACCGACACCGTCGGTTCGGCCAGAATCGATTCGCTCGGGGTGATTATCTCGAACTTGTCTTTGCCCAGCTCTTTCTCCGCCAGCAGCGCTTCGTTTTCCCAGGCGATCAGCACGTCGCCGATGCCGCGCTCAACGAAGGTGTTGGTCGAGCCGCGCGCGCCGGAATCCAGCACTTCTACGTTCTTGTACAGGTCTTTGACGAACGCCTGCGCCTTGGCCTTATCGTTGTTGTTGTGATGCAACGCGTAGCCCCAGGCGGCGAGGTAGTTCCAGCGGGCGCCGCCGGAGGTTTTCGGATTCGGGGTGATCACCGACACGCCCGGCTTGATCAAGTCAGGCCAGTCATGAATTTGTTTCGGGTTGCCTTTGCGCACCAGGAAGACGATGGTCGACGTGTAAGGCGCCGAGTTGTCCGGCAGGCGTTTTATCCAGTCTTTCTCAATGCGCCCGCGTTCGGCGATAGCGTCGACGTCATAGGCCAACGCCAGCGTCACCACGTCGGCCTCGATGCCGTTGATCACCGAGGTCGCCTGTTTGCCGGAGCCGCCGTGCGACTGACGCACCGTCACCTTATCGCCGGTTTCCGCCTGGTAGTGCTTGCTGAATGCCGTGTTGTAAGCCTGATAGAACTCACGCGTCGGATCGTATGACACGTTCAGCAACTGAATATCCTTCGCCATGGCACCGGACGCCAACAGCACCAATGTCAGACCTACACCCCATTTACGCATCGACAGGCTCTCCCAGAAAATTAACGCAACCTCAATCGGTTGATTTAGCATCAGAGCCTGCCAGAAACTTTCCCGGCAATTAAAGAATAAAAAATTTTGGGCTAGATTATTCTGGAATATGTCGCCGGTGAGCATAAAAAAGCCCCCGCAAGCGGAGGCTTTCAGCGCGCGGTGAGCGGCGAATCAGTACAGCTTTTTCGCCGTTTCCAGCCAGTCGCCCTTGAACGGACGCTTCATGTTTTCGATCGCGTCGATGATGTCGTGATGCACCATTTTTTCGTTCTGGATACCGACGCAGCGGCCGCCGTAACCCTGCAGCAGCAGTTCGATGGCGTAGGCGCCCATGCGCGAGGCCAGGATGCGGTCATAGGCGACCGGTGAACCGCCGCGTTGAATGTGGCCCAGCACGGTAGCGCGGGTTTCACGCTTGGTTTCCTGCTCGATGTGGCGCGCCAGCTCATCGATATCGCAGATGTGCTCGGTGATCGCCACGATGGCGTGCTTTTTGCCCTTGGCGATACCGGCCTTGATTTCGCACACCAGATCTTCGCGATTAAATTCGATTTCAGGCAGCACGATGAATTCGCAGCCGCCGGCAATCGCCGCCGCCAGCGTCAGATCGCCGCAGTAACGGCCCATCACTTCCACGATGGAGATACGCTGGTGCGACGAGGAGGTATCGCGCAGGCGGTCGATCGCTTCCACCACGGTTTCCAGTGCGGTGAAGTAACCGATGGTGTAGTCGGTACCGGCGACATCGTTATCGATGGTGCCTGGCAGGCCGATGCACGGGAAGCCTTCTTCCGTCAGGCGTTTGGCGCCCATGTAGGAACCGTCGCCGCCGATCACCACCAGCGCGTCGATACCGCGATTCTTCAGGTTTTCAATCGCCTTGGCGCGCACGTTTTCATCCCTGAATTCCGGGAAGCGGGCAGAGCCGAGGAAGGTGCCGCCGCGATTGATCATGTCGGACACGCTATAGCGGTCCAACTGCTCCATGCGATCTTCGTACAAGCCAAGGTAGCCATCGTAAATACCAAAAACTTCCAGACCTTCTGAAAGTGCAGAACGCACAACGCCGCGGATTGCAGCGTTCATACCCGGCGAATCACCGCCGCTCGTCAGTACACCGATTTTCTTGATCATGACTACCTCTGAACTGTATAGATGCAATTTCTTAAGAATTCTGTCTCCGCCGATCGTCTTGAAACCTCTCCGGCTGCAGAAAACCAGCTTTACGGCTTATTGCTGGATATTATATCAAAAACACCCAGCTGAATTGATTCAAGTCACGCAATATAACGGTTAAAACACCGCATGGCACGCTGAGCTAACTCAGATATTCATGATAATACGTTGCGCTATGCCTCTATATGATTATAGCTCCCAATGCCCCTGCCTACCCGGCGGCACCACGGAGCACGGATCCAGGTGAATGATGACGTCCGCCCCCGCAAAACGTTGCCGCAGGGCTTGTTCCACCTGATCGGCCAACCGGTGCGCCTCGCGCAGCGGCAGCGTGTCCTCCATCTCCAGATGCAGCTGGATGAAACGCGTCGGCCCCGACTGACGCGTGCGCAGATCGTGTGCGCCTTTCACGCCGGGCCAGGAGGAAACCACAGCGATAATCGCCTGGCGCTCGTCATCCGGCAACGCCCGATCCAACAGCGACTGCACCGCTTCATAGCCCATGCGCAACGCGCTATAGAGGATGTAAACGCCGATGCCCAGCGCGAACAACGCATCCGCCCGTTGGAAGCCGTACCAGCTTAGCCCAAGAGCGATAAGAATAGCACCATTCATCATGACATCTGACTGATAATGCAGCATATCTGCGCGTACGGCCTGACTGCGCGTTTTTCTGACCACCCAGCGTTGATAGGTGACCAGAATCAGCGTGCTGACCAACGCGATCACCGTCACCACGACCCCGACGCCGGGATCGCGCAGCGTTTGCGGTGCATACAGGTGCTGGAAGCCGGTGAGGAACAAAAACAGGGCGGAGCCGGAAATAAACATGCTTTGCGCCAGCGCCGCCAGCGATTCCGCTTTGCCGTGGCCGAAGGTGTGCTCGGCATCGGCCGGCTGCAGCGAATAGCGCACCACCAGAAGGTTGGTCAGCGAGGCGGCGATATCGACCAACGAATCCACCAGCGCCGCCAACAGGCTGACCGAACCGGTGTGGTACCAGGCGACGATTTTAATCAACAGCAGCGACGACGCCAGCGCGGTTGCGGCCAACGCGGCGGACTTTACCAGGCGTGCATAGCGCTGTTCCATAAGGGGCCCCGGCCAAAAGGTGTGGCGCTCAATATAGCGAAATGTCGGATAAAAAAAACCCCGCCATCATGGCGGGGAAGACAGGGATGGTGTCTATGGCAAGGAAAAACAGGGGACTACTCAGTCGTACTTCACTTCTGGGCAGAAGCTTGCTGCAAACCAGAAATTTGTTGCTCCATCTGCTGCATGCGCTGCTGATGTTTCTGGTCTAAAACACTTTTTTGCTCTGGCGTCAGCAGGTTATACATTTGGTTGCGCACCCGGGCCATTTCGACCTGGCGCTTGACCTGCTGTTGGGCCATCTTTTCCGCCTGGGCGTACACGGCGGCTTCGTCAAATTTCTCTGCGGTCACCAGTTTATGCATGGCTTCCATTTCAGCTACATTGACACCAGGCAGATCGTGCCGGGCCTGGCGCATCAAATCGCGCATTTGCTGGCGCTGCTGTTCGCTGAGGCTGACACCGTCGAACATGTGGTGCTGGCCGGGTATTCGGGTCATCGCGTCGTTGCCGGGAGGTTGGGCTGTGTCCGGTATAGTGTCGGCAGCGAAGGCAGCGGTCGAACCAATTGCCAGCAGTGATGCCATAACTAATGCGGTCACCTTACGCATTTCAACTCCTCAAGCTTTCTCACTTTGCGAATCAACGAGGAGCAGTGTACCGCCACACCTGAAAACCTGCGTCAGTGCATGTAAAACTACGTAAAGTCATGGAATGGCAACAGTTGATGACGTATTTTGCGTCTGGAGGTAAATCATAATGAACAAGATTCTGTTAGTTGACGACGACCGCGAGTTGACCTCGCTGTTAAAAGAACTGCTTGAAATGGAAGGTTTTAATATCGTCGTCGCGCACGATGGCGAGCAGGCGTTGTCGCTGCTGGACAGCTCCGTCGATCTGCTGCTGCTCGACATCATGATGCCGAAGAAAAACGGCATCGATACGCTGAAAGAACTGCGCCAACATCACCAGACGCCGGTCATCATGCTGACCGCGCGCGGCAGCGAGCTGGACCGCGTGCTGGGCCTGGAGCTGGGCGCCGATGATTACCTGCCGAAACCCTTCAACGATCGCGAGCTGGTCGCGCGCATTCGCGCCATTCTGCGCCGTTCCAACTGGAGCGAACAGCAGCAACAGGTCGACAGCGGCGCCCCGACGCTGGATGTCGATGGCCTGCAGCTGAACCCCGGCCGCCAGGAGGCCAGCTTCGACGGCCAGGTGCTGGATCTGACCGGCACCGAGTTCACCCTGCTGTATCTGCTGGCGCAGCATCTCGGCCAGGTGGTATCGCGCGAACTGCTGAGCCAGGAAGTGCTGGGCAAACGCCTGACTCCGTTCGATCGCGCCATCGACATGCACATCTCCAACCTGCGGCGTAAGCTGCCGGATCGCAAAGACGGGCATCCGTGGTTCAAAACCCTGCGCGGGCGTGGTTATTTGATGGTATCTGCAACATGATCAACAGTTTGACGGCACGCATCTTCGCCATTTTCTGGTTCACGTTAGCCCTGGTGCTAATGCTGGTGCTGATGGTGCCCAAGCTCGACTCCCGCCAAATGACCTCGCTGCTCGACAGCGAGCAGCGGCAGGGGTTGATGCTGGAACAGCACGTTGAGGCCGAGCTGCAAAACGATCCGGCCAACGATCTGATGTGGTGGCGCCGCCTGTTCCGCGCCATCGATAAATGGGCGCCGCCGGGCCAACGCCTGCTGCTGGTCACCAGCGAAGGCCGGGTGATCGGCGCGCAGCGCAACGAAATGCAGATCGTCCGCAACTTCATCGGCCAATCCGATAACTCGGATCATCCGAAGAAGAAAAAATACGGCCGCGTCGAGCTGGTCGGGCCGTTCGCGGTACGCGACGGCGAAGACAACTACCAGCTGTACCTGATCCGTCCCGCCAACAGCCCGCAATCCGATTTCATCAACCTGATGTTCGACCGGCCGCTGCTGCTGCTGATCGTCACCATGCTGATCAGCGCCCCGCTGCTGCTGTGGCTGGCCTGGAGCCTGGCGAAGCCGGCGCGCAAGCTGAAGAACGCCGCCGATGACGTGGCGCGCGGCAACCTGAAGCAGCATCCGGAGCTGGAGGCCGGTCCGCAGGAGTTCCTGGCTACCGGCGCCAGCTTCAACCAAATGGTCAGCGCGCTGGAGCGCATGATGAACGCGCAGCAGCGGCTGATCTCGGACATCTCGCACGAGCTGCGCACGCCGCTGACTCGCCTACAGTTGGCCACCGCGCTGATGCGCCGCCGCCACGGCGAAGGCCACGAACTGGCGCGCATCGAAACCGAAGCGCAGCGGCTGGATTCGATGATCAACGATCTGCTGGCGCTGTCGCGCGGGCAGCAGAAGGGCGAGCTGGCGCGCGAGCAGCTGAAGGCCAGCGAACTGTGGGCCGACGTGCTGGACAACGCCCGTTTCGAAGCGGAACAGATGGGCAAGCAGCTGGAGATCGCTGCGCCGCCCGGTCCGTGGACGCTGTTCGGCAACGCGAGCGCGCTGGACAGCGCGTTGGAAAACATCGTGCGAAACGCCCTGCGTTATTCGCACACCCGCATCGCCGTGGCGTTCAGCGCCGACAATCAGGGCGTGACCATCCAGGTTGACGACGACGGCCCCGGCGTCAGCGCCGAAGATCGCGAGCAGATTTTCCGCCCGTTCTACCGCACCGATGAGGCGCGCGACCGTGAGTCCGGCGGCACCGGCCTTGGCCTGGCGATCGTCGAGGCGGCGGTCAATCAGCATCGCGGCTGGGTGAAGGCCGAAGACAGCCCGCTTGGCGGTCTGCGGCTGGTGCTGTGGCTGCCGCTGCATCATCAACGCCTATCGTCTAAGACAGAACAGTAAGAGTTTGCTATCCTGCGCCCCTCGTTCACGAGGGGCCTGCAACATGCTGAACATCGTTTTATTTGAACCCGAAATTCCACCCAATACCGGCAATATCATCCGCCTGTGCGCCAATACCGGCTTTAATCTGCATCTGATCGAACCGCTGGGTTTTCCGTGGGACGACAAGCGTCTGCGCCGCGCCGGGCTGGATTACCATGAGTTCACCCGCGTCCACCGTCATGCCGACTACGCCGCTTTTCTCGCCGCCGAGGATCCGCAACGGCTGTTTGCTCTCACGACCAAAGGCACGCCGGCGCACAGCGCCGTCAGCTATCAGGCCGGCGACTACCTGCTGTTCGGCCCGGAAACGCGCGGGTTGCCCGCCGACATCCTCGATGCGCTGCCCGCGCAGCAAAAAATCCGCATCCCGATGCAGGCGCAAAGCCGCAGCATGAACCTGTCGAATGCCGTCGCGGTGGTGGTTTATGAAGCCTGGCGGCAGCTGGACTATGCCGGCGCGCTGATCAAGGCGTAATCCGCAACGACGCGCCATACTGAAGGAGGCATCGTTGCGATGCTCTCTCCAGGAACGGCACATGGCTTTCGTCGAGGATATTGTCACCCCGCTTCGCCGGCTCGAGTCGGCGCTGAACGAGGCGCTACAGCGGCTGCAACAGGCGCCGGACAGCGAAGCGCTGCACGATTTGCGCGTCAGTCTGCGCCGTATCCGCAGCCTGCTGCGCCCGTTGCACGGTTGCCCCGGCGCAATGCGGCTCGATCGGGCCGCCGCCCAGTTGGGCAGGCTCACGACGCCGCTGCGCGATCTCGAGGTGCTGATCGCCGAACTGGCGCACCATCACCTGGATTGGCAGGCCAACGTGCGCCAGAACGATTTTCAGGCCCGCTGCCGCCAACTGCTCGCCAACCCGCAGCTCATCAGCTTCCCTTCGCTATTGAACGCCTGGCCGCACCGCTTTCGCCGCACCGCGCAACGCGCCGCCAAACACCGTGTAAACCGACGCCTGCAGCGCCAGCAGCGGCAATTGCGCAGGGCGTTGGCTGATACCGGCTACGATCGCCACCGTCTGCGGCTGCTGGTTAAACGCCTGCGTTACGCGGCCGAAGCCTACCCGCAACGCCTTCCCCTTTCTCCCGCCGCGATGGCGAGCCTGAAAGCGGCGCAAAATGCCCTCGGTGATTGGCACGACCGGGAGGTTTGGTGCCTGCAAGCCGAACATCAGGCGGATCTCTGGCCATTGTTGCCACAGTGGCAAGCTGAGCTACGCCTGACGCGGGCCAGAGCGGATGCCTCACTCGCCGCCTTATCACCGGCGCTGGCGACAAAAACCGGCGGCGCATCACGATCCTGAAAAAAGGCCGCGACAGGGCACGCCCGGCCCCGAAAATGCCCGCTACGCCGCAGATAATGCGCTATGTTTTGTAAGGGTAATCACCACTCATCATAGGAAACCACATGAAAAAACAACGCTTGAGCGTTGCCATGGCCGTTCTGGCAGCGGGCCTGTTGCTGGCGGGCTGTTCGTCCAAAGTCACCCAAACGTCGCAATATTCGGGCTTCTTGTCCGATTACAGCAAACTGCAGGAAACCACCTCGCCCAGCGGTCATAAAACGCTGCGCTGGGTAGATCCGAGCTACAAGGAATCCAACTATCGCGGCATCTATTTCCAACCGGTGGTCTATTTCCCGGCGGAGAAACCCACGGCGCGCGTCAGTCAGGACACGTTGAACAAGATTAAGGCCTACGCGACCCAGCGGATCAAAACCGCGCTGCAGAACCGCTTTACCATTCTGCCAAGCCCGGCGGGCTCGCGCGTGCTGGTGGCCAAACTCGCCATCACCGCCGTTTCGGCCGAAAACGAAGACATGAAGTTCTATGAGGTGGTGCCGGTCGCTGCGGTGGTTGCCAGCACCATGGCGGCTACCGGGCACCGGACGCAAAATACCGCGCTGTATATCGAAGGCGAGTTGATCGACCAGGATACCGGTAAAACGGTGATGGAAGTGGTGCGCAAGGCCTACGGTAAAACCGTCAACAACGACAGCACGCCGGTCACGGCGGATGACGTCAAGGCGGCGATCGACGATATCGTTACCGATATCACCCAGTTCCCGAAACAGGGCTGACCGCCGCTTGAAAAACACAGGGGGAGCCGAAGCTCCCCCTGAATGGACCCGCAGGCACGGCTTAGATGCCGTCGCCGTACTCGAATCCGTGGTTGGTGCCGTTGAAGTATTGATCCATATCCATCGACGGCGTATCGCTCTCCGGGCGCCCGACGATACGCGCCGGTACGCCGGCGGCAGTGGTATGCGGCGGCACCGCCTGCAAGACCACCGAGCCCGCGCCAATCTTGGCGCCCTTGCCCACTTCGATATTGCCGAGAATTTTGGCGCCGGCGCCAATCATCACCCCTTCGCGAATTTTCGGGTGACGGTCGCCGCTGGTTTTACCGGTACCGCCCAGGGTGACCGACTGCAGAATAGAGACGTTGTTTTCCACCACCGCCGTTTCACCAATCACGATGCCGGTGGCGTGGTCGAGCATGATGCCGCAGCCGATGGTCGCCGCCGGGTGGATGTCTACGCCGAAGGCGACGGAAATTTGATTTTGCAGGTAGATCGCCAGCGCTTGCCGCCCTTGCTGCCACAGCCAGTGGCCGATGCGGTAAGCCTGCAGCGCGTGGAACCCTTTCAGGTAAAGCAGCGGCGTGGAGTATTTATCGACCGCCGGGTCACGCAGCCGCACCGCGAGAATATCGCGCGCCGCCGAAACGATCATCTGATTGTCGGACTTGTAGGCCTCTTCCACCACCTCGCGCACCGCGATGGCGGGCATGATCGGCGTCGCCAGCTTGTTGGCCAACATATAGCTGAGCGCGCTGCCCAGGTTCTCATGCTTGAGCAACGTCGCATGGAAAAAGCTGGCCAGCATCGGTTCACAATCAGCCAGTGCTCGCGCTTCTGATTTAATGCTGTTCCAGACCTGTTCCAACTCTTCTGACGACATCACATACCCCTTTGCCTTGCCAAACGGGCCGCTTCACACGGTGGCGCGGAGCGGCCCAGGTCATTTGCGGGGTCAGCATTCCGCTGCCCCGACATATCGTTTTATGTCACGCGCTGGGTTTTTCGTCCTTTCGGGCTCGCCCCAGCAGGCTCAGCGCCGCTTCGCGGGCGTCCTTGTGGCAGTAAAGCACCTGATAGATCTGTTCGGTGATCGGCATTTCCACGCCGTGCCGCTGCGCCAACGCCAACACCTCTTTGGTATTGCGATAGCCCTCGACCACCTGACCGATGCTGTCCTGCGCTTCCTGCACGCCTTTGCCCTGCCCCAGCATAATGCCGAAGCGGCGGTTGCGCGACTGGTTGTCCGTGCAGGTTAGCACCAGATCCCCCAGCCCCGCCATGCCCATGAACGTCGAAGGATCGGCGCCCAGCGAAGAACCCAGACGGCTCATTTCCGCCAGCCCACGCGTAATCAACGCGGTGCGGGCGTTGGCGCCGAAACCGATGCCGTCGGACATGCCAGCGCCGATGGCGATCACGTTCTTCACCGCGCCGCCAAGCTGAACGCCGATGAAGTCGGGATTGCTGTAGACGCGGAAGCTCTTGCCGCAGTGCAGCAGCTGTTGCAGATCGTCGGCGAACTGCGCATCGGTCGCCGCCAGCGCAATCGCCGTCGGCAGGCCGGCGGCCAGCTCTTTGGCGAACGTCGGCCCGGAGAGCACCGCCAGCGGGATCGCCTCGCCCAATGCCTCACGCGCCACGTCCTGCAGCAACCGGCCGGTTTCGGCCTCCAGCCCCTTGGTGGCCCACACGATGCGGGCGTCAGGGCGCAGATGCGGCTTCAGCTGGCGCAACACGTCGCCGAACACATGGCTCGGCACCACCACCAGCACGTCGCGGCTGGCAGCCAGCGCACGCGCCAAATCGGCTTCAAGCAGCAGGGTATCGGGGAAAGGAACGTCGGGCAGAAACGCCTGATTGCAGCGATCGCGCTGCAACGTTTGAATTTGCGCGGGGTTATGCCCCCACAACACCACGGTGTGGCCGTTACGCGCCAGCGTGATGGCCAATGCGGTGCCGTACGAGCCGGCACCGATGACAGTCATTGAAGCATTGACGGTGTTCATCAGGCATCCTGATGTGGTGCGGCACCTTCGCCTTCCGCCTGCTGCTGCAGATAGTTCATGAACAGCGCGTCAAAGTTGACCGGTGCCAGGTTCAGCTGCGGGAATGTGCCGCGGGAAACCAGGCTGGTGATGCACTCGCGCGCATACGGGAACAAGATGTTCGGGCAGTATGCGCCCAGGCAATGCGCCAGCTGCGTGCCTTCGATGCCTGCTACCGAGAAGATGCCCGCCTGTTGCACTTCGCACAGGAACGCCGTCTCTTCGCCCAGGGTCGCCGTCACGGTTACGCGCAGTACCACTTCATACACTTCGTCAGCCAGTTGGCTGGACGCGGTATCCAGATCAAGTTTAACTTCCGGCTGCCATTCCTGCTGGAAAACCTGCGGCGCGTTCGGCGCTTCGAAGGAGATGTCCTTGGTATAAATACGTTGGATCTGGAAAGCCATTTCAGTGCTGTTTTGTTCTGACATGTGAGTAATACCCTTGGTTAAACGTCCTTATTGACACTCGGTGAACCGGCAAGCTGCTTAAAGCAGCGGATCCAGGCCGCCGCGAGCATCGAGTTCATATAAATCATCACAGCCGCCGATATGCCGGCCGTCGATGAAAATCTGCGGCACGGTGGTGCGCCCGCTGCGCTCGATCATCACTTCGCGCTTGGCGCTATCGCCGTCGATGGCGATCTCGTTAAACGCCGCGCCCTTGCTGTTCAACAGCGCCTTGGCGCGATGGCAGAACGGGCAAGTCGCTTTGGTGTAGATATCAATGTTAGCCATGGATTGCCACCTCAAATAGGTTTAACGGTTACTTGCCGCGCACCAGCGGCAGGTTTTCTCCGCTCCAGCCGGCGATGCCGTCTTTCAGCATCGTCACCTTTTCAAAACCGGCCTTGCTCAGGTTCTCCGCCGGTTCGCGGGAGGCGGTGCCGTTGGCGCACACGACGATGATCGGCTGCGCTTTGTGTTTTTCCAGCTCGCCCAGGCTGCCGCTTTTGATTTCGCTGGCGGTCAGGTTGATGGCGCTGGCCAGGTGACCACGGCGAAAATCGTCGCGGCTGCGGGTGTCGACCACCACGGCATCTTCTTTGTTGATCAGGCGGATAGCTTCACCGCGAGCGATCTCTTTGACCTTGGAGAAACGGCTTTTGAAGGTCATGACGATCACGGCGACCAGCAGAGCGATCCAAGCCAGGCTCAGAATAGGGTGTCTGCTTACGAATGGCATAATTTCTTGCAGCATGGGGTGTAACAACTCCCGTCAGTTAAGGGATAAATAAGTCAAGGTTCCAGAGTATACCTGCCGAGTGCGGCAAATACAGCCAATAAGCAAGCGCGATTGTAGAAACTGCGGGCTGCGCTGAGAAATTCCCGAGGTCAGAGCATAAAAGCCCGCGCGATTCGCCGCAACCTTGATCTCTTTGGGCTATTTATCGCCGGCGGCGGTGTAAAATCAGCCGGTTTTTCGAGGGCGAACAGCCATGCTTCCGGCGGGCGCATGGCTATTCGCAGCTTAAAAAGTTCATAAGAGGTCAATGCAATGTCGAGCAACAAAAAACCGATGGTACTGGTGATCCTGGACGGTTACGGCCACCGTGAAGAGCGGCAGGACAACGCGATCCTGAACGCCGGCACCCCGGTGATGGATCGCCTGTGGCGGGAACAGCCGCATACGCTGATCGCCGCTTCAGGGCTGGATGTCGGCCTGCCCGACGGCCAAATGGGCAACTCCGAAGTCGGCCACGTCAACCTGGGCGCCGGGCGCATCGTATACCAGGATCTGACCCGGCTGGACAAAGCGATCGCCGACGGCGACTTCTTCGCCAATCCGGTCCTGACCGCCGCCGTCGATAAGGCCGTGGCGGCCGGCAAAGCGGTGCATATCATGGGTCTGCTGTCGCCGGGCGGCGTGCACAGCCACGACGAGCACATCCTGGCCATGATTAAACTGGCCGCCCGGCGCGGCGCCAAAGCCGTCTATCTGCATGCCTTCCTCGACGGACGCGACACGCCGCCGCGCAGCGCCGAAGCCCCGCTGCAGCGCTGCCGCGAGGCCTTCGCCACGCTGGGCGTCGGGCGCATCGCTTCACTCATTGGGCGCTACTACGCCATGGATCGCGACAACCGTTGGGATCGCGTGCAGCTGGCCTATGACCTGTTGACCGCGGCTAAAGGCGACTACGTGGCCGACGATGCGGTAGCCGGTTTGCAGGCCGCCTACCAGCGCGGTGAAAACGACGAGTTCGTCAAACCGACCGTCATTCGCGCCGCCGGCGAGGCCGATGCCGCGATGCAGGACGGCGATGCGTTGATCTTCATGAACTTCCGCGCTGACCGCGCGCGCCAGATCACCCGCGCCTTCGTGAACGCGGATTTCGACGGTTTCCCACGCGCCAAACAGGTGCAGTTCGGCGATTTCGTGATGCTGACCGAGTACGCCGCCGACATCGACACCGCCTGCGCCTATCCGCCGGCGTCGCTGGCCAACACCTTCGGCGAATGGCTGATGAAGCACGATAAAACCCAGCTGCGCATCTCGGAAACCGAAAAATACGCCCACGTCACCTTCTTCTATAACGGCGGCGTGGAAGCGCCGTTCAAAGGGGAAGACCGCGTGCTGGTCAATTCGCCGAAGGTCGCCACCTACGATTTGCAGCCTGAGATGAGCGCCGCCGAGCTGACCGACAAACTGTTGACCGCCATCCGCAGCGGCAAATACGACGCCATTATCTGCAACTACCCGAACGGCGACATGGTGGGGCATACCGGCGTGTATGAAGCGGCGGTCAAAGCGGTGGAAACGCTGGACGCCTGCATCGCCCAGGTGGTTGACGCGGTGCGCGACGTCGACGGTCAGTTGCTGATCACCGCCGATCACGGCAACGCCGAGCAGATGCGCGATCCGGCCACCGGCCAGGCGCATACCGCCCACACCAGCCTGCCGGTGCCGCTGATTTACGTCGGCAAACCGGCGCAGGCGGTCGAAGGCGGCAAGCTTTCGGACATCGCGCCAACCCTGTTAACGCTGATGGGAATGGAAATCCCGCAAGAGATGACTGGTAAGCCGCTGTTCATCGTGGAATAATCCTTCTCCATGAGGGAGAAGGCGTTTTTTGCACTATCAAGGGTAACCCGAAGCGCAAACGCAGGCAGCCGGCCGCTGCCTGAACGCACCGCGCCAAGGACGTTCACCGCCATGTGCGCCAGCGTATTTTGCGCTGGCGTCTTGCTGTTGCCGCTCGCCGGCCAGGCGGCGGAAGACAATAAATCCCAGCTGAAAGACATTCAGCAGAGCATCGCCGAGAAAGAAAAAGCGGTGAAGCAGCAGCAACAGCAGCGCAGCTCGCTGCAGGATCAGCTGCGGCAGCAGGAAAAAACCATCGCTCAGGCCAGCCGCCAGTTGCGCGACACCCAGGGCACGCTCACCCAGTTGGGCAAGGACATTTCCGGCCTGAACGCCTCGATCGCCAAGCTGCAAAAGCAGCAATCGACCCAGCAAAACCTCCTCGCCAAACAGCTTGACGCCGCCTTCCGGCAAGGGCAGCACAGCGCCGTGCAGCTGATCCTCAGCGGTGAAGAAAGCCAGCGCAGCGAACGTATTCTGGCCTATTTCGGTTATCTGAACGAAGCGCGCCAGAAAACCATCGAAGAACTGAAACAGACCCGCGCCGAGCTGGCGAAGCAAAAAACCACGCTGGTGGCCAAACAGGGCCAGCAAAAATCCTTACTGAGCGAACAACAGACGCAGCAGCAGAAGCTGGAGCAGGCGCGCGGCGCCCGCAAGAAAACGCTGACCGCGCTGGAAGCCTCGCTGGAAAAAGACCAACAACGCCTGGTGGAACTGCGCCAAAACGAAGCCCGCATGCGCGACAAGATCGCCCGGGCGGAGCGCGAAGCCCGCGCGCGCGCCGAACGCGAAGCGCGTGAAGCTGCCAAGGTGCGCGAACAGGTGCGCATCAAGGAACAGCAGGCGAAGAAAACCGGCACCACCTACAAACCTAGCGAAGCCGATCGCTCGCTGATGGCGCGAACCGGCGGCCTCGGCCGTCCGGCCGGCCAGCTGATGTGGCCGGTGCGCGGCCGCACGCTGCACGGCTTTGGCGAGCAGCAGCAGGGCGAGCTACGCTGGAAAGGCATGGTGATCGAAGCCCGCGAAGGCAGCGAAGTGAAAGCCGTCGCCGATGGCCGCGTGCTGCTGGCCGACTGGCTGCAAGGCTATGGCCTGATGGTGGTGGTCGAACACGGTAAAGGCGACATGAGCGTGTACGGCTATAACCAAAGCGCGTTGGTCAACGTCGGGGCGCAGGTGCGCGCCGGCCAGCCGATCGCTCTGGTCGGCACCAGCGGCGGCCAGGGAACGCCGTCGCTCTATTTCGAAATCCGTCGTCAGGGACAGGCGGTTAACCCACTGCCGTGGTTGGGAAGATAGATTTGCGCTATGTCAAAACCCGTACAGCTCTGTTAATGGGCTGTCTGCTGCAGGCTTACGCTGCGCAGGCAGGAAAACTCTCCATCGTCATCGATGACGTGGGCTACCGCCCCCACGAAGAAAATGCGGTGCTGCAAATGCCGACGGCGATCTCGGTCGCAGTCTTGCCCAACGCGCCGCACGCCCGCCTGATGGCCACCCGCGCCCACAGCCAGGGCCGCGAAGTGCTGATCCACATGCCGATGGCGCCGCTCAGCAAGCAGCCGCTGGAGCGCGATACCCTGCAGCCCGCCATGAGCAGCGACGAGATCCAGCGCATCATCCGCAACGCGGTGAACAACGTGCCTTACGCGGTCGGCATGAACAACCACATGGGCAGCGCCATGACTTCCAGCCTGCCGGGCATGCAGAAAGTGATGCAGGCGCTCGAAAGCTACCGTCTGTACTTCCTCGACAGCATGACCATCGGCAACAGCCAGGCGACCCGCGCCGCGGCCGGCACCGGCGTGAAGGTGATCAAACGCAAGGTGTTCCTCGACGATACCGCGAACGAAGCCGATATCCGCCGTCAGTTCAACCGCGCGGTTGAATTGGCGCGGCGCAACGGTTCCGCCATCGCCATCGGCCACCCGCGCCCGGCGACGGTGAAAGTGCTGCAGCAGATGCTGCCGTCGCTGCCCGCCGATATCGTGCTGGTCAAACCGAGCGCGCTGCTGAACGAACCGCAGGGCAACGGTGGCGGCAGCTACGTCCCGCCGCCGGTCAAACCGCAAAAACCGCAGCCGAAGAACCCGTTCAGCGGCGGCATCAAACAGTGCAAGGTCAAACCGCCGAAGGAAAAAACCAACGCCGGCATCGCGCTGGGCGTTATCGCCGACAGCATTGCCACCTCGCCGCCGGTGACCTTCATCAAGCGTCATTGGCAGCACTGGACGCAAACCAAACCGCAAGCATAAAAAAAGGGCCGGAATTCCGGCCCTTTTCACGCCTGCCGAGATCAATCCCAGCTCAGCACCACTTTGCCCGACTTGCCGGAGCGCATGGCGTCGAAGCCCTGCTGGAACTCGTCGATCGAGAAACGGTGGGTGATGATCGGGGTCAAATCCAGACCGGACTGGATCAGCGCCGCCATCTTGTACCAGGTCTCAAACATTTCGCGGCCGTAAATCCCTTTGATAAACAGCCCTTTGAAAATCACCTGGTTCCAGTCGATCGACATATCCGAAGGCGGAATGCCCAGCATGGCGATGCGCCCGCCGTGGTTCATGGCGTTCAGCAGCGTGCGGAACGCCGGCGGCGCGCCGGACATTTCCAGACCGACGTCGAATCCTTCGGTCATGCCCAGCTCGGCCATCACGTCGTTGAGGTTTTCCTTGCTGACGTTCACCGCGCGGGTCACGCCCATCTTGCGCGCCAGTTCCAGACGGTATTCGTTAACGTCGGTGATCACCACATGACGGGCGCCGACGTGTTTGCACACCGCCGCCGCCATGATGCCGATCGGGCCGGCGCCGGACACCAGCACGTCTTCCCCGACCAGATCGAACGACAGCGCGGTATGCACCGCGTTGCCGAACGGATCGAAGATCGAAGCCAGTTCGTCGGAGATGTTATCCGGGATCTTGAAGGCATTGAACGCCGGGATCACCAGATATTCCGCGAAGCTGCCCGGACGGTTCACGCCCACGCCGATGGTGTTGCGGCACAGGTGCGTGCGGCCGCCGCGGCAGTTGCGGCAGTGGCCGCAGGTGATGTGGCCTTCGCCGGACACGCGATCGCCGAGGCTGAAGCCTTTGACTTCCTGACCGATCGCCACCACTTCGCCCACGTATTCATGGCCGACCACCATCGGAACCGGAATGGTTTTTTGCGACCACTCGTCCCAGTTGTAGATATGCACATCGGTGCCGCAGATCGCGGTTTTGCGGATTTTGATCATGATGTCGTTGTGGCCCAGCTCCGGCTGAGGCACGTCGGTCATCCAAATCCCTTCTTCCGCTTTCAGTTTTGACAGTGCTTTCATGGTTTTACCTTATGCAATAACGCCAAGATCCTTACCGATACGTGTAAACGCCGCCACTGCGCGTTCGATTTGCTCCGGGGTGTGGTCGGCGGACATCTGGGTGCGGATGCGCGCCTGGCCTTTCGGCACCACCGGATAGAAGAAACCGGTCACATAGATGCCTTCCTTGAGCAACGCATTGGCGAATTCCTGCGCCAGCTTCGCCTCCCCCAGCATGACCGGGATGATGGCGTGATCGGCGCCGGCCAGGGTGAAGCCGGCGGCGGTCATTTTTTCGCGGAACAGACGCGCGTTGGCCCACAGGCGATCGCGCAGCGCATCGCCCTCTTCCAACAGTTCCAGCACTTTGATCGACGCGGCGACGATCGCCGGCGCCAGCGAGTTGGAGAACAGGTACGGGCGCGAACGCTGGCGCAGCCACTCCACTACTTCTTTCTTGGCGGCAGTGTAGCCGCCGGACGCGCCGCCCAGCGCCTTGCCTAACGTACCGGTAATGATATCGACGCGGCCCATCACTTCGCAGTATTCATGGGTGCCGCGCCCGTTGGCGCCGACAAAGCCCACCGCGTGGGAGTCATCCACCATCACCAGCGCCTGATACTCGTCCGCCAGATCGCAAACCCCTTTCAGGTTGGCGATCACGCCGTCCATCGAGAACACGCCGTCGGTGGCGATCAGAATGTGGCGCGCGCCGTCGGCTTTGGCCTGTTTCAGCTGCGCGGCCAGCTCGGCCATGTCGTTATTGGCGTAGCGATAGCGCTTGGCCTTGCACAGCCGCACGCCGTCGATGATCGACGCATGGTTCAACGCATCGGAGATAATGGCGTCTTCCGGGCCGAGCAGGGTTTCGAACAGCCCGCCGTTGGCGTCGAAGCAAGAGGAGTACAGGATCGCGTCTTCCATGCCCAAAAAGGCCGCCAGTTTCTGTTCGAGCTGCTTGTGGCTGTCCTGGGTGCCGCAGATGAAGCGCACCGACGCCATGCCGAAACCGTGGCTGTCCATCCCCGATTTGGCGGCGGCGATCAGCGCCGGATGGTTGGCCAGGCCCAGGTAGTTATTGGCGCAGAAGTTGATCACATGGCTGCCGTCGGCGACGGCGATGTCCGCCTGTTGCGCGGAGGTAATGATGCGTTCTTCCTTGAACAGCCCTTCACTGCGCGTGGCGGCAAGCTGTTGTTCCAACTGCTGATAAAAAGACGCTGACATTCGGTTATCTCCAGGATTGGGCTAATTGCGGCATATTTTACTGATTTGTAACCAAACTGACGAGAATGCGCGGGAGAGAATATTAAAATTGCAGCAGATATCACGGCAAACGGCGGACTTCAATGGCAATGCGGGATATTCGGAGCCCTTCCGCTGTTTGCCGCGGCATGAAATGCTATGATAACCGCCATTGAGCGTGGGGCATTGTGCCCCACCAGGCAGCTTAGCAGGGGTAACCCAATGATTATCGTTACTGGCGGCGCCGGCATGATCGGCAGCAACATCATTAAGGCACTGAACGACAAGGGATATCGCGATATCCTGGTGGTGGACAACCTGAAAGACGGCACCAAGTTCGTCAACCTGGTCGATCTGGACATCGCCGACTATATCGATAAAGAAGACTTTATCGCCAGCATCGTGGCCGGCGACGATCTGGGCGAGATCGAAGCGGTGTTCCACGAAGGCGCCTGCTCTGCGACCACCGAGTGGGACGGCAAGTACATGATGGACAACAACTATCAGTACTCCAAAGACCTGCTGCACTACTGCCTGGATCGCGAAATTCCGTTCCTGTACGCCTCCTCCGCCGCCACTTACGGCGGCCGCGAAGAGTTTATCGAAGAGCGTCAGTATGAAGCGCCGCTCAACGTGTACGGCTATTCCAAATTCCTGTTCGATCAGTACGTGCGTGAGATCCTGCCGGAAGCGGACTCGCAGATCTGCGGCTTCCGCTACTTCAACGTTTACGGCCCGCGCGAAGGCCACAAAGGCAGCATGGCCAGCGTCGCCTTCCACCTGAACACCCAGATCAACCGCGGCGAAAACCCGAAACTGTTCGCCGGCAGCGAAAACTTCAAGCGTGACTTCATCTACGTCGGCGACGTGGCGGCGGTCAACCTGTGGTTCTGGGAAACCGGCAAATCCGGCATCTTCAACTGCGGCACCGGTCGGGCGGAAACCTTCCAGGCGGTGGCTGACGCGGTGGTGGACTTCCATCAGCAAGGCGCGGTGGAATACATCGAGTTCCCGGAGAAGCTGAAGGGCCGCTATCAGGCGTACACCCAGGCCGATCTGACCAAGCTGCGCGCCGCCGGCTACGACGCACCGTTCAAAACGGTCGCCGAAGGCGTGAAAGAGTACATGGCCTGGTTGAACCGCACCGCATAAGCTGAAGGAATTAACGCTGGGTATGAAAATACTGGTTATCGGCCCTTCTTGGGTTGGCGACATGATGATGTCGCAAAGTCTCTATCGCACCCTGAAGGCCGAATACCCGTCGGCGGAGATCGATGTGATGGCGCCGGCCTGGTGCCGCCCGTTGCTGGCGCGCATGCCGGAAGTCAATCAGGCGCTGGCGATGCCGTTGGGCCACGGCGCGCTGGGGCTCGGCGAGCGCCGCCGCCTGGGGCGCGCTCTGCGCGCCAACCGTTACGATCGCGCTTACGTTCTGCCCAACTCGTTCAAATCCGCGCTGGTGCCTTTCTTCGCCGATATCCCGCAGCGCACCGGCTGGCGGGGCGAAATGCGCTACGGCCTGCTGAACGACGTGCGCGTGCTCGACAAGGCGGCTTTCCCGCTGATGGTGCAGCGCTATGTGGCGCTGGCCTATGACAAAGGCCGCGTTCAGCGCGCAGACGATCTGCCGCAGCCGCTGCTGTGGCCGCAGCTGCGGGTGAGCGACGAAGAGATCGCCGAAACCACCTCGGCCTTCAACCTGACCGACAGCCGCCCGATCGTCGGCTTCTGCCCAGGCGCGGAGTTCGGCCCCGCCAAGCGCTGGCCGCACTATCACTACGCGGCGCTGGCTCAACGGCTGATCGAGAGCGGCTATCAAATCGCGCTGTTCGGTTCGGCAAAAGACCATGAGGCCGGCGAACAGATCCGCGCCGCGTTGCAGGACGACGCGCGCGATTTCTGCCTTAATCTGGCCGGAAAAACCCAGCTGGAGCAGGCGGTGATCCTGATCGCGGCCTGCCGGGCGGTGGTCAGCAACGACTCCGGTTTAATGCACGTTGCCGCAGCGTTGAACAAACCGCTGATAGCCTTGTACGGCCCAAGCAGCCCCGACTTCACGCCGCCGCTCTCCGACAAGGCGCGGGTGATTCGCTTGATCAGCGGCTACCACAAGGTGCGTAAGGGCGATGCCGAACAGGGGTATCACCAAAGTTTGATCGATATTCAGCCGCAGCAAGTGTTGGATGCGCTGACGCCGTTGCTTGTCGCCAGCGAGGAATAGTCATGCAGGTGTTAATCGTAAAAACGTCCTCGATGGGAGACGTGCTGCATACGCTGCCCGCCCTGACCGATGCGCTGCAGGCCATTCCCGATATCCGCTTCGACTGGGTAGTGGAAGAAGGTTTCAGCCAAATCCCCACCTGGCACCCGGCGGTGGATCGCGTGATCCCGGTGGCCATTCGCCGCTGGCGCAAAAACTGGTTCGGCAGCGACACCCGACAGCAGCGCTGCGACTTCAAGCGCGCGCTGCAAGAACGCCGTTACGACGTGGTGATCGACGCGCAGGGCCTGATGAAAAGCGCCGCGCTGATCACGCGCGTCGCCAAGGGCAGCAAACATGGCCCGGACTGCAAAAGCGCGCGCGAACCGTTCGCCAGCTGGTTCTACAACGTGCGCCATGAGATAGACAAACGGCAGCACGCGGTGGAACGCACGCGCGAGCTGTTCGCCAAAAGCCTCGGCTACGATAAACCGGGCAGCTACGGCGACTATGCCATCGCCGCGCGTTTTCTCAGCCAGCCGCCGGTCGATGCCGGTCAATATCTGGTGTTTTTGCACGCTACGACCCGCGACGACAAGCATTGGCCGGAGCAGAACTGGCGCGAGCTGATCGCGCTGACGGCCGACAGCGGGCTGAAGATCAAACTGCCCTGGGGGGCGGAGCATGAACATCAGCGCGCGCTGCGGTTGGCGGAAGGTTTCCCACATGTCGAGGTGCTGCCGAAGCTCAGCCTGCAGCAGGTGGCTGACGTGCTGGCGGGTGCCAGGGGCGTGGTCTCGGTCGACACCGGGCTCAGCCATTTGACCGCCGCGCTCGACAAACCGAACATCACGCTGTTTGGGCCGACCGATCCCGGCCTGATCGGCGGCTACGGGCAAAATCAGCACTCGCTGATTTCGCCGGAAAAAAGCATGGCGACAATCGACGCCGATACGGCATGGCAGGCGTTGCAAAAGGTTATAGCATGAAAAAACTGCACATTATCAACCTGGGTAAAATGGGCGGCGTCGAGCGCCTGTTCCTGCAGTACATCAACGATACCACCGACGGCAGCAACCAGGTCCTGTGCATCAGCGGCGACATCGGCGAGGAGATCCGCCGCCAGTTGCCGGCGCACCAACCCGTCACCTTCGCCAACCGCCTGATCAATGCGCTGCCGCTGCGCTGCCCGCAGTTCCTGCGAAAATTTCTGTTGAAGTGGAAAATCGAGCGGGCCAACGCCGACGTGGTGATCGTCTGGGACCTGGTGCCGGGGCTGGCGGCCAAACCCAAGCGCGGCAAGCTGGTTTACTACGATCACGGCTGCTCCTGGCGCTACCCGAAAAATCAAAAGACGCTGCGTTTCTTCGCCATGCTGGACGGCGTGATTTCCGCCTCACACGCCTCGAAGCGGGTGATGGAGCTGCGCTTTAATCTGCCTTGCCCAAACCACGTGGTGATCAACCGCATCAAGACGCCGGCGGGGATCGACAACACGCCGAAAACGCTGTCACAGCCGATCAGAATCGGCACCGCCTCGCGTCTGGTCAGCCTGAAAGGCATCAGCGTTTCATTATTGATGATGCAGGAACTGCTGCGACGCGGGCATGACGTCACGCTGGAAGTGGCCGGCAAAGGGCCGGATCGCGCGGCGTTTGAGGCGCTGGCGGCCCGGCTCCAGCTCGGCGATCGCGTCACCTTCAGCGGCTACCAGGATGACGTCGCCGGCTTCTTCAATCGCACACACATTTACATGAGCACGCCGATCACCGAGCCGTTCGGCTTGTCCTGCATGGAATCGCTCTATTTCGGCGTGCCGGTCATCTTCCCGCAGGTTGACGGCCAGCCGGAAGCGGTGAAAGACGGCGTCTGCGGCATTGGCCTGGTTCCGTCGGTCACCATCGAACAACACCGGCAGCTCACCGATATCGAGGTCGACTTCCCGCATGAAGTCTACGATCCGTTAACCGACAGCCTGGTGTCGCCCAAGCTGTTGTCGCATATCGACTGCGCGGATGCCGTTGAGACATTGCTGGCGGGCGAAACCTACCAGACGTTGAGCCGAAACGCGCAGCGCTATCCTGCTGAACATTTCAACTATGCTCAGTTCAAAGCTGAGTTTGACGACACGCTGCGATCCTTCATCGTTTAATCAACACGTGAGCCGGAAAACACGCCCGATGCTAAAACAAAAAACGCCGCACCCTGCCTTCAGTTATCTGATTTATCTGGGATGCGCCATCGCTTTTTGCACCATTCCTTTCGGTTCCGCGACCGGACGCAATCTGTTTTACGTTTCCAGCTACATCGCCTTTATCGCCGTTTGCCTGTACCCGCGCTACTACTTCAGCAACGTTAAAAATCTGCTGTTGCCCGCGCTGATGTTCTGCGTCGGCATGGGCACCATCCTGTGGATGCATCACTTCAAACAGCCGGGTGAGTACATCAACATTTATCGCTCTTATATGTCGACCGGCAAACTGCAGCTCGCAACCGCTTTCATCTTGCTGATTGCGCTCAATGAGCGGCTGTGCGTGCAGCGCCTGCTGATCGTCGTGGCCCTCGTTACCGGCCTGGCGATCAACGGCTATTCTCTCTATCAGGGATTGCGGCTGGATATTCCTCGCGTGGAGCTTAACTTCGATCGCGCCACGGTCGCTGCCTATCTGATGACCGCCATCGATCTGGTGATGATGCAAGCCATCCTGATGCTGCGCACCCGCTACCGCCTGGTGCTGTACATTGCGGCGTTCCTGCTTTCCTTCTCTGCGCTGGTGCTGACCGGCACCCGCGCGGCGATGCTGGTTTACCCGGTGGCGATTTGTCTGTCGCTGCTGGCGACCAAGCATCTGGTTTCCAGGAAACACAAGCTCGCGTTGATGGCCTCGGTACCGCTGCTGCTCGTAGCCTGCGGCCTGGTGTTCAAACCGCAGATAGAAGAACGCATTCAGGCCTTTGAGACCGACATGCGTCTGATGGATCAGCCACAGACTGAAAACTCGATCATTTCCCGACTGTCGATGCAAACGCTGGCATGGCGCACCGGCTCACAAGCTCCTTGGGGTCAATCCGCCGAGCAGCGCGGTGAAGAGATCCGCGCCATCGTCGCGCAGCAACCTCGCCTGTCTGGCGTCATGCCTTACATCAACGTGCATCTGCATAACGAGCTGCTGGAAACCTATTCGCTCAAGGGGGTCTGGGGGGCGTTGCTGTTGCTGGCGCTGTATGTCGGCCTGTTCTTCTCTTCATTCCGGCCGCAGCGCAACGCGCTGTTGCTGAGCGTGAGCGCCAGCCTGTTCGTTTACGGTCTTAGCGACGTCATCTTCTTCAGCACGGAAGGCACCGTCATGTTCTGTCTGGCGCTGATCGCCGCCGTGCTCTCCGTGGCGAAACCGCCTTCCGCCCAGGAGCAGACCGCGTGAAAACTCATCAGCCACCGCTGCTCAGCGTTATCGTGCCGTTTTACAATAACGAAGCGTTCGTCATCGCTGCGCTGGATTCGTTATTTACGCAGATTTCTGATGAGATTGAGGTGGTCATCATCGACGATGGCTCTACCGATGCGTCAGGGGCGCTGGTCAGCCGGTATCTGGCGCAGCGGCAGCATCCGCACGTGGCTTTTATTTCACAGGCCAACGGCGGCATTGCGCACGCCCGCAATGTCGGCCTGCAGCATGCCGCCGGCCGCTACGTCACCTTTCTCGACGGCGACGATCTGCTGAGCGACGACTATCTGGCGATCCTGCGGCCCCTGCTGATCGCCGATGAATATGACCTGATCGATTTTAATTATCAGAAGTTCACCGAACAACCGCCGAAACCCGAGAACCGCGCGACGCAGCCCGCAGCCTACGACTTTTCCTCGTTGGGGCTGGGCAGCCTGCAACCGCTGTTCGCACGCTCGATGTGGCATCTCTGGAGCCGGGTATATAAGCGCACGCTGCTGGCAGGGGAAACGTTCGAAGACGGCAGGCGTTATGAAGACGTGATTTTCACGCCTTTTCAGTATTTCAAAACTCGCCGCATCGCCCATCTTGACTGCGAACTCTATTTCTACCGGGATAACAGCCAGGGCATCACCCGCAATATCAAACCCAAAGATATTGAAGATTTGCTGTTCGCCATGGAGAAGATGCTGCGCTTTGTGGCGCAGCATCCTGGGGATGAGCCGCTGCGCCGGTTGGCCGCCCTGATGCTGGCCAACTGCTTTTCCGAGGTGAAAAGCATGTCGAAGGCGGTGTACGGTTATTATCATTACGCGCCGGCAACGCTGCAAATTCTGCGCCGCGCCGCCGCTGTCTGCCGCAACAGCGACGTGCCGGGCAAAAAAGTCCGCCAGATGCGCTATGCGCGAGTGGATACCTTTCTTTCGAAGCTGCGCGGGCGCAAACCACGCTAACCGCATCGGCCTGGCGGCCGATGCGTCGCCGCACCTCTAGCGCGCTAAAGGCACGTGCGCGACCAGTTCGTCATAAATCCGCTGCGGCTGAATGACCCCCATCGGGCTTTCCGCCTCCAGCGGCATCGTATAGCCGGTGCGCGACACCTGAATGATGCGGTGCAGTTCAGGATCCTGAATCGGCCCGGTGGAGCGTGAATCGGCGGTCACGAACAGGCTGATGGTTTTCACCTTCAACGCCACCGCCAGATGCAGCGGCCCGGTGTCGCCGGTGACCAGAACATGGAAACTGTCGAGCAACGTCAGCAAGCCTTGCAGCCCCGTTTTACCGATCTGATTATCCACGCAGGCCTGCGTTTGCGGGCCGATCAGGCTCATAAACTGCTGGGCCTTGCCGTCGTCAAGCGGTGCGCCAATCAGCACGATACGCACATTGGGGTGCTTCGCCACCAGCTCATCGGCCAGGCGCGCATAGTGCGACACCGGCCAGCAACGCGACTCCGTCGATGCCCCCAGTTGAAAACCGATGGTGGGATGGTCGCTGCTTTTGACGCCGCGCTGATAGTCCACGGGAATTTCCATCGTCGGATCGTCGCTACGGCAGCCCAAAATGGAAATCAGCTCCAGTTTGCGGCGCACGAAATGGCCGTAATAATGGAAGATATAGTTGGTTAACCAAGGTTCCAGCCCGCAAATACCCGAGCTGTAGTTATCCCTGATGATGTACTTTGCCCCCGCCATGATGGCGCTGATGATGTCATAAGGCAGGTGAGAGTGCAGGATCAGCGCCAAATCCGGCTGATGTTCGCGCAGCGATTTCAGCAATGGGCGTATCGTCTTGATCTTGCTGTCCCAATACACCACGCGATCGTAATAGCGGCCGTTCTCCACCAGTTCGCGGTTTTTCTTGTGCACCACCAGCGTGATGTGCGCGTTGGGATAGCGTTCCCTCATCGCCCTCAATGCCGGCGTGTTGAACATGAAGTCGCCCAACGCCGTGGTGGAATAGATGACGATATTGTCAAACTGCTGGGCGCCGTCGAACGTCGCCTTGTCCTGAAAACGGCCGTACTTCGCCGTATAGCGCCGCAAAAACCAGTCGGCAACCTTAATTTTCCATTTCTTCGACATGTGCGTGCTTAGTTCGCTTTAAGTTGATAATACTCGGCCAGCGTCATGCCCACCGTGCGCTGCTGCAGCCAGTCAAACAGCTGCTCCAGATCGCGGTACAGCACTTCGATATCCTGCTCGGTTTTGAACGTCGGGCTGCCGCCCGGCATAAACTCGGAGGAGTGCAGCATAAACTCGACAAAATCATTTCCTTGAGACAAGGAAGCTTCTGCCACGGCTTTCATCAGATCCAGGTTGCTGCCACTTGGCCGCAACCAATAGACCGATGCCGGACGCCGTTTGCCGCGCAGCCGATCGTACCCTTGCTTGAATGCGTTAACGAACGCGGAGTGTTTGTACTGGATGCTCATCGGCACTTCCAGCAGCGACGAAGCACCCGGCTTGGCGATGTTCTGCGGATCGATGAAATAGGCGTGCGACGGGAACCGGCTGTAATCGGTACCGCCGTTGCCCTGCGGGTTGCCCGGCGAAAACTGCCAGTTGACCCGCGGCGTAACCGAACAATCCACCTGATAGCCGTATTCCAGCAGCAGTGAGGCATAGTATTCGTTGAACGCCCAACGGCCGGCGCGATGGCTGAGCATTTTGGTCTGGAAGGCGTCCTCCAGCAGTTTGGTCATGTGGTCGACCTTGGCGCGTATCTGATCGGCGGGATACTCGATCAAATAAGGCTTGTGGCGCCAGTCGTCATCGGTGAGCGGCGTCAGCGGTGGGCTGTTCCAGGCGTGCAGATGCATGCCGACTTCACCGGCGCCGCGGGCGATCACGTCACGCGCGAACTCGACGTAAGCCGGATCCATCGCCATTTCATAGTTGGTGAGATAAACCGGCTTGAAGGCATATTTCTCGCACAGCGCCTGAAAGCGCGGCAAGAAACGCGTGTTTTCGGTCGCGATGCGATCGTGGTTTTGCCACAGATTATCGCCTTCGGTATCAATGGTGATGAGAAACGCCGGTTTAGTCATGAATATCGAACCTGATATCAACAGAATACGCTATGTTACGCAGGCCGTTTCGCCAGGGCAAACGACTTTGCTGCCTGGTTTGGACAACGTTGAAGCGCATTCGTCCCTGCTCCGGCGATTTTTTTGCGGCTCGGCAAGAAAACCGAGCAACAGTAGCCACATGCGATCGGGTCATTTAGAATCAAAGATTGGTTTCCCAGAAAGCGACTCATGATGAACGACGCGCCAGCCCTAACTTCCGCCCCATCCGTACAGCGTATTCTGATCATAAAATTGCGCCACCACGGCGATATGCTGCTGGTCACGCCGGTCATCAGCAGCCTGCGGCAAAACTACCCGCAGGCCCGGATCGATGTGCTGCTGTATCAGGAAACGCAGGAGATGCTGGCCAGTAATCCGGAACTGTCGACCCTGTTCGCCATCGATCGCCAATGGAAAAAACAGGGCGCCCGCGCTCACCTCGGACATGAGCTGGCGCTGCTGCGCCGCCTGAAGGCGCAGCGCTACGATCTGGTGGTCAATCTGGCCGATCAGTGGCGCAGCGCCATCATCACGCGCCTGACCGGCGCGCGCATCCGTTTGGGCTTCGATTTCCCCAAACGCCGCGGCTTCCTGTGGCGCCACTGCCACACGCAGCTGGTGCCGGTAGACAATCACGCCCACTTGCATACCGTCGAACAAAATCTCTCGTTGCTGGCGCCGCTGAACCTGCCCGCGCTCAATGAGCATGTCACCATGAGTTATGATCCGCAGGATTGGCAGACCTGTGAGCAACTGTTGCAGAAACAGGGCGTCGCCGGCAGTTATATTGTGGTGCAGCCCACCTCGCGCTGGTTCTTCAAATGCTGGAGCGAAGAGAAAATGGCCGCCACCCTCACCGCCTTGCAGGCCGACGGCCACCAGTTGGTGATCACCTCCGGCCCCGACGCCAGAGAAAAAGCCATGGTCGAGCGCATTTTGGCGCTCTGCCCGCCGCAGGGCGTAATCTCGTTGGCCGGCCAGCTGACGCTACGCCAACTGGCCGCCCTGATTGACCACGCCAAGCTGTTTATCGGCGTGGATTCGGTGCCGATGCATATGGCCGCCGCGCTGCAAACGCCGTGCGTGGCGTTATTCGGCCCTTCCAAGCTGACTTTCTGGCGGCCATGGCAGGCTACCGGCGCCGTGATCTGGGCCGGCGACTTTGGCGAACTGCCCGACCCGGACGCCATCGATACCGGCACCGATGAACGGTATCTCGACCTCATTCCTACAGACGCGGTGATTGCAGCCGCGCGGAGCACGCTGGCATGAAAGCATTTCGTTTGGCGATCGTTCGCCAAAAATACCGCCCGGACGGCGGAGCCGAACGTTTCGTTTCCCGCGCCCTGGAGGCGCTGGAGCAACAGGATCTCGATCTGAACGTCATCACTCGCGAATGGCAGGGTGACGCCAATCCAAACTGGCATATTCACCTGTGTAACCCGTTGAAACTCGGCCGCATCAGTCGCGAACGGGGCTTCGCCGTGGCGGCCAGGGCGCTGTGGCAGAAAGAGCGCTTCGATCTGGTGCAAAGCCATGAGCGCATTCCCGGCTGCGATATCTACCGCGCCGGCGACGGCGTACACCGCCGCTGGCTGCTGCAACGCGCGCGGCTGCTGCCCGAGTGGCGCCGCAAGTGGCTGTTTTCCAACCGTTATCACCGCTATGTGATGTGCGCCGAGCGCGCCATGTACGCCGCACCGGAGCTGAAAGCCGTCATCTGCAACGCCGAGATGATCAAACGGGAAATCATCGCCGACTTTGGCGTGCCCGCCGACAAAATCACGGTGATCTATAACGCCATCGACAATCAAAAGTTCCCGCCCGCCGACGAGGCCCAGCGCCGACGCCTGCGTGAGCAATATCAGATCCCGCAACAGGCGCACTGCCTGATCTTCGTCGGCTCCGGTTTCGAGCGCAAAGGGCTGGCCGCCGCCATCCGCGCCGTGGCGGCGACCGACAGCCACCTCTTGGTGGTCGGTAAAGACAAAGCCGAAAAGCGTTACCGGGCGCTGGCGCAGTCGCTGGGCTGCGGCGATCGCATTCACTTTATGGGCGTGCAGAAGCAGACCCTGCCGTTCTATCAGGCCGCGGATGCGCTGCTGCTGCCGACGCTGTACGATCCGTTCCCGAATGTGATTCTGGAAGCGATGTCCTGCGGCCTGCCGGTTATCACCAGCACCACCTGCGGCGGAGCCGAGTTTATCACCCCGGGCCAGAACGGCTTCGTGACCGACGCGCTCGACGTGCCGGCCATCACGGAAGCCATTCGGGCGCTGCCGCGCCAGGCGCTGGGATCCTCCATGGGCGAAGCGGCAAGATTGCGCATTATGACGGCTACGCCGGCGCATCTCTCCGAACAGCTCATTTCCCTCTATAACCGGTTACTGGATTAGCTATGCGTATTCTGATGATCATCGATGGCCTGCCGGGAGGCGGCGCGGAAAAAGTGGTGCTGACCCTGTGTCAGGGCATGCAGCAACAGGGGCATGACGTCAGTCTGATCTCGCTGCGTGACGTCTGCAATTACCCTATCCCGTCAGGCATTGATTATCAGGTGGTGGCCGATCGCAGCCGAGCCCCCTGGCGCAAGCTGACCGAGCTGTCGCGCCGCGCCGCCGCGCTGGATCGGGCGATAGCCGAACACGAGCGCCAACACGGCGCGTTCGATCTGGTGTTCTCCAACCTGCACAAAACCGATCGCATCGTCAGCCGCAGCAAGCGGCTGGCTTCGGATCGCCTGTGGTTCTGCATTCACGGCATTCTCTCCACCTCCTACCTCGGCCACCGCAAAGGCCTGGATCGCTGGCTCAAGCAACGTAAAATCGCCAACGTTTACCAGGGGAGAAATATCGTCGCCGTTTCACAGGCGGTCGGCGGCGATCTGCAGCAGAATTTGCCGATCCGCCCGCGTCGGCTGGCGGTCATCAATAACCCGTTCGACATCGACGCCATCCGGCAACAGGCAGCGGCGCCTTGCGAACTGGCCGGTCAGGACTATCTGGTGCACGTCGGCCGCTTTCACGCCACCAAGCGGCATGACCGCCTGCTGAAAGCCTATGCGCAATCCGGCATTCAGGCACCGCTGGCTTTGATCGGCACCGGGGATGACGCCCGCGTCGCCGAGGTCAAGCGTCTGGCGGCAGACTTGGGTATCGCAGAGCGCGTGCTGTTCCTCGGCTTCCAGGCCAATCCCTATCCGTTTATCCGCCATGCCTCGCTGTTGGTGCTCAGCTCCGATAGCGAAGGGTTTGGCAATGTGCTGGTAGAATCGCTGTTGTGCGGCACGCCGGTGGTCAGCACCCGCTGTCCGGGCGGCCCTGCGGAAATTCTGGAAAAAGCCGGCATGGCTAACGCGTTGGCGGAATTAAACGAAGCGTCGCTGGCAGAAAAAATGGCGGAAATTTACGCCAACCCGCCGCAGATAAATCAACAGCAATTGCTGAGCTATGGGCTGGAGCCTATTTGCCGTCAATATATTGAGCTGAAAGAAAAATAATAAATTAATAAATAAGGCAGGTGATGCCTGCCTTATTTTCTTCGCTAGCTTAGCGCCTGCATTTTCTGCCAAACCTCATCGACAGAAACATCTTCACAGTGCCCCGACTCACTCTGCAAAATATGATGACGGCCGGTCCATGGATGCCAGGACGTTTTATCGGTATCGCCAAAGAACACCACCATATCCTTATTCAGCGCGGCGGCAAGATGCATCTGCCCGCCGTCGCTGCACAACACCCGGTCGCATAAATCGAACCCGCCCAACAGCTCGCGCACCGAGGCCGTCGGATAAAGCGCGACGCGTTCGTTTTGGCACAGCGCCAACAGCTGTTCTGCGCGCTGCTGATCGCCGATGTCGTCCGGCGCCAGCGTGCCCTGCGGCGACCAGAAGATCAGCACGCCGGTGCGGGGATCGGCGGTCAGGCGGTTGATGATTTCGGCATAGCGTTCAACCGGCCAGCGCCTTTTCGGGCTGCGGCTGCTGATATGCACGGCGCAAACCCGTTCGACCGATGGCAGGCGTTCCTGCAGCCGCTGCGCCGCCAGCTGCCGCTCTTCCGGCGTCAGGAATACCCGCACCGGCGGGATCGGAATGGTTTGATCGGTTATCGCCGATAAATAGCTGTAGGTGTGTTCGACCTGATGTAGACCGCGGAAATCGTCCTTGCGGAACGGGCGCTGAATATCTTTCGTGCCCAAATCGGCGCCGATGATATGGGTGGCGCCGGCCATTTTCGCTAAACGCAGGCTGTATTTGCAAGGCACCGGGTTGGCCAGAATGACCGCATCGAACTTTATTTTGCGCAGCTTCAGGAAGATCATCAGACGTTCGAAATAAACGCCCAACGTCGTTTCATTTTTCGCCTTGTGCTTGGCCTTTTTATAGACAAAGACTTTCTCGAGATGAGGGTTGTTTTTAACAACGTCCTGGCTGACTTTATTGATCAGCAGATAAACTTTTGCGTCTGGATAGGCAATTTTCACCCCTTCAATCAGAGGCGTGGTGCAAACAAGATCGCCGATGTTGTCGCGGCGAATAATTAAAATATTCTTCATTCCGAGCCTATCGGCGAAATCGCTCGCCGGTTGTCTGAAACTGACACCCAAGGTTACCAAATTAGCGCCTTTCCCTTCCAGTTATGGTACTATTCCGAATAACCCATATAAATGAAATTGATAGAATGTTGCTGCGTTTATATCAGGTACTACTCTACCTCATCCAACCCCTGATCTGGCTCCGCTTACTGCTGCGCAGCCGCAAAGCTCCAGCCTACCGTAAACGCTGGGCGGAACGCTATGGCTTCTGCGCCGGGAAAGTCGTGCCGGGCGGCATTATGCTGCATTCCGTCTCCGTCGGCGAAACGCTGGCGGCCATCCCGCTGGTGCGGGCGCTGCGCCATCGTTACCCCGCTTTGCCGATAACTGTGACCACAATGACCCCGACAGGTTCAGAACGCGTCCAGTCCGCTTTCGGCAAAGACGTGCATCATGTCTATCTGCCCTACGATCTGCCCGGTTCCATGAACCGCTTCCTCGACCAGGTGAATCCCAAGCTGGTGATCATCATGGAAACCGAGCTATGGCCTAACCTGATCAACGCACTGCATCAGCGGCAAATCCCCCTGGTGATCGCCAATGCGCGCCTGTCGGCGCGATCCGCCGCCGGCTATAAGAAAATTGGCGGATTCATGCGCGATATGCTGCGCCGCATTACGCTGATCGCCGCACAGAACCAGGAAGACGGCGATCGTTTTATCGAACTGGGCCTGAAACGCTCGCAGCTGGCCGTTACCGGCAGCCTGAAATTCGATATCTCCGTCACCCCGGAACTGGCCGCCCGCGCCGTTACGCTGCGCCGCCAATGGGCGCCGCGCCGCCCGGTGTGGATCGCCACCAGCACCCATGAAGGCGAAGAAACCATCCTGCTCGAAGCGCACCGCAAGCTGCTGGAAAAACACCCCGACCTGCTGCTGATCCTGGTGCCGCGTCACCCGGAACGCTTCCCGACCGCCAAGGAACTGGTACAGAAGGCCGGCTTCAGCTACACCCTGCGCAGCAGCGGCGAAATCCCGTCCGGCAGCACCCAGGTGGTGATCGGCGATACCATGGGCGAACTCATGCTGCTGTACGGCATCGCCGATCTGGCCTTTGTCGGCGGCAGCCTGGTGGAACGTGGCGGCCATAACCCGCTGGAAGCCGCCGCCCACGCCATCCCGGTGCTGATGGGCCCGCACACCTTCAACTTTAAAGACATCTGCGCCAAGCTTTCGCAGGCCGAAGGCCTGATCACCGTGACCGACGTGGATTCGCTGGTAAAGGAAGTGGAAACCCTGTTGACCGACGAAGACTACCGCCGTTACTACGGCCGCCATGCGGTGGAAGTGTTGTATCAGAATCAGGGCGCGTTGCAGCGCCTGCTGCAGCTGCTGGAACCGCACCTGCCGCCCCGGAGTCACTGAATGAGCAGCCGCAAAAGCCTGTCGGTGGTGATGATCGCCAAAAACGAAGCCGGGCTGTTGCCGGACTGCCTGCGCTCTGTCGCCTGGGCCGATGAAATCATCGTGCTGGACTCCGGCAGCGAGGACGACAGCGTCGCCGTCGCCGAAAGTCTGGGCGCCAAAGTCTTCACGCACACCGACTGGCAAGGATTCGGCAAGCAGCGCCAGCTGGCGCAAAGCTACGCCAGCCATGACTACGTATTGATGATCGACGCCGACGAACGCGTCACCCCCGAACTGCGACAATCCATCGAGCGGGTGTTGAACGCGCCGGACGACGGCGCCGTTTACAGCTGCGCGCGGCGCAACCTGTTCCTTGGCCGCTTCATGCGCCACAGCGGCTGGTATCCCGACCGCGTCAACCGCCTGTACGCCAATTCACGCTATCGCTATAACGACGATCTGGTGCACGAGTCGCTGAACATCGGCGACGCCAAAGTGATCCCCCTCAGCGGCGATATGCTGCACCTGACCTGCCGCGACTTCTTCGCCTTTCAGCGCAAACAGCTGCGCTATGCCGAAGAGTGGGCCACACAGCGCCACCGGGCCGGCAAGCGTTGCGGCTATCTGTCCATCCTGACCCACACGCTCGGCGCCTTCGTCAAAACCTGGCTGCTGCGGGCCGGCTTCCTCGACGGTAAACAGGGGTTGCTGTTAGCGGTGGTCAACGCGCAATATACCTTCAATAAATATGCCGCATTATGGGCATTGGGCCGCAACTACTCAGAGAAGTGAATCATGACCAGCAAAGCCATCTATCCCGGGACGTTCGATCCCATGACCAACGGCCACCTGGATTTAGTGACGCGCGCGTCGCTGATGTTCGATCACGTGATTCTGGCCATCGCCGCCAGCCCGAGCAAAAAGCCGCTATTCAGCCTGGATGAGCGTGTGGCGCTGGCGACGCAGGTCACCTCGCATCTGGACAATGTGGAGGTACTGGGCTTCAGCGAGCTGATGGCGCATTTCGCCGCTCACCAAAATGCCAATATCCTGGTGCGCGGCCTGCGGGCGGTGTCTGACTTTGAGTACGAACTGCAGCTGGCGAACATGAACCGCCATTTGATGCCTACGCTGGAAAGCGTGTTCCTGATGCCTTCCGAAGAGTGGTCGTTCATCTCCTCATCACTGGTGAAGGAGGTCGCCCGCCACGGCGGCGATATCGCGCCTTTCCTGCCCGATGTGGTCACTCAGGCGCTGATGGCGAAGCTCGCCGCCGCGTGATACTCAGCGCTGGCAGCGTCGGCAAAAGAAGGTGCTGCGCTGCCCGTGCTTGGCGGATTCAATCGGCGTGCCGCATGTGCGGCACGGTTCTCCCGCCCGTCCGTAAACCTGCAGCTCCTGCGCGAAGTACCCCGGTTTCCCGTCCGACTGCAAAAAGTCGCGCAATGTGGTGCCGCCCTGCTCGATGGAGCGTTGCAACACCGCCTTGATGGTCTTCGCCAACAGCGCCGCTTCGGCTTTGGTCAAGGATCCCGCCGGACGATCGGGCAGGATCCCGGCGCTGAACAGCGATTCACTGGCGTAAATGTTACCGACCCCGACCACCAGCTTATTATCCATCAGCCACGGTTTGATCAGCGTGCGCTTATTACGTGATTTTTCATACAGGTAGTCGCCGTTGAACGCCTCACTCAGCGGTTCCGGCCCCAGATGCGCCAACACGCTGCTGGTCGCCAGGTCTTCGCACCACAGCCAGGCGCCGAAGCGGCGCGGATCGGTATAGCGCAGGATCATACCGTTGTTGATCACCAGATCGACGTGGTCGTGTTTGCCGGCTTCGTCTTCGTTTTCCTCACGCAGCATGCGCAGGCTGCCCGACATGCCCAGATGCACGATGATCCAACCGCGCTCCAGCTCAATCAGCAGGTATTTGGCCCGACGCTGCACGCTGAGCACCGGCTGATCGCTCAGCGTCAGGATCTGCTCGGAAACCGGCCAGCGCAGGCGCGCGTTGCGCACCACCGCATACTGAATGCTGTGGCCGACAAGATAAGGCTCTATACCGCGTCTGCTCGTCTCAACTTCCGGTAATTCAGGCATCTGGCTTCCCCTCCGATGTTTTCTACCCTTTATAAAACAAAAAACCCGGCCAAGGCCGGGTTTTTCATTAATCCACTAAAATTATTTAATTTTAGCTTCTTTGTATACTACGTGCTGACGGACAACTGGATCGAATTTCTTCAGTTCCAATTTTTCCGGCTTAGTACGCTTGTTCTTCGTGGTGGTATAGAAGTGACCAGTACCAGCAGAAGAAACCAGCTTGATCTTCTCGCGAACACCTTTAGCCATGATTCAGTTCCTTAATACTTCTCACCACGGGCACGCAGATCGGCCAGAACCGTCTCAATACCCTTCTTATCGATAACACGCATACCTTTAGCAGATACACGCAGAGTTACAAAGCGCTTCTCAGCCTCAACCCAAAAACGGTGTGAGTGCAGGTTAGGCAGAAAACGGCGTTTGGTCGCGTTCATTGCGTGGGAACGGTTGTTACCGCTCACCGGGCGCTTGCCAGTAACTTGGCAGACTCGGGACATGTCTATTCTCCAAAAATCAAATCAGCTCGAGCTTCGTATAGGGTATGGCCGCCTCGTCAGGCTTTTAGAGCCCATCTCAGCAAACTTCATACTGAGGAGACTCTCGTCATCAGGTAGAAACCACACATCAGGTCAGAAACCTGCTGAGATAGGCTCTTGCGCCAAACCCAAGATTCTCAAAGGTGGCGTAGTATACGCTCTGAAGCGTAAGTGCTCAAGTCCCGAACAGCTAAAGATCCCACAAGGATCGCGAAAAAATCGCTTAAAGCCATCCGCGCTCGGCAAAAGAGACGCATTCACCCCGACCGATCACCAAATGATCGAGCACTCGGATCTCCAATAACTGGCAGGCTTTCACCACCTGTTCAGTTATCAAACGATCGGCATGACTGGGTTCAGCCTTACCCGAGGGGTGATTATGCGCGAGAATCAGCGCGGCGGCATTAGCCTTCAACGCTTCACGCACAATTTCTCTCGGGTAGACGACGACGCTGCTGATGGTACCAGCAAACATCTCCTGATGGCGAATAACCCGATGCTGATTGTCTAAAAACAATACCAAAAAGACCTCTCGCTCACGATGCGCCAGCAGGCTTTGCAGATAATGCTGGGTGACGCGCGGGTTAAGCATGGCGTTTTCCTGCGAGAGATGGCTGGAAAAGAAGCGAAGCGCCAGCTCGGCAATCGCCTGCAGCTGCGTATAGCTGGCGTCGCCCAGGCCTTTTTGACTGCAAAACGCCTGATGATCGGCCGACATCAGATGGTAAAGCGAGCCGAATCGGCGCAGCAGCTGCTCCGCCAGCTGCATTACGTGCACGCCGGGCAACCCGGTGCGCAAGAAAATGGCCAACAGCTCTGCGTCGGACAGCGCCGCGGCCCCCTGCATCAACAGCTTTTCACGCGGCGCCAGCGCGCCCGGCCAGCACGCCACAGTCGGGTTGCTCATCGTGTTCCTCCCTGAAAGGGCTACAGCATGCCATGCGCCCCCCGGCGCGTTCGACAGGTGTTTGATAACATTGCGAAGTGTTTCGCAAAGCACAATGTAACGCCCTGCAGCCATTGCGGAATCGCTCACCTGAACGGCGGATATGCTAAAATGGCGCATCTTTCGGCTTTCAATCGGACAATGATGATGACGGGACTTTCCGGCAAACATATTGTGCTTGGCATCAGCGGCGGCATCGCCGCCTACAAATGCCCAGAGCTGGTGCGCCGCCTGCGCGACAGGGGCGCGGAAGTGCGCGTGGTGATGACCCACGCCGCCAAGGCGTTCATTACGCCGCTGACGCTGCAGGCCGTTTCCGGCCACCCGGTGTCCGACGATCTGTTGGATCCCGCCGCCGAAGCCGCCATGGGCCACATCGAACTCGGCAAATGGGCGGATCTGGTGATTCTGGCGCCGGCGACCGCCGATCTGCTGGCGCGCGTCGCCGCCGGCATGGCCAACGATCTGCTGACTACCGTCTGCCTGGCGACCGACGCCCCTATCGCCGCCGCCCCCGCCATGAACCAGCAGATGTATCGCGCCGCCGCCACGCAGGCCAACCTGCAAACGCTGCAGGCGCGCGGCATGCTGCTCTGGGGGCCGGACAGCGGCAGCCAGGCCTGCGGCGACGTCGGCCCGGGCCGCATGCTGGATCCGCTGGACATCGTCGAGCTGGCGAACGGTCATTTCTCCGCCCCGCAGGATCTGCAACATTTGCAGGTTATGATCACCGCCGGCCCGACGCGCGAAGCGCTGGATCCGGTACGCTTCATCAGCAATCACAGCTCCGGCAAAATGGGCTTCGCCATCGCCCGCGCCGCCGCCGCCCGCGGCGCGCAGGTGACGCTGATCGCCGGGCCGGTGAGCCTGCCGACGCCGCCGAAGGTCACACGCGTGGACGTCACCAGCGCGCTGGAGATGGAACAGGCGGTGCAACAGCGCGCCGCTCAGCAGCAGATTTTCATCTCCTGCGCCGCCGTAGCCGACTACCGTCCCGAGCGGATCGCCGATGAAAAAATAAAAAAACAGGGTGATGAAATCGTCCTCAAGATGGTAAAAAACCCCGATATCGTCGCCGGCGTGGCGGCGATGACCAAAAATCGACCGTTTGTCGTGGGGTTTGCCGCCGAAACCCAGAATGTGGAAGAATACGCGCGGCAAAAACTGGCGCGTAAGAAGCTGGATTTGATTTGCGCTAACGATGTATCGCTCGCAGAGCACGGGTTCAACAGCGACACCAATGCCCTGCACCTTTTTTGGCAGGATGGAGAGAAACGCCTGGCGCTGAGCGACAAGGCACTCCTTGGCCAACGTTTAATAGACGAGATAGTCAGCCGTTATGATGAAAAAAATCGACGTTAAGATCCTCGACCCGCGCATCGGTCAGGATTTCCCGCTACCGACCTACGCCACTCCGGGCTCCGCCGGTCTCGACCTGCGCGCCTGCCTGGACAGCGCGGTGGAGCTGGCGCCGGGTGAAACCACGCTGCTGCCTACCGGTCTCGCGATCCATATCGCCGACGCCGGCCTGGCGGCGGTGATCCTGCCGCGCTCAGGCCTGGGCCATAAGCACGGCGTCGTGCTGGGCAATCTGGTCGGCCTGATCGACTCCGATTATCAGGGCCAGCTGATGGTGTCGGTCTGGAACCGCGGCCAGAAGTCATTCACTATCGAACCGGGCGAACGCATCGCGCAGATGGTCTTCGTGCCGGTGGTGCAGGCCGAGTTCAACCTGGTGGAAGAGTTCGACAGCAGCGAGCGCGGCGAAGGCGGCTTCGGCCACTCGGGGCGCCACTAAGCGCCACCCAATGCACGATGGCCGGCAGGGAAACGTCGCCTGAACCTTGCCTTTCCGGGGAGAAGGATGTCTCTGCGGCAAGGTTTTACCGCGACAATTGCAGCGCACACCAGGCAGCGCGGAAAAAGGCCGTTAAGGCCGCTGACCCCAGCATCGTAAAAAAGCTATCACATAAGCCGCACAGAGCCTGCTCTGCAGCGGCCGGTGCCCGGGTTTCCGTCAGTTAAGTTTTAGCAAGGGTCTAATCAGACATGGCAGAAAAAGAAAATACGAAAAGGAATCGGCGCGAGGAAATATTGCAGGCGTTAGCCCAGATGCTGGAATCCAGCGACGGCAGCCAGCGCATTACCACCGCCAAGCTCGCCGCGAACGTGGGTGTTTCTGAAGCTGCGCTGTACCGGCATTTCCCCAGCAAGACACGGATGTTCGACAGTCTGATCGAGTTTATCGAAGACAGCCTGATCACCCGCATCAACCTGATCTTGCAGGACGAGAAAGAGACGTTTAATCGTCTGCGCCTGATTTTACTGCTGATTCTGGGCTTTGCAGAACGCAACCCGGGGCTGACGCGCATCATGACCGGCCACGCGCTGATGTTTGAACAGGATCGCCTGCAGGGCCGCATCAACCAGCTGTTCGAACGCATCGAGGCGCAGCTGCGTCAGGTGCTGAAAGAGCGCAAATTGCGCGAAGGCAAAGGCTTTATCGTCGATGAAACGCTGCTGGCCAGCCAGCTGCTGGCCTTCTGCGAAGGCATGTTGTCGCGCTATGTGCGTTCGGAATTCCGCTATCGTCCAACGCAGGAATTCGACGCCCGCTGGCCGCTCCTGGCGGCCCAGCTGCAATAACGATAACGCCGGGCATGCCCGGCGTTTTTACTTATATCCCGTACTGCTCGCGGTAAGCGCGCACCGCCGCCAGGTGGTCCGCCATTTCCGGTTTCTCTTCCAGATAGGCGATCAGATCCTTCAGCGTCACGATCGAAATCACCTTGCAGTGGTAGTCGCGTTCCACTTCCTGAATGGCGGAGATGTCCGCGCGGCCGCGTTCCTGGCGGTCGAGGGAGATCAGCACGCCCGCCAACGAAGCGCCGCTGGCGCCGATGATTTCCATCGACTCACGGATCGCGGTACCGGCGGTGATCACATCGTCCACCAGCATCACGCGGCCCTGCAGCGGGCTGCCCACCAGCGAACCGCCCTCGCCGTGGGTCTTGGCTTCCTTGCGGTTAAAGCAGTAAGGCACGTCGCGCTCATGGTGTTCCGCCAGCGCAACCGCCGTGGTGGTGGCGATAGGAATGCCTTTATAGGCCGGGCCAAACAGCAGATCGAAATCGATGCCGGAATCCATCAGGGCTTCGGCGTAGAAGCGCCCCAACAACGCAAGATCGCGCCCGGTATTAAACAGACCGGCGTTGAAGAAATACGGGCTGGTGCGGCCGGATTTCAGGGTGAACTCGCCGAATTTCAATACCTGCTTGTTAAGCGCGAACTCGATAAACTGGCGCTGATAGGCTTTCATTACTGCTTCTCCTCGTCTGAATCTGCTTGGGTCTTATCATTACTGCCGCCCGATCGGCGGGCATAAAAAAGGCGACTTCTCAGTCGCCTTGAAAAATTAGTCCGCCAGCGCCGCTTTCTGCGCCTGGAAGATGGTTTCGATGCCCCCTCGGGCCAGCGCCAATAGCGCCAACAGCTCATCGTGGCTGAACGGCTCGCCTTCGGCGGTGCCCTGCACTTCAATCATGCGGCCGTCTTCCATCATCACCACGTTCATGTCGGTTTCCGCCGCGGAATCTTCCACATACTCCAGATCGCACAGCGCTTCGCCGTTGACGATGCCGACGGAAACCGCCGCCACCATGCCCTTCATCGGATTGGCTTTCAGCTTACCGTTGGCCACCAGGGTGTTCAGTGCATCGGCCAGCGCCACGCAGGCGCCGGAGATGGAAGCGGTGCGGGTACCGCCGTCGGCCTGCAGTACGTCGCAGTCGAGAGTGATGGTGAATTCACCGAGCTTTTTCAGATCCACCGCGGCGCGCAGCGAACGGGCGATCAGGCGCTGGATCTCCAGCGTGCGGCCACCCTGTTTGCCTTTGGCGGCTTCACGGGCGTTGCGGCTGTGGGTGGAGCGCGGCAGCATGCCGTACTCGGCGGTGATCCAACCTTGCCCCTGGCCTTTCAGGAAGCGCGGAACGCCCTCTTCTACCGTGGCGGTGCACAAGACTTTGGTATCGCCAAACTCAACCAGCACTGAACCTTCAGCGTGTTTGGTATAGTGACGGGTCAGTGTCAGGGGGCGAACTTGCTGTGGTGCTCTGCCTGCAGGACGCATGGGCTCTCTCCGGCTTCAAATCAACTATTGGCTGCGCATTATACGGGCTTCGTGACGTAATGCCTATCCTGCCCGCAGCCGCGACGCTATAATCGCCCCATCTTTTCCTATTACGGGTACGCATCAATGATCCGCAGCATGACCGCCTACGCCCGGCGTGAAATCAAGGGTGAATGGGGCAGCGCAGCCTGGGAGCTGCGTTCCGTTAACCAGCGCTACTTAGAAACCTACATCCGCCTGCCGGAACAATTCCGCAGCCTGGAGCCGGTGATCCGTGAACGTATCCGTGGCCGCCTGACCCGCGGCAAAGTCGAATGCAACCTGCGTTTTGAACTGGATCCAAGCGCGCAAAGCTCGCTGATCCTGAACGAAAAACTGGCCAAACAGCTGGTCGAAGCCGCCAACTGGGTGAAAATGCAGAGCGACGAAGGGGAAATCAACCCGATCGACGTGCTGCGCTGGCCGGGCGTGATGTCCGCGCAGGAGCAGGATCTGGACGCCATCAGCGCCGAGCTGATGAAGGCGCTGGACGGCGCGCTGGATGACTTTATCGTCGCACGCGAAAGCGAAGGCGCCGCGCTGAAAACGCTGATCGAACAGCGCCTCGACGGCGTCAGCGCCGAAGTGGTCAAAGTGCGCGCACAGATGCCGAACATCCTGCAATGGCAGCGCGAGCGCCTGGTCAGCAAGCTGGAAGAGGCGCAGGTGCAGCTGGAAAACACTCGCCTGGAGCAAGAGCTGGTGCTGATGGCGCAGCGCATCGATGTCGCCGAAGAGCTGGACCGCCTGGAAGCGCACGTGAAAGAGACGCACAACATCCTGAAGAAGAAAGAAGCCGTCGGCCGCCGCCTCGACTTTATGATGCAGGAATTCAACCGCGAATCGAACACCCTGGCCTCCAAGTCAATCAATGCCGACGTCACCGCCTCCGCCATCGAGCTGAAGGTGCTGATCGAACAGATGCGCGAGCAGATCCAGAACATCGAGTGATCCGCTCCGCACGCCATCAAGCCCGCGCCACGCGGGCTTTTTTATGGCTATAGATCAGCGATAGGCGGCCGCCTGTTCCTCACCGATCAACCCCATTTTCTGCAGTTGCACCGCAATGCTCCAGGTTGAACGCTCGAACTCATCGCTCAGCGCCTCCAGCGTCGCCCCGGCCGCATGGCTCTCGCGCAGCCGCAGTTTTTCTTCTTCCGGCCAGGGGAAGTAGGCATTGGCCGGCCGGCCCTCGGCCAGATTCTTCTGCCGCTTTTCTTCCGGCGTCAGCCTGGCTTTTTTCTGCAGTTCAGATTCACCGTCAAACTCGTCGGCCAACGCGAACAGCAGGCGGATAGCCTCCGGCGCGCAGGCCGCTGAAGCCGGTCTCAATAGCTCGCCGGTGTCGGGATTAACGCCGTTGGCCAGCGCCCTGAGCAACATGCCGATATTCATCGTTCGCCTCCTTGTTCGATAAAATGCGCGCCGATCGCGACCGGCGCCTTGTCCAAACATGTTTCTCTTCCTCAGCCAAGAAAGCCACGCTTTGCGCCATGAAAAATCGCCCATTGCGAGCCAGATTCCAGGTGCCTGAACGTGCGGGACGGTGGTTGCATCAGGCTGCGAGCCGGCAGGCATCATGGAAGACGGCTCACTAAGGCACTTCGGGGGCTTATGAAAAACTGCCGAGCAGCGCGTGCGGATGACAATCGGCAAGATATCCCGCACGCCATAAGTATTTTGTTCTAATTATCACGCAAGGTAATGAAAGGACGGCGATGCTGTGGCTAAATGTGTTTTTTTCCTGCCCGTGAACCGTACGGACCGTTTATGCCACAAATTCTGCAATTTATTATGGCCCTGGTGGTGATCATCGCCCTGGCGCTGCTGGTCAGCAATAATCGCAAGAAAATCCGCCTGCGCTATATCATCCAGCTGTTGGTGATCGAAGGCGCGCTGGCCTATTTCTTCCTGCACTCCGCCAGCGGGCTCAGCGTGATCAAACACGTCGCCGGCTTCTTCGACACCCTGCTCGCCTACGCCGCACAAGGGTCGGAGTTCGTGTTCGGCGGCATGAGCAAAGATGGCCTGGCGTTTATCTTCCTCGGCGTTTTGTGCCCTATCATCTTTATTTCCGCCCTGATCGGCATTTTGCAGCATTTCCGCATCCTGCCGCTGATCATCCGCCTGGTGGGCACCCTGCTGTCCAAGGTCAACGGCATGGGCAAGCTGGAATCGTTCAACGCCGTCAGCACGCTGGTGCTGGGGCAGTCGGAGAACTTCATCGCCTACAAGGGCATCATCGGCGACATCTCGCCGCGCCGCATGTACACCATGGCCGCGACCGCCATGTCGACGGTATCGCTCTCCATCGTCGGCGCCTACATGTCGATGATCGACGCGCAGTACGTGGTGGCGGCGTTGATCCTTAATATGTTCAGCACCTTCATCATCCTGTCGATCATCAATCCGTATCAGGTCGAAGACGAGCCGGAACTGAAGCTGAACAAGCTGCATGAAGATCAGAGCTTCTTCGAAATGTTGGGCGAGTACATTCTGGCCGGCTTCAAAATTGCGATGATCATCGCGGCAATGCTGATCGGCTTTATCGCGCTGATCTCCGCCGTCAATGCGCTGTTCTCGGCGGTGCTCGGCATCAGCTTCCAGCAAATCCTCGGCTACGTGTTCTATCCGCTGGCCTGGCTGATCGGCATCCCGGCGGAAGAGGCCCTGAAGGCGGGCAGCATCATGGCGACCAAACTGGTGGCCAACGAATTCGTGGCGATGATTGAGCTGAAGAAAATCGCGGCGGAGCTGTCGCCGCGCGGACTGGGCATTCTGTCGGTGTTCCTGGTGTCGTTCGCCAACTTCGCCTCCATCGGCATCGTCGCCGGCGCCATCAAGGGGCTGAACGAGCAGCAAGGCAACGTGGTTTCCCGTTTTGGCCTGAAGCTGGTTTACGGCTCGACGCTGGTGAGCCTGTTGTCGGCGGCCATCGCCGGCCTGGTGCTGTAATCCCCACTCCCGGCCGCAGGGCCGGGAGTTCGCTTTAAAACGCCACGCACACCGGCGCATCCACCCGCATTACCGAATCCTGCGCAAACTGCTGCTTATAGCCGCTGCGCAGCGCCTCGATATTCGCCTCGCTCTCTTTGCCCGGCGCATGGATCAACAGCAGCGCCTTGCTGTTCTCGCGCGCCAGCTTGCCGTCGTGACCCAGCCACTGCCCTTTGGCATCAAACACCGTCAGCCCGTCTTTAAAACGCAGCGTCACCTGGCTATCGACGAAGGTTTGCCACTCGGCGGCGGTGATCGCCGGCCCCGCCGGCCGGTTCAGGCCGAAGTAGAGCGTTGTCTGCACCAGCGGATCGCCGGTGCGACAAGCCGGGGCGGGGGAAACAGCCTGGTGGGCTGGCGCCACGCAGCCGCTCAGCAGCAGGGCGGCCACCATGGCGCCGGCGGCCAGTCTCGGGGAGTTTTTCATCTGCAGTCTCGATTTTTCGGTTGAAGGATTCGCTGCAAAAGTCATAGTCAGCGATGGAAATTAGCGCGAAATTTCTAATGCTTTCATTAACAGCCAGATGTTAAAAAAGGCTGGTTATCGGCAATAAAAATGGAGTTTGGATTAGCTATATTAATCCGAAACGCCATCGGTGAAAAAAACTCAGTGGCGCGCGTCCTCGGCGGCGATTACCCTGCCGGCCATCATTCTGACGCAATTACGCTGTGAACCCCTTATGTTACTGAGCATCCTTTATATCATCGGCATCACCGCCGAAGCCATGACCGGCGCGCTGGCGGCCGGCCGCCGCCAAATGGACATGTTCGGCGTAATCATCATCGCCTCTGTCACCGCAATCGGCGGCGGGTCGGTGCGCGATATGTTGCTCGGGCATTTTCCGTTGGGCTGGGTCAAACACCCGGAATACATCGTCATCGTCGCGATAGCGGCGATCGTCACCACCTGGGTGGCTCCTCTGATGCGCCATCTGCGCCGCCTGTTCCTGGTGCTCGACGCCGTCGGCCTGATCGTCTTCTCCATCATCGGCGCGCAGGTGGCCCTGGATATGGGGCACAGCGCCATTATTGCCGCCATCGCCGCGGTGATCACCGGCGTCTTCGGCGGGGTGCTGCGCGATATGTTCTGCAACCGCATCCCGCTGGTTTTCCAGAAGGAGATCTACGCCGGCATCTCCTTCAGCGCCGCCTGGCTGTATATCGGCCTGCAGCACCTTAGCCTGCCGCACAATCTGGTGGTGATCCTCACCTTGGTCGCCGGCCTGAGCGCGCGTCTTATCGCCCTGCGCTTCCGCCTCGGCCTGCCGGTGTTCAACTACCAGCATCCGGATCACTGATCTCGGGGCGGCAACGCGCCGCCGCCGAGGCCAAAACTGCAAAAATGTCGCCCTTCGACGCACAAATTCGCCCTTTCGGCGCTTTTTCCACGCAAAGCCGCGGGCAAAATGCGAGCTAACGCTGCACCCGGCGCGTTAGCCGTGTATACTGTGCGGAGAAAATACACATCCGCTGTTTTTGGCATATCAACCGTTATCAACGAACATCATCATGGCTCAAGGCACGCTTTATATTGTCTCTGCTCCCAGTGGCGCAGGTAAATCAAGTCTGATTCAGGCTTTGTTAAAGACGCAACCGCTGTACGACACGCAGGTTTCGGTTTCGCACACCACGCGCGACAGTCGCCCGGGTGAAAATCACGGCGAGCACTATTTCTTCGTCTCGAAAGACGAATTCCGCCGGATGATCGAGCAGGACGCGTTTCTTGAGCACGCCGAAGTGTTCGGCAACTATTACGGCACCTCGCGCGCCGCCATCGAACAAGTCTTGTCGACCGGCGTGGATGTGTTTCTGGATATCGACTGGCAGGGCGCGCAGCAAATCCGCGCCAAAATGCCGCAGGCGCGCAGCATCTTCATTCTGCCGCCGTCGAAGGAAGAACTGGGCCGCCGCCTGCGTGGGCGCGGGCAGGATTCCGAAGAGGTGATCGCCAAACGCATGGCTCAGGCCGTGGCGGAAATGACGCATTACGCGGAGTACGATTACCTGATCGTGAACGATGATTTCGATCTGGCGCTGTCCGATCTGAAGACCATCATTCGCGCCGAACGCCTGCGTTTGGGCCGCCAGTTGCTGCGGCATGACGCTTTAATCAGCAAACTATTGGCAGACTGAAGGCAGTTTCAGTATCATGCCCAGTCTTTTCGTCACCTGTGGAGTAGCACAAATATGGCACGCGTAACTGTTCAAGACGCTGTAGAGAAAATTGGTAACCGTTTTGACCTGGTGTTGGTCGCTGCTCGTCGGGCGCGTCAGATCCAGACCGGCGGCAAAGATGCACTGGTTCCGGAAGAGAACGACAAGTACACCGTTATCGCCCTGCGCGAAATCGAAGAAGGCCTGATCACCAGCCAGATCCTCGACGTGCGTGAGCGCCAGGAACAGCAAGAGCAGGAAGCCGCAGAGATTCAAGCGGTTACCGCGATTGCTGAAGGTCGTCGTTAATTAGACTGCGAGTCCGCCTTGTACCTGTTTGAAAGCCTGAATCTGCTGATTCAACGTTACCTGCCCGAGGAGCAGATTAAGCGCCTCAAACAGGCATACCTCGTCGCGCGCGACGCGCACGAGGGCCAGACACGCTCCAGCGGTGAGCCCTACATTACTCACCCGGTCGCCGTGGCCTGCATCCTGGCGGAAATGCGTCTCGATCACGAGACGCTGATGGCGGCGTTGCTGCACGACGTCATCGAAGACACCCCAGCCACCTATCAAGATATGGAACAGCTGTTCGGCAAGAGCGTCGCCGAACTGGTTGAGGGCGTCTCCAAGCTCGACAAGCTGAAGTTCCAGGACAAGAAAGAAGCGCAGGCGGAAAACTTCCGCAAGATGATCATGGCGATGGTGCAGGATATCCGCGTCGTGCTGATCAAGCTGGCCGACCGTACGCACAACATGCGCACCCTCGGTTCGCTGCGCCCCGACAAACGCCGGCGCATCGCGCGTGAAACCCTGGAAATCTACAGCCCCCTCGCCCACCGTCTGGGTATTCATCACCTGAAAACCGAGCTGGAAGAGCTGGGCTTCGAGGCGCTGTACCCGAACCGTTATCGCGTGATCAAGGAAGTGGTGAAAGCCGCGCGCGGCAACCGCAAAGAGATGATTCAAAAAATCCTCTCCGAGATCGAAGGGCGGCTGACCGAGGCCGGCATCGCCTGCCGTGTCAGCGGGCGGGAAAAACACCTCTACTCCATCTACCTCAAGATGCACCTGAAAGAACAGCGTTTCCATTCCATCATGGATATCTACGCGTTCCGGGTGATCGTAAAAGAGGTCGATACCTGCTACCGCGTGCTCGGCCAGGTGCACAGCCTGTATAAACCGCGCCCGGGGCGGGTCAAAGATTACATCGCCATTCCCAAGGCCAACGGCTATCAATCGCTCCATACCTCGCTGATCGGCCCGCACGGCGTGCCGGTCGAAGTGCAGATCCGCACCGAAGACATGGATCAGATGGCTGAGATGGGGGTGGCCGCGCACTGGGCTTACAAGGAAAGAGAACAGGGCGAAACCGGCACCACGGCGCAGATCCGCGCCCAACGCTGGATGCAAAGCCTACTGGAGCTGCAGCAAAGCGCCGGTAGTTCGTTTGAATTTATCGAGAGCGTTAAATCCGATCTGTTCCCGGATGAGATTTACGTTTTCACCCCGGAAGGCCGCATCGTCGAGCTGCCCGCCGGCGCCACGCCGGTCGACTTCGCCTATGCGGTGCATACCGATATCGGCCATGCCTGCGTCGGCGCACGCGTCGATCGTCAGCCATACCCGCTGTCGCAGTCGCTGACCAGCGGCCAGACCGTCGAGATCATCACCGCGCCGGGCGCACGGCCCAACGCCGCCTGGCTGAACTTCGTGGTCAGCTCGAAAGCGCGCGCCAAGATTCGCCAGATGTTGAAGAACCTCAAGCGCGACGACTCCGTCGGCCTCGGCCGCCGTCTGCTCAACCATGCGTTGGGCGGCAGCCGCAAGCTGGCCGAAATCCCGCAGGAAAACATTCAGCACGAGCTGGACCGCATGAAGCTGGCGACGCTGGACGATCTGCTGGCGGAAATCGGCCTCGGCAACGCCATGAGCGTAGTGGTGGCGAAGAACCTGCAGGGCGATCAGTCCAGCCTGGGCACCACCTCCGGCGTGCGCAACCTGGCCATCAAGGGCGCCGACGGCGTGTTGATCACCTTCGCCAAGTGCTGCCGTCCGATTCCGGGCGACCCGATTATCGCTCACGTCAGCCCGGGCAAAGGGCTGGTGATCCACCATGAATCCTGCCGCAATATTCGCGGCTATCAGAAAGAGCCTGAGAAGTTCATGGCGGTCGAGTGGGATAAAGAGACCGAGCAGGAGTTCATCGCCGAGATCAAGGTGGATATGTTTAACCACCAGGGCGCGCTGGCCAACCTGACGGCGGCGATCAACGCGGCCGAATCCAATATTCAGAGCCTGAACACCGAAGAGAAAGACGGTCGGGTTTATAGCGCCTTTATCCGCTTGACCACCCGCGATCGCATCCATTTGGCAAACATTATGCGTAAAATCCGTATCATGCCGGATGTGATCAAAGTTAACCGCAACCGAAACTAGCGCTTATGAGTCCTGAACGCTATGCGCGGATTTGTGAAATGCTCGCGACCCGGCAGCCGGATTTGACGGTCTGCCTGGAGCAAGTGCACAAACCGCATAACGTCTCCGCCATTATCCGCACCGCCGACGCCGTCGGCGTGCATCAGGTCCACGCCGTGTGGCCCACCACCCGCATGCGCACCCTGGTTTCCTCCGCCGCCGGCAGCAACAGCTGGGTCAGCGTCAAGACCCATCGTTCCATCGGCGACGCGGTCGGTCACCTGAAAGCGCAGGGCATGCAAATTCTGGCCACCAACCTGTCTGCGCGCGCGGTCGATTTCCGCGAGGTGGACTACACTCGGCCAACCTGCGTGCTGCTCGGCCAGGAAAAAACCGGCATCACCGAAGAAGCGCTGGCGCTCGCCGATCAAGACATCGTCATTCCGATGATCGGCATGGTGCAATCGCTCAACGTCTCCGTGGCTTCGGCGCTGATCCTGTATGAGGCGCAGCGCCAGCGGCAAAACGCCGGCCTGTATCGCCGCGACAACAGCATGCTGGACGAAGAAGAGCAGCAGCGTCTGCTGTTCGAAGGCGGCTATCCGGTGCTGGCCAACGTGGCCAAGCGCAAGGGGCTGCCGCGTCCGCAGATCGACGAACAGGGCCAGGTGGTCGCCAGCGCCGAATGGTGGGCGGCCATGCAGGCGACGGTGCGCAAATGAAAGGCCGCCTGCTGGATGCTGTCCCACTCACCACGCTTTCCGGGGTTGGCGCCAGCCAGGCGGGCAAACTGGCCAAGCTTGGCCTCGACACCATTCAGGATCTGCTGCTGCACCTGCCGCTGCGCTACGAAGACCGCACCCGCCTCTACCCGATCAACGATCTGCTGCCAGGCATCTACGCCACGGTAGAAGGGGAAGTGCTGCGCAGCGACATCAGCTTCGGCCGCCGCCGCATGCTGACCTGCCAGATCAGCGACGGCACCGGCATCCTCACCATGCGGTTCTTCAACTTCAACGCCGCAATGAAGAACAGCCTGGCCACCGGCCGCCGCGTGACCGCCTACGGCGAGATCAAACGCGGCAACCACGGCGCGGAGATCATCCATCCGGAGTACCGTATTCAGGGCGAAACCAGCGAGGTTGAGCTGCAGGAGTCGCTGACGCCGGTCTACCCCACCACCGAGGGGGTGCGGCAGGCCACGCTGCGCAAGCTGACCGACCAGGCGCTGGAGCTGCTGGATACCTGCGCCATCGCCGAACTGCTGCCGCCGGAGCTGAGCGGCGGCCTGATGAGCCTGCCGCAGGCGCTGCACACCCTGCATCGCCCGCCGCCGGACATCCAGCTGGCGGATCTGGAGCTGGGCAAACACCCGGCGCAAAAGCGTCTGATCCTCGAAGAGCTGCTGGCGCATAACCTCAGCATGCTGGCGGTGCGCGCCGGCGCGCAGAGTTATCAGGCGCAGCCGCTGCTGCCGGACGATCGGCTGAAAAACCGTTTTCTCGCCCAGTTGCCGTTCTCGCCAACCGGCGCGCAAACGCGCGTGGTGGCCGACATCGAAGCCGATATGCAAAAAGACTTCCCGATGATGCGGCTGGTGCAGGGCGACGTCGGCTCCGGCAAAACGCTGGTGGCGGCGCTGGCGGCGCTGCGCGCCATCGCGCACGGCAAGCAGGTGGCGCTGATGGCGCCGACCGAGCTGCTGGCCGAACAGCATGCCAACAACTTCCGCCAGTGGTTCGAGCCGCTGGGGCTGGAGGTCGGCTGGCTGGCGGGCAAACAGAAAGGCAAGGCGCGCATCGCGCAGCAGGAAGCCATCGCCAGCGGCCAGGTATCGATGGTGGTCGGCACCCACGCCATCTTCCAGGAGCAGGTTCAGTTCAACGGCCTGGCGCTGGTGATCATTGATGAGCAGCACCGCTTCGGGGTGCATCAGCGGCTGGCGCTGTGGGAGAAAGGCGAAGAGCAAGGCTTCCATGCCCATCAGCTGATCATGACCGCCACACCGATCCCACGCACGCTGGCAATGACCGCCTATGCCGATCTCGATACCTCGGTCATCGACGAGCTGCCGCCGGGCCGTACGCCGGTGACCACCGTCGCCATTCCCGATACCCGCCGCGCCGACATCATTCAACGGGTGAAAAACGCCTGCCTGGAAGAAGGACGACAGGCTTACTGGGTGTGTACGCTGATCGAAGAGTCCGAGCTGCTGGAAGCGCAGGCGGCGGAAGCCACCTGGGAAGAGTTGAAAGCCGCGCTGCCGGAGCTGAAGGTGGCGCTGGTGCACGGCCGCATGAAAGCGCAGGAAAAGCAGGCGGTGATGCAGGCGTTTAAACAGGGCGAGCTGCAGCTGTTGGTCGCCACCACGGTGATTGAGGTCGGCGTCGACGTGCCGAACGCCAGCCTGATGATCATCGAAAACCCGGAACGGCTGGGCCTGGCGCAGCTGCACCAGCTGCGCGGCCGCGTAGGGCGCGGCGCGGTGGCTTCACACTGCGTGCTGCTGTACAAAACGCCGCTGAGCAAAACCGCGCAAACGCGCCTGCAGGTGCTGCGCGACAGCAACGACGGCTTTGTCATCGCGCAGCGCGATCTGGAGATCCGCGGCCCGGGCGAGCTGCTGGGCACCCGCCAGACCGGCAGCGCCGAATTCAAGGTGGCGGACCTGTTGCGCGACCAGGCGATGATCCCCGAAGTGCAACGCGTCGCTCGCCATCTCCATCAGCACTACCCGGAACACGCCCAGGCGCTGATCGAACGCTGGCTGCCGGAGAAGGCGCGCTACTCTAACGCATAAAAAAGGGCGCCGCAGGCGCCCTTCTCATGATGACTCGCGATATCACCCCACCGCCGGGAACACCGGCAACAGCAGATACAGCTTGATGACGATGGCGTTGGCGATATCGATAAAGAACGCCCCCACCATCGGCACCACCAGAAATGCCAGGTGCGACGGGCCGAAGCGATCGGTGATTGCTTGCATGTTGGCGATCGCCGTCGGCGTGGCGCCCATGCCGAAGCCGCAGTGGCCGGCGGCCAGCACCGCCGCATCGTAGTTCTTGCCCATTACCCGGTAGGTGACGAAGATCGCGTACAGCGCCATCACCAGCGTCTGTACGGCCAGGATCGCCAGCATCGGCAGCGCCAGCGAAGCCAGCTCCCACAGGCGCAGGCTCATCAACGCCATCGCCAGGAACAGCGACAGGCTGACGTTGCCCAGCACCGATACCGCCCGCTCGAACACGGTATAGAAACCGGTGAAGGCCAGCGTGTTGCTGAGGATCACCCCGACGAACAGCACGCAAACGAAGTTAGGCAGTTCAAACACCGTACCGCTCAGCAGACCGGCAATCAGTTGCCCCAGGCTCAAACAAATGGCGATCATAGCGATGGTTTCAATCATCACCAGCGAGGTGATCAGGCGGCCACTTTCCGGCTTCTCGAAGCCGCTCGGCTGCACGCTGTCTTCCGGCGTGCCTTCCGGCGTAGAGGAGTGTTTAACCAGATAGCGCGCCACCGGGCCGCCGATCAGGCCGCCCAGCACCAGGCCGAAGGTGGCGCAGGCCATGGCGACTTCCGTCGCGTTTTCAAAGCCGTAGCGCTCGATGAACAGCTTGCTCCAGGCCGCCCCGGTGCCGTGGCCGCCCGACAGGGTGATCGAACCGGCGATCAGGCCCATCAACGGATCCAGCCCCAGCATTTTCGCCATGCCGATGCCGATGGCGTTCTGCACCAGCAGCAGCCCCAACACCACGAACAGGAATACCATCAGCGCTTTGCCGCCGGCGCGCAACCGCGCCAGGTTGGCGTTCAGGCCGATAGTGGCGAAGAAGGCCAGCATCAGCGGATCCTTCAACGACATGTCAAAGCTGATTTCCCAGTTGGCGAATTTTTTCAGGACTAACAGCAGGAGGGCCACCAGCAAACCGCCGGCGACGGGAGCGGGAATAGTATATTTTCGCAGCAGAGGAATACTTCTGACGCACTTGCCCCCAAGGAGCAAAACCAGCGTCGCCGCGACTAACGTGCCATAAGTATCAAGATGAAACATCCAGGTACTCCATGTAAGGGAAAAGATCCAAATAAAAATAATAAGTTATAGAAAACCACGTAGTTTTTAAACTTGATGAGTGCAGGATTAGAAGTAAAAAACGCTGAGATGACAAGAAAAAATGAATGAAAATGCGACATAAACGGGAAAGTCGGCAACATAATATTTAGGCGCAACCGTTTGCTTTTGCGGGGCGGCGCATTAAAATGCCTGCTTTGCCGTATCTGGAAACGCCACACCATGAGCATGTCATCCTCCGAGCTTGATGCCGCACGCCAAACCGCCTCTGAACCCCGCGCCAGCGAACTGATTTATCGCCTCGAAGACCGCCCGCAGCTGCCGCAAACGCTGTTTGCCGCCGGCCAGCACCTGTTGGCGATGTTCGTTGCGGTGATCACTCCGGCGCTGCTGATCTGCCAGGCGCTGGGTCTGCCGGCGCAGGATACCCAACACATCATCAGCATGTCGCTGTTCGCTTCCGGTCTGGCTTCCATTCTGCAAATCAAAACCTGGGGGCCGGTGGGCTCCGGGCTGCTGTCGATTCAGGGCACCAGCTTCAACTTCGTTTCGCCATTGATCATGGGCGGCCTGGCGCTGAAAAACGGCGGCGCCGACGTGCCGACCATGATGGCCGCGCTGTTCGGCACCCTGATGGTCGCCTCCTGCACCGAAATTTTGCTGTCGCGCGTGCTGCATCTGGCGCGCCGCATCATCACCCCGCTGGTTTCCGGCATCGTGGTGATGATCATCGGCCTGTCGCTGATTCAGGTCGGCCTGACCTCGATCGGCGGCGGCTATGCCGCGATGAACGACCACAGCTTCGGCTCGCCGAAAAACCTGCTGCTGGCCGGCGCGGTGCTGGCGGTCATCATCCTGCTGAACCGCCAGCGCAACCCTTACCTGCGCGTCGCTTCGCTGGTGATCGCCATGGCGGTCGGCTACCTGCTGGCCTGGGCGATGGACATGCTGCCCACCGACGCTCCGGCGGCACCGACGGCGGCGATTACCATTCCAACGCCGCTCTATTACGGCCTGGGCTTCGACTGGAACCTGTTGCTGCCGCTGATGCTGATCTTTATGGTCACCTCGCTGGAAACCATCGGCGACATCACCGCCACCTCTGACGTCTCCGAACAACCGGTCAGCGGGCCGCTGTACATGAAGCGTCTGAAAGGGGGCGTACTGGCCAACGGCCTGAACTCGATGCTGTCGGCGGTGTTCAACACCTTCCCCAACTCCTGCTTCGGCCAGAACAACGGCGTGATCCAGCTGACCGGCGTCGCCAGCCGCTACGTCGGCTTCGTGGTGGCGCTGATGCTGATCGCGCTGGGGCTGTTCCCGGCGGTGGCCGGCTTCGTGCAGCACATCCCCGAGCCGGTACTGGGCGGCGCGACCATCGTGATGTTCGGCACCATCGCCGCCTCCGGCGTGCGCATCGTGTCGCGCGAACGCCTGAACCGGCGCGCTATCATGATCATGGCGCTGTCGCTGGCCGTCGGCATGGGCGTCTCCCAGCAGCCGCTGATCCTGCAGTTCGCGCCGGACTGGCTGAAAACCCTGCTCTCTTCCGGTATCGCCGCCGGCGGCATTACCGCCATCGTGCTGAACCTGGTGTTCCCGCAGGAACACGAAAAAAAGTAACCCGCCCATTGGCGTTCAAACGGCCGCTTGCGGCCGTTTTTTATTGTCTATCAGACCATTGCCCTTGAGATGCCCGGCCAATTGCGGCATAAACAGGGTATCTTTTTTGACCGATGCGGATGTAGACGATGAAATTTATCGGAAAGCTGTTGCTGACGTTGCTGCTGCTGATCGTGCTGGCGGCGGTGGTGCTGTATCTGGTGGGGCAAACCCGCTGGGCGGCAGGCCGTCTAAGCGCCTGGATCAGCGACAACAGCGAATACCGCCTGTCGATAGGAAAAATCACCCACTCGTGGAATCAGCCGGGCCAGATCGGTCTGGAAGACGTGCAGCTGGCGCGCAGCGGCCAACCTCAGGCGCTGGTCGCCAAACGCGTCGATCTCGGCCTCAGCCTGCGCCAAATCACCGAACCGCGCTATTTTTACAGCGTCACGCTGCGCGACGGCACGCTGAACGTGCAGCCACAGGCTGCTGCGCTGCCCGTACAGGCCGACGTGCTGCAACTGAGCAACATGGCGCTGCAGTCCAACGATAGCGAGTGGCAGCTCAACGCGCAGCAGGTCAATGCCGGCATCACGCCGTGGCGCCCGCTGGCCGGCCATCTGCTGGGGGACAACAACCAGTTCCAGTTCAGCGCCGGTTCGATGACGCTGAACGGCATCCCCGCCTCGAAGGTGTTGGTGCAGGGGGAGCAAAAACAAGGCCAGCTGCTGTTGAACAACTTCGGCGCCGATCTGGCGCAGGGCGACCTGACCGGCGTGGCCAGCCGCGCCACCGACGGCAGCTGGCAGGTGGATCGCCTGCGGCTGAGCGGCGTGCGCATGCAGACCCCGATGACGTTGGCGGAATTCATGCGGCGCTTCACCGCTCTGCCGCCGGTCACCCTCAAGCGTTTCGATCTGATCGATGCGCGCCTGGAAGGCAAGGCGTGGGCGGTTAACGATCTCGACCTGTCGCTGCAAAACGTCAGCGTCGAAAAAGGCGACTGGCGCAGTGAAGACGGCTCGCTCAACGTCAACGCCGGCGACGTGGTCAACGGCGGTTTCCACCTGATCGATCCGATCGCCACCCTGCGGCTCTCTTCCGCCGGCATCGCCATTCAGCAGTTCACCACCCGCTGGGAAGGCGGGCTGCTACGCACCTCCGGCAACTGGCTGCGCGCCGGCAAACGCCTGCAGCTGGATGAAGTGGCCATGGCGGCGCTGGAGTACACCCTACCGATCGACTGGCGCGAGCTGTGGCTGAAACCGCTGCCGGACTGGCTGGCGGAGGTGTACGTCACCAAGCTGACCACCAACCGCAATCTGATTATCGATATCAACCCGGCATTCCCGTTCCAGATCACCGCGCTGGACGGTTACGGCAGCAACCTGCTGCTGGCGCGCGACCACCAGTGGGGCATTTGGTCCGGTTCGCTGAACCTGAACGGCAGCGAGGCCACCTTCAACAAAATCGACGTGCGACGCCCTTCGCTGGCGCTGAACGCCGACGCCAACCAGATCGCCGTCACCGAGCTCAGCGCCTTTATGCCCAATGGGTTGCTTGAGGCCAAAGCGACCGTCGATCAGCTGCCGGGCAAGCCGTTCCAGTTGACGCTGCACGGCCGTTCGGTACCGATCAACACCTTGCAGCAATGGGGATGGCAGCCGGTGCCGCTGACGGGTGACGGCAACCTTGAGCTGCAGTTGAAAGGGCTGCTGAACAGCGATGGGCCGTTCAAGGCCTCATTGAAAGGCAATCTGCAGGCCACCGCCGGCGACGGCCAAGCGGTGAACCAACAACTGCCGTAGTGCACTGCGCGGCCCGCCCTCAGGGCAGGGCCGCCGCCTTACTCCTCCAGCGCTTCAGAGCCGCCCTGATCCAACGGTACATCCGGCTCGGCCGGCAACACCATATAGGTACCTTCGAACACTGCGCCCTTGTCCTCGTCACCGAACAGATGCACTTCGGCGTGTACGCGCGCGCGGCGGCCACGCGCCAGACGCGCCAAATCGCCGCTCAGCGAGCCGAGATCCGCCACCGCCCGCGGCCTGCCGGTAATCGGTTTGCTGTAGCGAATGTGCGCGTCCGCCAGAATGATGGTGCCGCCCAGATGGCGCTCGCGCAGCAGCAGCCAAATCAGCCCCCAGGCGGTCAGCGTCGCCAGTGAGAACAGGCTGCCGGCAAACAGCGTATGGTGCGGATTCTGGTTGCCGATCTCCGGCATGGTGGTGACGAAGCGCTGGCCGGTGTATTGGCTGATGCGCACGCCCATCTTTTCGCTCAGCGGGATGTGTTCATACCAGGCCTGCTGCAATTGGCCGCACCAATCGGGGCGATGCAGGATATCGTCCAGCGTCGCCACCGGTTTGATCATCAAAAAGTGACGGATCGGGGTGGTCTGCGGCGCGGTGATCTCGCCCTGATTGACGAAGCCCAGTTTGGCGAAGAAATCCACCGCGTCTTCACGGGCGCTGCACACCACCCGCTTCACGCCTTCCTGCCGCGCGACGGACTCCAGCGTCATCGCCACCAGCGTCCCCAGCCCTTTATCCTGCAGCGTCGGATCTACCGCCAGAAAACGGATCGCCGCCTCGTTGTCGGCATTGATGTACAGCCGCCCGATGGCGACGATTTTACCGGCCTCGTCCACCACCATTTGGTGATGGGCCATGGCGTCATAGGCATCCTTTTCCGAACCCACCGGCTGGTGCAGCGGCTTGCGCAGCATTTCCCAGCGAAACTGGTAATACTCCTTCAGTTCTTGCTCTGTTACGGGTACTCGTAGGTGATACATAGACGCCTGTTCTCCGAATGCTTAGACCTGTAGCCAGAATGTCACCGGACCATCGTTGACCAGCGCCACCTGCATGTCGGCGGCGAACTCGCCGGTCTGGGTCTCTACGCCGCGTTCGCGGCACTGGCCAACAAAATATTGATACAACCGATCGGCGACCAAAGGCGCGGCGCCACGCGAGAAGCTGGGCCGCATGCCCTTCTGGGTGTCCGCCGCCAGGGTGAACTGCGAAACGACCAGCACGCTGCCCCCGGCCTGCTGGACGTTGAGATTCATCTTGTCGTTCTCGTCGCCGAAAATGCGGTATCCCAATACGCGTTCGCACAGGCGTTGCGCTTTTTGCTCGTTATCGCCCTGCTCCACGCCCAATAACACTAACAAACCGGGGCCAATCTTGCCTACCGTCTCGCCACCCACCGTGACGCTGGCGTTTAACACCCGTTGAATCAACGCAATCATTCCTGCTGCCCTTCTGGTTTTTGTTCCTGTTGCTCCGCCTTCTGCCGGCGGTAGTCGCGGTATTCGCCGATGGTCACGGTGATTTCCGCGCCGAGTAACACGATACACCAGCTCCAGTAGACCCACAGGAATAAAATCGGGATCACCGCCAGCACGCCGTAAATCAGCTGATAGGAGGGGAACATGGTGACGTACAGCGCGAATCCCTTCTTGCCCAGCTCGAACAGCAATCCGGCCACCACCGCGCCAATCAGCGCGTCTTTGGGCGGCACGCGCACCGTCGGCACGATGCAATACAGCAGCCAGAAGGAGGTGCACGACAAAATCAGCGGAAAGATGCGCAGCACCTGATCCACCAGGCCGTTGACGCCGGTCTGCGCCAGCCAGTTGAGCGACAGCAGGTAGGAACTGATGGCCATGCTGGCGCCCACCAGCAGCGGCCCCAGCGTCAGCACCATCCAGTACACGGCGAAGGAGAAGACGATCGGCCGTTTGTTCTTGCTGCGCCAGATGGTGTTCAGCACGCTGTCCACCGAGGAGATCAACAGCAACGCGGTAACGATCAGCCCGCAGGTGCCGACGGCGGTCATCTTGTTGGAATTGGCGACGAACTGTTCCAGGTAGTTCTGGATCACGTTGCCGGCGGCCGGCACGAAATTGGAAAATATAAAGCTCTTCAGCTGTTCGCTGATGTCGGAAAACATCGGGAAAGCGGCGAACAGGGCGAACACCACGGTGACCAGCGGCACCAGCGACAGCAGGGAAACGTAGGCGAGATGGCCCGCCAACATCGTCAGGCCATCGTGGTCGATGCGTTGGTACAGCAGCCGTCCGAAGGTGACGCTTGGCTTAATCGCAGAAGGCAGCTTCTTGCGGCGGAAAAACGACATGGTCACTCCTTGATGTCCGTTGATACGCCTTAAGCTTAACGCGCCCTGCGCTCATTGAGCAAAATAGGCCGGCACCACGTCGCGATCGGTGACGTGCACCGTCTTGATCCCCAGCGCCTGCGCGGCGAGGACGTTCGCCGGGTGATCGTCAAAGAACACCGCGTCGGCGGCGGCGGTGTTTTCCGCAACCAGCACATGCCGGTAGATGTCAGCTTCAGGTTTGCGCATGCCGAGATCTTGCGACAAATAGAGATGATCGGCGGCGGCGGCCACTTCTGGGTAATGCTGCGGCCAGTAATTGCAGTGCAGACGGTTGGTGTTCGACAGCACCACCACCCGGTGACCTTCGTTGCGCAGGCGCTGCATGATGTCGATCACCTCCGGGCGCAGCGCGACGAATACCGCCTGCCAACCGGTGGCGAACTGCTCAAAGCTGAGCGCGATGCCCATTTCATCGCACAGTTTGCCGGCGAAGTCTTCATCGCTGATTTCACCGCGCTCATGCTGCTGGAACACCTCACCCATGGTGAAACGATCGGACAACACCGCCAACGGCGTGCCGCTCAAATTGCTCCACACGCCCAGCACACGCTTGAAATCGATATCGACGATCACATTACCTAAATCAAAGATATACAGCATAGTCCTCTCCTGATGGGCCGGTGAGATTTCACTGTAGCGGGAAAAGGAACAGCTGAACAGGGAGCGAACGGAAAAGCGCATAGCGCGCCGCACAAACGGGGAACAACAGAGGAAAAAACTCAGGGCGCGAGAGCCGCGCCCTAAGCATGAGACACTCAATCAGCGATTAAGCGTCTTTTGGACCGCGGCTGGCACGCTTACGATCGTTTTCCGTCAGGTGACGCTTACGGATACGGATCGAGGTTGGCGTCACTTCTACCAGTTCGTCGTCATCGATGAACTCCAGAGCTTGCTCCAGGGTCATTTTGATGGCCGGAACCAGGGTAGTCGCTTCGTCGGTACCGGAAGCACGCATGTTGGTCAGCTTCTTACCGGTCAGGCAGTTTACGGTCAGGTCGTTGGAACGTGAGTGAATACCGATGATCTGGCCTTCATACACTTCCGCACCGTGGCCCAGGAACAGCTTGCCGCGATCCTGCAGGCCGAACAGCGCGAACGCGACCGCTTTGCCCTGGCCGTTGGAGATCAGCACGCCGTTCTGACGCTGGCCCACTTCGCCCGGACGCACGTCGTCGTAGTGGCTGAAGGTGGAGTACAGCAGACCGGTACCCGAAGTCATGGTCATGAATTCGTTACGGAAGCCGATCAGACCGCGGCTTGGGATCACGTAGTCGAGACGCACGCGGCCCTTACCGTCTGGATCCATGTTTTTCAGGTCGGCTTTACGCTCACCCATCGCCTGCATCACGGAACCCTGATGCTGCTCTTCGATATCCAGCGTCACGTTCTCGAATGGCTCCTGCTTACGGCCATCGATTTCGCGGAAGATAACTTTCGGACGGGAAACCGCCAGCTCGAAACCTTCACGGCGCATGTTTTCGATCAGCACCGACAGGTGCAGCTCGCCACGACCGGATACGCGGAAGGCGTCAGCATCGTCGGTTTCTTCAACGCGCAGCGCCACGTTGTGCACCAGCTCTTTGTTCAGACGGTCAAGGATCTGACGCGACGTCACGTACTTACCTTCTTTACCGCAGAACGGCGAGGTGTTGACGTTGAAGAACATGGTTACGGTCGGTTCGTCGACGGACAGCGCCGGCAGCGCTTCTACGGCGTTGGTGTCGCAGATGGTGTCGGAGATGTTCAGCTCGCCCAGGCCGGTGATGGCGATGATGTCGCCCGCTTCCGCCAGGGTGCTGTCGATACGCTCCAGACCCAGGTGACCCAGCACTTTACCCACTTTACCGTTGCGAGTTTTACCTTCGCTGTCGATGATGGTGACCTGCTGGTTCGGCTTCACTTTACCGCGCTTGATGCGGCCGATGCCGATAACGCCCAGGTAGTTGTTGTAGTCCAACTGGGAGATCTGCATCTGGAATGGCGCTTCCAGCTCAACCTGCGGCGCAGACACGTGGTCGACGATCGCCTGATACAGCGGGGTCATGTCTTCCGCCATGTCGGTGTGGTCGACGCCGGCGATGCCGTTCAGCGCAGAAGCGTAGATGATCGGGAAGTCGAGCTGCTCGTCGGTCGCGTCGAGGTTCACGAACAGGTCGAACACCTGATCCACAACCCAGTCAGGGCGCGCGCCAGGGCGGTCAACCTTGTTGATTACCACGATCGGCTTCAGACCGTTGGCGAACGCCTTTTTGGTCACGAAGCGGGTTTGCGGCATAGGGCCATCCATTGCATCCACAACCAGCAGCACCGAGTCAACCATCGACATCACGCGCTCTACCTCACCGCCGAAGTCGGCGTGTCCTGGGGTATCCACGATGTTGATGCGGTAACCATTCCAATTAATGGCGGTGTTTTTTGCGAGGATGGTAATCCCACGCTCTTTCTCCAAATCGTTGGAGTCCATTACGCGTTCGGTGGCTTCCGCACGCTCTCCGAAAGTACCGGATTGTTGCAGCAGCTTGTCAACCAGGGTGGTTTTACCATGGTCAACGTGGGCAATAATGGCGATGTTACGCAAATTTTCGATCACAGCTTTGCCTCGGGCATTAGAAATAGCGCGCTATTGTACACGTATTAAGCGAGGGACTAAACAAGATCACAACCATCTCTTATAAACAACCGCGTACCGGTCAGTTTGTGATCCCTTTCACGGTGCAAAAAGCCGCAATCGTTGCACTTTTGCACCATTTCAGTGCCTACCCCCACCCTTATTGCACCATGACGGTGCAAATTATCGCTGATGGTGCATACTGTGTCTGGGTAAAACCCGCGCAGAAAGGCGATGAAAGCCTTTTTAAAAAGTTGGCACGCTTTTCGCTTTAGTCTTTTCAAGGCGAAAAAAAGCCAGTTCCACAGATTCGTTCCACGACGACGACAATGATAAACCGGGAGAGTTAAGTATGTCCGCTGAACACGTTTTGACGATGCTGAATGAGCATGAAGTGAAATTCGTAGACCTGCGTTTCACTGACACCAAGGGTAAGGAACAGCACGTGACTATCCCGGCTCATCAGGTAAACGCCGACTTCTTCGAAGAAGGCAAAATGTTTGACGGCTCCTCTATCGGTGGTTGGAAGGGCATCAACGAATCTGACATGGTACTGATGCCGGATGCCAGCACGGCGGTTCTGGATCCGTTCTTCGAAGAACCTACGCTGATCATTCGCTGCGACATTCTCGAGCCGGGCACCATGCAAGGCTACGATCGCGACCCACGCTCCATCTCCAAACGCGCCGAAGACTTCCTGCGCTCCTCCGGCATCGCGGACACCGTGCTGTTCGGGCCAGAGCCTGAGTTCTTCCTGTTCGACGACATCCGCTTCGGCAGCAGCATCCGCGGTTCCCACGTGGCCATCGACGACATCGAAGGCGCCTGGAACTCCGGCACTCAATACGACGGCGGCAACAAAGGCCACCGTCCGGCGGTGAAAGGCGGTTATTTCCCGGTTCCACCGGTCGACTCTTCGCAGGATCTGCGTTCCACCATGTGTCTGACCATGGAAGAGATGGGCCTGGTGGTTGAAGCGCACCACCACGAAGTGGCGACCGCCGGTCAGAACGAAGTGGCGACCCGCTTCAACACCATGACCAAGAAAGCCGACGAAATTCAGATCTACAAGTACGTGGTGCACAACGTGGCGCACGCCTTCGGTAAAACCGCGACCTTCATGCCGAAACCCATGTTCGGCGACAACGGTTCCGGCATGCACTGCCACATGTCGCTGTCCAAGAACGGCACCAACCTGTTCGCCGGCGACAAATACGGCGGCCTGTCTGAAACCGCGCTGTTCTACATCGGCGGCATCATCAAGCACGCCAAGGCGATCAACGCGTTGGCAAACCCGACCACCAACTCGTACAAACGTCTGGTGCCGGGCTACGAAGCGCCGGTGATGCTGGCCTACTCCGCCCGTAACCGCTCCGCGTCTATCCGCATCCCGGTGGTCGCCAGCCCGAAAGCGCGCCGCATCGAAGCCCGCTTCCCGGACCCGGCGGCTAACCCATACCTGTGCTTCGCCGCACTGCTGATGGCCGGCCTGGACGGCATCATCAACAAGATCCACCCTGGCGACGCCATGGACAAAAACCTGTACGACCTGCCGCCGGAAGAAGAAGCCGAGATCCCAAAAGTGGCCGGCTCGCTGGACGAAGCGATGGCCGCGCTGAACGAAGACCGCGAGTTCCTGACCCGCGGCGGCGTGTTCACCGACGATGCGATCGATGCCTACATCGAACTGCGCAAAGAAGAGATGGACCGCGTTCGCATGACGCCACACCCGGTCGAGTTCGAACTGTACTACAGCGTCTAAGCCCTACCCGCGCCGTCTGCAAAGGCGGACGGCGCCCACAATTTTTGTTATCGCTTTTTTGTTGCCGTGGAAACTTTCAGCCCATCTTCGGATGGGTTTTTTTCTCCACCGTATTTTCTGCAAAACTATTCCATACCGCGCCGATCCCGGATGGAGTAGGATAGATGCACTAAAAAGGTGCAGGAGTCTGCTGTATGGCAACTGGCAAGCTGCCCGATGCTGGGCAGATCCTCAATTCACTCATCAACAGCATCCTGCTGTTGGATGACTCACTGGCGGTTCACTACGCCAACCCTGCGGCACAGCAGCTGCTGGCGCAAAGCTCCCGCAAGCTGTTCGGCACGCCGCTGCCCGATCTGCTCGGCTATTTTTCGCTGAACGTCTCTCTGATGCGTGAAAGCCTGCGCGCCGGTCAGGGCTTCACCGACAACGAAGTGACCCTGGTGGTCGATGGCCGCGCGCATATTCTTTCCCTGACCGCTCAGGCGCTGCCGGAAGGCTATATCCTGGTCGAGCTGGCGCCGATGGACAATCAGCGCCGCCTGAGCCAGGAACAGCTACAGCATGCCCAACAGGTGGCCGCCCGCGATCTGGTACGCGGTTTGGCGCACGAGATTAAAAACCCGCTGGGCGGCCTGCGCGGCGCGGCGCAGCTGCTGGCCAAAGCGCTGCCCGATCCGGCGCTGACCGAATACACCAAGGTGATCATTGAACAGGCCGATCGGCTGCGCAATCTGGTGGATCGTCTGCTCGGGCCGCAGCGCCCCGGTCAGCACATCACCCAGAGCATCCATCAGGTCGCGGAGCGCGTCTGCCAGCTGGTGTCGCTGGAAATGCCGGATAACGTCACGCTGGTGCGCGACTACGATCCCAGCCTGCCGGAAATGGCCCACGACCCGGATCAGATAGAACAGGTGCTGCTGAACATCACCCGCAATGCGCTGCAGGCCTTGGGCGAGGCGGGCGGCACCATTACTCTGCGCACCCGCACCGCGTTTCAGATAACGTTGCACGGCACCCGCTATCGCCTGGCGGCGCGTATCGATGTCGAAGACGACGGCCCCGGCGTGCCGGCGCAGCTGCAGGACACGCTGTTCTACCCGATGGTCAGCGGCCGTGAAGGCGGTACCGGCCTGGGATTATCCATCGCCCGCAATCTGATCGATCAGCATTGCGGAAAAATCGAGTTCAACAGTTGGCCAGGTCATACCGAATTCTCGGTCTACCTGCCCATTCGTCAGTGAGGTTTGCAATGCAACGAGGGATAGTCTGGATCGTCGATGACGATAGCTCCATCCGCTGGGTGCTTGAGCGCGCGCTCACCGGCGCGGGCATGAGCTGCGCCACCTTCGAAGGCGGCAATGACGTGCTGGAAGCCTTGGCCACGCAAACTCCCGACGTGTTGCTGTCCGATATCCGCATGCCGGGTATCGATGGTCTGGCGCTGCTCAAGCAGATCAAACAGCGCCACCCGATGCTGCCGGTGATCATCATGACCGCGCATTCGGATTTGGATGCGGCCGTCAGCGCCTATCAGCAAGGGGCCTTCGACTACCTGCCGAAACCGTTCGACATCGACGAAGCGGTGGCGCTGGTCGAGCGCGCCATCAGCCATTATCAAGAGCAGCAGCAGCCGGTGCGCAGCCAGCCGGCCAGCGATCCGGCGGCGGACATCATCGGCGAAGCGCCGGCGATGCAGGACGTGTTTCGCATCATCGGCCGGCTGTCGCGTTCGTCGATCAGCGTGCTGATCAACGGCGAATCCGGCACCGGCAAGGAACTGGTGGCGCATGCGCTGCACCGCCACAGCCCGCGCGCCAAGTCGCCGTTCATCGCCCTGAACATGGCCGCTATTCCCAAGGATCTGATCGAGTCCGAGCTGTTCGGCCACGAGAAAGGTGCCTTCACCGGCGCGAACCAAATCCGTCAGGGGCGCTTTGAACAGGCCGACGGCGGCACGCTGTTCCTCGACGAGATCGGCGATATGCCGCTCGACGTGCAAACGCGCCTGCTGCGGGTGCTGGCGGACGGCCAGTTCTACCGGGTCGGCGGCTATGCGCCGGTGAAGGTCGACGTGCGCATCATCGCCGCCACGCACCAGAACCTGGAATTACGGGTACAGGAAGGCAAGTTCCGCGAGGATCTGTTCCACCGCCTGAACGTGATCCGCGTACACCTACCGCCGCTGCGCGAGCGCCGGGAAGACATCCCGCGGCTGGCGCGCCACTTCCTGCAGATCGCCGCCAAGGAGCTGGGCGTAGAGGCCAAGAACCTGCATCCGGAAACCGAAACCGCGCTGACCCGCCTGCCCTGGCCGGGGAACGTGCGCCAGCTGGAGAATACCTGCCGCTGGCTGACGGTGATGGCCGCCGGGCAAGAGGTGCTGATTCAGGATCTGCCGAGCGAACTGTTCGAAACCGCCGCGCCGGAGAGCCCCAGCCACAGCCTGCCGGACAGTTGGGCCACGCTGCTGGCGCAGTGGGCCGATCGCGCGCTGCGTTCCGGTCATCAAAATCTGCTGTCGGAAGCGCAGCCGGAGATGGAGCGTACACTGCTCACCACCGCCTTGCGTCACACCCAGGGGCACAAACAGGAAGCCGCACGCCTGCTGGGCTGGGGCCGCAATACCCTGACCCGCAAGCTCAAAGAACTGGGCATGGAATAGGCGCTGAGGTTGATGATAAAAAACGCAGCCCAGCGCACAAAAAAACGCCAACCGCAGACTTTACAGCCGGTGCGGGCGCAGTATGATCGTGTCGCACACTCTGGAGGTTGACGATGCTGGACTCATTCATCGTGTTCATTTCTCAGGGCGCGGAGCTGGGCTCCGCCGCCAGCCACACCCCGCAGGCGGCGGTCGCCGCGGTGTTGTGCGCCGCGCTGATTAACTTCTTCAGTTAAAAAAACAGCCGCATCAGCGGCTGTTTTTTCATCCTCAGATCACCCGAGAGAACTGCTGGCTGCGCGCCTGTTGCCGCAGATAGCGGTCGAAGCACATGCAGATATTGCGGATCAGCAAGCGCCCGCGCGGCGTGACGCGAATGCCTTGCTCGTCGCGCTCCACCAGCCCATCGCGTTCAAACGGCGTCAGCAGCTGCAGGTCTTCGGCGAAGTAAGCGGTGAAATCGATGCCATATTGCCGTTCAAGTGGCTGATACGCCAACCGGAAGTTGCAGATCAACGTTTTGATCAGATCGCGCCGCAGGCAATCGTCGTCCGTCAGCGCCAACCCGCGCCACAGGGCGTTGCCCTGCGCCGGTACGCTCTCATAGTAACGCTTCAGCTCTTTCTGGTTCTGCGCATAGCTGTCCCCGAGCATGCTGATGGCCGACACGCCCAACCCCAGCAGATCGCTGTCGCCCTGGGTGGTATAGCCCTGGAAATTGCGGTGCAGCTTGCCTTCGCGTTGCGCAATCGCCAGCTCATCGTCCGGGCGTGCAAAGTGATCCATGCCGATAAACTGATAGCCGGCGTCAGTCAGGAACGCGATGCTCTGCTGCAGGATATCCAGCTTCTGCTGCGCGCTGGGCAGATCGGCGTCTTTGATTTTGCGCTGGGCGGCGAATAAATTCGGCATATGCGCGTAGTTGAACACGCTGAGGCGATCGGGATTCAGTTCAGCCACCCGCTGCAGCGTGAAGGCGAAGCTTTCCGGCGTCTGTTTCGGCAGGCCGTAGATCAGATCGATATTGGTCGAGCGGAAGCCCAGCGCTTTGGCCCGCTCGATCAGGGCGAAGATAAAGGCTTCATCCTGCTCGCGGTTGACCAACGCCTGCACCTGCTTGTTGAAATCCTGCACCCCCATGCTCAGGCGGTTAAAGCCTTCGGCGCGTAAATGATCGAGCACATCCAGCGCTATCTCGCGCGGATCGACTTCGATCGACATCTCCGCATCGGGCAGAAAATCAAAATGTTCGCGCAGCAGCGCCACCAGCCGGCTGATTTGCGCCTTGTCCAGGTAGGTTGGCGTACCGCCGCCCCAGTGCATCTGGCCAACCTTGCGGCCGGCGAACAGCGGCGCACGGCTGGCGATCTCTTGCGCCAGGACATTCAGGTATTCATCGGCCTTGTGCGTCTGACGCGTCACCAGTTTGTTGCAGCCGCAGAAGTAGCACAGCTTATGGCAGAAAGGGATATGCACGTACAGCGACAGCGGGCGCTCAGGGTAGCGCGCCGCGGCGCGTTGAAACGCCGCTTCGTCGTAGCGCTGGTTAAACTCCAGCGCCGTGGGGTATGAGGTATAACGCGGCCCTGAGTAGTTATATTTTTGGATCAGGGCCAAATCCCAGACAATCGTCTGCTCTGACATGCTCACTCCTTCCGATATCTTTTTCTACCGGGCCGGGAGAGAGGCGGTTGTCTGCGCTGTCTGGCCACGGAAGCGCTGCGAAAACGCGCTTTGCGCTTAGACAGCCGCCATAGTTTACCGAATAACCACAGCAGATAACACATCAAGAGTAGGGCTATTGTCGGGATCAGCCACATGGCGCGTTAAAAAGCGTCCTTCGGGTTGCCGCCTTTCAGCAGCTTCAGAATATCTTCCTGCTTCTCTTCTTCTTCCTCGTCGTCTTCATCGCCCAGCTCGATGCCCAGCACGTCCATCAGCACATCGATGCGATCCAGCGTCTTGTCGACATACGCCTGCTCTTGCGCGTTCAGCGTTTCGCCATCGTCGATGCGATCCAGCAGCGCGTTCAGACGTTCGTCATTTTCCAGCTTCGCCAGCTCTTCTTCCGGCGACAGGCGCGGTTTCGCTTCGGCCTTTGGCTTCGGCTGCGGTTTGGCCTTCACTTTGGTTTCGTCGACCACCAGCGCAACCGGCACTTTACTGCCGATACGCGGATCTTTGGCTTCCGCCGCCGATTTGTTTTTCTGGCTGCCGGACTCGACCTGAGTGCGCGAACCGGAAGCGTGGCCGCGGCGTTTTTTCAGGCGTTTGCGCTCACGCGCTTCCTGATCGAGCTCCATACGGCTTTTCTTTTTCGTTTTTGACTTCGCCGCGCTGCCGCGAGGTGCTTTTGATGGCTGGTTCATAGCGTGTGCTCTTAGGTATGTAGATTCAGTATAGAATTGCGGCGGAATCTAGCAGAAAGCGGACAAAGAAAAAAGGCGGCAGGTTAAACCTGCCGCCTATTTCGCACCTTCTTGCGAAGAGTATTCCTGTTACGCGCTCCTTGTGTACATGCAACATCCCGGTTTTTCCTTCTGCTATAACCGCATTCCCTGCCACTACGTCCTTCATCCTGAAAGGAAAATCGTCCGTGGCGCAATCCATTCGCATCCGCTCTTCCCGAGCGCGCTTCCTGCGGGCATCCAAACTGCCGATACTTCACCATCCGATGTGCCTGCCGCCTATTCCGGTGCGAAAGGGTCACTTCCTTTTGCGTTCATCCTGGCACTCATTGCACGCCCTGTGCATTCCCTGAGATTTGTCATCCTTCCCGGATGTTCCCCAATCCTGCGCAACCCTGCGTTAACGAGTACTTTACGTTATTGTTGCGAAGGCTCAAGGCACCGGAGGCCGATTTGACTGACATTTCCACACAACGAAAAAACAACACATTGTTTTTAAAAAAGAAACAGAAATATCGCTTTCGAATAAAGCGACATTACCCGCGATTCGAATGGCAAATGTCTCACAACGTAAGAGCGGCTTAACCGTCGTTTTATCGCGCCCCGCCGCTTAAAAACGGAGAAACACGCCATTTTTACCGCTGATGCAGTTATAATCGCCAACCAGTTAGCCATCCTCACGGAGACGAAAAATTTTGACCAGCAAGAACTACAACTATCATGTGACCCATTTCGTCACCAGCGCACCCGATATTCGCCATCTTCCGGGGGATGCAGGAATTGAAGTCGCCTTTGCCGGCCGTTCCAACGCCGGTAAATCCAGCGCGCTGAATACGCTGACCAACCAAAAAAGCCTGGCGCGCACCAGTAAGACGCCGGGGCGCACCCAGCTGATTAACCTGTTCGAAGTGGAAGACGGCATTCGTCTGGTCGACCTGCCGGGTTATGGCTACGCCGAAGTGCCGGAAGAAATGAAGCGCAAATGGCAACGCGCGCTGGGCGAATACCTGCAGATGCGCAACAGCCTGAAAGGGCTGGTGGTGCTGATGGATATCCGCCATCCGCTGAAAGATCTCGACCAGCAGATGATCCAGTGGGCGGTCGACGTCGGCACGCCGGTGCTGGTGTTGCTGACCAAGGCCGACAAGCTGGCCTCCGGCGCACGCAAGGCGCAGCTCAACATGGTGCGTGAAGCGGTGCTACCGTTTATGGGGGATATCCAGGTCGAAGCCTTCTCATCGCTGAAAAAGATCGGCGTCGACAAGCTGCGCCAGAAGCTGGACACCTGGTTTAACGAGATCCCGCCGGAAGTGCTGCCGGAAGAGGACATCGGCGAATAAGCCCTGATCGCACGTTTGAGCCGATGCCTCGCCGCATCGGCTTTTTTATGCCCGCAGATCGGCCGCAGGCGGGATTTTTCGTTATCTAATTACATTTTTGAAATAAAGCCATCATAAAGACTTATCGCCAAAACGGGCTTGTTTCGCCGAATTACGCGGATTGAGGGAGCGGAAGCTGAAATGAAAAGCGTGGCCGAGCGATAGGAAAAACGTATGGTTTGCTGCTGTTTTTACAATAAAAAACGCCCCAGTCAATACTGACTGGGGCGGCTAAATATTCAGCCAAATCCGATTACGTGAAGTAAAAGGTCTGAAAGATAGAACATCTTACCTCTGTACCCTACGCCTGTAACTCTACATCATTTTTTCGCAGGGCAAAAGAATTTTTTGTAGTTTACTTACACAATTTGAGACGCAAGAACGGCGAAGTTGGGGAAACTATCGCCGCATCTTGTAGCTTAATTACGAAAAGTGCTTAGCTTCTCGCCAGTTAGCGCATAAGGCGATAACCCGGCGATCAGTGCGCTTCATCCCAGTTCATGCCGACGCCCACATCGACCTTCAGCGGCACCGCCAGCGTCATGCTGCCTTCCATCAGTTGGCGGATACGTTGGCTGGCTTCGTCGATCACCGACTCGTGCACCTCGAACACCAATTCATCGTGCACCTGCATGATCGCGCGCACCAACGGCTTCTCCTGCCCCTGCAGCCAGGCGTCGACCTCGATCATCGCACGCTTGATGATATCGGCCGCCGTGCCCTGCATCGGGGCGTTGATGGCGGCGCGCTCGGCCGCCTTGCGGCGCATGGCGTTGCTGGAGCGTACGTCCGGCAGATACAGACGGCGGCCGTCCAGCGTGCTGACATAGCCCTGCTCGGAAGCCTGCTGACGGGTGCGCTCCATGTAATCCAGCACGCCCGGGTAACGTTCGAAGTAGAGATCCATATAGCGCTGGGCTTCCCCACGCGGGATCCCCAGCTGACGCGCCAGGCCGAAGGCGCTCATGCCGTAAATCAAACCAAAGTTAATCGCCTTGGCGCTGCGGCGCTGCTCGCCGGTCACTTTATCCAACGGCACGCCGAAAACTTCCGACGCCGTGGCGCGGTGAATGTCTTTCCCTTCGGCGAAGGCCTTCAGCAGCCCTTCATCCTGAGACAGATGCGCCATGATGCGCAGCTCGATCTGCGAGTAGTCGGCCGCGACGATGCGGTAGCCTTCCGGCGCGATAAAGGCCTGGCGAATGCGCCGCCCTTCTTCGTTGCGCACCGGGATGTTCTGCAGGTTCGGATCGCTCGAGGAGAGACGGCCGGTGGCGGTCACCGCCTGATGATACGAGGTATGCACCCGCCCGCTGACCGGATTGATCATCAGCGGCAGCTTGTCGGTATAGGTGGTCTTCAGCTTCGCCAAACCGCGGTATTCCAGAATCACCTTCGGCAGCGGGTAGTCGAGCGCCAGCTCGGCCAGCACCTCTTCGTTGGTGGATGGCGCCCCGCCCGGGGTTTTCTTCAGCACCGGCAGCTTTTGTTTTTCGTACAAGATAGCCTGCAGCTGCTTGGTCGACGCCAGGTTGAACGGCTCTTCCGCCAGCTCGTGGGCCTGCGCCTCCAGCTCAGCCAGACGCTTGGCCAGCTCCTGGGAGTGGGCCGATAAAATGGCCGGATCGATCAGCACCCCGGTGCGTTCGATATGCGACAGCACCGGCAGCAGCGGCATTTCAATCTCGTTGAACACCGTCAGCAGTTCCGCGCTCTGTTTCAGCTGCGGCCACATCGCCAGATGCAGCTGCAGCGTGACATCGGCGTCTTCGGCAGCGTATGGCGCCGCCTGCTCAAGCGCGATCTGATTGAACGTCAACTGGTTCTTGCCCTTGCCGGCGATCTCTTCGAAAGTGATGGTTTTGTGGCCAAGATAACGATCGGCCAGGCTGTCCATATCATGACGGCCGCCGACGCTGTCCAGCACATAGGACTCCAGCATGGTGTCGTAGGCGATGCCGCGCATCTCGATGCCGTAACGCGCCAGCAGGCTCATATCGAACTTCAGATTTTGCCCGACCTTGAGCGCTTTCTCGTCTTCCAGCAGCGGTTTGAGCGCCTTCAGCACGTAAGCGCGATCCAGCTGCGCCGGCGCATCCAGATAATCGTGCGCCACCGGCAAATAAGCCGCTTCGCCCGGCGCGATCGCAAAGGACAGGCCGATCAGATTGGCGGTCAGGGTATCCAGGCCATCGGTTTCGGTATCGAAGGCAAATACGTCGGCTTTTTTCAACCGCGCCAGCCAGTCGGTAAAGGTCGCTTCGTCCAGGATGGTGACATAACCGTCCTGAGACAGCTTGGCCTCCGCCAGCGCTTTCGGCGCTTCCGCGGCTACGGCTGGTTTGGCGGCGCCGGCAGCTTTCGCGCCCGCGCCTTTCTTGTTTTCCAACCAGATGCCGGCTTCTACGTCCGCCAGCCAGCGTTTGAACTCGTACTGTTTGAACAGCTGTTGCAGCGTGTCGACATCCGGCGCGGAGACCGTCAGGTCCGCACAGGTCAGATCCAGCTCGACGTCGGTTTTGATCGTCGCCAGCTTATAGGAGAGGTACGCGACCTCTTTATTCTGTTCCAGCTTGGCCGCCATGGTTTTGGCGCCGCGGAAGCTCAGCGTGGCGATGTTCTCCAGATTGCCGTACAGCGCATCCAGGCCGCCGATACCCTGCAGCAACGCCTGGGCGGTTTTCTCGCCCACGCCCGGCACGCCGGGAATGTTGTCCGATGAATCGCCCATCAGCGCCAGGAAGTCGATGATCAGCTCCGGCGGAATGCCGTACTTGTCGCACACTTCCTGCGGGCCGAGGATCGTGTTGTTCATGGTGTTGATCAGGGTGACGTTCGGCGTCACCAGCTGCGCCATGTCTTTGTCGCCGGTGCTGATCAGCACCGCGTGGCCGGCCTTTTCGGCCTCCAGCGCCAGCGTACCGATGACGTCATCCGCCTCTACGCCGGGCGTCACCAACAGCGGCAGGCCCATCGCCTTGACCATGTTGTGCAGCGGCTCGATCTGCGCGCGCAGATCGTCCGGCATCGGCGGCCGGTGCGACTTGTATTCAGCGAACAGATCATCGCGGAAGGTCTTCCCTTTGGCATCAAACACCACGGCAACGTGGCTCGGTTGATACTGCAACAGCAGACTGCGCAGCATATTCAGCACGCCGTACATCGCGCCGGTCGGCTCGCCCGCCGAGTTGGTCAGCGGCGGGAAGGCGTGATAAGCGCGGTAGAGGTAAGAGGAACCGTCAACCAGGATTAGTGGGTTTTCTGCAATCTGGGCCATAGCGTTTCTTTATCGTGATCGGACATAGGGGTAAGCATGCCATAGCTGGCCGCCGGAGACGAACCTTAGCGTGCATTGCGGACGAAAATGATGTGATTGTGCGCGAGGATCCGCAAGATCTTACCTGTGGATAACTTTGTGCATAGAAAAGAGACCGAATTATAACGCTGTGACTATCGTTATAACGGCGAATAAAATTCCTATTTAAATCACCGCGTTAAAAGAACGAATTCCGGCGACGCTTTATTATTGGCTTTTATTGGATTTGTGGATATAACTTTCGCCGGATTTTAATCGCACTATTAATCAAATTCGGCGCCTCAATTACCATAGCACAAGCTGGACAAGTTGCACGAAAACTCAGCAAATGGTTATCCGATGAGACGAAAAACAGTGATTTTTAGCGGCGCTTTACCCCGGCGATTTCTGTTAAAATGCATTTTTGTTCATGCGCTTTGGCATGCAACGATGTTCCCACCAACCGTCAGCCCATAATCATGCCAAGATTGTTAACGCCTGTTATCTTTATCATTTCCGTCATACTTACCATTCTGGTGACGGTGTTATGCTCCATCCCCATCACGCTGGCCGGCATCGTGAAACTCGTGGTGCCCATTCCCGCCGTTTGGCGATATATCTCGGCTTTCGCCGATTTCATGATGTGGTGTTGGTGCCAAGGGCTGGCGCTGTTATTGCGCATTAACGGGCAATTGCGTTGGGATATTGAAGGGCTGGAAGGGTTGGATCGCAAAAACTGGTATCTGCTGATCAGCAACCACGAAAGTTGGTCAGACATTGTCGTGTTATGCGTGCTGTTCAGAAATCATATTCCAATGAATAAGTATTTCCTCAAGCAGCAGCTCGCCTGGGTGCCGTTTGTCGGCCTGGCCTGCTGGGCGCTGGACATGCCATTCATGAAGCGTTACTCCCGCGCCTATTTGCTCAAGCACCCGGAAAAACGCGGCAAGGATATCGAAACGACGCGCCGTTCCTGCGAAAAATTCCGCCAGCGCCCAACCACCATCGTCAATTTCGTCGAAGGTTCACGCTTCACCGAAGCCAAGAAAATTAAAAGCAATTCACCTTATCGCAATTTGCTGGCGCCCAAAGCCGCCGGCATCGCGTTTACCCTTAGCGCGCTGGGCAATCAGTTCGACAAAGTGTTGAACGTCACCCTGCTTTATCCGGAAAATAACCAGCGGCCCTTTCTGGATATGCTGTGCGGCCGCCTGACGCGTATCGTGGTGAGAATAGAGACGCTACCGATCGATGAAACCCTGCACGGTGATTATTTCAACGACAAACAGTTCAAGCGGCGCTTCCAGCTGTGGCTGAATACGCTGTGGCAGGAAAAAGACCGGTTGCTGGATAAATTGAAGCGGCAATACGGATAAAAAAACGCCGGCGATGCCGGCGTTTTTCATGTTGAATCAGGCTTATTTCTGCTGGCTGAGGAATTTAACCACATCGGCGAACTGCTTCACGTAAGCGTCCATCGAGCTGGTGTCCAGGCCATCGTTTTTAACCATGTATTTGCCGTTGACGAATACCGCCGGCACGCCGCGCAGCTGCAGATCTTCTGCGGCTTTCTCCTGTTGAACCACCAGAGATTTCACCACGAAGCTGTTCCAGGCCGCGTCATAATCTGCGGCGGTTACGCCCGCTTTCACGAAGACGTTACGGATATCGTCCGGCGTTTGCACGGTCTGGGTTTTCTGCACCGCTTCAAACATCAGCGGGCTTACTTTGTCTTCCACGCCCAGCGCCATCGCCACCGCCCACGCCTGAGTCAGCTGTTTGCCCAACGGCCCCAGGAACTCCACGTGGTACTTGGTCATTTTGGTGCCGGCAGGCAACGCTTTTTTCACGTTCTCGGACACGTGATAGACCTGCTCAAACTGGTAGCAGTGTGGGCAGTAAAAGGAGAAGAACTCCAACACCTGCGGCTCACCGGTCACCGGCTTGTCCAGGGTCACGTACTGAGTGCCATCGCTAAACTGTGCCGCCGAGGCGCTGAATGCCATCACCATGCCAACGAGCGCCAACCATATTTTTTTCATAAGACTAAACTCTCCATTGTGTTAAAGCTTCAATACATTGGCGTCAGCTGCAGAGGAGGCTCCTGCAACAGCTTAACCTGTTCATTAAACGCCGCAGTCTGAGATAACCAGAAATCAGACTCCGCCATCCACGGAAAACTCTTAGGGAAGGCCGGATCCTGCCAACGGCGAGCGACCCAGGCCAGGTAATACACCATACGCATCGCCCGCAGTGGCTCAATTAACGCCAGCTCGCGCTGATCGAACTCGGCAAATTCGCCGTACGCCTCCAGCAAAACGTCCAGCTGCATCAGTTGGTCGCGACGTTCGCCGTGCAACAGCATCCACAGATCCTGAACCGCAGGGCCGTTGCGCGCGTCATCAAGATCGACGAACAGCGGGCCATCGCGCCACAGAATATTGCCCGGATGGCAATCGCCGTGCAAACGCCGCGGCTGCCAGTTCAGATGCCAGTGTGGCTTGATCGCCGCAATCAGGTTATCCGTCGCCTGCAGAAAGGCATCACGCTGAGCCGCCGGCAACAGCTCGCAATTGGCCAGCGCCTGACGCGGGGCAACAAGATACTCTTCAATCCCCATGGTTGGACGCTCGGCAAACAAACGCTCGCCGCCGACCTGATGGATACGCCCCAGAAAACGGCCTACCCATTCCAACTGATCCAGATTGTCTATCTCGTATTGCCGGCCCCCCACGCTGGGGAACAGGGCAAAGAAAAAACCGCCGTGCGTATGCAGCGTAGCGCCTTGCAGCGCCAACGGCGCCACCGCCGGGATCTCCGCGCCGGCCAGATCCAGAGCGAACTGATGTTCCTCACCGATTTGTGCGGCGCTCCAGCGCTCCGGTCGGTAAAACTTCACCACGTAGCGTCGACGATCCTCGTCCATAAACTGATAGACGCGGTTCTCATAGCTGTTCAGCGCCGTCAGGCCGGAATCGACGCGCAGGCCAATCCCTTCTAGCGCGTCCATGATCAAATCGGGCGACAGGGTGTCGAAATTAAAAGCTGAGTTATTCATAACGTTCGTTTGATCGCTGACAGCACGGTGCCGGGAATGAGAAATAGTAGCATTAATGGCGCATTTCACGCGCTATGCTTTCTCGCACCGCACGAGGATCAATCCTTGATAACGCCGCGAGCACGCAGCAACGCCGTTTTAAAATCTTCTTCGTAATCTTTCTTCAGGCCCGGGATCTGATCTGTGCCGGCGCTGCCGCGCATTTTCAGATGGTAAATAAGAATATCGTCGCTCAACTCGGACAACTCGCCCTGGAAACCCGCTTCCTTCGCCAGCTTTTGCAAAAACTGCATCAAATTGAGATCGGGATCTTCCTGCCAGGCCGGGTGCAACAGCTCGATCAACTCGTTTACGCGATGCGTTTTCATCTCAATATCGTCCAATAGCATGAATAAACTCACAAAGTAACAGGCTTACCCACGCAGTGAAAGAACCGGCTTGTCAATAAAGGTAAATCCTGATGTCGCGCCGGCTTTAGCGCTACAATCAGCGCATCGACAAGGCGGGATAAACGAGATGCATAAAGAAATCAGCGGCGTCATTTTGGCCGGCGGACGGGCCACGCGCATGGGCGGTGAGGACAAAGGCCTGGTGTCGATTGGCGGGATCGCACTCTATCAACACGTATTGGCTCGGTTACGCCCGCAGGTGGCTTCCGTCGCCATCAGCGCCAATCGCAATCAGGCACGTTACCAGGCGAGCGGTTTGCCGGTGATTGGCGATCTGACGCCCGATTTCGCCGGGCCGCTGGCAGGCATGCTGGCCGGGCTCAAACAGGCTCCCAGCGAATGGGTGGTCTTCGTCCCTTGTGATGTCCCCGACTTTCCCGCCGACTTAGTCGCTCAGCTATGGCAGCAAAAAGGCGCGGCGCAGGCGGCCTTTGCCAGCGATGGTGAACGAGATCACCCCACGCTGGCGTTACTGCATAGCCAAGTAGCGCCGCAGCTGGCCGACTATCTGGCGCGCGGTGAACGCAAGCTGATGCTGTTCTTGCATCAAATTGGCGCACAACGCGTAGTGTTCAGCGGGCAGCAAGCGGCATTTCATAACCTGAATACGCCGGCTGACTGCCTGAATTGGCAACAAACGCGAGAGCTCAAAAAATGAATCGTTCATTGCCTCCCTTGCTGGCCATCGGCGCCTACAGCGGAACGGGGAAAACGACCCTGCTCAAACAGCTGATCCCGTTGCTGAAACAACGCCAGGTAAGGATTGGACTGATCAAACATACGCATCACGACATGGATGTGGATACGCCGGGTAAAGACAGCTATGAGCTGCGTAAAGCAGGCGCCGAGCAAACGCTGGTCGCCAGCGATCGTCGCTGGGCATTAATGACCGAAACGCCGGAGCAACAACCTTTGGATCTGCGCTATCTGGCTGGGCGCTTTGACGCCGATAAGGTCGACTTGATTCTGGTGGAAGGGTTCAAACATGAGCCGGTCAGCAAGATCCTGCTTTATCGGGCCGAGATCGGCAGGCCGTTGGAAGACATGCTGGATCAGTTTGTCGTCGCGGTAGCCAGCGATCGACCGCTATCCATTTCGGCTAAGCAGTTGGATCTCAATCAACCGGAAAGCATCGCCGACTTTATTGTCGAGTGGTTGAAAGGCGCAGCGTAGCTGCGCTTTTTTACGTTTCACGCACAGCAAAAAGCCCTGAACGTCAGTTCAGGGCTTTCGGCTTTATTTGATGCCTGGCAGTGTCCTACTCTCGCATGGGGAGACCCCACACTACCATCGGCGCTACGGCGTTTCACTTCTGAGTT
>NZ_JBPIYZ010000009.1:0-30599 GCF_051172415.1 Serratia sp. H402Y
GACAACGTGAACATGGTTGTAACCCTGATTCACCCAATCGCGATGGACGACGGTCTGCGTTTCGCAATCCGTGAAGGCGGCCGTACTGTAGGCGCTGGTGTTGTTGCTAAAGTTATCGCTTAATCGCTGATAAAGTTTGACGCGACACGCGGTAAAAGGGCATCATTTGATGCCCTTTTTCTACGCTGTGAACTAGAACCTATCTCATCAGCGATTTTGCAGTCATAATCATTGGTGAGATGGGCTCTTAAACCGTATTGACTGAATACGTCATGGCGTAAAACACCGGGGTATCGCTAGTGCGGTATCCGATCGGTTTGGTTTGCCTCGCAATGCGAGGCAAAGTTGTTTGTTCTGAATCATCATTGTGACAGGTTGGTTTATGAGTGCGAATACCGAGGCTCAAGGGAGCGGACGCGGCCTGGAAGCGGCAAAGTGGCTGATCGTCGCCGTTCTGTTGGTTGTGGCTATTGTCGGTAACTATTACTACCGTGATTTAAGCCTGCCATTGCGCGCGCTGGCAGTTGTGCTGATCATCGCCGTTGCAGGTGCAGTGGCTCTGATGACCACCAAAGGCAAAGCTACCGTTGCGTTTGCCCGCGAAGCGCGTACCGAAGTACGTAAAGTGATTTGGCCAACTCGTCAGGAAACGCTACACACCACGTTGATCGTTGCCGCGGTAACCGCCGTGATGTCACTGATTCTGTGGGGGCTGGATGGTATTCTGGTCCGTCTGGTGTCGTTTATTACTGGCCTGAGGTTCTAAAATGTCTGAAGCTCCAAAAAAACGTTGGTACGTCGTTCAGGCGTTTTCCGGTTTTGAAGGTCGCGTAGCGCAATCGCTGCGTGAACACATCAAACTGCACGATATGGAAGAGCTGTTCGGCGAAGTGATGGTGCCTACGGAAGAAGTGGTTGAAATCCGTGGTGGCCAGCGTCGCAAGAGCGAGCGTAAATTCTTCCCTGGCTACGTGCTGGTGCAGATGGTGATGAATGACGCCAGCTGGCACCTGGTGCGCAGCGTACCGCGTGTCATGGGGTTCATCGGCGGTACGTCTGACCGTCCTGCGCCGATCAGCGATAAAGAAGTTGATGCGATCATGAACCGCCTGCAGCAGGTCGGTGACAAACCGCGTCCGAAAACGCTGTTCGAGCCGGGCGAGCTGGTGCGCGTCAACGACGGCCCGTTTGCCGATTTCAACGGCGTGGTCGAAGAAGTCGATTACGAGAAGAGCCGCCTGAAAGTTTCCGTTTCCATCTTCGGCCGTGCAACGCCGGTGGAACTGGACTTCAGCCAGGTTGAAAAAGGCTGATCGAATAATCAGCAATAAGCGGTCCGTTGCCGCTTGTCAAAGGCGCGAAATTGAACTACAATTTCGCGCCTTTTGTTTTTAGATGCCTTGCCTGATGTTTGTCCGGCGAGGTTAAACACGGGGAGCCTCTCACGAGGCGATACTACCCAAACCGAGGAAATTTAAATGGCTAAGAAAGTACAAGCCTACGTTAAGCTGCAAGTTGCAGCTGGTATGGCTAACCCGAGCCCACCAGTGGGTCCAGCTCTGGGTCAGCAGGGCGTTAACATCATGGAATTCTGTAAGGCATTCAACGCTAAAACTGACAGCGTTGAGAAAGGTCTGCCGATTCCGGTTGTTATCACCGTTTATTCTGATCGCTCCTTCACTTTCGTTACCAAAACCCCGCCAGCAGCAGTTCTGCTGAAAAAAGCGGCTGGTATCAAGTCTGGTTCCGGTAAGCCGAACAAAGACAAAGTAGGTAAAGTGACCCGTGCTCAGGTACGTGAAATCGCAGAAACCAAAGCTGCGGACATGACTGGTTCTGACGTTGAAGCGATGACTCGCTCCATCGAAGGTACCGCTCGTTCCATGGGCCTGGTAGTGGAGGATTAAGAGATGGCTAAGCTGACCAAGCGCATGCGCGTGATCCGTGACAAAGTTGATGCTACTAAACAGTATGACATCACTGAAGCTGTTGCTCTGCTGAAAGAGCTGGCCACCGCTAAATTCGTAGAAAGCGTTGACGTTGCCGTTAACCTCGGCATCGACGCTCGTAAATCTGACCAAAACGTTCGTGGCGCTACCGTTCTGCCACACGGCACCGGTCGTTCCGTTCGCGTTGCCGTATTTACCCAAGGCGCTAACGCTGAAGCAGCGAAAGCTGCTGGCGCAGAGCTGGTAGGTATGGACGATCTGGCTGAGCAGATCAAGAAAGGCGAAATGAACTTCGACGTTGTTATTGCTTCCCCGGATGCAATGCGCGTTGTAGGTCAACTGGGCCAGATCCTGGGTCCACGCGGCCTGATGCCAAACCCGAAAGTGGGTACCGTTACTCCGAACGTTGCTGAAGCAGTGAAAAACGCTAAAGCAGGTCAGGTTCGCTACCGTAACGACAAAAACGGCATCATCCATACCACTATCGGTAAGGTTGATTTCGACGCAGACAAACTGAAAGAAAACCTGGAAGCCCTGCTGGTTGCGCTGAAAAAAGCAAAACCTTCTCAGGCGAAAGGCATGTACATCAAGAAAGTTAGCCTCTCCACCACCATGGGTGCTGGCGTTGCTATCGATCAAAGCGGTCTGTCTGCCGCAGCGAACTAATCGCACTTGCGATTATCGCTTTGACTTGGGGCCGAGATTTGTCTAGAATCTTATGCCCCAAGGTTTTGCTATTGGCTATGCCGTAGGCAAAACAAAGATTTTTCGGTTGGAGCCTGGCCTATCCAGGCCTCCGTCCAAGACCGCAGGTGTATCGCAAGATACTTAATCCTTCCTGCGTAGACGGTGACAGAGCCTAAGAAAATTTTTCTTTTTTATAAAAGAATGTCTTTGCTGGATTCTGCTCACCGTGTTAAGCCGCTCGGCGTGGCGTTTTACAAAGCGCCGAGTGAAGTGAGTTCCGGGGGATTTTCCCCGGCTAATCCAGGAGCAAAAAGCTAATGGCATTAAATCTTCAAGACAAACAAGCGATTGTTGCTGAAGTCAGCGAAGTAGCCAAAGGCGCGCTGTCTGCGGTTGTTGCGGATTCCCGCGGCGTTACCGTAGATAAAATGACTGAACTGCGTAAAGCAGGTCGTGAAGCTGGCGTTTACATGCGTGTTGTTCGCAACACCCTGATGCGTCGCGTAGTTGAAGGCACTCCATTCGAATGCCTGAAAGACACGTTTGTCGGTCCAACCTTGATTGCATTCTCTCACGAACACCCGGGCGCTGCTGCTCGTCTGTTCAAAGAGTTCGCGAAAGCGAATGCAAAATTCGAGGTTAAAGCTGCGGCCTTTGAAGGTGAGCTGATCCCAGCGGCGCAAATCGACCGCCTGGCGACGCTGCCAACTTACGAAGAAGCGATCGCACGCCTGATGGCAACCATGAAAGAAGCCGCTGCCGGCAAACTGGTTCGCACTCTGGCTGCAGTACGCGATCAGAAAGAAGCGGCGTAAGCCACTCTTTCTTAGCCTTTGCTAACGTATTTAAACTATTTCTGAATTTTAGGAACAATTGTTATGTCTATCACTAAAGACCAAATCCTGGAAGCAGTTGCCGCTATGTCCGTAATGGACGTTGTTGAACTGGTTTCCGCTATGGAAGAAAAATTCGGCGTTTCTGCTGCTGCTGCTGTAGCTGTAGCTGCTGGCCCAGCTGAAGCTGCTGAAGAGAAAACTGAATTCGACGTTATCCTGAAAGCTGCAGGCGCTAACAAAGTTGCTGTTATCAAAGCAGTACGTGGCGCTACCGGCCTGGGTCTGAAAGAAGCTAAAGACCTGGTTGAATCTGCTCCAGCCGCTCTGAAAGAAGGCGTGAGCAAAGATGACGCAGAAGCTCTGAAAAAATCTCTGGAAGAAGCTGGCGCAGAAGTTGAAGTTAAATAAGCCAACCCTTCCGGTTGCAGCCTAGTCTTTTAGGCTGATGGCTGGTGACTTTTTAGTCACCAGCCTTTTTGCGCTGTAGGGCGCCAGTAGCGTTTCACACTGTTTGGCTGCTGGTTTCGCCTCCCAATGTTTGTTTCTATCGACGACTTAATATACCGCGGTCTTTGCACTACCAGGAGTTCTGGGGGAAGGCGCGATGAAATGGTTTAAGCGTGATAGCAAGAGATATTGCGGAAAGTGTTCCCGCTTTCCGGTCGACAAAACGGTGTTGCATGAACTGTCCCTAATCGGACGGACAGATTGGGTCACTGATCAGCGAGCTGAGGAACCCTATGGTTTACTCCTATACCGAGAAAAAACGTATTCGTAAGGATTTTGGTAAACGTCCACAAGTGCTGGACATACCATATCTCCTTTCTATCCAGCTTGACTCGTTCCAGAAGTTTATCGAGCAAGATCCAGAAGGGCAGTACGGCCTTGAAGCCGCATTCCGTTCTGTTTTCCCTATCCAGAGCTACAGTGGCAATTCGGAGCTGCAATACGTTAGCTACCGTCTTGGTGAGCCGGTCTTCGACGTCAAAGAGTGCCAGATCCGTGGTGTGACGTTCTCTGCACCGCTGCGCGTAAAACTGCGCCTGGTTATCTATGAGCGCGAAGCGCCTGAAGGTACGGTCAAAGACATCAAGGAACAAGAAGTCTACATGGGCGAAATTCCGCTCATGACCGAAAACGGCACCTTTGTGATCAACGGTACTGAGAGGGTTATCGTATCTCAGTTGCACCGTAGTCCTGGCGTATTCTTCGACAGCGATAAGGGTAAAACCCACTCCTCGGGTAAAGTGCTGTACAACGCACGCATCATCCCTTACCGCGGTTCATGGTTGGACTTCGAGTTCGATCCGAAAGACAACCTGTTCGTGCGTATTGACCGTCGCCGCAAACTGCCTGCGACCATCATTCTGCGCGCGCTGAACTACACCACTGAACAGATCCTCGACCTGTTCTTTGACAAGATCGTCTTCGAAATCCGCGACAACAAGCTGCAGATGGAGCTGGTGCCAGAGCGCCTGCGTGGTGAGACCGCTTCGTTCGATATCGAAGCCAACGGCAAGATCTACGTAGAGAAAGGCCGTCGCATCACCGCTCGTCATATCCGTCAGCTGGAAAAAGACGACATTCAGAGCATTGAAGTACCGGTAGAGTACATCGCGGGCAAAGTGGTCGCGAAAGACTATATCGATACCAATACCGGCGAACTGATCTGCGCAGCCAACATGGAGCTGTCGCTGGATCTGCTGGCCAAGCTGAGCCAGTCCGGCCACAAGCGCATCGAAACGCTGTTCACCAACGATCTGGACCACGGCGCGTACATCTCTGAAACGCTGCGTGTCGATCCGACCAACGATCGTCTGAGCTCGCTGGTAGAAATCTACCGCATGATGCGCCCTGGTGAGCCGCCAACGCGCGAAGCTGCCGAAAGCCTGTTCGAGAACCTGTTCTTCTCCGAAGACCGCTACGATCTGTCCGCGGTTGGCCGTATGAAGTTCAACCGTTCTCTGCTGCGCGACGAGATCGAAGGTTCGGGCATCCTGAGCAAAGACGACATCATCGAAGTGATGAAGAAGCTCATCGATATCCGTAACGGCAAGGGCGAAGTGGACGATATCGACCACTTGGGCAACCGTCGTATCCGCTCCGTCGGCGAAATGGCCGAGAACCAGTTCCGCGTAGGTCTGGTGCGTGTTGAGCGTGCGGTGAAAGAGCGTCTGTCTCTGGGCGATCTGGATACCCTGATGCCTCAGGACATGATCAACGCCAAACCGATTTCGGCGGCGGTGAAAGAGTTCTTCGGCTCCAGCCAGCTGTCCCAGTTCATGGACCAGAACAACCCGTTGTCCGAGATCACGCACAAGCGTCGTATCTCCGCACTGGGCCCGGGCGGTCTGACCCGTGAGCGCGCCGGCTTTGAAGTTCGAGACGTACACCCGACCCACTACGGCCGCGTGTGCCCAATCGAAACGCCGGAAGGTCCAAACATCGGTCTGATCAACTCCCTGTCCGTGTACGCACAGACTAACGAGTATGGCTTCCTGGAAACCCCGTACCGCCGCGTGCGTGACGGCGTGGTGACCGATGAAATCAACTACCTGTCTGCTATTGAAGAAGGCAACTTCGTTATCGCCCAGGCGAACTCCAACCTGGATGACGAAGGCCGCTTCGTAGAAGACCTGGTCACCTGCCGCAGCAAAGGCGAATCAAGCCTGTTCAGCCGCGACCAGGTTGACTACATGGACGTATCCACCCAACAGGTCGTTTCCGTTGGTGCCTCACTGATTCCATTCCTGGAACACGATGACGCCAACCGTGCATTGATGGGTGCGAACATGCAACGTCAGGCCGTACCAACCCTGCGCGCCGATAAGCCGCTGGTCGGTACCGGTATGGAACGCGCTGTAGCGGTTGACTCCGGCGTAACCGCCGTTGCCAAACGCGGCGGTGTGATCCAGTACGTGGATGCTTCCCGTATCGTTATCAAAGTTAACGAAGACGAGATGTACCCGGGCGAAGCAGGTATCGATATTTACAACCTGACCAAGTACACCCGTTCTAACCAGAACACCTGCATCAACCAGATGCCGTGTGTGAATCTGGGTGAGCCAATCGAGCGCGGCGACGTGCTGGCGGATGGCCCATCGACAGACCTGGGCGAACTGGCGCTGGGCCAGAACATGCGCGTAGCGTTCATGCCTTGGAACGGCTACAACTTCGAAGACTCCATCTTGGTCTCCGAGCGCGTGGTGCAGGAAGATCGCTTCACCACCATCCACATCCAGGAACTGGCGTGCGTGTCTCGCGACACCAAGCTGGGGCCTGAAGAGATCACCGCCGACATCCCTAACGTGGGTGAAGCGGCGCTCTCCAAGCTGGATGAGTCCGGTATCGTGTATATCGGTGCTGAAGTGACCGGCGGCGACATCCTGGTCGGTAAGGTAACGCCTAAAGGCGAAACCCAGCTGACGCCGGAAGAGAAACTGCTGCGTGCGATCTTCGGTGAGAAAGCGTCTGACGTTAAAGACTCTTCTCTGCGTGTGCCGAACGGCGTTTCCGGTACGGTTATCGACGTGCAGGTCTTCACCCGCGATGGCGTGGAAAAAGACAAGCGCGCGTTGGAAATCGAAGAGATGCAGCTGAAGCAGGCGAAGAAAGACCTGACTGAAGAACTGCAGATCCTGGAAGCCGGCCTGTTTGCGCGTATCCACGCGGTACTGGTTGCCGGTGGCATCGAAGCCGACAAGCTGAGCAAGCTGCCGCGCGATCGCTGGCTGGAACTGGGCCTGACCGACGAAGAGAAACAAAACCAGCTGGAGCAGCTGGCTGAGCAGTACGACGAACTGAAATCCGACTTCGAGAAGAAGCTGGAAGCCAAGCGTCGTAAGATCACTCAGGGCGACGATCTGGCGCCGGGCGTACTGAAAATCGTCAAGGTTTATCTGGCCGTTAAACGTCAGATCCAACCGGGTGACAAGATGGCGGGCCGCCACGGTAACAAGGGTGTTATCTCCAAGATCAACCCGATCGAAGATATGCCTTACGATGAAAACGGCACGCCGGTAGACATCGTACTGAACCCGCTGGGCGTACCATCACGTATGAACATCGGTCAGATCCTGGAAACCCACCTGGGTATGGCTGCGAAAGGCATCGGTGAGAAGATCAACCAGATGCTGAAGCAGCAGCAGGAAGTGGCCAAGCTGCGTGAGTTCATCCAGAAGGCCTACGATCTGGGCGACGACGTTTGCCAGAAAGTTGACCTGAACACCTTCAGCGACGACGAAGTGCTGCGTCTGGCAGAGAACCTGAAAAAAGGTATGCCGATCGCAACGCCGGTGTTTGACGGTGCGAAAGAGACTGAAATCAAGAAGCTGCTGGAAATGGGCGGTATCCCGACCTCCGGTCAGATCACGCTGTTCGATGGCCGTACCGGTGAGCAATTCGAGCGCCAGGTTACTGTCGGCTATATGTACATGCTGAAACTGAACCACTTGGTTGACGATAAAATGCACGCCCGTTCAACCGGTTCTTACAGCTTGGTTACTCAGCAGCCTCTGGGTGGTAAAGCGCAGTTCGGTGGTCAACGCTTCGGTGAGATGGAAGTGTGGGCACTGGAAGCATACGGCGCGGCTTATACCCTGCAGGAAATGCTCACCGTTAAGTCGGATGACGTTAACGGCCGTACCAAGATGTACAAAAACATCGTGGATGGCGATCACCGGATGGAGCCAGGCATGCCGGAATCCTTCAACGTACTGTTGAAAGAAATCCGCTCGCTCGGCATCAACATCGAACTGGAAGACGAGTAATCGTCATTCCGGCTCAGGCTCCCCGCCTAAGGGAGCCTGAGGGTGGTTGTTCAGGTCACACGGGTACCTACTGCGGTTGTGGGTGCCCAACAGGTTTAACTCCGACAGGAGCCAATCCGTGAAAGACTTATTGAAGTTTCTGAAAGCGCAAACTAAGACCGAAGAGTTTGATGCGATCAAGATTGCTCTGGCCTCGCCAGACATGATCCGTTCGTGGTCGTTCGGTGAAGTTAAGAAGCCGGAAACCATTAACTACCGTACGTTCAAACCAGAGCGTGACGGCCTTTTCTGCGCCCGTATCTTCGGGCCGGTAAAAGATTACGAGTGCCTGTGCGGTAAGTACAAGCGTTTGAAACACCGCGGCGTGATCTGTGAGAAGTGCGGCGTTGAAGTGACCCAGACCAAAGTGCGTCGTGAGCGCATGGGCCACATCGAGCTGGCTTCCCCGACTGCGCACATCTGGTTCCTGAAATCGCTGCCATCCCGCATCGGTTTGCTGCTGGATATGCCGCTGCGTGACATCGAACGCGTACTGTACTTCGAATCCTATGTGGTGGTCGAAGGCGGTATGACCAACCTCGAGCGTCGTCAGATCCTGACCGAAGAGCAGTATCTGGACGCGCTGGAAGAGTTCGGTGACGAATTCGACGCCAAGATGGGTGCGGAAGCCATTCAGGCCCTGTTGAAAAACATGGATCTGGAAGCCGAGTGCGAGCAGCTGCGTGAAGAGTTGAACGAAACCAACTCCGAAACCAAGCGCAAGAAACTGACCAAGCGTATCAAGCTGCTGGAAGCGTTCGTACAGTCCGGTAACAAGCCGGAGTGGATGATCCTGACCGTGCTGCCGGTACTGCCGCCGGATCTGCGCCCGCTGGTTCCGCTGGATGGCGGTCGTTTCGCGACGTCGGATCTGAACGATCTGTATCGCCGCGTGATCAACCGTAACAACCGTCTGAAACGCCTGCTGGATCTGGCTGCGCCGGACATCATCGTGCGCAACGAAAAGCGTATGCTGCAAGAAGCGGTAGACGCCCTGCTGGATAACGGCCGTCGCGGTCGTGCGATCACCGGTTCCAACAAACGCCCTCTGAAATCTTTGGCCGACATGATCAAAGGTAAGCAGGGTCGTTTCCGTCAGAACCTGCTCGGTAAACGCGTTGACTACTCAGGCCGTTCCGTTATCACCGTAGGTCCATACCTGCGTCTGCATCAGTGCGGTCTGCCTAAGAAGATGGCGTTGGAGCTGTTCAAACCGTTCATCTACGGCAAATTGGAGCTGCGTGGCCTGGCCACCACCATCAAAGCCGCCAAGAAAATGGTTGAGCGTGAAGAAGCCGTCGTTTGGGATATCCTGGACGAAGTGATTCGCGAACACCCGGTACTGCTGAACCGTGCACCAACCCTGCACCGTTTGGGTATCCAGGCGTTTGAACCGGTTCTGATCGAAGGTAAAGCGATCCAGCTGCACCCGCTGGTTTGTGCGGCATATAACGCCGACTTCGATGGTGACCAGATGGCCGTTCACGTACCGCTGACGCTGGAAGCCCAGCTGGAAGCGCGTGCGCTGATGATGTCCACCAACAACATCCTGTCCCCAGCGAACGGCGAGCCAATCATCGTTCCTTCTCAGGACGTTGTACTGGGTCTGTACTACATGACCCGCGACTGTGTTAACGCCAAAGGCGAAGGCATGGTGCTGAACGGTTCCAAAGAAGCTGAGCGTGTTTACCGCGCCGGCCTGGCGTCGCTGCATGCGCGCGTTAAAGTGCGTATCACCGAAGACGTCAAGAACGCCGAAGGCGAGTGGACCTCTCAGACCAGCATCATCGACACCACCATCGGCCGCGCCATCCTGTGGATGATCGTACCGAAAGGTCTGCCGTACGCGATCGTTAACCAGCCTTTGGGCAAGAAAGCGATCTCCAAGATGCTGAACACCTGTTACCGCATCCTGGGCCTGAAGCCGACCGTTATCTTTGCTGACCAGATCATGTACACCGGCTTTGCTTACGCTGCCCGTTCCGGCGCTTCCGTAGGTATCGACGACATGGTTATCCCGGCCAAGAAGGCGGAGATCATCGAAGAAGCGGAAACCGAAGTTGCCGAGATCCAGGAGCAGTTCCAGTCTGGTCTGGTGACCGCCGGCGAACGCTACAACAAAGTGATCGATATCTGGGCTGCCGCGAACGAACGCGTTGCGAAAGCGATGATGGAAAACCTGTCGGTAGAAGACGTGGTTAACCGTGACGGCGAAGTGGAACAGCAAGTTTCCTTCAACAGCATCTTTATGATGGCCGACTCCGGTGCGCGTGGTTCCGCCGCTCAGATTCGTCAGCTGGCCGGTATGCGTGGTCTGATGGCGAAGCCGGACGGCTCCATCATCGAAACGCCAATCACCGCGAACTTCCGTGAAGGTCTGAACGTACTCCAGTACTTCATCTCCACTCACGGTGCTCGTAAAGGTCTGGCGGATACCGCACTGAAAACCGCGAACTCCGGTTATCTGACCCGTCGTCTGGTTGACGTGGCGCAGGACCTGGTGGTGACCGAAGACGACTGTGGCACCCACGACGGCATCCTGATGACTCCGGTTATCGAAGGTGGCGACGTGAAAGAGCCGCTGCGTGAACGCGTTCTGGGCCGTGTGACGGCAGAAGACGTCCTCAAGCCGGGTACAGCGGACATTCTGGTGCCGCGCAACACCCTGCTGAACGAGAAGGCGTGTGACCTGTTGGAAGAGAACTCTGTCGACAGCGTTAAAGTCCGTTCCGTGGTGAGCTGTGAAACCGACTTCGGTGTGTGTGCAAACTGCTACGGTCGCGACCTGGCACGTGGCCACATCATCAACAAAGGTGAAGCCATCGGCGTTATCGCGGCACAGTCCATCGGTGAGCCGGGTACACAGCTGACGATGCGTACGTTCCACATCGGTGGTGCGGCATCTCGTGCGGCTGCTGAATCCAGCATTCAGGTGAAAAACAAGGGTAGCATCAAGCTGAGCAACGCGAAGTTCGTTATGAACGCCGCAGGCAAGCTGGTGATCACCTCGCGTAACACCGAACTGAAACTGATCGACGAATTCGGCCGTACCAAAGAAAGCTACAAGGTGCCTTACGGCGCCGTGATGGGCAAAGGCGACGGTGAAGAAGTTAACGGCGGCGAAACCGTTGCTAACTGGGATCCGCACACCATGCCGGTCATCAGTGAAGTCAGCGGCTTCATTCGCTTCGCCGACATGGTCGACGGCCAGACGATTACTCGTCAGACCGACGAACTGACCGGTTTGTCTTCTCTGGTTGTCCTGGACAGCGCAGAGCGTACCGGTAGCGGTAAAGACCTGCGTCCGGCACTGAAAATCGTTGACGCTAAGGGCGAAGACGTATTGATCCCAGGTACTGATATGCCTGCTCAATACTTCCTGCCGGGCAAAGCGATCGTTCAGCTGGAAGACGGCATTCAGATCGGTGCGGGTGATACCCTGGCGCGTATTCCTCAGGAATCCGGCGGTACCAAGGATATTACCGGTGGTCTGCCGCGCGTTGCCGACCTGTTCGAAGCGCGTCGTCCGAAAGAGCCGGCAATCCTGGCTGAAATCAGCGGGATTATCTCGTTCGGTAAAGAGACCAAAGGCAAACGTCGCCTGGTGATTTCTCCGCTGGACGGCAGCGACGCTTACGAAGAGATGATTCCGAAATGGCGTCAGCTCAACGTGTTCGAAGGCGAAGTGGTGGAACGTGGCGACGTCGTCTCCGACGGCCCAGAGTCTCCGCACGACATTCTGCGTCTGCGTGGCGTGCATGCGGTTACCCGCTACATCACCAACGAAGTGCAGGAAGTTTACCGTCTGCAAGGCGTTAAGATTAACGATAAGCACATCGAAGTTATCGTTCGTCAGATGCTGCGTAAAGGCACTATCGTTAGCGCTGGTGGCTCCGAGTTCCTGGAAGGCGAGCAGGCTGAAGTGTCTCGCGTCAAGATTGCCAACCGTCAGCTGGAAGCTGAAGGTAAGATCCCGGCAACCTTCTCGCGCGATCTGCTGGGTATCACCAAGGCTTCCTTGGCGACCGAGTCCTTCATCTCCGCCGCATCGTTCCAGGAAACAACGCGCGTTCTGACCGAAGCTGCCGTAGCCGGCAAGCGCGACGAACTGCGTGGCCTGAAAGAGAACGTCATCGTGGGCCGTCTGATCCCAGCCGGTACCGGTTACGCTTATCATCAGGATCGCATGCGTCGTCGTGCTCAGGGCGAAGCGCCGGTTGTTCCGCAAGTCAGCGCGGAAGAAGCGACCGCGAACCTGGCCGAACTGCTCAACGCAGGTCTGGGCGGCAGCGACGACGAGTAATCGTCATCCGCGCCGTGGGCCCGCTACGCCGGGCCTATCGCCAGATAAACCGCTCCCTCGGGGGCGGTTTTTTTTCGCCTCGCGCCGGGTTATGACAAACTTTGCTACTATGGTTACAGCAGAAATTGACCGGCGCTTTTTACCTGACAACCAAGGACAGTACGAAACATGGACAGCCTCATTACCTTCGAAAAACTGACGGCGAAACACCTGCCTTACCTGTATGAGATCCGCTTTTCCGTCGAAGAGAACCTGCTGCATCCGCATCAGATCCAGTATCTGCAGCGCAAGCAGGCGCTGGAAGACATCAACCAGGGCGGTGGCTGGATCTGCAAGTATGGCGAGGACTATGCCGGCGTTGGATTCGGGTTGTTCATCCCCGAACCGTTGATCGGCGGACTGTTCGTGAAGCCGGAATACCAATCAATGGGAATGGGTTCTGCCTTGCTGGCGCGCGTCACTGCCTGGATGTTTGAGCACGGCGCCGAAGCCATTCACTTAACCACCGATCCCGGCTCTAAAGCCGAAGGTTTTTATCAACATCACGGTTGGGATGTGATCGGGCGGGATGAGTTCGGTCAGGCGGAGCTGGTGAAACGCAAAGAGGGTGAATAATGAAAATCAAAGGATTGATGACGTTACTGCTGCTTTCGCTGTTCAGCGCGCCGCTGTACGCGGCCGTTGACTTTTTTTACCTGAAGCCGGCGGACGGCGAGAAGATCAAGGTCACCCGACAGATGCTGGAGGCGATGCCGTCGCACACGATTAAAACCTCGACCAATTTTACCCCGGAAGAGGCGTTCACCGGCGTTGAGTTTTCGGAGCTGGTGAAAGCGTACCATCTGCAAGGGAAGTCGGTGCGTGCCTTCGCGTGGGACGACTATTCCTATTCGATGCCGATTGACGAGATGATTAAATATCGCGTGATTGTCGCCTATCTGCGCGGCGGTAAGCCGATCGACGTGGGGGAGCTGGGGCCGTTCGCCATTATCTATCCGCGCGATCAATACCCCGAGCTGAATAACCTGGACGTGAACGCGAAAACCGTCTGGCAAGTCAAACGGCTGGAGATTAAATGAGATGAGCAAGAAACTGATCGGTACTCTTATCGCGTTGGTTGCCATCTTCTCCTTATTAATTTTGCTGATTGCCATTAACTTCGGTGGCGTAAAAGAGCGCTATAAGCAGATCGAACCCAATCTGGATAACTACTCGGTGGCCGAGATCCTGTTTCTGGCGTTTGAAAGAACCAAAACTGCGCTGCTGCTCAGTGAAAACGACGACTACGACGCTTTCCTGATCAAAAAGAAAATATTTTACTCGAAGATCCAAATCCTGGAGAGCCGCTCCACCTTCAGCGACTCTTTCTATTACGACGACGAATTTATCAAGAACGTCGCTCTGCTGAAGCAACAGTACCGAACGCTGGGCGATCTTTCCGGCGGTTTGCTGGCAGGGCGGAAAAGCAAGGCGGATATCCTCGCTTATATGGATGACATCGAGGGCACGTTGGTCGATATCCAGGAGATTATTTATCGGATACAAATTAAAAACTTCACCGAGGTTAAAGGCATCATCCAGGATAATTCGAGAAAAGCCGAGATGTTCGCCGTCTTATCGCTGATTTTGGTGTTCCTGATGATGTTCCTGGTGGTGAGAAACGCCTTCTCGTTAAAAGAGATCATCAAGAACAAGAACATCTTTATCTCATCCATCTACCATGAAATCGCCGGTTCGACGCAGGCCATCGTCATCGCCGCGGATATCATGGAGCACGAGCTGGCGCAGGAAGAGCTGAAAAAGGAAGCCCGCCTGATCTCCTACCACGGCAACAAGATCGCCGAACAAACGCGCGAGGTGATGGATTATTCGCGGTTTGAAATGGGGGAGGTGAACGTCAATATTTCCACCTTTCGGCTGCATGAGGTAGTGGACGATGCCATGACCAGTATCAGCGCCGGGCGCGGTAATCGCATCGTGGTGCGTCGTTCATCCTATGTTGGTTTGATTTGCTCCGATAAATACAAGCTCTACCGAATATTGGCCAATCTGCTCAGCAACGCGGACAAATTTACCCACCACGGCGCGATCATCCTCAATGTGAAGGTTTGCCATGGCAATCTGTATTTATGGGTAAAAGACAACGGCATCGGATTTAACGTTAATAATCTGGAACGGTTGTACAAGGCGTTCAATCAGGGAGTAGAAAGGGAAACGCGGCAGGGGTTGGGGCTGGGGCTGACCATTATCAAGAATTATGTGACGACGCTGAAAGGCGCCATCAGGGTCAAATCCACCGAAGGCGTTGGCTCATCGTTTTTCATCCGCATTCCGGTCAAACTAATTAAAGAATAAATTCGACAGCAGCAGTGAGGAGATAATCAGCGGTTTGGTCGGTTTTTCCACCAGGTGCACGTCATAGTGCAGGATCATATCGCCGATATTCTTCTCATAGTGATTCAGCTGGCCGGTCAGAATGATGATGCGCGCGTGCGGATCGAGGGTGTCCTTTATTTTCTTCACGACGCGTTCTGAGGTTTCGCCGAAGTCCAACAGCCAGTCCAGAATAAACGCCTCAAAGGACTGTTGCTCAAGTGCGGCCAGCATGGCATCCGCCGTTTGAAAGGTCCCGGTCTCAATGCCGTAGCGGCAGGCGATTTTCTTCAACAGCTCGAGGATATCGCTGTCGTTGTCCAGGATCGCGATGCGCGGCGCCGGCAGAAAGTCTATCTTGTTGACTCTGTACAGCGGTACGTCGGCCTGCGTATCCCGGCTGGTATTGATGATGAAAAGGTCATCTTTTTTGTAGGCGTAGGTTTCGTCGTCGTCCAGCTGTGTCACCGGGTGTTCGTCGACTTCAACCTTACAGCGTTTGTGAATGCTGTTCATGATAAAAACGCCGTTATGCGTTCTTTGGCCGGCGAATGGCTCGTTGAAGTACTGAAACACCTTTCTGACTTCGTCGAGGGTGATGCCCCTTTTACCATCCAGCTTCTGCTTGGCGCTGTTGTACTGAAGGTTCAGTATGTTGGCCATCGTGGAGGCATGTTTTCTGTCGCCAACCCCTTTCAGAGTGAGCAACGCGCTGATTGCATCGATGTAATTTGGCGTTTTCTTCATGACAACCTTGGCTTTTTTGATGTTGACCGCGAGCGTGGTAAATCTGCGCGAGGACCCGTGCTGGATTATAGATGATGCCCCGGAGGTTGCGGTGATATCAGTTTGATTTTCCTTGGCAAACTCAGAATACACTCGATATCAAATAAAAAAACACTCAAAAGACATTCACATTTAATCGTTTGTATGGTTAATTAGCGCACATACTGTGTGATTCGCGTCCTGGGGGGGTTGCCAGTCTCACAAAATAAACCGCCTGCTCTTGTCTGTAAGCAGGGAGCAGGCGGCAAAAAAACGCGACGGCCAACACCAGGGCCATTGGCAGTATCGGGGATTACCCCTCGAGTCACTTTTCGTCTCCGCATCGACTTTTTCCTCGTTCTGCCGTTCTCTGCCGCAACGGGCTCCATTGAAAAACACTCTGCGTGAGTGCTGAACACCGCTATTCCCTCATCATGCCCGTCACCTGAGCCGATAAAACCGCCTGTTCGTGCGTGCCCTCAGGTGCAGGTTCCAGGATGGCCGTTGGTGAGGAACCGGAGTCGCGCAAGAGCGTCCGTGCGCGATCCGGGGTTGGATAAGGCGGGGCCATCGAGAGGGTAACGGCCCCGGCCGGCGCCGGGTCTGGCGGTCGGCAACGTCACTATAATCGGCGGGCCTGCCGGCGCCAGCGCCACCGTTCGGCATTGCGCGGCCGCTCCAGCGTTTTCTTCACACGGCGGCAAACGTTGCCGCTTATTGCGCGCTGCGTCCCAGATAATCGTCCCAGTCTTTCCACACCGGCTGCAGCCCGGCGTTGCTGATGGCCTCGGCGACCTGCTGCGGCGTGCGGCCGTCGTGCGGCTCGAACTGTTCCAGCTCAGGCGGTACGTCGTCGGCATAGCCGCCGGGTTGCGTCTTGGATCCCGCGCTGACGCTATTGATCGCCACCGGGATCATATGATCGCGGAAGTACGGCGACTCCCGGGTAGACAGCGACAGCTCAACGTCCGGCGCGAACAGCCGGAAGGCGCAGATTAGCTGCACCAGCTGAGGCTCACTCATGATAGACGCGGGCTCAATGCCGCCGGCGCAGGGGCGCAGGCGTGGGAACGAGATCGAGTAGCGGCTCTGCCAATAGGTTTGCTGCAGGTAGAACAGGTGTTCCGCCAGCAGATAGCAGTCGGTTCGCCAGCTGTGGGACAGGCCGATTAACGCGCCGAGGCCGATCTTGTCGATCCCGGCGCGCCCCAGGCGATCCGGCGTGGCCAGGCGCCAATGGAAATCCTGTTTCTGGCCGCGCAGGTGGTGCTGCAGATAGGTGGCCGGATGGTAGGTTTCCTGATACACCAGCACGCCGTCCAGGCCCAGCGTTTTCAGTTCGGCGTATTCCTCCTGTGCCAGTGGCTGCACTTCCATCATCAGCGAGCTGAAGTGGCGGCGGATCGCCGGAATGTGCTGGCGGAAATAGTCCATGCCGACCTTGGTCTGATGTTCGCCGGTGACCAGCAACAGATGTTCGAACCCCAGCGCCTTGATGGCTTCGCACTCGCGTGCAATCTCCGCCGCATCCAGCGTTTTGCGCTTGATGCGGTTGCTCATCGAAAAGCCGCAGTAGGTGCAGTCGTTGGCGCACAGGTTGGACAGGTACAGCGGCACATAGAAGCTAACGACGTTGCCGAACCGCTGACGGGTCAGCAACTGCGCGCGTTGCGCCAACGGTTCCAGATACGGCGCGGCCGCGGGGGAGATCAGCGCCATAAAGTCGTCGCGCGTCAGCTTGTCGGCGTTCAATGCGCGTTCCACGTCGCGCGCCGTTTTGCCGTTGATGCGCAGCGTAATGTCGTCCCAGTCCAGCTGTTGCCAGCGGCTACTGAAATCGTCGGTCATCACTGCGCCTCCTCTGGCTGGCTGAGGAAAGCGGTCAGCGGGCTGGACGCGACCGCGCCGCGCTGGCTGGAGCCTAATCCGGCGCTGCGTGCCAGCTCGCCGGCTTCCAGCGCCAGGCGAAATGCCCGCGCCATCTGCACCGGATCGCGCGCCACGGCGATGGCGGTATTCACCAGCACCGCGTCGGCGCCCAGCTCCATCGCCTCCAGCGCGTGGCTTGGCGCGCCGATGCCGGCGTCTACCACCACCGGCACCTTGGCTTGCTCGATGATGATTTCGAGGAAGTCACGGGTGCGCAGACCGCGGTTGGAGCCGATAGGGGCGCCGAGCGGCATCACCGCCGCGCATCCCACTTCTTCCAGCCGTTTGCACAGCACCGGATCGGCGCCGCAGTAGGGCAGCACCACAAAACCGTCTTTCACCAGCGTTTCCGCCGCCTTCAGCGTTTCTATCGGATCCGGCAGCAGGTATTTCACATCGGGATGGATCTCCAGCTTCACCCAGTGGGTGCCGAGCGCTTCGCGCGCCAGTCGGGCGGCGAACACCGCTTCGGCGGCCGTTTTGGCGCCGGAGGTATTGGGCAACAGCCTGACGCCCAACTGTTGCAGTGGCGCCAAAATGGCGTCGTTGCCGCCGCGCAGATCGACGCGCTTCATGGCCATGGTCACCAGCTGTGAGCCGGAGGCCGCCAGCGCCTCCAACATCAGCGCCGGGGTGGCGAACTTGCCGGTGCCGGTGAACAGGCGCGAGGTAAAAGTGGTATCGGCGATTTTCAGCATGTCAGCCTCCGGCGATCGCTTGAAACAGCAAAATGTCGTCACCGTCCTGCACCTGATGGTCGGCCCAGTCGGCGCGTGGGATGATGGTTTGGTTGATCGCCAGCGCGGTGCCCGGCTGGTGGCGTTCCAACTGGGTCAGCAGGGCGGCGACGCTGAGCGGCTGTGCCAGCTCCAGCGGTTGGTCGTTCAGACGGATCTTCATGCGGCGCCTCCGCAGACCGGGCAGGCGCGGGCCCGGCTCAGCTGCAGCGTGCTCCAGCTCTGCTGCTTGCCGTCGAACAGCCGCAGCTTGCCGCTGAGGGAGGCAGGCAGGCCGGCCAGCATCTTGATGGCCTCCAGCGCTTGCAGAGTGCCGATCACGCCGACCACCGGGCCGAGCACCCCGGCGGTGCGGCAGTTGCGCTGCGGTTCTTCCTGCTCCGGGTACAGGCAGGCGTAGCAGCCGTGCGCATAGGGCGGCTCGAGCACCAGCAGCTGGCCGCTGAAACCCACTGCGCTGCCGCTGATCAGCGGCTTGGCGGCGGCGATGCAGGCGGCGTTGACCTCATGGCGGGTCGCCATGTTGTCGCAGCAGTCCAGCACCAGATCGGCGCGGGCGACCGCGTCGCGCAGCGCTTGCCCTTGCAGCCGCTGGGCCAGCGGGATGGACTCCACCAACGGGTTCAACGCCTGCAGATGGCGTTGCGCCAGCGCCGCCTTGCCGGTGGCGGTATCGGCGCTGCGGTACAGGATTTGCCGCTGCAGGTTGGTGACGTGCAGCGTGTCGTCGTCGGCCAGCAGCAGCGTGCCGACCCCGGCGGCGGCCAGATACAGCGAAGCCGGGGACCCCAGCCCCCCCAGGCCGACGATCAGCACCGTGGCGCGCTTGAGTTTTTCCTGACCTTCCGGGCCGACATCCTCCAGCAGCAGCTGGCGGCTGTAGCGCAGGAACTCCCGATCGTTAAGCATCGTTCGGCTCCTTACCTTCGATCAGCCGCAGCAGTTCGGCCGTCGCCGCGCGCCAGTCCGGCGCCTGGGTGATGGCGCTGACCACCGCCACGCTGCCGACGCCGCACGCCAGCACCGCCGGTACGCGATCGATACTGATCCCGCCGATCGCCACCGTCGGGTAATCCGCCAAACCGGCGATGTGGCGTTTTAACTCCGCCAGCCCCTGCGGCGCAGAAGGCATGTCTTTGGTCTGGGTGGGGAAGATGTGCCCCAGCGCGATGTAGGAGGGTTTCACCGCCAGCGCGCGCGCCAGCTCGGCATCGTCATGGGTGGAAACGCCGAGCCGCAGCCCGGCGCGGTGAATAGCCGCCAGATCGGTGGTATCGAGATCTTCCTGGCCCAGATGCACGCCGTAGGCGCCGTGCTTGATCGCCAGCCGCCAGTAATCGTTGATGAACAGCCGCGCCTGATAACGCCGGCCCAGCGCGATGGCGGCGGCGATATCCTCTTCGACCTGCTCGTCCGGCAGATCCTTGATGCGCAGCTGGATCGTGGTAACGCCGGCCTCCAGCAGGCGAGCGATCCACGCCACGCTGTCGACGACCGGGTAAAGCCCCAGTTTGTGGGGCGTCGCCGGGAAGGGCGTCGTGATATCAGTCATTGCTCGTCTCCTCCTGCAGATTGCCGGCGCTGTGATACAGCTCGCTGCCGCGGGCGCGGAACTCGGCGGACATTTTCTCCATGCCGGTCAGCTGCACCTCGATCGGTTTGGCGGCCTCTTGGGCGGCGGCATAGTCGCGCACCTCTTGTGAAATCTTCATCGAGCAGAATTTCGGTCCGCACATCGAGCAGAAGTGAGCGATCTTGCCGGACTCCTGCGGCAGGGTTTCGTCGTGATAGGCGCGCGCGGTGGCCGGATCGAGCGCCAGATTGAACTGATCTTCCCAGCGGAATTCGAAACGCGCCTTGGACATGGCGTTATCGCGAATTTGCGCGCCCGGATGGCCTTTGGCCAGATCGGCGGCGTGGGCGGCGATCTTGTAGGTGATCAGGCCCTGTTTGACGTCCTCTTTATTCGGCAGGCCGAGGTGCTCTTTCGGCGTGACGTAACACAGCATGGCGCAGCCGAACCAGCCAATCATCGCCGCGCCGATGCCGGAGGTGAAATGGTCATAGCCCGGGGCGATATCGGTGGTCAGCGGGCCAAGGGTGTAGAACGGCGCTTCGTGGCAATGTTCCAGCTCTTCGGTCATGTTGCGGCGGATCATCTGCATCGGCACGTGGCCCGGGCCTTCAATCATCACCTGTACGTCGTATTCCCAGGCGATTTTGGTCAGCTCGCCCAGCGTATGCAGCTCGGCGAACTGGGCCTCGTCGTTGGCGTCCTGAATCGAACCGGGGCGCAGGCCGTCGCCGAGCGACAGCGAAACGTCGTAGGCGGCGCAGATCTCGCAGATTTCACGGAAGTGCTGATAGAGGAAGTTTTCCTGATGGTGCGACAGACACCATTTGGCCATGATCGAGCCGCCGCGCGACACGATGCCGGTCAGGCGTTTGGCGGTCATCGGCACGTAGCGCAGCAGCACGCCGGCGTGGATGGTGAAGTAATCGACCCCTTGTTCAGCCTGTTCCAGCAGCGTATCGCGGAACATCTCCCAGGTGAGGTTTTCCGCCACGCCGTTGACCTTCTCCAGCGCCTGGTAGATAGGCACGGTGCCGATGGGCACCGGGCTGTTGCGCAGGATCCACTCGCGGGTTTCGTGAATGTAGCGGCCGGTGGAGAGATCCATCACGGTGTCTGCGCCCCAGCGGGTGGCCCACACCAGCTTCTCCACCTCTTCTTCGATCGACGACGTGACCGCCGAGTTGCCGATATTGGCGTTCACCTTCACCAGGAAATTGCGGCCGATGATCATCGGCTCCGCCTCCGGGTGATTGATGTTGGCGGGAATGATGGCGCGGCCGGCGGCCACTTCCTGGCGCACGAACTCCGGCGTGATGTTGTCCGGCAGGTTGGCGCCCCAGCCCTGGCCCGGATGCTGGTGGCGCAGCACCTCGCCGCGAATGCGTTCGCGCCCCATGTTTTCACGGATGGCGATGAACTCCATCTCCGGGGTGACGATGCCGGCGCGGGCATAGTGCAGTTGGGTCACGCACTTGCCCGGCAACGCCTTGCGCGGCAGCGGCAGATGTTCGAAGCGCAGGTGATCCAGCCCCTCGTCCGCCAGACGCTGTTGGGTGAAGCCGGAACTGGCGCCGCTCAGGGTCGCAGTATCGCCGCGCGCGTCGATCCAGCCGGCGCGCAGCTTGGCCAGGCCGGCGTGCACATCGAGCTCGGCCTGCGGATCGCCGTATGGGCCCGCGGTGTCATATACCGGGATCGCCTCGTTCTGTTCATACTGCGGGCTATCTTTGCTGCCGCCGACCAGGGTCGGGCTGAGCTGAATTTCGCGCATCGGCACCTGGATATCGCGGCGCGAGCCCTGCAGGTAGATGCGGCGTGAGTTTGGGAAAGCCATGCCTTGCAGCGTGTCGATAAACTGCTGGGCGGCTTCGCGTTGCGCTTTACGGGCGCGCGGTGGATTAACGTTAGACATAGCAAGTTCCTACCAGTGTGTTGGGTTGGGAAAGTTGCTTGTCTGGAGCTCGGAGGGAGTAATGATGGTGGCCGATAAGGCTGGGCGCCCGCAAGGGGAAGGCCGTGCCTGTGGCGATAGATTACTCTTGTTCCCTTCGCGGGTATTAACCCGATCAGGTTCCGCGGATCCCGAATTAACGGTCTCAGCCTGGCTGATTCGATGAACAAATCAGGCGCTAGGCACTCCGACAAGATGCCCCCCAGTATAGGAGGGATAAGAAAAAAAACTATAAAATTTTAACGCGCCGGATCCAGCGCCTGGTCCGGCAGCGGTTGCTGCGCGGCCTCCGCTTCCAACAGGATCAGCTTATCTTCCAGCGCAAAGCGCGCCGCCAGCGTTTCGCCGATATCCGACAAGGCCTGATGGAATTCCAGACAGACCTCCTGATCGATATCCACTTCGGTATAGCGATCGTGGAACGCCATGATCTGTTCGGTATTGGCCCATAGCTTGGGGTAGATGTTCACCGCCAGCGACATTTTCGGACTGGCTGCGCCTTCCACTTGTTTGATAATTCTGTCATAGATATGAAAATGCCCTGCGGAGAGGTAATCCACCAGGTTATGGCAAAAGTTCTCCAGCGCTTTTTCATTCAGCGGCGTATGCTTTTCTTTATTCGGTTTGAGGCCTACCAGCGTGCAGTAGGCGACCAGCAACTGCTTGCGGGCCTGAAGCCATTGATCAACTAATTCATTACTACCGCCAACGCGCTGAGTCAGCCTTTCCAAACGGTTGAGCATGTTTGACTCCGTGTAAGTAACAAAAGTAACCGGTAAGTTATTAAAATGTAACAAAGCCGATTTGTAGAGTGCCAGTGAAGCTGAGGTTGTGCAACAACGATATGGAACTTGCATTAACGGGCAATGAAAACGGCTGGTGGATCGTCAGCCATGAAAGCAAACTTTGGTTACCGAACGGTGAATTGCCGTCGGGGACGGCCGCCGCCCTCGGGCTGCAGGGCCACATGGCGCGCGTCATCGGTGAGTGGGAGGGCGCGCCGGTCTGGCTGGTGCGCCAGGCGATGCCGCGGGAGATGGGATCGGTGCGTCAGCTGTTGGATCAGGATCGCGGTCTGTTCCAGCTTGCCGGGCGCGGCGTGCAGCTGGCGGATTTCTACCGCTCCCATCGCTATTGCGGCTACTGCGGCCATGAGATGCATCTCAGCCGCACCGAAAGCGCCTGCCTCTGCGGCCACTGCAAAGAACGGTACTACCCGCAGATTGCGCCCTGCGTGATCGTCGCCATTCGGCGCGACGATCAGATCCTGCTGGCGCAGCACGTGCGCCATCGCGGCGGTATCCACACGGTGCTGGCCGGTTTCGTCGAAGTGGGCGAAACGCTGGAGCAGGCGGTGGCGCGCGAAGTGATGGAAGAGAGCAATATCGAAATCAAGAACCTGCGCTACGTCACTTCACAACCCTGGCCGTTCCCACACTCGCTGATGATGGCCTTTATGGCCGATTACCATCAGGGCGACCTTCGTCACGATCCCAAGGAGCTGCTCAACGCCGGCTGGTATCGCTACGACCAACTGCCGCTGTTGCCGCCGCCCGGCACCGTGGCGCGCCGGTTGATTGAGGACACCGTGGCGCTGTGCCGGGAAGAATAATGTACAATGGCCGGCAGATTATTAAGGGAGCCCCATAAATGACTGAGTTGAAGAACGATCGCTACCTGCGCGCGCTGTTGCGCCAGCCGGTGGATGTGACCCCCGTATGGATGATGCGCCAGGCCGGTCGTTATTTGCCGGAGTACAAGGCGACCCGCGCCCAGGCCGGTGATTTCATGTCGCTGTGCAAGAACGCGGAGCTGGCCTGTGAGGTTACGCTGCAGCCGCTGCGCCGCTATGCGCTGGACGCCGCCATTCTGTTCTCCGACATTCTCACCATTCCCGACGCCATGGGGCTTGGTCTGTACTTTGAAGCCGGCGAAGGCCCGCGTTTCAGCTCACCCATCACCTGCCGTGCCGACGTCGACAAACTGCCGGCGTTCGATCCGGAAGTGGAGCTGGGCTATGTGATGAACGCGGTGCGCACCATCCGCCGCGAGCTGAAGGGCGAAGTGCCGCTGATCGGCTTCTCCGGCAGCCCGTGGACGCTGGCTACCTATATGGTTGAAGGCGGAAGCAGCAAGGCCTTCACCAAGCTGAAAAAAATGATGTATGCCGAGCCGGCCACGCTGCACCTGTTGCTGGACAAGCTGGCGGACAGCGTGATCCTGTACCTCAACGCCCAAATCAAGGCCGGCGCGCAGTCGGTGATGGTGTTCGACACCTGGGGCGGGGTGCTGACCGGGCGCGATTACCGCGAGTTCTCGTTGCACTACATGCACAAGATCGTCGATGGCCTGCTGCGTGAAAATGACGGCCGCCGCGTGCCGGTGACGCTGTTTACCAAAGGCGGCGGGCAGTGGCTGGAGGCGATGGCCGCCACCGGCTGCGATGCGCTGGGGCTGGACTGGACCACCGATATCGCCGACGCGCGTCGTCGCGTGGGCGACACAGTGGCGCTGCAGGGCAATATGGATCCGTCGATGCTCTATGCTTCTCCGGCGCGCATCGCGGAAGAGGTGGAGACCATTCTGGCCGGTTTTGGCCACGGCAACGGTCATGTGTTCAACCTGGGCCACGGCATCCATCAGGATGTGCAGCCTGAGCACGCTGGCGCCTTCGTCGAGGCGGTGCACGCGCAGTCGGCGAAATACCACCGTTAAGGATTCGATGTGACCGATATGCAGGCCCTGCGCGCCGAACAGCTGCGGCGCGCTGCTGAAATCATTCGCTACGACGATCTGCCGGCCGAACCGCCGGCCTTCATCGCCGGCGCTGACGTGGGCTTCGAGCAGGAGGGGGCGGTGACGCGTGCCGCCATCGCCATACTGCGCTATCCGTCGCTGGAGCTGGTGGAATATCAGGTGGCGCGCATCGCCACCGTCATGCCTTATATCCCGGGCTTCCTGTCGTTTCGCGAATATCCGGCGCTGTTGGCCGCCTGGGCACAACTACGGCAAAAGCCGGGGCTGATCTTCGTCGATGGGCATGGTATTTCACATCCGCGGCGCCTCGGCGTCGCCAGCCATTTCGGCCTGCTGGTCGATGTACCGACCATCGGCGTGGCCAAGAAGCGCCTGTGCGGCAAATTCGCGCCGCTGGAGGCCGCCGTCGGCGCGCTGGCGCCGTTGGAAGATAAGGGGGAACAGCTGGGCTGGGTATGGCGCAGCAAGGCGCGCTGCAACCCGCTATTCATCTCTACCGGTCACCGCGTGGGCGCCGACAGCGCGCTGGTGTGGGTGCAGCGCTGTATGGCGGGCTACCGTTTGCCGGAGCCGACCCGCTGGGCCGACGCCATCGCTTCGCGCCGTCCGGCGTTTCAGCGTTGGTTGCAGCAGCATCCGGAGGTGTCGCCATGAGCGATTTCGGGTACACTGCGCCGCAGATAACGCGTAAGAGAGTAAAGCATGCTACGTAACCCGATTCATTTACGTCTGGAACGGCACGAGGCTTGGCAACATTTGACCTTTATGGCCAGTTTGTGCGAGCGTATGTACCCGAATTACCAGATGTTCTGCAAACAGACCGAGTTCGGCGATCCGGCGATTTATCGCCGCATTCTGGATTTGGTGTGGGAAACGCTGGTGGTGAAGGACGCCAAGGTCAACTTCGACAGCCAGCTCGAGAAGTTGGAAGAGGCGATTCCGTCGGCGGAAGATTACGATCTTTACGGCGTTTACCCGGCAATTGATGCCTGTATCGCATTAGGGGAACTGATCCATTCGCGGCTCGGCGGGGAGACGCTGGAGCACGCCATCGCCATCAGCGAAACATCGATTCGCACCGTGGCGATGTTGGAAATGACTCAAGCCGGCAGGGAAATGACCGACGAAGAGTTGGGAAGTTTGCCTGCGGTAGAGGAAGAATGGGACATTCAATGGGAAATTTTCCGCCTGTTGGACGCCTGTGAAGAGCGCGATATAGACCTGATCAAGGGGCTGCGATCCGACCTGCGAGAGGCCGGTGTCAGCAACATCGGGATAAATTTAGCGCAATAAGGCAACAAAACGTGATTTAACGCCTGATTTGTCATGCCTTAAGGCTTCACATCCGCACCCTGTCTGGTCTACATTTGGGGGGCGTAAAAAAAGTGGCTATCGGTGCGTGTATGCAGGAGAGTGCTGTCAATCGGCATATCCGTCGCACTCGATGCTTTGCAAACGATAAACACACTGTAAGGATAACTTATGAACAAGACTCAACTGATTGATGTAATCGCGGACAAGGCTGACCTTTCCAAAGCACAAGCTAAACTGGCTCTGGAATCCACCCTGGCTGCTATTACTGAGTCTCTGAAAGAAGGTGATGCAGTACAATTGGTTGGCTTCGGTACTTTCAAAGTAAACCATCGTAGCGAGCGCACTGGCCGCAACCCACAGACTGGCAAAGAAATCAAAATCGCAGCAGCCAACGTGCCTGCGTTCGTTTCTGGCAAAGCACTGAAAGACGCTGTTAAATAAGACCGCGCCTCGGTGAAAAGATTAAACAGAGGGGCGATGGCGCCCCTTTTGTTTACTCGTCGGGTGCTCATGGCCGCCGGCATCGCCCTCGGTCTGAGCGCCTGCAGTTTCCATTCCGATATTCCCAGCTTTACCGCCAGCGGCTTTGTGGCCGATCAAGGCGTGATACGCCTGTGGCGTAAAGACGATGAGCAACATCGCCCGCAGGTGCTGGTCAGCGTCTACAGTCCCTACCGCGGACCGGGTACCATCACCACGCTGTACACCTATCAGGGCGACGTGCTGCGCCAAATCAAACGCAACGACGCCGACGGCGATCGAGATTCCATTCAACTGCGCTTTGCCGACGACGGCACGGTGAGCTTTATGCAGCGCCAGCTGGCGACACGCCGCGAACCGCTGACCCGCGATGAAATCGCCCTGTATCAATATCAGGCGCGACGTATCCTCGAAGTCAGCAATGCGCTGCGCGCCGGCAAGGTCAAATTGCTGCAGGGGCGTTGGTTGCAGGGCGAAGTGCAAACCTGCGACGGGCAGCGCTTAAAACCCGGGTTGGATGCCTCCGCCATCGCCTGGATCGAAAAACGCGCCCGCAGCAGCAGCCGGCCGGTGAGCGTCGCCTGGTTGGAAGCGCCGGAAGGCAGCGAGCTGCTGCTGGTGGCGAACGACGACTTCTGCAGCTGGGAACCGAAAGAAGACCAGCTATAAAAAAGGCCCCGCGCTGCGGAGCCTCTTGTCATGACCTTATCAGGTCAAATCACTTGCCGCGCGCAATCGCGCGATAACCGATATCTTTGCGGCAGAAGCTGCCCGGCCACTGGATGCCTTCCGCCAGCTGATAGGCGCGTTGTTGCGCCTGCGCCACGGTGTCGCCCAGCGCCGTCACGCACAGAACGCGACCGCCGCTGGTGACGACGTCATTGCCCTGCAGACGCGTGCCGGCATGGAAGACCTTACCGTCGGCGCTTTCCTGTTGCGGCAGCCCCTGGATCACCTCGCCGTTGCGATAATCACCCGGATAACCGCCGGCCGCCAGCACCACGCCGAGCGCGGGGCGCTCGTCCCAGTCGGAGGTTTTCTCGTTCAGGCGGCCTTCGGCGCCCGCCAGGCACAGTTCCACCAGATCGGAACGCAGGCGCAGCATGATCGGCTGGGTTTCCGGATCGCCGAAACGACAGTTGAATTCGATCACCTTCGGCTGGCCGTCGGCGGCGATCATCAGGCCGGCGTAAAGGAAGCCGACGTAGGTGTTGCCTTCCGCCGCCATGCCGCGCACCGTCGGCCAGATCACCTGGTCCATGGCGCGCCGGTGGATTTCGTCGGTCACTACCGGTGCGGGAGAATAGGCGCCCATGCCGCCGGTGTTCGGGCCGGTGTCGCCGTCGCCGACGCGCTTGTGGTCCTGGCTGGTGGCCATCGGCACCACGTTCTCGCCGTCGACCATCACGATGAAGCTGGCCTCTTCACCGTCAAGGAACTCTTCCACCACGATGCGATGACCGGCATCGCCGAAGGCGTTGCCGGCCAACATGTCGCGCACCGCTTCTTCCGCTTCCTGCAGCGTCATCGCGACGATCACGCCTTTACCGGCCGCCAGGCCATCGGCCTTGATGACGATCGGCGCGCCTTTGCGGCGCACGTAGGCCAGCGCCGGCTCCACGTCGGTGAAGTTTTCATATTCGGCGGTCGGGATGCGGTGGCGCGCCAGGAAATCCTTAGTGAAAGCTTTGGAGCCTTCGAGCTGCGCGGCGGCCTGCGTCGGGCCGAAGATTTTCAGACCGGCGGCCTGGAAGGCGTCGACCACGCCAATCACCAGCGGGGCTTCCGGCCCGACGATGGTCAGACCGATGTCATGGCTCTGGGCGAAAGCGACCAGGGCGGGGATATCGGTGGCGGCGATCGCCACGTTTTCCAGATTGGCTTCCAGCGCGGTGCCGGCATTGCCCGGCGCAACGTAGACTTTATCCGCCAGCGGAGACTGGGCGGCTTTCCAGGCCAGCGCGTGCTCGCGCCCGCCGTTGCCGATAATCAAAATGTTCATCAGGGGCTCCACGAATGGCGTGCGCCGAAGCGCACGCGGCAAAAGGAATTAATGGCGGAAATGACGCATGTCGGTGAAGATCATCGCGATGCCGTGTTCGTTGGCGGCGGCGATCACTTCGTCGTCGCGGATCGAGCCGCCAGGCTGGATCACGCAGGTGATGCCGACTGCAGCTGCGGCATCGATGCCGTCACGGAACGGGAAGAAGGCGTCGGAGGCCATGGCGGATCCTTTCACTTCCAGCCCTTCGTCGCTCGCTTTGATGCCGGCGATCTTGGCGGAATAAACGCGGCTCATCTGGCCGGCGCCTATGCCGATGGTCATGTTGTCACGTGCATAAACGATGGCGTTGGATTTCACGAACTTGGCCACTTTCCAGCAGAACAGCGCGTCACGCAGTTCCTGTTCGGTCGGTTGGCGCTCGGATACCACGCGCAGATCGGCGGCGGTCACCATGCCGAGATCGCGATCCTGTACCAGCAGCCCGCCGTTGACGCGCTTGAAGTCCAGCCCCGCCACGCGTTGCTGCCACTGGCCGCAGGCCAGCACGCGCACGTTCTGTTTGGCGGCCAGCAGGGAGCGTGCTTCCTGGGTGACGTTTGGCGCGATGATCACTTCCACGAACTGGCGGCTGATGATCGCCTGCGCGGTGGCGGCGTCCAGCTCGCGGTTAAAGGCGATGATGCCGCCGAAGGCGGAGGTCGGGTCGGTTTGGTAAGCGCGCTCATAGGCGGCGAGGATGTCGTCGCCGATCGCCACGCCGCAAGGGTTGGCGTGCTTGACGATCACGCAGGCCGGTTCGGCGAACTCTTTCACGCATTCCAGCGCGGCGTCGGTATCGGCGATGTTGTTATAGGAGAGTGCTTTGCCCTGCAACTGCTCGGCGGTCGCGACGGACGCTTCCTTTACCCCTTCTTCTATATAGAAGGCGGCTTGCTGGTGGCTGTTCTCACCGTAACGCATATCCTGCTTCTTGATGTAGTTGAGGTTCAGGGTACGAGGGAAGCGGCCGGACGGCTGTTCGGTCTCGCCGTGGTACGCCGGCACCAGCGCGCCGAAGTAGTTGGCGATCATGCTGTCGTAGGCGGCGGTGTGTTCGAAGGCCTTGATGGCGAGATCGAAGCGGGTGGCATAGCGCAGCGAGCCGTCGTTGTTGTCCATCTCGGTAATGATGGCGGCGTAGTCGCTGCTCTTCACCACGATGGCGACGTCTTTATGGTTCTTGGCGGCGGAGCGCACCATGGTCGGGCCGCCGATATCGATATTTTCGACCGCGTCTTCCAGCGAGCAATCCGGGCGCGCCACGGTTTGGGCGAACGGGTACAGATTGACGACCACCATGTCGATAGGCTGGATGTCATGCTGATTCATGACCGCGTCGTCCTGGCCGCGGCGGCCGAGGATACCGCCGTGAACTTTCGGGTGCAGGGTCTTAACTCGTCCGTCCATCATCTCCGGGAAGCCGGTGTAGTCGGAAACTTCGGTAACGGGCAGACCGGCGTCTGCCAGCAGGCGGGCGGTGCCGCCGGTGGAGAGCAGTTCAACGCCGCGCTGGGAAAGCGCTTCGGCGAATTCAACGATACCGGCTTTGTCAGACACGCTGAGCAGAGCCCGGCGGATTGGACGAGGTTGTTGCATGGTTTTATCCCTTGGCTTTGAGTCGCAATTAAAGAGCGTTACGTGAATGTCCACCTCGTTCTCTCTATAAAGCGCGGTTTTCTGCCTTATAAAGGGAGGGACAGGCACAAATTCAGGTAACGCCCCCGTAAAAAGGGGGATCGTTTCGTCGCGGGGAATTGTAGCGAAAACGTTTGCGTGGCGCTCGTAAATTTTCTGTACAAATCGCATCTGTGGATAACACTGTGTGCAAGTGGGTATAAAGCGGGGTTTTGCTGTGGAATGCAGCTAACGATCGTTTTTGCTGAAAATACCTGTTGCGGCCTGCGAGGAACTCCCTATAATGCGCCTCCATCGACACGGAACATGTGAACAACTTCACAGAGTCTCCGGGGGTCGCAGAGAAAAAATCCTGAAAATTAGGGTTGACTCTGAAAGAGGAAAGCGTAATATACGCCACCTCGAGTTAGCAAGCGAAAGCGCCTAACTCACTGCTCTTTAACAATTTATCAGAC
>NZ_JBPIYZ010000010.1:0-25834 GCF_051172415.1 Serratia sp. H402Y
GACAACGTGAACATGGTTGTAACCCTGATTCACCCAATCGCGATGGACGACGGTCTGCGTTTCGCAATCCGTGAAGGCGGCCGTACTGTAGGCGCTGGTGTTGTTGCTAAAGTTATCGCTTAATCGCGAATAATTTTTCGACACAAAAAAGGGCACTTCGGTGCCCTTTTTTTATGCAATTTGTACAAATCTTAATTGAAATAAAAACCATTCCTATTTAGACTCAATGCATTGGTTAAGAAGTGAGTCTCTCTATGTATGTATGTCTGTGTAATGCGGTGACTGACAAAGCGATCCGTAATGCGGTGCGTCAGCACAATCCCCATACCATGAAGCAACTGCGTGAACTTGTGCCGATTGGTACCGATTGTGGAAAGTGCATTCGTCAGGCAAGACAGATTATGGTGGAGGAACGCGGAACTATCATCCCAATGCATGAAGTTGCCTAACAAAGGGTAAGGTTATTTTTGACTCTTGGCTTACAGGTTCTACACTTTTAGAACTGGCCAGGAGGAGTTACCTATGAAAGGCGATAAAAAGATCATTGCTCACCTCAATAAACTGCTTGGCAACGAGCTGGTTGCCATCAATCAATATTTCCTGCACGCCCGCATGTTCAAGAATTGGGGCTTAATGCGCCTCAACGACAAGGAATATCACGAGTCGATCGACGAAATGAAACATGCCGATCGCTACATCGAGCGTATCCTGTTCCTGGAAGGGATACCGAATCTGCAAGATCTCGGCAAGTTGAACATCGGCGAAGACATTGAAGAGATGCTGCGTTCCGATCTGGCGCTGGAGCTGGCGGGCGCCAAGAACCTGCGCGAAGGCATCGCCTATGCCGATTCGATCCACGATTACGTTAGCCGCGATTTGATGATTGATATCCTGGCCGATGAAGAAGAGCACATCGACTGGCTGGAAACGGAGCTGGATCTGATTGCCCGTCTCGGTATTCAGAACTATGCCCAGGCTCAGATTTTAGAGCGCAAAGAGTAAACCTTCCGTCCATTCGTCATCGTCTCTCCTGCCGGCGGCCGTTTTCTCGGCGGGGCAGGGGAGAGTGTTCCCGCCAAGCCTAATTCATTCCCTGTTTACCGTGTTAACACGCCAACTGCCACTGAACGCGCAAAAATGACGATTTCCTGAGCATATTTCCAACTGCGGCTTGCTTCCTGGGCCATTTTGCGTATAATGCGCGGGCTTACCTAATCTTGGTAAGCCTGATTTTAGCGAATCAGTCGATTGGCAGGCCTTTTTTGCCTTTCGAACAATACTCCCGATATGGGGGTTATATGTTGACGATTACACTCCCCCATCAATCGAAATGGGTGTGAGGAGTAATTATTTACGTTTATAAATAATTGGAGCTCTGGTCTCATGCAGAACCAAAGAATCCGTATCCGCCTGAAAGCGTTTGATCATCGTCTGATCGATCAATCAACCGCGGAAATCGTCGAGACTGCAAAGCGCACTGGTGCGCAAGTCCGTGGTCCGATCCCGCTGCCAACTCGCAAAGAGCGCTTTACCGTTCTGATCTCTCCGCACGTCAACAAAGACGCGCGCGATCAGTACGAGATTCGCACTCACAAGCGTCTGGTTGACATCGTTGAGCCAACCGAGAAAACCGTTGATGCTCTGATGCGTCTGGATCTGGCTGCCGGTGTAGACGTGCAGATCAGCCTGGGTTAATCAGGTCATTGAGCGATTGAGAGGTTGAAACAATGATTGGTTTAGTCGGTAAAAAAGTGGGTATGACCCGTATCTTCACTGAAGATGGCGTTTCTATCCCAGTAACCGTAATTGAAATTGAAGCGAACCGCGTGACTCAGGTTAAAAGCCTGGACACCGACGGTTACCGTGCCGTTCAGGTTACCACTGGTAGCAAAAAAGCTAACCGTGTAACCAAGCCGGAAGCGGGCCATTTCGCTAAAGCTGGCGTTGAAGCTGGCCGTGGTCTGTGGGAATTCCGCCTGGAAGAAGGTCAAGAATTCGCTGCAGGTCAGGAAATTAGCGTAGAAATCTTCGCTGACGTTAAAAAAGTCGATGTTACCGGTACTTCTAAAGGTAAAGGTTTTGCTGGCACTGTTAAGCGCTGGAACTTCCGTACCCAAGACGCTACCCACGGTAACTCCTTGTCTCACCGCGTTCCGGGTTCTATCGGTCAGAACCAGACTCCGGGCAAAGTGTTCAAAGGCAAGAAAATGGCTGGCCACCTGGGTGATGAGCGCGTAACCGTTCAGAGCCTGGACGTAGTACGTGTTGACGCTGAGCGCAACCTGCTGCTGGTTAAGGGTGCTGTACCGGGCGCAACCGGTGGCAACCTGATCGTTAAACCAGCTGTGAAGGCGTAAGGGGATAGCAATGGAATTAGTATTGAAAGACGCGCAAAGCGCGCTGACTGTTTCCGAAACTACCTTCGGTCGTGATTTCAACGAAGCGCTGGTACACCAGGTTGTTGTTGCTTATGCAGCAGGTGCCCGTCAAGGTACCCGTGCTCAGAAGACCCGTGCTGAAGTAACTGGTTCCGGCAAAAAGCCATGGCGTCAGAAAGGCACCGGCCGTGCGCGTTCAGGTTCTGTAAAGAGCCCGATCTGGCGTTCAGGCGGCGTGACCTTTGCTGCTAAGCCGCAGGACCACAGTCAGAAAGTAAACAAAAAGATGTACCGCGGCGCGCTGAAAAGCATCCTGTCCGAACTGGTACGTCAAGATCGTCTGATCGTTGTCGAGAAGTTCTCTGTAGAAGCGCCTAAAACTAAGCTGCTGGCACAGAAACTGAAAGATATGGCTCTGGAAGACGTGCTGATCGTGACCGGTGAACTGGATGAGAATCTGTTCCTGGCAGCTCGCAACCTGTACAAGGTTGACGTGCGCGATGTAGCAGGTATCGATCCGGTTAGCCTGATCGCCTTCGACAAAGTGGTTATGACTGCTGATGCTGTGAAGCAAGTTGAGGAGATGCTGGCATGATCCGTGAAGAACGTTTGCTGAAAGTGCTGCGTGCACCGCACGTATCTGAAAAAGCATCCGCTGCGATGGAAAAAAGCAACACCATCGTTCTCAAAGTTGCCAAAGACGCGACCAAAGCAGAAATCAAAGCTGCAGTGCAGAAACTGTTTGAAGTCGAAGTCGAAGACGTGAACACCCTGGTTGTTAAAGGGAAAGTGAAACGTCACGGTCAGCGTGTTGGTCGTCGTAGCGACTGGAAAAAAGCTTACGTCACCCTGAAAGAAGGCCAGAATCTGGACTTCATCGGCGGCGCAGAGTAAGTCGGAGGAGTAAGAACAATGGCAATTGTTAAATGTAAACCTACATCTCCGGGTCGTCGCCACGTTGTTAAAGTGGTTAACCCTGAGCTGCACAAGGGTAAACCTTATGCCCCGCTGCTGGAAAAACTGAGCAAAAGCGGTGGTCGTAACAACAATGGCCGTATCACCACCCGTCATATCGGTGGTGGCCACAAGCAACATTATCGTCTGGTTGACTTCAAGCGCAACAAAGACGGTATCCCTGCTGTGGTTGAGCGTCTGGAGTACGATCCGAACCGTTCCGCGAACATCGCGCTGGTTCTGTACAAAGACGGCGAACGCCGTTACATCCTGGCGCCGAAAGGCCTGAAAGCTGGTGACCAGATTCAATCTGGCGTTGATGCTGCAATCAAAGCGGGTAACACCCTGCCGATGCGCAACATTCCAGTTGGTTCAACGGTTCACAACGTAGAAATGAAACCAGGCAAAGGCGGCCAGATGGCTCGCTCCGCTGGTGCCTACGTTCAGATCGTTGCTCGTGATGGTTCCTACGTAACTCTGCGTCTGCGCTCCGGCGAAATGCGTAAAGTTCCAGCTGATTGCCGCGCCACCCTGGGTGAAGTCGGTAACGCTGAACACATGCTTCGCGTTCTGGGTAAAGCAGGTGCTGCACGTTGGCGTGGTGTTCGTCCTACCGTTCGCGGTACGGCGATGAACCCGGTAGATCACCCGCACGGTGGTGGTGAAGGTCGTAACTTTGGTAAGCACCCGGTAACTCCGTGGGGCGTTCAGACCAAAGGTAAGAAGACCCGTAGCAACAAGCGTACTGATAAGTTCATCGTACGTCGCCGTAGCAAAAAATAATTAGAGGATAAGCCATGCCACGTTCTCTCAAGAAAGGTCCTTTTATTGACCTGCACTTGCTGAAGAAGGTAGAGAAAGCGGTGGAAAGCGGTGACAAGAAGCCTTTGCGCACTTGGTCCCGTCGTTCAACGATCTTTCCTAACATGATCGGTTTGACCATCGCTGTCCATAATGGTCGTCAGCACGTACCAGTGTTCGTTTCCGATGAAATGGTCGGTCACAAACTGGGTGAATTCGCGCCGACTCGTACTTATCGCGGCCATGCGGCTGATAAAAAAGCTAAAAAGCGCTAAGGTAGGAGGAAGAGATGGAAACTATCGCTAAACATCGCCACGCTCGTTCTTCTGCTCAGAAGGTTCGCCTTGTTGCTGACCTGATTCGCGGTAAGAAAGTGTCGCAAGCTCTGGAAACTCTGACCTACACCAACAAGAAAGCTGCTGGTCTGGTTAAGAAAGTGCTGGAGTCTGCCATTGCTAACGCAGAACACAACGATGGCGCTGACATCGATGATCTGAAAGTTACGAAAATCTTCGTAGACGAAGGCCCAAGCATGAAGCGCATTATGCCGCGTGCAAAAGGTCGTGCAGATCGCATCCTGAAGCGCACCAGCCACATTACTGTGGTTGTGTCCGATCGCTGAGACTCTGGAGACTAGCAATGGGTCAGAAAGTACATCCTAATGGTATTCGCCTGGGTATTGTCAAACCTTGGAACTCTACTTGGTATGCGAATACCAAAGAATTCGCTGACAACCTGGACAGCGACTTTAAAGTTCGTCAATTCCTGACTAAGGAACTGTCGAAAGCTTCCGTTTCTCGCATCGTTATCGAGCGTCCTGCGAAGAGCATCCGTGTGACCATTCACACTGCTCGCCCAGGCATCGTTATCGGCAAGAAAGGTGAAGACGTCGAAAAACTGCGCAAGGTCGTAGCGGACATCGCTGGCGTTCCTGCACAGATCAACATCGCCGAAGTCCGTAAACCGGAACTCGACGCTAAATTGGTTGCTGACAGCATCACTTCTCAGCTGGAACGTCGCGTTATGTTCCGTCGTGCTATGAAGCGTGCAGTACAGAACGCAATGCGTCTTGGCGCTAAAGGTATCAAAGTTGAAGTAAGCGGCCGTCTTGGCGGCGCTGAAATCGCACGTACCGAATGGTACCGCGAAGGTCGTGTTCCATTGCACACTCTGCGTGCGGACATCGACTACAACACATCTGAAGCGCACACCACTTATGGTGTAATCGGCGTTAAGGTATGGATCTTCAAAGGTGAGATCCTGGGTGGTATGGCTGCAGTTGAACAACCGGAACCGGCTGCTCAACCTAAAAAGCAGCAGCGTAAAGGCCGCAAGTAAGGAGAGTCGCTGATGTTACAACCAAAGCGTACAAAATTCCGTAAGGTGCACAAGGGCCGCAACCGTGGTCTGGCGCAAGGTACGGATGTTAGCTTCGGCACTTTCGGTCTGAAAGCTGTTGGCCGTGGCCGTCTGACTGCTCGTCAAATCGAAGCAGCTCGTCGTGCAATGACTCGTGCAGTTAAGCGTCAAGGCAAGATCTGGATCCGTGTATTCCCGGACAAACCGATCACCGAGAAGCCGCTGGAAGTGCGTATGGGTAAAGGTAAGGGTAACGTGGAGTATTGGGTTGCCCTGATCCAGCCTGGTAAGGTCCTGTACGAAATGGACGGCGTGCCAGAAGAGGTTGCCCGCGAGGCATTCAAACTGGCAGCAGCGAAACTGCCGATCAAAACCACCTTTGTAACTAAGACGGTGATGTAATGAAAGCACAAGAGCTGCGTGAAAAAAGCGTTGAAGAGCTGAATGCCGAGCTGCTCAACCTGCTGCGTGAGCAATTCAACTTGCGCATGCAGGCGGCCAGTGGCCAGCTGCAACAAACTCACCTGTTGAAACAAGTGCGTCGTGACGTCGCACGCGTTAAGACTTTACTGACTCAAAAGGCGGGTGTGTAAATGACTGAAGTTATCCGTACCCTGCAGGGTCGTGTTGTTAGCGATAAAATGGAGAAATCCATCGTTGTTGCTATCGAGCGTACTGTGAAGCACCCAATCTACGGGAAATTCATCAAACGTACGACCAAGCTGCACGTACATGACGAGAACAACGAATGTGGTACCGGCGACGTGGTTGAAATCCGCGAATGCCGCCCACTGTCCAAGACCAAGTCCTGGACGTTGGTTCGCGTTGTAGAGAAAGCGATTCTGTAATAGAGTAGCTGGCTCTCACTTAATAAACGGCTCAGAAAATGAGCCGTTTATTTTTTCTACCCATACCAAGTAAGCGGTGTTATAATGCTGCGCCCTCGGTTATGGGGCTTTTCAACGGCCTAATTTTTACTTGGGTCTTTAAAGTAGTAGTTGACATTAGCGGAGCACTAAAATGATCCAAGAACAGACTATGCTGAACGTCGCCGACAACTCCGGTGCACGTCGCGTAATGTGTATCAAGGTTCTAGGTGGCTCGCACCGTCGCTACGCAGGCGTCGGCGACATCATCAAAATTACCATCAAGGAAGCAATTCCTCGCGGTAAGGTGAAGAAAGGCGATGTTCTGAAGGCGGTAGTGGTGCGCACCAAGAAGGGTGTACGTCGCCCGGACGGTTCTGTCATTCGCTTCGATGGCAATGCATGCGTTATTTTGAACAATAACAGCGAGCAGCCAATCGGTACGCGTATTTTTGGGCCGGTAACTCGTGAACTGCGTAATGAGAAGTTCATGAAAATTATCTCTCTGGCACCAGAAGTACTCTAAGGAGCGAACATGGCAGCGAAGATCCGTCGTGATGACGAAGTTATCGTGATTACCGGGAAAGACAAAGGTAAGCGCGGTAAAGTAAAAAATGTCCTGTCTGCTGGCAAGGTCATTGTTGAAGGCATCAACCTGGTTAAGAAACACCAGAAGCCGGTTCCGGCTCTGAACCAACCAGGCGGCATTGTTGAGAAAGAAGCTGCAATTCAGGTTTCTAACATTGCTATCTTCAACGCGGCTACCGGCAAGGCTGACCGTGTAGGCTTTAGATTCGAAGACGGCAAAAAAGTCCGTTTCTTCAAATCTAACAGCGAAACTATCAAGTAATTTGGAGTAATACGATGGCGAAACTGCATGATTACTACAAAGACGAGGTAGTCAAACAACTGATGTCTCAGTTTGATTACAACTCTGTCATGCAAGTCCCTCGGGTCGAGAAGATCACCCTGAACATGGGTGTTGGTGAAGCGATTGCTGACAAGAAACTGCTGGATAACGCAGCAGCGGACCTGGCAGCTATCTCCGGTCAAAAACCGTTGATCACCAAAGCCCGCAAATCCGTTGCAGGCTTCAAAATCCGTCAGGGCTATCCGATCGGCTGTAAAGTAACTCTGCGTGGCGAACGCATGTGGGAGTTCTTTGAGCGTCTGATCTCCATTGCTGTTCCACGTATCCGTGACTTCCGTGGCCTGTCCGCCAAGTCATTCGATGGCCGTGGCAACTACAGCATGGGCGTGCGTGAGCAAATCATCTTCCCAGAAATCGACTACGACAAAGTCGATCGCGTTCGTGGTTTGGATATTACCATTACCACTACTGCGAAATCTGATGATGAAGGCCGCGCGCTGCTGGCTGCTTTTAACTTCCCGTTCCGCAAGTAAGGCAGGGTTACTGATGGCTAAGCAATCAATGAAAGCACGCGAAGTCAAGCGCGTGAAATTAGCTGACAAGTTCTTTGCAAAACGCGCTGAACTGAAAGCTATTATCTCTGATGTGAACGCATCCGATGAAGATCGTTGGAATGCCGTTCTCAAGCTGCAAACTCTGCCGCGTGATTCCAGCCCGTCTCGTCAGCGTAAACGCTGCCGCCAAACTGGCCGTCCACATGGTTATGTGGGCAAATTCGGGTTGAGCCGTATTAAGCTTCGTGAAGCCGCTATGCGCGGTGAAGTACCAGGCTTGAAAAAGGCTAGCTGGTAATTACCAATTGAATCACGGGAGTAAAGACAGATGAGCATGCAAGATCCGATCGCGGATATGCTGACCCGTATCCGTAACGGTCAAGCCGCGAACAAAGTTGCGGTCACCATGCCTTCCTCCAAGCTGAAAGTGGCAATTGCCAACGTGCTGAAGGAAGAAGGTTTTATTGAAGATTTCAAAATCGAAGGCGACGCCAAGCCTGTTCTGGAACTGGTACTGAAGTACTTCCAGGGCAAAGCTGTGGTAGAAAGCATTCAACGTATCAGCCGTCCAGGTCTGCGCATCTACAAGAAAAAAGATGAGCTGCCAAAAGTTATGGCCGGTTTGGGTATCGCTGTTGTTTCTACCTCTAAAGGTGTTATGACCGATCGTGCAGCTCGCCAGGCTGGTCTTGGTGGCGAGATTATCTGCTACGTAGCTTAATTCGGGAGGAAAGAATGTCTCGTGTTGCAAAAGCACCCGTCGTCATTCCTGCCGGCGTAGAGGTAAAACTCAACGGTCAGGTTATTTCGATTAAGGGTAAAAACGGCGAGTTGACTCGTACTATCCACGACGCCGTTGAAGTGAAGCAAGAAGCTAACGCACTGACTTTCGCTCCGCGCGAAGGTTTTGCTAACGCATGGGCCCAAGCGGGTACCACGCGCGCTCTGCTGAACGCAATGGTTGTTGGTGTTACCGAAGGCTTCACCAAGAAGCTTCAACTGGTAGGTGTTGGTTATCGTGCTGCCGTTAAAGGCAACGTGGTGAATTTGGCCCTGGGCTTCTCTCACCCTATCGATCACCAGCTGCCGGCAGGTATCACTGCTGAATGCCCAAGCCAAACTGAAATCGTGCTGAAAGGCGCTGATAAGCAGGTAATTGGCCAGGTAGCAGCAGATCTGCGCGCTTACCGTCGTCCTGAGCCTTACAAAGGCAAGGGTGTTCGTTACGCCGACGAAGTCGTGCGTACCAAAGAGGCTAAGAAGAAGTAAGGTAACACTATGGATAAGAAATCTGCTCGTATCCGTCGTGCGACCCGCGCACGCCGCAAGCTCCAAGAGCTGGGTGCAACCCGCCTGGTGGTACATCGTACCCCGCGTCACATTTACGCACAGGTGATTGCTCCAAACGGTTCTGAAGTACTGGTAGCCGCTTCTACTTTAGAAAAAGCTATCGCGGAGCAACTGAAGTATTCCGGTAACAAAGACGCAGCAGCAGCCGTAGGTAAAGCTCTGGCTGAGCGCGCGTTGGAAAAAGGGATTGCGAAAGTATCCTTTGACCGTTCCGGTTTCCAATATCATGGTCGAGTCCAGGCACTGGCAGATGCTGCCCGTGAAGCTGGCCTTCAGTTCTAAGGAAGAGGTTTAAGATGGCTCACATCGAAAAACAAGCTGGCGAACTGCAGGAAAAGCTGATCGCGGTAAACCGCGTATCTAAAACCGTAAAAGGTGGCCGTATTTTCAGCTTTACCGCACTGACTGTAGTTGGTGATGGTAACGGTCGCGTTGGTTTTGGCTACGGCAAAGCACGCGAAGTTCCAGCAGCGATCCAGAAAGCGATGGAAAAAGCCCGTCGCAACATGATGAACGTCGCGCTGAACAGCGGCACCCTGCAGCACCCTGTTAAGGGCGCTCACACGGGTTCTCGCGTGTTCATGCAGCCTGCTCATGAAGGTACCGGTATCATCGCGGGCGGTGCAATGCGCGCCGTTCTCGAAGTTGCTGGGGTGCACAACGTATTGGCTAAAGCTTATGGTTCCACCAACCCGATCAACGTGGTTCGTGCAACTATCGACGCTCTGGCGAATATGAAGTCTCCTGAAATGGTCGCTGCTAAGCGTGGTAAATCCGTTGCCGACATTCTGGGGTAATTGACCATGGCTAAGACTATTAAAGTTACACAAACTCGCAGCTCAATTGGCCGTCTGCCGAAGCATAAAGCTACTCTGCTCGGTCTGGGTCTGCGTCGTATTGGTCACACCGTAGAGCGCGAGGATACTCCTGCTGTTCGCGGTATGGTCAACCTGGTTTCCTACATGGTTAAAGTTGAGGAGTAACAGATGCGTTTAAATACTCTGTCTCCGGCTGAAGGTGCCAAGCATGCGCCTAAGCGTGTAGGTCGTGGTATTGGTTCTGGCCTGGGTAAAACCGGCGGCCGTGGTCACAAAGGTCAGAAGTCTCGTTCTGGCGGTGGCGTACGTCGTGGTTTCGAAGGTGGTCAGATGCCTCTGTACCGTCGTCTGCCGAAATTCGGCTTCACTTCACGCAAAGCGATGATCACGGCAGAAGTTCGTCTGTCTGAACTGGCTCTGGTTGAAGGCGATGTTATCGACCTGAACGCGCTGAAAGCCGCTAACGTAGTTGGTGTCCAGATCGAATTCGCGAAAGTTGTACTTTCTGGCGAAGTCGCTCGTCCGGTAACCCTGCGTGGTCTGCGTGTCACCAAAGGCGCTCGTGCTGCTATCGAGGCTGCTGGCGGTAAAATTGAGGAATAAGTAGCAGATGGCTAAGCAACCAGGATTAGATTTTCAAAGTGCTAAAGGCGGGCTCGGCGAGCTGAAGCGCAGACTTTTGTTTGTCATCGGCGCGCTGATTGTCTTCCGCATCGGCTCTTTCATTCCGATTCCTGGTATCGATGCCACTGTGCTTGCCAAATTGCTTGAGCAGCAGAGAGGCACTATCATTGAAATGTTTAACATGTTCTCTGGTGGTGCCCTCAGCCGTGCTTCTATCTTTGCTCTGGGGATCATGCCGTATATTTCGGCGTCGATCATTATCCAGCTGCTGACGGTGGTTCATCCGGCGTTGGCGGAAATCAAGAAAGAAGGGGAGGCTGGCCGTCGCAAGATTAGTCAGTACACCCGTTACGGTACGCTGGTATTGGCCATATTCCAGTCGATCGGTATTGCTACCGGTCTGCCGAATATGCCTGGTATGCAGGGCCTGGTGTTAAACCCAGGCTTTGCATTCTACTTTACTGCGGTTGTGAGCTTGGTCACCGGGACAATGTTCCTGATGTGGCTGGGTGAGCAGATTACTGAGCGCGGTATCGGCAACGGTATCTCGATCATTATCTTCGCGGGTATTGTAGCGGGGCTCCCGCCGGCAGTGGCCCATACTATCGAGCAAGCGCGGCAAGGCGACCTGCACTTCCTCCTGCTGCTGTTGGTTGCAGTATTGGTGTTTGCAGTAACCTTCTTCGTTGTTTTCATCGAGCGTGGTCAACGTCGTATCGTCGTTAACTATGCGAAGCGTCAACAAGGTCGTCGTGTTTATGCAGCACAGAGTACACACTTACCGTTGAAAGTGAACATGGCGGGTGTTATCCCGGCGATTTTCGCTTCCAGCATTATTCTGTTCCCGGCCACGATTGCATCATGGTTTGGGGGCGGTACCGGTTGGAACTGGCTGACTACGATTTCGCTGTATTTGCAGCCAGGGCAACCGCTTTATGTGTTACTCTATGCGTCTGCAATCATCTTCTTCTGTTTCTTCTACACGGCGTTGGTGTTCAACCCGCGTGAGACAGCAGATAACCTGAAGAAGTCCGGTGCCTTCGTACCAGGAATTCGTCCGGGAGAGCAAACGGCGAAGTATATCGATAAAGTAATGACGCGTTTAACCCTGGTGGGCGCGATGTACATTACTTTCATCTGCCTGATCCCGGAGTTCATGCGTGATGCAATGAAAGTACCATTCTACTTTGGTGGTACCTCGCTACTGATCGTGGTTGTCGTCATCATGGACTTTATGGCTCAAGTGCAAACTCTGATGATGTCAAGTCAGTACGAGTCTGCATTGAAGAAAGCAAATCTGAAAGGCTATAACCGCTAGTCAGATTCGTTTGAGAAGTTACGGAGAGTAAAAATGAAAGTTCGTGCTTCCGTCAAGAAATTATGTCGTAACTGCAAAATCGTTAAGCGTAACGGTGTCGTTCGTGTGATTTGCAGCGCCGAGCCGAAGCATAAACAGCGTCAAGGCTGATTATCTCGCATATTTTTCTTGCAAAGTTGGGTTGAGCTGGCTAGATTAGCCAGCCAATCTTTTGTATGTCGCACTGCAACATTATTTGAGTATCCTGAAAACGGGCTTTTCAGAATGGTGTTGCTGTATAAAATAGTAGGAGTGCATAGTGGCCCGTATAGCAGGCATTAACATTCCTGATCATAAACATACCGTTATCGCCTTAACGTCGATCTTCGGTATCGGTAAAACCCGTTCACAGGCTATCTGTGCATCCACGGGTATTGCTGAAAATGTTAAGATCAGTGAGCTGTCTGAAGAGCAAATCGAAAAGCTTCGTGATGCAGTTGCCAAATACACCGTTGAGGGTGATTTGCGTCGTGAAATTACCCTGAGCATCAAGCGTCTTATGGACCTTGGTTGCTATCGTGGTTTGCGTCATCGTCGTGGTCTGCCGGTACGCGGTCAGCGCACCAAGACCAACGCTCGTACCCGTAAGGGTCCGCGCAAGCCGATCAAGAAATAATCGGGGTTATTGAATAATGGCAAAGGCACCTGTTCGTACACGTAAGCGTGTAAGAAAGCAAGTCTCTGACGGCGTGGCTCATATCCATGCTTCTTTCAACAACACCATCGTTACCATCACTGATCGTCAGGGTAATGCTTTGGGTTGGGCAACAGCCGGTGGTTCCGGTTTCCGTGGTTCTCGTAAGTCCACTCCGTTCGCAGCACAGGTTGCAGCAGAACGTTGTGCTGACGCAGTAAAAGAATACGGTATCAAGAACCTGGAAGTTATGGTTAAAGGACCTGGTCCTGGTCGTGAGTCTACTATCCGCGCTCTGAACGCGGCTGGTTTCCGCATCACTAATATTACTGATGTGACTCCGATCCCTCATAACGGTTGTCGTCCGCCGAAAAAGCGCCGCGTGTAACGCAGCTTTTAGGATTGTTGGAGAAAGAAAATGGCAAGATATTTGGGTCCTAAGCTCAAGCTGAGCCGTCGTGAGGGCACAGACCTGTTCCTTAAGTCTGGCGTTCGCGCGATCGATTCCAAGTGTAAAATTGAACAAGCACCTGGTCAGCACGGTGCGCGTAAACCGCGTCTGTCTGATTACGGTGTTCAGTTGCGTGAGAAGCAGAAAGTTCGCCGTATGTACGGCATTCTGGAGCGTCAATTCCGTAACTATTACAAAGAAGCAACCCGCCTGAAGGGCAACACCGGTGAAAACCTGTTGCAGCTGCTGGAAGGTCGTCTGGACAACGTTGTTTACCGTATGGGCTTCGGCGCTACTCGTGCAGAGTCACGTCAGCTGGTTAGCCACAAAGCAGTTATGGTAAACGGTCGCGTTGTTAACATCGCTTCTTATCAGGTATCTCCGAATGACGTAGTCAGCATCCGCGAGAAAGCTAAAAAGCAGTCTCGTGTTAAAGCTTCTCTGGAGCTGGCTGAGCAGCGTGAAAAGCCGACTTGGCTGGAAGTTGATGCTGCTAAGATGGAAGGCGTGTTCAAGCGTATGCCTGAACGTACCGATCTGTCTGCGGACATTAACGAACACCTGATCGTCGAGCTTTACTCCAAGTAAAGCTTAGTACCAAAGAGAGGACACAATGCAGGGTTCTGTGACAGAGTTTCTAAAACCGCGCCTGGTAGATATCGAGCAAGTCAGTTCGACGCACGCCAAGGTGACCCTTGAGCCTTTAGAGCGTGGCTTTGGCCATACTCTTGGCAACGCACTGCGCCGTATTCTGCTTTCATCTATGCCGGGTTGCGCGGTGACCGAGGTTGAGATTGATGGTGTACTGCATGAGTACAGCACCAAAGAAGGCGTACAGGAAGATATCCTGGAGATCCTGCTCAACCTGAAAGGGCTGGCGGTGAGAGTTCAAGGCAAAGACGAAGTTATTCTTACCCTGAATAAATCTGGCATTGGCCCTGTGACCGCTGCCGACATCACCCATGATGGTGATGTCGAAATCGTCAAGCCTCAGCACGTGATCTGCCACCTGACTGATGAGAACGCGGCTATCAGCATGCGTATCAAAGTTCAGCGCGGTCGCGGTTATGTGCCGGCTTCTGCCCGAATTCATTCGGAAGAAGATGAGCGCCCAATCGGTCGTCTGTTGGTTGACGCCTGCTACAGCCCTGTAGAGCGTATCGCCTACAATGTTGAAGCTGCGCGTGTAGAACAGCGTACTGACTTGGATAAGCTGGTCATCGAGATGGAGACCAATGGCACGATCGATCCTGAAGAGGCGATCCGCCGTGCGGCCACCATTCTGGCTGAACAACTTGAAGCTTTCGTTGACCTGCGTGATGTACGTCAGCCGGAAGTTAAAGAAGAGAAACCGGAATTCGATCCGATCTTGCTGCGCCCTGTTGACGATCTGGAATTGACTGTCCGCTCTGCTAACTGCCTCAAGGCAGAAGCTATCCACTACATCGGTGATCTGGTACAGCGTACCGAGGTTGAGTTGCTGAAAACGCCAAACCTGGGTAAAAAATCTCTTACCGAGATTAAAGACGTGCTGGCCTCACGTGGTCTGTCTCTGGGCATGCGCCTGGAAAACTGGCCGCCGGCAAGCATTGCTGACGAGTAACCGGATCACAGGTTAAGGTTTTACTGAGAAGGATAAGGTCATGCGCCATCGTAAGAGTGGTCGTCAACTGAACCGTAACAGCAGCCATCGCCAGGCTATGTTCCGTAACATGGCCGGCTCTTTGGTTCGTCATGAGATCATCAAGACGACCCTGCCAAAAGCAAAAGAGCTGCGTCGCGTTGTTGAGCCGCTGATTACTCTTGCCAAGACCGACAGCGTAGCTAATCGTCGTCTGGCATTCGCCCGTACTCGTGATAACGAGATCGTGGCAAAACTGTTTAACGAGCTGGGCCCGCGTTTCGCGAGCCGTGCCGGTGGTTACACTCGCATTCTGAAGTGTGGCTTCCGCGCAGGCGACAACGCGCCGATGGCATACATCGAGCTGGTTGATCGTGCTGAGTCTCAAGCAGAAGTAGCAACTGCAGAGTAATCTGTAGACGCGTAAAAAAACCGGGCTTGCCCGGTTTTTTTACGTCCAAATCCAGCCAAATGTGCTCAATTCCCCCGCCGAGCTTAAGATCCCCGCTCCTATCCGTTATGCTTAGACTCATTCAATAAGCTCACTGAGGCTGTCTGTTATGGGGTTGCTCGACCAATGGGCGGAACGTCATATCCTTGATGCCCAGGATAAAGGCGAGTTCGACAATCTGCCCGGCCAGGGACAACCGCTCGTGCTGGACGATGACAGCGCGGTGCCTGCTGAGCTACGCGCCGGTTACCGCCTGCTGAAAAATGCCGGTTATCTGCCGCCGGCGCTGGAAGATCGCAAAGAGGCATTAACCGTTGCTCACTTACTGCAAGGGATCAACAGTGAGCATCCGGACTATGTCGATCTCAGCAAGCGCATGGCGCTGCTGGAACATCGGTTGCGTCACGCTGGAATGAGCACGGACTTCTTGCATGGCGAATATCAGCGTGCGCTGGACGGTAAACTCACCCGAGAGGAGAAGTAATGTTCAAGATAGGTCAGTTGGCCAAGCTTGCCGAAGTGACGCCGGATACCGTGCGTTACTATGAAAAGCAGGGCATGATGGATCACATTGTCCGTACTGAAGGCGGTTATCGGCTGTACACCGAGCAGGATCTGCAGCGGCTGCGTTTTATCCGCTATGCCAAGCAGTTGGGCTTTACTCTGGAAACGATCGCCGAGCTGCTGTCGATCCGGGTCGATCCGGAACATCACACCTGCCAGGAATCGAAGTCTATCGTTGATGCGCGCCTGAGCGAAGTGGAAAGCAAGTTGGCGGAGCTGACCCGGATGCGTGAATCGTTGAAACGGCTGAGCGACGCCTGCTGCGGTACCGCCCATACCAGCAACTACTGTTCGATCCTGGAAGCTTTGGAACAGGGCGCCAGCGATGACAAAGGCAAAAAAGGTTGCTGACGGCACTTTAATTTTTATATCGCCGGCAGTATTATCGCCCCGTTTTATCCCTCATATTTTACAGGAGCATTATCATGACGAAATATCGTCACACCAAAGGCCAGATTCAAGATAACGCCATTGAGGCGCTGCTGCATGACCCGCTATTCCGTCAGCGGGTAGAAAAGAATGTGAAAGGCAAAGGCAGCTATCGACGTAAAGAAAAACACAACAAAGGCGGTAACTGGGAGGCCAGTGGCAAACTATCAAACGATAATTTACCACTGGCCTTCTGGTTTTAAGGCATTAAAAAAGCCACCTTCATCCGGTGGCTTTTTATTGGCATAACCAAATGCTGTCTTACAGTTTTGGCTGCTGTTGATGGCTCAGCAAATCACGGATTTCCGTCAGCAGTTTCTCTTCTGCAGTAGGTTCTGGCGGCGCTGCCGGAGCTTCTTCTTGTTTGCGGCGCATTTTGTTCATCAATTTAATCGCCAGGAAGATGGCGAAGGCGACAATCACGAAGTCAAATACGGTTTGGATGAATGAACCGTAGTTCATTACCACCGCCGGTACGGCGCCCTGAGCTTCACGTAATACCAGATGGAACTGTTTAAAGTCGACACCGCCGATCAGTAAGCCCAGCGGAGGCATGATGATATCAGCGACGAAGGATGAAACAATCTTGCCGAACGCGGCGCCGATAATCACACCGACGGCGAGATCGACCACGTTGCCGCGCATGGCAAATTCGCGAAACTCTTTCAACATACTCATAGAACGCACCCCTTGCAGAATTAATAACTCAAGTTTAACAAAGCAATTTCCCTTTGCCACAAAAGGAGAGAAGTTTTATCTCCTCTCAAGGCAGAGAACAACTACGCGATTATAGACCATCGCCAAATAAATTCGTTCTACAAGAAGAACGGGCTCGGTTGGAACAGGCGTTCAACGTCCGGCACGAATTTCTTGTCGGTAATAAACATGATGACATGATCGCCCTGTTCGATTTTGCTGTTGCCGTTAGCGATGATGACGTCGTCGCCACGAACGATAGCGCCGATGGTGGTACCCGGTGGCAGCTTGATATCTTCAACGATGCGGCCAACCACTTTGGACGTGCTTTCATCGCCGTGGGCAATCGCTTCGATCGCCTCCGCTACGCCGCGGCGCAGTGACGAGACGCTGACGATATCCGCTTTGCGCACATGCCCAAGCAGCGCGGAGATGGTTGCCTGCTGCGGTGAAATGGCAATATCGATCACACTGCCTTGCACCAGATCGACATAGGCGCGCCGCTGGATCAGGACCATCACTTTCTTGGCGCCCATGCGCTTGGCCAGCATAGCCGACATGATGTTGGCCTCATCGTCGTTGGTGATGGCGATGAAGACATCCACCTGCTCGACGTGCTCTTCGGCCAGCAGTTCCTGGTCGGAGGCATCGCCGTAGAACACGATGGTATCGTGCAACTGCTCGGCCAGTTCGGCGGCACGTTGCTGATTGCGCTCAATGAGTTTGACGTTATAGTCTTTCTCCAGCTTGGCGGCCAGGCCGGCGCCGACGTTGCCGCCGCCGACGATCATGATGCGCTTATAAGGTTTTTCCAGCCGTTGCAGTTCGCTCATCACCGCGCGAATGTGCTGTGAGGCGGCAACGAAGAACACTTCATCACCGGCTTCGATAATGGTCGAGCCTTGCGGACGAATCGGCCGATCCTGGCGGAAAATGGCGGCGACGCGAGTGTCGATATGCGGCATGTGTTCGCGCATCGAAGAGAGCGCATTGCCGACCAGCGGGCCGCCGTAATAGGCTTTAACCGCGGCGATGCTGACCTTGCCTTCGGCGAAGTTGACCACCTGCAGCGCGCCGGGGTATTCAATCAGCTTGTAGATATAGTCGATGACCAGCTGCTCCGGCGAAATCAGATGGTCGATCGGCACCGCTTCCGGCAGGAACAGTTTCTCCGACTCGCGGATATATTCCGGCGCGCGGATACGGGCGATACGGTTGGGGGTATTAAACAGAGAATAGGCGATCTGGCAGGCGATCATGTTGGTTTCGTCGGAGTTGGTGACGGCGACCAGCATGTCGGCATCTTCTGCGCCGGCTTCGCGCAGCACCCGGGGGTGAGAACCATGTCCCTGAACCACTCGCAGATCGAATTTATCCTGCAGCTGACGCAACCGGCCGGAGTCGGTATCGACGACGGTGATATCGTTGTTTTCACCTACCAGGTTTTCCGCCAGCGTCCCGCCAACCTGCCCGGCCCCAAGAATAATTATTTTCATCGTGTTCTCTGCTTCACACTGAAAGACTTAGGGCGCGTGGGCACCCTGAAGAATTACATTTTAATCAGCTTAGCGTAAAAGAAGCCATCGCCGTCCTCGGGATGCGGGATATTCTGCCGTCCCGGCCGCTGCGCATCGCCGGTTTCAACCAGCTTGGCATCGGCATGGCGCTGCAAGAACGCGGCGATCTGGCTACTGTTTTCATCCGGCAGAATAGAGCAGGTTGCGTAAACCATCACGCCGCCTGATTTCAGATGCGGCCAGACGGCTTCCAGGATATCAGCCTGCAGGGCGGCGAGTTCGGCGATGTCGCGATCGCGGCGCAGCCATTTGATGTCGGGATGACGGCGGATCACGCCGGTGGCCGAACAAGGCGCGTCCAGCAGGATACGGTCGAACTGCTTGTCACCGCACCATTGCTGCGGTGTGCGGCCATCGCCCAGTTTAACCTCTGCGTGCAAACGCAGACGCTGCAGGTTTTCTTTCACCCGCGCCAGACGCTGTTCGTCGATATCGACGGCCATAACCTGTGCTTTCGGCGCCGCTTCCAGAATATGCGTGGTTTTGCCGCCGGGCGCGGCGCACAAATCGAGGATCTGTTCACCGTCTTGTGGATCCAGCAGATCAACACAGCCTTGGGCTGAGGCATCTTGCACGGTGACCCAGCCGTCGGCGAACCCTGGCAGATCGGTCACGGCGCAAGGTGCCAGCAACCGCACGGCGTCGGCATAGTCTGCATGAGGCTCCGCGGCGATGCCGGCGTCGGTCAGCAGCTGCAGGTAAGCCTCACGGGTGTGATGCAGGCGGTTGACGCGCAGCCACATCGGCGGCTTCTGGTTATTGGCGTCGACGATCTGTTGCCAGTTGGCGGGATAAGCCTGTTGGATGCGTTTCAGCAACCAGCTCGGGTGCAGGTAGCGGCTGTCATTGTTGGCGGCGCGCTGCAGAAGTTCTTCCTGCTGGCGCTGGAATTGCCGCAAGACGCCGTTAATCAAACCTTTTAACTGTGGGCGTTTCAGCGCCACCGCACCTTCCACGGTTTCTGCGAGTACGGCGTGCGCCGGGATACGGGTATACAGCAGCTGATACAAGCCGACCATCAGCAAATAGTGAAGTGTACGTTGCTTGCCGGTCAGCGGTTTGGCCATTAATTGCTGAATGCACCATTCGAGCTGCGGCAGTACGCGTAACGTGCCGAAGCACAGTTCCTGCAGCAACCCGCGGTCTTTATCGCTGATGGAGGTTTGCAGCGCCGGCAGAACAGTACTCAGTGACTGCCCTTGATCCAGCACCTGGCCGATGGCTTTGGCAGCGATGCTGCGGAGATTGTAATTATTTTTCATAGGCTGAAGCTGATAACGATCGGCATTAAGAAAATAACGGCCCGGCGATGAACGGCCGGGCAGTGGGGTGACTTACAGCCGGTTACCCGGGGTAAACCATTCACGACGTGAATTTAAAAGGTCTTGCGCCGACATCGGTTTCTTGCCGGCGGGCTGCAGTTGGATCAGATTGAGGATACCGTCGGCGGTCGCCACCTGAATGCCGTGCTTGTCGGCATGGACAACGGTGCCCGGCTCCGCGTTGGCGCTTTCCGCCATTACGCTGGCCTGCCACACTTTCACCGGTTGCTCATCGATGGTGAAGTAGCTTATCGGCCAAGGGTTGAAGGCGCGGATGCAACGCTCCAGCTGTGCGGCGGACAGTGTCCAATCCAGGCGAGCTTCTTCTTTGCTCAGCTTCTCGGCGTAGGTGACCTGCGACTCGTCCTGCACTTCACGGGTGGCGCTGCCGTCGGCCATTTGGCGCAGCGTCGTCAACATGCCCTGCGGGCCGAGCTGCGCCAGCTTGTCGTAGAGGCTGGCGCTGGTATCGCTGCTCTCAATCGGGCAAGCGATCTTGTGCATCATGTCACCGGTATCGAGACCGACATCCATCTGCATGATGGTCACGCCGGTTTCGCTGTCACCGGCCCAGAGCGAACGCTGGATCGGCGCCGCGCCGCGCCAGCGAGGCAGCAGCGAACCATGTACGTTGATGCAGCCAAGACGCGGCATATCCAGCACCGCTTGCGGCAGAATCAACCCGTAGGCAACCACCACCATCACGTCGGCGTTGAGATCCGCCACCAGACGCTGGTTCTCTTCGGGGCGCAGCGATTTAGGCTGAAATACCGGCAATTGGTGTTGTTCGGCCAGCATTTTGACCGGGCTGGGCGTTAGCTTGTTGCCGCGGCCTGCCGGACGGTCGGGTTGAGTGAATACGCCGACAATCTGGTGCTCAGATGACAACAGCGCGTCAAGATGACGCGCTGCGAAGTCTGGTGTTCCGGCGAAAATAATCCGTAAAGAGTCAGACACGTTGATTTCCTGATCGGTTAGGCGCGGGCTTGAAGCTTGGCCATTTTTTCCAGTTTCTGACGAATGCGCTGACGCTTGAGCGGCGACAGGTAATCGACGAACAGTTTACCCATCAGGTGATCCATCTCGTGCTGGATGCAGATCGCCAGCAGATCGTCCGCTTCCAGCTCGAAAGGTTTGCCTTCGCGATCCAGCGCGCGGATCTTCACCTGCGCGGCGCGCGGCACCAGCGCACGCTGCTCGGGAATGGAAAGACAGCCTTCCTCGATGCCGGTTTCGCCGCTCTTTTCCAGCAGCTCCGGGTTGATCAGCACCAGGCGCTGATCGCGATTCTCGGAGACGTCGATCACGATAATGCGCTGATGGATATCCACCTGAGTCGCAGCCAAGCCAATGCCTTCCTCTGCGTACATGGTTTCAAACATATCATCCACGATGCGCTGGATATCTGCATTGACTTCTTTTACCGGCGCTGCGACTTTGCGCAGACGCTCGTCTGGGAAATGTAATACCTGCAAGACTGACATATATCTTTAGATCTGTATCCGAGTAATGAACGAGGTTTAACCTCTATTCTAGACATTTCCCGACCTGATTGACAGCATTGCGCACCAATTGCTCAGATTGGCAATACCACCGTTTTTGCTGAGGGAACAGACGATGCGGCCGGAAGAGATCGCTTTACGGATGCGGGGAGTCACGGGGCTACAGACCGGCGTGGCCAGTCGGCTCGTGCGACAGTTATCGCAAATGAGTGGCGAGCCTCGCCGCGTGTTGCATGAGCTGGGATTGAACGAACGGCAGCAGGCACAGTTCAACCGAGTGGATCCTGTCTATCTGGCGGCCACCCTGCGTTGGCTGGAGGAGCCGGCGCACCGTATGCTGAACTATGGGGCGCCCGGCTATCCTGAAAGCCTGGCTCAGATCGACGACGCGCCGCTGTTTCTGCTGATCGAGGGCGATCCTCGGGTGCTGCTGCAACCTCAGCTCGCTATGGTCGGCAGCCGGCAGTTCAGCCATTACGGCGAGCGTTGGGCGAACCATTTCGCCGAGGAGTTGGCGCGTTGCGGTTTCACCATCACCAGCGGTTTGGCGATCGGCATCGACGGCATTTGCCATCGTGCGGCGCTGGCGGCCGATGGCTGCACGATTGCGGTGTTGGGCAGCGGGCTGGGCAATATCTATCCGCGCCGGCACCGCCGGCTCGCGGAGCAGATAGTCGAGCAGGGCGGCGCCGTTATTTCAGATCATTTAGTCACCGATTTGCCTCTGGCCGACCATTTCCCACGCCGTAATCGCATTATCAGCGGGCTCAGCCTGGGGGTTCTGGTCATAGAAGCTTCGCTGCGCAGCGGTACCCTGGTGACGGCTCGCTACGCGTTGGAGCAGGGGCGTGAGGTGTTCGCCTTGCCTGGGCCATTAGGAAACCCGATGAGTGAGGGGACGCATTGGTTAATCCAGCAGGGCGCGCATCTGGTCACCGGGCCGAAAGATATCGCCGAATTGCTGGGAAGCGGCCTTCAATGGCTGTCACTGAACGAAAATACAACTATTTGTGCGTCGCAGGCTGAAGTTGAATTGCCATTTGGCGATGTGTTGGCTAACGTAGGAGATGAGGTGACACCTGTTGACGTCGTCGCTGAACGTGCCGGCCAACCTGTGCCAGTGGTGGTAATCAAGTTACTCGAGCTGGAGTTAGCAGGGTGGATCGCAGCTGTACCCGGCGGCTATGTCCGAATAAGGAGGGCAAGCCATGTTCGACGTACTCATGTACTTGTTTGAAACTTATATCCACAATGAACCAGAGATGCGCGTCGATCAGGATCAACTGACCGATGATCTCGCTCAGGCGGGGTTTCATCGGGATGATATCTACAACGCGTTGAATTGGCTTGAGAAGTTGGCTGACCTGCAAGAGGGTCAAAATGCCCCTTACTTTATGGATGCCGATCCGCTGGCAATGCGGATCTACACCGAAGAAGAAGGTGCACGTCTGGACGCCGGCTGCCGTGGTTTTCTCCTGTTCCTGGAACAGATTCAGGTATTGAACCTCGAAACCCGTGAAATGGTTATCGACCGCGTTATGGCTTTGGATAATGCGGAATTCGATCTCGAAGATCTGAAATGGGTCGTGTTGATGGTGCTGTTTAATATCCCCGGATATGAAAGCGCCTATCAGCAAATGGAAGAACTGTTGTTTGAAGTGAACGAAGGTTATCTGCATTGAGCCGATAACGCGCATAGAAGACGTTATGACAAAAAACGCGATTTTTGCCGCCAGGCAAAATGAACCCTGTCCGGAATGCGGGGCCGAACTGGTGATCCGTAGCGGTCGCCACGGCCCCTTCCTCGGCTGTTCCCAGTACCCTGAATGCCAATATATTCGGCCGCTGAAAGCGCAGGCCGATGGACATATCGTTAAGGTCTTGGATGGGCAACAGTGCCCGAAATGTCAGGCGACGTTGGTGCTGCGCCAGGGGCGCTATGGCATGTTTATCGGCTGCAGCGATTATCCGCAGTGCGATCACACTGAAGTGATCGATAAGCCTGACGAAACCGCCATTACCTGTCCGCAGTGCGGCCAAGGCAAACTGCTGCAGCGCAAGTCGCGTTACGGAAAAGTTTTTCATTCCTGCGATCGTTACCCGGAATGCCAGTTTGCCCTCAATGTTAAACCTGTCGCCGGTGAGTGCGCCTATTGCCATTATCCGCTGCTGATGGAAAAGCGCACGGCAAAAGGCCCCGTCCTGTGCTGTGCCAGCAAGCTGTGCGGAAAACCCGTCGCGACTACAGAATAATCACATCATGAACTCAGAATTAAGCCCGAACTTTTTATCTATCATCGATGCTTTGCATCAACAGCAGGTGATTGCGTATCCCACAGAAGCCGTATTCGGCCTGGGTTGCGATCCCGACAGCGAGCAGGCGGTCAATGCATTGCTGGCGCTGAAACAGCGGCCGTGGGAAAAGGGGCTGATTTTGATCGCCGCCGACTATGCACAGCTTAAGCCTTATATCGACGACAGTGCGCTCAGCGAACAGCAGCGCACGACGATGTTTGCCAGCTGGCCTGGGCCGGTAACCTGGGTTTTGCCCGCTCGGCCGGAGACGCCGCGTTTGCTGACCGGACGCTTCAGCTCGCTGGCGGTGCGCGTCAGCGATCATCCGTTGGTGCAGCAGTTGTGCCGGCAGTATGGCAAGCCGCTGGTGTCGACCAGCGCCAATCTCAGTGGGCTGGAGCCATGCCGCAGTGCGGATGAGGTTACGCGGCAGTTCGGCGAAGCTTTCCCGGTATTGCGCGGCAAGGTGGGTGGCCGTCTTAATCCTTCCGAAATCAGAGACGTTCTGACCGGTGAACAGATCCGTCAGGGCTAGAGGTAATGGGCATGGAGAAGTTTGCGGTATTTGGCAACCCTATCGGCCACAGCAAGTCGCCGCGAATTCATGCGCTGTTTGCTGCCCAGACCGGCATTGAGCATCCTTATGGGACGGTGTTGGCGCCGTTAGACGGTTTTGAAACCAGCCTGCAGGCGTTTATCCGCGCCGGAGGGCTGGGGGCGAACGTCACGGTGCCCTTCAAGGAGCGTGCTTATTCGGCCGCTTCTGAGCTGAGCGAGCGCGCAGCGATGGCCGGTGCGGTCAACACCCTGAAGGTATTGCCGAATGGCGAGCTGTTGGGGGATAACACCGACGGCATCGGGTTGCTGACCGATCTACAGCGTCAGCAATTGATCCGGCCGCAGGATCGCATCCTGCTGATGGGCGCCGGCGGCGCAGCGCGCGGCGTGATCCTGCCGCTGCTGTCTTTCGGCTGTCGGCTAACGATCACCAACCGCACCTTCAGCCGAGCCCAGGCGTTGGCAGACGCTTTTCGGCATCTGGGGGAGATCTCGGCGGCGCCGATGGATCAATTGGATCAGCAAGCGTTCGAACTGGTGATCAATGCGACGGCGTCCGGCATCAGCGGAGAGATCCCGGCGTTGCCGGCGGGCGTAGTTAATGCGCACACTCGTTGCTATGACATGTTCTATCAGCAGGGCACTACGCCATTCCTGGCCTGGGCGCAGCAGCAGGGGGCAACGGAATATGCCGATGGGTTGGGCATGCTGGTGGGGCAGGCGGCGCATGCTTTCCTGCTTTGGCATGGAGTGATGCCACAGATCGAGCCGGTATTGCGCCAGTTGCGCAGCGAACTGGCGGCATAAATCCTGCCCCGTTCTCTTTATTTATAGAGAACGGGGTTCCCGTCAGATGTCTTATTTATAGAGAACGGGGTTCCCGTCAGATGTCTTCCGACAGGTACTCATCTTTCCAGCGTACATAGTTGTTCGAAGAATAAAGCAATCCTTCCAACTCGGCGGCGGTCAACGGTCGAACCTGGCGTGCCGGGCTACCCATATAAAGATAGCCGCTGGCCAGGCGTTTGCCCGGCGCCACCAAACTGCCGGCGCCAATCATCACGTCGTCTTCTACAACTACGCCGTCCAACAGGATCGATCCCATCCCGACCAGCACCCGGTTGCCGATGGCGCAGCCGTGCAGCATCGCTTTATGGCCCACGGTAACGTCTTCGCCAATTAACAGGGGATAACCGTCGGGGTTATGTTCGGAGCGATGAGTCACATGCAGTACGCTGCCGTCCTGAATATTGCTGCGCGCGCCGATCTTTACCGCATTGACGTCGCCCCGGATGGCGACCAACGGCCAGATGCTGACGTCATCCGCCAGATCGACGTCGCCGATCACCACGCTGGAAGGATCGATCAAGACGCGTTGACCGAGTTTGGGTGTGTATTGAAGATAAGAACGTACTGCATCGGACATGGTGCTTGCCTCACGTCGGGATCATATTTACCGGCAATACTAGACCCTGGCGATGGAATTACAACCAGTCGCCGCGCAGGATCCTGCGGAAAATGGCCCTGATCGCACAAGATCCACCCGGAAGGGCTGAAAAGTGTGCAAACAGAAAGAAAAGATCAAAAAAGGGGTTGTGCAAAAAACTCGGATCCCTATAATGCGCCTCCATCGACACGGCGCAAGTGATTCACTTCACACGGCGGCCGGGAAGAAAGAGAAAAAATCCTGAAAATTAGGGTTGACTCTGAAAGAGGAAAGCGTAATATACGCCACCTCGAGTTAGCAAGCGAAAGCGCCTAACTCACTGCTCTTTAACAATTTATCAGACAATCTGTGTGGG
>NZ_JBPIYZ010000011.1:0-18142 GCF_051172415.1 Serratia sp. H402Y
TTTGCCTGGCGGCAATAGCGCGGTGGTCCCACCTGACCCCATGCCGAACTCAGAAGTGAAACGCCGTAGCGCCGATGGTAGTGTGGGGTCTCCCCATGCGAGAGTAGGACACTGCCAGGCATCAAATTAAGCGTGCTGATATGGCTCAGTTGGTAGAGCGCACCCTTGGTAAGGGTGAGGTCCCCAGTTCGACTCTGGGTATCAGCACCACTTTATTTAAAGTGGGTTTAGAAGTTCGGCAGAAAAAAGAATTTGCTTGGCGGCAATAGCGCGGTGGTCCCACCTGACCCCATGCCGAACTCAGAAGTGAAACGCCGTAGCGCCGATGGTAGTGTGGGGTCTCCCCATGCGAGAGTAGGACACTGCCAAGCATCAAATAAAACAACAAGCCTCATGCGAAAGCATGGGGCTTTTTGTTTTGTCTGTTATCTGGCGTTCTGCTCGAGCATGGGCATGCGAAAGGCCCGTCGGGAACGGGCCTTAACGCCGCTTGCGGCGGCCCCGCAGGGGAGAGTCTCAGGATGAGACGAATACTGTAGGACACTGCCAAGCATCAAATAAGCCAAGAGGCCATCCGAAAGGATGGCCTTTTTGCTTTCCGTGCCTCTCATCCTCCGTGCCTCTCATCCTCCCTGCCAAGATCCTGACGCAGTTCGCTCAATGAAACATTTTCACCTTTCCGCTGAACGCTCGACATCGACGGAAAAAAACGCTATCTTCGGGCATCTAGAAGTCTAAACGTATAAATGGATGTGTGAGGGTTAAGCAATGCCGATTCGTGTTCCTGATGAGTTACCTGCGGTCAATTTCTTGCGCGGTGAGAATGTCTTCGTGATGACATCCTCGCGGGCAAAAACACAGGAAATCAGGCCGCTGAAAGTGCTGATCCTCAACCTGATGCCAAAGAAGATCGAAACGGAAAACCAGTTTTTGCGCCTGCTGTCCAACTCGCCGCTGCAGATTGATATCCAGCTGCTGCGCATCGACAGCCGCGAGTCGAAGAATACGCCGGCGGAGCATCTGAACAACTTCTACTGCGACTTCGAGGATATTCAGAACGAGAACTTCGATGGCCTGATCGTCACCGGCGCGCCGCTGGGGCTGGTCGATTTCTGCGATGTTGCCTACTGGCCGCAGATCGAACGGGTGATCGACTGGGCCAAGCATCACGTTACCTCCACGCTGTTCGTGTGCTGGGCGGTACAGGCGGCGTTGAACATCCTGTACGGCATTCCCAAGATGACGCGCGAGGTGAAACTCTCCGGGGTTTATCCGCACCAAACGCTGCAGCAGCATGCGTTGCTGACGCGCGGCTTCGACGAAAGCTTTCTGGCGCCGCATTCACGCTATGCCGATTTCCCGACCGAGGTGATTCGCCAATATACCGACCTGGACATCCTGGCCGAATCCGAGCAGGCCGGCGCCTACCTGTTCGCCAGCAGGGATAAGCGCCTGGCGTTCGTCACCGGCCATCCGGAATACGATACAATGACGCTGGCGGGAGAGTATTGTCGCGACAACGATGCCGGCCTCGATCCTGCCGTACCGCTCAACTACTTCCCCGATGACAACCCCGCACTGACACCGAAAGCCACCTGGCGCAGCCATGGCCACCTGCTGTTTTCCAATTGGCTCAATTATTACGTCTACCAGATCACGCCTTACGATCTGCGCCATATGAATCCGACTCTCGACTGATCTTTTCTGCCTGCCGGCGGCTGAATCGAGGCCGCCGCACTGCTCATCCTCTGCACGATCCTCTTTTTACCCGTCAATTCTCCCAAAAAACCATTGCCTAACAACGCGTTAGTCCGTCTTTGCAATTCTATTGGAACCGATTTCCTTACCTGTTGATCGTGTTATTTATCCTAACTAATTGATAATAAAGTGTTAATAAAATATTTAATAATAAAATGGAAATGGTTTTTGATTTTTATTTTTTGTTGGGTATTCTTAACGCTATCGGGATGAGATCTGACCAGTTTAGGATCGTTTCATCCGCCCTGATCCACAGTGATTTCTGATGAAAATGCGCCGGTCGCCCGGGTGCAACGATGGGAAGGAGCAAGGTCATGACGCAACAGATAGCAGGCACGGAGTTAAGGTTTACGCAGGGTTTCGCCGCTGCGGAGCGCCAGGTGTTAACGGATGAAGCGGTTGAATTTCTGGCGGAACTGGTGGGGAAATTCACGCCACGTCGCAATGAGCTGTTGGCGGCGCGTGCCCGCTGGCAACAAAATATCGATCGCGGCGAATTGCCTGGGTTTATTTCGGAAACCACTTCCATTCGTGAAGGCAATTGGCAGATCCGCGGTATTCCGCAAGACCTGCGCGATCGCCGGGTAGAGATCACCGGGCCGGTCGAGCGCAAGATGGTGATCAATGCGTTGAACGCCAACGTAAAAGTGTTTATGGCGGACTTCGAAGACTCGCTGGCGCCAAGCTGGGACAAAGTCATCGACGGTCAAATCAACCTGCACGATGCGGTTAACGGCACCATCTCCTACACCAATGAAGCCGGCAAGATCTACCAGCTGAAACCGAATCCGGCGGTGTTGATCGCTCGCGTGCGCGGCTTGCACCTGCCGGAGAAACACGTCTTGTGGCGTGATGAAGCCATCCCCGGCGGCCTGTTCGATTTCGCGCTGTACTTCTACCACAACTATCGCCAGCTGTTGGCCAAGGGCAGCGGCCCGTATTTCTACCTGCCGAAAACCCAGTCCTGGGAGGAAGCGGCCTGGTGGAGTGATGTCTTCAGCTTTACCGAGGATCGTTTCGATCTGCCGCGCGGCACCATCAAGGCGACCGTGCTGATCGAAACCTTGCCGGCGGTGTTCCAGATGGACGAGATCCTGTATCACCTGCGCGATCACATCGTCGGTCTGAACTGCGGCCGCTGGGATTACATCTTCAGCTACATCAAAACGCTGAAGAACCACGGCGATCGCGTGCTGCCGGATCGTCAGTCGGTAACCATGGAAAAACCTTTCCTCAGCGCCTATTCGCGCCTGTTGATCAAAACCTGTCATAAGCGCGGCGCGTTCGCCATGGGCGGCATGGCGGCGTTTATCCCGAGCAAAGACGCCGAGAAAAACGCCTGGGTGCTGAATAAGGTGCGGGCGGACAAAGAGCTGGAGGCCAACAATGGCCACGACGGCACCTGGGTGGCGCACCCGGGCTTGGCGGACACGGTGATGGAGGTGTTCGGCAACGCATTGGGCGATCGTCAAAACCAGCTGGAGGTGCTGCGTGAGCAGGATGCGCCGATCAGCGCCGCCCAACTGCTGGAACCGTGCGACGGCGAACGCACCGAAGCGGGGATGCGCGCCAATATCCGCGTGGCGGTGCAGTACATCGAAGCCTGGACCTCCGGCAACGGCTGCGTGCCGATTTACGGTTTGATGGAAGATGCGGCGACGGCGGAGATCTCCCGTACGTCTATCTGGCAGTGGATCCACCACGAGAAGAGCCTGAACGACGGGCGCCCGGTCACCAAGGCGCTGTTCCGCCAGATGTTGCAAGAAGAGATGTTGGTGGTGCGTGAAGAAGTAGGGGAAGCGCGCTTTAACGCCGGCCGGTTCGAAGAGGCGGCGCGCCTGATGGAGCGCATCACCACGCAAGATGAATTAATCGATTTCCTGACGTTGCCCGGCTATGAGCTGCTGGCCTGAACTTTCCCAATCAACCCTACATGACTGAAAGGATAAAAATTATGTCTACCTCTCGCTCTCAACAGATCCAGCAGCTGGAACAGGAATGGAAATCGGCCCGTTGGGAAGGCATTACCCGCCCTTACAGCGCTGAAGACGTGATCAATCTGCGCGGTTCGGTCAACCCGGAATGCACCCTGGCGCAAAACGGCGCCGCCAAACTGTGGGCGTTGCTGAATGGCAAGGCGCGCAAAGGCTACGTGAACTGCCTGGGCGCGCTGACCGGCGGCCAGGCGCTGCAGCAGGCCAAAGCCGGCGTCGAGGCCATCTACTTGTCCGGTTGGCAGGTGGCGGCCGACGCCAACAGCGCGGCCGCCATGTACCCTGACCAATCGCTGTATCCGGTGGACTCGGTGCCGAAGGTGGTCGAGCGCATCAACAACACCTTCCGCCGCGCCGATCAGATCCAATGGGCGAACCAGATTGAGCCGGGCAGCAAAGGGTACACCGATTATTTCCTGCCGATCGTCGCTGATGCGGAAGCCGGCTTCGGCGGCGTATTGAACGCCTTTGAGCTGATGAAAGCGATGATTACCGCCGGGGCCGCCGGGGTGCACTTCGAAGATCAGCTGGCGGCGGTGAAGAAATGCGGCCATATGGGCGGCAAAGTGCTGGTGCCGACGCAAGAAGCGATCCAGAAACTGGTCGCCGCGCGCCTGGCGGCCGACGTGCTTGGCGTGCCGACGCTGGTGATCGCCCGTACCGACGCCGATGCGGCCGACCTGCTGACCTCTGACTGCGATCCGTATGACAGCGCCTTCGTCACCGGCGAGCGTACGGCGGAAGGCTTCTTCCGCACCCATGCCGGCGTCGAGCAGGCGATCAGCCGCGGTCTGGCTTATGCCCCTTACGCCGATATGGTGTGGTGCGAAACCTCAACGCCGGATCTGGATGCCGCCCAGCGCTTCGCCGACGCCATCCACGCCAAATACCCAGGCAAGCTGCTGGCCTACAACTGCTCGCCGTCGTTCAACTGGAAGAAGAACCTCGATGACCAGACCATCGCCCGCTTCCAGCAGGCGCTGTCGGACATGGGCTACAAGTATCAGTTCATCACGCTGGCGGGCATCCACAGCATGTGGTTCAACATGTTCGACCTGGCGCACGCCTATGCGCAGGGCGAAGGGATGAAACACTACGTCGAGAAGGTGCAGCAGGCGGAGTTCGCCGCGGTGGAGCGCGGTTACACCTTCGCGTCGCACCAGCAAGAGGTGGGCACCGGCTACTTCGACAAGGTCACCACCATCATTCAGGGCGGCGCCTCTTCGGTCACCGCGCTGACCGGTTCGACGGAAGAACAGCAGTTCTGATGCGGCAAGCTTGAAGACGTTTCACCCGGAGCCTGCATGCGCAGGCTTCTTTTTCTGGCGGGGGTAAGGATGGCGGCAAAACTGGAGTTGTTGATCGCACAGACGATCCTGCAGGGCTTCGATGCGCAGTACGGCCGCTTTCTGGAAGTGACCGCCGGCGCGCAGCAGCGCTTTGAGCAGGCGGATTGGCCGGCGGTGCAGCAGGCGATGAAAAAGCGCATCCATCTGTACGACCATCACGTCGGTCTGGTGGTGGAGCAGCTTAAATGCATCACCGGGCAGAAATATTTCGACGCCGACTTCCCCAGCCGGGTCAAAGCGGTCTATATCGATCTGCTGCCGGACTACCCGCGTTTTGAGATCGCCGAAAGCTTCTTCAACTCGGTCTATTGCCGGTTGTTCAAGCATCGCGATCTGACGCCGGACAAGCTGTTCGTCTTCAGTTCGCAGCCGGAACGGCGTTTTCGCGACATTCCGCGTCCGCTGGCGCGCGATTTTACCCCCAATGGCGATCTGCCGGCGATGCTGCGCAGCGTCTTGAGCGATCTGCCGCTGCGGTTGCCGTGGGAGGATCTGACACGCGACATTCGCTACATCACTCAGGCGCTGCAACGCGCCTTCAGCCCACAGCAACTGACGGGGGCGACCTTCCAGATCGCCAACGAGCTGTTCTATCGCAACAAGGCCGCCTGGCTGGTTGGCAAGTTGCGCCTGGCCAACGGCGTTTACCCGTTCCTGTTGCCGATCCACCACAGCGAATCGGGCGCGCTGTTTATCGACGCCTGCCTAACCGGCAGGGCCGAGGCCAGCATCGTCTTCGGTTTTGCCCGCTCTTATTTCATGGTCTACGCACCGCTGCCGGCGGCGATGGTGGAGTGGCTGCGCGAGATCCTGCCGGGCAAGACCACCGCCGAGCTGTACATGGCGATCGGCTGCCAAAAACACGGCAAAACCGAATGCTATCGCGAATACCTGACCTTTATGGCGCACTCACAGGAACAGTTCATCATCGCGCCGGGCGTGAAAGGCATGGTGATGCTGGTGTTCACCCTGCCGTCCTTCGATCGGGTGTTTAAAGTGATCAAGGATGAGTTCGCCCCGCAGAAAGAGGTGACGCAGGCGCAGGTGATGGCTTGCTATCAGCTGGTGAAAGAGCACGATCGCGTCGGGCGCATGGCGGATACCCAGGAGTACGAAAATTTCGTCGTCGACAAGGCGCGTCTCAGCCCTGAGCTGTTGGCGGAGCTGCGGCGTGAAGTGCCGGGCAAGCTGGAAGATCTCGGTGATCGCATCGTGATCAAACATCTGTATATGGAACGGCGCATGACGCCGCTGAACCTGTATCTGGAGCAGGCCAATGACCAGCAAATGCGCGATGCGATTGAAGAGTACGGCAACGCGATCAAGCAGTTGGCCGCCGCCAATATTTTCCCCGGCGATATGCTGTTCAAGAACTTCGGCGTGACGCGCCACGGGCGTGTGGTGTTCTACGACTACGACGAGATTTGCTACATGACCGAGGTCAACTTCCGCGACATTCCGCCGCCGCGTTATCCGGAGGACGAGCTGGCCAGCGAGCCGTGGTACAGCATCGCGCCCAACGATGTGTTCCCGGAAGAATTCCGCCACTTCCTGTGCGGCGATCGGCGCATTCGGCAGGTGTTTGAAGAGTTGCACAGCGATCTGTTTACCGCGGAGTATTGGCGCGGGTTGCAGCAGCGCATCCGCGAGGGGCATGTGGAAGACGTGTTCGCTTATCGCAAGAAGCAGCGGTTCAGCCAGCGCAGCGGGGCGGCGCTGCCGGCCGCCACCGCTGCGATGTAAATCAGGCCTGGGCGCCCGCGACGGCGGCGCGCGCCAGTTCGGTAATGCGCGCGTAGTCGCCGCTTTCGAGCGCGTCCGCCGGCACCAGCCAGGAGCCGCCGATGCACAGCACGCTTTTCAGCGCCAGATAGCTGCGGTAATTGTCCGGCGAGATGCCGCCGGTCGGGCAGAAACGCACCTGCGGGAACGGGCCGCCGATCGCCTGCAGCGCTTTTACGCCGCCGTTGGCTTCCGCCGGGAAGAATTTAAATTCGCGCAGGCCGTAATCCATGCCCTGCATCAGCTCGGAAACGGTGCTGATGCCCGGTATAAGGGGAATGGAACCGGCGGTGGCGGCTTTGAGCAGCTCGTCGGTCAGCCCCGGGCTGATGGCGAACTGCGCGCCGGCCTCGGTCACTTCCCGCAACTGCTGCGGATTGATCACCGTACCGGCGCCGATGATCGCTTCCCGCACCTCTTGGGCGATGGCGCGAATGGCGTCCATGGCGCAGGCGGTGCGCAGCGTCACCTCCAGCACCCGCACACCGCCGGCGACCAGCGCTTTCGCCAACGGCACCGCATGTTCCAGCTTGTTGATCACGATGACCGGCACCACCGGCCCCGCGGTCAGGATCTGCTCGGCGCTTGTTGTCCACTTGTTCATGCTGACGTTCTCCTCTGTGGCCGCCGCCTGGCGGCGATGCGGCCAGGCTATCGATTAAAATTTGATGCAGCAGGCGCCCTGCTCGGCGCCTGACAGCTGGCTGCGCAGCGCGCCGAACAGCTCGCGGCCGCAGCCGATGTGTTCGGCGCTCAGATCGGGTTGGCAAGGCGTGCGCCGCGCCAACTCGTCGGCGTCGACCAGCACCTGCAGCTCGCCGCTGCGGCCGTTGACGCGGATCGGATCGCCGTCGCGCACTTTCGCCAGCAGGCCGCCGGTATAGGCTTCCGGGGTGACGTGAATGGCGGAAGGCACCTTGCCGGAGGCGCCGGACAGGCGGCCGTCGGTCACCAGCGCCACTTTGAAGCCGCGATCCATCAACACGCCCAGCGGCGGCATCAGCTTGTGCAGCTCCGGCATGCCGTTGGCCTGCGGCCCCTGGAAGCGCACCACCACCACGCAATCGCGATCCAGCTTGCCGGCTTCGAACGCCGGCACAATATCGTGCTGGCTGTCGAACACCACCGCCGGCGCTTCGATGATCTGGTTATCGGCGGGCACCGCCGAGGTTTTCATCACTGCGCGGCCCAGATTGCCGGCCATCACTTTGGTGCCGCCGTGATGTTCGAACGGCTGGGCCACGCTGGCGATCACGCTGGCGTCGAGCGAGCCGGCCACGCCTTCGCGCCATACCAATTGGCCGTTGTCCAGCCACGGTTCCTGGGTGTAGCGGCGCAGGCCGAAACCGGCCACGGTGTGTACGTCTTCGTGCAGCAGGCCGTGTTGCAGCAGCTCGCGCACCACCAGCGGCACGCCGCCGGCGGCCTGGAATTGGTTGATGTCGGCCGGGCCGTTCGGGTAGATGCGGCACAGCAGCGGCACCGCCTCCGACAGCTCCGAGAAATCGTCCCAGGTGATGATGATGCCCGCCGCCCGCGCCATCGCCACCAGATGCATGGTCAGGTTGGTGGAGCCGCCGGTGGCCAGCAGCGAAACGATGCCGTTCACCACCACTTTCTCGTCCACCAGGCGGCCGATCGGCAGGTAGTTGCCGGCGGTATCGGTCAGTCGGGTCACCTGGCGCGCGGCGGCGTCGTTCAGCGCGTCGCGCAGCGGCGTGTCCGGATGGACGAAGGAGGCTCCCGGCAGATGCAGACCCATCACTTCCATCACCATCTGGTTGGTGTTGGCGGTGCCGTAGAAGGTGCAGGTGCCGATGCCGTGATAAGAGGCCGCCTCGGCCTCCAGCAGCGCCAAACGATCGGCCTTGCCCTCGGCGTACAGCTGGCGCACGCGCACTTTTTCCTTGTTCGGCAGGCCGCTGCTCATCGGGCCGGCCGGCACGAACAGCGCGGGCAGGTGGCCGAAGGAGAGGGCGGCCATCACCAGCCCCGGCACGATCTTGTCGCAGATGCCGAGGAACAGCGCGCCGTCGAACATATTGTGCGACAGGCCGACGGCGGCCGACATGGCGATCACGTCGCGGCTCATCAGCGACAGCTCCATGCCGTCCTGCCCCTGCGTCACGCCGTCGCACATCGCCGGCACGCCGCCGGCCACCTGGCCCACGGCGCCCACCGCCTTCAGCGCCTGTTTCAGCCGCTGTGGGTAATGTTCGTACGGCTGGTGGGCCGACAGCATGTCGTTGTAGGCGGTGATGATGGCGATATCGCTGCGCACCATGTTTTTCAGCGACGCCTTGTCATCGGGCTGACAGGCGGCGAAGCCGTGGGCCAGGTTGCCGCAGGCGAGCTGCGCGCGGTGGACTGTTTGGGAGCGGGCCGCTTCGATACGCGCCAGATAGGCGGCGCGGCTGGCCTGGGAACGGTCGATGATGCGCTGTGTGACACGGGACAAGGTTGGATTAATCATGCCTTCCTCACATTGCTGTTGTTATAGTCGCCGCCTGTGGCGGTGCCCCCGGGGGTGATTTGCAGCCCTGGTGTGCAAGGCCGGGGGCGATTTAGGATTTAAAACATCGTGAATGCAATCATGCCGATGGCGCCGCCGACGCTGCCCAGAATGGTTTCCATCACCGTCCAGGTTTTCAGCGTTTGCAGTTCGTTGGCGCCGGTGAATTTGCCGAACAGCCAGAAGCCGGCGTCGTTGACGTGGCTCAGCACGATGGAGCCGCCGGCGATGCAGATGGCCAGCGCGGCCAGTTGCCCGCCGTTCAGACCGAGCTGACTGGTGACCGGCAGCACCAGACCGACGGTGGTCAGGCAGGCGACGGTGGCCGAGCCCTGAATCACCCGCACCATGGCGGACAGCGCGAAGGCGGCCACGGCGATCGGCAGGCCGGCGCCGATCATGGCGTCACCCAACGCCGGCCCTACGCCGGAATCCACCAGGATCTGCTTGAACACCCCGCCGGCGCCGGTCATCAGCAGGATGATCCCGGCCGGCTGCACCGCAGCGGAACAGATGGCCAGCGTCTGTTCGTTGCTCATGCCGCGCGGCTTCGCCAGACCGTAAATCACGATCAGGCAGGCCAGCAGGATGGCGGTGAACGGGTGGCCGATAAACTCCAGCCACTGCTGCAGCTGCGAGCCGGGGGTGACCAGCCGCGCGCCGATGGTTTTCATGCCGACCAGCACCAGCGGGCACAGCACCAGCGCCAGGCTGAAGCCGAACGACGGCAGATTGCCCTTGGTCAGCGTCGGCTCATTCTCTTCCGGCGGCATCGGCCAGTTGACGAAACGGCTGATAAAGCTGCCGTACAGCGGGCCGGCGATCAGCATGCCGATCACCGCAGCCACCAGGCCGATGGCGATCATCCAGCCGAAATCGGCCTTCATCTGCGACGCCAGCAGCATCGGCACCGGCCCCGGCAGCAGGAAGGAGGCGGCGGCGGCCACGCCGGCGAACAGCGGGATGGCCAGTTTGACGATATTGCCGTCGGTGCGGCGCGCCACGGCGAACACGATGCCGATCAGCAGCACCACCGCCACGTCGAAGAACAGCGGCAGCGCGCAGATCAGCCCGGCGATGCCGAGCGCGTAGTGCGCCTTGCTTTGTCCGAATCGTTTCAGCAATTGCGCCGCAATTTGGTCGAGCGCGCCGACCTCATGCAGGATCTTGCCGAACATCGCCCCGAGCGCCACCACGATCGCCAGGAAGCCCAGCGTGTCGCCCATGCCTTTTTGCATGGTGTCGGCGATGTGTTCCAGCGGCATGCCGGAGAAAATGCCGGCGGCGATGGACACCAGCATCAGCGCGACGAAGGCGTGCATGCGCGCCTTCATCACCAGGAATAACAGCAGTAAAACCGAGCCGACTGCGGTACCGACCAGCGTTACGGTACTCACGCGCACACGTCCTGCGGCAGGAAGCTCTGGATATGGCGCACGGTATCGGCGATCACCGCGTCCAGCGGCTGATTGATGTCGATCGCCATCACGTCGTTCTCGTCGGCACCCGGTTGCTCCAGCGCGGCGAATTGGGTGACCAGCATCTGCGGCTTGAAGAAGTGGCCGTTGCGCGCCGCCAGACGGGATTCGATCACCGGGAACTCACCGTGCAGATAGATGAATGACAGGTTGCCGTTGCCGGCGCGCAGGCGGTCGCGATACTGCTTTTTCAACGCCGAACAGACGATGATCGACACGTTGTTGGTGCGCTGCATGGCGAAGGCGGCGTCATTGAGCGCGGCCAGCCACGGGGCGCGATCGTCATCGTTCAACGCTTCCCCGGCGGCCATCTTCAGGATATTGCTGCGCGGGTGCAGGAAGTCGCCGTCGAGGAAGCCGGCGGAGAGTTGGCGGGCCGCGGCGGCGGCGACGGCGGACTTGCCGCTGCCGGAAACGCCCATAACGACGTAAATGCGATTTTGATTGTTGGTCATGGCTTGGCTCCAAAACACCGGGTGACGTTACCTTCGTTCAGTTTGATTGTTACCGGTAACATGTTATCGGTAACATTGTCGAAGGAAGTTTGAGCGGTTGCAATGGGCTTTCGCCGTGAGGATCGCTAACTGTGATCGGCTTCAAGCTTTTTTCCTGTGCGCTAAACAGGATGCCGACAGCCTGTTACATGCTGACAACAGAGCATGGCAGGGGAGCAGGGGCGCACTGGGGCGCCCCTCGGATGAGCGGGATTAGCGCACGCCGCCGTAGGCCAGGCTGATCTCTTTCGCCGCGTGGATCACCAGCGCGCCCAGCTCGATCACACGATCGTCGGTGATGCGCGACACCGGGCCGGAGATGGAAATGGCGGCGAAGGCTTCGCGGTGCTCGTCGAAGATGCAGGCCGCCACGCAGCGCAGGCCGAGCGCGTGCTCTTCGTCGTCAAAGGAGAAGCCCTGTTTGCGGATCTGCGCCAGCCCCTCTTTCAGGTTGTGCGGCGTCAGGGTATGCGGCGTGTAGGTGTGCATGCCTTTCTTGTGCAGCAGTTTGGTCACCTGATCGTCCGGCAGGGTGGCGAGGAACGCTTTGCCGGCGCCGGAGGCGTGCATCGGCAGTTTGCCGCCGATCGGCGCCGACATGCGCATCAGCGCCGTGCACTGCACCTGATCGATGATGATCGCCTGGTACTCGCTGGTATCCAGCACCGCCAGGTTGACGGTTTCGCCGGATTCCTCCATCAGGCGGCGCAGCGTCGGATGCACCATCGCCAGCAGGTTGCGGCTTTGCAGGAAGCTGCTGCCGACCACAAAGGCGTGCGAGCCGATGGTCCACAGGCCGAGATCGCCGACCTGGCGCACGAATCCCTGCTGCTGCATGGTGGTGAGCAGGCGGTGAGTGGTGGAGTTCGGCAGGCCGGCCTGCTGGGCCAGATCGGTCAGCGCCACGTTGCCCTGGGCTTCCGAAATGTATTCCAACAGTTTCAGGCCACGGGTCAACGATTGTACCTGACCGGTCGCCGCACTGGCGGCGGGGGCTGCTGCGCGGGGCTTCTTGCCGCGCTTGGCGGGAGCAGGAGTGGCCATGGGTGAGATTCCTTTTTCCGTATGATGGAATTCATTTTCGTTTTTTGTCGATGAATTGCAAGCCGCCGTCAGCTCATCGGAGGTGTTGGCGCACAACCTGAAAAACTCTCAATTGTCGCCTGGCCCTTTGTCCTTACAAGCTGTGCTAGGATGACTCGTTGGTTTTTGCGGCAGTTGAGCAATGGGCTGGATGGCAATGGAAGGGGTTACAGTGACGAATCGAGTAGAACAACTGCGCCGCCAGTTAGCGCAGCGCATTTTGGTGTTGGACGGCGGCATGGGCACCATGATCCAGAGCTACCGTCTGGATGAGCGCGATTTCCGCGGTGAGCGTTTCGCCGACTGGCGCAGCGATCTGAAAGGCAACAACGATCTGCTGGTGCTGACCAAGCCGGAAGTGATCACCGCCATTCATTACGCCTATCTCGAGGCGGGCGCCGATATCCTTGAGACCAATACCTTCAACTCCACCTCCATCGCCATGGCCGACTACCATATGGAGTCGCTGTCCGCCGAGATTAACTATCAGGCCGCCTGCCTGGCGCGCGCCTGCGCCGACGAATGGACGGCGCGCACGCCGGAAAAACCGCGCTACGTCGCCGGGGTGTTGGGGCCGACCAACCGCACCGCGTCCATCTCGCCGAACGTCAACGATCCGGCGTTCCGCAACATCTCGTTCGATGAACTGGTGGCGGCTTACCGCGAATCGACCCGCGCGCTGGTGGAAGGCGGCGTCGATCTGATCATGATCGAAACCATCTTCGACACCCTCAACGCCAAGGCCGCCGCTTTTGCGGTGGAAACCGAATTCGAAGCGCTGGGGGTGGAACTGCCGATCATGATTTCCGGCACCATCACCGACGCCTCCGGCCGCACCCTGTCCGGCCAGACCACCGAAGCGTTTTACAATTCGCTGCGCCACGTCAAGCCGCTGACCTTCGGCCTGAACTGCGCCCTGGGGCCGGATGAGCTGCGTCAGTACGTCGCCGAGCTGGCGCGCATCTCGGAGACCTACGTCACCGCACACCCGAACGCCGGTTTGCCGAACGCCTTCGGCGAGTACGATCTGGATGCGGCCGAGATGGCGCGCCAGGTCGGGGAGTGGGCGCAGGCCGGCTTCCTCAATATTATCGGCGGCTGCTGCGGCACCACGCCGGAACATATCGCCGCGATGGCCAAGGCGGTCGAGGGCGTGCCGCCGCGCCGGCTGCCGGATATCCCGGTCGCCTGCCGCCTGGCCGGTCTGGAACCGCTGACCATCGACGCCAACACCCTGTTCGTCAACGTCGGCGAGCGCACCAACGTCACCGGTTCGGCGCGTTTCAAACGCTTGATCAAAGAAGAGAAATACAATGAGGCGCTCGACGTGGCGCGTCAGCAGGTCGAGAGCGGCGCGCAGATCATCGACATCAACATGGACGAGGGGATGCTCGACGCCGAAGCTGCGATGGTGCGCTTCCTCAACCTGATCGCCGGCGAGCCGGATATCGCCCGGGTGCCGATCATGATCGACTCCTCCAAGTGGTCCGTTATCGAGAAAGGCCTGAAGTGCATTCAGGGCAAGGGCATCGTCAACTCGATCTCAATGAAGGAGGGCGAAGAGGCCTTTATCCACCACGCCAGGCTGGTGCGCCGCTATGGCGCCGCGGTGGTGGTGATGGCGTTCGACGAAGTGGGCCAGGCGGACACCCGCGAGCGCAAGTTCGAGATCTGTCGCCGCGCCTATAAAATTTTGACCGAACGCGTCGGTTTCCCGCCGGAAGACATCATTTTCGACCCGAACATCTTCGCCGTCGCCACCGGCATCGACGAGCACAACAACTACGCCGTCGACTTTATCGAAGCCTGCGCCGACATCAAAACCCACCTGCCGCACGCGATGATCTCCGGCGGGGTGTCCAACGTGTCGTTCTCGTTCCGCGGCAACGATCCGGTGCGTGAAGCAATCCACGCGGTATTCCTGTATCACGCCATTCGCAACGGCATGGACATGGGCATCGTCAACGCCGGGCAGCTGGCGATTTACGACGATCTGCCTGGCGAGCTGCGCGAGGCGGTAGAAGACGTGATCCTCAACCGTCGCGAGGACGGCACCGAACGCCTGCTGGAACTGGCGGAAAAGTACCGCGGCAGCAAAGACGGCGAAGCGGCGGTGCAGCAGGCGGAATGGCGCGGCTGGCCGGTGGAGAAGCGGCTGGAATACTCGCTGGTGAAGGGCATCACCGAGTTTATCGAACTGGACACCGAAGAAGCGCGGCAGCAGGCCGAACGCCCGATCGAAGTGATCGAAGGGCCGCTGATGGCCGGGATGAACGTGGTCGGCGATCTGTTCGGCGAGGGCAAGATGTTCCTGCCGCAGGTGGTGAAATCCGCCCGCGTGATGAAGCAGGCGGTGGCCTACCTGGAACCGTACATCGAGGCCAGCAAGCAGCAAGGCACCTCCGCGGGGAAAATCCTGTTGGCGACGGTGAAAGGCGACGTGCACGACATCGGCAAGAACATCGTCGGCGTGGTGCTGCAGTGCAACAACTATGAAATCGTCGATCTTGGCGTGATGGTGCCGACGGAGAAAATCCTGCGCACCGCGCGCGAGGAGAATGTCGACATCATCGGCCTGTCGGGGCTGATCACGCCGTCGCTCGACGAGATGGTCAACGTGGCCAAAGAGATGGAGCGCCAGGGCTTTACGCTGCCGCTGCTGATCGGCGGCGCCACCACCTCCAAGGCGCACACCGCGGTGAAAATCGAGCAGAACTACAGCGGCCCGACCACCTACGTGCAAAACGCCTCGCGCACCGTGGGCGTGGTGTCGGCGCTGCTGTCCGCCACCCAGCGCGACGAGTTTGTGGCGCGCACCCGCAAAGAGTATGAAACGGTGCGCATTCAACACGCGCGCAAAAAGCCGCGCACGCCGCCGGTCGATTTGCACAAGGCGCGCGCCAACGCCATGGCGCTGAACTGGGCCGACTATCAGCCGCCGGCGCCGCGGCAGCTTGGCGTGTTTCCGGTGTCGGCCGGCATCGAGACGCTGCGCCACTATATCGACTGGACGCCGTTCTTCATGACCTGGTCGCTGGCGGGCAAATACCCGCGCATCCTCGAGGATGAGGTGGTGGGGGAAGAGGCCAAGCGCCTGTTCCATGACGCCAATCAGATGCTGGATCGGTTGGCCGCCGAGCGTAGCCTCAACCCGCGCGGCGTTTACGGCCTGTTCCCGGCCAACCGCGTCGGCGATGACGTGGAGGTATACCGCGACGAACGGCGTGACGAGGTGCTGGCGGTGAGCCGCCACCTGCGGCAACAGACGGAAAAAACCGACTTCCCGAACTACTGCCTGGCGGACTTTGTGGCGCCGAAAAGCAGCGGCAAAGCCGACTACTTCGGCGCCTTCGCGGTGACCGGCGGGCTGGAGGAAGACGCGCTGGCGGCGGCGTACGACGCGCAGCACGACGATTACAACAAAATCATGGTCAAGGCGCTGGCGGATCGTTTGGCGGAGGCCTTCGCCGAATACCTGCACGAACAGGTGCGCAAGCTGCACTGGGGCTATGCCGCCGACGAGAGCCTGAGCAACGAGGAGCTGATCCGGGAAAACTATCAGGGCATCCGGCCGGCGCCGGGCTACCCGGCCTGCCCGGAGCACACCGAAAAAGCGACCATCTGGCAGCTGTTGGACGTCAACCGCCACACCGGTATGGAACTGACGGAGTCCTTCGCCATGTGGCCGGGGGCGGCGGTATCCGGCTGGTACTTCAGTCACCCCGAGAGCAAGTACTTCGCGGTGGCGCAGATCCAGCGCGATCAGGTGGAAGACTACGCGGCGCGTAAAGGGATGAGCGTGAGCGAGGTCGAGCGCTGGCTGGCGCCAAACCTCGGCTACGACGCCGACTGACTTTCCTCTTTAAGGGCGCAGCGATGCGCCCTTGTCATTTACAGCGCTTCCACATCGATGTGTAGCGCGTCGTACCGCCAATACTCCAGGTCGCAATCGATCACCCTGTCGTGCTGATCGCGATTCACCCGCGTAATGAACAGCGCCGGGCTGCCGTAGGTCACCTTCAGCATGGCGGCGGCCTGCTGCGGCAGCAGGGTGGGCAGCATGTCGAAACGCACCCGGCCGTAGTGAATGCCGTAGCGCGCGGCGTACAGCGCGGTCAGCGACTGGGTCAGATCTTCGTCCAGAATGCCGGGGAAATAGGCCGGATTGAGGTAGTGCTCGCAGTACAGCACCGCGCGTCCGTCGATGTAGCGCAGCCGGCGAATGCGATAGGCCTGCGCGCCGGGAGGCAGCGCCAGGCGGCCAGCCAGCGGCGCTTCGAGCGTGACGACCGCGCTATCGATCGCTTCGGTATGCGCGGCGCGGCCCTGCTGCTGCGCCATGGCGTGAAAATGGCTGCGCTGCAGCGGGTTGTAGATCAAACGTGGCGGCGAGATGAACCAGCCGCGCCGCACCTGGCGGTAGATGACGCCCTGCGCCTCCAACTGGCCGAGCGCCTCCTGCAAGGTAATGCGGGTGGTGGCGAATTGCTCGCTCAGGGCGCGTTCGGAGGGCAGCTTGCCGCCCGCGGCGAACTCGCCGGCGGTGATGCGGGCGCTCAGCGTTTGGCAGATGGTGGCGACGGTCGTCGGTGCTTCACTCATACAGCGGGTGTCCCGTTTCAGTGCGTTTGGCCTTCCTTAAGGTAGACCAGCGTCGCGTTTTCGCCGTTGCAATGGGGGATAAAACTGTCGCTTTTTTAAGCTGACATATAATTATCACATTCGTCCGTTAGATTGGTTTGGTCCTTGCTGGACTAGTCCAGCCATCCCCACACTACCACCTGGAGCATCAGTTATGAAACGTTTGTGCGCTTCTGTGTTAACCAGTGCCATCGTGTTATCCAGCCAGATGAGCTGGGCCGCGGATACCGATCTGGCGGCGCTGGAGCAGGCCGCGAAGAAAGAAGGCGAAGTCAACAGCGTCGGCATGCCGGACAGCTGGGCCAACTGGAAAGGCACCTGGCAAGATCTGTTGAGCAAGTACGGCCTGAAACATGTCGATACCGACATGAGCTCCGCGCAGGAGATCGCCAAATTTGATGCGGAAAAGAACAACGCCACGGCGGACATCGGTGACGTCGGCGCGGCCTTTGGCCCGGTGGCGGTGCAGAAGGGCGTAACGCAGCCCTACAAACCCTCTACCTGGGATCAGGTGCCGGAGTGGGCGAAAGACAAAGACGGCCACTGGGCGCTGGCTTACACCGGCACCATCGCCTTCATCATCAACAAGCAGCAGGTGAAAGACATCCCGCACAGCTGGGCCGATCTGCTCAAGGGCAGCTATCAGGTCACCATCGGCGACGTCGGCACCGCGTCGCAGGCGGCCAGCGGCGTGCTGGCGGCCACCTACGCCATGGGCGGCAACGAGAAAAACCTCAAGCCGGGCCTGGAATTCTTCGGCAAGCTGGCCAAGGCCGGCCGCCTGAGCCTGAGTAACCCGGTGATCGCATCACTGGAGAAAGGGGAAGTGCAGGTTGGCGTGGTGTGGGACTTCAACGGCCTGAACTACCGCGATCAGATCGACAAAACCCGTTTTGAAGTGCTGATCCCGTCGGACGGCTCGATCACCTCCGGCTACACCACCATCATCAATAAATACGCCAAGCACCCGAACGCCGCCAAGCTGGCGCGCGAATACATCTTCTCCGACGCCGGCCAGATCAACCTGGCGCGCGGCTATGCCCGCCCGATC
>NZ_JBPIYZ010000012.1:0-5589 GCF_051172415.1 Serratia sp. H402Y
CTGGCGGCAATAGCGCGGTGGTCCCACCTGACCCCATGCCGAACTCAGAAGTGAAACGCCGTAGCGCCGATGGTAGTGTGGGGTCTCCCCATGCGAGAGTAGGACACTGCCAGGCATCAAACAAAGCCGAAAGCCCTGAACTGACGTTCAGGGCTTTTTGCTATGCGTAAAATAAATCCCCTGATCGTATCTATTGCTTAGAAAAATACCTATTTCAGCGGACGTTGCTTATTTACATAAGCACGTATAATGCTTTTGAGCAGGAGAATAACCAGCTCAATATATAATTGATAGATTCAGATTATTATTTAAATAATAAAAATGCCTATTTATGAACATGTTGATAAGAATTATCCTGTTATATCAAAGATAAATCCTAATTCTTCAGTGCATTACTCGATAAATTTCACGTTAATTAAAACAAATATTAGCCAGACGCTTCGAATCGAGTAGACTAAGCAAAAGATTATTTCCGCATGGGTACTGAACGTTATGTCTACTGAAAGCGCGTCTTTAAAAAACCACAATACTTTTGCGCTCCCGGTCAACGCAGCGCACCTGGTCATCGCCGATAGAATTGAGTTGATGCTCAAAGTCTGGCAACAAACGCGCAAGCGTCAGGAGCCACTGCTGATTCTCGGTGAAGGTAGCAACGTACTGTTCCTGGAAGACTTTTCGGGTACGGTCATGGTTAACCAACTAAAGGGCATCGATGTTCGAGAGGATAACGATGCCTGGTATCTCCATGTCAGCGCCGGTGAGAATTGGCACGATCTGGTGCAATATACGCTGCAGGCCGGGATCTGCGGGTTGGAGAACCTGGCGTTGATTCCTGGATTGGCCGGCTCCGCGCCTATCCAGAATATCGGTGCCTATGGCGTCGAATTGAAAGATGTCTGTGAGTATGTCGACCTGCTGGACTTCTCTACGGGTGCCATCGATCGCATTCCGGCAGCCGATTGTGGTTTCGGCTATCGGGAAAGCATTTTCAAACATCGCTTCCAAACTGGGCATGCCATTGTCGGGCTGGGTCTGCGTCTGAGCAAGCAGTGGCAACCCAAGTTGAGCTATGGCGATCTGGCCAAGCTGGATCCCGCCACGGTGACGCCACTTCAGGTATTCGAATCCGTATGTTCCATGCGCCGCAGCAAGCTGCCGGACCCGCGCGAAACCGGTAATGCCGGCAGTTTCTTCAAGAATCCGCTGGTGAACGCGGGGAAAGCCGCAGAACTCATCACACAATATCCCGGCATGCCGCATTATCCGCAGCAGGATGGTCAGGTGAAGCTGGCCGCTGGCTGGCTGATCGATCAGTGCGAACTGAAGGGGTATCGCATCGGTGGCGCAGCCGTACACCGCCAGCAGGCGCTGGTGCTGGTGAATATCGATAATGCGCATAGTCAGGATGTGGTGGCTCTGGCGCGCCATGTCCGTAAGACTGTGGCCGATAAATTTGGCGTATGGCTGGAACCTGAGGTGCGTTTCATTGGCGCAACTGGCGAATTGAACGCTGTGGTGGTGCTGTCATGAGAGATATCAAGGTCCCGTTAAAACTGATCGCGCTATTGGCCGACGGTGAATTCCATTCCGGGGAACAGCTCGGTGAGTCATTGGGCATGAGCCGCGCCGCGATCAATAAGCATATTCAAACCGTTCGCGAGTGGGGGCTGGATGTCTTTACTGTACCGGGGAAAGGATACAGCTTGCCTGCTCCCATGCAGCTATTGGAGGCGGAACGCATTCTTAGAGGGCTGGACGACAAGCGAGTTACCGTGCTGCCGGTCGTAGACTCTACCAATCAATATTTACTGGATCGTATCGAAACGCTGCAATCTGGCGATGCCTGCATCGCTGAGTACCAACTGGCCGGCCGCGGTCGTCGTGGGCGTCAGTGGATTTCGCCGTTTGGCGCCAATTTATACCTGTCGATGTTTTGGCGATTGGAACAGGGGCCGGCTGCGGCGATGGGGCTGAGCCTGGTGATCGGCATGGTGATGGCGGAGGTCTTGCAGCGTCTTGGCGCTAAAGACGTGCGAGTCAAATGGCCCAACGATCTTTACCTGAACGATCGCAAATTGGCAGGGATCTTGGTCGAGTTGACGGGGAAAACCGGCGATGCGGCTCAGTTGGTCATCGGCGCCGGCATTAATTTGGCGATGCGGGATACCAATGCGAGTGGGATCAATCAAGGTTGGATCAACCTGCAAGAAGCCGGTATTAACATCGATCGTAATGAGCTCACCGCCACTCTGCTTAATGAATTGCGGCAGTCATTAAAACAATTCGAGATAGATGGGCTGGCGCCATTCATTGGCCGTTGGCGCACGCTGGATAATTTTATCGACAGACCGGTCAAACTGCTGATTGGCGAGCGACAGATTGTGGGTATCGCCCGGGGTATCGACGCGCAAGGTGCACTCCTGCTGGAACAAGAAGGGGAAATCAAACCCTTTATCGGCGGAGAGATATCGCTGCGCAGCGCGGAATAGTGAGAAAAGACAAGGGGACGGCAGCGTCCCCTTGATCGTTCGGTAGGCTTATTTTCTTAAACGCACGCTTTCAACGGCATGGTTGGCGCTTTTGGTCATAATCAGGCTCGCGCGTTCGCGGGTAGGCAGTATGTTCTGCTGCAAATTCAATCCATTGATTTCATTCCATAATTGCGTGGCGATATTAATCGCCTCCGGTTCCGGCAATTTTGAATAATTATGGAAATAAGAATCAGGATTGGAAAATGCGCCCTGACGGAATTTCAGGAAACGGTTGATATACCAGCTTTGCAATAGCGTCTCCGGCGCATCGACATATATAGAGAAGTCGACGAAGTCGGAAACGAATACGCGATGCGGATCGTGAGGATAATCCATACCGCTTTGCAATACGTTAAGCCCTTCCAGGATAAGAATGTCCGGCTGTTCGATGACTTTATTACCTTCGGGCACAACGTCATAGATCAAATGGGAATAAACCGGGGCGGTGACACGTTTGGCGCCGGATTTCACTTCCGACACGAACTTCACCAGGCTATGCATATCGTAAGACTGCGGGAAGCCTTTTTTCTTCATCAAACCGCGTTCGTTCAGCACCTTGTTTGGATGCAAGAAGCCGTCGGTCGTGATCAGCTCAACGCTGCGGTGTTCCGGCCAGCGGCTCAGCAGCGCCTGCAACAGACGTGCGGTCGTGCTCTTGCCGACGGCTACGCTGCCGGCGATGCCGATGACATAGGGAATCTTTTGCCCGTCGGTGCCGAGGAATTGTTCCAGTACCGCCTGCCGGCGCAGGTTGGAACTGATATAGAAGTTCAACAGTCGTGACAGCGGCAGATAAATCTGCGCTACTTCTTCCAACGAGAGATCTTCGTTAATCCCTTTCAGTTTAACGATCTCTTCTTCCGACAACGTCAGCGGCACCGAATCTCGCAACGCAGCCCACTGGGTACGATCGAACTGTAGGTAAGGCGTTGCTAAAGATTGATCTCTTTTTATCATAAGCCAAATTCTGCCTGTTAACGCAGGTTGGGAAAGGCGCCGGACGCCAACTCCAGAGAATAAACAAGCTGCATATTATAGACAGCTTCGTTTTTGGCGTAGACTTTTTTCGCAAAAGTTGTCGATAGGCAGCAGTTTATGTCAATTGTGCGAAGCGGCACGCAGTTGATAAAGCGGGGTTGCAAGGCGGTATCATGGAGTCAGGATACCGCCTGAAGGTTAGCTGGCGATAGCGCGTGAAGACGGGGTCACGGTGAACAGACGTTTGTAATAAATGACGGTTGAGTGGTAATAGCCATCGGGTCCGGCCGCATAGTCAGGCATTTCACCCAGGCAGCGATAGCCCAGACTGCGATAAAGTGCTTCTGCCGCCGAACCGGCCTGTGTATCCAGATACAGTAGCCCGCGCTGCTGTTGCAGTGCCGCTTGCTCCAACGTCTTCATTAGCGCCAGGCCTACGCCGTTGCGACGAGCGCGGCTATGAACCAGCAGTTTCACTACCTCCGCACGATTACGGCCATTCGGTTTCTGGCAGAGCTCGAGTTGAACGGTGCCAACGACGCCGCGTTCGTCGCGGGCAATCCACAATAGCAGCTCACCCTTGGCCAAGGCCGGACGCAGGCTGTGGAAGTAACTCTCGGCGTCTTCATGCGGGATTAAGGTGTCGTAGCCCACTGAAGCGCCGTGGGTGACCGCATCGGTCAACAGGCGAGCCAATTCATCGCGATAAATCGGGAGCGTAGCGGCGTTGATAGGCACTATTTTCATCGGTCATTCCTCCAGATATGGGGGTAATGAAGATAAGCAATAACTGCGCCAGAGCGATAAAAGGCATAGCCACGGCGAAAGGGCGAGGAATAAGTGTAGTTCACGCCACGAACCAGGGCAGCCATCCTCTTTTTGGTGCATCGATCCCGCTCACGGTTTACCGCCGTGGGTTACGTGTTTTGAGAAGCCCGACACGGAGAAAAGGGCGTTCAAAGCTTGCAAAAAGTGGATAAAATTGTAGAGAATGATTGCCGCAAGTGATGAATGTTTGCACGCCACAGGCTGCGAATTGCATGACAGCATGCAAAATTGACTGATTTATGAGCGAAAGTGCGCGTAAAGCAATTTTTTTGTTGCATAGGTCGCCCGCTCTACCTAGAATGCGCTGCACTTGATGCCGGCTTAGCTCAGTAGGTAGAGCAACTGACTTGTAATCAGTAGGTCACCAGTTCGATTCCGGTAGCCGGCACCATTCAAGTCACAAGTAGTTAAAATCTGGTGGGGTTCCCGAGCGGCCAAAGGGAGCAGACTGTAAATCTGCCGTCACAGACTTCGAAGGTTCGAATCCTTCCCCCACCACCAAATCTTGCCTTCGGCGATTAACTGAGATGCGATAAACACCGCAACGGTTGATGGCGGGAGGAGAGGGCGAAAGCCTTCGGCAAGGTTCGAGTTGTGCAGCGCGAGGCGCAGCCGGCCCGAAGGATACGAGCCGAGTGATGAACAATCCTGCTCTATCCCCAAAATTCTACAGAAAAATCAGGTAGCCGAGTTCCAGGATGCGGGCATCGTATAATGGCTATTACCTCAGCCTTCCAAGCTGATGATGTGGGTTCGATTCCCACTGCCCGCTCCAAGATGTGCTGATATAGCTCAGTTGGTAGAGCGCACCCTTGGTAAGGGTGAGGTCGGCAGTTCGAATCTGCCTATCAGCACCACTTCTTAATTTCTCGCCCCCTGATTTTCTTTCTGTTCTGGATTCAACGAGCAAATGCTTGGTTGATGTGGTGATACCACCGATTTATCCGTGTCTTAGAGGGACAATCGATGTCTAAAGAAAAGTTTGAACGTACAAAACCGCACGTTAACGTCGGTACTATCGGCCACGTTGACCACGGTAAAACTACCCTGACTGCAGCGATCACTACCGTTCTGGCTAAAACCTACGGCGGTTCTGCACGTGCTTTCGACCAGATCGATAACGCACCAGAAGAAAAAGCTCGTGGTATCACCATCAACACCTCTCACGTTGAGTATGACACCCCGACTCGCCACTACGCGCACGTTGACTGCCCAGGGCACGCCGACTACGTGAAAAACATGATCACCGGTG
>NZ_JBPIYZ010000013.1:0-3198 GCF_051172415.1 Serratia sp. H402Y
AAGAGTAACCTGTCATAGAGTCTCTCAAATGTTTGCAGCGCGAACGATGGAAACATCTTCGGGTTGTGAGGTTAAGTGACTAAGCGTACACGGTGGATGCCTAGGCAGTCAGAGGCGATGAAGGGCGTGCTAATCTGCGAAAAGCGTCGGTAAGGTGATATGAACCGTTATAACCGGCGATACCCGAATGGGGAAACCCAGTGTGTTTCGACACACTATCATGTCATGAATACATAGTGGCATGAGGCGAACCGGGGGAACTGAAACATCTAAGTACCCCGAGGAAAAGAAATCAACCGAGATTCCCCCAGTAGCGGCGAGCGAACGGGGAGGAGCCCAGAACCTGAATCGGCTTGTGTGTTAGTGGAAGCGTCTGGAAAGTCGCGCAGCAAAGGGTGATAGCCCCGTACACTAAAATGCACAGGTCGTGAGTTCGATGAGTAGGGCGGGACACGTGACATCCTGTCTGAATATGGGGGGACCATCCTCCAAGGCTAAATACTCCTGACTGACCGATAGTGAACCAGTACCGTGAGGGAAAGGCGAAAAGAACCCCGGCGAGGGGAGTGAAATAGAACCTGAAACCGTGTACGTACAAGCAGTGGGAGCACCTTCGTGGTGTGACTGCGTACCTTTTGTATAATGGGTCAGCGACTTATATTTTGTAGCAAGGTTAACCGTATAGGGGAGCCGTAGGGAAACCGAGTCTTAACTGGGCGAATAGTTGCAAGGTATAGACCCGAAACCCGGTGATCTAGCCATGGGCAGGTTGAAGGTTGGGTAACACTAACTGGAGGACCGAACCGACTAATGTTGAAAAATTAGCGGATGACTTGTGGCTGGGGGTGAAAGGCCAATCAAACCGGGAGATAGCTGGTTCTCCCCGAAAGCTATTTAGGTAGCGCCTCGTGAACTCATCTTCGGGGGTAGAGCACTGTTTCGGCTAGGGGGCCATCCCGGCTTACCAAACCGATGCAAACTCCGAATACCGAAGAATGTTATCACGGGAGACACACGGCGGGTGCTAACGTCCGTCGTGAAGAGGGAAACAACCCAGACCGCCAGCTAAGGTCCCAAAGTCATGGTTAAGTGGGAAACGATGTGGGAAGGCATAGACAGCCAGGATGTTGGCTTAGAAGCAGCCATCATTTAAAGAAAGCGTAATAGCTCACTGGTCGAGTCGGCCTGCGCGGAAGATGTAACGGGGCTAAACCATGCACCGAAGCTGCGGCAGCGACGCTTAGGCGTTGTTGGGTAGGGGAGCGTTCTGTAAGCCGTTGAAGGTGGCCTGTGAGGGTTGCTGGAGGTATCAGAAGTGCGAATGCTGACATAAGTAACGATAAAGCGGGTGAAAAGCCCGCTCGCCGGAAGACCAAGGGTTCCTGTCCAACGTTAATCGGGGCAGGGTGAGTCGACCCCTAAGGCGAGGCTGAAAAGCGTAGTCGATGGGAAACAGGTTAATATTCCTGTACTTGGTGTTACTGCGAAGGGGGGACGGAGAAGGCTAGGCTGGCCGGGCGACGGTTGTCCCGGTTTAAGCGTGTAGGGGGTGTGACCTGGTAAATCCGGTTGCATATCAACCCTGAGGCGTGATGACGATGCACTACGGTGCAGAAGTAGTTGATGCCCTGCTTCCAGGAAAATCCTCTAAGCTCCAGGTAACATTAAATCGTACCCCAAACCGACACAGGTGGTCAGGTAGAGAATACCAAGGCGCTTGAGAGAACTCGGGTGAAGGAACTAGGCAAAATGGTGCCGTAACTTCGGGAGAAGGCACGCTGGCATGTAGGTGAAGTCCCTCGCGGATGGAGCTGAAGCCAGTCGAAGATACCAGCTGGCTGCAACTGTTTAATAAAAACACAGCACTGTGCAAACACGAAAGTGGACGTATACGGTGTGACGCCTGCCCGGTGCTGGAAGGTTAATTGATGGGGTCAGCCGCAAGGCGAAGCTCTTGATCGAAGCCCCAGTAAACGGCGGCCGTAACTATAACGGTCCTAAGGTAGCGAAATTCCTTGTCGGGTAAGTTCCGACCTGCACGAATGGCGTAATGATGGCCAGGCTGTCTCCACCCGAGACTCAGTGAAATTGAACTCGCTGTGAAGATGCAGTGTACCCGCGGCAAGACGGAAAGACCCCGTGAACCTTTACTATAGCTTGACACTGAACATTGAGCCTTGATGTGTAGGATAGGTGGGAGGCTTTGAAGCGTGGACGCCAGTCTGCGTGGAGCCATCCTTGAAATACCACCCTTTAATGTTTGATGTTCTAACTCGGCCCCATAATCTGGGGTGAGGACAGTGTCTGGTGGGTAGTTTGACTGGGGCGGTCTCCTCCCAAAGAGTAACGGAGGAGCACGAAGGTTAGCTAATCACGGTCGGACATCGTGAGGTTAGTGCAAAGGCATAAGCTAGCTTGACTGCGAGAGTGACGGCTCGAGCAGGTACGAAAGTAGGTCTTAGTGATCCGGTGGTTCTGAATGGAAGGGCCATCGCTCAACGGATAAAAGGTACTCCGGGGATAACAGGCTGATACCGCCCAAGAGTTCATATCGACGGCGGTGTTTGGCACCTCGATGTCGGCTCATCACATCCTGGGGCTGAAGTAGGTCCCAAGGGTATGGCTGTTCGCCATTTAAAGTGGTACGCGAGCTGGGTTTAGAACGTCGTGAGACAGTTCGGTCCCTATCTGCCGTGGGCGTTGGAAGATTGAGAGGGGTTGCTCCTAGTACGAGAGGACCGGAGTGAACGCACCACTGGTGTTCGGGTTGTCATGCCAATGGCATTGCCCGGTAGCTAAGTGCGGAAAAGATAAGCGCTGAAAGCATCTAAGCGCGAAACTTGCCTCAAGATGAGTCTTCCCTGGGCCTTCAAGGCCCCTGAAGGAACGTTTAAGACTAAGACGTTGATAGGCTGGGTGTGTAAGTGCAGCGATGCATTGAGCTAACCAGTACTAATGATCCGTGAGGCTTAACCTTACAACACCGAAGGTGTTTTTAGAGAGATTTTCAGCGACGTTCCGAGATTGGTTCTGATGGCTTCACGGAAGTGAAGCGGTTGGAATGAAACAGAATTTGCCTGGCGGCAATAGCGCGGTGGTCCCACCTGACCCCATGCCGAACTCAGAAGTGAAACGCCGTAGCGCCGATGGTAGTGTGGGGTCTCCCCATGCGAGAGTAGGACACTGCCAGGCATCAAA
>NZ_JBPIYZ010000014.1:0-1997 GCF_051172415.1 Serratia sp. H402Y
TCTCGTAAAGAGCTTGCCAACGCCATCCGCGCACTCAGCATGGACGCCGTACAAAAAGCAAATTCCGGCCACCCGGGGGCCCCTATGGGCATGGCGGACATCGCCGAAGTCCTGTGGCGCGACTACCTCAACCACAACCCGACTAACCCGCACTGGGCTGACCGCGACCGTTTCGTGCTCTCCAACGGCCACGGCTCCATGTTGATTTACAGCCTCCTGCACCTCACCGGCTACGACCTGCCGATGCGCGAGCTGGAAAACTTCCGTCAGCTCCATTCCAAAACCCCGGGCCACCCGGAGTACGGTTACACCCCGGGCGTTGAGACCACCACCGGCCCGCTGGGCCAGGGCATCGCCAACGCCGTCGGCTTCGCCATCGCCGAACGCACCCTGGCGGCGCAGTTCAACCGCCCTGGTCACGACATCGTCGACCACCACACCTACGCCTTCATGGGCGACGGCTGCATGATGGAAGGCATCTCGCACGAAGTCTGCTCCCTGGCCGGCACCCTCAAGCTCGGCAAGCTGACCGCCTTCTACGATGACAACGGCATCTCCATCGACGGCCACGTCGACGGCTGGTTCACCGACGACACCGCCCTGCGTTTCGAAGCCTACGGCTGGCACGTGGTGCGCAACGTCGACGGCCACAACCCGGACGCCATCAAGGCCGCGATTGAAGAAGCCCGCAAGGTGACCGACAAGCCGTCGCTGCTGATGTGCAAGACCGTTATCGGCTTCGGTTCGCCGAACAAGGCCGGCACCCATGACGTGCACGGCGCCGCGCTGGGCGCCGCCGAAGTGGCCGCCACCCGCGAAGCGCTGGGCTGGAAATACGCCGCCTTTGAAATCCCGCAGGACATCTACGCCCAGTGGGACGCCAAGGAAGCCGGTCAGGCCAAAGAAGCGGCCTGGAACGACAAGTTCGCCGCCTACGCCAGGGCCTTCCCGGAACTGGCCGCCGAGTTCAAGCGCCGCATGAACGGCGAGCTGCCGGCGGACTGGAAAGCGGACGCCAAGGCGTTCGTGGAAAAACTGCAGGCCAACCCGGCCAACATCGCCAGCCGCAAGGCGTCGCAGAACGCGCTGGAAGCGTTCGGCAAGGTGCTGCCGGAGTTCCTGGGCGGCTCCGCCGACCTGGCGCCGAGCAACCTGACCCTATGGTCCGGTTCGAAAGCGCTGAACGTTGACCCGGCGGGCAACTACATTCATTACGGCGTGCGCGAGTTCGGCATGACCGCCATCACCAACGGCATCGCGCTGCACGGCGGCTTCCTGCCGTACTCGGCGACCTTCCTGATGTTCGTGGAATACGCCCGCAACGCGGTGCGCATGGCGGCGCTGATGAAGCTGCGCAACGTGTTCGTCTACACCCACGACTCCATCGGTCTGGGCGAAGACGGCCCGACCCACCAGCCGGTGGAGCAGCTGGCGAGCCTGCGCGTGACCCCGAACATGAGCACCTGGCGTCCGTGTGACCAGGTGGAATCGGCGGTGGCGTGGCAGTACGGCATCGAGCGCAACGACGGCCCGACCACGCTGGTGTTCTCGCGCCAGAACCTGACCCAGCAGCCGCGCACCGCAGAGCAGCTGGCGAACGTGTACCGCGGCGGCTACGTGCTGAAAGACTGTGCGGGCACGCCGGACGTTATCCTGATTGCCACCGGCTCCGAAGTGGGCATCACGGTGGAGGCGGCGGACAAACTGACCGCGGCGGGCCGCAAGGTGCGCGTGGTGTCGATGCCGTCGACCGACGCGTTCGACAAGCAGGATGCGGCGTACCGCGAGTCGGTGCTGCCGGCGGCGGTAACGGCGCGTGTGGCGGTGGAAGCGGGTATCGCGGACTACTGGTACAAGTACGTGGGCCTGAACGGCGCTATCGTGGGCATGACCACCTTCGGTGAGTCGGCGCCGGCGGAGCAGCTGTTCGCCGAGTTCGGCTTCACCGTGGACAACGTGGTGGCCAAGGCGCAGGCGCTGCTGAAGTAAGCCGCCGG
>NZ_JBPIYZ010000015.1:0-1723 GCF_051172415.1 Serratia sp. H402Y
CACTGCTCTTTAACAATTTATCAGACAATCTGTGTGGGCACTCCACAAGACGATATCCAGCATCTTCGGATGCAAAAAAATATCAAGTCTTGAAGAGTGACTAACTGAAGTAAAATTCATGCAGTAAATCTTTGAGCATCGCTTCTCGAGTGGAAGCACATCAAGCTTTTAATTGAAGAGTTTGATCATGGCTCAGATTGAACGCTGGCGGCAGGCTTAACACATGCAAGTCGAGCGGTAGCACAGGGGAGCTTGCTCCCCGGGTGACGAGCGGCGGACGGGTGAGTAATGTCTGGGAAACTGCCTGATGGAGGGGGATAACTACTGGAAACGGTAGCTAATACCGCATAACGTCGCAAGACCAAAGAGGGGGACCTTCGGGCCTCTTGCCATCAGATGTGCCCAGATGGGATTAGCTAGTAGGTGGGGTAATGGCTCACCTAGGCGACGATCCCTAGCTGGTCTGAGAGGATGACCAGCCACACTGGAACTGAGACACGGTCCAGACTCCTACGGGAGGCAGCAGTGGGGAATATTGCACAATGGGCGCAAGCCTGATGCAGCCATGCCGCGTGTGTGAAGAAGGCCTTCGGGTTGTAAAGCACTTTCAGCGAGGAGGAAGGTGGTGAGCTTAATACGCTCATCAATTGACGTTACTCGCAGAAGAAGCACCGGCTAACTCCGTGCCAGCAGCCGCGGTAATACGGAGGGTGCAAGCGTTAATCGGAATTACTGGGCGTAAAGCGCACGCAGGCGGTTTGTTAAGTCAGATGTGAAATCCCCGGGCTCAACCTGGGAACTGCATTTGAAACTGGCAAGCTAGAGTCTCGTAGAGGGGGGTAGAATTCCAGGTGTAGCGGTGAAATGCGTAGAGATCTGGAGGAATACCGGTGGCGAAGGCGGCCCCCTGGACGAAGACTGACGCTCAGGTGCGAAAGCGTGGGGAGCAAACAGGATTAGATACCCTGGTAGTCCACGCTGTAAACGATGTCGATTTGGAGGTTGTGCCCTTGAGGCGTGGCTTCCGGAGCTAACGCGTTAAATCGACCGCCTGGGGAGTACGGCCGCAAGGTTAAAACTCAAATGAATTGACGGGGGCCCGCACAAGCGGTGGAGCATGTGGTTTAATTCGATGCAACGCGAAGAACCTTACCTACTCTTGACATCCAGAGAACTTTCCAGAGATGGATTGGTGCCTTCGGGAACTCTGAGACAGGTGCTGCATGGCTGTCGTCAGCTCGTGTTGTGAAATGTTGGGTTAAGTCCCGCAACGAGCGCAACCCTTATCCTTTGTTGCCAGCGGTTCGGCCGGGAACTCAAAGGAGACTGCCAGTGATAAACTGGAGGAAGGTGGGGATGACGTCAAGTCATCATGGCCCTTACGAGTAGGGCTACACACGTGCTACAATGGCGTATACAAAGAGAAGCGACCTCGCGAGAGCAAGCGGACCTCATAAAGTACGTCGTAGTCCGGATTGGAGTCTGCAACTCGACTCCATGAAGTCGGAATCGCTAGTAATCGTAGATCAGAATGCTACGGTGAATACGTTCCCGGGCCTTGTACACACCGCCCGTCACACCATGGGAGTGGGTTGCAAAAGAAGTAGGTAGCTTAACCTTCGGGAGGGCGCTTACCACTTTGTGATTCATGACTGGGGTGAAGTCGTAACAAGGTAACCGTAGGGGAACCTGCGGTTGGATCACCTCCTTACCTAAAGATATT
>NZ_JBPIYZ010000016.1:0-1030 GCF_051172415.1 Serratia sp. H402Y
CCAGAAGAAAAAGCTCGTGGTATCACCATCAACACCTCTCACGTTGAGTATGACACCCCGACTCGCCACTACGCGCACGTTGACTGCCCAGGGCACGCCGACTACGTGAAAAACATGATCACCGGTGCTGCTCAGATGGACGGCGCGATCCTGGTAGTTGCTGCGACTGACGGCCCAATGCCTCAGACCCGTGAGCACATCCTGCTGGGTCGTCAGGTTGGCGTTCCTTTCATCATCGTATTCATGAACAAATGCGACATGGTTGATGATGAAGAGCTGCTGGAACTGGTAGAAATGGAAGTTCGCGAACTGCTGTCCGCGTACGACTTCCCAGGCGACGACCTGCCAGTGATCCGCGGTTCCGCGCTGAAAGCGCTGGAAGGCGAAGCTGAGTGGGAAGCGAAAATCATCGAACTGGCCGAAGCCCTGGACAGCTACATCCCAGAGCCAGAGCGTGCTATCGACAAGCCGTTCCTGCTGCCAATCGAAGACGTATTCTCCATCTCCGGTCGTGGTACCGTTGTTACCGGTCGTGTTGAGCGCGGTATCATCAAAGTTGGCGAAGAAGTTGAAATCGTTGGTATCAAAGACACCGTTAAGTCTACCTGTACTGGCGTTGAAATGTTCCGCAAACTGCTGGACGAAGGCCGTGCTGGTGAGAACGTAGGTGTTCTGCTGCGTGGTATCAAACGTGAAGAAATCGAACGTGGTCAGGTACTGGCTAAACCAGGCTCCATCAAGCCGCACACCCAGTTCGAATCTGAAGTGTACATCCTGAGCAAAGATGAAGGTGGTCGTCACACGCCATTCTTCAAAGGCTACCGTCCACAGTTCTACTTCCGTACTACTGACGTGACCGGTACCATCGAACTGCCAGAAGGCGTAGAGATGGTAATGCCAGGCGACAACGTGAACATGGTTGTAACCCTGATTCACCCAATCGCGATGGACGACGGTCTGCGTTTCGCAATCCGTGAAGGCGGCCGTACTGTAGGCGCTGGTGTTGTTGCTAAAGTTATCGCTTAATCGC
>NZ_JBPIYZ010000017.1:0-638 GCF_051172415.1 Serratia sp. H402Y
CATCGCCTCTGACTGCCTAGGCATCCACCGTGTACGCTTAGTCACTTAACCTCACAACCCGAAGATGTTTCCATCGTTCGCGCTGCAAACATTTGAGAGACTCTATGACAGGTTACTCTTCATCCCAATACATCTACGGAGGGACAAATTTCAGCCGTCATGTTTCAATTTTCAGCTTGTTCCAGATTGTTAAAGAGCAAAATACTTCGCAGCATACTGTCGCCAATATACTCTGAAGTATTGAAATACCGGACTATATGGTGGAGCTAAGCGGGATCGAACCGCTGACCTCCTGCGTGCAAGGCAGGCGCTCTCCCAGCTGAGCTATAGCCCCATACAGTCACGTGCAGTACCTTTTCCACTTACAAGAAGTGGTAGGCCTGAGTGGACTTGAACCACCGACCTCACCCTTATCAGGGGTGCGCTCTAACCACCTGAGCTACAAGCCTATAAAGGTATTTCTGCTCGTTACTTTCTATCAGACAATCTGTGTGAGCACGCCACGCGAACTAATATCTTTAGGTAAGGAGGTGATCCAACCGCAGGTTCCCCTACGGTTACCTTGTTACGACTTCACCCCAGTCATGAATCACAAAGTGGTAAGCGCCCTCCCGAAGGTTAAGCTACCTACTTCTTTT
>NZ_JBPIYZ010000018.1:0-603 GCF_051172415.1 Serratia sp. H402Y
CGCCCTTCATCGCCTCTGACTGCCTAGGCATCCACCGTGTACGCTTAGTCACTTAACCTCACAACCCGAAGATGTTTCCATCGTTCGCGCTGCAAACATTTGAGAGACTCTATGACAGGTTACTCTTCATCCCAGTACATCTACGGAGGGACAAATTTCAGCCGTCATGTTTCAATTTTCAGCTTGTTCCAGATTGTTAAAGAGCAATATCTTAAACATGACTCGGAAGTCATCTTTAAGATATGGTGTATCGTCAGATACTTGAGACCGCCGCTTTCACCGGGTGGGTCGGAAGCTTGGCGTCCCCTAGGGGATTCGAACCCCTGTTACCGCCGTGAAAGGGCGGTGTCCTAGGCCTCTAGACGAAGGGGACACGACACCGTACTTTTATGACGCTTTTGCTCGTTACTTTTTCATCAGACAATCTGTGTGAGCACGCCACTCGAAGCAATATCTTTAGGTAAGGAGGTGATCCAACCGCAGGTTCCCCTACGGTTACCTTGTTACGACTTCACCCCAGTCATGAATCACAAAGTGGTAAGCGCCCTCCCGAAGGTTAAGCTACCTACTTCTTTTGCAACCCACTCCCATGGTGTGACTTTT